>VJZX01000001.1 GCA_009663185.1 Isoptericola halalbus
GCCTCGGCGTACGCCGAGGCGACGGCGAGGCGCCTCGCCGCCCGCCGGACGATCGAGGCACTCGAGGTGTTCGACGCCCTGGGCAGCGTCGACCATGCCATCGTCACCCAGGCGAGGGCGACCGTGGCCGGATGGGAGCACCAGGCCATCGCGGAGCTTGACGAGCTCGATGCCCGCAGCGACCAGGACGCCCGGGCGCTCCACGTGGAGCAGGTCCGGACGTTGACCCAGGCCGCCGCGAACCACGAGATCGACGCGCTCATCGGGAGCGGGCTGCTCCCGGCGAGGGTGCGCGGGGCGTCGGCCGAGGCCGGCGAGGCGCCGGTACGGCCCGCCGACGGGCAGCCGCCACGCGCAGAGCCGATCGGCTGACGGGGGCGATCGTCAGCCGAGCCGGTCCACCGGGCCGGTGAGCGCGACCGACGTCGTGCGAGCGAATTCCGCGCGCTACCTCGCCGCGGAACGCGCTACGTCGGCGGTTCGGACTCGCGCTCGGCGAGGGCGGCGGCGTAGCCGCGCGCATAGGCCTCGGCCGAGCCCTCGCGGAAGAGGTCGTCGGCGCTCGGCCGCACGAGCGTCCGCGCGCCCGGGCCGTCCCCCGCGGGCCCGTCGCCCGCTAGCACGAACCGCCCGACGCCGCGCACCACCGCGATCGCCCGCCCGCTCGTCTTGCCGCGCACGAGCTCGGACGCCGCGGCGATCTCGTCGGCCACCGCTGTCACCGTCACGCTGAGCGGGCGGCCGTGCGCGTCGATGCCCCCGCGCAGGTCCTCGACGACGGCGACGCCCGCTGCGCCGATCGCGATGTCGGTGAGCCCGTCGCGCCAGGGCCGCCCGGCCGTGTCCGTGACCACCACGCCGAGCCGGTCGAGCCCGAGCCGTGCGCGCAGCGCCGCCCGGAGTGCCCGGGCCGACGCATCGGGATCCTCCGGCAGGAGCAGCACCGTGCCGTCGGGGGTGTTCGACGCGTCGACTCCCGCGGCGGCCATGACCAGCCCGAGCCGGTTCTCGACGATGCGCAGCGGCGGGAGCCCACCGGGCCGCCCCCGTGTCGCGACGACGCGCACGGTCTCGTCGGCGATGGCCTGCTCCCGGTCGGCGGCCTGCACGACGCGGCCCTCGGCCTTGGACACCACCTTCGAGGTCACGACGACGACGTCGCCCTCCGCGAGCGCCTCGCCCTCCAGCAGGTCGCCCACGAGCACGGCGAGGTCGTCGCCCGGCCGTACCTCGCCGAGTCCCGCCGGGGCCCACACCTCGAGGCGCGCGTCCTCGAGAACGCGCGCACCGCCGTCGGGCACGCTCACCGCGACAGCTTCGGCAGGACCTCGCGGCCGAAGACCTCGATCCACTCGCGCTGGTTGCGGCCCACGTTGTGCAGGTAGATGCGGTCGAAGCCGAGGTCGACGTACTTCTGGATGGCCTCGCGGTGCTTGTCCGGCTCCGAGGAGATGATCATGCGGCCCTCGAAGTCCTCGGGGCGCACCAGCTTGGCCATCTGCGCGAAGTCGTACGGCGAGCGGATGTCCGCCTTGGGGAACTTCATGCCGCCGTTGGGCCACTCGGTCATCGCGTTCTCGAGCGCCTGCTCGTCGGTCTCCGCCCAGGACATGTGCACCTGGAGCACCTTGGGCATCTGCTCGGGGTCGCGACCGGACTCCCGCGCGCCGGCGTCGAACCGGTCGAAGAGCATCGAGATCTTCTCGAGCGGCGCGCCGACGGTGATGAGGCCGTCGGCGTGCTTCCCGGCCCGCTTGGCCGTGACCGGGCCGGCGGTGGCCACCAGGATCTCCGGCGCCACGTCCGGCATGGTCCACAGGCGGGTCGACTCCATCTTGTAGAACTGCCCCGCGTGCTTGACGTCCTTGCCGTCGATGCCGGACTGGAACAGCTTCTTGATGATGTCGATGGCCTCGAACATGCGGTTGATGCGCTCGGGAGCCTCGGGCCAGTAGCCGGCCACGACGTGCTCGTTGAGCGCCTCGCCCGAGCCCAGGCCCAGCCAGTGCCGGCCCGGGTACATCGCGGCCAGCGTCGCCGAGGCCTGCGCGACCATCGCCGGGTGCCAGCGGAACGTGGGCGCGGTGACGCCGGGGCCGATGTCGCCGCGCGTGCGCTCGCCCAGGGCGGTCAGCACGTTCCACACGAACGCGGCCTGCCCCTGCTGCGGGACCCACGGCTGGAAGTGGTCGGCCGCCATGACGCCCGAGAAGCCGTGCTCCTCGGCATAGGCGGAGTAGTCGACGACGTCGGTGGGGTGGAACTGCTCGAGCATCGCGGCGTAGCCGATGGTCAGGTCAGGAGAAGCAGCCATGGCCCAGACCCTACGCCCACCGCGAGCACCTCAGGCGGGCACCTCAGGTGAGGCTCTTGGCGAAGAAGCGCTCAGCGTACGGGTTGTCGTTGTACCGCTCGATCTCGCGGTAGCCCGCACGCTCGTACATCGCGACGGCCTCGGTGAGCGTGCCGTTGGTGTCGAGCCGTACGACGGCGTGGCCCAGCTCGCGGCAGACGCCCTCGAGATGCCGCAGCAGCCGCGAGCCCAGCCCGGCCCCGCGCCAGTCGCCGTGCACCCACATGCGCTTGATCTCCCCGACGCCGTCGCCGATCGTCTGCACCCCGCCGCACGCGACGGGCTCGCCGTCGCTCGTCGCCACGACGAAGGCGCCCGACGGCGGGCTCAGCATCTCGGCGTCGGCGGCGGACTGCACTCCGGAGTCGAAGCCGCCCGGGAACCGCCGGTCGAGCTCCGCGAAGTACTTCCCGACGGCGGCGCGCGCCGCGCGCGAGCGCGGGTCGACCGTCTCGAGGGTGACGGTCGCCGCGCGCACGAGCAGGTCGGCCTCCGCGAGCGCCGCGGCGAGCCGGCCGCGCTGCCGCTCGGTGAGCGGGGCGAGCAGGTCTCGGGCACGCTCGTCGGACCGGCGCTCGAGGTCCTGCCAACGCATCCGACCGGCGTCGGTCAGCGCGACGACCCGACGACGGCGGTCGGCCGGGTCCTCGGCCACCGTCACGAGCCCGTCGGCCTCGAGCCGGCGCAGCAGCCGGCTGAGGTAGCCGGAGTCGAGGCCGAGCCGGGCGCGCAGGTCGCGCGTGGTACCGGGCTCGGCACCGACCTCGAACAGCAGCCGCGCGGTGCCGAGCGGCATCCCGCTGCCGAGGAACGAGTCGTCGAGGGCGCCGATGCGCTGGGTGTAGCTGCGGTTGAACCGGCGCACGACGCAGGCGTGGGCGTCGAGCTCCTGCACGGGCGTGGCGGTCATATCTCTGACTCTAGTCAGAGAATCCGCCGTCGGGAAGCTGTCAGCAACCGGTGACCCCCTGGGGTCACGTGCCTCTGACAGCTCGGGCGGGCGCGGTGGATGTCCGCCCTGGGTGAACCGCCGCGCGTGCGCGCCGACGTCGTGGTCACGGTGGAGCATGACGACCATCGGATTCATCGGTAGCGGCCAGGTGGGCGGCACCCTGGCGCGGATGGCGGCCGGGGTGGGCTACGACGTCGTGGTGAGCAACAGCCGGGGGCCGGAGACGCTGACGGAGCTGGTCGAGGAGATCGGCACCCGCGCGCGTGCGGGGACCACCGAGGAAGCCGCTCGGGCCGGCGACCTCGTGGTGGTGTCAGTCCCGCTCCGTGCGCTCGGCGACCTGCCGGTCGCGGACCTGGTGGGCAAGACGGTCGTCGACACGTGCAACTACTACCCGCGGCGCGACGGCGCGATCCCCGTGCTCGACGAGGAGACCACGACGTCGTCGGAGCTCCTGGCCGCGCTGCTGCCCGGCGCGCACGTCGTCAAGGCGTTCAACAACATCGCGTACGTCCACCTGCCGATGCTCGCCCGCCCACCCGGCGACCCGGAGCGCGCGGCCCTGCCGATCGCCGGCGACGACGACACCCCCGAGGCGGCCTCGGCGAAGGCGAGCGTCGTCGAGCTCGTCGAGCGGATCGGCTTCCACGCGCACGACACCGGACCGCTCGCCGAGGGCTGGCGGTTCCAGCCCAGCACGCCCGCCTATGCGGCCCCCTACTCCCCCGACGGGCTGAGCGTCTGGCCGCCCGAGCGCGGGCGACAGGTCACGGAGGCCGAGCTGAGCGAGCTCCTCGCGTCCGCGACTCGCTCGGGCGAGACGCAGCGCCGAGCCTGACGACGGGCGGGCTCAGCAGCCGGAAACCGGTGCGGGCGCGCCGTGCGTTTCTGGGACAATGGGCGACCATGAGCGACTTCCCGACCCCGCAGGCGCAGGCCGCGCCCGAGCAGACCCCCGCAGCGACCCCGACCTCCGCGCCCGTAGCCGGCGCCGACGTCGTGCGCGCGGTGGTCCGGGAGGTACCGGACAAGGTCAGCCTCGACGGGCTCGAGCAGCGGTTCGACGAGCGCTGGAGCGCCGAGGGCACGTTTGCGTTCGACCGGACCAAGGGCCGCGAGGACATCTACTCGATCGACACGCCGCCGCCCACGGTCTCGGGCTCGCTGCACGTGGGCCACGTGTTCAGCTACACCCACACCGACGTCGTCGCGCGCTACCAGCGCATGCGCGGCAAGGAAGTGTTCTACCCGATGGGCTGGGACGACAACGGCCTGCCCACCGAGCGCCGCGTGCAGAACTACTTCGGCGTGCGCTGCGACCCGTCGCTGCCGTACGACCCCGACTTCACGCCCCCGCACCAGGGCACCGACGGCAAGAACGTCAAGCCCGCGGACCAGGTGCCGATCAGCCGCCGCAACTTCATCGAGCTGTGCGAGCAGCTCACGGCCGACGACGAGCGCCAGTTCGAGGAGCTGTGGCGCCGGCTCGGGCTGAGCGTCGACTGGGCCCAGACGTACCAGACGATCGACGCGACGTCGCGCGCCGCCTCGCAGCGCGCGTTCCTGCGCAACCTCGAGCGCGGCGAGGCCTACCAGGCTGAGGCGCCGGGGCTGTGGGACGTGACGTTCCAGACGGCGGTCGCGCAGGCAGAGCTCGAGGCGCGCGAGTACCCAGGCTTCTTCCACCGGGTCGCGTTCCACCGGACCGGTCCGGACGGCGCGGCGGGCGAGCCGGTCTACATCGAGACCACGCGCCCGGAGCTCATCCCGGCCGTGGTGGCGCTCATCGCGCACCCGGACGACGAGCGGTACCAGCCGCTGTTCGGCACCACGGTGACGTCCCCGCTGTTCGGGGTCGAGGTGCCGGTGCTGCCGCACCCGGCCGCGGCGATGGACAAGGGCGCGGGCATCGCCATGTGCTGCACGTTCGGCGACCTGACCGACGTCCAGTGGTGGCGCGAGCTGCAGCTGCCGACCCGCTCGATCATCCAGCGCGACGGGCGTCTGGCACGCGAGACGCCGGAGTGGATCGCCGGCGGCCGGGGCGAGCTCCTCTACGCCGACGAGCTCGCCGGCAAGACGTCGTTCTCGGCGCGCACCGCCGTCGTCGACGCGCTGCGCATCTCTGGCGACCTCGACGGCGAACCGGTGGCGACCAAGCGCATGACGAACTTCTACGAGAAGGGCGACAAGCCCCTCGAGATCGTCACCTCCCGCCAGTGGTACATCCGCAACGGCGGGCGCGACTGGGACCAGCGCGACCTCAAGGGCGAGCTGCTCCAGCGCGGCAAGGAGCTCGACTTCCACCCCGACTTCATGCGGGTCCGGTACGAGAACTGGGTCAACGGCCTCAACGGCGACTGGCTCATCAGCCGCCAGCGGTTCTTCGGCGTGGCGATCCCGCTGTGGTACCGCGTGGACGAGGCCGGGGAGATCGTCCACCACCAGCCGATCGTGCCGACCGAGGCCGAGCTGCCCGTGGACCCGACGTCGCAGGCTCCGGCCGGGTACACCGAGGACCAGCGCGGCAAGCCGGGCGGCTTCGTCGGCGACGCCGACGTCATGGACACGTGGGCGACGTCGTCGCTGTCGCCCCTCATCGTGTCGGGCTGGGAGCGCGACGCGGACCTGTTCTCGCGCGTGTACCCGATGGACCTGCGCCCGCAGGGCCAGGACATCATCCGCACCTGGCTGTTCTCGTCGGTGGTCCGCTCGCACCTCGAGTGCGACGTCCTGCCGTGGAAGCACGCCGCGATCAGCGGCTGGATCCTCGACCCGGACCGCAAGAAGATGTCCAAGTCCAAGGGCAACGTCGTCACGCCCATGGGTCTGCTGGAGGAGCACGGCGCCGACGCGGTCCGGTACTGGGCCGCCGCGGCCCGCCTGGGCACGGACGCCGCGTTCGAGGTCGGCCAGATGAAGATCGGCCGCCGCCTGGCGATCAAGGTGCTCAACGCCTCGAAGTTCGCGCTCACGTTCGGCGTGGACCCCCAGACCGGCATGGGCGAGATCGTGCTCGACCCTGCCACGGTGACCGTCGACCTCGACCGCGCGATGCTCGCCGGGCTGGCGTCCGTCGTCGAGCAGTCGACGGCCGCCTTCGTCGCGTACGACCACACGCGCGCGCTGGAGATCACCGAGACGTTCTTCTGGACGTTCTGCGACGACTATCTCGAGCTCGTCAAGGACCGCGCGTACGGGGCGGGTGCGTCCGCCGCGGACCTGACCGCGGAGACCGTCTCCGCGCGGACCGCTCTGGCGCTCGCGCTCGACACGATGCTGCGCCTGCTCGCGCCGTTCATCCCGTTCGCCACGGAGGAGGTCTGGTCGTGGTGGCGCGGTGGCTCGGTGCACCGCGCGCCGTGGCCGACGGCCGACGCGCTGCGGGCCGCCGCGGGCGATGCCGACCCGGTCCACCTGACCGCGGCCGGGCACGCGCTCGCCGCGCTGCGCAAGATCAAGTCCGAGGCCAAGGTCTCGATGCGCACGCCGATCCTCTCGGCGTCCGTGGCGGTGCCGGCCGCGCTGCTGGAGGGCGTGCGGTCCTCGCTCGGTGACGTTCGCGGCGCCGGGCGCGCAGAGGGACCGATCGAGCTGATCGAGGCCGCCGAGGGCCAGGGCAACCCGGACGTCCAGGGCGGCATCGTCGTGACCGCGTCGGAGCTCGGCGAGCCCCCTGCCAAGACGCCGAGGGCCTGAGCGCCGAGGTAGAAGAGAATCCGGCGAGGTAGCGTTCTACCTCGCCGGATTCGCTTCTACCTCGCCGAGCGCGGTTCTACCTCGGCGAGGCGAGGCGCACGTCGTCGCCGCTCATCGTCGCGGCAACTTCCTTCGGCGTGCCGTTGTCGGTCCAGCGCAGCGTGGCGCCGACGCCCTCGATGAGCTCCACGGAGCCCTCGGGCGCGAACGTCAGCCCGGCGTCCTGCGCGATCGCGGCTCGCATGAGCGCCGACGTGGCCGGCAGCTCCTCGATCCCCTCGGTCACGCCGAGCGCCACGAGCTCGGCCCGCGTGGCGGCGATCTGCATCGGGTCGGGCCCGATCCACAGGCGCCGTCCGTTCAGCATGCCGCCGAAGTCCGACCTGCTCGCCTCGCCGCTGCTCCAGGCGGCGAGCAGACGGGCGGCATCATCGGCGAGCTGCTCGGCGAGCACGAGGTCCTTGACCTGACCGCGCGCGAGCACCTGCGCGACATCGTCGATCGACGTCACCGCGCCCTCTTCGCGGCCGAGCTCCATGCGCAGCTCCGCGAGCACCTGCTCACGACGACGCTCGCGGAAGGAGTCGAGCGCATCCTCGACGTGGCCCGCGAACGCCTCCTCGTGCACACCGAGGCCTCGCCCGCCGCCCTGCACCTCGACCGTGACCCGGGAGGCGTCCTGGCCCAGCTCTTCCTTGACGAGGTTGACCAGGCGCACGTCGCCGGTCAGCAGCACGATCTCGGGACGGTCGGCGGCGACCCGGCGGTCGATCTCGGCCGCGTACGCCTCGGCGTTGCGCTCCCACGAGTCCTCGACGCGCGACTCGATCGTGGCGCGCTTGGTCCGGGTCGACGAGGTCTTGGACACCTCGTCGTGCGGGGCCTCGACCGTCTCCTTCTCCCCCTTGACACCGGTGCCGTGAGGCCCGACGGGCCAGACGTCCGCCCCGTGCCGGTCGACCGCGACGCAGATCGCGTCGACGGCCTCGTCGGCCGCTCGGGCCGCCTGCAGGAGGGCGGGCACGTGATGCCACAGGGCCGTCGCGACGGACGGCGGGTTCCGCAGCACGCGGTCCACGAGGACGCCGCTGTCGTCGGCGATGAGCACCCGCCCGTGCGGCCCGGAGACCCAGGTCGGCCGGGCCGCCGCGGCGTCGAGCGGGTCAAGCACACTCTGAGGCGCGCCCTGATGGTGCAGAGAACGTCGAACCGACTTCCAGCGGTTCACGACGTCCTTGTCGCCGGCCTCGGCCGAGCGCGTCGCGTCAAGGTAGACGGTCGCGAACGGGCCGGGGTGTCCGACGAGGGGCTTGAGCCAGTCGATCTTCATGGGGAGTCCCCTTCGGGTCCGTCGGCTGTGCAGTCCAGCGTGCGACGGATCGGGCCTCCCCGCCACCCCTGCACGACGATCGCGCCGAGAGCGAAACGACCCGCCGAGGATGCTGCCGCGCTACGCGCGTTTCAGATCTCCGAGTCTCTTCAAGAGTAGGTGTCCAGGGGCGGCAGCTCGCCCTGACGTCGGCCCGCGGCGTGCTCGTCAGCGATGCGCTCGTGGTGCCGGATCACCTCGGAGACGATGAACTCGCGGAACTGCTCGGCGAAGCCGGGGTCGAGCCCGGCGCCGAGCGCGATGCTCTTGAGGCGCTCGATCTGCTGGCGGTCACGCTGGGGATCGGCGGGCGGCAGGCCGCCCTGCGCCTTGAGCTCGCCCACACGCTGCGTCGTCTTGAACCGTTCGGCGAGAAGATGCACGAGTGCGGCGTCGATGTTGTCGATCGTGCTGCGCAGCGCGAGGATCTCGGCGGGCATCGGCCGCCCGCTCTCCGGGACGGGTGCCTCGTCGTAGGGCTCAGCCATGCCCCGATCCTACGGTCCGCGAGCCGGTGCCCCAGGCCACGTCCGCCCAGGGTGCGGACGCCGGGCTAGGCCGACTTCTCGCGCGGCGTGCGCCCGCGCACAGGCGAGGTGCGCGGCACGATCGTCGGGTTGACGTTCTCCAGCACGACGTCGCGTGTCACGACGACGCGCTCGACGTCGTCGCGGCTCGGCACGTCGAACATGACCTGCTGGAGGACCTCTTCCATGATCGCGCGCAGGCCGCGGGCTCCGGTGCCCCGCAGGAGCGCCTGCTCGGCGATGGCGTCGACCGCGTCGTCGTCGAACGCGAGCTCGACGCCGTCGATCTCGAACATGCGCTGGTACTGCTTGACGAGCGCGTTGCGCGGCTCGGTGAGGATGCGCACGAGCGCCTCGCGGTCGAGCTGGGACACCGACGCGATCACAGGCAGGCGCCCGATGAACTCGGGGATGAGGCCGTACTTCTGCAGGTCCTCGGGACGGACCTCGGCGAACAGGTTCTCGTCCGCACCGCTCTCCATGGGGGCGCTGAACCCGATCCCTCGCTTGCGGGCCCGGGCGGCGACGATGTCGTCGAGGCCGGCGAACGCGCCGGCGACGATGAACAGCACGTTCGTGGTGTCGATCTGGATGAACTCCTGGTGCGGGTGCTTGCGCCCGCCCTGCGGCGGCACCGACGCGGTGGTGCCCTCGATGATCTTCAGCAGGGCCTGCTGCACCCCCTCGCCGGAGACGTCGCGCGTGATCGACGGGTTCTCGGCCTTGCGGGCGACCTTGTCGACCTCGTCGATGTAGATGATGCCGGTCTCGGCCTTCTTGACGTCGTAGTCGGCGGCCTGGATGAGCTTGAGGAGGATGTTCTCGACGTCCTCGCCCACGTAGCCCGCCTCGGTGAGGGCCGTGGCGTCCGCGATGGCGAACGGGACGTTGAGCATCTTGGCGAGCGTCTGCGCCAGGTACGTCTTGCCGGTGCCGGTGGGGCCGATGAGCAGGATGTTGGACTTGGCGATCTCGACCGCCTCGTCGCCCTCGCGGGTCGGGGCACCGGCCTGGACCCGCTTGTAGTGGTTGTACACGGCGACGGCGAGCGCCCGTTTCGCCGGGTCCTGCCCGATCACGTACTGCTCGAGGAACTCGAATATCTCCCGGGGCTTGGGCAGCTCGGTCAGTCCGAGCTCCGCGGCTTCGCCGAGCTCCTCCTCGATGATCTCGTTGCACAGGTCGATGCACTCGTCGCAGATGTACACACCTGGACCTGCGATGAGCTTTTTGACCTGCTTCTGCGACTTGCCACAGAAGGAGCACTTCAGCAGGTCAGCGCCGTCACCCATGCGTGCCACCAGCGTCTCCTTGTCTCGAGGAGGACTTCTGCGACCATTCCACACCACGGTCGCCCCGTTGTCAGCCGAGTAGTCCCGGTGCGTCGCGACCCGGGCCCTCACCACGCGGGTGAAGTTGCCCGGGTCGCACGTCGTCAGACCTGGTCAGCCTGTCACCGCACCGCGATGTGGGCGGGCTTGCGCGACTCGAGGACCTGGTCGACCAGGCCGTAGTCCCTCGCCTGGGCGGCGGTGAGGATCTTGTCGCGCTCGATGTCCTCGCGGACCTGGTCCACCGACTTCTCGGTGTGCTTGGCGAGCGTCTCCTCGAGCCACTCGCGCATGCGGATGAGCTCGTTGGCGTGGATCTCGATGTCGGAGGCCTGCGCGTAGCCGCCGCCCTCCATCGCCGGCTGGTGGATCAGCACGCGGGCGTTCGGCAGGGCGAGCCGCTTGCCCGGCTGGCCCGCGGCGAGCAGCACGGCCGCGGCGGAGGCGGCCTGGCCCAGGCACACGGTCTGGATCTGCGGCTTGATGAACTGCATCGTGTCGTACAGCGCCGTCATGGCCGTGAACGACCCACCCGGCGAGTTGATGTAGATCATGATGTCGCGGTCCGGGTCCTGGCTCTCCAGGACCAGGAGCTGGGCCATGATGTCGTCCGCCGACGCGTCGTCGACCTGGACGCCCATGAAGATGATGCGGTCCTCGAACAGCTTCGTGTACGGGTCCTGGCGCTTGAAACCGTAGGCGGTGCGCTCCTCGAACTGAGGCAGCACGTAGCGCGACGTCGGGGCACCGCCGGGCAGGGCGACGCCGCCGGGGCGGCCGATGCCGCCCGCGAGGCGCTGGGCCGTCATGGCGAACTGGTACTCGTCGGAGTAGCTCACGGTCGTTCTCCTCGGGTGGGAAGTCTGGTGTCCTCGCGGGACGGGGTGGGAGGCGACGTCAGGACGACGTCGTGCCGCCGCCGCCGGAGACCGAGGAGGCGCTGGCGACGACGTGGTCGACGAAGCCGTAGTCGAGTGCCTGGTCGGCCGTGAACCACTTGTCGCGGTCGCTGTCCTTGAGGACCTTCTCGAGCGGCTGGCCGGTCTGGGTGGACGTGAGCTCTGCCAGCACCTTCTTCATGTGCATGATGAGCTCGGCGTTGATGCGCACGTCGGTGGCCGTGCCGCCGATGCCGCCCGACGGCTGGTGCATCATCACTCGGGCGTGCGGCGTCGCGTAACGCTTGCCCTTGGCGCCCGAGGAGAGCAGGAACTGACCCATGGAGGCGGCCATGCCCATCGCCACCGTGGCGACGTCGGGCTGGATGAACTGCATGGTGTCGTAGATCGCCATGCCGGCCGTGATCGACCCGCCCGGGGAGTTGATGTACAGGTAGATGTCCTTGTCGGGATCCTCGGCCGCGAGCAGCATCATCTGGGCGCAGATGGCGTTCGCGTTCTCGTCGCGCACCTCCGTACCGAGCCAGATGATGCGCTCCTTGAGGAGCCGGTTGTAGATGGAGTCGTTGAGTCCGAGGTTGGGGCCACCGTCCGAGCGGGCCACCGGTGCGCCGCCGTCCATCCGCAGCAGGTCGTTCACGTCCGTCTCCTTCGCATCGCTGTCGCTCGACCCTAACGTGGCACCGTCGTGCGAACGTCCCGGCCCTGGCCGGTTTCGCTGCAGGCGCACACGGCGCCTCTGGCGGCCGGACGTCAGACCCCGTGGGCCTCGCAGAGGGTTCGTGCCGCGCGGCGGGCGACACCGAACGGGTCCGGCGGGGCGCCGATCCCGGACGCCGCCAGCGCTCCGTCGTAGAGCAGCGACAGCGCCGTCGCGAGCTCTTCCGGGCGGGAGAGGCCCGCCGCGCGGCACTCGGCGGCGAGCAGCTCGCGCACCCACGCCTTCTGGCGGGCGACCTCGACGGCGACGGGGTGCCGCGGGTCGTCGACCTCTGCACGGGCGTTGATCGCAGCGCAGCCCCGCCCGCCCTGCTGAGCCATCCAGGCGTCCGTCGCGGCGAAGAGCACGAGCACTCGCTCGATCCCCGCGGCCGGGTGCTCGGCCAGGCTCGCCAGCAGGAATGCCTCCCACCGCGCGTCCCGGTCACGCAGGTGGGCGACCTCCAGCGCCTCCTTTGAGCCGAACCTGTCGTAGAGCGTCTTCTTCGTGACGCCGGCCTCCGCGGCGATGGTGTCGACGCCGACGGCGTGCAGGCCGCGGGCGTAGAAGAGCCGCGACGCCGCCTCGAGGATCCTGCGCGCGGCCGGGGTGAGGGTGCTCTGCTCCGCCATGCCTACGACTATACCGTTCTGTATAGTCGCAATCATGAGTAGACAGGTCGGTATACCTCACGGTCTGATGGTGGCGGCCGCGTCGGCCGCCTTCGTCCTGTGCTGGAGCTCGGGCTTCCTCGCCGCCAAGGTGGGCACCGCCCAGGCCCCGGCGCAGACCCTGCTGCTCTGGCGCTTCCTCGCCGTCGTCGTCGTGCTGGCCACGGCGCTCGCCGCGGCCCGGTTCGCCGGTCGCCGACGCGCCGGACGCCGCTGCAGCACGATGTGCGCGGACCCGGCCGCGCACCTCGCCCGGCCCCGGGCGGCGGCCCACCACGTCGCCGTCGGGCTGCTGTCCCAGGTCGGGTACGTGCTGCCGGTGTACGTCGCGATCGGGTTGGGTGTGAGCACGGGCGCGACGTCGCTCGTGGACGCCGTGCAGCCGGTGCTCGTCGCGACGCTCGTCGGGCCGCTCCTCGGGCTGCGGGTGCGGCGAGTCCAGTGGGCAGGCCTCGCGACGGCGTCAGCGGGGGTGGCCTGCCTCGTCGCCACCGATCTCCGCGTCACCGCCGCCCCCACCTGGGCCTACGCGCTGCCGCTGGTCGCGGTCGCCTCGCTCGTCGCCGCGACGTTCCTCGAGCGGCGACGGCCGGCGACGCTCGCGTCGGCGCCGATGCTCGCGGTGCACGCGTCGGCCGCGGCCGCGGCGCTCGCCGTGCTGGCACTGGCCACGGGCACCGCCGTCCCGCCCCCCGACCCCCGGTTCTGGGCCTCCGTCGCCTTCCTTGCGCTGGTGCCCTCGCTCGTGGCCTACGGGCTGTACTGGTACCTGCTGCGGCGCGTGGACGTGACGGTGCTCAACGCCCTGCTCTTCCTGGTCGTCCCGACGACGACGCTGGCCGGCGCCGCGCTGTTCGGCGAGGCCCTCACCGCAGCCACCGCGGCCGGGCTCCTCCTCAGCGGCCTCGGCGTCGTCGCCGTGATCCACGGCGAGCGGCGGCCGTCCCGCCGCCGGCGGGTCCCGGCACAACCGCCGGCCCGGGCGGTCCCGGCACAACTGCCGGGCCGGACGGGCTGACGGGGGCACCGACGACGACGGCCCGCACCCCGGGAAGGGTGCGGGCCGTCGGACGACCTGCGCCGGGCGGGCCGGCGGCGTGGCCTGGGTGTCAGGCCTTGGTGGGCTCGTCCGGCGTGTCGGCGGACTCGGCCGACTCGGCGGACTCCGCGCTCTCTGCCGACTCGGCGGACTCACCCGAGTCGCCGACCTCGGCGTCGGCGGCCGCCTGCTCGTCGGCGTCCGAGCCGATGAACTCGCTCAGGTCGACGACGTTGCCCTCGGCGTCCTTGACCTCGATCTGGCGCAGCGCGACGGCGAGCGCCTTGGAGCGCGCGACCTCGCCGACCATGGCCGGGATCTGGCCACCCTGGTCGAGCGTCTGGATGAACTGCTGCGGCTCCATGCCGTACTGGCGCGAGGCCTGCACGAGGTACTCGACGAGCTCGCCCTGGCCCACCTGGACCTGGAGCTTCTCGGCGAGCGTGTCGAGCAGGATCTGGTTCTGCAGGGCCTTGGTGGCGTCCACGATGACCTCGGCGCGGTGCTCGTCGTCCTCGAGGCGGCCCTCGGACTCGAGGTGGCGGTGCACCTCGGCCTCGACGGCGCCCTGCGGGACCGGGACCTCGACGGCCTCGAGCAGCTTCTCCAGGAGCAGGTCACGCGCGGCGACGGCCTGGTTCGACGTCTTGATCGAGGCGACCTGCTCGCGCAGGTCGGCCTTGAGCTCGTCGAGCGTGTCGAACTCGGAGGCGAGCTGGGCGAAGTCGTCGTCGGCCTCGGGCAGGTCACGCTCCTTGACCGAGGTGGCCGTGACGGTGACCTCGGCATCCTCGCCCTCGTGCTCGCCGCCGGCCAGCGGCGCGGAGAACGTCGTGGTCTCGCCCGCGGACAGGCCGGTGAGCGCCTCGTCGAGGCCCTCGAGCATGTTGCCCGAGCCGATCTGGTAGGAGACGCCGGAGACCGAGTCGACCTCCTCGCCACCGATCGTCGCCGTGAGGTCGAGGACGACGTAGTCGCCCTCGACGGCGGGGCGCTCGACGCCGACCAGGGTGCCGAAGCGCTCGCGCAGCGAGTCGAGGCGCTCGGTGACGTCCTCGTCGGTGACCTCGGTCGAGTCGACCACGACGTCGATCGTCGACAGGTCGGGCACCTCGATCTCCGGGCGGACCTCGACCTCGGCGGTGAAGACCAGCTGGCCCTCGCCGGCCTGGGCGGGGATCTCGGTGACCTCGACCTCGGGCTGGCCGAGCGGGCGCAGCGACTCGGTCGTCACGGCCTCGCGGTAGAAGCCGGACAGGCCTTCGTTCACGGCGTGCTCGATCACGGCACCCCAGCCGACGCGCTGGTCGATGATGCGCGGGGGGACCTTGCCCTTGCGGAAGCCGGGGATGTTCACCTGCTCCGCGATGTGCTTGTAGGCGTGGTCGATGCTCGACTTGAGCTCGTCGTACTCCACCTCGACGGTCAGCTTGACCTTGGTGGGGTCCAGGGTCTCGACGGCGCTCTTCACTTCGATGGTCTCCAACGGTGTCGGGTGCGTGCGCGCGCGTCTCCTGCCGGCGCGAGCCGGTCCGTCTGCTGCGGCGCGGGGTGCGGTGCTTGCTGCGGTGCTTCCGGGTCGCCGTACGGCGGGCGTACGGACAACCGCTCCATCCTACGGCACCGGCAAAGCGCAGAACGACCCCTCCGTGGCTCTCCGACGGGCGGCGTACGGTCGAGAACAAGGCACGACAACGTGGCGAGGGAGGCCGAGCTCATGACCAGCTTCACGATCATCGGCACGGGCAACATGGGCACCGCGATCGGCGGCATCCTGCAGGACGGCGGCTTCGACGTCAGGCTCGTGACCCATGGCGAGACGGGCAAGGGCCCGATCGGCGACGTCGTCGTGCTCGCGGTCCCCTACTCGGCCGTGTCGAGCGTGCTCCGCGCCTACGCGGGCCACCTCGACGGGAAGGTCGTCGTCGACATCACCAACCCGATCGACGTCGAGACGTTCGACTCGCTCGTCGTCCCCGCCGACAGCTCGTCCGCGGCCCAGATCCAGCGGCGGCTGCCGAGCAGCACCGTCCTCAAGGCGTTCAACACGACGTTCGCGCCGACGCTGAAGAGCAAGGAGGTCGGCGGCAGGCCCCCGACGGTGCTCGTCGCGGGCGACGACGACGCGGCCAAGGGACGGCTCATCGAGGCGGTCCGTGCCGGTGGCGTCGACGCGCTCGACGCCGGCTCGCTCGCCCGGGCCCGCGAGCTCGAGGCGATGGGTTTCCTTCAGCAAGCCCTCGCGGCGGGCGAGAAGGTCGGCTGGGACGGAGGGTTCGCCGTCGTGCGGTGACCGCGGGAAGATCCGGGGCGAGCAGATGGTTGTCGATTGAACCACTGCGAGCCGAGGAGGCACTCCCGATGGACCGGGTCATCAACGCCGCGACCGCCATGGACGCCGTGACGCTGCGCGTCGCCGACCTCGAGGCGATGTCCGGCTACTACGCCGAGGCGTTCGCCATGGAGCCGGTCGGCGAGCGCAGCCGCGGCCGCGAGGTCCACCGCGTCCTCGGTCGCGGCACGACACCGATGGTGCGGCTCGTGCACACGCCCGGCCTGCCGGTGGCCGGCCATCGCGAGGCCGGCCTGTTCCACACGGCGTTCCTGTTCGACTCCCCCGCCGCGCTCGCCGCGACCGTGTACCGCGCCGCGCGCGACAAGCGCAGCCGGTTCGTCGGGTCGGCCGACCACCTGGTGTCCGAGGCGTTCTACTTCACCGACCCCGAGGGCAACGGGATCGAGCTCTACGCGGACCGCGACCGCGGCACGTGGCAGCGCCGCGGCACGCAGGTCGTCATGGCCACCGACCCGCTCGACCCCAACGCCTACGTGCGCGACCACCTCGACCAGGCGGTGCTCGACGCCGGCCCGTCGCGCGGCGGGACCGTCGGGCACGTGCACCTGCAGGTCGGCGACCTCGACGTCGCGCGGCAGTTCTACGTCGACACCCTCGGCTTCGAGGTCACGCAGTCCGGGTACCCGGGCGCGCTGTTCGTCGCCGCCGGCGGCTACCACCACCACGTCGGGCTCAACACGTGGCGCAGCGCGGGGGCCGGGCCGCGCGCCGCGAGCCTGGGGCTCGGGACGCTCGCGATCACGGTTCCCGGCCGCGACGACCTCGACGCGCTCGCCGAGCGGCTGTCCGCGCGCGGGCTCGCGTTCGCCGATGACGGAAGGTCCGTGACCGTCGACGACCCGTGGAGGACGCAGGTCACCGTGTCGCTGCCGGGAACCGACGCCGAGGAGCTGCTCGCGCGCTGACGACGCGCGCGGGCCTCGTCGCTGCCCTCAGCGCGGCTCGAGGACGACGACGGGCGTCTCGCGCGCGCGGTGCGCCGCGAACCGGTCGATCTCGCCCCAGCCACGGTAGTCCGCGAAGCCTGCCCAGAGGCGCTCGCGCTCGTCGCCGGTCGCCTCGCGCCCCCGGACGCGCCGCAGCCCTTCGACCGTGTCGACCTCGACGTCGGCCGTCGCCTGCAGGTTGAGCCACCACGCGGGCGGCGGGTCGCCCCAGCCGTTCATCGCGAGCGTGACGTACCGGGGACCGTCCTCGTAGTAGCCGAGGATGACGGCACGCTCCTGCCCCGTGCGACGCCCGACCGTCCGCAGCCGCAGCATGCCCATGGAGCCGCCCGTCCTCGGCCGCGCCAGCGGGTAGCGACCGCCCGTGAGGCGGTACATGCGGCGCTGGAACGCCCACACCGCGCGCACGAACCAGCGCGGCGGTATCCAGGGGCGGCTGTCCTGACCGGTCGTGGAGCTCGTGTCCATCGCTGTCCTCCGGATGTCGTCGAAGGGCGCATGTCTACGCCGTAGGTCTACAGCGTAGACCTACGGCGTAGACATCACAAGGCCGACCTAGTTCCAGTTGTCGATCTTGACGTCGTGCGGTGCAGGCGCGCCCTGGCCGGTCTCCACCAGGCTCTTGAGACTCATCAGGAACGTCGCCCACTTGGTGCTGCAGTGGTGCATGAACTCCACCGGCTCCTTCCAGCCTTCGTGCCGGAACAGCACGATCGCGAAGTCGTCCTCCTGCTTGAGCTCGAAGCGGATCGTCGTGCCGATCCACTCCTCGGGACCGTCGACGACCTCCCAGAGCACGAGCTTCGCGGGCTGCGTCTCCAGAACCTTCATGTCGAACCCGCCGGGCGCGGGCGCGTGCGGGAAGCGGAACCGGATCACTCCCCCGACGTCGCCGTCGCCCTGCGCGTCCTCGGTCCACCAGCCCGCCAGCCCGTCGACCGTGGCCAGGGCTGCGTAGACGTCGTCGACGGACGACGTCACGCCGATCCTGTGCAGGATGTCCACCATTGCCGATACCTCGTTCTCGTCGAGCACGCCCGCTTCGGGCGTTCGTCGGCGCCGGCACGGATGTGCCGACGGTCCTTCGTGAGGGCTCAGCCCTCCTGGCTGCGCTGGATCGCCTCGGCGATCCGCCGGATGCGCAGCAACCGGGCGTCCCAGGTGGCACCGACGGCCGACAGCTGCGCCACGGCGCGGGCGAGCTGGGCCTCGTCCACCTCGTAGAGGCGCTCCCGCCCGGACGGCGTGACGTGGACGAGACCGGCCCGGTCGAGCACGCCGAGATGCTTGGCTACCGCCTGCCGCGTCACCGGCAGCTGCTGACTCAGGGTGGTCGCGGTGCCGCCGCCACCGGTCAGGAGCAGGTCGAGCATCCGGCGCCGGGTCGGGTCACCCACCGCCGACCAGAGCTCGTCGTCGATGGCGACGCTCATGCGGTCGACACCAACCGAGCGACGTACGTGACCAGGCGGGGCAGGAAGTAGTCCCAGCCATGCACATGGTCGAGGAAGCGCTCCTCGAGGACGGCCGCCTCCCAGCCCCTCTCCCGGAATCCCGTCTCGCTGAAGCGCAGGAGCGTGCCCGCACCCGCCGGGACCAGCTCGAATGTCACCAGGAGCGAGTTGCCCGACGTCGGGCCCTCGCCCTCGTCGTACACCCACCGGAAGGAGAACCGCCGCGGCGGGTCGGCCTCGACCACCGTCAGCGGTTCGACACTCGCCTCCGGGGTCGACCTGTCGCCGAACGTGATGACCCCCGTGCCGCCGGGCACCGGTTCGAGCTCCGCCTCGTCCGGCCACCACTGGCGCAGGTGCTCGGGCGAGCTGATGACCTCGTAGACCACCTCGGGTGTGGCCTCGATCTGGATCTCCCGCTCGATGCTGCCGTACTCCATCGCACTCTCCTGTCATCGCGCAACCATTGGTTGCACATAACCATAGGGCGCGCACCCGGCATGCGCAACCGTTGGTTGCAGAAGGCTTCGACGGGCACGCCTCGGCACACTCACCCAGGCGGCGACCGACCGTAGAGTTTCGACATGGCAAGCACCGCCTCAGCACCGCGGGCCCGGCCCGGCCGGGGGCGACTGAGCCGCGAGCGGATCGTGGAGGCCGCGATCGCCGTCGCCGACACCGACGGCGTCGACGCCGTCAGCATGCGCCGGCTCGGCCAGGAGCTCGGTGTCGACCCGATGTCGCTCTACCGCCACGTCGACGGCAAGGACGCCCTGCTCGACGCCATGACCGACGCCGTCGTCGCACGGATCGAGCCCGTCGTCGACGCCGGCGACTGGCAGGCCTCGGCGCGCGCCACGATCCTCGCCGCCAGGGCGGTCATGCTCCGCCACCCGTGGGCCGCCCAGGTACGCAAGTCCCGGACCAGCCCGACCCCGGCCGAGCTGCGCCACCTCGACACGCTGCTCGCGATCCTGCGCGACGCCGGGTTCGACGTCGAGCTCACGCACCATGCGATCCACGTCCTGGGCAGCCGCATCCTGGGCTTCAGCCAGGACCTGTACGACGACACCGGCGACACGACGCCCGAGCAGGCGGCGTCGGCGGCCCGGGCGTTCGAGGCGATGAACCAGCCGCGGCTCGCGGAGCTCACCGTGGCGGTGACGCACGACGGCCGGCTCGGCGGCTGCGACGACGACGCGGAGTTCGCGTTCGCGCTGGACCTCATCCTCGAGGGCCTGGACCGCCGCCGCGCATCGGCGGCGCGATAGCCCCCGAAAGCTCGACGAGCGATTATCCGCCAAGCATCGTTGCGCCACCGTGACCAGCGTCCACACTTCGTCTACGCCTTCCATACCTAGATGAGCTAGGGTTAGACCCCTAGTGCATCTATGCATGGAGGTGCCATGCACATCGAGAAGGACCTGGTCGCGGCGTCGTCCACGCCGCTCGTCCTCGGGATCCTGGCCGAGGGCGAGTCGTACGGCTACGCGATCCTCAAACGCGTCAACGACCTGTCCGGCGGGCGCATGCAGTGGACGGACGGGATGCTCTACCCCCTCCTCCACCGGCTCGAGCGCCTCGGCTACGTGTCGTCGGCGTGGGGGACGTCCGACGTCGGGCGACGACGCAAGCACTACGCGATCACACCGGCGGGCCGCGAGGCGCTCGCGGAGAAGCAGAAGCAGTGGAGCGTCGTCGCCGACGCGCTCAAGCAGGTGTGGCAGGCCGCGCAGCAGCCGCCCGCCGTGGCGGAAGGGTGGGCCTGATGGAACAGCGCACGGGGCTGGAGGCCCAGATCGACCACTGGCGCTGGTACGTCCTGCGGCGTCAGGCCATCTCGTCCGCCGACGTCGACGAGATGGAGGACCACCTTCGCGAGCGCATCGCCGAGCTCAGGGCATCCGGCCTCGACGACGAGGAGGCCTTCCTCGTCGCCATCAAGCGCATGGGCAGCCTCGACGCCATCTCGCGCGAGTTCGCCCTCGAGCACTCCGACCGTCTCTGGAAGCAGCTGGTCTTCGTCCCAGACGGGGTTGACGTCGCGGGCGCGCGGCCGTGGCGCGAGCTCGCCGCGGTGCTCGGGCTCGCGGTCGGGGCGGGCGTGGCGGTCAAGGTCGGGCTCGCGGCGTTCGATGAGGGCTCTGCCCTGATGCGCAACGTCGCGCTGCTCGTGTTCCCCTTCCTCGCGGGGTACTTCGCATGGAAGCGACGCCTGACGGCGCGCGTCGTCGCCGCGCTGGTCATCCCGTTCCTGCTGCTCGCGGTGGTGCTCAATGCGTACCCGTTCGAGCCGTTCCGTTCGACCGAGGTGCTCGCCGCGCTGCACGCGCCCGTCCTGCTGTGGCTCCTGGTGGGGCTCGCGTACGTCGGCGGGAGGTGGCGGTCCGACGGGCGGCGCATGGACTTCGTCCGGTTCACCGGCGAGCTGGTGATCTACGACGCGCTCATCGCGCTCGGCGGCGGCGTGCTCGTCGGCCTGACGGCAGGCGTGCTGTCGCTCGTCGGCGTCGACTTCGAGCCCGTCCTCGAAGACTGGGTCCTCCCCCTGGCCGTCCCAGGAGCCCTCGTCGTCGCCGCGTGGCTCGTCGAGGCGAAGCAGAACGTCATCGAGAACATCGCGCCCGTGCTGACGCGGATCTTCACGCCGCTGACGATCGTCATGCTGCTGACCCTGCTCGGGGCGCTCGCGACGACGGGCGGCCTCGTCGAGGTCGACCGCGAGCTGCTCATCCTCATGGACGCGATCCTCGTGCTCGTCCTGTGCCTGCTGCTGTACTCGATCTCGGCCCGCGACTCGCTCGCGGCTCCAGGATTCTTCGACGGGCTGCAGCTCGTCATGGTGGTCGCGGCGCTCGCCGTCGACGCCGTGATGCTCGGCGCGATGCTGGCCCGCATCGCCGAGTTCGGGACCAGCCCGAACAAGGTCGCGGCGCTCGGGCTCAACATCCTGCTGCTGGTGCACCTCGCCTGGGCAGCCTGGCTGAGCCTCGGGCTCTTGCAGCACCGACGGCCGTTCGCCGAGCTCGAGCGGTGGCAGACGCGGTACCTGCCCGTGTACGGCGCGTGGGCCGGTGTGGTCGTCGTCGCCTTCCCCCCGCTGTTCGGCTTCGCCTGACGGCGTGACACTGTCAGGCGTCGGTCGAGGCCGGCACGCGAGCGCGTGGCCGCACCGAGCCGACGACGCAAGCACGCCAGACGTCGCCACCGCCGCCCCGAGCGGCACGCCCGAGAACGGATGGGCGTCGTACGAGGTGTAGCCGCCGTTGACGAGCGGGATCAGGAAGTAGTCGCCCAGCGGGTTGGCGAGCACCGGCAGCAGGACGACCCAGAGCCGGAGAATCGGCGCAACGCCTGCCGCCCGGCACGTCAGCGCGGCGACCAGGGCCGACCCCACGGCCACCACCCACCAGCCCAGCACGTCGCCGTACTGGAAGGCGCCAGGGGCGTCGTGACTCTGGATCGCGTTGCAGACGGGACTGTCGTAGTCCACTCCGAGGCAGGGCGTCCAGTACAGGACGGCGTAGTTCACGATCTGCACCGCGCACACGAGCGCCCCGACGGCGTGCACGAGCAGGACGGCGCGCCACCACCGGCGGAGGACCCCAGTCCGCCGCGGCTTCGTGGCTTCAGCGTCCACCCGCCCATCGTCGGCCGCACGGGTCGGCGGGTGGTGTGCGGCGGTGGGTGAAGTACGCCGTCGAGCGGGTGAATGCAACCTCGCAAGACCCCACTACGGAGGCCCCGGAGCATCGCGCTCGCGGCGAAGTCTCAGCCTCCACCTGTGCCATCTCCCGTCGAGACAACCGTGACGATACGAGAGCTGGACGAACGAGATCGGACGTTGATCCAAGAGTTCGTGATGTGCGACCCCGACTACGTGCGCACCGGCTTCGACACTGACCCGTCGCCGGCCGATGACGAGCACCCGATGACGGCTCGTCACCAGCCCAGGAACGAACCGGCGATCGCCGCGTCGGCGTCGACGATGCAGGGCCGCCGGGGGCGGCCGTGACTGCGTGCCGGGGGCGGCTGCTGGGGACCCGAAGGCGGCGACGCCCGCGACGGCGGCTGCGCCGACCAGCACGGACCGGCGACCTGAGCTGAGGGTTCTTGCTCTCCTCCAGCACATGGGGGGCCGACGTCGGGGCGGTCGGTGACCAGCGTCCTGAAGGGCGGGGTGGTGACGGCTGCGGGGTGCCCGACGCCGGTCTACCGTCGAGGCCATGCACACACGCGCGCTCGGACCGTTCAAGGTGTCCGCCATCGGCCTCGGCTGCATGCCGATGTCCATGAACAACGACAACGAGTACCCCGACCGCGCCGACGCGGTCGCGACGATCCACGCCGCCCTCGACGCGGGCGTGACGCTGCTCGACACGGCCGACATCTATGCGCCGAGCTGGGACACGTTCGGCCACAACGAGGAGCTCGTGGCTGAGGCGCTCCGCACCTACGGCACGCTCCCTGATGGCCTCGTCGTCGCCACCAAGGGCGGGATCACCCGCGGCCCGGGTGAGCAATGGGGCCGCGACGGTTCCCTCGAGTACCTGCGGACCGCCGTCGAGGGCTCGCTGCGCCGCCTCGGCGTGGACGTGATCGACCTCTACCAGTGGCACCGCCCGGACCGGTCGATGGACTACGCCGAGGTGGTGGGCCACTTCCGTACGCTTGCGGACGAGGGCAAGGTCCGCTGTGTGGGCATCTCCAACGCGAACATCGAGGAGATCCGGATCGCGCAAGACGTCCTAGGCGACGGCGGGCTTGTCAGCGTGCAGAACGAGTTCTCCCCGAGGTATCGCGCGTCCGAGGACGAGCTGCGCTACTGCGCGGGCCAGGGCATCGCGTTCCTGCCGTGGAGCCCGCTCGGGGGGACCGGGGGCGGCGGCCGGTCGGTGGGCGAGGAGTTCCCCGCGTTCGCCGAGATCGCCGCGGACCACGGCGTGAGCCCGCAGCAGGTCGTGCTGGCGTGGGAGCTGGCGCTGTCGGACCGTGTCATCCCGATCCCCGGCGCGCGGCGCGCAGAGTCGATCGTGGACTCCGCCGCAGCGGCCGACCTCGTGCTGTCCGCCGAGGAAGTCTCGCGGTGCAGCGCGACGGCGGACGAGAACTGATTCAGAACCCCGTCGCCAGGAGCACGAAGGCGACGACCAGGAGGGCGATCGTTCCCATAATGACTCCCGCTGCCGCCGGGGCGGCGCGGCTGACGCGATACGTCTCGTAGCGTCGAAGCCCGATCAGCCCGAGCACGATCGCGGCCAGGGCTGCGGGAGCCGCGATGAACTCACCGATCGCGGGCACGAACGCACCCGCGAACGAGGCGATCCCCAGGGCCAGGGCCCAGGTGCTCGCACGGTCCCCGCGCGGTTGGAGGGTCTGTTCCCGTCTCACGGTTCCTCAGGTGTCTTGGCCGGACGGCGCGGGTGGTGCACGCGAGTCTACGCAGCGACGGAGCGACGCGTCGTTGCCGCCGGGCGATGCACAGGTGAACCGTCCTGCGGGCCCGGACTCTTCCACGCTGGGCCTTGGCACTCGGTGGGTTCCCCGCTGCGGCTCTCGTCCGGCCGATCCGGGGTGCCTTGTCCGGACCACCAGCCCCGTTCAGCCCGCGCTCGGCTCCGTGAGCACGCGACGGCGACCTGCAGTGCCGTCGCGCGCCGGTCGACGCAGAGGGACTCCGGTGGCCCGGGAGAAGGGCTTCGGGGCCACCGGAGTCCGTCGTCAGGCGATCAGGTCAGCCCTTTGACTTCCCCCGTGCCACGCCGCTCTGCTTGGCGGCCCTGGGGATGTCACGCGCTTCCTTCGCGGTGAGCACACCGCCGGCCCCGAGCCTCGCGACGACGTCGCTCACGTGGCTCACTCCGTGCGGCCGACCCAAGCCTGCTCGTCCAGGATGAGGTCGTTGACGGTGCACCCGTCGCCCGGTGTCGTAGTTCGGCACGCGGCTGACCTTGGTAGGGGCCAGGTCCACGGTGACGGTCTGCCAGGGTGCCGCGGCACTCTCCTCGAGCGAGAAGGACGCGTCGTTGCCCTGGCCGGAGGAGTCGACCGCCGCAGCGCCCGCCTCCTCGTCGAACCTTGCCTAGGGTGGGCAGGCCGGCGACCTCACGGTGCGTGGCGACCGACGTCGCCGGAAAGCCATCGGCATCGACCTGCGGACAGGCGTTCTGGGAGACTCACCGCATGCTGCTGGAGTACACGCTGGCGCCGGACGACTACGTCGCGTTCAACGAGCACGCGGCCACGACATCTCCAGCGATACGCAAGCAGCGGGCGCAGGTTCGGGCCTTCGGCGCCGTTGCACCGCTCGTCCTCGGCACTCTCATGGTCGGTGTAGTCGCCCATGACTGGATCGGCGGCCTCGTCGTCGGGATCTTTGCCGCAGTCGTCATGTGGTTCTGCTTCCCGAAGCTCAACGGCTGGCTGCTGGCGCGGAACCTTCGCAAGCTCGTGGCCAACGGTGGCGCTGGGCCAATCGGCGACGTCCGCCTGGCCTTAGGGGACACTGGCATCACCGAGGAGATCGCCGGGGCGACGACGTCGATCACGTGGAAGGGCATCGACCGGATCACTGAGTCCGACGGCCACTTCTACCTGTTCACCGTGCCGCTCGCCGAGATCATCGTCCCGAAGCGCGCCGCCGGTTCGGGCGCGTTCATCGCCGCCGTGCTGACCGAGGCCGACGCGGCGCACCACTAGTCGACGACATCGCTCGCTCGCGCATACCAGTCGCCTCCCCAGCCCCAGTCACGCCGAGCCTTCTCAAGTTCATCGCCGGT
The DNA here is from genome assembly GCA_009663185.1 of Isoptericola halalbus. Taxonomy (GTDB): domain Bacteria; phylum Actinomycetota; class Actinomycetes; order Actinomycetales; family Cellulomonadaceae; genus Isoptericola; species Isoptericola halalbus. The sequence continues at coordinate 25,077 of VJZX01000001.1, forward strand.
GAGCCAGCGAACCCTGAGGACGCGCTGCTCCTGTTTGCTGTCCGGCCCGATCGGCAGGTAGATCCGGTATGACCCGTTCCTGACGTCATCGAGCCAATCCGAGGGTGGGTGCTCAACCCCGTCGGAGAGCCGGGCTTTCTCCTCAGCGGGGGCGTCGTCGGCATCCAGCCAGAGTGTCTCGATCCAGCCGACGTACTCCCGTGCGCGCGTCCACTTGGCCCACCAGAGGAAGCCGCTGGTCCGCGACGACGCGACCGACACCCTGAAGGCAACGAACCCCGCCGTTCGACCATCGCGGATCTCGGCAACGGAATCACGAAAGGGATCGAGCGCCGGGTCGCGATCGAAGTCGTTCCAGCCCGGATTCCAGGGCACGTCGAACCCTTCGCTCGCTCGGCTGGTGTGTTTCGAGGGGAACGCTACGACGTGGGAATGCCGACCGGCGCAATCGAGGCGGATGCGGGGCGCCCACCGTCTCGGCTGACGCGTCGCAATGTCGCGCGCTCGCTGGGCTTCGTGGTGCTGGGCGGTCGCCTCGCCGTCTGGGCCGAGGGTCTCGACCCAGAAGCCATCCAAGCACCGTCTCTGTCGGGGTGACTGGATTCGAACCAGCGACCCTCTGCCCTCACCGGGCTCGATCCGAGCCGGCCCGAGCCCGACCGAGCGGCCCCGAAAAGAGCTGATGACCTCGGTGTTCACTTCCAGCGAGCCGACCGGGCAGCGCCGATCGAAACCGAGTCGGCCCGGCCGATTGTGCCCTGTAATTGCCCCGCAAATCAGGCCGAAATCGTCCGCGACACGGCGACATTGCCCCGACTGGCTCGTGTCGAGTCTACGAGCCCTGTTCCCAACGCCCTGACGGCCGACGAGCGCTTGAGGCGTATACGTCCTCGTGGCTCTAGCGCGGCAGGCATGCTGTACCCATGTCGAAGAGTCTGCCCCTGGGCCCCACGGTGATCGACGACGGCAGCGAGGTGCGGTTCGTCGCAGGGACCGACCAGTTCGCAATTCGTCTCAAGGACGGTCACCTGCATGTGCGCGCCATCGACACCGGCGAGGGCGAAGCACAGATCTCGGTCGTCCCGACGTCGAAGAGCACCCTCGACCTGCGGATCGAACGTGGGCCGTCACACGGGCCGGTGGAGGTAGAGGGCCCGACGGTGCGATAGGCGACTGTCGTCGGCCGAGCGATCCTCGGAACCAAGCTCAGAGTCACTTCGGGCAGATCGCTGAGCCGCAAGGACCGCGCCGTGCCGCTTCCTCGGCAACCCAGCAGCGCTCACTACCCTGCAGCCCATGGCAAAGGCCCATCCGCACCTCGAGTCCTCCTTCCGCGCCCGACTGCGTGTGCTGCAGCTCGCAGTTCACGCACAGGGGGCGACCTCATCGCCAACGCACTCGACACTGTGACCACCAGCGGCCTGACGGCCCGGACGCCACACCCGACGATCCCCAGCTCGACCCCAGACCCTTTCGAACCCACCCACCGACCGCGGTCGGGCGGTTCGTCACAGCCACCTGCAAGAATCACAACACGAGCGCGGCGCCGACGCTGCGGAACCGCTCACCGGCTCAGTCGAACATCGAACCTAGGAGAGGTGTGCAAGTACCGGAACGAACGTGGGCTAGACCGGTAAACGCTCCACGTAGCGATGCAACTGCCTTGCGAACCCGGGATTGGCCTGGTTCGTTCGTCGGAAACCTGCAGGGCTTCAGGACAGGAAGGGCATTGAGGCGCAACCCGGACGTGCATCACACCGGGCTCCTCGCCGGTATGCTCCCAACGAAATCCCCTAACAAGGAAGTCTCATGACACGATCGAGTCGCCCGTTCCAGCGAACACCGAATACACAGACGGCAAGTTGGTTCCTGGACTTGCACGACTCCGGAAAGCTGGACCTAGACCCGCCATATCAGCGCCGGAGCGTATGGACCGACGACTATCGCGAGTTCTTCATCGACTCGGTCATTCGCAACTATCCGACCCAGGCAATCTTCCTTGACCTGACCATTGACCCTGATTCTCCTTCGGTCTACAGGGTCCTCGATGGTAAACAGCGTTTGACGACGATCATCGACTTTACGCAGGATGCATTCCCGGCGCCCGACTCGCTTGCCGACTTCCGTGTCGCGGGCCTGTACTACTCGGACTTCCCCCGAGAAGTCAAGTCGCTGCTCCTCAAGTACCTCTTTATCGTGGAAACGGTAAGCGATGCGTCGACGGCAGAACTGAACCAGGCATTTGACCGGCTGAACCGGAACGTCTCGAGGCTGAACCGCCAGGAGCTGCGCCACGCGCAGTTTGGCGGCGAGTTTATCCAGAAGATGGAGCTTCTTGCAAATACCAGTTTCTGGGAAGACGTTGGATTGGTCACAGCAGCAAGAACCCGCCGCATGCTCGATGTGGAGTACGTCTCCGAGTTTTACGTCGTGTGCCTGGCGGGGATTCAGGACGGCAAGGACTACCTCGACGAGGTTTACGCCCGGTATGACGCGGAGATCCCCGAGGAAGACGTCGTCGATTCTAGGTTTGAGGCGACAAGAGAATACATCGGCAAGGTAGACGGCGATTTGCGTATTGCGTCGACGCGCTTCCGGAACGTTGCTGACTTCTATGCGCTTTGGGCGGCGGTAGGGGCACCGGAAACCGACGTGCAACGATTCGCCACGCCGGACGTCGCGGCGGGCGCTCTCCGGGCATTCCAGGTCGAACTAGACGAGCAGGACACGAGGCGCTCCCGGGATTACCTCCTCGCGGCTCGACAGGGCTCGAACAAGGCCTCCAATAGGACGCTCCGCGCCGAGCTCTTGCGCGAAGTGATGACGGCGTAGCTCCGATGCTTCCGGCAGATTTCAGCAGCCTGCACGGAATTCTTGCGCCTTTCTATCAGGGTGCGCTAAGCGCCGTGGAGGGGCGAATCAGGGCGGAGGTCGCAGACCTCGACGTCCTTTCTATTGTGAGCCGCCCGAAAAGCGCCGATAGCACCTTCCAGAAGTTGCAGACAGGAAAGTACCCATCCTATAGGTCGCTCGAGGATGTCGCGGCAATCACCGTCGTAGCACGGAAGCGCTCGTCCATTGGACCCATCATGGACGCGATCGAGGGCTCGCAGATCCAAGTCGTGCGAAGCGAACGGCGGCGGGAGGTGAGTCCCACGAACTTCTCGTACCACGAACCGAAACTTATTGTTGCTCCGCCCGCTACATACCTCGATCGGCACCCCGAGGTCGAAGGGCTCCATGTCGAGGTGCAGTTCACGACGGCGTTGCAGCATGCTCTGGACGTCGCGACCCATGACTTCGACTATAAGGGCACTGACTACTCGTGGAGCAAGTTCCGACTGGTTGCTCAGTTGCGTGGGATGCTCGAACTCGTTGACGGGATGATAGACGACATCGACACCGCTGCAGCGCCGGCGAGTGGTTTCGTGAAGCCGCCGCCGAAGTTCGAAACAGCTGCCGAAGTGCTCAACGTCCTGGTCCGTCACTTCGAAGGGGACTTTCCCGGGGATGTTCGTAGGCTGCTGGACACCTGTATGGAATGGCTGGCTGCGGTCGGGTGGTCAGGCGCCGACCTCGATCGTGAGCTCAACGCGTCCGACGACATCGCTCGTCGCAGGTCACTATCGGTTGGTGACCGGGTGCTGGGAGTCATCTGCAAGACTTCGCTGAGGGATCTCTTGGCGGGCACGGGATTGCGTTTTGTCGTCTCGCGGGAGCTCGTCGAAGCAAGCCCCGCGTGTGACGAGATCCCTGCCGACAGACGGGTCGACCTCTCCTAGTTAATGGATCGCCCACCGGAACACGCGCAAGGAAAGGGCGGCGGCCCGGTGCCGCCGCCCTTCTGCGTTGCGTTCAGTCGACGGGCGCGACCCGGATGAGGTTGCCGTCAGGGTCGGTCGCCACGAACGTGCGGCCGAAGCCCTCGTCGCGTGGCTCGTCGACGATCCGCACGCCCTTGCCGCGCCACTCCTCGCAGAGCGCGTCGACCGAAACGCGTGCGGCCTCCACGGCGAGGCACACCTCGCTGGTGCGCACCGGGTCCGCAGCGAGATCCACGACCAAGCGGCTCCACAGCGAGAGGCTGACGCCGCCGCCGAGGTCGAACGAGATGTACCCCGGCGTCTCGAAGACCGGCTTCATGTCGAATAGGTCTCCGTAGAAGCGGGCCGCCTCAGGCGCGTCGGCGACGTAGACGATGAACATGTTCGGTGCGGGCATCACTGCCCTCCTTTCCGTCGGTGGCGCGACCGTAGACCCGAAACCCGACGGGATCTGTCAGGTTCTCTGCGAACCTGGGGCTGTGACTCCCGACAGGTGCTTCTCCCTCCTCCTCGCACTGCGGTCGCAGCCGGACACGACGGTCGCCGCGCTCGCCGAAGAGACCGGCGTCTCCGAGCGGACCGTCATGCGTGACCTGCGCTGGCTCCAGGACGCCGGCTTCCCCGTGCTCGCGCGCCGCGGCCGTTACGGCGGCGTCTCGATGCTCCCCGGCGGCGCCCTCGACACGAGCCGCCTCACGCCGCCCGAACGCGAACACTTGGCGCTCACCGGACTCGACGACGACCAGCGGCGCCGCCTCGGCGTCGAGGAGGTCAGCAACCGCGCCCGCCGCAAAGTCGCCGGAGCCCGCCCCAGCGACGGCCTGATCGCCGTCGGCGACCTCGTCGTCAGCGACAACCGGCCGTGGTTCGGCCGCGAACCCGGCGGCGTCTCCCCCGCCGCACTGATCGGCGACCTGCGCCGCGGCGTGCGGCTCAAGGTCCACTACGAACGGACGGGCCGACCGGCGCAATGGCGGACCGTGGACCCCTACGGACTCTTGGCGAAAGGCGGCCGCTGGTACCTCGTCGCCGACGAGGCGGGCACACCCCGGCTGCTCAACCTGCTGAAGATCGACCGGTGGGAACCGCTGCGCACCGCACGACGCATCCGCCCGGGCGTGCGCCTCGCCGCGCTCGCCGCCGAACTGACATCCGGCTGGGAGACCGGCGGCGACCTCGAAGTGCACCTGCGCATCCAGGGCTACCAGGTGGAGCGGGCCCAGCGCATACTCGGCTCGCGCCTGGCCCTCGGCGAGCCCGAACCTGACGGGACCACCCCGGGCGTCCTGCGCTGCCGCGTCCTGGAAGACGTACGGCAGCTCCTGGCCTTCGCCGACTCCGCCACCATCACCGGCCCACCCGAAGCCCGCGAACGAATCAAAGCACTCGCACAGCAGATCCTCGACCACTACCGGTGAACCCGGGGGCGCCAGTGTTCGAGAACTGCCATCGAGGCCGCCGCTGGCGGTCGCTCAGAGCGCGGTGCCTCGCACTGCCCAGAACGCTCGGACTTGCGCTGCGGCGTTAACCGTCGCCCGCGACATTTGGGCCCCGAGCGGTCCGTTCGAGCCCGTCCGCAACAACGCCTGGCTCGCACCGCGCCCGCTGCTCATGATCGCCGGAACCAAGGCTGACACCCACCTCTTCAGCGAGACCGGCGTCGCCCTGGCCGGGGAGAACGCCGAGCTATTCGACATCGAGGGCGCGACCCACGTCCACCTGTACTACAAGGATGAGTACGTCGCCCAAGCCGTCGCCAAACTCGCCGATCTCTTCAATAGCAACCTGAAGGACTAAACCCGGACAGGAACGGACTCCTACTAAGCAGCTCGCTCAGATCGGCCTTGCCCTGCACTTCGCGAGGTACGACGACGACCACAATTCAGGCCCTCAGCGGAAGTCCCTCGTTGATTCTCAGGGCATTGCATCCAGGAGGGCACGGAGGCTGCGGGTGAGCATCTCCGCGACAGGGACTGCGACTGCATTGCCGATCGCGCCCATGCTCCGGGAGCGGGCGACCGGAAACTCGTAGGTATCGTCGAAGCCCTGCATCCGGGCAGACTCGCGAACCGTAAAGTAGCGCAGCGATCCGTCATCGAAGCGGATCATGGCCTCGCCGCCGCTGACTCCGTGGACTCCCGCCTTGATTGTCTTCGCGGGCCAGTCGAACGGGCTGCCGGAATGCTTCGCGTAGACGCGAGCCCCAGGGATTCCCTCATGGTTCGACACGGCCTCCGAGGGCATCCTGTTGATGGGCTCAGGCAACCCCTTCAGGCAATCGCGGATGGTCTGCCAGCGCTGAAAGTCGGGTCGCCCGGAGTCCTTGAGGGCGCGGACGCGCTGCTCGACTCCATCGGGCCGCTCGGGCATCGGGATCCCGTGTTCGGTCCAGTAGTCGCCCGACACCCACTGGTCGTACAGGAGCGCGTCGCGACTATGGCTCGGCTTGGGCGGGGTCCACCTCACTGCATCCGGAATGTCGCTACGGATGCCCACGAGGATTACACGACGCCGCGTCTGTGGAAGCCCATAGTCGGCAGCCTCAATGAGCAACTCGTGGACGCGGTAGAGAAGCTTGCGAGGCCTCGCCTTCCTGATCCGGTCATGGTGGGCCAACCAGATCTCGTCCGCTTTCGGTTCGACCGTCGGCTTGGCAAGCTGGTCCTTGATGTACTGGAAGTAGGGAGCGAACGAAGGACGAGTCAGGCCCGGGACATTCTCGAACAGCACGAGCTTAGGCTGAAACTTGCGCACCGCGTCGAACGCCGCAGGAAACATGTTTCTGTGGTCCATGTCGCCCGCGTGGACCCCTGCTAGCGAGAATGGTTGGCAAGGCGGCCCACCAGCGACGAGGTCAACGGTCCTGGCCTCAATCTCGGTCTCGCTCAGCCAGGTTCGGACGTCCTGCTCGTGAACCCGGTCCTCGTTCCACAGGTGCGGGTGAAGCTTGGCGTTGTGGCGCAGGATCTTCGCGGCGTTGACGTTCCACTCGACAAGGGCAAGGTGCTCGAACCCGGCTCGTCGGTTGCCCAGGGCCATGCCTCCACCGCCGGCAAACAGTTCGATCGACGAGTAGGTGTCAGGCATTGACGCTACCGCCTCCTCGCTTCTTGACCACGTTCTCGATCGTGTCTGCGGCACTAGCCAGGTGCTTCTCAACGTCCGATGCCCAGATACGGACTACGGTCCACCCTTCGGCCTCAAGTTGTTGCGTGACGGCCTTGTCGCGGGCCATGTTCCTCCGGATCTTTGCCTTCCAAAATTCGGCGTTGTTGTGTTTGAACTCGTCATCAAAAGAGGTGAGGCCGCGGGCGCGCCACCCATTTCCGTGCCAACGGTCCCCGTCGACGAAGCAGGCAACGCGCGCAGAAACAAACACGATGTCCGGGCGGCCAATGAGGGTCGAGCGCACTCGGTAGCGCAAGCCGCGGCGGAACAACTCACGGCGGAGAGACATCTCAGGGCGGGTATCCCTGTTCTTGACGGCGGCCATGATTCGCGACGTCACGGCCGGGGCCCGATTCACGCCTCACCTCTCGGGTTGTCGACTCGACGGTCTCCGGTGCGGAAGTACCGCAGGGAAATTCCGCAGAGTCCGGCGATCGCTTTGTGTCCTTCTTTTACTGCGGAGGTGGTCGGATTGGTCATTGACTCGGTGATAACGATGGTTGCTGCCTCGTCTGTGTTTTCAGCTAGGTGATTGAGGCACGCCCAGACCAGGTACCGGAAGTTGGTCGCTTCGCCCCATGCTAGGTAGCTCTTGCGACCGTCGGGTGTCTTTACGCGGCAATGCAGCGGCTTCACCCCTTCGGAACCGACCACTACCTCCGCCTGTGGTCCAAATGCATGGAGGATCACCCCGTCGATTGTCGCTCCCCCCGGCGAGCCAAACTTCGCATAGCGCCCAGCCCCTTGCTTCGCGCGCTTGTACTCCTTCATCGGACCATCTTTGATCCAGGAGCGGGCGTTCTCTGCGCTCATGTACGCAGAGAGGACGGCTCCGATATCAGGGTCGGTGACCCACTTGTCGTACTGAGCAGTGCGCGCTTGAGGCGTCAGGTGTTCCCAGCCGATGCGGTCAGCTTCAGCGTAAAGAGCCTTCACGACGGCTTCGCGTTCGCTGGCGGGTAGACGTCGGGAGTCCGCGCTCATGGAACTTGGACCTCCGGGTCGATGAACTGCAGGCGAGCGTCGTCATTGGCGGTTTCGAGCGAGGCGGCGTCGAGGATCCACTGATCGAGCAGCGACTCGACACTAGTATCGGAGAACGTGATCTCCGGCTGCGGAACGTCGGGGATGACCTCGATGTCATCTGCCTCGGTAGCCCTACGTAGGTTCAGTACGGCTGCTACGCGGCGCAGGTCGCTCACGAAGTCCAGCGCGATCACCTTGTGTTTGCCCTCTCTTAGCCGCAGGCCGCGCCCGAGCTGTTGGACGAAGATCCGACGCGAGTGGGTTACGCGCGCAAAGCAGATGATATTGACGTCAGGGACGTCGACCCCTTCGTTGAGGATGTCAACGGCGGTAAGAATAGGTACCCGGCCAGCACGGAAGTCCAGGAGCCGAAGCTGACGTTCTCGCTTCGACAATTGCGGGCCATCGTGGATTGCCTGAGCGTTGCTCCAGTCTGGGCTTCGGCGCAGCAACTCGGCCATCCGCTCAGCGTGCTCGATGGTTTGACAGAAGACGATCGCCCGGGGATCGAGGCTGGCGTTCCACGCTGCACGTAGCTCGTCGAGAATGGCCTCGTCGCGTTGGGGCAGGAACAGTTTGGAGTTAAGCTCCTTCATCGAGTACGAGCGACGTGAGGCGTCCCGGACCACGTCCCAGTCGATGTTATCAACGAACAACCGGTAATCGACCTGAGCGAGGTAGCCGCGTTTCATCCCTTCTTCGATGCCGAGCCTGAAGGACGCGGCTCCGAAGTGGTCTTCGATGTCGTACCGGTCGCCCCGCCACGGGGTCGCGGTAACGCCGAACTGGCTCGAGTCCTTCAACTCGTCGAGCAGAGCAGTGTAGTTGCCGTTCTCCCCGACATGGTGGGTCTCGTCGATCATCACCAGCGAGGGCCTATATCCACGCCTCGCAGCACTCAGTGCGCTCGCGACGGTTGCGAATGTGACCCCCCGTAGGTCGGCTGGCTTCTCGTCTCCGGTCAGCACCTGCGTCTTGACCGTCCTGGGCAGATGCCTCCAGATGGACTTCTCGAGCTGTGCAACCAGGTCCTTGGTGTGCGCTGCCACGAGAATGTCGGCGTCTGGGGCAAGATCGAGATGATGGCTGATCACCTCGCCACCCACGACGGTCTTGCCGAGCCCCGTGGCCAGAACTAGCAAAGCGCGACCTTCGGTATCTAGATCGTCGATTAACGCCCTGACAGCTTCGCGCTGGTAGTCACGCAGCCTGATGCGTGTGCCACGCTCGGGGCTCTGTTCCCAGAGGTCACGCAGATCATGGCCCGTCCAGAAATCAATGTGTTGGCCCGTGCGGGCGAGATCGCGCGCCCTCTGCTCTGCGTCGTGGCTCTGCTTCACGTTGGTCACCACGACGCCGCGGTCGGCGCGGTAGTGGTCCATTGCGTCGGAGACTTCTTCAACACCCGCCCGCGGGATCGAACCGCTCTTCTGCCATTTGCACTGAAAGACCCAAAGCGTGCCGGCGATCGATGCAAGCAGATCGCCGCCCTTGTCACCAGCTCCGTCGATGTTCACGACGTCGGTGTAGCCGAGTTGCCCGAGCAGGCGTTCAACCTGCCGCGTGAAACGCTCCGGGCCTCCGAGCAGCAGTAACTTGGGGTCGACGTAGGCCTCAGACACCGACCCTCACCTCGACCAACTCACTGTCCAGCAAGCGGCAGCTCAGCCGTCCCCTATTGAGGTCGTCGGGCCGTGGCCGTGCCCTGTGCTCGGCGAGCAGGCCGACGTCGTTGAGGTAGCCGACGATCCGGCTGAGAGAGAGCGTCCGAGCGTGTGGGTCCTGGAACCCGCTGTAGCCGGCGCGGAAGACCTTCCCGTCGAAGAAGTCGCTCGGGCGCTTCTGGATGATCTGGATAAGTGCGGTTACGGGCGCGTACAGGACCCAGTCGCCCTGGGCCCGTACGTCGGACCACGGAACGTCGGAACCTTCACCAGCATAGGTTCGTTCAGTGGCGGCCTGGTCATCGTTGCCTACGAGGCTCCAGAAGCCCTCAGTGTTCCCGGCCACCACTTCGCGCGTTGAATCACGGAGCCGAGCAAGAATCTCGCGCGCGACGACGGCGAGCGCGTCCGGGGTCACCTTCTGATCAGGAAGACACCTCTCTTTCAAGTCAGCCACGATCGAACTCAGAGTAGCGCTGCTGCCGCGCTTAGCCCGCATGTGTTCGGCGATCCCGACAACTGCGTGCTCACGAGGGTCTGCGCCGAAATCTGTGAACAGCGGGTGGTCAAGATCGACGAACACATGTACGTCGGTTCCACGCTGGCCATGCACGAAGACAGGAACGTTCAGGCTGTCGGTGTCGGTAACCTCAACGCCCGTCAACGCATACACCGTCGCGTTGCACGTCCCGAGCGATGGCAGAGAGTACTCACCGCTAATGTCCGCCAAGATCTCACCAACGCTGCGGTAGCGGTCCTGTTTCGCGTCCTCAGTCTCTCGGGCGGGTGCGGGATCGGTCGTCGTTGGTGGATCCGCCGGGAGCGGGATCCCGAGCCGGGCTCGCGCATCGGGTTCACCGTCCACGTAGGTGTTCGGCGTCTTGGCTTCCGGAGGAACCACGAGCTGCGGTTCGTCGTGCTGCCGAGCAGCCTCGTACCACATCGTGTCGTCCTGGTACTCGGGGGTCCCTTTGCGGAACTCCTTGGCCCATTCGCGCGCCTTCTGGTGGATTGCAGTCTTTCCATCACCAGGAATCAGATTCTTCAGGCCGGGCTTAAGTGAATTGAAGCCCTTGTTCAGCAGGCCGAGTGGCGACTCATTCACGGCGTACCCGTAGTCGCGGGCATACTTGGGCCTCAGCGGCCCCTCGCCGCGCAAGTACCGAACGGCCGACTTCCACTCGGTGGTGTCGTACTCGAAAGCGTTCTTCTGGTAATTGACGCGAACGTGGTCCAGGTGAATTTCTCCTACGATGCGCCCCTCGGGCGGCACCTCCACCGGGTATTCCAGCAGCGGGCGAGCCACGGGGTCGTTCGGGTCGGTCCAGGAGAACAGCTTGATGTCCCGCACAAGGATCTTCCGGCCATTACGTAGAAAATCGATGCCGAAGTCGCTCTTGTCGGTGTATCGCTGGATGCCCAGCCATCCCCAGATCCGGCGGTCTCGGGTCTCGATGTGGTCACTACCGCACTCTTCGCACTTGTTAGTCCCAAGGTCTTGCCATCGTCCGCAGTCCTGGCATGCTGCCAGCGGGCTGAGCTCCTTGTTGATCTCGATATAGGCCGGGATCTTCTCGCTATTCCTAACAACGAACCTGTTGCGGTTCCAAATGCAAGGGAGGTACGGCTGGACGGCCTTGTTGTCGACGAGGAGATTGATGGACTTCTCGCGCATCAGGTAGGAGTAGATGTCCCCGAGTGTCTGACGGATCTTCGCTTGTTGGCGCGACAAAAGGTCGTACTGCTCCGGCTTGAGGTCACTGATGATGATCTCCGTGCCGTGGCTTGATGGATCGTCCTTCGGCTCGCGCACTACCGGGACCTCGAAGCTGCCCGCCGACGCCATGCGGTTCAGGTCCAGCGTGACGCTGATCCACTCGGGGTCGCCGGCTCTGGTGGTGCGCACGGTCGTGGTGTTTCCCAGTCTGGCCGTGGCAATGTTGAAGCCCATGCCGAACAGACCGAGCTTGCCGTAGCGCGCGTTGCTCGTCCAACCTGCGGAGAGCGCGCCGGTCAGGTGCTCCAGACTCATGCCGCGCCCGTTGTCAATCACCCACACCTGAGCGTTGCGTCGGTCGCTGTTGCGTGCGGGAAGCGAGATCGCGACTGTCTTCGGGTCAGAGGTTTCATCGCCCACGAGGAAATCGTCGAAGGCGTTGTCGACCAATTCGGCCAGGCACTGCCACGGCGCAAACTCGATGTCACCCAGTACCGCGAGCAGACGGGGATGGGGGCTGACGTCGATCATCTCGTCGGGCAGGGCGCCAACGTGCTCCTCGACCACCAAGACTCCTTCGCGGGCGGGCGTGTGCAGCCCTCTGACATCCGGTGCCATCACCCTATCGGCGACCACCGACGTTGACTCGGCAAACCCCTCTGTCACTAGCGGGTCGTCACTCACCGGGCCCCAGGACCCGCGTGCTTCTGGCGCATGTCGCATCCCCAAACGATCACCGGCTCATGTGCCGATCCGGCCTGCCGCGACCTCGTCACGCACGGGTCCCCAGAGGTGCATGGGACCAGAAGGCTACCGTTCGTTGGGACCGGTCAGGTCCACTCCCAGCTGTAATCTGCCCAGCCGCGCTTGGCGACACCGCCGTCGAGCAGCTCCGCCCAAAGCTTCTGGACCCAGGGGCTGTCGTCCGCCCGATGAGCCATGTACGGCGAGCGTTCGAGCACCGCCTTGATCCCTTCGGTGAGGGATCCAGCTTCGACGGTCTCGACGTTCACGAACTCGCCGTGGCGAATCGTCTCGGTGACCCTCACTGCATCCGTCGACATGATCACTCCTCGCGCTTGGCTCCATCGATGGGCGAGCTTTCCACGGCCCGCTGCTTCGTTGGCTCCTGCGTGGTCTCGCCTGTGGAATCCGGCCCCTGGAGAGCTACCCGTTGCCGAGCGATGCTCCCGGAGGGCTGGGCCGAGTTCTCCCCAATCGTGCCTGCATGCGCTGAGTGGAGCCCTCCCTCATCGGGCGAGCATCGACGCCGCGGTACGCGCACCCAAGGACATGCCGTTGCCGTGGTAGATCCTCGACTTGTCCTTCTCGCCGGCGGCTTCGACGGCGCGCCTGAAGGCGTCTCGGCCGTGAGCGTGGGCGGACTCGACGAACCGTTCAGGCTGCCCCGACGGCGGCGCGAACTGCTTGATCGCCGCGTAGAGGTTGGGATGGTTGCGGCCGTTGATCGGCTCGTACTTGCGCACGACACGGTGGACGCCGCCGAGCGTCACCCCGGCGAGGGCATGCTCGGTCCAGACGAGGTACCGCTGGTCGGCGATGCCCTGGTTGATCCGGGCGGCGACGCGCGCGTCGGTCATGGTGAACAACGCGCGCAGCCAGTCGAGATGCTCGGGGCTCGGGCGGTCGCCGGCCGCGACGGCGTCCTCCATCGCGCGTTGGGCGGCCTCGGCATCGGCGGCGGCGTCCTGGCCGCGTCCCAGCGGGCTCGCGACGCGGTCGGCCAAGAGCCCGAGGAGGGTCTGGTAGTTCTCGGCGCGTCGGCCGGATCGGATGACGAGCGCGTCAGCGTCGACCGTCTCGGCGGCGTGGGCGGCCAGCGCCGACGTCATGCGCTGGGCTCGCACGATCGCCGCGAGCGCGTCTGCGGACGGGAACTCGTAACCGAGCCGCAGGTACAGGTTGTGCTGGGCGGCGAGGGCGCCGTCGAACCCGAACGGGTACGGCGACGGCATCAGTGGCGCCGGGGCGCGGAACCCGAGGCGGTCGACGACGCCGGCCTCGGCGTCGGTGATGTGTCGGCCCCAGGCGCTGGCGAGCTGGGCGGCGGACAGGGCGCTGTCGACCAGGTGCGGGGCCTTGGTCGAGTACGCGTCCTGCCACTTCGACTTCGTCGACAGGCGCCGCCAGCCGGGCAGCGGGAAGTAGCGGGCGTCGAGGGTGAGCAGCGCCCAGGTGAGGTCGGCGGCGTCGCGCACCAGGATGCGAGCTTCGTCGAACCGGATCTCCTCGGCGACGATCGGCAGCTCGCGCTCGCGCCCGGTCAGGGCTGCCAATGCCGCCCTGCGCCAGGCTTCGGCGAGCCGGGAGTCCTGGACGGCGGCGAGTTCGGCAGCGTTCGCGCCGCGTGCGCCCGGGAGGTTTTCGGTCTTAGGTTGATCTGTGGCCAGCCAGTGCAGCAGGCGGCGGGGGGCTTCCCAGCCGTCGATGGCGTAGACCGGGGTTGCTGCCTCGGCCAGGTCGAGGGCGTAGTCCCAGATGACCTTGCGGTAGCGCAGGATCTTCGCCGTCGCGGCCGCACGCTCGTCGGGCGTCGTGGTCGCTTGGCGGTTGCCGTTGGCACCGCCAAGGAAGTACGACGGGCGGCGCATCTGCAGCAGTTGCGTCATCGCGCCGTGGAGCGCTGAGGTGACTTCCCCGTACATCACGCACTGCCTACGCCGGCCGTCGTGGGGCACGCGATCACGCCGAGGTGGTCGGGGTCCTTGGCCCACTCCCGATCCAGGACATTGAGGACGGCGAGCGATTCGGGGTTGGGCAGGTAGAACTCGGCGAGCACCTCGATCGCTATGCGGGCGGTGACGTAGTGGACGCGCCTTTCGACCACGAGTGGAGGTGGTCCCGCCGTCGGGCGGACGAGCGGATTGTGGAGGGCGTCGAGGCGCTGGAGGGCGAGCCAGTAATCGACGGTGGCCGTCGCCGGGACCGTCTTCGCGAGGGCGACCAGGTGCTTGCGAGCGACGCCGTACAGCAGCCAGTGGCCACGCGGCAGCGTGGCCGGCTTGGGGCGCGGGCCGATATGGGGGACGGTCGCGACGATCTGGACGACGTCGTGGGTCATGGCGGTCTCCGTCCTGGTGCCGACCGCGGGCGCGTCGGCTATCTGCCAGGTGCGTCAACCTCACCACTGCGCCAACACAGCGGCGCGGCGGCGGGCTTCGAACGCGAGGATCCGGCACCGGGCGAACCCGTATAGCCACACGAACGGGGTGCGGATGCCCACGGAGACGAACTTGATGCAGTCAATCAGCGCCCAGATGAGCGCGAGGTTCCACCCGTCGGAGCCGCCGGCCTCGATGCGGGTCTGGAAGATAGTGAGGAGCTGGAAGTAGATCGGGACGAGCACGACGGCGATGGGCACACCCCACTTCAGACCACGGTCGGTGCAGATCCAGCGGACGAGGTAGTTGGTCGGGAAGGTCGCCTGCGCGATGCCGATCAGGCTGCCGACAAGATCGGAGGAGAGTTGGAAGGTCATCGGGCACCTCGGAGGGCAAGGGGCCGCCCGGGGTGGGTGGCCGTTGACCTCAAGGTGTGTGCGGGTCGGTGTCGAGCGGCAGGGCGGAGTCGCAAACCTGTGGACGCCATCTCCTTCGCGCGTGGAGCTACCACAGACAGCCGATGGCGCCCCCCGTGCCTCGGCCTCAACCCGCTGGGACCAGCCGGTTCGGCTTGATGGCACTACCGTGATGTCCTGGTCGTCGTGCGCAAGAAGGCAGGTTCAGTGAACGTCGCAGAAGAACTTCGGCTCAGCGAACTGCGCGCCCTCAAAGTTCTTCGCGATGACGGCCTCGTCGATCAAGCCCTCAAGCAGCTCAACGAGCGCGGCGGGGCGCAAGAACTGGTCCGCCAGCAGTACTCGGGCCGCTACCCCTTCGAGCTTCTCCAGAACGCCAATGACGCGGCGCGCCAGCTCAACCTCACCGAAGGACGGCGGGCTCACTTCCTCCTGACTGAATCTGCGCTGATCGTGGCCGACGACGGCGCCGGGTTCGGCGACGAGCAGATCCGGTCGATCTGCTCCCTCGGGGCTTCATCCAAGGGGCCGGGAGAGGCCATCGGGCACAAGGGGCTGGGGTTCAAGTCCGTTGGCGAGATTACGGACCGGCCCCAGATCGTCTCGCGTGGCGGCGAGTTCCAGTTCGACGGTGCGCGTGTTCGTCGAGACGTCGAGGAGATTCTCGGTGACGCGCCGAGGGGGCAGCGTTTCCCGGTTTATGCCTTCCCATACCCGATGGCTGACTCAGACCTCGGCTCCGACGCCGACGAGGTTCGCCGGCTGCTGGACCACGGATTCGTAACGGTCATCCGGCTTCCGTTTCGTCCGGATGTCGAGCGGGCAAGCGTGGCTCATGACCTCGTGAACCAGCTGAACTCCGATTTGCTGCTCTTCCTGCCGAGCATCGGGCAGTTAGAGCTTCGTGGCACCGATGAAGACTTCGTCGCGACCATCCTGCACGAGCGCTCAGGTATCGCCTGGAACGCCCTCCTGGACGTCGACGGCGAGCAAGAGCAGTGGCTGATCTACCGCCACGAGTTTTCGCCCGATCCTGACCTGCTCGAGCCCCTCGGGGAGAGATGGACTGATGTCGACGCTCTTCACATGTCGGTCGCCGTCCTGTGCGACGACGAAGGGCAGCCTCGGTCCGACGTCCAGTTCCCGCTGAGCGTCTATTTCCCGACTGAGGTATTCGCTGGGCTCCCCGTCAATGCTCACGCCGAGTGGATTCTGACCCTCGACCGCAAGCACGTCTCGAGTGCCCCGGAGGCTGCGACGGTCAACGCTGCGATTCGCGATGTGCTCTCCAACTTTGTCGGGCAGGTGGTCGCACCCGACCTTGTCGAGCGCAGCGGCTTGACCCCCGAGTCCATCCACGCGCTCCTCCCAAGTTGGGAGTCCTCGGCGACCGTAACGCCAGGGTTCGGGGCGGACCTCCGGAAGGCATGGATCGACGCGCTCGCCCGCTCGAACTTTTTGCCGACCACCGGCGGAACCCTACGACCCCCCGCCGAGGTTCGAGTCCTTCCCGACTCCATCGCCGATCCAGACGAGGCGCACCGGTTCGCGAACCTCGACGAGACGACCGTCCGGCCAGACCTCGAAAGCATCACGGACCTCCGGCGCCTCGTCTCGGAGACTTCCCCCGAGTTCGGAATGACGATCCGCCAGTACGCCGAGAACCTCCGGACGCCAGCGGCGGACGAGCTTGGGCGGTACTACGCCTTCCTCATGGCGTGCCAGGAGTCTGCGGGGCTGAAGTTCACCCGGGAACTGTCGAAGGTCCCATGTGTCCTGACCAGCCACGACGATTGGGTATCGCCGGCTGTCGAGACCGTCTTCCTGCCACGAGTTCGGAGCGAAGACGAGGTCCCCGAGGACATCCCTGTTCCCATCGCGGTCGTCCCTGAGGGACTGCCAGGCATCGAGAGATTCCTCGAAGCTCTCGGAGTCCGGGCCTTCCAGTGGCGCACGATCATCGAAGACTTCCTCATGCCGATCCTGCGGGACCCAAATGAGGATGAGGAACGACGCGAGCATGCGCTCAACAGCCTCCGGGCCTACCAGGCTCAGCGACGTGGGGAGGAACCGCCTCTGGTGTTGCAGGGCGTACTCCTTCCCGCTCGCGGCGTGGACAACGTCCGCGCGCTCAGGCGCAGCGGAGAGCTCTACTTCGGGGCCTATTGGACTGGATCCGCCGATCTCGAAACTCTCTACGGTCCGTTCGGTGGGGTCGACTTCCTCGATGTCGCACCGCCTGAAGACCCCGAGTCATTGGTCGCGGAGCGCGGCTTCTACGAGATGCTCGGTGTGGCAGGGTTCCCACGGCTCTCCAGCATCGTGAGCGGTGGTGGCGTGCCGTTCGAGCACTACTCCCACCCCCATAGATACGACAGCGGCTACACGAGGTGGCTCTACTCGCCCGACGTTTGGGCGGTAGCGCAGGGATGTCCGAGTGGACACCCGCAATCGCAGCGCCTCCGCGAGTCCCACCAGATCGACCGCCTCCCGGAGATCTTGGACTCGGAGGATCCCGTTCGTCTAGCTGCGTTGTGGCGCCAGTTGGGGTTGCACTGGGCGATCTACCAGTCGGGGATGCACGCGGTGTTCCACTGCGTCGCCTCCGGGAATCACCCTGCCGGCCGCGATCGAACCGCCGATTCCTTGTTCGCCTTCACGCTCCGCTCCCACGCCTGGATTCCGGTAGTTCTCGGCGGAACTCGAGAACTGGCCACGCCTCGGGAGGCCTGGTACGACGCACCTGACGTGCCTCGCAGCATCCGGGACCGTGTACCCCGTGTTCCTGCGGAGATGCTCGATGGAGTTGGCCTTGCTCTCGCTCGGGAACTCGGTCTGACCGATGCGGCTCGCCCCGATGTCGATGATCTCCTCCTCTTCCTTGATACCCTGGCGGCCGACGCCGAGACGAGTGCCGAGGTGTCCCGCGAATTGACGTACGCGGCAAAGTGGGTTCAGAGACGGCTCAACGACCAGCTTCACCCTGAGAGTGATCCGCACCCCGACCCGCAGTCGGTCCGCGTCCTCGCCACCCAGCACCGAACCAAAACATTCGTCCCTCAACCGGCCTTCACAAGCGACTCTCTGCTCCGTCGCACCTGGTCAGAGTACGAGCCCGTTCTCGAGGCTGAGGGGCAGCCCCGCGCGCTCGTCCACTACCTGTCACTGGACAATCTCGACAACTCCGTCCGCACGGAGCCCCGACCCGAGGGCGTCCATCAGGTTGGCAGCGAGGCGGACATCGAGATTCGCACGCATTTCGACAGGCGCAAGGCCGAGGTACTCGCGCTCATCTCGGCCGATGTTCCGAGCGTCGAGGAGTCCGCTGCAAGCCGACTGCGGACCCTGGAGCTCGTTGTCTGCGAGGAACTTGAACTGCGGTACGTCGGCCGAGGTCGTGAGGTTCCCCGCCCTGACGCGCCGTGCTACATCAGTGTGCGGCGCGAGCAAAAGGGCAGGAGGCGCCGCATCGGTACGGCTTATCTGAGACTCCTCCCTGACGATGCCAACCATCGTCCCGACTGGTACGCCTTTGCAGCTCAGCTCGCGGAGTTCCTCGATACGCCGCTGCTAGCCGACGCCGTCGCGACAATCTTCACAGCCAGCCGCGAGAACCGTTGGAGCATGCTCGCCCAACACTCTGTTGAACTCTCAGACGTCGATGACGCTCGTCGCCGACTACAGCAGCCGGACATCCAGCATGACGACCTCGACGCGCTCACCGCCTCGTTTGAAGCGGAGGTAGTTGCTGCGGGCGCCCCAGAGCCAAGTCCCCACGGGTCAAGAGAGGTTGCTCAGGAGAGAGAGGGCACGGCTGCTCCGACGACCTCCGAGTCCCCGGAGACGGAGGACCCGGCGACCCCGACGGAAGGGCCAATGATCCCGCCCGAGCCGAGGGTGCCCTTCACCCCGCCTCCCATCGATTACGCGAAGGTTCGGGTCTTCGACGCTCACCCGGGGGCCCTGGCGAAGTCGCGCCCGACGCAGCCTGGCAGTCGACGTCCGGGTAGCGGTTCGTCCAAGGCGCCGTCGATCCAGACCGAACAACTCAAGCGCGACGTCGGCGCACGAGGCGAGGAAGCCGCCTTCGAAGCTGAGCGACGGCGGTTGCAGGCAATTGACCTCAGCCCTGACCTCGTCGATTGGATCTCGCGGCGCGATGAACTCTCGCCGTACGACATGACCAGTGTGGAAGATGGCCAGAGGATCTTCATCGAGGTCAAGGCGACGACTGGCAGCGACCCCAGCGAGCCCTTCCAGATCTCCCGCGGCGAGCTCGTTCAGGCTGCGATTCATCGCGACCGCTTCTTCATCTACCGCGTTACCGACGCATTCACGGACGCTCCCGTGGTCACGCGGTTCCCTGATCCATTCGGACTTGTCACCGAGGGCAAGGGAGAGATCCTCCTGTCGAAGGCAAGCATGACCCTCATCGATGAGAGTTCCGATGCGGCGGACGACGACGGTGTGGAGTTGGACTAGTAACGGGAACCCGCGACTCCCGTCAGCGAGCGATCCCTGCGGCCGTCATCTGGCTGCGGCGAGAGTCAGCGCGAGGGAGGGCCGCTAACCGGCCGAGGGCCGCACGTGCGTTCTGGGCGTCTCGCCGCTGGGCGGTCGTGTCGCCGTCGGGGCCGAGGGGGTCGCGCGTGGTGATCGCGTAGCGGTCGCGGTAGGCGGCGACGACGGCGAGGTCGCGGAGCCACCGCTCACGTTCCGCCGCCCCGACCGGAGCCTCGCCGATCCGCTGGACCCAAGCCGCCCGCGACCGGACGGCGCTCAGGGCGAGTGCGCGGGCACGGACTTCGATGAGGTCTCGGCGGGCCTCGAGGGCCTCGCGCTCATCGGGTCGGACAGTGCCAGCCACTTCGGGGATGAGCCCGGCGACGAGGTCGGGCTCTCCGACGCCGAGCGTCTTGCCCGTTACCCTGGCGACGCGGTGGGCCAGGACTGTGGCGACTTCGTCGGCGTCGAGCAGCGTCCGCTCGGCCACGACTCGCGGCAGCAGCGAGCGGACGTCGTGGCGATTGGCTTCCGCGTGGCGCAGCTCGGCCACGAGTGCGCCGAATGTGACGGACTCGATGACTTGGCGCGCCTCGTCTGCCGTCATGCTTCCGGCGCCGGTGAGCGCGCCCTGGACGAGAGCGGTCCAGCGGGCGCGTTCGGCGGTGACCGCGATGGTGTCGTATTCGCCGGCGAGCTGGGCGATGCCGCCCCACCGTTCGTGCTCGGCGGTGATGATCTCGTGGGCGGATAGCTCTGCGCCCGAGTGTTGCAGGACGCCGAAGAGGACGGCGCGGGCGGTGACGTCGTCGGGCTGCGGGGTGGCGTGGGACTCGTCGGGCTTGTCGAGCGCGATGTACCCGATGTTCGCCTCGCGGCCCCGGGTCATCGCGACGTAGAGGTTCTCGCGGGTGGTCGAGCCGCTGACGACGACGTGGGCGGTGTCGACGGTCATGCCCTGGGCACGGTGGGCGGTGACGGCGTAGCCGAGGTCGACGTACTCTGCGACGTAGTTGGCAGGCAGGACCACAGTGGCTCCGAGGCGTCGTCCGGCGCGGCGGACCTCGATCGACCCGTCGCGGCGCACGTGGATGACCCGCCAGCGGTCGCCGTTGCGAACCCAGCCGGTGCGCCCTGCGACCAGCCGCCGGTCATTGCGGCGGGTGATGACGACGTCGCCGACCGACGCGCCGGCGTCGTTGGCGAGGGCGACCTCGGGGCCGGGGTGGGTGGCGCCGGACAGGATGCGTTCGGCGCGGGCGCGCTCATTGAGACGGCGAACGGACTCGGCCGAGTCGGTGACCAGGATGCTCGCGCGCCCGGCGTCGAGGTCGGTGCGCCAGGCGTCGTAGGCGGCGTCGATCATCTGGTCGGTCGTGCCTTCACGCAGCCGGTCGTGGGCGGCGTAGGAGTCGATGACTTCGACCTCGCCACGGCGCAGCTCCAGCGACGCTGCCTTCTCCCACTCGTTCGTGAACCGGTGGACCTCGACCAGCTCGGGCACTTCGCCGCCGCGCGCGTCGACGAGCATCGAGAACGCCCCTCCCGCGTCGACGGACTGGAGTTGTGCCCAGTCCCCAACGAGCAGCACCTTGGCCCCGGCGTCGGCGGCGAGGCCGGTGATGCGGTCCAGGGCTCGAGTGGAGGCGAGGGTGGCTTCGTCGACGATGACGAGCTGCCCTGCGTGGAAGTCGGCGTGGTGGTGGTGGTGCTCGTAGAGCCACTTGGCGGTGTTGTCGCACGCGATACCAAGGTCTTCGGAAAGGACCGCAGCGGCCGCAGCTGAGGGAGCGAGCCCGACGACGGACCCGTCGCCGTGGTGGGCGGTCCAGGCGAGCAGGAGGGCACGCATGGCGGTGGTCTTGCCCGCTCCGGCCGGTCCCAACAGCACGTCGACCTGACGACCCGAGGTGGCGACGGCATCAAGCGCGGCAGTCTGCTCCGCGGACAGCAAGGTGCCGTCGTGCGGGACCTTGCTGACCCGCTCCACGACGTCCGCGCTGATGCTCGGTGCGGTGAGGACCTCCCCGCGGTCAAGTAGGCGGGCCTCGGCGGCGAGCAAGTCTTCGGACGACAAGTAGACCGCGTGCTTGGGGCGGAAGACGCTCGATCCGTCGGCTCGCTGCAGGGTGGCCGGTGTCGGGGCGAGGTCCGGCGGTGTGAGTTGGACGGACTGGCTGGAAGCGGCGTCGGTGATGCGCGAGATGATGGCCTCGCGGTCCTCGAAGGTGGCGAACCGCCAGCCCATCGTTTTCCGGGATGCCTCGGCCCACAGGTTCCAGTGCCGCCAGGTCGACCGCTTCTCCCCCACGCTCGCGACAACTTTGGCCGCGACTTCCTCGATCGCGCCGTCCGATACCTGGTCGGCCGTGAGCGGGCGCGCGGCGGACTCGTAGGTGAAGCGGCGAGCCAAGGCCGTCGGGTCGCCACCAATTACCGCGGCGGCGCGCTGGCGCCACTGCTCGGTCAGGTTCGCCAGGGAGTGGACGGTCTTGTCCGGGCGGGTCTCCAAGGTCGCCTTCGCGCGCATCGTCACGATCTGCCGTTTCGACGGACGGCGTCCCCTGCGCTGGACATACCCGGCGATCATCTCGTCGGTGGCCAGGTCGATCGCCCGTGCGCGGGAGGAGAACGCCGCGACGAGGTGCTCCGGAACGCTGGCGAGCTCCCACGCCGGGTTGTGGAAGTCGTCGCGCAAGCGCTGCTCCCAGCCCAGGCCGAAGGTTCCGGTGAGCCGGTCGGCGAGCACCGCGTTGTAGTACTCGGACAGAGCGACGACGGCGTTGTGCAGGGCGCGGGAGTCCAGGGTTCGCCACTTGCCGTCGATGACGGTGCGGACCTTGTTCGAGACGACCAGGTGGGTGTGAAGCTGCGGGTCGTTCGCGCGGGAGTCCCAGTGGTCGTAGGCGACGGCGACCACGCCCAGGACGTCGACCTGCGCGATGCCCGCGTGCCCGACCCGGCTCGCGGCGACCTCGCGCTCGAGAAGGTCGAGCACCTGCGCGACGGCGGCATGGTGGTCCTCGACGATCAACTCCTGGGTGTTCGCGTCGGCGACACCCCACAGCACCGAGACGGACTTCGGGACCGAGAACGTCAGGTCGAACCCGGCGACGGCGGTCTGCGGCCCTCGCTGGTGCTCCTCGCGTTCTATCTGAGCAACCGCTGCGTCGTAGTCGGCGCCTTCGAGTGAGGCGTCGAGGCTGGTGACGCGAGCCGCGATCCGCTCGCCCACGGACGGGTACTTCACGTACGGGCGCCCGAGGCCTGTGCCGGTCAGCGGGTCGCAGCCGCGCCCGAGCAGCGTCTGGAGCTGCTCGGGCGTGACGAGCATCCCAGCTTCGAGTTCGCCGTTGCCGAGGTGGGTGACACCTGAGCCCATCCACGTCCCCGGCGGGGTACCGGCCTCGCTGTAGTAGCGGGTCAGCGCGGTCGCCTGAGTGAGGTCGCCGTCGCCGGTGATCACCGAGCGCAGCAAGTACGCATAGCCGTCCCCGGCCGACATGACCCGCATCGAGACCGTCACGGTCGCACCTCCACGACGAAGGTGCGCCTTGATCCCCGAATGTGACGCCGCATGCGCTCACGTCGGCGAGCCTGCCTTGATGAGGCAGTCGGCGTTACCCGGCGAGGTATTTCAGGGTCGCGCGACCCGGCACGAGGCTGTCACGCCACGGGTACTCCCGGGGCGGATACGTGTCCTTCAGCTTTCGCATACGGGCGTATCTCGCGCGAATCGCGGCAAGCAGCTGCGTACGGAGGTCGCCGAGGTCAGGCGCAACGTTCAAGGCACACAGGAGCACCTCCACAGAGGTTTCTGGGTCATCCCAACCCTGGACAGGCGAGAAGACGAGTTCGTTCTCCCAGATCCACGGATGAAACCCGTCCCGGGTAACAAGCGTGCCGACGCCCGGCATCTGCGTGCCCCTGCTGCCTGCTGGTGCCGGGACCGGCTTCAGATCCCGCGTCAGGACCTTGGGGTCGCCGGCGAATCTCGGCAGGTCGACGATCTCGACCTTGGCGTCATCCGGGAGCCACTGCAGTTCGTGATCCGTGCCGAACACTCCTCGCACGTCAGTGGCAGAGAAACTGTTGGACGAAGAAGCGCACTTGGTCCACACCGTCACCACGTCATCGACGGCGAATGTGATGTCCTCATCGACTTCCTCGACGCTCCCCCAGCCGATCACGCGCACTCGGGAGAATGTCGGCACCTTTCGGAGCTTCATGACCTTGCCCACCGCTGTCGCCTTGGCCGCGGCTCTTGCCTCCATGGCTTCCGCCTTCGTTCGCGCAGCTCTGCGCTTGGCCTCGTACCGGGCATCCTCCACCTCACGCTCAAGCTGATGCTCGCGATCCTCATCGATCTCCACATGGACCTCTACCTCGTAGGCGGTCTCGGCGGCCTCGTCCTCAGCCTTCAGTCGAGCGATCTCTGCGTCGAGCTCTGCAGTCTCGCCAGGCGTCCTCATCGGCGCTGAGCCTGTTCCACAGCGCCATCACGCCGTCGAAGTCACCAACTCGCTCAAGGCGCTCGGCCTCGGCCATCATCGCCGCAACTCGTCGTCAGTCACAGCGGAGGACTCTATCCGGCACGCTGAACTCGACCGACACTGGAGACCAAACCAGCCTTGGTGCCAGAGGTGTGACCACGACCCCGACCCTCTGCGGCCCGCCTACCTTCCATCCCACCTCGGCCGCCCCTCCACCGGCCTCCCCCGTCGGCCGACCTGCCGCCGCCCGCACCTCCACTTCGTACGTTCCACCAGCCCGTCCGGTCCCGTCGGCGACCGCACCGTCCTCCAGCCCTTGCCTCCGCCGACAACCGCCCGACCAGGGGCCCGCGGGACCCCACCTGCCCGCCGACCACGACGCTCCCACCAACCTGCCGCCGCCGTCGTACTCAGTCCGGCGGCAGACGCCGGGTCGTGCTCGGCGACGAGGACGACCCAGCGTCGCGAGCCGACCTTCGCCCGTCGTTACCTCGGCGCACTGTGGCAGCCTTTGCGTATGGTCCTGCCCGCGTCGTCGCTGCTGCCGTCGCTCACGCTCGCTCACGTGCTCGATGCTGCCGGACTGGATCCCGCAGACGTGCTGCTGATGCGACACCCGATGAGTCACGCCCGCGCACGGGAGGCCCTCGAGTTGGGCACGCTGCGGGAGTACGTCAGCTGGCAACGAGAGAACTTCCCCGCACGGCATCGGTACTGGCTGAACTTCCGTGGCGAGGAAGGCACGAGCGCCCGACTGGAAGCCTGCTACGTGAACGCAGGCCACCTTGGCGAAGGCCGCTTCGACCTCCAGGAAACCCAGATCCTCGCCGATCTGAACGGCCGGCTCGTCATCGACTGGGGCTCGGGAACTCGATCCTGGGCGCAGAACGGGACCACTGGCGAGCGCAAGCAAGTGCTGGCGATCCTCGAGCGCCCGGCCGCGCCGTTTCCCGGCTTCGAGCGGCTCGTCCTGTCCTTCGGTGAGCTCAGTGAGGTCGTCAGTCAGCCCCGCCGCTACGCGCAGTGGCACACCGCGCTGGCGTCGGTCAACGCCGTCTACCTCATCGTCGACACCGTCAGCGGCAAGCAGTACGTCGGATCGGCCTACGGTCACGGTGGGCTGCTCGGCCGGTGGTCGGAGTACGTGGCAACGTCCCACGGCGGCAACAAGAGACTCATTGAGGAACTCTTGGTGGACCCGGTCGCGGTCAAGCGATACCAATACTCGGTCCTGCAGATCCTGCCGAGAACCGCGACGGTCGACGATGTCGTCGCGGTCGAGACGCTCTACAAGGACAAGTTGCTCACCAAGGATTTCGGCCTCAACGCGAACTGACCGAGTCTCCTGGCGCGAGCCCGAGCGGGATCGCCGTCCGGACTGCACCCCCGTCATCTCCCCCGTCTTATCCACAGATTAGCCCCCGAGCAGGGATCGAATCCCACCTGCTGTCGACGCTGGGGACGCGGGCGCACCTCCGTAGTGCGACCGCCCATGGTGGCTCTATCGAGGGCGCAGCGCGCGTCGCGAAAGCACAGTCTGAGACTCGGTATTGCGTGACGGAGGCAAACGTGGCGGAATGGACAGTCATGGACGTGTGGCGCGCGCCACACGGAGCCGTTCCCATCCCACAGGAATGTAAGCGGTTCTCAGAGGAAGGCGAAGTGGGATGAGCCGTGGAGGTCGAGCTGGTCTTCTGACGGCGGCAGTACTCACAGCACTGGCCGTCCTTTCGGCGTGCACCGGCTCCCCGAACGACGACCCCACCGTGACGCCGACGATGGCGCCCACCTCGAGCCCCACCGTCACGGCATCCCCAACGCCGAGCCCCTCGCCGACCCTCAACGAAGAGGAAGCGGCGAAGCAGGAGAACATCGACGCCGCCTCAGAGCGCTATGCGGAGTACCTGCAGGTCACCGCCAGCGTCCTTGCGGATCCGTCGGCGACCGGCGGCTTCGAGAAGATCCGCCCTTATATCGGCTCCGAGGAAATGGTGACGTGGTGGCGGTCGATTCCGAAGCAGTTCGTTGACCTCGGCTATCACCAGACGGGCCGCGCGACAGTCAAGTCGGCGAACGTGACCCGGTACGAGGGCGACCCGCTCAGCGACGGCACTCAGATCGTGCACATGGAGGCGTGCGTCGACGGAACCGCGATCGAGGTCGTTGCCGCCGACGGCTCCGCCGCCACGAGTTACACGGCCCCGACGCCCGTGATCATCGACGTGGTCATGCAGCGCCAGCCTGGCAACCGCTGGACGGTGCAACAGGACACGACGCGTCAGCCCTTCGAGGAGTGCTGACCTCGTGCGCCGCGGCACCCTGCTCCTCGCCGTGGTGGTCACGGCACTGACAGCCGTGGGCGGAGCGATTCCCGCTGCTTACGGCGCTGAGCCTGTCGTCTGCCCGCCGGGCTCCACACCGCTCGGCACAACATGCGTCATCGCCGTGACCGAGCCCGGCGCCGGCCAGGCCGGTGGGACCGAAACGCAGCCCGTGAGCAGCGGAAGTTCGGGCCCGGCTGTGTGCACCTACGGGGGCGCCGAGATCCCGTGTACCCCATCGGGCTACCGATGGAACGCCGCCCGCGAGTGTTTCGCGCGATTGGCCGACCCCCAACCAGCACCCGAGGACGCGGTCTGGCAGGGGCATACCGATGGTGTCATCGTTGCGTGCGTCCCTCCCTACTGCGTGGTGGAGGGGCTGGGCATGGACGACTGCTACATCGACCTCTACTGGGCACCCACGCCCCCGGGCGCCGCCGGACCCTCGCCGCGGGAGCTCGCCGACCGGGCCGTCGAAGCGATGAAACTTCGCGCGGGCCAGATCGGCACTGCTCCGCCCGCAGGGTCGATGGGGATCGTCGGCGTGCCGGTGTGGCTGTGGATCTCGGACCCGGGTGAGTCGACGACGGGACCGATCACGCGGTCGGCCTCGGCCGGTGGGATCACGGTGTCGGCGACGGGACGGCTGGAGCGGATCGTCTACAGCATGGGCGATGGTCAGCAGATTCAGTGCGGTGCGGGGACGGCGTACCAGGCGTCGTACGGCGCCGCAGCATCACCGGACTGCGGGCACACCTATTCCTCGACGTCGGCCGGCGGGTCCGGTCAGGCGTACACGATCAGTGCGACGTCGTACTGGACCGTCACCTGGGCTGGTGGCGGGCAGAGCGGGACCATCCCGCTCGACTTCACGCGCACCGTGCAGCTTCGCGTCGGCGAGGTGCAGGTCATCGTCACCGACGGGTGACCACCAATCAGAGTCCAACGCGCTCACGGAGGGGACCATGTCCACGACAACCCCGCGCAAGACTTCGACCGACCAGCCGCCTGCTCCCGAGTCGGTCGAGACGCCTCCGCCTCGGCCTCGTCGTCGGCCGTGGCATGTAGCCACGGCGGTCGCCCTCGGTGCCGTCGGGATGATCATCGGCGCGGTCACGTGGACCTCGACCTCGGCGATGACCTCGGTGCTGGTGGCCAGGGACTCGATGCACCGCGGGGACGTCATCACAAGAGACGCGTTCACCACGGCGCGGATCTATGACGACGACGCGCTGGACCCGGTGACGCCGGCCGAGCTCGACGGGCTGCTCGGGCAGCGGATCTCGCTGGACATCGCGGCCGGGTCGATCGTCACGCGCGAGGCGGTCGCGGGGTTCGAGCCCACCCGCGAGGGCACCTACCTGCTAGGGGTGCGGCTGGATGCCGCACACGCCCCGGGCAGCCCGGTGCTCGTCGGTGACAAGGTGCTGGCCGTCGTCACTCCGGCGGCCGGTTCGGTCCCCACCGGTGGGGATGCGGCCCCGACGTCGGCGCGTGGTGAGGTGGCGGCGGTGAACGTCGACCCGGAGACGGGGGCGATGGTCTTGGACCTGCTCGTCTCCGAGTCGGACGGACCGATGCTCGCTGCCCATGCCGCGGGCGGGAACGTGGCGGTGCTCCTCGAGCCCCGCAGCACCGACGCGGGTGGTGAGGGCTGATGGCGGTCATCGCACTGTGCTCGGCCTCGGGCTCGCCAGGGGTGACGACGTCGGCGATCGGGCTGGCGATGTGCTGGTCTCGCCCGGTGCTGCTCGTGGAGGCCGACCCTTCCGGGTCGTCGGGAATCTTGGCGGGATTCTTCGGTGGGACCCACGAGTACGAGGCGGGTCTGGTCGAGCTGAGCTACTCGCCGTTGGAGATCTCCGACGCACTGCGCGACGTCGTCCGTCCCCTGGCGGGGAACGTGTCGTTCATCGCGGGCACTCGTTCGCACACCCAGGCGGTCGGCTTGCGGGATCTGTGGGGGCGGCTGTCAACGGCGCTGGAGAACTTGGAGTCCACGGGGCAGGACGTGATCGTGGATGCCGGCCGGCTCGGGCTCCCCGGCTCCCCCGAGGCATTGATCTCCCTGTCCGATCTGACCTTGCTGGTGTCGCGGACGCATCTGCCGGCGCTCATGGGGGCGCGGTCGTGGGCCGAGCAGCTCAAGGGGGCTGCCTCGTCGTGGCAGCAGCCGGGGATGCTCCTGGTCGGTGAGGGTCAGCCGTACAACGCTCGCGAGGTGACCAAGGTGCTCGGCCTGTCGGTCATCGCTTCGATCTCCGACGACGCGGCCTCGGCGGCGGTCTACCACCGAGCCGCGTCCCCGCACCGCAAGTTCGCGACCTCTCCGTTCATCCGGTCGTTGCGGGCCGCCGCCGGGGCGATCCAGCAGACGATCGCCCGACGGCGCGACGACCTCGTACGGGAGGTGACGTCATGACCGACGTCCGCTTCAACCACCTCGTCGAGAACGACGACCTGCCCGGCAATGACGGTCCGCGGGTGGACCCGGCAGTGCTGCCGTTCGTCGTCCAGCCCACCGGTCCCGTTCACCTCGCCGCGAC
Organism: Isoptericola halalbus; assembly: GCA_009663185.1. Taxonomy (GTDB): domain Bacteria; phylum Actinomycetota; class Actinomycetes; order Actinomycetales; family Cellulomonadaceae; genus Isoptericola; species Isoptericola halalbus. Next base: position 53,877 of record VJZX01000001.1, read on the forward strand.
CGGCGCCACTACGAACAGCGCCTCGTCGTCGGGGTCCGGTGACTCCGACGTCGACTGGTCGCTGGTCGCGGCGCTGCGCGCGCAGGCCTCCGAGCTGCTGTCTCAGGCCACCGCCGGAGATCCGCTGGACCGCGCCGGTGAGGAGGAGCTCGGGCGGTCGATCGTGCTCGACCTCATTGAGGCGGCCATGGCCGAGGACGCGAACGCCGGCCGTGGGGCGTGGCCGTTGCAGCGGCAGCGCGGCACGGCGTCGGCGGTGTTCGACTCCCTGTTCCGCCTCGGGCGGCTGCAGCCGCTCGTGGACGCCGAGGACGTGGAGAACGTCATCATCATCGGCAGCGACAACGTCCTGGTCGAGCACCTCGACACCCGCCTGTCCGAGGCACCGGCCGTGGCGGACTCCGACGAGGAACTCATCGGGTTCCTGCAGTTCCTCGCCACCCGCTCGGAGGTCAATGCCCGCGACTTCTCGGAGGCACACCCCTCACTGCACCTGCGCCTGGACGGTGGCGCGCGGCTGGCGGCCCTGGCGTGGGTGACGCCGCGCCCGTCGGTGGTGATCCGCCGTCACCGGCTGCTGAAGGTGTCCCTCGATGACCTGGTCGCCAAGGACCTGATGACCGACGTCGCGGCTTCGTTCCTGGCCGCGGCGGTCAAGGCCAGGAAATCGATCGTGGTCGCCGGTGCTCAGGGCGCGGGCAAGACGACGTTGATGCGGGCGCTGTGCGCCGAGCTGGACCCGTACGAGGCGATCGTGACGATCGAGACCGAGTACGAGCTGCACCTGCACCAGCTTCCGGAGCAGCACCGCATCGTCCATGCCATCGAGGCCCGCCCCGGCTCGGGTGAGCGCGGAGCTGACGGGCGGGTGCTCGGGGAGTACACGCTGCACGACGCGCTCACGGATTCCTTCCGGCTGAACGTGTCGAGGCAGATCATCGGCGAGGTTCGCGGCAAGGAGATCTGGCCGATGATCAAGGCGATGGAGTCCGGCACCGGCTCCCTGTGCACGACTCACGCCACCAGCGCCGAGGCGACGATTGACAAGCTCATCACCTGCGCCATGGAAGAGGGCAAGGACGTCGACGCGCAGGTTGCCGCCCGTAAGCTTGCCGCGACGGTCGACCTCATCGTGCACATTGACCTGCGCACCATCACCGGCGCCGACGGCGAGCGCTACCGGCAGCGGCGCGTAGCCGAGATCGTCGCCGTCGACCGCGGCGAGAAGGACCCGGGGTACGCGATCACGCACGTGTTCGCCGCTCCCCGGCGCGGCGACGTTGCCGTCCCCGGAACGCTCCCCGACTCCTACAGGGAGTTGGAGGACTTCGGGTTCGACCTGTCCGGTTACCTCGCCGCGCAGCGAGGCATCGGGCACCGGAGGGCGTCATGAGAGCCGTCGGCCTGATCACCGCGGGTGGGCTCATCGGCCTGTCGATCGCGTGGTTCATCCTTGCGCTGCGCCCTGCTCCAGACGATGACACCGACCGGGTCCGCACCCCGGGCCGCATGTCGCGCGTCTCGCGGCGCACGAGGTTGCTGCTCGGTGTCGGCGTCCTGGGCGGGGTCGGGGTGTGGCTGGCGACCGGGTGGGTGCTCGCCCTGCCCGGCGTCCCGGTCGCCATCGTCGGGCTGCCGCTGCTGTTGTCGGCCGACGCGGCGAAGAACGAGATCGTCCGGCTCGAGGCGATGGAGGAATGGACCCGCTCGCTGGCCGGCGTCCTGACCGTCGGGGTCGGCCTCGAGCAGGCCCTGGCCGCGACCCTGCGCTCCGCGCCTGTGGCGATCTCTGCGGAAATCCACCGGCTCGTCGCCAGGTTGCGGGCACGGTGGGACACCGAGGCCGCGTTGCGGGCGTTCGCGGCCGAGCTCGACGACGCCACCGGCGACCTCATCGCCGCCATCCTCATCCTCGGCGCCCGCAGGCGAGGTGCCGGGCTGGCGTCGGTCCTCCAAGGGCTCGCGGAGTCCGTCGCCGCGGACGTGCGTGCCCGCCGTCAGGTCGAGGCCGACCGCGCGAAGCCCCGCGCGACCGCCCGGTGGGTCACGATCATCTCCGTCGTCGTCTTGGTGGTCCTCACCGCATCTGGCCGCTACGTCGAGCCGTACGCCACTCCGATCGGGCAGGTCGTGCTGTGCGTGCTGCTCGCCGCCTACATCGGAGTGCTGGTGTGGATGAAACGCATGGCGGCCGGCAAGCCCATGCCTCGCTTCTTGATCGGGCAGGTGCGCTGATGGACCTCGGACTTCTGCTGTTCATGCTCGCCGGAGCCCTGCTCGGGCTGGCCATGTTCGTCGTCGTGCACGCCTTCCTCCCCGTGCAGGCAGACGTAGTCGACGCCTTCGCCCGCGTCAACAAGCGCCTCGCCACTTCCCCCGGCATGGCCGCCGCGCGTGGGGACGACAAGCCGCTCGGGACGACCGAAAAGCTGGGCAGCTGGGCGATCAAGAGCCTTCCCCCGGCCCTGTGGGTCCGCACCCCGACCCGCGAGCTGGCGCTGCTGCGGATCTCGACCAACCGGTTCTTCGGCGAGAAGGTCACCTTCGCCCTCCTCGGCCTGGCGATCCCGCCGTTCCTCACCGCGATCTTCTCCCTGGCCGGGCTGCACCTGCCGTTCACCATCCCGGCGCTGGCGTCGATCGGCCTGGCCGCGGTGATGTTCTTCATCCCGAACTACAACGCGATCGACGAGGCGAAGAAGGCCTGCACCGAGTTCCGCCGGGCACTGGGCGCGTACATCGACCTGGTCGCCCTCGAACGACTCAACGGCTCGGGCACCCGCCAGGCGATGGAGGCCGCAGCCGAGGTCGGCGACTCCTGGGTGTTCAAGCGCCTCGCCGAAGACCTGGCCCGCTCACGCTGGTCCGGCGTCCCGCCCTGGGACTCCCTGCACGCCCTTGCCGACGATCTCGCCCTGCCGGAGCTCGACGACTTCGCCGACATCATGCGCCTGTCCGGCGAGCAATCCACCAGCGTCTACACGAACCTGCGTGCCCGCGCCGAGGCGATGCGCTCGGCCCTGCTCGGCGAGGAGCTCGCCCAGGCCAACGCCACCGGCGAGCGGATGTCCATCCCCGGGTCACTGCTCGGCGTCGTCTTCATGGCGCTGCTGCTCGCCCCCGCCCTCCTGACCATGCTCACCGGCGGCTGACCGCCGACCTGGATGCCCTGTCCCGATGCACCACCCAGCTGGGGAACGCACCGCACCTACCGAAGAAGGAACGAAGCACACGTGATGCTCCACCTGGAAGGACCTTCACCATGTCCCGTCTCATCGCCACCCTGGCGCTCATCAAGGCCTACCTGACCCCGCCAGACGCCGACTCCGACCGCGGCTCGGTCACCATCGAGCATGTCATGTGGGCCGTGGCCGTCATCGCCATCGTCGGCATCGTCGTCGCGGCGGTGACCTCGTATGTCCGCTCGCAGGCCGGCCTCATCGGCTAAGGCGCGCCAGGCCCGGCCACGACGTCGGGCCTGGAGCGGCTTGAGCCGGCAACGACGTCGCTGGCGGGACGAACGCGGCTCGGCGACGATTGAGATGGTCATCGTCTTGCCGGCGATGGTCGCCGCGATGTTCCTCGGCATGCAAGGTGCGCTGTACTACCACGCCCGCAACGTCGCCATGGCCGCCGCCTCCGAGGGCGCGCGCGTCGCCGCGGTCGAGAACGGGCGCACCTCCGACGGCATCGGCGCGGCGTCCAGGTTCATCGCCGACGCCGGCGGAGACCGCGTCCTGGCCGCTCTCGCCGTCTACGGAGATCGAAGCCCGGGCCAGGTCGTCATCACCGTGTCCGGGACCAGCCTGTCCGTCGTGCCCGGCTGGCAGCCTCGCGTCACCGCGACCGGATCGGCCACGACCGAAAGATTGACGGGCGAGCCATGAGACGCCTACGGCGCTGGCTTCTGCGGCCTGGCGACGAGCGTGGCTCGGCGGCGATCGAGGCCGCGATCGGCGTGCCCGCGTTCATGCTGTTCGTCGGCCTGATCATCTTCGCCGGCCGCAGCGCCCTGGCCCACCAGGCCGTGCAGACCGCCGCGTACGACGCCGCACGCGCCGCCTCCATCGCCCGCACCGTCGGTGCCGCGCAAAGCGACGCACATGCCGCCGCGGCGACAGCGCTGGCCAACCGGGGCCTTCGGTGTGCCAGCACCAGCGTCTCGGTGGACACCAGCGGCCTCGGCGCCGCGCTCGGCTCCTACGGCTCGGTCATCGCTCAGGTCACGTGCCGGGTCGACCTGTCCGATCTTGTCGTGCCCGGGGTCCCCGGCAGCCGCACCGTGACCGCCTCGATGTCCTCGCCCGTCGATGCCTACCGGGAGCGCGGATGAAAACCCGACCCGCATTGCTCTCGCGACGCCGCCCGCCCTGCCGACGTCGGGACGACGGCGAGCGCGGGTCGGTCAGCGCATGGCTCGCCCTCGCGTCGTTCGTCATGATCGTGCTCGTCGGCCTCGTGGTGGACCTCGGCGGGCAGCTCGAGACCCAGCAACGTGCCCGCGACGTCGCAACCCAGGCCGCCCGCGCCGGCGGACAGCGCCTGCAAGCCGCCGCCGTCATCCAAGGCCGCGACCCGTCCCTGGAGGTCGGGGTGGCCAAGGCAGCCGCGCGCGACTACCTCGCCGCCGCCGGGATCCGCGGGACCGTGTCCGTCTCGGGCGGCACCACGATCACCGTCTCCGTTCACGACACCTACAGAACGGTCTTCCTGTCCGTCATCGGCATCGGATCCATCGACGCCACCGGCACCGCCAGCGCCCGCATCGCAAGGACCCTGGGAGGCAGCGAACAATGACCACCCTCCACCGGCGGCTCGCCGGTCTCGCCGCGACCCTCGCCATCGGCGTCTTCATCGTCGGGATGCCCGCCGTCCTGCTGTGGGCCCAGCCCTACCTGTGGAACCTGTCGTGGGGCGAGCTACAAACCCGCGCGATGATGCCCGACGACGGCACCCTGCTCATGGCCGGCACCCTGGCCATCGCGTGGCTCGCCTGGGCCTACCTCGCCTGGGGCATCCTGCTCGAAGCCGCCTACCGGATCCGCGGGATGCGCGCCCCACGACTGCACGGGTTCGCACTCTCTCAAGGAGCGGCCAGGCGGCTGGTCGACGTCGCCGCCCTGCTGTTCGTCGCCGCCCCCACCCTCGCGCCGCTCGCCCCCGCCCCCGCGCACGCCGCCGTCGCAGTGGCGACCGCGCAGCCGCCCGCGCCCGCCACGCAGCCGACGGAACCGCCACCGCCCGCACCGCAGACGTCCGCTGCTCCACAACCGGCCGAGGAGGCCACACCGGCTCCCGCCGCCGAGCCCGCGACGGTCGAGTACACGGTCAAGCGGGGCGACTCGTTGTGGAAAATCGCCGAGCGGCACCTGGGACACGGCCGCGACTGGACCACCATCCGCGACCTCAACACCGCCGTCCTCGGCGACGACCCCGGGTTCATCACGCCCGGCGTGGTGCTGCGCATCCCGCAGCCCACCCCGCCCGCCCGCGACGATGCGTCGGAGGAGACGTACGTCGTCAAGAAGGGCGACACGCTCTCGCAGATCGCCGCCGACGAGGTCGGTGACGCCGCCCGGTACCCCGAGATCTTCGAAGCCTCCAAGGACATCGACCAGCCCGGCGGGGAGCACCTCACCGATCCCGACCTCATCAAGCCCGGATGGACACTCGACGTCACGCCCGACGACGCAGACGCCACCGAGACGGCAGCAGGGGTTGAGACCGAACCAGCGCCGCCGTCGCCCACCCCGTCGACCGGCCCTCGCGGGGCGGACAAAGCGCCTACAGAGACAGGCGAAGGCTCCACGCCGTCGAGCGATCACCCGGGCCTGACGTTCGCAGGCAGCACGCCTTCGGTTGCGCCCTCCACGGCCCCGGACTCCGTCGCCCGGGCCGCCGAGGAGTCGCCGACCGACGACGCCGATACCGCTGCCCTCTCCTGGCTCCTGCCTGGCCTGACTGGGGCGGGCGCTCTGCTGGCTGGTTCGTTGTGGCTGACGATCCGTGCACGCCGGGCGACTGCGGCGCGGTTCCGGCAGACCGGGATGATGCTCCCGCCCCTTCCCGCCGAGCTGCAGCCGGTCGCCACTACCGCCCGCGCGGCGGGGCGTTCGAGCGCCGAGACCATCTCGTCGGTCACTCCGATGCTCCAGTCGCTGGCTCCCGACCCTGCACTCGCGCCGAAGGTCGTGCGCGCCGAACTGACCACGACACAGGTCACGCTACATCTGGCCGAGCCCGCCGACCTGCCTGCCCCGTGGACCGGCCGCGGCCTGACGTGGATCGCCCCCGTCGCCGCGCCGGCTGACGCGGCCGAGGGCGAGTCGCCCTACCCGCTGCTCGTCCCACTCGGTCGCGACAGCGAAGGCAGCATGCAGCTGGTGAACCTCGAGCACCTCGGTGCCCTCGCCCTACGCGGCGACGCCGACCGTGTTGCGGGGTTCGCCCGTCACCTCGCCTCGCAGGTTGCGCTCAACCCGTGGTCGGCGAGCGTGCGTGTCCACGCCGTCGGGGCACTCGACGAGCTGGCCGACATCGACCGGCTCCGTCTGCGCCACTACGCCGCCGACGACCCGGCGGGCATCGCTCAGATCGCCGCCGCCGTCGGGGTCGACGGGGCACTGGCCTATGCACCTGACCAGTACTTCCTGCTGATTGCAGCGCAGGCCACCGAACCGGTCACCGATCTGGCGGCCGTGATCGCCGCGCATCCCACGCGCCCCGGAGCCGCCGTCGTCGTCCTGGAGGGCGAGGCCCCACAGATGGTCGAGGCTGAGCTGACTGAGGACGGCCGGCTGGTCATCGCCGGCCACGGCATCGACGTCGAAGCCCCAGGCCTGACGAGCGAGGAAGCAACGGCCGTGGCCCGGGTCGTGGCCGCGTCCGACGAGGTCACCTCGGTACCGATCCCCGCCGACGACGAGGCCACCGACGGGTGGCGCGCCCGATCGAACCTCGCCGGAGCACTCAGGCCAGAGCTCGTCGGCGACCGGCCGCTCAACCCAGACGAACTCGCGCCGAACAGCGTGCTGCCCAAACCGGCTGCCGAGTATGCCGCCGTCGCGCCCGTCACGGTCGACGACGTCGCCGTGCTCGCCCCGCCAGTCGACGGCGAGGCTGCCACGCAGGTTGAGGACGACTTCCCGAACCTGGACGCCGACCTCGCGGAGTTCAACAATCCCAGCAGCGCGCGCCCCAAGCTGCGCCTGCTCGGCCCGATCACCGCCCACACCAGCGGCAACCGGGTCGCGGTCGTCTACCGAGAACGCAAGCTGGTCGAGGCGTTCGCGTACCTGATGCTCCATCCGAACGGGGTGACGGCCAGCGAGCTCGTCGAGGCCGGGGTGACGACCGAGGCTCGGGCGCACAAGACGATGAACGAGCTGCGGACCTGGCTCGGCGCCAACCCCACCACCGGGCACGGTTACCTGCCGGACTCCCGCACCTCGCCTGCCGCGCGGACCGCCGGTAGCCCTCGCTATCAGCTGGAGGGCGCGCTGTGCGACGTCGACCTGTTCTGCGCCCTACGGGCCCGCGGCCAGGCCCGCGGCGAGGACGGGATCCCCGACCTGGTGACCGCGCTCAAACTGGTCACCGGGGTGCCGTTCACGTGGCCACACGAGGAGGGCTTCGCCTGGCTGTTCGAGGGCGAGCGCACCGACCACATCATGGCCCTCGCGATCCTAGAGACGGCATCCACCGTCATCGCCCACGGCCTGCACGCCCGTGACCTGGAGCTTGCTCGGATGGCCGCGGAGTCTGCTCACCGGGCCGCTCCCGACGACATCCAAGCTCGCCTCGACCTGATCGCCGTCGCCGCAGCGGAGGGCCACGGCGACCTCGCCGAGGCCCAGCTGCGCGACGACATCGTCGACCACAGCGACGACTACCGCTCACCGGTCGAGCTCTCGGAGCGGACCCAAGCGATCGTCAACGCGCTGACGAGGGCGACCAGGCAACGACGGACTTGAGTCTCCGAGCCGTCCCACACCCCGCTAGCTGCGCTACATGGTTCCGATCGACAAACGCCTCCACGGCACATTCAAGGGCCTCGCTCCTCAGAGAACACGAACGTCCTCCGCCCGAGTCCGTCCTTGGTCTCGCTTCTCCCGCCCCACCCTGAACATCACCGATGCGCGGGGCCGGAGCGACGTCATGCCCTCCGGAAGCGCCTTGGTCCCAACCCAGATATCAGGCGAACCGTCGTCGGGCTTGATCCACCCGAAGCCCTTCTCTGCGTTGAACCATTTCACGACCCCGGTGATGGTCGCGGTCCTCCCATTGCCGCCAGCCCCAACCGCTTCGTGGTTATGGGGATCGGCCTCCTCCGTTCTTTGCGGATCTTCTTCCCCTCCGCCTGAAGGGACCAACACCCCATTCTCGAAGACCCAGTGGCTTGCGTGAGCAGCGACGTCCGCCTCGATCCTGGCGAGCGTCGCCAGACTGTCGCCAGGGGCGATGAAGTGAACCTTGAAGCCCTCGACTTCCCGAATCGTCCTCCGTTGCAACCTGTCAAAGCCCGAGGGAACGTCTGTGGCCGCTCCACAACTGAATCGGATGTGGCGATCGTGCGGTCCGTAAAAGCCCTCCACCGGTTGATGCCACTTGGCGATAAAGAGATGAGCGCTGGTTGGCCGGTGCGCAACGAACCTCGTACGCCCGAGGTACTCGCCGAGTTCCTCGATCGAGTAATCGCCAGCTTTCGCGTAGAGGTTGACCGTGACCTCCGAGTTGGGCGGAAGATCGTCGTTGAGGCGGTCAAGTAGCCAAGTGACGTGTGCTAGTCGACCTCGGGCGTCCCCGCCGAACTCCCTCTCTCCGAACAGGTATGGATCGCAGACGTGCACTTCGGTCGATGCTTGGGTCGCGCGCGACCACCGGAGCGCCCAGATTTCGTCTCGTGACGTTCCCTTCGGATGGGTCGGCTCGGCGTCGATGGTGCGCAGCCGCTCGATCAACGCCGATCGATCGAACCGCTTGACCGTCGTGAGTTCGGGCACCCACCCGTCGGGCGGTCGTTTCCCGATCGACTCCGTGACGACGGCCATGTCCACGGCGTCCCGCAGACTCGCCGAGATGATGCCGTCAGAGTCGAACCAGTCGCTCGTCAGTGCGTTCTCGTCACTCCCAACGCCGATGCGGCCGGTTCCATGGAGTGCCGTGAGTAGGTGCTGCCAGATCTCTCCGACCTCTCCGTCCGCGTGTGCGACGGCGTCGAAGAGCGCGCCGACATCACCCTTGCCCCGGAGGTGCAGTACGCCATATCGCTGCAGTTCCCGAGCAACACGCGCGTGAGCGTCGGCGCGGTCCTCGGCATCGCCGCTGGGCTCCGTAAGCGAGCGCGCGTCTACCGCAACCTGGGCAATCACGCGCGTCCGCCCAAGACGTCTGCGAGGCTGTCGTCGAAGAACCCAGTGGGCCAGGGATCGAGAAGTTCGCCGCGCCGGCCGAGCCGGAGTCGCTCGACTGTCGCACCGACACCGGGCTGGTTGTCGACATACAGCACCGAGACATCTTCGGGCGCGATCGTGCCCTCGCGCACCAGACGGCGTACACGAAGGAGAAGGTTCTCCGAGTGGGTCTCCGCAATGATCTGGTTGCCCTGCTCGATGACCGCTTCCACGAAGAGATCGCCGAGGTTCGACTGGAGTCGCGGGTGAAGGTGAAGTTCGGGCTGCTCAATACAGACCACCTGACCCGACCGACCCAGACACTCGGTGACGATCGGCAGCAGTTGGCTGACGCCATAGCCCACATCGGACAGGCTGACCTTCACCTGCGACCGATTGTCCGTGAGCTCGAACGAGTAGCCCAGTTCGGTCCCGGAACGAGCCTCGATCGCGCGGTCGACGCTGATGTCGTACGGGACCTCGAGCCTGTCGAGCCAAGCGTTGACTTCAGAGAGCAGCCGCTCGCTGCGGTGCAGACGGGAGACGAGGTCCAGCGCGGTCGGCTCATCCGATCCGTCGTTCAGGGAGACACAGCGCGGAGCGGGACGAATAGGCCCGAGCGTGCGGAGGTTCGACTGGAGGATCTCGCGGCCTTCGCGCGCGACCTCCGCGAAGGGGCCAGCAGTTGCCTTGAGCCCGTGGATCCAGCCGTGCTCAAGGTCGCCCTTCCTCCAACGGGCGACGACCTTCTCGAGATCGCGCTCGATGGCTTCCGCAAGGCGATACTCGGACAGCGCGTCGAGACCGGTCACGTCACCCGGCGTCATGACGAGAGTCAGCGCTGACGGTACGTCCGGGCCGGACTGCCAATCCTCCGGGGAGTTCCAGACCACGAGGCGGGTCGATTGCAGGGCACCGGAGCGGAGCCCAAACTCCACGAACCTGAGCAACTCCGCTTCCTGTGAGGAACTGCCCCACGACGGGATCCTCTCCCGCAGAACCGCGGCGGCACCAGGGTCGCTTAGGTCGAGACTCCAGCGCTGCACGTAGGTACCGCCCCGCTCATCCTCTTCCCAGACCTCCGGTTGGGGCTCAGAGAGCGCAGGCAGCCCCGCGACGCGGATCGCGGTCCTGAAGTACACCCTCTCCTCGTCCTGGCGGAACCTGAACTCGAAGCCGTTTACAGCCATGATGGGCCGGGTGTCGAGGTCGTCTGGGTCGGGGCCGACGATCCATTCAGTCGACACCTCCATTGCGAAAGAGGCCCCGAGCGTCACCTCTCGCTCGACGTCGTGCCCGCTGACGAACTGCCGGAAGTTACGAACGTTCACCTTCGGCCCCTCTGGCTCGAAGGCGTTGGCTTCAAGGCTCTGTGCGAGCAGGAGCAGCGACTGGATGACTGTCGACTTGCCGGCGGCGTTGGGGCCGAAGAGAAGAGTGAGCGGGGCGAGCGGAACCGTGTGCTCGCCGACGAACGACTTGGCGTTCCCGATGCGCAGTTCCTGAAGGAGATGCGGTGACAGCGCGACGAGGCTGCCTTCCCCTGCGCTCGCGGCCGCAGGGGTGTCATTTCCGTCGCGCATTGCGTACTCCTTCACTTCTTGCTCCTCGTGGATGCTACAGACCTTCTCAAGGCCGCCGGCATGGCGTGGCCGCGACCGTGCTGGCGAACCTGCTCATCGCTCGTTGGCGAGCGCGAAGTTGAGCTTTCCCTCGTCGTTCTTGCCAGTGACCCGCACGTGGAGCCACTGGCCGACGTTCACCAGCGCCGCAGCATCCTCGACGGGACGCCCGCCGTTGAGTGCAGCGAGCTCGGACTTGTGCAGGAGCCCAGACTCTCCGGACTGGAGGCGGACGAACACGCCGAACGGCTTGACGCCTGTGACCTCACCCCAGCAGGGCTCGTACCCCCGGGTGGGAGCCGGCGGCACCGCTGCCTGGATCCGGGCGACGTCGACCTGTCCCGCGGCGTAGATCTTCGCCAGCTCGATGCGGTGGTCGACCTGGTTCAGCCACTCGTCGAGCACCTGGGACGGCTTCGTCGTCCCGCGCGCCTGGTGCACGCCTTCGAGGAGTTGCTGCTCCAGGTCGGCTGCGCAGGAGTTCCAGAGGATCTCCCGTGCCGCTGCCTCCGGCGACGCCACCGTCCCCACGGGAGCACCCTGCAGGATCGCGACCAGCTCGAGGTGGGCGCGCGCGAACTTGGCGGCGACCGAGACCTTCGCGCGAGCCCATCCCTTCTCGATGGCACGGACCTGGGCAGGCACCGAACGGCCGACGTTCTGGGCGACCGCGGCCAGGTGCTTCTTCTCCAGCCCAGCGATGAACTCGAAGGGCACGACGTTTGCGGACGGGCTGCCCGACATCTCTACGACGGACGTGATGCTCGGGACAGACCCGCTGTTGACGGTGACGAGCTGGGACATGGGGGCACCCTCCTGGGGGACGACGATGTGACGGTCAAGGTCAAGGCCCGTGGTGGCAGCGGGCTGCTCGTGCGGGTCCGCCCGCTCCGGGGCTGGTGAACTGCTCAGCGAGAGCCCACTGGGGCGACTCGCGTCGATAGGTCGGCGCGTGCCGACGATGGCGCGAGCGACGTCTGCGATCAGGGCTCCGGCGTTGCCTGCGGATCGCATGGACTGGCCGATTGTCTGCCCGGCTCGGCCCTTGCTGTAGTACTTGCCGTCGTGATTGCCGTATGCCTGCAGGGTGGCGATCTGCCGCGGGGTCGCGGGCTGTGACCACATGCGCGTGTTCGCCGCGCGTCGCGCCGAGGACGTCCCGCCGCCGTTGCGCGCGGAGGAGCCTGAGGCGCGGTTGCCAGTGCTGGCGCTGCGGTATCCCTTGGCCATGCCAAACTCCTCTCCTGCTGGCCGGCGAAGGGTCCGCCGGAAAATGCAAAGTCGACCAGGTTAAGGTCGGGCGGCTCCGGAAGTCAACTCCACTTGAAACATGCGGAGCGCGGGGACGTGGAGGTCGCGACCTCCCATACCAGCTCGCCCCGATCTCCCATACGCCGTCGGGCGACCTCCCATACCGCTCGCCGGGCCCGAATCGCGTGTCGTCAGCCCCTCATTCCGAGCGACTTCTGGGAGGTGCCCGACCTGCGGGTGATGCACCTCCTATACGTATGGAAGGTGGGGTGTATGGCCAGAAGTCTGGTGACATGGGCAGCGCACCGTGGCGGGCATGGACACCACGCCCGCCCCGCACGGTTCGTCGGCCGCGAGTCACGCCTCAGGCATGCCGGACCTGGCCGCGTTCGCCCTCGCGTTCCGGGCCGCCGACAGCGCGCCGTCGCTCGCTGAGGCCGCGCACACCTACGCCGCTGTCGGCGTGCCGGTGTTCCCGTGCGTGTCCGGGGCGAAGCAGCCGCTCACGAATCGTGGCTTCCACGACGCGTCCAGCGACCAACGCCTCGTGGAGGCGTGGTGGCGCTGGACGCCGGACGCGAACGTCGGCATCCCGACCGGAGCGGCATCGGGTCTCGACGTCGTCGATGTCGACCAGCACTCCGAGTCCGGGTTCCCAGCTTTCAACGGCGCGACGCGTCGTGGATTGACGGCCGGGTGGGCGTGGACGGTGCGCACGCCGTCGGGCGGGATGCACTTCTACTTCCCGCACCCGGTCGGCGTCGAGCAGCGGTCGTGGACGACCCGGGCCCGGATCGATTTCCGCGGCGACGGCGGGTACGTTGTCGCCCCGCCATCACGCGTCCGTCTCGGAGACGGCGAGCTGCGCTACTACCAGTTCGGCGTGCAGTCCCCGCGCCAGTCGGCTCCTGTGGACGCCGTGGCGCTGCGGGCGTTCCTGGACCCGCCCCGCCCGCGCCTGGCGCGCCCGGAGGGGGCACCGCGCGGAGCGGGGCGCACCAACCCCGAACGCCTCGCCGGCTTCGTCGCGAGCACCGGCGAGGGTCGGCGCAACTCCGTCTTGTTCTGGGCCGCGTGCGAGATGGTGCGCGACGCCTACGACCCGGCCTCGGTGCTCGGCGTCCTGGGTCCTGCCGCCGCGCACGCGGGCCTGGGTGAGCGGGAGATCGAGGCCACCGTGCGCAGCGCGTTCAAGCGTGCCGTTCCGATCACCACCCGGGGCGGCGGGGGCCGCCCTTTCGCCAGTGAGGGGGTCCACCTGTGAACACCAACGGCTATGACGACCGGCGTGACCAATCGCCGCCGACTCCGACCACGCCGTCGCGCGCGGCGGCACCGAAGCATCCGAGCGGGCTGGTCCACGGGGATCCGTCGCTCCGCCAGGTTCGCCCGGAGGTTCCTCCGACGCCGGCAGCCGGGCCGCGCTCAAAGGTCATCTGGGCGCACTCGACCGACGCCGCCGCATTGGGCATGAAGGTGCTCGGGCGGGGCATCGGCAAGGGCCTGGACTTCCAGGTGGCCGCGACCAAGACCGCCGTGCGCGTCCCAGTCCGGGCGGCGGGCGCTGTCGGCCGGCGGGTGTCGGCGTCGTATGCGGCGCGCAAGGAGCGGGCACGTGAGGCCGTCACTCCGGCAACGCCCGGCACACCGGGGACGCCGGTCACTCCGGTGGGCCCATCGGCGTCGGGGACCGCGCGGGGGTCGCGGGCCGTCTCGGGGCCTGGGGTGGTGTGGCAGCCATGAGCGTCATCGAGATCGCTCCGACGACGGACTTCCGGACGGCCGACGGGCTGCGGGAGGTGCTGCTGCGGCTGCATCGTGACCCCACGCTGTGGCGCACCGCCCCGATCGCGGCGGCTCTCCTCGAGCATTGCCGCGAGAAGTACGCGGCGCTGGCTCGTAAGCACGGGCAGTCGCCGGACGACGCGATGCGTGTGGCGTTCGAGCTCCTGCGCGCCGACGGAACCCGATGGGCAGCCGACCCCTGGGGTGCCCTGACCCGCGGGGTGCGGGTCGCCCTGCTGACATCACAGTTCGAGGACGCCCTCATGTGCGGGCGCAATCAGGCATCCCACCTCATCACCACGAGCTCGCCGCGCTGGGTGGCCCGATTCGGAGAACACGACCACCTGGAGCACTACGTCGAGGGGTTCGTCGCCGACGTCGAGGCTGCGGCCGGCGAGCCGCAGTGGGATGCGTTCACCGTCGTCGAAGGCATCGTGGACTCCGCAGTCGAGGTGCTGACCGCGTGCGGGTGGCCCTCCGCAACGGCAGGTCACGCCGTCGGGCTCATCGCTTCACGGCTCATCGCCTCCTACGGTGACGGCGCAGAACCGGAGCTCGCGCGGACGCGCGCACACGAGTACCTGCGCCACGACATCGACTCACCACGTCTGCTCGGACTCGACCGGCGGCCATGGCTCGCGCTGCTGACCGCCGTCCTAGGCAGCCCATCGCCGCACTGGCACGGCACCGCCGTCGGGCACGGGATGTTCCTGCGCCTAGCATCCGGAGCGTCTCGTGACGACCTGCTCGCCGACGGCCGGCTCGTCACCACGCTGTGCGCCGCCGCCCCGACGTCGGTGACGCGGCAGGACGACGGGATGCGGGAGGTGCGCCATGCCTGAGCACGCCTACTCACCGGCGGTCCTCCCTATCACGGCCATCACGGTCGGGCACCGGTACCGCCGCGACCTCGGCGACCTGTCCGGGCTCATCTCCTCGATCCGCGGAATCGGGTTGCTCAACCCGCCGGTCGTCTCGTCCGACGGCGTCCTGCTGTGCGGGGCGCGACGGCTGGCGGCGGTCCAGCAGCTCGGCTGGAGCCAGGTCGAGGTGCGGGTTGCCACCGACGCGAGCGGCACCCTGACCGCAGTGCTCGCCGAGCAGCACGAGAACGAGCTGCGGCTCGACTTGTCGCCGGTGGAGCAGGCGACGCTCTACGCCGAGCTCAAGGAGGTCTACGCCGAGGATGCCCGACGTCGGCAGGAGTCGTCACGGTTCGGCGGAGCCGGGGTTCTCGAGGGAGGTGACGGTGGTGGCGATTCGCCACCACCGTGGGGTGAGTCGGGCAAGAGCCGCGACAAGGCGGCCCTCGCGGTCACCGGGAAAGAGTCATACAAGCGACTCGACCAGATCACCAAGGTGCAGGCCGTCGTCGACGACCCCGAACTCCCTCTGACCGTCCGCCGCTTGGCCGAGGAGATCCTCGACGAGATCAACGCCGGCGGCTCCGTGGACCCGCTGTACCGGAAGGTGATGACGGCGGTGCAGCTCGCAACCGCGACCCCGCCGGCCCCGCCTGCTCGAAAGGAGGCGTCGGAGGAGGAGATCGCCGAGCTCTCCCGGCAGGCGCTGGCGACCGCGCAGGCGCGGCGGGCCGAGGAGATCCAGGCGGCGGCCGCGCGGCGGCTCGCGGCATCGACGGCGGTGCGCAACCCGATGACGGTCGTGTTGACGTGGAAGCCGTTCGAGGGCTGGCCGCGGCACTACGACGTCGAGCAGGTCGCGCGCTCGGTGCCCCAGAAGGACTGGGAGTTCGTCTGCCGGGTCCACGAGGACATCGACCGCTGGATCGACGCCGTCAACGAGGCTCGAGCAGCGCTGGGCGGCGACGAGACGACCGAAGCGGTGTGAGTCATGCGCCCACTGCTCGCCTCAAGTTCTCGTCGTCGGCCGCTCGCGTGGATCGCGGCAGTGCTGGTCGTCGTCCTCGGCGTCCTCGCCGTGGCGTCCGTGGTTCAGCGCGAGTCCAGTGCCGTGCCGACGGGTCGCGTCGATCCTGCCTCCGCCGGCCCCGATGTCACAGGCCCGTCCGCGACGCCGAACCCAAACCCTGCTACTAGGCCGGCCCTCCGCACGCGGGAGCTCGAGCCAATCCACGAGACGTCCGACCCGGCCGCGTTCGCGCGGGCGGCAGCCGAAGCGCTCTTCGAGTGGGACACAGCCTCCGGTGTGTCCCTGGGCGACTACAGGGGCCGGCTCCTGGTGGTCGCCGACCCGACCGGCGTGGAGTCGCCCGGCCTCGTGGCCGACCTGGCCGCCTACCTGCCGGAGACGACGGTGTGGGAGCACCTGTCGCGGTACTCGACCCGGCAGTGGCTCCAGGTCACCGACGTCTGGGTGCCCGGGCAGTGGCACGAGGCCCTCGCCCAGGTTCCCGCAGGGACGGTCGCCGACGGCACGACGGCGTTGACCGTCACCGGAGTTCGGCATCGGGCCGGGGTGTGGGACGGCGAACCGGTCGCCTCGGCCCACGACGTCGCGTTCACGCTTTTCGTCGTCTGCGGCCCCACCTACCCGACCTGTCACCTGCTGCGGGTCTCGCAGCTCGACAACCCGCTGAAGTGAAGGGGGCAGGTCATGCGTAGTTTCATCGTCGGGCTGCTCGTGCTCCTCGCAGGGCCGGTGACCGGCCTGGTTGCGATAGCCGCGGTCATGGCCCGCGGAGCGGAGTCCTCGTGCTCGACGCCGTCGCTGCCCGCTGTGGGCGAGATCCCGGACGGGCTCATCGCCACCACCTCCAACGGCACCCGGATCTCGCTGAACCGCACCCAGCTCGGTCACGCGGCCACCATCATCGACGTCGGGTCACGTACCGGCGGTGTGGGGCGGGACGGCGTCGTGGTCGCGCTCATGGCGGCGCTGACCGAGTCGAGCCTGCGGATGCTCGCCAACACCGGCGCCTACCCCGCCTCGGGCTCGTTCCCGAACGACGGCGACGCCTCCGACCACGACAGCCTCGGGCTTTTCCAGATGCGCCCGGTCGCCGGGTGGGGAACAGTCGCCGACCTGATGGACCCGGCTTACCAGGCCGCGGCGTTCTTCGGCGGGCCCGAGGGTCCGAACGGCGGGTCGCCGCGCGGGCTGCTCGACATTCCCGACTGGGCCTCGCTGTCCAAGGGCGCGGCGGCCCAAGCGGTCGAGGTTTCCGCGTACCCGGACCGGTACGCGCGGTTCGAGCCGGTCGCCGAACAGATCCTCGACACCCTCGCTCCACCGACCAGCGCGCCGGCCTCCGTCTCCCCCGAGGCGGCCCTCGTGTCCACGAGCCGCACAGTGTTCCCGCTCCCGGCAGGCACCTGGACCCGCACCAGCGAGTACGGGATGCGCCTCAACCCCGTGCTGCACGTCTGGCGGCTGCACGCCGGGGTCGACCTCGCCGCCGACGCGGGCACCCCGGTGCTCGCGACCGCGCCGGGACGTGTCGTCGCCGCAGAGCACTCCGGCGGACTCGGCATCCACGTCGCCGTCGAACACGCGGTCGGTGGCGAGCGAGTCGTCAGCGTCTACGGACACCTGCGCGAGACGGCGGTCGCCGTCGGAGACGTCGTGGCCGCCGGTCAGGTGCTCGGGGAAGTCGGCTCGACGGGGAACTCCACCGGACCGCACCTGCACTTCGAGATCCGCCTCGGCGGCCTGGACGCGGACGCGATCGACCCGTCCGGCTGGCTGGAGGCCGCCCTTGCCAGCGGCGAGCTCGCCGCCTCCGACGTCACCCACGGCGGGACGCCCGCCGCGTGGTGCGGTCCGCAGGAGGTGACGACGTGACCGACTTCGCACCCGTGCAGTCGGGCGACGTCGCACCCGACTTCGGGGCCGTCACCGCCGTGACCGCGCTGCCCGACGTCGTTGGCGCGCTGCTGACCATCGCGCTGATCACCGCCGTCGGGCTGCTCATCATCTGCGCCGTCTCCTGGGCCATCGCGTCCGGCTCCGGCTCCTGGCACACCGCCGCCCGCGCACGGGCCGGCGTGCTCGTCGCCGTCGGCGGCGCCGCCCTCACCGGGGGCGCGCTGGCGTGGACCGACTACCTGCTCGAAGTCGGCACTCGGCTGTGACCTGGGCAATGTCATTCGAGCCCTGCCAGAATCAGGTCGTGCCAATCCCTTGGAGCATGCCTTCGATCCTGACGGTCGAGCGAACCTCCGACGCCGTCGCGCACCTCCAGCAGTACTTTGGCCGGACCTGGTACCCGCCAGGCCAGGAGAACCGCGGCTACACAGGTGGCCACTTCGAAGACATCGGAGGGCGCTGGAACACGCCCGAAGCGGCATTCACGATCACGCCGGCGGACCTCGTTGCCGTCACCTGCCTTTCAGTATCTATCCCTGCCCACGCCGCGATACGCATCCTCGGTCCAGAGGCCAACGCGATCTCGGCACTCCTGCACGAGATCCCGACTGACCTCGACCTCTGGAACGCACTCGACGAGCATCTGGATGACGACTCACCCGCCGGGCGGCTCTGGCGCTTGCTACGAGGCAGCCGGGACATGGGACCAACAACGACGAGCAAGCTCATCGCACGCAAGCGAGCTCGCCTCGCGCCGATCTACGACGATGTCGTTCGAAGCGAGCTTGGCCTCAGGAACTCTCGGGGGTACTGGACTGGCATGCGCGACCTCCTCAATCGGGAAGTTGAGCCCGGAAAGCCACTTCATGACCACCTCACAGAGCTAGCTCGGGAAGCGAAGCTGGACCCTGTGGTCACACCACTACGAGTACTCGACGTCGTGGTCTGGAAGGACGGCAGGTCCCGCTGGCGACAGCGCTGACCGCCGGTGGCCCCTGGCGCGCACCTAAGAGGAGTCCGACTCCTCTGCGCGCACGGAGCCCACCATGCTCACACTCCCCCAGCCGGCTGGACTGCCGACTGACATCGACATCGACCCGAACTCCTCGGGCTTGCCCGGCATCGCCCAGTTGCGCGAGATCGTCGGCGCGGTGATGACGATCGGCCTGATCCTCGCCGTCCTCGCCGTGATCATCGCGGCCCTGGTGTGGGCGTTCGGATCCAACTCCTCCAACCCGCACCTGGCCTCACGCGGCAAGTCCGGCGTCCTGGTGGCGCTTGCGGCGGCTGTCGTGTGTGGCGGGGCGGTCGCGCTCGTCAACTTCTTCTGGAACGTCGGCCAGACCGTCTCCTGACGGCAACGGCTCGGGGATGGTGAGTCGGATGGCGATGTGCGACCTGCCCGTCGTGGCGGCCGTGTGTCAGGCCGCCGGTGAGGGTGTGACCAACGCTTTCGTCGCTGGGCTCGCGTGGCTGGCGGACGCCGTCGCCGGGATGTCGGCGTACCTGTTCGAAGCCTTCTGGGTGATGTTCGAGACCACGACGTTCGTCGACATCACCTCCGGGCGCTTTACCCGGGTCTACAACCAGCTGTTCGGCATCGCGGTGTTCGTGATGCTCGCCTTCTTCCTGCTCCAAGTCATCGGCGGGATGGTCCGCCGCGAGCCGGCCGCCCTGTCTCGTGCGGCGCTCGGGCTGGCCAAGTCCGTCCTCGGGTCATTCGTCGCGCTGACCCTCATCGCCCTCGCACTGGAGATCGTCGACCGGCTGTCCATCGCCCTCGTCGAGGCGACCGGCACGACCGTGGCGCAGATGGGCAACGACATCACCTTGCTGTCCGGGACCGTCGCCGTCGGCGCCACCGCGGGACCTGGCGTCGCGATCCTGCTGACCTTGTTCCTCGCGGGCCTGGCGGTCGGGGCGGGGTTCATCGTGTGGATCACCCTGCTCGTGCGCAAGGCCCTGCTCCTGGTCACGATCGTCTTTGCGCCCCTCGCCCTCGCGGGCGCGTCCTGGGACGCCACCCGCGGCTGGGTGACCCGGTGGGCGCAGTTCGTGCTCGCCCTCATCGTGAGCAAGCTCGTGATGGTCGTGTTCTTCCTGCTCGCCGCTGAGCAGGCCGCCGCCCCCATCGAGGCCGACCTCGCCTCGATCGCCGACCCGCTCGCCGGGATCGTGCTGCTCCTGGTGGCCGGGTTCGCCCCGTATCTGACGTACAAGGCGATCAGCTTCATGGGCATCGACTTCTACCACGCGATGTCCACCGAGCAGGAGGCCAAGCAGGCCCTCAACCGTCCCGTCCCTGTCCCTCCCAACCCGTTCCGCCGCGCCGCGCCAAAGGTGCTAAACGTCGCCGCCGACGGCGGTGGACCTGGTGGCTCGACGTTGGGCGGCCGT
Source organism: Isoptericola halalbus (assembly GCA_009663185.1). Taxonomy (GTDB): domain Bacteria; phylum Actinomycetota; class Actinomycetes; order Actinomycetales; family Cellulomonadaceae; genus Isoptericola; species Isoptericola halalbus. Next base: position 74,113 of record VJZX01000001.1, read on the forward strand.
GGGGCGGTGCCGCCACCGAGCGTGCGCACACCCGGCGGCCCGACGGCCGGTGCTCCTGCGGCTGGCGGTGGGTCCTCGGCCAGCGGTTCAGGCGCGGCAGGCGCGGGAGCGGGTGGCGCAGCGGCGGCCGGCGCCGGTGTGGCAGCCGCCGGTGCCGTCGTCGCCAAGGAAGCAGCGACGGCAGGACCAAAGCTCGGGGCCGTCGTAGCCGGACACACCGGCGCCCAGACCGACGCCGCTCACAACTCAACCCCAGGCACTCAGCAGGGAGACCGACGATGACCACAACCCCGACCACCGACACAGGCCTCGCGCCGGTGAAGTTCTCTCGCCTCGCCCGCCGCGGCGTGCTCCTTGGCCTGTCCGCCGCGCAGCTCGCCGTCGTCGGCGTCGGAGCAGTCGGCCTGGTGGCCGCGCTCGTGGCCGGCGGCATGGCGCCTGCGTGCGCGACGCCGCTGCTCGCCGTGTGCGCCGCGCTCGCCTTCGTCCGGGTCGGCGGGCGGCCCGTCGTCGAGTGGCTCCCCGTCGCCGCCGCGTGGGCACGGCGCTCCGCCACGGGGCAACTGGAATACCGCGCGCGGATCAGCAAACCTCGCCCTGCCGGGACGCTCGCGCTACCCGGAGACGACGCCCGGCTGCGCCAGTGGGTCGACGCCTCCACGGGAGCGGTCATGGTCCACGACCCGCACGCCGCCACCCTGACCGCAGTCCTTTCCGTCTCCCATCCGGCGTTCATCCTGCTCGACCCCGCAGACCAGCAGCGCCGGGTCACCGCGTGGGGGCGGGTGCTCGCCACCACCTGCCGCTCGGGGAACATCGCGGCATTCCAGGTCGTCGAGCGCACCCTGCCTGACTCCGGCCGGGCCGTGGCGGACTGGTGGGAGACCCACGGCACCCACGACGACTCGTGGGCCTCTCGGCTCTACGGTGACCTCGTCGCCACCGCCGGCCCCGCCGGCGAACGCCACGCCACGACCATCTCCCTGTCCTTGGACATGCGGGCGGCCGCCCGCACGGTCCGGGCCGCCGGTGGCGGGATGCGCGGAGCTGCCGCCGTGCTGCACCGCGAGGTCGAGACCCTCATCTCGGCGCTGCGCACCGCCGAGCTCGCCTCGACCGGGATGCTCGATGCCGGGGATCTCGCCCTCATCCTTCGCACCGCCTACGACCCCGCCGTCGGCGCGGCCCTCGAACGCCACGGCGACGTCGGGCGCGACCTCGCCACCGCCGGCCCCATCTCGGTCGCCGAGTCCTGGGGGCACCTGCGGTCCGACTCCGCCTACCACTGCGTGCTGTGGATCTCCGAATGGCCCCGATCCCTGGTCTACCCGGGCTTCCTCGCCCCCCTCATGCTCGCCGCGGGAGTCCGGCGCACGTTCTCCATGACCTTCCAGCCCGTGCGCGCCGACGTCGCCGCCCGCGACATCCGCCGCAAGAAGACCGAGTACCTTTCCGACGCCACCCAGCGCGCCAAGATCGGGCAGATCGAAGACGCAGCCCAGGCCGCCGAGTACGCCGACGTCCTCGCCCAAGAAGCCGACCTCACCAACGGCCACGGAGTGCTCCGAGCTGTCGGCCTGGTGACCGTCAGCGCACCCGACCCCGAGGAACTCGAGCGGGCCGTCGCCGCCATCGAGCAGGCCGCGATCCAAGCCTCCTGCGAGACCCGCCGCCTGCGGGGCCAGCAAGCCCAAGCCTTCACCGCGACCCTGCCGTTGTGTCGACGGATGTGAGGTTCGGCCATCAAGCAGCGCGGTGCCGATGGGCGAGCCGAAGAGCGATGATCAGCCCCAAGAGCCCGACCGTTGTGCCGAGACACGCAGCAACGAACCGGATTACCCCGCGAAAGGGCTCGTCACCACCCGCGGGGCGGGCCGCGGACTCCTCTGACGCGCGCGCGTCCACGCGTGCTGCCGCGACGAGCCCCTGTGGGTCATCACCGAATGCGGCTGTGATCTGACCAGGCGTGGGAGCTGTTGGCAGTTCCCATAGGGACCGGTATGCGTCGGCGACCAGCGGCCAGACGACGCGGATTCCCTCGTCGACGGAGTTCACTTCGTCGGCCAGAGGTGGCGCCACCACAAACTCATGCGGGATTGGCCGGCCAGCGTCGTCTCGCCGCCCCTCTGGGTCGAGGAAGCGAAGGGCCACACCGCCGTCGGTGCGACGAAGGACGGTCGGCTCGCCCGAAAGCCCCGCGAACGCTTCTCGATGGGTGACAAATGGCTTCGGGAAACCTCCGGTCAGCAGGAAGCGGAATCCCCAGGCATGACCGCCTGCGACCCAGATCAACTTCACTGTTGCCCTCGGCGAAGAACCTTGCGCTCCTCGCCCTCGGCAAGGTCACGTCCGAACTTCGCAAGCGTGGCCGCTCCGTAGTCCTTCTTCGCGAGCGCGTCCTCATAAGCTTGCTCAAGCTGCTCCTTGGCGACCGGAGCGAACTGCTCAAGTGCGGGGATCAGCCAGGCTGCGACAAACAGTCCGATCTTGGGGATCTTCACCGCCACGAGTTTCAGGACGTCCATGAGCCGGGGAAGGTAGTCATCGACGTTGTCGACGAGCTTGGCCAAGACCTTCGCCGAGATGTCGTACCTCTTGGCCCAAAGCGCCAACCGCTCCAGAGGGAGCATCGTCGCCACCGGCAAGATCAGGTCGAGGCCAATGCGCTCAGACACCTTGATGGCGTTCGGCTCGAACTTTGCAGACGACAGCAGGATGAAGTCCTCACCGATCGACAAGGCTTCATCAGTTGTGACGAACTCCTTGAGCGCGTCACCGAGCGCGGCCATGTCGCCTTGCGCCTTCTTGACCATGAGATTCCTGAACTTCTGGACGTCCAGGTCGGGATGGAGGTCCGCCTTGGAGAGCGCGAACACCCAGATGCGCGGGAAACGGTCCTGCTTCTTGCCGTCGATGAGGATGTCGTCCTTGCGGTTCAGCAGCTCGTTCTTGAAGTCGGCGAGCAGCAGCTTCAGGTACTTCTCCTCTTGGCTCGCGTAGTCCAGCAGCTTCTGGCCGTCGACCAGGATGAACGCGACGTCCGATTGCATGAGGTTCCTGAAGGTCCTCACGCGAGCTTCAAGCTCCTCGGGGTCCTCCGTGCTCGGATCCTCCGTGAACCACTCACCGGGGTAGTCGTGCCAGACCAGCCTCAGCCCGTCGAACTCCTTCGGCTTCGCCTCACCGGTGAGGTCCAGCACGAACTTGTACGCCTGCGCATCGGCCGCGGCGGTACTCAGGGGTGGCGTGTCGTCCTCAAGCATCTGCAGGTAGTTGGCGTGGAGGGCGTTCCCCTGCTTGGTGCTCTCAGCACGAACCGTGTAAAGCGAGGTGTCGTACGAGGAGTCCTGAGTCATCCCGTAGAACGACGAGATCAGGACCGTCTTGCCAGAGCCGCGCTCACCAAACACGGCGATGTGCTGGTCCTTGAGGTTGAGTGCCATGCGGTGACTCTGGCCCACCGGCACGTCCACCGCAAGCGAATGTCCGACGCTGACCGTGGCGACGATACCGGAAGTAACGACCGTGCCGGAGTTGCTCGTTCACACCGTCGGGGGCGGTCCCGTCTTCGGGCGGCGCGGGATCGTGGCGTAGACGTCGTGGGCGCGCAGCCAGACGACGAGCTCGTGCTGGTTGGTCGGGCCGGTCACAGGCTTGATCATCACCATGACGTGCGTCGGGGTCCAGCGGATCGCTCGGCCCGGGATCAGTTCCTCGTGGGTGGTCCAGACCAGGTGGGCGATCACAGGTCGGTCGCCCTGCGGGCGCACGGGCACGTGGTCGGGCATGGAGTAGTTGATCGGCTGGGCGGCCGGCCACGGCGACGGTGGCGCGGGGGCGGTCGTGATCTGCGACGGCGGCGGGTCGTCCTGGCCGAGCCCGCGCCGGTAGGCCTTCTTGTCCCGGATCAGACGCCATGGGTCGGGCGCCTGGTCGCGGTGGCGGTCACGCTCTTGCACCCTCGCAGGATAAACGTAGGTCGAACGCTTGTTCGAGTCCGTGGCGAGTCAGGGTCGCGTCTCATCGCGTCTCATTCGTCTGCGGTCGTCCGGGAGGGGAGGTCGCCTGCGGCGACGCGGTCGCGGACGGCCTGGTACTGGCGCTGGACGTAGGCCTCGAGTTCGGTTGCCTCGACGCGCCATACGCCTCGTCGGCGGATCTTGATGGCGGGCAGGTCGCCGCTTCGTAGGAGCGCGTAGGCCTGGGGGCTGGAGATGTTCAGGATCTCCTGGACTTCGGCGATCGTGAGGAAGCGCTTGTCGGCCATGACCGCATCTTCACTGAGCGGCCGGCCTGGACGCTGTCACTCATCCACAGGGTCGCGGGCCTCTACCTCGCAGTCGCGCTGCCCGGCTGATCGGCTCCGTAGGCGCACCTGCCAGGTGACCATTCGAGTCATCTGGGGGCCACGATGGTGCACGACGACCCGCCCGAGAAGGCCGGCGACAAGGCCGAGGACGCGCTCAAGGGGTTGGCTCATTCGACCCGGAGGTTCGCGCACCCGTCCGAGACGTACTGGGTGATCGGGTCGCTGCTGTCCGGGTCGCTGGCCCTGGAGCAGTCGCTCTACCAGATCGCCACGGCCCACAACCGTCCCGACCTCGCCCTCGACGAGCGTGGCGACGCTTCCCGCGGGCAGGAGTTGATGCGGGGCGCGATGGCCGACCTGCGGTCGGCGGCCGACGCGATCGACAAGGCGTACGCGCACCTGAATTCCGCGTCGCAGAAGTCGGGGGCGATCGCGTGGAACCCCACACCTCCCGACGCCGCGGCTGACAAGGTGCCCCGGCGGCGGGGGCCGGGTCCGAAGGTCGTCGATCTCGGAGCGCACAGCCGCCTTCCGTCGCCGGGGACGGGGCTGTCGTGGTGAGGGCGTCCAAGCGCGAGCGGGTGCACTCGGCGGTGTTCGTTGCCCCGGCTCGAGAACGACGCCGCACGCGCAGGACGCGCGAGCAAGCCGCAGCAGAAGTGACGGCGGCGGCCATCCGTGCGGCGAAAGCCGAGACGCGTGCGGAGCACGAGGCCGAGCAGGCCGAACGTCGGTCGACGGCCTACCTGCCTGCCGCGGGCGAGGCGGGGCCGGCCGCGTTGCGCACGCCCTTGAAGCTCCGGCTGCCCAAGCATCAGGACACTTCGGCGACGTTCGCTGGGGCGTACCCGTTCATCGCCGAGGGTGGCCTCGGCTCGCGGGGCGTGTTCGTCGGGCAAGACCTGTACTCGGGGTCGGCGTTCGTCTACGACCCATGGGAGTTCTACGACCACGGTCTTCTGACCGCGCCGAACGTCGTGCTGGCCGGGATCGTGGGGTCCGGCAAGTCGTCTCTGGCCAAGTCTTTGTGTGTGCGCTCGTCGGTGTTCGGACGGCGGGTGTACGTGCCGTGCGACCCGAAGGGCGAGCACACCGCCGTGGCACAAATGGTGGGCGGGCGGGCGATCGCGCTCGGCCCGGGCATGGCAAACCGGCTGAACCCGCTCGACGACGACGTGCGCCTTCCAAGCGTCGACGACGTCGCCTGGGCGAGCCAGGTTGCGGGGCGTCGTCGCGAGCTTCTCGGCGCGCTCGCGGAGACGGTCCTGGACCGGCCGCTGACGCCGTTGGAGCACACCGCGATCGACGTCGCGCTGGCCGAGTCGGTCCGGCGGGCGCCGGTGCCGGTGCTTCCGGTCGTCGTCGACCACCTTCTGGACCCGCGCGAGGACCCCGGCGGACGGCTCGCCGAGGACGGGCGGCTTCCCGGGCACGCGTTGCGGCGGCTGGTGGCCGGGGACCTGGCGGGGATGTTCGACGGGCCGTCGACTGTCGCGTTCGACCCGAGCCTGCCGATGCTCACGGTGGACCTGTCGCGGGTCGCGCAGAACACCACGGCGATGTCGGTCCTCATGACGTGCTGCTCGGCGTGGATGGAGTCCGCCTTGGCCGACCCGAACGGTGGGGCGCGGTGGGTCATCTACGACGAGGCATGGCGGCTGATGGAGCATCCCGCGCTTCTGCGGCGCATGGACGCCCACTGGCGGCTCGCGCGGGCGTACGGGATCTCGAACATGCTGATTTTCCACAAGCTGTCCGACCTGGACAACGTCGGCGACTCCGGCTCGGCCATGCGGGCGCTGGCCTCCTCGCTGCTGGCCAACGCCGACACCCGGATCATCTACCGCCAAGAGCCCGACCAACTCGGGGCGACTGCGGCCGCCCTCGGCCTGACCCGCACCGAGCAGTCGCTGCTGCCGACGCTCGGGGTCGGGCAGGGGCTGTGGCGCATCCAGGACCGCTCCTTTGTGGTCCAGGCCCAGCTCCACCCCGGCGAGGTCCCGGTCTACGACACCTCCCAGCGCTACCGCAACGCCCTCCAAGGCGGCGACCCCTACATCGGAGACGGCGGCGCACCTGTCTCGCAGAACCCGAGACGTGGAGGTGCGTGATGCGCACGATGCATCGCGACGAGGCGACCGAGGCCGAGCGGCAGTCGCAGATCGACGCCCTGCACACCAAGCTCACCGAGTCGGTGGCCGCGATCGTCACCGGCGAGGACTGGATCCGAGCGATCCAGGTCGCAGCCCGGTTCCGGGCACGGAGCTTCAACAACACCCTGCTCATCTGGGTCCAGCACGCCGAAGCCTTCGAACAGGGTCGCGTGGACGCCCCGACCCCGACCTATGTCGCCGGATACAAGCAGTGGGCGTCGATGGGCCGGCAGGTGATGCGCGGGCAGAAGGGGTACGCGATCCTCGCGCCGGTCACCTACCGGTACGCCGCCGACGGCCCGATCGCCCCGCCCGACACATGGCGGCGACTCGGCCGCGGCGAGCCGCTGCGCCCGGGCGAGGTCGTCAAGTCCAAGCTGGTCAACACCCGCCGCACCCACGTGTGGGACGTCAGCCAGACCGAGGGCGACCCTATCCCCACCCCACCCTCGCCCGAGCTGCTCGCCGGGGACGCTCCCACGGGGCTATGGGACGGCATCGCCGCACAGGTCGCCGCAGAAGGGTTCGACCTGCGCACCGTCGCGTCGGCCCAGCAGATCCTCGGGGCCAACGGCCTGACCGACTTCGGCAGCAAGGTCGTCTCCGTCCGCACCGACATGGACCCGGCAGCGCAGGTCAAAACGCTGATCCACGAGCTCGGACACGCCAAGCTCCATGACCCGCACACCGAGTCCGTCGTCGTGCACCGGGGCATCGCGGAAGTCGAGGCCGAGTCGATCGCGCTCATGGTCGGCGCCGCCCACGGCATGGACACCACTGGTTACACGATCCCGTACGTGTCGAGCTGGGCCTCGGACGTGCCGGGCAAGAACCCGGTCGAGGTCGTCATCGAGACCGCCGCCCGGGTGCGCTCAACCTCCCTGGAGATCCTCGCCGGGCTCGACACCCAGCAGATCCCCGACGGAGACCCGCCCGGCCTGGACCGCGACGCACTCGCCAAGACCCGGAACGCAGGCACGACCGCAAGCCGGGCTGTGGAGTCCCTCGCGAGCCTGGAAGTGGCCCGATGATCCGCCACGACACCGCGCCGACGGTCCCGGTCGTGCTCCCGCTCGTCGAGGTCTCCATCGCCGACGACGAGACCATCACCATCCGCCTCGACGGGGTGGAGCTGATCCCGAGCACGCGCCCGACGCGGGCCAACCTGCGTCCACAGATCGCCGCCCTCGCTGCCGAGCGTGGCACCCCGCTCAAGGTCCACGTCACCGAGGGCGACGGCCGTTCCTTCGTCGACTACGTGTCCCCCGACGACGCCGCGACGACCGCGCTTCCGGGCCCGCCGCCATCCGAGCCCGACGTCGTCGAGCCGCAGCGGACGGAACCGGAGCCGTTCGAGCTCACCGACCCTGACGGGCTGCTCGTCGGCCTGTCCGGGGGTGGGTTCCTACCCGGAGAGCCGGTCGCGTTCGCCGTCGTCGTCACGCGAATCGACGCCGACGACGACGGGGCCGCCGTCCTGCGACTGCCCGCCGCGGTGCTCACCCGTAGGCCGGGACCGTTCGTGCTGTTTGGGCAGCGCTCGGGCACGCTCGTGGTGGCCGACCCGTTCGGAGGCGACCAGGCATGACCACCACTCCTGCACCGCAGAACAATGGCGACGACCTGCTGCTCAACATCGGCCTCGGACTACTTGGGACGGCCGTCGCTCTCGCCGCGGTCCTGCGCGCGGCCGGGACCGTGGCCGCCCGCCTCACCGGCGTTGACTCGCCGTCTGGTGGGCTCAAGACGGTCATCGGGACGGTCATCGGGATCGTCCGCACGCCGGGCGACCCGGGCCGGGCGCTCGGGACCCAGAACCTGAACCCGGTCGTCTTCTGGGCCGTCGTCGCCCTGATGGTCGCCCTGCTCGTTACCGTCGCCGTCGGCGTCTGGCACCTGGCGACCAGGTCGCGGACCGCGACGAAGCGCGACCCGCACCACCAGCCCGGGACCGCCACCGCCGGTGACGTGCGAAAGACAGCCTCCTCGCGGCAGCTGCGCCGCCGCTCGGCGAACCTGCGCCCCTCGCTGACCAAGCCGGCCGCGACCGACGTCGGCTACCTGCTCGGCGCGTGCGAGGTCCACGACGTGTGGGCGTCGGTCGAGGACTCGATCCTTGTGCTCGGCCCGCCCCGGTCCGGCAAGGGCCTGCACCTGGTCATCAACGCGATCCTCGACGCCCCCGGCGCAGTCGTGACCACCTCGACCCGGCCGGACAACCTCGCCGTCACGCTCACCGCCCGCCGATGCCTTGGCCCGGTCGCGGTGTTCGACCCGCAAGGGCTCGCCGAGGGCATCACCACCGCGATGCGCTGGTCGCCGGTGCGTGGGTGCGAGTCCGCACAGACCGCGATGACCCGTGCCCACGGCCTGGCGGCGTCGACCGGGCTGTCCAAGGGCGGCACAGATTCGGGAGGGTTCTGGGAGAAGAAGACCAAGACCGTCCTGCAAGCCCTCCTGCACGCGGCGGCCCTGGGCGGGTGCACCGCCCGGGATCTCTACGAGTGGTCGCTCGCCCCGGCCGCAGCCGGGGCGGCGGTGCAGATCCTGTCAACCGACCCGCGCGCCGCCCACGGGTGGGCCGACGCGCTGTCCACCGAGATCCACGCCGACCCCCGCACCCGAGACTCGGTGTGGATGGGCGTCTCCCTCGCCCTGGACTGTCTCGCCGACCCCAAGGTCATGGATGCCGTGACGCCTCGGGCCGGTGAGGACTTCGACCCCGAACAGTTCCTCCGGGACAACGGCACCTTGTACCTGCTTGGCACCGCGGGCGGGGCGGCAGGTGCAGGCCCCCTGGTGGCGGCGTTCATCGAAGACCTCGTCGAGACCGCCAAGCGCGTGGCCGCCCGCATGCCCGGCCAGCGCCTAGACCCACCACTACTGCTCGCCCTCGATGAGATCGGCAACCTCGCCCCACTCCCGTCCTTACCGAAGCTCATGTCCGACGGCGGCGGCTCGGGCATCACGACGATGCCCGTGCTGCAGTCGCTGGCCCAGGCACGCTCCAAGTGGGGACACGACGACGCCGGCACCATCTGGGACTCCTCGATCGTCAAGATCGTCCTCGGCGGCGGGTCCGTGGCCGCCGACCTCAAAGACATCTCCGCCCTCATCGGCGAACGCGACGAAGACACCGACAGCGTCTCCGTCGGCGACCGCGGCACGCGCTCGGTGCAACGCTCCACCCGCAGGGTGCCGATCATGCCGCCCGAAGCCCTGCGCCAGCTCCCGTTCGGGACAGCCGCCGTCCTGCTGCGCTCTGCACCGGTGCTCATCACCGACCTGCGCAAGTGGGAGGACCGCAAGGACGCAGCGCACCTCAAGAAGGACCGCGCCGCCATCGAGGAACTACTCATCGGGAACGACGGCGAGTGAGGGGCCGCAGGGATCGGACGGACCGAGTGGTCGTCTGATCCCCGCTTCGTCCTACTTGACGTGACGCCCGGCCTTCATCACCCCGGACGCTGCCCCGGCCAGCGCCCGCGGCGTCCGGGCCGCCTGGCGTGCGGCCCGGTCCAACTCAGCGCGAGCGTGTGCACGGCCGATCTTCCGGTCGAGCTCACGCAGCCAGCTCGCAAGCCCGTGGACATCGGCCAGGACGGCGGCGCGCAGCGCATACCCGTCCGGGTCGAGCTCGCGCAGCCACTCGACGTACCGGGATACGCGGTCCCCCATCAATGCGGGGATCAGGGCGTGCTCGCGCAGGTCGTCGGTGCTGACGAGCTCGGCCGGCGGCTGACCGGGTCCCCCCTCCTCGAGGACGAAGACCCCGAGTGCACGCGCCTGCACGAACACCGGCGCGAGCCGGACTGCCCGGTAGTCGCGGGCACGGCGGACCGGCTCCACCGCCTCGGGGCCGCTGTCCGCGCCGCTGTGGTCGGTCTCGCCGATGACGATGACGCCGCCGTCCCATTGGCCCGCGTTCTTGCCGTCCGGCAGATTCGCGCGGCGCGTGACCTCGGCCTCCAAGGACGCGCACAGGTCACACAGCGTCTTGTTCAGCTTCAGCAGGGACATGCCCCAGTCGCCCACCAGGCATGCGGTGCACAGCTGACCCCTGCTGATCACGTGGCCGCCACGAGCCACGATCTCGCTCTTCGTCCGGGCGTCCGGACGCCACTCGACGACGCCGTCCGGACGCAGGAACTTCTGGTCTGACATAGGTGTCTCCCTTCGCGCTTCCCGGCACGGGGTTCGTGACGGACCGGTCTTCCTCCTGGGGCACCGTGCGCGAGGTTGCGCGGTTGCCGGACCAGCACGCGGAGGGCGTATCGCTGGCCGCTCTTGACCTGGGCAGAAACCTAGCGCACACCGCCGACACGCACGCCGCGCGAATCACCAGACGGGGACGGCGCGGGCCGCGCACCTTATGTCAACGGCGGCGAACACACCGGTCACCGCCTCGGCATCAGGAGCACCTCGTGTCCACGATTCCCGTCTCTGAGTCCATCGCGGGCTTCATCGCCTCGAATCCCAAGCTCGTCGAGCTCACCTCCGGCGCGCACCAGCTGTATTTCCGCGTGGGCATCCCGCGATACACCCGCGGCACTGACGGCCGGCCGCAGGCGATCGACCCGGCCTGGGCAGACATGGTCCTGTGGGGCCAGCAGGCGTCCGCCGCGGCCGCGGCGTTCAAGCCGGGTGACTACTTCGTCGCCTCCGGTGTCACCGAGACCTACCCGACGGCCGCCGGTGATCGGCAGAGGTTCGTCGCCCGCCGCATCGGGCACGACGTCACCAGGCCTCACCCGCGCCGCGGCTCGCAGCGGTCGGCGAACCACCCGGCCGGCCGCGCACTGCCCGGCGTCGACGCCGAGTCTCCGGACCAGACGACGGCCGAGCAAGCTGCGGATGTGCCGGCGGCGGGGCCACGGCTGCGGGTGGTGCCGGACCTGCCCGCACAGCCGAACCCCGTCCGGCACGGCGGCGCACTGCCGCCTGTCCCGCCCCCGCCAGCCGTGAGGCACGACGCCGCAGGGCCCGAGCTCTGAAGGGCGGTGACCCGAAATGACCACGCCCGACGACCACGAACCTCCGCGTCCGGAGGACTACCTGCCCGGGCTCTTCGAACCTGCCGAGCCGAGCGAACTGGTCGACGGCCCCGCCGTCGCCACCACTCCCGACGGCGAGCCCGACGAACTGATCCCCATCAACTGGAACCAGCTCACCGCCGAGCAGGCGCAGGCCGCGTGGCTCGACCTCAACTCCTGGGTCACATGGCTGCGGAAAGTCTTCGGGCTGCCGCCGACGATCGTGCCGCCGCTGTGGCACCGCCACGATGAGCTCGTCTGGGAGCTCTCGGCCCTGCACGTGCACTGGCTGGCCTGCTACGACCCGGACGCCTCACCATCGGCCCCGATCGCGTGGATGCGCGACTTCGCCGACGCCCGCAGTCGCCTTCGCGAGTGGGTCGCAGCGTGCGGCACCCGCCTGGACCGCGATCGACCCACCCGCATCCCGGCCTGGCCGGGCGAAGAGCCCGACCCCGAGGCGGCCACCGCCGGCGAGCGACAGATCGTCAACCGGGACGAAGACTTCGCCGCGTTCGTCATGGACGACCTCGCCGCCCGCCACAAGCACTTCGGAGGTGGATCATGACCATCGACGCACCGCGCGAGCTGCGCATCCGCGCTGACGAACTGGCCGCCAACGACCACTCCACAATGGGCGCCACCGAGACCCACCACCTGGTCGGCGGCCAGTTGTGGCGCACGTTCCGCGCCCTCGGCTACACCGAAGGCGTCGTCCTCGGTGCCGGCGACGGCGCGGTTCCCATGGTCGGCATCCCGGAGATGGACCAAGCGTCGGAGGACTCGGTCGTGGCCGACCTCGACTCCCAGCACAGGCCACGTCGGCCCGTGCAGGACCTGGAGGCATGGCCCGGCGGGGAAGACTTCGACGTCGTCATCACCGCCCTGGCGGGCTACGACGTGCGCCTGACCTACAAGCCCAACATCGTGCGCCGCCGGGCTGACCAGCTCGAGGCCGCGCTTCTGGCCGTCTATTTCACCAGGCCCGGCGGACTCACCGCCCTGGTCGCCACCCACGACCTCATGGACAACCCCATCCCGTTCGGGCGCCGCCACCTGGCGGACATGGCCGACCTCGTCGGCGCCGTGCGCCTGCCCGCTGGCACCTACCGGCAGACGGCGGGGACCGACGAGGTCGCCGACCTGCTCATGTTCCGCCGCCGGGCCTGGCATGAGCGCCGGCGCGGACCGGACTTCGAGAACGCTCCCGGCATCTACCTCGATGGGGAGATGGTCACCGTCAACACCTACTTCGACACGAACGTCGACCAGGTCCTCGGAACCATCGCGTACGACCCGACCGGGCAGCCCTCCATGAACGTCACTGTCACCGGCACGCCCGAACGCTTCGCCCCCGCGCTGGCCGACGCGATGGACTTCGTCATCGCCACCGGGCAGCACCATGACCTGACGATGAAGCCCCACGGCGCCGTGCTGCACAGCCTCGCGGCCGACATCCGCACCCACCGGGCCTCACCGCGCCGGCTGCGCACCCGCGATGCCGCGCAGCCCGACGCCGGTCCAGCGGGTCCGGCGGGACGCTACCGCCCGGCCGGACCCGAGATCGGAACCTGATGAGCCCGCCGTCACCAGCCCGTGCCCTCGTCGGCCATCGCCACCTCGGCGGTGGCCGACGGCATGTCAAGGACGGGCTACGCCGTCTCACTGCGTTCGGCACTGCGCTAACCGAGCTCGATCTCCTCGATCACGGGATGCGAGGAGTTCCCGAGCGCAGCTTCAAGGATGTCGGCGGTCGTCGGGTTCACGATCACGTTCGGCTCGATGTAATGGATGCGCGTGATCTCCGTGTTCGTATGCCCGAGCAGCTCAGCGGCGAGCTGGATCCCGCGGGCTCGGTCGATGGTGGTCGCAACGGTCCGCCTGAAGGCATGGGGCGTGACGTGTCCGACCTCCGAGCCCTTGAGTTGGGTCGCAAGCGCCCGGCGGAAGTTGTTGGTCGACATCGGCGTCCCGCGCCGGGTGGAGAAGATCAGGGCGTCCGGCTCGATCGGGCCCAGTCGCGACAGATGCGTCGCGAGCGCGTCGGCAGCGAACCTCGGGATGGTGACCGTCCGGTTCGACTTGGCCGTCTTCGGATGGCCCTGACGGTGGACGGGGCCACGGCCGACCTGGATCACCGTCCCTGCGATGCGCACGGTTGGGAGCCCCGACTCGAGCTCGACGTCCATGCGCCGCAAGGCGAGCACCTCACCGATACGCGCCGATGTCCCGAGCATCACCTCGATGATCACGGGAATCTGCGGGTCTGGCTTCGGTCCCGGCTTGCCCTCTCTACCAACCTGGAACTGCGTAAGGGCCGCTCGCAGGTCCTCAATCGTGTCGACCGCGAGTGCCTTGGCCTGGCGCGGAGGACGGTGGAGCTGCTCGACGCCATGAACGGGGTTACGATCGAGCACCTCCCAGCGGACCGCGAGTCCGAACGCGAGCCGCAGGACGGTCTTCGCCTTCCGAGCGCGGTTGTAGCTGAGCTTGCGAAGGTTCTTGAGGAGCTCGTCGACCTTGCGAACTGTGATTTCCCGGAGCGCGAAGTGCTGGAAAGCAGGGAGCACGAGATTGCGAATGTCCTTCTCGTAGGTGTACCGCGTGCTTGCGGCGAGCCGGCCCACGTCGTCGAGGCTTTGCAGCCAGGCATCGACGAGGTCGGGGAACAACGAGTCGGCCGTCAGCGCCGTCGAGGTCTTGGCCGGCGCAATGGTCAGCTCGGAGAGCTTCACCTTCAGCCGACGCAACGCCTCGGCCTTGGAACGGCCGGTGCTCTTGACTTTGCGAATCCGGCCGTCGACGGCCCGCAGCCGTACCTCCACTTGGATGCGTCCGCTTGGCAACGTCACGTAGTTCGGCGACCCGTAGGTCCCGACGGCGATGCGAGGCCTGGCCATGGTCGCTCACCGATCCTTGGGGTCGGCAAGGACACCCGGCGCGAACTCCCGGCATCGCTGGAGCCACACGCGCACGTCGGACGGTGCGTAGCGCAGGTGGTTGCCGATCTTGTAGGCGGCGGGGCCTTCCCCGTGCAGCCGCCAGTCCTTGATCGTCTTGATCGGCACACCGATGATCTCGGAAAGGGTGGCGATGCTCATCAGCGGCTCGAGGCCGTTCTCCGGTGCGGTGAGGTTGCTCATGCACCCCAGGTGCGCGCCCCGATCCGCCGCACTCGGCCCGCGCCGGACCGCCCTCGCGGCCGGCGCCGTGTGCACCGCCATTCCAAGGGGTTCCTGAGCGGGTTTTCGCCCTGTATTCGCCCTGTGAGCCATGTTCTGGTGACCTTTCGCTGTCGGTCACCAGCCCTTCGCGGGTTCGGCAATGGCCTCCTACCTGCACTGATGCAGGCAAGAGGCCATCGTCTCCGTCGGGGTGACTGGATTCGAACCAGCGACCCTCTGCTCCCAAAGCAGATGCGCTACCAAGCTGCGCCACACCCCGTGCGCCCAAAGGGCACCGCTGCAGTGTAGTGCTCTGACGGCGCGAAGGGCACGACCACGCGGGAGCTGGACGTGGCTGGTGAGCGCTGCACCTTTGCTAGGGTGATGCCCGCGAACCGACGCTCCGGGCTAGCCCGGGGACCGCCGTCGGGCACGTGCGGGCGTAGCTCAATGGTAGAGCCCCAGTCTTCCAAACTGGCTACGCGGGTTCGATTCCCGTCGCCCGCTCCGACAGACGACCGACCGCCTTCCGGCGGTCACCTACGACGGTCCGCACGACCGTGTCGACGGCCCAGCCGACCTGCTCGTCGGTAAGGTCGGCACGGGCCGTCAGGCGCAGCCGCGGGCGGCGGACCGACGGCGGGCGGAAGCAGCCCACGGCCAGTCCCTCGGCCCGGCACCGGGCAGCCCACTCGACCGCCTCCGCGGCGGACGGCGCCAGCACGGAGACAACGGCAGCGTCGGGCTTCGTGGCGTCGAGCCCGGCCGCCCGCAACCGCTCCGACAGCTCGCTGGCGACCTGACGCACACGCGCGGCTCGCTGCGGTTCGTCCCGAAGCACCCCGAGCGCGGCCAGCGCCCCACCGACCGCCGCCGGCGTGAGCCCGGTGTCGAACATGAAGGTGCGCGCCGCATTGACGAGGTAGTCGACGACCCGCGCAGGCCCGAGCACAGCTCCGCCCTGAGCGCCGAGCGCCTTCGAGAGCGTGACGGTGACGACGACGTCGGGAGCCCCGGCGATCCCGGCGGCCCAGGCGGCGCCGCGCCCGCCGTCGCCGACGACACCGAGCCCGTGCGCGTCGTCGACGAGGAGCGCCGCACCGTGCGCCCGGCACTCCCGGGCCAGCGCCGGCAGCGGCGCGAGGTCGCCCTCGACCGAGAACACGCCGTCGGTGACGACCAGCGCGCGCCCCTCGTGCGTATGCAGTGCCTCGGCGACCGCCGAGGGCTCGGCGTGGGCCACCACCTCGGTCGTGGCCTCGGCCAGGCGGCAGCCGTCGATGAGGGAGGCATGGTTGCCGACGTCGGACACCACGAGCGTGCCCCGCGGAGCCAGGGCGGTCAGCGCGCCGAGGTTGGCGGCGTAGCCCGAGGCGAAGACGAGGGCGGCCTCGAAGCCGCAGAAGGCGGCCAGCTCCGCCTCGAGCCGGGCGTGCAGCGCGGTGCTGCCGGAGACGAGGCGCGACCCGGTCGCGCCCGCACCCCAGGTCCGGGCCGCGTCGGCCGCGGCACCCACGACGCGCGGGTCCAGCGAAAGGCCGAGGTAGTCGTTGCCGGAGAGGTCCAGCACGTCCTCGTCCGCGGGGCGCGGGCGCAGCTCGCGCAGCAGGCCCGCCCGACGGCGGCGGGCGAGTTCGCCGTCGACCCAGCCGAACACGTCGGCGCTTTGTAGGTCTCCCATAACTCCTCCCGGTCCGGACCGACCGTACCTGCCGAAGGTTCCCGCGTGAGGTGCCCCGACGCACACACCACCGCGACGAGCGTTGTGGGGTCGCACCATCCCACAGGGTGCGGCCGGCGGGCCAGGATCGATGTCCATGGACGCTGCCGACCTCACCGCCCTGCTCTCGTCGCTCGTCGAGAAGGGTCTCCGGGCCGACCGGGACGACCCCGTCACCCGCGAGGAGGCGCTGGCCGTCCTCGCGACGTCGGACGACGACCTGCTCGACGTTCTCGCGGCGGCCGGTCGCGTGCGTCGCCGGTGGTTCGACAACCGCGTCAAGCTCAACTACCTCGTCAACCTCAAGTCCGGCCTGTGCCCCGAGGACTGCTTCTACTGCTCCCAGCGTCTCGGCTCGGAGGCGGGCGTCCTCAAGTACACCTGGCTGTCGCCGGGTCAGGCCGCCGAGGCGGCCTCTGCGGGCGTCGCGGGTGGCGCACGGCGGGTGTGCCTCGTGGCGAGCGGCCGCGGCCCGACCGACCGGGACGTGGACCGGGTGTGCCGCACCGTCGGCGCCATCCGCGAGCAGAACCCCCAGGTCGAGGTGTGCGCGTGTCTCGGCTTCCTCGGCGACGGCCAGGCCGAGCGGCTGCGGGAGGCCGGCGTCGACGCGTACAACCACAACCTCAACACGTCCGAGGCCACATACGGCGACATCTGCACGACCCACGAGTACGCCGACCGGGTCGACACCGTCCAGCGCGCGCAGTTCGCGGGCCTGTCTCCGTGCTCGGGCCTCATCGCCGGCATGGGCGAGAGCGACGAGGACCTCGTGGACGTCGTGCTGGCGCTGCGCGACCTCGACCCCGACTCGGTTCCCGTGAACCTCCTCGTCCCGTTCGACGGCACCCCGCTCGCGGGGACCTGGGAGCTCACGCCCCAGCGCGCGCTGCGGATCCTCGCCATGGTGCGGTTCGTGTGCCCCGACGCCGAGGTGCGTCTCGCCGCCGGGCGAGAGGTGCACCTGCGCACCCTGCAGCCGCTCGCGCTACACGTCGTGAACTCCCTCTTCCTCGGCGACTACCTCACGAGCGAGGGGCAGGCCGGGCGCGCGGACCGGGAGATGATCGCCGACGCCGGGTTCGTCGTGGAGGGTGCCGACGCCCCCGGAGAGGCGGCCCGCCCGGATCTCGTCGCCGCGCGCCGGCGCGGCGCCGGCACGGACGTGCCGCCCAATGCGTGAGGTGCCGCAGGCCCTGCTCGCCGCCGACCGGGCGCACGTCTGGCACCCGTACGCCCCCATGCCCGGCCGGACGCCGCCCCTCGTCGTGACGTCCGCCTCCGGCGTGCGGCTCCGGCTCGCCGAGCCCGCCCATGGCCACGACGAGCTCGTGGACGGCATGTCGTCGTGGTGGTCCGCGATCCACGGGTACGCCCACCCCGTCCTCGACGCCGCCGCGCGGGACCAGCTCGGGCGGATGAGCCACGTCATGTTCGGCGGCCTCACGCACGAGCCCGCCGTCCGGCTCGCGACCCGCCTGGTGGAGATCACCCCCGCCGGGCTCGAGCACGTCTTCCTCGCCGACTCCGGCTCGGTCGCCGTCGAGGTGGCCCTCAAGATGTGCCTGCAGCACTGGGCTTCGGTGGGGCAGCCGGAGAAGCACCGCCTGCTCACGTGGCGCGGCGGCTACCACGGCGACACCTGGCACGCGATGTCCGTCTGCGACCCCGACGGAGGCATGCACCGCCTCTGGTCGGGGGCGCTGCCGCAGCAGGTGTTCGCCCCAGCGCCGCCACCCGGCTTCGACGCCGCTCCGGATCCGGCCTACGAGCGGACCCTGGTCGACCTGGTCGCACGCCACGCGCACGAGCTCGCCGCCGTCGTCGTGGAGCCGGTCGTGCAGGGCGCCGGTGGAATGCGGTTCCACTCGCCGCACTACCTGCGTGTCCTGCGCGAGGCGTGCGACGCGCACGACGTGCTGCTCGTGCTCGACGAGGTCGCGACCGGGTTCGGCCGCACGGGCGAGCTCTTCGCCGCAGACCACGCCGGCGTCACGCCCGACGTCATGTGCGTCGGCAAGGCGCTGACCGGCGGCTACCTGAGCCTGGCCGCCACGCTGTGCACCACCCGTGTCGCCGACGGCATCTCCCGCGGCGACGTGCCCGTCCTCGCCCACGGGCCCACCTTCATGGGCAACCCGCTGGCCGCCGCCGTCGCTGGGGCGTCGGTCGACCTGCTGCTGGCCGGCGACTGGCGTGCCGACGTCGGCCGCCTGGAGACCGGGCTCCGCGCGGGCCTCGCCGCCGCCGCCGGCCTGGCGGGGGTGCGCGACGTGCGCGTGCTGGGTGCGATCGGCGTCGTCCAGCTCGACCACGAGGTCGACGTCACCGCCGTGACCCGTGCCGCCGTCCGCGAGGGCGTCTGGCTGCGCCCCTTCCGCGACCTGGTCTACACGATGCCGCCCTACGTCACGTCCGACGACGACCTGGACCGGATCTGCGCCGCCGTCCGGGCGGCCGCGGCGGCGGCGTGAGCGCGGTGGACGGGATGGACGGGGTGGACGGGATGGACCGGATCCTGGTGGTGACCGGCACCGGCACGGAGGTCGGCAAGACGATCACGACGGCGGCCCTGGCCGCCGTCGTGATCGCGGCGGGCCGCACGGTGGCCGTCGTCAAGCCCGCCCAGACGGGTGTGGCCGACGGCGAACCGGGCGACGTCGACGTCGTCGCGCGCCTCGCCGCCGGCGTCACGGCGCGCGAGCTCGCCCGCTACCCGGAGCCGCTCGCGCCGGCCACCGCCGCCCGCCGGTCGGGCCGTGCACCGGTGAGGCCCGCCGAGGTCGGGGCTGTCGTCCAGGCGCTCGCGAGGACGCACGACCTCGTGCTCGTGGAGGGCGCGGGGGGCCTGCTCGTGCGGCTCGACGACGCCGGGAGCACGCTGGCCGACGTCGCCGCCCTGGTCGGGGCGCCCGTCCTCGTCGTGGCCGCGGCCGGCCTGGGCACGCTCAACGCCACCGCACTCACGACCGAGGTGCTCCGGACGCGCGGGCTGGCCTGCCCCGGCGTCGTGGTGGGCGCCCTGCCCTCGGAGCCGGACCTCGCGGCCCGCTGCAACCTCACGGACCTGCCCGAGGTGGCGGGCGTCCCGCTGCTGGGCGTCCTCCCGGCGGGCGCGGGCGACCTGGACGGAGCCGCCTTCCGCGAGCAGGCCGCCGACTGGCTCGCCCCGCGCCTCGGCGGGCGGTGGGGCTAGTGCTGTTCCAGCTCTGGCGGCACCGTCCGCCAGCCCCGGTCTTCCGGGAGGAGGGCCAGGTCGTCGTGGCCTCGCACGCGCTGGCGCGCCTCGTGCTGACCGACGGCGAGAGGTTCTCCCCCGCCAACGCGCTCGACGCGATCACCCCGCTGCCGCCGGCCGTGCTGCGGGAGCTCGCCCGGCACCGCTTCCGCCTGCCGCCCACGCTCGCGAACAACGCGTCGGCGAGCCACCCCCGCGTGCGGGCGCTGTTCGCCGAGGCGTTCCACCCCGAGCGGGTGGCGGCGCTGCGCCCGTGGCTCACGGGCACGTCGCGGCGCGCGGTGACGCGCGTGGCCACGCGGCTGCGTGCGGGTGAGGTCGTCGACCTCGACGCGGCGGTGTCGTCCGAGATCCCGCTCGCGGCCCTCGGGCGGCTCCTCGGTCTCGATCCCGGCGCGACGCCTGGGGTCAAGCAGTTCTCCCGGGCGGCGCTCGAGCTGTTCTGGGGCCGCCCGGACCTCGCGCGCCAGCTCGAGCTGGCCGGCGTCGTCGGGCCGTATCACCGACGCCTGCGCGGCTGGGTGGCCCGCGCCGACGGACCCCTCGCCGTACTTCGCGACTCGGAGGGCGACGACATCGCGACGGCCGCGCTCTTCTTTCTGCTCGTCGCCGGTCAGGAGACCACGTCGCAGCTCCTGACCCTGGTGGCGCACCGGCTCGTCGAGGAGCCCGCGCTGTGCGACGCCGAACCCGCCGCCCTCATCGAGGAAGGCCTCCGGCTCCACTCGTCGATCACGTCCTGGCGGCGGGTCGCCGCCGTCGACACCGAGCTGGGCGGCGTGCCCGTGCGCCGGGGCGAGCCGGTGCTCGTGTGGCTGGCTGCCGCCGGGACCGACCATGGCGTGGCCGATCAGCCCCACCGCCTGGTGCCCGGGCAGCGCGGCTCGCGGCGGCACCTCGCGTTCGGGGCGGGCGCGCACCGCTGCCTGGGCAGCCAGCTCGCCCGGCTCGAGGCCGAGGTGGTGCTCGGTGATCTGGCCCCCCTGCTGCGCCGGTGCCGCGTGGTCGAGCCCCCGGCCGGCGAGGACAACGTGTCTTTTCGCATGCCGGGGCCGTTCCGCGTCGCACTTCGCTGACGCTTCTCAGGGGATTTCCGCCGCCCGCTCTGCGAGACGGACGTTGTCCGTGTCATGAACAGCGGATACGCTCCTTCCATCCGCACGGGTTGCGTCGCAGCGACCCGCCCGCGGCAGGATCGACCGCACGCTCGCGGCACCCGAGGCGCCGCCCGCACGGAGGGACACGGACATGCGTCGCACGCACGTCACCGTCGTCACCACCCTCCCCTGCTCGTACGTCTCCTGCTGCTGCCGCTGTCTCTAGGGCGTCCGCGTCACGCCTGACCCGCCGACCGACGGGCCGTGGCGATCGCGCGACGCTCGCAGGCTCCTCGCACCAAGCCGGCCACCGGCGTCGTGCACCTGGCCTGCCCGGTGGCGATGCCACCACCTCCCCGCCACCCTGGACGCAACCGCGACCGTCAGCAACGCACCTATTCGAAGAGGAAGACCTATGGCCCAGATCTACGCCGACGCGACCCAGCTCATCGGCCGCACCCCGCTCGTCAAGCTCAACCGGCTCGTCGACGGCGCCGCCGCGACCGTCGCCGCAAAGCTCGAGTTCTACAACCCCGCCAACTCCGTGAAGGACCGCATCGGCGTGTCGATCATCGACGCGGCGGAGGCCTCGGGCGAGCTCCAGCCGGGCGGGACGATCGTCGAGGGCACGTCGGGCAACACGGGTATCGCGCTGGCCTGGGTCGGCGCGGCCCGCGGCTACAACGTCGTCCTCACGATGCCCGAGACCATGTCCAAGGAGCGTCGCGCCCTGCTGCGCGCGTACGGTGCGGAGCTCGTGCTCACGCCGGGCTCGGAGGGCATGAAGGGCGCGGTGGCGGCCGCCGAGAAGATCGCCGCCGAGCGTCCTGGCGCGATCCTGGCCCGCCAGTTCGCCAACGAGGCCAACCCGAAGATCCACCGCGAGACGACGGCTGAGGAGATCTGGGCCGACACCGACGGCGAGGTCGACATCATCATCTCGGGCATCGGCACCGGCGGCACGATCACCGGCATCGGGCAGGCGCTCAAGGACCGCAAGCCGGGCCTGCAGCTGATCGCCGTCGAGCCCGAGGAGTCGCCGATCCTCAACGGCGGCGCCCCCGGCCCGCACAAGATCCAGGGCATCGGCGCGAACTTCGTGCCGGAGATCCTCGACACGAACATCTACGACGAGGTCATCGACGTCAACGCCGAGACCGCCGTCGACTTCGCCCGCCGCGCCGCCAAGGAGGAGGGCCTCCTCGTGGGCATCTCGTCCGGTGCGGCCCTCGCCGCCGCCGTCCAGGTCGCGCAGCGTCCGGAGAACGCCGGCAAGACCGTCGTCGTCATCGTCCCCGACTTCGGCGAGCGCTACCTGTCGACCATCCTCTACTCGGACCTGATGGACTGACGTGACCACCAACCACATCGCGCGCACGTCGGGGAACGGCCAGGTCGCCGCCTACGACGAGTTCGACCATGCGATGCCCGAGGGCCACCGGCCCGGGCTGCGCCACCTCCTCGAGATCCTTCTCGAGGACCTGGACGCGGCCCACGCGCACGACCCGGCCGCCCGCACGCGGCTCGAGGTCGCGCTCGGGTACCCCGGCGTGCACGCGGTGTGGGTGCACCGGCTCACCCACCGCATGTGGCACAACCCGGCCCTGCGGCTTCCCGCCCGGCTGGTCTCGCAGCTCGCCCGGTTCCTCACCGGGATCGAGATCCACCCGGGCGCCCAGATCGGGAGGCGCCTGTTCATCGACCACGGCATGGGCGTGGTCATCGGGGCGACGACCGTCATCGGCGACGACTGCGTGCTGTTCCACGGGTCGACGCTCGGCGGCCGGTCGATGAGTCCGGGCAAGCGGCACCCCACGCTCGGCGACCGCGTCATGATCGGCGCGGGGGCAAAGGTGCTCGGCCCGGTCTGGGTCGGCGACGACGCGCAGGTCGGCGCGAACGCCGTCGTGACGAAGGACGTCCCCGTCGCCTGCGTGGCGGTGGGCATCCCGGCCAAGGTGCGCGAGCCTCGCGTGAAGCCCGCGGCGCGCCCGCGCGTCGAGGACGCGTCGGAGCTCATCGAGTACGTGATCTGAGACCTCCGAGAGGACGTGGTGTGGTGCGCCGGCCGGCGCGCCGCACCACGTTCTGCTTTACCGCGACACCGCTCCCCGTCCTCGATCTCGTCCTCGACCTCGACCTCGGGCAGCGCGGACGCGAGCCGGGCGACGTCGTCGGACGTGGCCGTGCGCCGACCGTGCGCCGCGCCCGCTAGGGTGTGAACCGCACTACCCGAGACGCCGGGTCCCGGGTATATCTGGGTACATCCGACTCGACGAGGAGCACCATGCGCATCGGCCTCCAGACGGGCTACTGGTCCCGCCGCCCACCCAAGGGCATCGTCCCGGCGCTCGTGGCGGCCGAGCGGCTCGGGCTCGACTCGGTCTGGACCGCCGAGGCCTACGGGTCCGACGCGTTCACGCCGCTGGCCTGGTGGGGCTCGCGCACGCGGCGGCTGCGCCTCGGCACGGGCATCGCCCAGATGGCCGCGCGCACGCCGACGGCGACCGCGATGCAGGCGATCACCCTCGACCACCTGTCGGGCGGGCGGTTCGTGCTCGGCCTCGGCGCGTCCGGCCCTCAGGTGGTCGAGGGCTGGTACGGCCAGTCCTACCGCCGCCCGCTCGCCCGCACGCGCGAGTTCGTCGACATCGTCCGGCAGGTGATCGCCCGCGAGCGCCCCGTCGCCTACGACGGCGAGTTCTTCCACCTCCCGCTCCCGGGGGACACACCGGGCGCCCTGGGCCTCGGCAAGCCGCTCAAGTCGACGGTCCACCCGCTGAGGAGCGAGATCCCGATCGTGCTCGCGGCGCAAGGCCCGAAGAACGTCGCGCTCGCGGCCGAGATCGCCGACGGCTGGATGGCCGGCTTCTACGCCCCGCGCCTGGACCCGCAGTTCCGCGAGCTCCTGGCCGCGGGCTTCGCGGTGCGCGCCGACGAGCGCTCCCCCGCCGCGGGGTTCGAGGTCCTGGCCACCGTCCCGGTCGTCGTGCGCGACGACATCGAGCAGGCCGCCGACGTCGTCCGCCCGTATGTGGCGCTCTACGCCGGCGGGATGGGAGCGAAAGAGGCGAACTTCCACAAGCAGTCGCTCGACCGGCTCGGCTACGGCAAGGCGCTCGACGAGGTGCAGGACCTCTACCTCGCGGGCCGCAAGGAGGACGCCGCCCGCGCCGTTCCGCTCGAGCTCGTCGAGGAGGTCGCGCTGGTCGGACCGCCCGGCAAGATCGGGCGCGACCTCGAGCGCTGGGAGAGCACGGCGGTGACCACGCTGCTGCTGCAGGGCGACCCGGCGTCGGTTCTCACGGCGCTCGCGGCGGCGCAGGAGCCGACGGTCGGCGGGCGCGTGCGCGCGGGCGCCGGCTCGCTCCTGAGCAGGGTCGCGCCTCGCCGGGTGTGACGAGCTACTCGTCCGGGAACCAGACGGCGCGGCGCAGGTCGACGCGGCGACCGTCACGCGCGAGCGGGCACCCCTCGGCGCGCAGCTCGGTCAGGGCACGGTCGAGGTGCCTCGCGGGCGGGCTGCCGGCGGCGTTGACGACCCGCCACCACGGCACGCCCGAGCCTGCCCGGGCCATCACCTGACCGACCTGCCGGGGACCGCCACGCCCGAGGACGTCCGCGACGGCGTCGGCCACGATCCCGTAGGTCGTCGCACGTCCGGACGGGATGCGCTCGACGACCGCGAGCACCTCGTCGAGATATTCCTCGGCGGGCGTCACGGTGGCGTGGGCGTCGTCGCGGGGGACCATGCGTTGCACCATGACACCCAGGCCGGCCGGCATCAAGGCGGGGCATCGAGGCGGAATTCAGGACGGGGCATCAAGAGAGGCGTCGCGGCGAGGCCGTAAAGGAGTGGCGGGCGGCCGTGACCGCCCCGACGATCGAGCCATGCTCATCGACGCGCCCCTGCCCGACGGATACCGCTTCCGCCAGCTCACCGCCGACGACCGCCACGCTGTGACCCTCCTGGACACCTGGGCGTTCCCGTCCCCGGTCGAGCCGGAGGAGATCGAGAAGATGCCCTCGTCCCTGACCTGGTCGCGGGCGGTCGGGGTCGCCGTGGACGGGCCGGACGCCGACGACGCCGGTACGCCGCTGGCGGCCATGCACGCGTCCTACCCGTTCGGCGAGTTCCCCGTCCCGGGTGGCACCCTCCCGACCGCGGGTCTGACCTGGGTCGGAGTGCACCCGCAGCACCGGCGGCGCGGTCTGGCCTCCGCGATGGTCGACCTCCACCTCGCCCGATGCCGCGAGCGAGGTGAGCCGCTGTCCGCGCTGTTCGCCGCCGAGTACCCGATCTACGGCCGGTTCGGCTACGGCAAGGCGGCCGACGACGCCCGGCTCACCATCCCCCGCGGCGCCCGCCTGCGCGACGTGCCGGGCGCCGACCAGCACACCGTGCGCGTCGAGCACGTCTCGCGCGAACGGCACGGCGCCCTCGTCGACGCGGTGCACCGCGCCGCAGGCGCGGGCGAGCTGACCGGGATCAACCGGCCCGGCTGGGCCACCCGCGAGACCGAGGAGCTGCAGGCGTCCTGGTGGCACGACCCGACCGGGTTCCGCCACGGCCAGGAGTCCCGCCGGATCGCGATCGTCGAGCGCGACGGCGAGGCGCGCGGCTACGCGCTCTTCCGCCGCAAGCTCGACTGGGTGCCCACGGGCACCGAGGGAACGGTGAACATCATCGAGGTCGTCGCTCTCGATGTCGCGGCGGCGCGGGCGCTGTGGGGCGTCCTGACCGATCTTGACCTCATGACCGAGACCAAGCCGTTCATCCTCGCCACCGACGACCCGGTCCTGCGCCTCCTCGACAACCGGCGGGCCACCGGACCGCTGGTCGCCGACAACCTGTGGGTGCGCGTCGTCGACGTGCCCGCGGCGCTCTCCGGGCGCCAGTACTCGGCCGACGTCGACGTCGTGCTCGGCGTCACCGACGCGCGGCTGCCCAACAACGCGGGCGCCTGGCGGCTGCGCGCCACCGCGTTCGGCGAGGCGACGTGCGAGCGCACCGACGCGTCGCCCGACCTGGAGCTCGACGTGCGCGAGCTCGGCTCGGTCTACCTCGGCGGGGAGTCGCTCGCGGCGCTCGCGGCCGCCGGTCTCGTGACCGAGCGGACGCCGGGCGCGCTGGCGCGCGCGTCGACGGCGTTCGGTTGGCCGCTCGCGCCGGTGTGCAGCTGGATCTTCTGACGCGTCTGCGCAGGCGCCGGGCGCCGTGGCGAGGCGACGTCGCGATGGGTCCGGCGCCCGCCGCCCGTCTACACCGGCAGGAGGTGCACCATGCCCGTTTCCGCTCCTACCGCGCTCGTGACCGGCCGGGGCCTGGTCGAGGCCCCACGCTGGGGCGACGGCCGGCTCTGGTTCTCCGACTGGGACGCCGGCGAGGTGCTCACGCTCGACCCGGCACGCCCCGACGCCGCGCCCGACGTCGTCGCGCGCGTCCAGTCCTTCCCCCTGTGCTCCGCGCTCGCGCCCGACGGCCGGCTGGTCGTCGTCGACGCACCGCGCTCGCGGCTGCTGCGCCGTGAGCGCGACGGGACGCTCACGCCGTTCGCGGATCTGTCCGCCGTCGGGCCCGAGGGCTGGAACGACGTGGTCGTCGACGCCCGCGGACGCACGTACGTCAACGGCGGCACGTTCGACGGCCAGGTCGGCGTCGTCGTGCTCGTGACGCCCGACGGCGCGGCGCGGCAGGTCGCCGACGGGTTCGCCTTCCCCAACGGCATGGCCGTGACGCCCGACGGCGGCACGCTGCTCGTCGCCGACTCCTGGGCGCAGGAGGTCGTGGCCTTCGCGATCGAGCCCAACGGCACGCTGACGCACCGGCGCACGTGGGCGTCGGTGCCGGAGTACCCCGACGGCATCTGTCTCGACGACGATGGGGCGCTCTGGTTCGCCGACGTCAGCACCGCCCGCTGCGTGCGGGTGGCGGAGGGGGGCCGCGTCCTCGAGGAGGTCCAGGCCGACCGGGGCTGCTTCGCCTGCGTGCTCGGCGGACGCGACCGGCGCACCCTCTTCGTCACGGCCGCGACGTGGCGCGGCTTCGACGAGGGCGTGGTGCCAGGCTCGGGGCAGGTCTTCGCCGTCGACGTGGAGGTGGGCGGCGCCGGCGCCCCGTGACCACAGCGTTCAGGCCTGGCAGGTGCCGCACCAGTACAGGGCGCGGCCCGCCAGCTCCTTGGTGAGCACCGGCGCCCCGCACACCCGGCACGGCAGCCCGTCGCGGTGGTAGACGTAGAACGCCTCGTCGGGCGGGACCGCGCCCGGGGTGCCGTCGGTGTTCTGGCGGGTGCGCCGCCGGCCCGCACGGGGTGCGCCGCGGCCCGAACCGTCGTCGGGCAGCCCCGCGACGGGCGGACCGAAGCCTGGCAGGGCGGCGTCGCGGTCCTCGGGCCGCGTGGTCACGATGGCGCCGGTGGCGGCGCCGTCGCGCATGAGGACGACGAGGTCGTCCCAGATCGCCCCGAGCGTCGAGGCGGGCACGTCACGGCCGGCCCGCAGCGGGTCGACGCCGGCGCGGAACAGCACCTCGGCGCGGTAGATGTTCCCGACGCCGGCCACGACCGCCTGGTCCATGAGCTGCTGCCCGACGGCGACGCGCGAGCGGCGTACCCGGCAGGCGAACGCCTCGCGCGCCGCGTCGAGCGAGGCGTGACCGCCGTCCGGCCGGATCGGGTCCGCCCCCAGGCGCGCCTCGACGGCGGCCTTCTCCTCGGGCGTGACGACCTCGCACGCGGCCGGGCCGGTGAGGTCGGCGACGGCGTGCGCGCCGAGCAGCCGCACACGCACGGCTCCGCGCGGCGCAGGCGCCGCCCATTCCCCCACCCCCGGCGAGCTGTCAGAAGCACGTGAGCCTTGAGGGTCACCGGCGTCTGACAACTCGGGGGCGGGGACGGTCTCGCGCTCCCCGACCCGCTTGCGCGGCGCACCGATCGCGTGCACGACGTCGGCGCTGCCGTCGCTCGCGAACGTCCACGCCCCGTACAGGCCGAGGTGCACGCGCAGCCAGCGCTCCGCCGTCGTGCCGGTCGGCGCCAACGCTCCCCCGAAGCCGAGGAAGAGCTGCTTGCCCCACGCCTCCGCGGCGACGAGCACCTGCCCGTCGAGCAGGGCGGCGCCGTCGGCGAACCGGCCCTGTGGGCTGATCATCCGCAGGGCATGGCCGGCGAACAGCTGGTCGAACGTCCGCGCGAGGCGGTGGACGGTGTGCCCCTCGGGCACGTCAGGCCGAGGGCTCGGAACTGGCCACCGGGCGCGACGCCTCGTACCGGGCGAGCTGGTCGATGCGGCGCTGGTGTCGCTCGTCGCCGCTGAACGGCTCGGCGACGAACGCCTCGACGAAGCTCGTCGACTCGGCGAGCGTGTGCATGCGCCCGCCGACCGCGATCACGTTCGCGTCGTTGTGCTGACGACCCAGCTTCGCCGTCTCGAGCGACCAGGCGAGGACCGCGCGGACGCCGGTGACCTTGTTCGCGGCGATCTGCTCGCCGTTGCCCGACCCGCCGATGACGATGCCGAGCGAGCCAGGCTCGGTCACGACGGCCTCGCCCGCGGCGAGGCAGAACGAGGGGTAGTCGTCGAGGGGGTCGTAGGAGTGGGCACCGTGGTCGACGACGTCGTGACCCGCGGCGCGCAGGTGCTCGACCAGGTGGGTCTTGAGCTCGTATCCGGCGTGATCGGCGGCGATGTGCAGACGCATGGCCGTCATTCTCCCCCACCGCGCCCGACGTCCGTCCCCAGGTCTCACGCGTGGGCGGCGACCCGTAGTCTGGCGCCATGACTGCACCCGAAGCGACCGGGCTGCGGTCCGGGATCGACACCTCCGCTCTCGACCCGGACGTCCGCCCGCAGGACGACCTCTTCCGCCACGTCAACGGGCGCTGGCTCGCCTCCCACGAGATCCCCGCCGACCGTGCCATGGACGGCGCGTTCCGCGCCCTGCACGACGCCGCCGAGGAGCAGGTGCGCGACATCATCACCGATGCCGCCGCCGCCATCGAGCGCGGCGACGCCTCGGGCACGCAGGCCCAGGTGGGCGCGCTGTTCGCGAGCTTCATGGACACCGAGCGCGTCGAGGCGCTCGGTGTGGCGCCGCTCGCCCCGGACCTCGCGCTCATCCATGGCGCGACGACGCAGGCCGAGCTCACGGGGGTTCTCGGGGCGCTGCAGCGCACGGGCGGCGCGGCCGCGCAGCGGTTCTGGGTCGACAACGACGCCAAGGACCCCGAGCGCTACGTCGTCTATCTGGTCCAGAGCGGGCTCGGGCTGCCCGACGAGGCGTACTACCGCGAGGACCAGTACGCCGCGATCCGCGCGAAGTACACGCCACACGTGGCGCGCATGCTCGAGATCGCCGGAGTGACGCCCGAGTCCTGGGGCACGACGGCGCAGGAGGCGGCCGAGCGCGTCGTCGCGCTCGAGACGAAGCTCGCCGGCCACCACTGGGACGTCGTGCGCGACCGCGACGCGACGCTCACCTACAACCCGTTGTCCCTCGAGGCGCTCGCCGAGTCCGCGCCCGGCTTCGACTGGCACGCGTGGGTCACGGCCCTGGGCGCACCCGAGGGCGCGCTCGACGACGTCGTCGTGCGCGAGCCTGACTTCGCGACCGGCTTCGCGCAGCTGTGGGACTCCGAGCCGCTCGCCGACTGGCAGCTGTGGATGGTCTACCACCTGATCACCGCCCGGGCGCCCTACCTGACCGACGAGATCGTCGAGGCGAACTTCGACTTCTACGGCCGCGTCCTGTCGGGCGCCCAGGAGGTGCGCGAGCGGTGGAAGCGCGGCGTCGCGCTCGTCGAGGGCGCGCTCGGCGAGGGCGTCGGCCAGGAGTACGTGGCCCGGCACTTCCCCCCGTCGCACAAGGCGCACATGGACCTGCTCGTGGCCAACCTCGTGGCGGCGTACCGCGAGTCGATCACGAACCTCGACTGGATGACCGAGGAGACCAAGGCCAAGGCCCTCGCCAAGCTGGAGAAGTTCACCCCGAAGGTCGGCTACCCCGACAAGTGGCGCGACTACTCGGGCCTCGTGGTCACCGCGGACGACCTGGTGGGCAACGTGTGCCGTTCCAACGCCTTCGACCTGGACTACGAGCTCGCCAAGATCGGCAAGCCGCTCGACCGCGCCGAGTGGTTCATGACGCCGCAGACGGTCAACGCCTACTACAACCCGGGCATGAACGAGATCGTCTTCCCCGCGGCGATCCTCCAGCCCCCGTTCTTCGACCCCGACGCCGAGGACGCGGTGAACTACGGCGGCATCGGTGCGGTCATCGGGCACGAGATCGGCCACGGCTTCGACGACCAGGGCTCCAAGTACGACGGCGACGGCCGGCTCGAGGACTGGTGGACCGCCGAGGACCGGACCGAGTTCGAGAAGCGGACGAAGACGCTCATCGACCAGTACGCGGACTACCGGCCCGTGCAGCTGCCCGTCGACGGCCCGCGCGTGAACGGTGCGCTGACGATCGGCGAGAACATCGGCGACCTCGGGGGCCTGTCGATCGGGATCAAGGCCTACCGGATCGCGCTCGGGCGCCAGCTCGAGGAGGCTCCCGTCGTCGACGGCCTCACCGGCCTGCAGCGGGTGTTCCTCGGCTGGGCGCAGGTGTGGCAGGCCAAGGGCCGCGACGAGGAGGTCGTCCGGCGCCTGGCCACCGACCCGCACTCGCCCAACGAGTTCCGGTGCAACGGCGTCGTGCGCAACGTCGACGAGTTCTACACCGCGTACGACGCCGCGCCCGACGATGCGCTGTACCTCGCGCCCGAGGAGCGCGTGCGGATCTGGTGATCACCGGGGGGAGGTCGTGACACGTCGTCGCTCGGCAGACCATCCGGCCGCTCGTACCTCGCGGCCTCCCGCCAGGCCCAGCCAGCCTCGCGCCGACGTGTCCCGATCTCCCGCCTCCGTATGCCCGTCGCCTGCGCTGCCGGTCAGGGCCGCTACGGTCAGAACCTGCCGATCCCGGCGCGGGCCAGGGAGAAGCCGCGGCCGCTGGGGTCGTACGTGCACGACATCCCGGTGTCCGCGCTCGAGCACGTGTAGTCGCCCTCGGTGATCGAGTCGCCGTACTCGAGCACGTCCATGCCGCCGCCGGCCTTCTTGGGCTGCTCCGCCGTCGGCACGCACGGCAGCGAAACCTGACCTTCGCCGTCGAGCGCGACGACGTAGCCGGTGGTGCCGTCGCAGCCCTCGACGGGAGCGGGCTGCTGGTTGAGCTCGGCGATGCCGCACGAGGCACCAGCCGACGTGATCTGGCAGGTGATGTTGCGCGACGGCGAGGCGAACTCGGCGAGGACCTCGGCGTCGGCGGCCGCGCCCCCGTCCTGCGTGGCGTCGTCGCCCTGCTCGCCGGTCCCCTGGGTCGCCTGCGCGCCGGCGCCCGGGCCCGCGGGGTCCGTGCTCGGCGAGTCGCCGAAGATCTGGATCGCGAACACCACCGCGACGATGAGCAGCAGGGCGTCGACCGCGATGAACGCGATCCAGCCCGGGGTCAGGCCGCGGCGCTTGCGCGGCTCCCGGCCGTTGCCGTTGCCGGCGGGAGCGGGCGGGGCAGGCGGCGCCGCGGCAGGCGCCGCGGCATACGTCTGCGCGGACGCGGCGTACCCGCCCGGCGGGATCTGCTGCGGCGGCTGCGCGGAGGCGCCGTTCCACTGGTCGCCCCACCAGTCGCCGCCGCCCGCGGCGGGAGCACCCGGGGCGTAGGCACCCGGTGCGTACGCGGCCGGCTGCGGGTGGACAGCCGGCTGTCGCTGCGTGGGCTGCGGCTGCTGGTGGGCCGGCTGGTGGGTCGGCTGCTGCGTCGGCTGGGGTTGCGGCGCGTAGGCCGGTTGCCCGTGGCCCTGCTGACCATAGGCCTGGGGGCGGACCGCCTGCGGCTGGGCGTAGCCCTGCTGGGCGGGCGGCTGGTAGGCCGGCGGCTGCGCGGACCATGCCTGCGTCGGCGCATCGGACGGCGCGGCGGGCGCCGCCGGCTCGGGCGCCGGGGGGATCGGCTCGTGCGCCGTCGTGGGCGCCCCCGACGGAGCGACGGGCGCGGCCGACCATGCCTGCGTCGGCGCCTCGGACGGCGTGACGGGCGCCGCCGGCTCGGGCGCCGGCGGGATCGGCGCGTGCGCCGTCGTGGGCGCGACGTCGGGGGCGGACATGCTCTGAAGCTGGACCTCACCCGAGCCTGACGGCGTGGGCGACGGCGACCTGCGGTACGCCGACGGGACGCGTTGCACCCGGGGCGGCAGACCGGGCTCCGGCGTCCGTCCGGGCTCCGGCGCGGGGCCGGGCGGAGGTGGCGGCGGGGGCGGCACGGTGCCGGACATGGGAGCTCCTCCCTCACGGGTCGGTGCGTCGCGCGCGAGCGCGCGCCGGACGCACCGCGAAGGATGTCACGGTTTGGTCTCGGAGGTCGAACGCGTCCTGCTCACCAGGCGTTTCGCCGAGGCAATTCGTGGGAGGCGGGCCATGGCCCTGGCCTTGGTAAACCGTTCGGGCGCCGAGTGGCGAGATGGCATGATCGATCTGGGTCGCACCGGCGCGGCCCATACCCGCCGCCACCCGCGGCATCGTCAAGGAGAGGGAGCACCTGTGCCCGGAGAGAACCTGACCCGCGCGGAGGCGATCGAGCGCGCCGGCGTCGTGACCGCCGTCGAGTCCTACGCGATCGATCTCGACCTGACCACCGGACCGACCACGTTCGCCTCGACCACGGTCATCCGGTTCTCGGCCACCCCGGGCGCGAGCACCTTCGTCGACCTGGTCGCGCCCACCGTGCACGAGGTCGTGCTCAACGGGCGCTCGCTCAACATCGCCGAGGTCTTCGCCGACTCGCGCATCTCACTCGACGGCCTCGCAGCGGCCAACGAACTGACCGTCGTCGCCGACTGCGCGTACATGAACACCGGTGAGGGCCTGCACCGCTTCGTGGACCCCGTCGACGGCGAGGTCTACCTCTACACGCAGTTCGAGGTGCCGGACGCCCGCCGCGTCTTCGCGACGTTCGAGCAGCCCGACCTCAAGGCGCCGTTCCAGGTGACCGTCACGGCGCCGGCCGCGTGGCAGGTCGTGTCCAACCAGCCGACGCCTGCGCCGGATCCCGCGCAGCACGCCACCGAGCCCGACGCCGAGGCGGCGACGTGGCGCTTCGAGCCCACGCCCCGGATCTCGTCCTACCTCGTCGCGCTCGTCGCCGGCCCGTACGCGGTGCAGCGTGGCGAGCTGACGTCGTCGGACGGCCGGACGATCCCGCTCGGCGTGTTCTGCCGCGCCTCGCTCTCGGAGCACCTCGACGCGGGCTACATCATGGAGATCACGCGCAAGGGCTTCGAGTTCTACGAGAAGACGTTCGACTTCCCCTACCCATTCGCCAAGTACGACCAGCTCTTCGTGCCCGAGTACAACATGGGCGCGATGGAGAACCCGGGCTGCGTCACGTTCACCGAGTCGTACGTGTTCCGCTCCAAGGTGACCGACGCCGTGCGCGAGCGCCGCGTGGTGACGATCCTGCACGAGCTCGCGCACATGTGGTTCGGCGACCTCGTGACGATGAAGTGGTGGAACGACCTGTGGCTCAACGAGTCGTTCGCCGAGTACGCGTCGACGCTCGCCACGGCCGAGGCGACCGAGTGGGAGGCTGCCTGGACCACGTTCTCCGCGATGGAGAAGACGTGGGCCTACCGGCAGGACCAGCTGCCCTCGACCCACCCGATCGTCGCGCCGATCAACGACCTGGAGGACGTGCAGGTCAACTTCGACGGCATCACCTACGCCAAGGGCGCGTCGGTGCTCAAGCAGCTCGTCGCCTGGGTCGGCCGCGAGGAGTTCCTCGCGGGTGTCGCGGCGTACTTCACGAAGCATGCGTGGTCCAACACCGAGCTGGCCGACCTGCTCACCGAGCTCGAGGCCACGAGCGGCCGCGACCTCGCGTCCTGGTCGAAGCTCTGGCTCGAGACCGCCGGCGTCAACACGCTGCGGCCCGACGTCGCGGTCGACGCGGACGGCCGGATCAAAAGCTTCGCGGTGCTGCAGTCGGCGCCGGTCGACCACCCGACGATCCGCCCGCACCGACTGGGCATCGGCTTCTACGACCTCGTCGACGGTGCGCTTGTCCGCACGCATGCGGTGCAGGTCGACGTCGACGGCGAGCGCACCGAGGTGCCGTCGCTCGCCGGCCGCGATCGTCCGGGCCTCATCCTGCTCAACGACGACGACCTCGCGTACGCCAAGATCCGCCTCGACGACGCGTCGCTCGCGTTCGCGATCGAGCACCTGTCACGGATCGCCGACCCGCTCGCCCGCTCGCTGGTGTGGGGCTCGGCCTGGGACGCGGTGCGCGACGGCGAGACCCCGGCGTCGTCGTACGTCGACCTGGTGCTGGGCAACATCGCCGCGGAGACGGAGTCGACGACCGTCCGCACCACGCTGGCCCAGCTCGGCCTGGCCGCGCGCAGGTACGTGGCGCCGTCGCGCCGGACCGAGACGCTCGCGCGGATCGGCGACGCGCTGTGGTCGCTCGCCCGTGAGGCTGGCGCGGGCTCCGACCTGCAGCTCCAGCTCGTCAAGTACTTCGCGCTGCTCGCCTCGACCCCCGAGCACGTGGCGCCACTGCGCGGGTTGCTCGACCGCACCGTGAGGCTCGATGGTCTCGAGATCGACACCGACCTGCGCTGGGAGATCCTCGAGGGCCTGGTGATCCTCGGCGCGGCCGGCGAGGACGAGATCGACGCGACGCTCGCCCAGGACGACACCGCGACGGGCCGCCAGGCGGCCGCCCGTGCTCGGGCCGCCATCCCGACGACCGCCGCGAAGGAGAAGGCGTTCGCCTCGATCGTCGAGACGACTGACGTCCCGAACGCGATCATCCGCTCGACCGCGGCCGGCTTCGTGCACGTCACGGCCGACGCGAGCGTGCTCGAGCCGCTCGTGAGCCGGTACGCGGACGCGCTGCTGCCGATCTGGTCCTCGCGGAGCTACCACATCAGCGAGGAGCTCATCGAGGGCCTCTACCCGGCGCCGCTCGCGTCGGAAGGGCTGCGCGACGCCGTGCGCGGCTGGCTCGAGGCCAACGAAGACGCGCCCGCCGCGCTGCGCCGCATGGTCACCGAGCAGCTTGCCGACACCGAGCGGGCCCTGGCCGCCCAGGCCGCCGACGCCTGACCGCGAGGTAGAACGGCTCCCCGCGACGTAGAACGAGAGCGGGCCGTGCGGTTGATGCCGCCCGGCCCGCTCTTTGCACACGGCGCGGTCGGTGCCGAACACCGACCTGTGTCCCTGAAAGTCACCCTCCGCGCCGGGAAGACGACGTACAGGGACGCAAGTGCCGCCGTCGGGCAAGCCGAGCGGTTCTACCTCGGCGCGAGACGCTCTACCTCGAGGTGTTGAGCGTGTGCACGAGCGAGCGCAGGCGCGCGTTGTCGAACAGGTCCTCGATCAGCACCACGTTTCCCGAGGCGTCGCCCAGCGGCACCTTCCAGTTCGGGTACTCCTGATCCGTGCCGGGCTGGTTCTGCGAGCGCCGCTCGCCCACCGCGTCGACGAGCTGCACGCCGACGAGCGCGGCGCGCGAGCGCCGGAGGTACCGGTGCAGCGCCTCGACGATCTCGCGCTCCGACGGGTCGTCGCCGACGTAGCCGCGCTCGGCGAGCGTGAGGACGGCCGTGTCGCGCTCGGCGCGGGCCCGCTGTCGCAGCACGAGCGGGTCCTCGGCGAGCAGGCCCAGCCGCTCGCGCAGGTCGACGTGCTCGCCCGCCAGATATCCCGCCGTCGGCGGCATGTCGTGCGTGCCCACCGAGGCCAGCGTCATCCGCCGGTACTTCTCGGGCGGCAGCGGGCGGCCGTCGTCGTCCTTCTCGAACCACAGCACCGACGTGCCGAGGATGCCGCGGTCGGCGAGATAGTCGCGCACCCACGGCTCGAACACGCCGAGGTCCTCGCCCACGACGATCGCGCCCGCACGGTGCGCCTCGAGGCACAGGATGCCCACGAGCGCGTCGTGGTCGTAGCGCACGTAGGCGCCGGCGGAGGGCTTCGCGCCGCCGGGCACCCACCACAGCCGGAACAGGCCGAGGATGTGGTCGACGCGCAGCGCACCCGCGTGCCGCAGGACCGTGCGCAGCATGTCCCGGTACGGCACGTACCCGGCCCTCGCCAGGGCGCGCGGGCTCCAGGGCGGCTGCGACCAGTTCTGGCCCTGCTGGTTGTACATGTCGGGCGGCGCCCCGACGGAGACGCCGCGGGCGAGGACGTCCTGGTGCGCCCACGCGTCGGCGCCCTCGGGGTGCACGCCGACGGCGAGGTCGTGCATGATCCCGATCTTCATGCCGGCCTCGCGCGCGACCCGCTGCGCGGTGTGCTTCTGCTCGTCGGCGACCCACTGCAGCCAGCAGTAGAACTCGATCCGCTCGGAGAGCTCGGTGCGCAGCGCGGCGACCGCGGGCGAGTCCGGGACGGACAGCTCGCGCGGCCACTCCTTGCCGGCGAGGTGCTCGGCGATCGCGCACCACGTGGCGAAGTTCTGCAGGCCCTTGCCCTGCTCGGCGACGAACTCCTCGTACGCCGCCTGGCGCGCCGCACGCCGCGGGGCGGTGCACACGACCTCGAGCGCGGCCTTCTTGGCCTCCCAGACGGCGTCGCGGTCGATGGGGCCTGGGTCGTCGGTCAGCTCGCGCACGGGATCGGCCGCCCATTCGACGAGGGAGCGGTCCGCGGCCGACAGATAGGCGGTCTCGGGGATGTCCTCGACCCGCACGTAGACGGGGTTGAGGAAGCGCCGGCTCGTCGGCAGGTAGGGCGACGGCGTCATGGGCGTCACCGGCTCGGCCGCGGCGAGCGGGTTGACCGCGACGAAGTCGCCGTGCGCCCGGTGCGCGGTCAGCCACGCCAGGTCCGCCAGGTCGGCGAGGTCCCCCAGCCCCCACGACGTGCGCGACCGCACCGAGTAGAGCTGGACGAGGAACCCCCAGACCTGCCCGTCCGCGACGGCGGGCGGCAGCTCGAGACGCCGCGGGGTCACGACGAGCGTGACCCGCGTCTCGTGACCCTCGCTCAGCGCGTGCAGCGAGTGCCAGCCGAGCGGCAGGTCGGCCGGCAGGGTGAACGTCGCGCGGCCCACGCGGCGCCCGTCGACGACGCGCGGCTCGACGTACAGGTCGGCCTGCTCCAGGTCACGCCGCGGGCGGTGCTCGTGACGGCGTGCTGTCGGCTCCGCGCCGTCGACCTCGGTCCACACGTGCAAGGACGCGCCGTCGGACACGTGCACCGGGACCTGCGCCGCCTCGCCCTGGCGCACGACGACGGTCGGCGGCAGGACGTGGCGCCACTCCTCGTCGCGGGCCCGATGCAGGCTGTGCGTGATCTGCTGCGGGGTGGCCGCGGGTACGCCGAGCGCCTCGAGGACCGCCACGAGCGTCGACGCGCGGACGCTCTCGGTCCCGCCGACGAACGCGTGGTACTCGGTGAGGACCCCGTGCGCGGCGGCGAGCTCGAGCAGCTCGGCCGGCACGTCGTCGCCGGTGGTCAGGTCGTCGCTCACGGGGACGATCCTGCCATCACCGGGTCCGACGGGCCGAACGCCCACGCGGCGTCTGCAAGGTTCCGTGAGGGTTTCGTCGTGGATCGTGGAGCACCCGGGAGCGCCCGCTACGGTGGCGCGGTGATCGGAACATCACCCGCAGCCCTGTCCGTGCCCGCCGTCACGATCCCGTCCACCACGACGCCGGAGCCTTCGTCGACGTCCTCACCCGACGTCGGCGCGGCCGTGAAGGAGACCGGCAACGCCTTCTTGGAGTGGTTCTCCGGCTGGCCGCTGCACGTGCTGATCATCCTCGTGACCGGGATCGTCCTGCTCGCCCTGCTCCGGCGGGCGATCGGCCACGTCGCCGAGTCGATCGCGACCGGCGCGGGCACGACGACCATGGACCCGCCCACCAGGCGCGGATTCTTCCGCCGTCCGCGGATCGTCGGGGACGCCCTCACGATGGCCAACCCGCTTGCGACCGCGCGGCGGGCACAGCGGGCGCGCACCGTCGGATCGGTGCTCCGGTCGACGGCCAACATCGTCGTCGGCACGCTCATGGTGCTCACGATCCTTCAGGAGTTCGACGTCAACGTCGCGCCGCTCATGGCGTCGGCCGGCGTGGCCGGCGTCGCGCTGGGCTTCGGCGCCCAGAGCCTGGTGAAGGACTTCATCTCCGGTGTGTTCCTGCTCGTCGAGGACCAGTTCGGCGTCGGCGACGTCGTCGACCTCGGCTCCGGCGCGGTCGGGACGGTCGAGGAGGTCCAGCTCCGCACGACCCAGGTGCGCAGCTTCGACGGCACGCTCTGGTATGTCCGCAACGGCGAGATCCTGCGGGCAGGCAACCGGACCCAGCAGTGGTCGCGCGCGGTGGCCGAGGTGCGGGTCCCGATGGACGTCGACCTCGACGTCGTGCGCGGAGCGCTCGGGCGCGCGGCCGACACCGTGCACGCCGACCCCGAGCTCGCCGGCCACTTTCTCGAGGCCCCGTCGGTGCGCGGCGTCGACGCCGTGCACGACTTCACGATGACGTTCACCCTGCACGCGCGGGTGAATCCGGGCGAGCAGTGGGAGATCTCACGCGCGCTGCTGCGCGCCGCGCAGGCCCAGCTCCGCGGCGTCGGCGTGCTGAGCGCCGGCGAGGTGACCCTGGCCGAGCAGAGCGCCGAGGCGTAGCTCGAGCGTCAGGCGAGCAACGAGTCCATCTCGGCCGCGAGGTTGTCCGCCTCCGGTCCGACGATGACCTGCACGACCCGGCCGGAACGGACCACCCCGAAGGCACCAGACTGCTTCAGGCCGGGCTCGTCCACGAGGTCGGGGTCCGTCACCTGGACACGCAGCCGCGTGATGCACGGCTCGAGCTCGACGACGTTGGTGGTGCCGCCCAGCGCTGCGAGGATGTTGTCCGCCTTGCTCATTCGGTTGCTCCTGGAGGATGCGTCGTTGCAGGTCCGCTCTCAGAGTAGCCCCTCGCCTGCGACAAGGTCGGTCGCTCGGGGGTGAACCGGATCTGGGAGACTGGCCCGGTGCGACCTGACAACTTCTTCGACGCCGTCGGCGGGCACGAGACGTTCGTGCGGCTCGTGGACGTCTTCTACGAGGGCGTGGCGACCGACGAGGTGCTGCGACCCATGTACCCCGAGGAGGACCTCGGTCCGGCGAAGGAACGCCTGACGCTGTTCCTCGAGCAGTACTGGGGCGGCCCGACGACGTACAGCGAGCAGCGCGGCCACCCACGCCTGCGCATGCGCCACATGCCCTTCAAGGTCAACCCTGACGCCCGCGACCGCTGGCTGCGGCACATGCGCGCCGCCGTCGACTCCCTCGACCTGACGCCCATCCACCAGGCCCAGCTGTGGGACTACCTGGAGCGCGCGGCGTTCAGCATGATCAACACCTTCGAGGAGTGAGCGTGAGCGAGACGACCACCCCGACCCACACCGCGCCGTCGGGCATTCCCGACGCGCTGGAGCGGCTGCTGTCCGTCCTCGACCTGCGCGAGGTCGACGGCTGGGGCCCGCGCGGCGAGGAGGACCTGTGGCGCGGCGACTCCGTGCCCGGCCCTGCGCAGCGCGTGTACGGCGGGCAGGTGCTCGCCCAGGCGCTCCTGGCCTGCGGTCGCACGGTCGAGGCCGGCCGTCTCCCCCACTCGATGCACGCGTACTTCCTGCGCGTGGGCGCGCTCGACGTGCCGATCGACTTCGCGGTCGAGCGGCTGCGCGACGGCCGCTCGTTCAGCGCCCGCCGCACGCACGCGCTCCAGCACGGCAAGCCGATCCTGTCGCTCACGGCGTCGTTCCAGGAGGCCCAGCCCGGCTACGAGCACTTCACGCCTGTGCCCGACGACGTCCCCGCGCCCG
The DNA here is from genome assembly GCA_009663185.1 of Isoptericola halalbus. GTDB lineage: Bacteria > Actinomycetota > Actinomycetes > Actinomycetales > Cellulomonadaceae > Isoptericola > Isoptericola halalbus. The sequence goes on from VJZX01000001.1 coordinate 113,697, forward strand.
AGGAGGTCCCGTCGGCGATCGAGCTGCTCGGCGGGATCGACCACCCTGCGGCACGGTTCTGGTCGCACGAGTCGGCGTTCGACCTGCGCCACGTGGCCGGCTCGCTCTACCTCGGGGCGCCGGCCGACCGTTCCGACACCCAGCTGGTGTGGGTCCGCGCCCGCCACGAGATCGCCTCGGACGACCCGCTGCTGCACCGCGCCCTGCTCGCGTTCGCGTGCGACCAGGTCATGCTCGAGCCCGTGCTGCGCCAGGCGGGCAGGTCGTGGCTCGACGTCGGTGGCGCCGTCCCGATGGCGAGCATCGACCATGCGATGTGGTTCCACCGCGACGCGCGAGCCGACGACTGGCTGCTGTACGTGCAGGAGTCGCCCGGTGCACAGGGCGGCCGCGGCCTCGGCCTGGCGCGCGTCTACGACCGCACCGGCAGCCTCGTGGCGAGCATCGCGCAGGAGGGCATGGTCCGCCTGCCCGCCTGACGCCGACGACGTGCCGGTGACCTGGTCGGCGGCCACACTGAATCGGTGCCACGACTTCGCCGCGTGTCCGTCTCGTCCCGGGGCTACGGGCGGCGGCGCGCGGGGCGGGGCTGGGTCTTCCTCGACGTCGAGGGGGCGCGCCTCACGGATCCTGGGGAGGTCGCGCGATGCCGGCGCCTGGCCGTCCCGCCCGCCTGGCGCGACGTGTGGATCTGCCGGTACCCCGAGGGGCACATCCAGGCGTTCGGGTTCGACGACGCGGGCCGCGGCCAGTACATCTACCACGAGGCCTGGACCGAGCGGCGCCGGCGGCACAAGCACGACCGGGTGCTCGACGTCGGGCGGCGGCTCCCCGCGGCACGTCGCCGGGTGACGCGCGACCTCGGCCTGCCGGGCATGCCGCGCGAGAAGGTGCTCGCGCTCGCGTTCCGGCTCCTCGACCTGGCGTTGTTCCGCGCGGGCAGCGAGGCCTACGCGCGACGCAACAAGAGCTACGGCCTCGCGACGCTCCGCAAGGACCACGTGCGCGTGCGCCGGGACGGGTCGGTGCACTTCCGGTACCCGGCGAAGTCGGGCCAGGTACGGGACGTGCTCGTCGAGGACCCCGTCGTCGCCGAGCTGGTGGCGACCCTCAAACGCCGCCGTGGCGGCGAGGACCTGCTCGCGTGGCGCGAGGACGGCCCCGACGGGCGGATCCGCTGGCACGACGTGCGGAGCGCCGACGTGCAGGAGTACGTCAAGGAGCGGCTCGGCGACGACGCCACAGCCAAGGACTTCCGCACCTGGCACGCGACCGTCCTCGCCGCCCGGGCGCTGGCCGACGCGGGTGCGCCGCCGTCGTCGGCCCGCGGGCGACGCAAGGTCATCGCCGGGATCGTGCGCGACGTCGCCGACGAGCTGGGCAACACGCCGGCCGTGGCCCGCTCGTCGTACATCGACCCGCGCCTGTGGGACCTGTGGGAGCGCGGAGAGACGATCGGGTCGACCCGCTCGTCGCGGCGCGCCGAGCGCGAGTTACTGGAGCTGCTGGGATGAGGATCGCGGTCACCGGGGTCACCGGATACGTGGGGGGCCGCCTGGTTCCCGAGCTGCTGGCCGCGGGCCACGACGTGGTCGCCCTCGCCCGCCAGCCCGCCCGGCTCGCCGGCCGCGACTGGGCTGGGCGCGTCGAGCTCGTCGAGGCAGACGCGACCGACCTGGTGCAGCTGCGCGCCGCGCTCGACGGCGTCGACGTTGCCTACTACCTCATCCACTCACTGGGTACGGGACGGACGTTCGAGGCGCTCGACCGCCGCGTCGCCCGGACGTTCGCCCAGTCGGCGCGCGAGGCCGGCGTCGGCCGGATCGTCTACCTCGGCGGGCTGTCGCCCGACATCCCCGACGAGGAGCTCTCCCCACACCTGGCGTCGCGCAAGGAGGTCGGAGAGATCCTGCTGGCGTCAGGCGTCCGGACGACGGTGCTGCGAGCCGCGGTGATCCTCGGCTCCGGGTCGGCATCGTTCGAGATGATGCGGTACCTGACGGAGCGCCTGCCCGCCATGACGACGCCGAGATGGGTCGACAACCGCATCCAGCCGATCGCGATCCGGGACGTGCTGCACTACCTGGTCGGCGCGGCGTCGATGCCCGGCGACGTGTCGCGCGGCTTCGACATCGGCGGACCGGACGTGCTCACGTACCGCGAGATGATGCAGCGCTACGCGCGGGTCGCCGGGCTTCCCCGCCGGTTCATCGTCGGCGTCCCGGTCCTGACCCCGCGGCTGTCGAGCCTGTGGGTCGGCCTGGTCACGCCGGTGCCCTCCGGGATCGCGCGCCCGCTCGTCGCCTCGCTCCAGCACGAGGTCGTGTGCCGCGAGCGCGACATCGCGCGCCACGTGCCGGACCCGCCCGGCGGCCTCACGGGCGTGGACCGCGCCATCAAGCTCGCCCACGAGCGGATCCACGACGGCGAGGTCACGACTCGCTGGTCGTCGGCGTCGGTGCCGGGCGCACCGTCCGACCCGCTGCCCTCGGACCCCGACTGGGCCGGCGGCTCGCTCTACGCCGACGTCCGGGAGGCCGTCGTCGCGGCCCCGCGCGACGTCCTGTGGTCCGTCCTCGAGGAGATCGGCGGCGAGAACGGCTGGTACTCCTGGCCGGTCGCCTGGCGGCTTCGCGGCGTGCTCGACCGCCTGGTCGGCGGGCCGGGACTGCGCCGCGGGCGGCGAGACAGGCAGCACCTGGTGGTCGACGACGCGCTCGACTTCTGGCGCGTCGAGGCCATCGAGCCCGGCCGCCGCCTCCTGCTGCGGGCCGAGATGCGGCTGCCCGGGCTCGCCTGGCTCGAGCTGCGCACCGACGAGAGTCCCGACGGCCGCGGGAGCTTGTTCCGTCAGCGGGCGGTGTTCCACCCCCGCGGTCTGATCGGCCAGCTCTACTGGTGGGCAGTCGCTCCGTTCCACGGTGTCGTGTTCGGCGGCATGCGACGGAACGTCACAGCCGAGGCCGAGCGCCGAGCCCTGGCGCGGTCCTAGGAAGCGAGGGGCTCCGGGGTGAGGGGGCCGGAGATCGCGAATGCCGGGAAGATCGGCGGCGGCGACCCTGCGGCCGGCCACCGCTCGACCATGGCCTCAGCGAGGCGGCCAAGCCACGTCGACATCGCCGGGAGAACTCCGGCGCGGTCAGCGAGACGACGGAACACCTCGATCTGTTGAACCAGCTGAGCGCGGCGGCGCCATCGGTCGTGAGCCGATTGCCCCGGCGAGGCCAGCAGCGGAAGGCGGAGCGTCCGAGTGACGAGCAGGGTCGCGGCGCCGACCGCAAGCATCTCGTCGTAGTGGACGAGTGCGTCACGGGCGGCGCCGAGCTCCTCCTGGTAGGCGATCTCGGCGGACTCCACCACGCTCGACGGCAGCACGGCCCAGTGCGCGCTGTACGTGGGGAAGGGAAAGTGGAGGAACGACGCATCCATGCCGATGTGCCCGAACGAGCACCCCTCGAAGTCGACCAGCCGGATGCCGTCGTCCGCCACCAGCGCGTTCGTCGGGTTCAGGTCGTGATGCACGAGCCCGCCATGCTGGCGTGGGTCGTCCAGGTCTGCTCTCAGCCTGCCGATGTCGTCGTCGAGCGCCCGCCCGGGTTCGGGAAAGCCGAGACCGTCGCAGGCGCGCTCGACCTCCTGCCACCGCCATATGCCCTGAGACCCGACGCGTCCGCCCGTGCTCACGTCAGCATCACCAAACCCAGCAAGCGCGGCACGGTAATCGTCATGTCGGCCGGCGGTTGCCGAGTGCAACCGTCCTACCGCTCGTGCGAACCCGACGGTGGCCTCTGTGGCGCACGTCGCGTTGTTCCCGAGGAGCACCGACTCCAACGTCGGCCATGATCCGAGATCCGACTGGATCACGAAGCCGTTCATGTCATCGACGTGGAGCACCTGCGCAGCGATGCCGGTCGTCCGCGAGAAACGCAGGCCGACAATCTCACGTCGCAGGTGCGCGGGGCCGCCGAATCCCTCGCCGTCCACGCGCCGGGTCTTGACGATGACCGAACGGCCCAGGCCGTCGTACTGCGCATCGAGCAGCACCCTGGTGACCGGTGCCCAGGAGTGGCCGACATGGCGCTCTTCGACGATCGCCGCTCGCTGGCCGCACAGTCCAGCGAGTGCCTCGAGGACGGCCTCTCGTCGCTGCTCGGTGAGCGAATACTGAGGCACCGACGACTTGGCACTGTCCATCAGGCAACGGTACAGAACGGTCAGATCACCTAGTTTCGTCGAGGCAACCCGTGCTCGCTATCCACGTCGGAAGACCAGCGGCTCGCCCGTGAAGGCCGCCCAGGCGGCGCGCTCGGTGTCGGTGATGCGGCGTGGATGGCCGGTCGCGGCGTCGATGAGCACGATGGTTGTCGCCGCGCGCACGTATGGCTCGCCGCCCGACGCCGGGCCGGTGCGCGGGAACCCGCCGGGCGCGCCGTCGTGCACCTCGTAGCAGACGTCCAGGCTCGCGCCGCCGATCTTGCCGATCCACAGCTCGACGCGCACGGGTGTGCGCGAGAAGCTGAGCGGCCGCAGATACTCGATCTGCTGGGCCGCCACGAGGGTGTGCGACGACGCGGTGGGGCCCGAGTCCAGGATCGCCGTCGGCCAGCCGTCGCCGTCCTCCGCCTCGGGGTGCCGCCAGAACGCGGTGATGCGGGCGTCCTCGAGGAGCCGGAACATCGCCACGTTGTTGACGTGCTGGTATGCGTCGAGGTCGGACCAGCGCAGCGGGACGGGGACGTGCAGTCGCATCATGCCCCGAATCGTCGCACGGTGGTTCCCCCGTGCCGCTGCCGTGGTTCTGATCGGTTGCGGAATGCGCGCATTCCGCACCCCATCAGAACCATCGTGGGTGCGGGTCAGCCGGTGGCGTCCTCGACGAGGCGGGTGCGGGCCTCGTGCACGGTGATCGGTCCGGCGCTGCTGGTCGTGGTGGCGGTGCCGGGGACGTCGGTCCAGGTCGGGGTGCCGGTGATCTGGAACTGGCCGCGCCAGGTGGTGCTCAGCTCGATGGTGACCTCTCCCGGGGTGGTGTAGGCGTGCCCGACGGTGTGGTCCGGGTACGGGGCGCCGGGCTGGTCGGTCACCAACGGGGCGGTGCCGTCGTCATAGTCCCAGGCGAACTCCTCCGGGACCGCGCGGATGGTGACCGGGACCCCGAGCAGGGTGGTGTCGAACTCCTGCGGCTGGTCCTCGGTGTAGGTGATGGTCTCGACGTTGATCAGGGTCCAGCCGTCCGGGGGCTGCACGTGCAGCGGGGAGGGCTGGATCTTCAGGGTGGCGAACTCGGTGGCGGCGGCGTCCAGCAGGTCGGCCGGGCTGACGCACGTGCCCTCGTTGACCAGCTCCGCCCTGCCGACACTGCCGTCCTCGAGGCGTTCGGCGCGGAACAGCGCGTCCAGGGCGTACTCGTCGTCGCCGCACTCCAGGCCCTGGTAGGCCGTCTGACGGCCTTCGCGGCACGACTCCGCGAGTCGGGTGCCGCTCGCGTCGCCCACGTCTCGCAGCCAGCACAGCGCCGGCGTGGTGCGCCAGTAGACATAGTCGGACGAGCCACTCGAGGACGAAGTGATCAGCCCGTGCTGCCCCGGAAGGGTGGCTTCGGTATGGATCGTGCTGCCCCCGGTCTCGCACGTAATCATCTCGCCACACTTCCCAGCTCCCATAGGTAGCGTGAACGAGAGGCTCGCCGTTGCCACAAGTGCGAGTGCCAGCATGGTCAATTCTCCGGTGCGGGGGCGACGGTCACGACCACCCAACTGCCCTTTCGTAAACCCATCTCTACACGCATGATGGCGACGACCTTCTCGGCCGAGGACTCGACGGATCCATCCGGAAATATGGTGGTCGAAGCTTGCTGAGTCACCTCCAGGTCCAGTGGATAGATGCCGGTCAGAGCGTCTCGCTGGTACGTCTGGAAGAGTCGAGAGGTAACGTCCCCGCCATCAATTGTGAGGTCCTTCTTGCGGATCTCCGAAGACCGTTCGAGTACGGTCTGGCAGAAGGTGCATGCCCGGTGAGACATCTCTTCCCACTCGGCAGTGTCTCCTGTGGCCTTGGTGTACTTGTAGAGAGACAGGAAATACTCCGCCGCTGCGGCCGCGCCGTCGGCGTCGTGCTTGTCCATGGCAGCGGGTCGCTCGGGCTTGGGGATCTCGGGCTCGGCGGACGGGCTGGGCGACGGAGACGGGCTGGGCGTCGCTGCAGCCGAGGGCGTGGGCGAGGCCGGACCGGCGGGCTCCTCGGCCCCCGAGCAGGCGGCCAGCAGGCCGGTCAGCGCCAGGACGGCGGCAATCATCGTGCGGCGAGCGGTGCGGGGCATGCGTGCGTCCCTCGGGTCGGCCTTGAGCGGTCACGTGGCCGAGGTGCCGGTGGCCCCCACGGCGCCGATGAGCGTATCGGCATCACACCGCGCGGGCGAGACGACACGTCCGCGCTGTGGACAACTCCGCCGCAGGTAGGCGGCTCGTCGGTGTTGAGCCGCGAGCTCTACTCGCGGTGTGACTGAGCCCGCCGGGCGCTCAGGACGCCGCGATCGCCGCGGCCAGCCGGCAACGCCCGAGCGCGGTCATCTCCTCGCTGACGGGCATCCACACGAGCCGGTCCGCGACCTCGGCCACCGACTCGCTGAGGCGCCGCCGCGCCCGCGCGGCCCGCCGTCGGGCACCGAACGCGGCGAAGAGTCGCGAGACGAGCGCGAGCAGCAGGCCGAGCACGACGCCGCCGATCGCGAGCAGCGTCGCCCACGGGACCTCGAGGACTCCCCCGCCTCTGTCGGACATGTCGACCATCAGCTCGGGCATGATCAGCGGCGGGAGCTGGAAGTACGCCACGGCCGCAGCCGCCGCGAGCCACAGCAGCCCGGCAATCGCCGCGGTGAGGAGGAGCCACTGCAGCACCCCGACGGCTCGCCACCACACGGGCCGGCGTGCCGCCTCGAGCTGGGTGCCCGCGACGGCCGCGTCCAACGCGTCGGGCAGCCGGTCGATACCCTCCTGCGCGCGGTGCCGGGCGGCGAGAACCCACGGGTCGGGAGCGCCCTCGGTCACGCGGTCGACATACCGGCGCACCGCCGAGGCGGACGCGGCGCGCACCGACGGCCGGGTCCGGGGAAGGGAGGTGCGTACGAGGTCGGGCCGCTCCCCCGACCTGGCGGGGTCGGGCTTCAGCCCGAGCCGGCGCAGGGGGTCGGGACGGAACCGTCCCAGCCAGCGGGTCACCGGCCACCCCGTCGCGGCGCGCGCGTCGCGAACGGCCGACCGGCGTACGGCGTCGACGACGGTCGGCACCCCGGCGGCGTCCTCCAGCGCGGCGGTGAGTGCGTCCCTGGCCCGCTCCCCCGCGCGCTCCGACGGCGCCTGACCGCACACGTCGAGGATCCGCCGGCCGACGGCACGCTCGTCCCCGGCCAGCCGCGCCGTCGCGGCCTCGCGGCGCTGGGCAGCGTCGGCGAGGAGCCGGCGCAGATGGTCGACGCCCTGGCCGGTGCGGGCCGACATCCCCAGCACGCGCGCGCCGTCGAGCCCGTCGGCGGCGACGAGGCGCCGCAGGTCGGCGAGCATCGCGTCGGTCTCGGCAGGGGCGAGGCGGTCGACCTGGTTGAGCGCCACGACCACGACGTCGGCACGCCCGGCGAGAGCCCGCAGGTACCGCTCGTGCAGCGCGTTGTCGGCGTACTTCTGCGGATCGACGCCCCACACGAGCAGATCGGCGCGCTCGACGAGCCGCTCGGCCCGGACGCGGTGCTCGGTGATGACCGAGTCGTGGTCGGGCAGGTCGAGCAGCACGAGTCCGGTCGTGATGCCCACGGGCGTGCGGTGGCGCCGGAACAGCCCCCGTGCGGTGGGCGCCGGGCCGGGACTCGGGCTCGGGTTCGCCGACCCGTCCGCGACGGGAGCGACCGGCATCTCGTGCCGTCGTCGGACGTCGAGCCAGTCGAGCAGCGGGTCTGCGCCCGCGCCCCAGACGGCCGCGAGCGCGTGCGCGGTCGTGGGACGGCGCACTCCGGGCGGGGCGATCTCATCCCCCACCACGGCGTTCAGCACGCTCGACTTGCCGGAGCCCGTCGCGCCGGCGAGCGCCACGACCGTGTGCTCGGCGGACAACCCGCCGCGCTCGCGGGCACGGGCGACGACCGCGCGCCCCTCGTCGAGCAGGTCACGGTCGAGGCGGCCCGTGCCCTCGGCCACGGCGGCCTCGAGCGCCGCGGTGCGCGCGGCGAGGTCGATGCGGCTCACCAGGCGGAGTCCTTCCGTCCGAACAGCCAGCCCCAGAAGCCGGAGCGCCGTTGAGGGCCGGCGTCGGGCACCTCGCCCGGGGGCTCGACGCGCGGGACTCCGTCGGTGGTGGGCCGGCGGAGGGCGCCCACGCCGCGGAGCATCCCGCCGCTGAACGGGCGGGTCGTGCCGCCGGCCTCGGCGGGGCGCACGGAGCGCTCGGAGCGCGCCGCACCCTCGACCGCCCGCGCCGCCTCGCGCAGCCCGTCGCCCGCAGGGGCGCGGGTGCCGAGCGCGTCGAGCTGGGCGGTGTATCGGGCGGCCTGACCGTCGAGCACCGACTGGACGCGGGCGTTCAGGCGCTTCTTGGCCTCGACCGACAGCCGCCGCACGGCGTCGTCGCCGAACACGGCCTCGAGCAGCTTCTGCGCCAGGATCGCGGTGCCGCCCGCGATCCCGATCTCGGCGCCCGTGAGCCCCGCCGTCGAGGCGAAGACGAGGATCATGAGGCACACACCGAGCGCGTTCACCCCCAGCGACAGGGCACGCGCGGTGCCGCGCTTCTCGGCGCCCTGCTCGCGCACGAGCTCGAGGACGTCCGACTGCCAACCGCGGATCTCCTCGCCGACCTGGGCGCGCAGGCCGCCCGAGGTGCGTGACAGCTCGAGGCCCTGCAGCAGCGCGGCGCCAGCGGCGTCGCCGCGCCACGTCTCGTACGTGCGCTCCGCGGCCTGCTCGGCGGCGTCGAGGACGACGGACTCGAGCCCGTGCGCGATCGCCTGCTCCACCTGCGGCGCCTGGCGCGGCTTGCCGCGGAAGAAGGCGACGAGCGCGTCGCGTGCACGGCCCACGCCGGCCTCGACGGACCTGAAGAACTCGCTCGTGCCGACGAAGTCCTGCCAGCGTGCGAGCACCTCGCCGCGCAGGAGGGCGCCGTCGGACGTGGCGGCGTCGACCTGCGCGAGCGCGTCGCCGTGGTGGCGGTGCACGGCGTCACGCAGGCGCGCGTCGGCGGCCTGCTGGGCGTCGGCGGCGTCGGCGAGGTGGACCGCGCGGCGCACGAGGTCGTCGATGACGCCGTCGCGCGTCGCTGCGATGACGCGTGCGCGGGCCTCCGGGTCCCCGCCGAGGCCGGTGAGCCAGGTCGCGACCTCACCGACCGCCTCCTCGGGCAGGTAGCCGTCGTCGAGCGCACCGGGGCCGGCGTCGGCCGCCTCGGGGATGACGAAGAGCGGCGCGTCACCGAGGCCGTGCTCGGCCATGAGCCGGCGCAGGTCGTCGGCGACCGTCTCCGCGCCCGGGTCGACCCGGTCGAGCACCATCGCCACCTGCGCCCTGCGCGCGGCCGCCTGCACGAGCAGGTCCCAGGGCACGGCGTCGGCGTACCGGGCGGCGGTGGTGACGAACAGCCACAGGTCGGCCGCGCCGAGCAGCTCCGCCGCGAGCTCGCGGTTGGCGGTCTCGACCGAGTCGATGTCGGGTGCGTCGAGCAGCGCGAGCCCTTGCGGCAGGGCGTCGCTCTTGACCAGGCGCAGGGACCGCCCCGTCACCGTGCCGGAAGGCTGGCGGGCTTCGGGTCGGGGTGCGTCCGAGGCGTCGGTCGTGACGCGCGCGAGCCCAGGCAGCACCCGGTCGGTCGTGAACCAGCGCGCGTCCAACGGGTGGTGCACGAGCACCGGCGCGCGCGTCGTCGGGCGCAGCACCCCTGGAGCAGAGACCTGCTCTCCCAGCAGGGAGTTCACGAGCGTCGACTTGCCCGCACCGGTCGACCCGCCGACGACGACGAGCAGCGGGGCCCGCTCGGCCCGCAGCCGCGGCAGGAGATAGTCGTCGAGCTGGTCGACCGCACGCGCGCGGTCAGCTCGCGCGACCGCGGCGCCCGGCGTCTCGAGCGGCAGGCGCAGCGCGCCCAGGCGTGCCCGGAGCGTGTCGAGCGCGTCGATGAGGGCGACGATCGACGCGCCCGGACCGGGCAGGTCACCCGCGGAGAGGACGTCGGGCGGGCCCGCCGCGTGCTTCCCGACTGCGGGTGCCGACTCGATCGGGCCGCGCGGCACGTCGTCGGCTGGGGTCATGCGCCCAGTGTGCACAGATCGGGCGAAGCGCGCAGGTCAGCGTTGTGGGGTGGACACCCACAGCGTCAGACGGGCAGGCGGTGGCGCAGCCAGGGGACGCAGACCTCGGCCTGGGCGCGCTGGAACGCCCGCACGTGCGGGATCCGAGGTGGGGGCTGCTGCAACGACGCGTGGACGAAGTAGCCCGTCAGCGCCGCGAGGTAGCACGTGACGGCGTCGGCGTCCGTACCGCGTGGCAGGGGGTGGCGGGCGAGCACGTCCTCAGGGTCGGGTCCACCCTCGACCCGCACCGACGGAAGCATCCCCACGACGTCGCAGAACGCGGCCCCGCGGAACGCGTACGGCCAGTCGACAGCGACCGCGGTGCCGTCGGGCCGCAGCAGCACGTTGTCGGCCCGCAGGTCGCCGTGCTGGAGCCACGGACCGGCCGCGGCCTGTGCCAGCGGGGCCTCGAGGTCGGCCAGTCGTTCGAGGTTCGCGGCGACCCACGGGTCGTAGGTGCCCAGGCTCACGGGCCGCTCTTCGGCGAGCCGCGCCCAGAATCCGAAGGGGATCTCGTCGCCGGCCTCGGGCAGGACGCCGGCCGGCACCTCGTGCGACGCCACCTCCCGGGCGAGGTCGACGACGGCGGTCAGCTCGTCGTCGTCCCACGGCGTGCGCGGGGCGCGCCCGGCGACAGCGTCGAACCCGAGCACGACCCACCCGCCGTCGGGAACCCTGAGCGACCAGCGCAAGGGGGCCACCGGGGCGCCGTCGGGCAGCAAGGCGTGCCGGGCAGCCTCGGCGCCGTAGAGGCGAGCGGCGACCTCGTGCCCGCCGTCGACGGCCTTGACGAACACCGGCCCGGCCTCCGTGCGCAGCGTCGAGGCCAGCCCCGGCGAGTAGCCACCGTCGTGGCTGGTCCAGCCCGTCACCGGTGCACCGAGCCGCGCCTCGACCTCCGCGCGCACGTGGGCGGGCAGCTCGGGCCAGGTCGGTCGGGTGCGTGTCTCGGCGGTCGTCATGCGAGGTGATGCTGCCCGCCACACGGGCCGCAGATCAACGGGAAATGCGTGTGAGCGGGATTTCGGCCCACCTCCGCGTGCGGACGTGGGCCGAAATCCCGCTCACAGCGTCAGTCGCGGGTGAGCTTGCGGTAGGTCACGCGGTGCGGCCGCGCGGCCTCGGCGCCGAGTCGCTCGACCTTGTTGTCCTCGTAGGACGCGAAGTTGCCCTCGAACCAGTACCAGGCCGCCGGGTTCTCCTCGGTGCCCTCGTAGGCGAGGATGTGTGTCGCGACGCGGTCGAGGAACCACCGGTCGTGCGAGACGACGACGGCGCAGCCCGGGAACTCGAGAAGCGCGTTCTCGAGCGAGCCGAGAGTCTCGACGTCGAGGTCGTTGGTCGGCTCGTCGAGCAGGAGCAGGTTGCCGCCCTGCTTGAGCGTCAGCGCCAGGTTGAGGCGGTTGCGCTCGCCGCCGGACAGCACGCCCGCGGGCTTCTGCTGGTCAGGGCCCTTGAAGCCGAACGACGCGACGTAGGCGCGCGACGGGATCTCGACGTTGCCGACCTTGATGAAGTCGAGACCGTCCGAGACGACCTCCCACAGCGTCTTCTTGGGGTCGATGCCGCCGCGGCTCTGGTCGACGTACGAGACCTTGACCGTGTCGCCGATCTTGAGCTCGCCGCCGTCGAGCGGCTCGAGGCCCACGATCGTCTTGAACAGCGTCGTCTTGCCGACGCCGTTGGGGCCGATGACGCCGACGATGCCGTTGCGCGGCAGCGTGAAGCTGAGCCCGTCGATGAGCCGGCGGTCGCCGAAGCCCTTCTGGAGGTTCGTCGCCTCGAGGACCAGGCTGCCCAGGCGCGGACCGGCCGGGATCTGGATCTCCTCGAAGTCGAGCTTGCGCGTCCGCTCGGCCTCGGCCGCCATCTCCTCATAGCGCTGCAGGCGCGCCTTGCTCTTGGCCTGGCGGCCCTTGGCGCTCTGGCGCACCCACTCGAGCTCGGACTTAAGGCGCTTGGCGAGCTTGGCGTCCTTCTTGCCCTGGACCTCCAGGCGCGACTGCTTCTTCTCCAGGTACGTCGAGTAGTTGCCCTCGTACGGGTACAGACGGCCGCGGTCGACCTCGCAGATCCACCCCGCGACATGGTCGAGGAAGTACCGGTCGTGCGTGACGGCGAGCACGGCGCCGGGGTACTTGGCCAGGTGCTGCTCGAGCCACTGGACCGACTCGGCATCCAGGTGGTTGGTCGGCTCGTCGAGCAGCAGCAGGTCCGGCTTCTCCAGGAGCAGCTTGCACAGCGCGACGCGGCGGCGCTCACCACCCGAGAGCACCGTGACGTCGGCGTCGGGCGGCGGGCAGCGCAGGGCGTCCATCGCCTGCTCGAGCTGCGAGTCCAGCTCCCACGCGTCGGCGTGGTCGATGGCCTCCTGCAGCTCGCCCATCTCCGCCAGGAGCGCGTCGAAGTCCGCGTCGGGCTCCGCCATGAGGGCGGAGATCTCGTTGAAGCGGTCGACCTTGGACTTGATGCCGGCGACCGCCTCCTCGATGTTGCCGAGGACCGTCTTCTCCTCGTTCAGCGGTGGCTCCTGCTGCAGGATGCCGACCGTGTACCCGGGCGCGAGGCGCGCCTCGCCGTTGGACGGGTGCTCGAGGCCGGCCATGATCTTGAGGATGGTCGACTTGCCGGCGCCGTTGGGGCCGACGACGCCGATCTTGGCGCCGGGCAGGAAGTTCAGCGACACGTCGTCGAGGATGACCTTGTCGCCGTGCGCCTTGCGCGCCTTGTACATGGAGTAGATGAACTCAGCCACTGGCTTTCGCTTCCACCGTTCGATCGCGCGGGAGATTCACAGGGGGGCTCCAGCGGACGCGCTGGAGGACCGGCTTGCGGCCGGTCCCCCAGCCTACGCGACGACGCGCCTCACGCGCCGACCGGCTCGACCAGCTCGGCGAGCGCCTGTTCGTCGACGAGGTCGTCGACGCCGACGGTGTCCTTCCCCGGCTCCGTGCTCGCGCGCACGTCCCACGGGTCCTCGACGTCGGCGACGCCCGACGACGCCGCGCGATCCAGGGATCCCGGCGCCTCCGGGGCACCGCCCGGCACCGCGCCCGCATCCGGCCGGTCGTTGACGCGCGCGTACCGGACCATGCCACGCGTGGCATCGACACCGACGTGCTGAGCCTCGATCACGTGCCGGTAGCGCCTCTCCGTCAGGGTCGCGGTGGAGCCGTCCGCGAGCGGGTGCGCCCGCTCGCCGTCCCACTCCTCGGTCGTGAACCGCCCCGTGACGACCACGGGGTCGCCCTTGCGCACCGAGAGGCTGAGGTGGCGCGCCTTCTCGCGGAACGCCTTGACCGTGAACCACAGCGTCTCGCCGTCGGTCCACTCACCGGTGCGCGGGTCACGCACGCGGCGCGTGCTGGCAAGGCGGAAGGTGGTCCACTCCACACCGTTCGGTGACGTGGACAGGCTGGGCTCGGTGCCGGCGTGCCCGACGACGGTGACGTTGACGTCGCTCATGCATCCTCCTGAGGTCCGCGGGCCGGCACCGCGCCGGCCGGGACGCCCAGGATCAGGCGGGAGCGGACGCCCTGTCCCCGCCCGACCGCGCACCTGTGGACGGCGCGTCGACCTCGTCGGCTGTGGGCAGCCTCAGAGACCCGGTGAGCGGTCGTCCGTGCGGGAGGTCGCGCACGGACGTCGCGATCTCGCGCACCCGCCGGTGCTCGATGAGCAGCCGCTGCGTCGGGGCGCCCAGCCCGTCGGCGAGCACCTGCGAGAGCGCCGCCCTGCCCGCCGTCGCGACCGCGCGCTCACGCCGTCGGGCCAGCGAGCGACGCACCGCGACCCGCGCTACGAAGAGCGCCACCGCCCCGACCGCGGCGGCGCCGGCGGCCACGAGCAGGACCAAGGGCCACGGCGCGGCAAGATCCAGCAGCGCGGTCACCCCCAACGCCCCCGCCACGCCCAGCAGCACCGCGAGCCCCGCGGCCACCCACGCCCACCGCAGCATCGACCGCGCCGTCGCCGGTCCACGGGTGTCCAGCGAGATGCCCCGCATCGCGCCGGCCACCGCAGTACGCAGCGTGTCCGCGCTCGACACCGACTCCGCAAGCGCCCGCTGCCACCCCGGTCGCAGCGCCGCCCCGGCGCGCGTGAGCCAGCGCGATCGCGACAGCGCGATCGCGTCACGGTCCGGGGGCGGGAACTCGGGCATGCCGTACCCGTTGCGCACCGCCGCACCCACCTGGCTCGCCACCGCGTCGAGACCCGTCGCGTCGATGAGCGCCACGAGCTCGCGCTCGACCGCGCTGTCCATGTGCCAGGGAACCTCCGCAGGCGTCTGGTCGAGCAGCGCCCGCGCCGCGGCGTCGAGCTCGGCCGCCGCCCGGCCTGCCGCGACGGAACGTCGTGCGCACACCTCCTCGAGCAGCTCGTACACCCGGGCGATCCCCTCACCCGTCCGCGCCGAGACACCCTGGACCCACACGCCCTCCAGGCCGTCGTCGCGCAGCAGCCGGGCGAGGTCGGTCTCGAGGTTCTCGCGCTGCCCGTCGGGCACCGTGTCGACCTGGTTGAGCAGCACGACCATCGAGGACTCGCTGCCCACCTCCTCGCGCAGATACCCCGAGTGCAGCGCGTCGTCGGCGTACTTCTGCGGAGCGACGACCCACACGAGCAGGTCCACCATCGGCAGCACGCGGTCGACGACCTCACGGTGCGAGGGCTCGATCGAGTCGTGGTCGGGCAGGTCGAGCAGGACGAGGCCCCCGAGGTCTCCGACGCCAACGTCGAGGTCCCCGCTCTGGGTGATGCGGCGCTCGCGGTCCACGCCGATCCAGTCGAGCAGGGCCTCTGCGCCCGCCGACCACGCGCACGCGGTGACGCGAGCCGTCGTCGGGCGCTTGACCCCGACGTCCGCGAACGACAGGCGCGAGACCTTGTTGAACAGGCTCGACTTGCCCGACCCGGTGCCGCCCGCGAGCGCCACGACCGTGTGGTCGACGCCGAGCGCGAGCCGCTGCTGAACACCCTCGACCGCGGTCTCGACTCGCCGCCGCGTCGCCGCGTCGAGCCGCGGCCCCGCGAGCCTGAGGGCCTCGGCGAGGTCCTCCGTGCGGGCGCGCAGCGTCGCGTCGTCGGACGTCGTCATGTCATCCTCCTGAGCTCGGCGAGACGCACGCGCAGCCCGGAGGCCGCGTCGTCGGTGGGGTCAGTTGCCTCGAGCCGGTCGAGCACGGCCTGCACCTCGGCATGCACGACGACGGCCGCCCGGTCGGCGAGGTCCTCGCGCACGGCGGCGATCGGCTCCTGGGCGATCTCGCCCAGGACGCGCTCGAGCAGCCGCGCGGCGTCGTCGGACCCCGCCGCCGACGCGAGCACGAGCGTGCCGAGCCCGCGCCGGTCGAACGCCTTGACGGCCGCCTCGACGCGCCGGCGACGGGTCGCGTCCGTGAGCAGGTCGGCCACGACGGCGTCGGCTCGCTCGCTCCACCCGGCCACCGCGGACGGCACGGCCTCCTCCCGCGCGACGGACCGGGCGCCAGGGTCGGGCACGACGCTGGCACCGCCCGCGGGCGCTCCGATCCCGGCGAGCACGGCCCGCAGCCGCTCCTCGACGCGCGCCCCGGCCGCGGCGAGCGTGCGCGTCGCCGCCCCGACCACCTCGGTGCGCATGCTCTCGAGCGCAGCCCCGCGCGAGCGCCCGGCCCGCCGCGTGCTGCGGGCTCTCTCGCCCCTGACCGTGACCCGGTCGACGTGTGCCGTCCCGGACAGCTCGCGCCAGCGCGCCTCGACCGACGCCCCGGCGACGACCCCCGCGGCGACGGCGTCGCGGGCCAGCTTCTCCGCGGCCGGTAGCTCATGGGTCACGGTGCGCCGCAGCACCTCGGCGGCCTCCCCCTGGGCCTCGACCGCGTCGGCGAGCGACGTCACCCACGCCGGGAGCGCGCCGAGCGCACCCTTGAGGGTGCGCACGATGACGGCCCGCGACCGGTCGGGTCCCCCGAGCAGCATGAGCCATCGCCGCACCGGTGCCACGACGATCGGGTCGAGCAGGCCCTCGTGCGGGCCGACGTCCGGCACCACGAACAGCGGGACGTCGGTCATGCCGTGCTCGCGCAGGCGCTGCAGCAGGTCGCCGCGCACGGTCGTCAGCGTCTCGCGGGGCACGCGGTTGAGCACCATCGCGACCGCGGCACCGCGCTCGGTGGCGCGCTCGAGCGCCCGCCACGGCAGCGCGTCGCCGTACCGTGCCGCCGTCGTGACGAACAGCCAGAGGTCCGCGGCCTCGAGCAGCTGCTGCGCGGTGGACCGGTTCTGCTGGAGGAACGAGTCGAGGTCGGGAGCGTCGAGCAGCGCCGTGCCGCGCGGCACGCCTGCGTGGTGGACGACGCGCGAGAGCTCGGTCACCGGGCCGTCGGCGACGACGTCGACGTCGGCCGGGTTGAACGCGAGCACCGGCTCACGCGTCGTGGGGCGCAGCACGCCGGCGGCGGAGATCTCCTCGCCCAGCAGCGAGTTGTACAGGGTCGACTTGCCTGCGCCGGTCGAACCCGCGACCACGACGACAGCGGGCGACGACAGCTCCTTCAGGCGCGGCAGCAGGTGCTCGTCGAGCTGGGCGAGGAGCCGCGTGCGCGACGCCTCGGCCTCCGTGGCCCCGTCGATCGGCAGGGGCAGGCGCACGGCGGCGACGTCGCGGCGCAGGTCGCGCGCGACGTCGTACACGGTCTGGCCGAGCTCGGCCTCGGCCTCGGGCCGGCTCCCGTCGCGGTGCGGGGCACGCGTTCCCAGGGATCCAGTCGTCACGGGGCACATCCTTGCCTGTGCCGAGGGCCGTGCCAAACGCGCGCGCCGGTGGGTGGACGTTGTGTCACCCAGGTCACCGACGGCGGCGATGCGCGCGACGAGGCTCGAGGTACGGCCGCCGACCACCGGCGGCACCGCAGAAGGGAGCGAGATCGTGTCCACCGCAGCACATCCGGCAGGCCGCGCCGCCGAGCACCCCGCCGCGCACACCGGCATCGTTGCCCGCGGCCTCGCGGGCGCGGTTGCCGGCCTCGTGGGCGGCCTCGTGTTCGGCGTGCTCATGGCGATGATGGGCGTGCTGCCCATGGTCGGCATGCTCGTCGGGGTCGAGGACGCCACGGTCGGCTTCTTCGTGCACCTGGCCAACTCCGCCGTCATCGGCGCGATCTTCGGCGTGCTCGCCTGGTCGTTCGCCGCCCGGCTCGGGCCCGCCCTCGGGGCGGGCGCCGTGTACGGCGTGATCTGGTGGGTGCTCGGCGCACTCGTGCTCATGCCGATCTGGCTGAGCCTGACCGCCGACCCGGCGATGCGCGACATGGTGTTGGTCGTCGAGCGCGACCAGTGGATGAGCCTCATGGGTCACCTCCTGTACGGCCTCGTCACGGCGCTCGTCCTGTTCGGGCTGCACCGTCGTCGCCCGTGAGCCCGCCCCTCCTCCGCGTGGTCGTGTCCCCCGACTGCGCGGGATGCCGCACGGCCTGGGCACGCGCCCGGGCCGTGCGCCTTGCGCGGCCTTCCTACCCCGTCGAGGTGCTCGACGTCGCCGATCGACCCCTCCCGGCCGGCGTGGTCGGCACGCCGACGTACCTCCTCGGCGAGCACGTCGTCTGCCTCGGCAACCCCGACCTGCCGGACCTGCTGCGTCTCCTGGACACCGCCGTCGGGCCGGACCAGGATGAATAGGGTGAGTGGCGTCGACTACCCCGCCGACAACCCCACCGACGAGGTCTACTGCCTCGCCGAGGTGGACCTGTTCCGGGACCTCTCTCCCCACGAGATGGCCGAGATCGGCGCACGCGCACCGATGCGCACGGTCGACGCCGGCCAGGTCGTCTACGACCCGCTGCGGCCCGTGGAGGCGCTGTTCATCGTCAAGCGCGGGCGCGTACGGCTGTTCCGTGTGCTGCCCGACGGCCGCACGGTCACGACGGCGGTGCTCGGACCGGGCACGGTGTTCGGCGAGATGCACCCGCTGGGGCTGCGCATGCGCGCGACCTGGGCCGAGGCGCTCGACGCGGCCGAGCTGTGCCTCATGAGCCGCACCGACGTGCGCGAGATGCTCTTCACCGAGCCGCGCATCGCCCTGCGCATCGCCGAGCTGCTCTCGATCCGCCTGACCGACCTCGAGGACCAGCTCGCGGACCTCACCGGCAAGACCCTGACCGCGCGCCTCGCCGCGACGCTGTGCCGGTTGGCGCGCCACGCGCCCGGCGAGCCGGTCCGGCTCACGCACGCCCAGCTCGCGGCGCTCGTCGGGGCGACGCGCGAGCGCACCACCATGGCGCTCGGCGAGCTGGCCGAGGCGGGATGCGTCGAGCTGCGGCGCGGCCAGATCCACCTCACCGACGCCGTGCGGCTCGAGGCGCTCGGCGACGGCGAGGCCTGAGCACCGGCGTCAGTCCTGCGAGCCGTCGGACTTGCGCCCGGTCTCGCGCTCCCACGCGTCGAGCTGCTGTGTGAGCGCCCGCGCGAGCTCGAAGACCTGCTGGGGCGGGATCCGGACGCGGGCCGCCACCCTGACGGGCAGGGCGTGCCCGGTCTGCTCGCCCGTCTCACGGTCGACGAGCGGCTTGGCGGGTGACTTGGCGGTGACGAAGTCGATGACGAACGACGTCGACGTGTGCCACACCGACGCGAAATCGGCCGGGACGCCGACCTCCTGGTCGCTCGGCAGCTCGACCTGCAGCTTGAGCTCGGGGCGCGCCATGACGGTCCTCTCGTCGGGGACGGGCTGCGTCGACCGTACCTCGCCGCGTCGCCGACGCCGTGCAGGCGTGGTGCCCCCGGCAGGACTCGAACCTGCAACCTACGGATTAGAAGGCCGGTGCTCTATCCATTGAGCTACGGAGGCGCTCTGTCATGGTAGCGGCGCAGCTCGCCCGTTCTTCACCCGCTGACGGTGTCACGAAAAAGGCGTGCAGCCGCTCCCTTGTCCTTGCCAGACTCACCAGCACACCGCGGTGACGCCCGTCCGGCCCACGCCGGGCGGTGGTGAGCCCCTTGGCCAGGGCTCGGACAACCACGTCACGAAGGAAGCACCACCATGCACCCCATCGAGGTCCTCGTGCTGACGAGGATCATCCACCGCGAGCGCCTCGCCGAGGCCGAGCAGATCAGGACCTACCGACGACTGCGCGAGCTGCAGCGGCAGAGCGCGCGACCGCACGCCGTCCGACACCGTGTCCGGCGCCACGTCACGGCCCGGCTGCGCGGTTGGAAGACCGCGTGACACCTGCACGGCCCGCCGCACCTCCGGGTGACCGCCAGGCGCGAGCGGGACAGCAGGTCAGAAGGCCCCGGGGACACCGAACCGACCACCACGAGTCGTCCGATCCCCGGGGCCTTCGTCGTGCGGCCGTAGGCTGACCTCCGTGAGCCCCGCGAACCCGAACGACCGCATCGTGTGGATCGACTGCGAGATGACCGGCCTGGACGTGCGCGCCGACGCGCTCGTCGAGGTGGCCGCCGTCGTCACGGACTCTGAGCTCAACGTGCTCGGCGACGGCGTCGACGTCGTGATCGCACCGCCTGCCGCGGCGCTCGAGCAGATGAACGACTTCGTGCGCGAGATGCACACGACGTCGGGCCTCATCACCGAGCTCGCCGCCGGCGTGACGCTCGCCGAGGCCGAGAAGACGGTGCTCGAGTACGTGCGCACCTGGGTACCCGAGGCGCGCAAGGCACCCCTGGCGGGCAACTCGGTCGGGACCGACAAGATGTTCCTGGACCGCGACATGCCCGACCTCGTGGGTCACCTGCACTACCGGATCGTCGACGTGTCCTCGATCAAGGAGCTCGCGCGACGCTGGTACCCGCGTGTCTACTTCGCCGCCCCCAAGAAGGAGGGCGGCCACCGGGCGCTCGCCGACATCCTCGAGAGCATCGACGAGCTGCGGTACTACCGCGAGGCCCTGCTCGTCCCCCTGCCGGGACCCGACTCCGCGACCGCGCGCGCAGTCGCGGCCCGCATCGCAGAGACGTCCGTCACCCGACGTCCGCCGGTGTCCTGAACGCGTGGTCGAGCATGTACACTTTTCGACGGCCGGTGCGCACGCGCCCGCGCCATGGTGGCTATAGCTCAGTCGGTAGAGCGCCTGGTTGTGGTCCAGGAGGTCGCCGGTTCAAGCCCGGTTAGCCACCCCACCGCAAGGCCCCGCACGGGACGTGAGTCCTCGTGCGGGGCCTTCGTCGTCTCCGCTCCGGCCGCTCCGGTCGGACCCGGCCCTACAGCCGGGCGACGATCGCGTCGGCGAGCGCGTCGAGCGTCTTGGCGTCGCCGGCGTACTGCATCCACAGCGACGGCTCGGTCAGCTCCAGCTCGATGAGCATCGGTGTGCCGTCGTCCTGGTTGACCAGGTCGACGCGCGCGTAGAGGAACTGCTCCGTGCGGCCGAGCTCGGCGCGCGCGACGTCGAGCGCGCGGGTGGCAACCTCGATCTGCGCCTCGGTCGCCTCGACGGCCGACATCGTCTCCTCCTGGTACAGGCCCGCGGTCGGACGCGGGCCGGTCAGGAGCGCGTTCTTGCGCGCGGCGTGCCGGAACTGGCCGTCGACGAACACGAGGCAGGTCTCCCCCGCGGTGTCGACCGACGTCACGTAGGGCTGGATCATGACCGCGCGGCCGCCGTCGAGCAGCTCCACGGCGTGCTGGATCGCCAGGCCGCGCGACTGCGCGCTCACGGGCTGGTAGCGCCCCGTGTCCTGGGCCCCCGCGCTCACCACAGGCTTGACGACGAAATCGCCGAACGCCGGCATCCGGGTGTGCACCGCACGCTTGGAGAAGTGGCGCGACGGGTCGAGCCAGATCGTCGGGATCACGGGCACACCCGCGGCCTCGAGCGTGCGCAGGTAGCCCTTGTCGGTGTTCCAGCGCAGGACGTCGGCAGGGTTGGCCAGGCGCGGGACGCGGTCCGCCCAGCGCAGGAACTCGTCGCGCCGCGGCGAGTAGTCCCACGTCGAGCGCACGACCACGAGGTCGTAGGCCGCCCAGTCGACGTCGGGGTCGTCCCACACGACGGGCTCGGCGGTGACGCCGCGGTCGGCGAGCGCGCCGATGATGGGCCGGTCGCCGGGGTCGAGATCGGGCAGGACGGAGCAGGTGGCGAGTCCGACGCGCTGCTGTCGGTCTGTCGTCGTGGTCACCCCCCGAGCCTATCCGGGGCCGTCAGCGTCCGGACCGACGCCGCTCGTCGACTCGTGCGGAGCGGGTCGCAGGTACTCCAGGTCGGTCACGCCGCGGCCGGCCGCCTGACCCTTGCGTTCGAAGCTCGTCAGCACGCGTCCGGTGTACCGGGGCGCGACGCCGCCCGGACCGTGGACGTTGACCAGCGCGTCGCACGCGTCGAGGACGTCGAGCATCTGCCCGGCGTACTCCGCCCAGTCCGTCGCGAGGCGCAGCACGCCGCCCGGGCGCAGCACGCGCGCGACCAGCGTCGCGAACGACGGGCGCACGAGACGGCGCTTGTGGTGGCGGGACTTGTGCCACGGGTCGGGGAAGAAGACCCACACCTCGTCGACGCTCGCGGCGGGCAGCCCCGTCTCGAGCAGCTCGGCCGCGTTCACCTGCAGCAGGCGCAGGTTGCTCAGACCCTGGCGGTCACGGCACTGCTCGGCGCGCACGATCGTCTGCGCCAGGCCCGGCGTGTACACCTCGACGGCGAGATGGTCGCGCCCGGGGTCCGCGTCGGCCGCCGCGACGATCGCCTCGCCCTGGCCCGAGCCGATCTCGACGACCAGCGGAGCGCGCCGGCCGAACGCCGCCTCGGCGTCGAACCGCCAGGCCGGGTCCACGGACGTCACGGCGAGCGCGCGCGGGACCTCGACGAGGTAGGTGTCGCGCTTGGTGTCCCACGCCTTCTGCTGGCTCTTGGTCAGCCGGGAGCTGCGGCGCACGAAGCTCACCGGCTGCTTGCGGTAGCGGGAGGGCTCCGGCAGGGCAGGAACGTCGGCGGTCAGGGACTCGGGCACCCGTCCAGCGTACGGGGGTTCACGCGCCGAGCGTGCGTTCGGCGAACCACCACAGGCCCGCGACCGCCACGCCGGCCGCGACCCCGCCGGTCACCCAGGGTGCGGCCCGGGGTGACCGGCGCCGCAGCAGGACCAGCAAGGGGAACGCCACGGCGATCAGCGCGAGCTGGGCCGCCTCGACCCCGACGTTGAAGGCCAGCAGCGCGCCGAGCAGCCCCCACGACCACGGCTCGTCGACACCGAGCGCGCCCGCGAAGCCGAGCCCGTGAACGAGTCCGAACGCGAGCACCACCCCGAGCCGTATCCCGGTCCCTCGGCCGCCGGTGGCTACGGTTCGTCCCCGTTCAGGGCGCGAGACGGCGACAAACCGTAGCCACCGGCCACGGGGTGTGATCGCGGGCAGCACGCTCCAGACGTACGCCCCCGCGACGGCCGCGATCGACAGCGCGATGAGGGGTTCGACGACGGCGCCCGGCACCCGCACGACGCCGGTCGCCGCCAGGAGGAACGTCACCGAGTGCGCCACGGTGAAGGCGGTCGCCACCAGGACGACGTCGGGCAGCCGCCGCGCAGCGACGACGAGCGCGAGCAGGAACAGGACGTGGTCGAGCCCACCGATCAGGTGCTCCACGCCGAGGACGAAGAACTCCGCCGCGCGGTGCAGCGCCCGCTCGACGGCCCGGTGCTCCCCGGTGGTCAGGCTCGGGCTCGCCGCGGTGAGCACCGCGGAGCCGCTCTCGCCGTCAAGGTCGTAGGCGATGATCGTCTCGGTCGAGTGGACGAAGGACTCGGCGTCGGGGAACAGGGCGCTCGTCACGGTGTGCGCGCCTCCGGGCTCCCCTGCGCAGTCGAACCGGTGGTCGAGCTGCACGTACGCCCGCCCGGACCGCTCGACGACGTCGGCTCCCGCGAGCTCGGGCGTGCACGGCTCGCCCGCGTGCTCGACGACGAAGCGGTTCGTGACGTAGGCACTCACCTCGTCGACGTGCGCCGCCAGCTGCTCGCGCCGGACCTCGGGGTCGGTCGCCTCGTACGCCTTGGCGGTGAGCCAGGCTGACTTCATGGTCAGGTCGTACTCGAGGTCGACCCTCGTGACGACGTCGGGCCCGCCGGCAACCGCGGTGACGCGGGCATGGACGTCCGACGTCGCGTCGTGCGCCGCGGCGGGCGCCGCCACGAGGGCGACGCCCGCCGCGAGCCCCGCGCCGACGATGCGGCGCACCCCGGGACGCAGGATCACTGCCGAGCGCGTGTGACGAACGCGCTCGGCTCCGCGACGGTGACGCCGCCGCCTGCGCTGCGGGCCGCGACCACCCACGCGTGGGTGGTGCCCGGGCGCAGGTCCGCCCACTCGGCGGTCGCCACCTCGCCCGAGGCCACGGTGTCCGTCCCGATCTCGTGGGTCGGCACGTACACCGCGAGCGTGTCGGTCGCGATCGACGTGCTGCGGCTCGTCAGGTCGACGGGCAGCACCATGTTGTCCTCGAGACCGTTGAACCGCTGGTCGGCGTCGTACTCGGTCGCGCCGAACTCGTCGAGCAGCGGCGAGTACGTGTCGACGCTCATCTCGCCCCGCTCGATGTCGAACTGCAGCATGCGGAAGAAGCTCGCGCCGAACCGCAGCTGGGCGTCGGGCTCGTAGAAGGCCCCGAGCCCGAGCTGCGCCGCGGAGACCGTGTAGAACTGGTAGTCCGCGAGCAGCTCGACGACACCGTGCCCGACCTGCCCGACCTGGGGCCGCACGTTCGTCCCGACGCCGTGCCGGTGGCCGGCGAGCACGAGGAAGACGTTCGGGTTGGCCTCCACGACGGTCCGGTAGAGCTGCGGGCCGTCGGTCCCGGCGAGGTTCGCGCCGCGCCCGTCAGGGCTGGTGCTCGGCTCGAGGTAGTCGTGCGTGAGCAGGACGCCGTTGCGGTCGGAGAACCGCTGGAAGACCGACGCGGCCCACTCGGCCTCGTCGCGCGTGACGCCGTAGCTGAGGCCGACCACGACGAAGTCGATACCGCCCGCCGAGAACAGGTCGTAGTGGTTCTCGTTGTCGCCCGGCTTCCACGGACCGCCGTAGCTCGCGTGCTCCCACTCGGCCGACAGCGCCGCATACCTGTCGGGGCCGAAGTACTGGTTGTAGAGCGTCCCGTCGGTCCCCGAGCGGTTGTCGTGGTTGCCCGCGACGACGCCGTTCGGCACGCCCGCCTCGTCGAGGATGCGCTGGGCGGACGAGGAGAACGCGAACTCTCCCAGGAGCTGCTGCTCCAGCTCGGGCGTCGCGGGGACGCGGATGTTGTTCTCGATGATGTCGCCCGTGTGGGCCACGTACGAGATCTTGCGCTCGTCCGCCTTGGCCGCGACCCACTCCGTGATGCCGGTGTAGGCCGACGCCCACACGGACCGCTCCTCGGCCGACGCGTGCTCGACCGCACCCTCCGAGAGGTACTGCGTGTCGGTGAGGTGCACCATCGCGAAGTCGTAGTCCGCAGGGTCGTCGAAGCGGTCGCGGGCACCCGGGTCGATGTCGTCGGCGAAGGGGTCCTCGCCCGTCACCATCACGTGCACGGTGCGCCCGTCGAGGTGCCGGTCACCGATCGTGGCGGTCAGGACCGTGCTGTCCTCGACAGCGCCGCGCGCGGTGCCCAAACCTTCCCACTCGCGGGCCGAGGTGTCCCAGACGTGCAGCGTCACGAGCCGCTCGGGGTCGGCCTCTCCCTCCCACCGCACGACCGGCGCGTCCGTGGGCCGCGGCACCGCGACGTCGAACCGCTGGAAGCTGATGTCGCCCGACGCGGGCGAGGCGAGCGTCTCCGCGTCGCCCGGCTGGAGCGCATGCAGGTCGCCGATGCCCTTCTCGCCGGCCACCCTGAGGGTGGTCGGCACCCGCGTGGCGGTCCCCTGGAACCCGCTGACCGGCGTCAGGACGTCGGCCGCGGAGAAGGTCGCGGTGACCTCGCCGCCGTCTGGCTCGGCGACCCGAGCGGCCAGTGTCGCCGTCGTGGCGACATCGGTGCTGCCGTGCTCGGGAGTGAGCTCGGCCGGCACGTCCGGGATGCCGGCCGAGGTGAACGCGATGTCGTGCGTGCTCGCGTTGCCGAGCCCGTCGACCGCCTCCACCGTCAGCGCGTGCTCCCCGGCGCCGAGGCCCGGGCCGACGAGGTCGCCGACGGCGACCGCCTCGTCGTCGAGCGTGACCTCGGGCGCGCCCGTCACGCCGGACGGGTCGGTGACCTCGAGCGCGAGGGGCATGCTCGAGGTGAGCGTCCCGCCGTCGGCGGGCGTGCTCGAGGCGAGCTGCGGTCCGGTGTTGTCGGTGCGCAGGAGGCGCGTGGCGGCCTCGCCGCTCGTCGACGTCGCGGCGAGCTCGTGGTCGCCGTCGGCGAGCTGCCTGGTGTCCAGGTCGACGCCCAGACCGCGGGCCTCGCCGTCGACGGCGAAGGTCAGGTCAGCCTCGGGCGTCGGGTTGACGTTCGACCCGCAGCTGCCGTCACCCAGGTTGAAGGTGGTCGGCGGGCTGACCAGCGTCGCGGTGCCGCCAGCTGGCGTGAGCTCGAACGACGAGAGCAGGTAGTCGTCGCGGTTGTCGCCGCACGACGACCCGGCGAGCGTGCCCGTCACGACCTCGACCCGGTTGGCGCCCGGGCCGAGGTACTCGTTCGGGACGACGATCTCGACCCGCTCGCTCACGTAGTCGCGGTCGTCCATGGCCACGCGTCGGCCGTTCACGAGCAGGTGGCTGTGGTAGCGGGCCTCCATGGAGTTCGACGCGATGTCGAACGCGAGGACCGCGTCGCCCGTGCCGAGGGTGGGCACCGCGGTGACCTCGGGCGCGTCGATCGTCCAGCGGGTCACGGCCTCGAGCAGGAGCTCGTCGCTGGGCGTGCAGCTCCCGTCGCCGAACGGGTACGTCGTGGCGACGTCGTGGCCGGTGACGGACGCGCCGTCGAGCGTGAGCCGGAGGTTCGAGATGACGAAGTCGTCGCGGTTGACGCCGCAGGACGACTGGAAGTCCCCGGCCACGACCGTGATCGTGTTCTCGCCCGGCACGAGCAGGCGGCCCGGGATCGCGACGTCGACGCGCTCGTCGGCCCAGTCGCCGCCGAGCTCGACGCGCGCGCCGTTGACCAGGAGGTGGTTGTGGAAGGCGTCGTCGATCGAGTTGGAGCCGACGTCGAAGCTCAGCGTCGCGACGACGGTGCCGAGCGTCGCGCGCGCGGGCGGCCCGGAGCCGTCGACCGTCAGCGCGGAGACGCCTCCGGACCCGTCCGCGGGCTGGGCGGCCGTGACCGGGACGGTGCCGTTGGCGAGCGTGCCGTCGGCCGGCTGCAGGTCGGGGGCTCCGGCGGGCGCGTTGTTGACCGTGACGCGGTGCGAGGTGACGCCACCGGCGGCCGTGCGGGCCTCGATCGTGTGCTGCCCGTCGGCGAGCGTCGTCGTGTCGAGCTCGGCGGCCAGCCCGGTCGTGCGCTGCGGGTCCGCCTGGACGACGAATCGAAGCTGCGCTTGCTTGCGCAAGGAGGTGTTGGTGCCGCAGCTGCCGTCACCGAACGCATAGCTGAACTCGTTCTCCTCGCCGTCGGCGATCTCGCCGAGGAGCGTGAGCCCGAACTCGGAGAGCACGAAGTCGTCGTAGTTCTCGCCGCACGCCGTGGTGAACGTGCCCGCGTAGACGTCGACGACGTTCTCGCCCACGCGCAGGTGCTCGTTCGGGACCTGGAGGTCGACACGCTCGCTCACCGCGTCGGGCAGGTCGATGCGGTGCTCCCCGTTGACCACGAGGTAGTTGCCGTAGCGGGACTCGGTCGAGTTGCTCCCGACCGTGAACGACAGCGTCGAGGTGCCGACGGTGCTCGTGGCACCCGCGACGACGGTGCCGTCGACCGTCAGGCGCGTGACCGAGTCGTCCGCCGCCACCGGGGTCGCCGCGACGGCGACCGGCCCCTCGAGAAACGCACCGTCGTCGGGCACGAGCGCCGGACCTGCCGCCTCGCCGCCGGTCTTGCCCGGCGGCGTCGGGCCCGCCGAGGCCGGCGCGGCCACCAGCATCCCGCCGGCGACGAGCGCCGCCGTCGTCAGCCCTGCGGCCCAGCCCGCGCCGCGCCGCGCTCGTCCTGCTGTCGCTCGTCCCCGTGGACGCATGCTCGCCCCTCCGTCGTCGATGGCGGGCGCCCCCGTGGGGGCGCCCCGAGCAACGGTGCCGGTGCGGGGTGAACGACGGCGGTGCAGCAGTCGACGTCGCGGCGAACGCTGGGCGACGCGCGTCTGTCAGCGAGCGAGCTCGATGAGCGCGAGGAGCGCGTGGCCGTAGGCCTCGGCGGGCTCCGGGTCGGCGAAGACCCGGGGCTCTCCGAGCAGCTCGACCTCCACCTCGTAGGTGCCGTCGGCGCGACGCAGGGCGCGGAAGGTGGATCGCAGCAGGGCGCGCAGCTGGTCCTCGCGCGGCAGCCACAGGGCGTCCTCGATCGCCACCGAGTCGAGCGCCCACTCGGTCGTGCCGTTGAAGCCGAGGATCGTGCCGGTCGGGAAGTCGTGCGCCTCGATCGTCATCGTGCTCACGGTGAAGACGTCGCCCGCGAGCTCGGGCGCCTCGATGCGGAACTGGTCGCCGTCGGCAGGGTTCCACACCAGGCCAGCGTCCCGAAGCTTCGTGGCGAGCTCGGTGGAGATCATCAGCCCATTGTCCGGCAACGAGGAAGCCCTCGCCGGTCGACCGGCGAGGGCGACGGGCGACATCTACCAGGAACCTGGTATGGCTGCGGGCGATCCGACGGGCGACGCTCGTCGTAGGTCACGGAACTCGAACAGCGAGGAGAGCCAGATGTCCGCGAACGACCTTGTGCACCAGCACATCGAAGCCGTGGCGCAGCAGGATGCAGATGCATTTGCCGCGCTCTATGCCAAGGAGGGCATCATCCACGACCCATTCCTTCCCGAGCCCCTGAAAGGGCGAACCGAGATCCGGGCCTTCATGGAAGGTGCATTCGGGGCCTTTCCCGACATGCGATGGGAGCAGGTCGGCACGGCGATCGACGCGGGTGACCGGGTCGCCTTCGTGCTCGCCTGCTCCGGCACGAACAACGGCCCGTTCCCGAGGCCCGACGGGGAGATGCCACCGACCGGCCGCGCGATGTCGTACGAAGCCGCCGTGTTCTGGACGCTCGGGCCGGACGGGCTCGTCACCGAGGAGCGCTCCTATTGGGACTCGACCGGCGTTGCTGAGCAATTGGGAATGTCGGGTAGATAGCTGACGGCGTCATACTTGGAGGATGGGCGGCGCGTACGCGAAGGAGCGCTCGTTCGACCGGATCCGCGCACTCTCCCGTGCGGGGCTCGACGTGGCCTGCTTCCTGAGAGACGCCAGCGACGCATTGGCTTCCGCCATACCCAACGGGACCCCCCATCTCGACGGTCCCTACTGGTACACCCTTGATCCCGAGGCGCGGCTGATCACCAGCACCTACGGCGGCGAGGGCTGCGACCTGGACACATCTGCCGTCATGCGCTGGGAGTATCTGGACGACGACGTGAACAAGTACGCCGAGGTGCTGCGGCACCCACGAGGCGTGCAGACCCTGCACGAGGTGACCGACGGCCATCCTGAGCGCAGCCGCATCTACCGGGAGTACATGGCCGATGCAGGCATTGCCCAGGAGATGCTGACAGGGCTGCGCGACGGCGCCGGCAGAGCCTGGGGTACCGTGCGAATGAATCGCACTCCCGGCCAGCCGGAGTTCGATCCGACCGAGCTCGACTTCATGGCGACCGTGGCGCCTTACCTCGCCTGCGGGATCCGCCATGGTCTGCTCGTCGGCGAGGCGATCGATCCCGACACACCTGATCCACCTGGCCTGCTCGTCGTCGACGTCAACGGGGAGATCGAATCGGCGAGCCCCGAGGCGGAACGCTGGCTGACCGCACTGCCCGGCACGCACCGCAACGGCACCCTGCCGGCATCGGTTGCCTCGGTTGCGTCCGCAGTGCTCGACGATGTTCACGGCAACGGTTCCGGACGCGGCCCGAGCGCGCAGGTCCGCTCCGTCGAGGGGCGCTGGGTCACCGTCCACGGCACCTCCCTCCGGGCGGGTGGCACGTCGAAGTGCGCGATCATCATCGAGCCGGCGCGGCCGGACCGGATCGCCCCGCTGCTCATGGCGATCTACGGGCTCACCGCCCGCGAGCAGCAGGTCACGCGGCTGGTGCTGCACGGCGGCTCGACCTCGCAGATCGCCACCGAGCTGAGGATGTCGCCACACACCGTCCAGGAGCACCTCAAGAACGTCTTCGCCAAGATCGGCGTGCACAGCAGGCGCGAGCTGGTCGGCACGTTGTTCTACGACAGCTTCGACCCACGTGTCGCCGACAACCGGCAACGAGAGCGTGCCGGCAAGCCCATCCGCGGCGGTCCGCTGCGCACGCCTGCGTGACTGCGCTGCGCTCAGGAGACGACGAAGCCCTCGCCGGTCCACCGACGAGGGCTCGCTGTGCGCCATCCGGGACTCGAACCCCGAACCCGCGGATTAAGAGTCAGCTGCGCTGCCAATTGAGCTAATGGCGCCTAGCGCTGAGAAACATTACCAGCCGTGCGGGGCCGCCCGGAAACCCGATCGGGCCTGCGAGCTGTGACCTACGCGACAGCCCTACCGAAACGCCTGGTGGCCCGTCAGGTGCCGCCCGAGCACCAGCGTGTGCACCTCGTCTGTGCCCTCGTACGTGCGTACCGACTCGAGGTTCAGGGCATGCCGCATCGGCGAGTGGTCGAGCGTCACACCGTTGCCGCCGAGGATCGTGCGGGCCGTGCGTGCGACGTCGAGCGCGGCGCGGACGTTGCTCAGCTTGCCGACCGAGATCTGGTGCGGCTCGAGCCTGCCGGCGTCTTTGAGCCGGCCGAGGTGCAGCGCGAGCAGCTGCGCCCGGCTCACCTCGAGCGCCATCTCGACGAGCTTGGCCTGGGTGAGCTGGAACGCCGCGAGCGGCCGGCCGAACTGCTCGCGCTCCTGAGCGTAGGCGAGCGCAACCTCGAGGCAGTCGCGCGCGGCTCCCGCGGCGCCCCAGGCGATGCCGAACCGGGCCTCGTCGAGGCACGCGAACGGCCCGCGCAGACCGGGGTGGTGAGGCAGGATCGCGTCGGCGGGGACTCGCACGCCGTCGAGCGCGATGTCACACTGGACCGACGCGCGCAGCGAGAGCTTGGGCTCGATCGCCGTGGCCCGGAAGCCCGGCGTCGACGTCGGGACGAGGAAGCCGCGCACGCGCTCGCGCTCGCCACCGTCCTCGACGCCGGCGGCCTTGGCCCAGACGACCGCCACGTCGGCCTCGGACGCGAGCCCGATCCACCTCTTGGTGCCGTCGATGACCCACTCGTCGCCGTCGAGCACCGCGCGCGTGCGCATGGCGGAAGGGTCGGAGCCTGCCGTCGGCTCGGTGAGCGCGAAGCAGCCGATCGCCTCGCCCGCCGCCATGCGCGGCAGCCAGTGCTGCTTCTGCGCCTCGGAGCCGTGCTCGGCGATCGCGGACATCGCGAGCGAGCCCTGGACCGAGACGAACGTGCGGATGCCCGAGTCCGCGGCCTCGACCTCGGCCATCGCGAGCCCGTACTCGACCGCGGACCGCCCGGCGCAGCCGTAGCCGTGCAGGTGCATGCCGAGCAGGCCGGCATCCGCGAGGACCGGCACGATCTCGCGCGGGAAGACGGCGTCGGCGAACCAGCGGGCGATGTGCGGCCGGACGTGGGTGTCCATGAGCGCCCGGACCCGGTCGCGCGTCGCGCGCTCGGCGTCGGTCAGCTCGCCGTCGAGCGCGAGCAGGTCGAGGGTCCCGAGGTCGGGGTGGGCTCCGTCGCCGGTGGTCATGGGCTCAAAGGTAGAGGCCCGTGGTCTGGGCGTCCTGGTCCGCCTCCGCCACGCCGTGCACGTCGCGCTCGCGCAGCAGCACGTAGTCCGTGCCCCCGAGGTCTACCTCGGCGCGGTCCTCGGGGTCGAACAGCACCCGGTCGCCGACGGCGACCTGCCGGACGTGCTCGCCCTTGGCCACGACGACGGCCCACGCGAGCCGCTTGGGACCGACGGCCGTGGCGGGGATCACCAGACCGGTCGACGACTGGCGCTCCGAGGCGTCGACCTCGGGCTGCACGAGCAGGCGGTCGTGGAGCATGCGGACGGGCAAGGGCTTGCTCGGACTCCCGGACGACGCCGAGGTTGGGCTCGAGGCGGAGGCCGAGCGGGATGCTGCGGAGGTCACGAGCACAACGCTAGACGACCGGCGAGACTAGGCTCGACGCGTCCCCTGACCCGTCCGCTGAGGAGCGCTCGTGACCCGTCTCGCCGTCGGCGACCCCGCACCCGACTTCATCCTGCCCGCCGTCGTGCCTGACGGCGACGGTCGTGCCACCGGCGAGTTCGCGCTCGCCGAGGCCCTTGCGGCGCCCGGGCGCGCCGGCGTCGTCGTGTACTTCTACCCGGCCGCGATGACGCCGGGCTGCACCACCGAGGCGTGCGACTTCCGCGACTCGCTCGCCTCGCTGCAGGGCGCGGGCTACGCCGTCGTGGGCATCTCGCCAGACGACCTCGGCGCGCTCGAGAAGTTCTCCGAGCGCGACGCCCTGACATTCCCGCTCGCCTCCGACGTCGACCATAAGATGCTCGACGCCTACGGCGCCTGGGGTGAGAAGAAGAACTACGGCAAGACGTATGTCGGCGTGATCCGCTCGACCGTCGTGGTCGGGCCGGACGGCAAGGTCGCCGTCGCGCAGTACAACGTCAAGGCCACGGGCCACGTCGCCCGGCTGCGCGCCACACTCGGCCTCGACTGAACGCGTTGTGGGTGTGATCGTGGCCCACCTTCCGAGCGAAGGACGGGCGAGGATCACACCCACAACGCCCGTCTGTGCATTGTGAAGGCCTATTTCGCGCCTTTCGACCGGGGCGACTCTACGATCGGCTGACTTCCAGTGACATCGACGCGATCGTCCTATCACGGCGTGGTGCTCTCCACCATTGAAATGCATGGACGTTCTCGGCTACGGTGACATCGCCGGATAACGTTATCCTGTTCGCGGTGGCGCCCCGGCCGCCTGCCGCATGGCGCAAAGGAGCACCATGTCAACCGACCGACGACCCGAGTCCCGCCCTGGTGCGGGGTTCAACCGAAGGACCCTCCTCAGAGGAGCGATCGTGGCGGGCGGCCTCACCGCCGCCGGCGCGGGGGGCATCACCGTCGCCCAGGCCCAGGGCTTCTTCCACCCGGGGCTGCTGCTCCAGGCCGACGAGTTCGACCGGATGCGCAACGCCGTCCAGACGAACCGGGAGCCCCAGATCTCCGGCTGGAACCGGCTGATCACCAACTCGCACTCGTCGGCGAGCTGGGAGCCCCGGGCGGTCGAAACGATCGTCCGTGGCGACAACGGCACCGATCCCGAGAACTACTGGTTGCTGTACAACGACATGCACGCTGCCTACCAGAACGGGCTGCGCTGGAAGGCCACCGGCGATACCGCCCACCGAGACTGCGCGGTGCGGATCCTCAACGCCTGGTCGGGGACGCTCAAGGTGATCACCGGCTGGACCGAGGCGTCCCTCGCGGCGGGGATCTACGGCTACCAGGCGGCCAACGCCGCCGAGATCGTGCGCGACGCACCCGGGTTCGACCGGGCCCGGTTCCAGACCATGCTGGCCGAGGTCTTCTACCCGATGAACAACGACTTCCTCGTCCGCCGCCACGGCACCTGCGACGGCCACTACTGGGCCAACTGGGACCTGTGCAACATGGCCTCGATCCTGGCCATAGGCATCTTTAACGAGGACCGGGCCAAGTTCGACGAGGCGATCGAGTACTTCTGGAACGGCAAGGGCCAAGGCTCGATCGAGCACGTGATCCCGTTCATCCACGGCGACCTGGGCCAGTGGCAGGAGTCCGGACGCGATCAGTCGCATTCGATGATGGGCATAGGTTTGATGGCCGAGTTCATGGAGATGGCCTGGAACCAGGGCGTCGACCTGTATTCGGCGCGCGACAGCGCCTTCGCCAAGGCCGCCGAGTACGTCGCCCGCTACAACAACGGCCACGAGGTGCCCTTCACCAAGTACGTCTGGCACAACGGCCACAACTGCAGCTACAACGAGCACACCCAGATCTCCAGCTTCGGGCGCGGCGGGGCGCGGCCGGTGTGGGAGCTGGTGTACGCCCACTACAACGGCCGGATGGGCCGCGCCATGCCGAACGTGTGGGAGATGATCATCGGCAAGGTCCGGGCCGAAGGCGGCGGAGGCCACTACGGCCCCAACTCCGGCGGCTTCGACTCGCTCGGACTCGGCACCTTCTGCTACGCGCGCGACAACGTAGCGCCCCGCGTCCCGTTGAGCGGAGCGACCTATCGGATCCGCAATGCATCGGCCGGGCTGTACCTCGACTCAGGACCCGACGGCGCGGTCGCCCTCGAGTCGGGCAGCAGCTACGACGACCAGCGCTGGATGTTTACCGAGCAGCAGACCGGGTATTGGACGATCGACAACGTCGCCACCGGCCGTGAGTACCTCGACACCGATCCAGGGGGGCAAGTCATCTGGAACACTGGCTGGATCGGCGACGATACGCTCTGGGCGATCCAGCGCGTGACCGGCGGCTTCCGGGTCGAGAACAAGGCCAGCGGGCGCGGATACCTCTACGGGTCCGGCACCTCGGTCGGGTGGAACTCGGGAGCGACGGACGACAACACCGTCTGGGTCCTCGAAAGACAGTAGGAGAGGGGCTCCTGCGTAGGACTCGCGCCAGCGCTGCGCGATGCGCTGTCTGGACCGGTTGAACGGCACCTCCACGTCGATCACCTCGACGCTGTAGCCGGCGGCCCGCAGCAGCGCTGGTGGCGGCGACGCGTCGGCTGATCGACCGGCGGTGCGTTGGGCCGGGGACACCCGGCCCAACGCATCGTTTTTCCGTATCGTCGCCATCGATCGGCGATGCCCATTGCCTCGCAACGACCGCATCCGAGACTTGCGATTGAAGAGAGCCGCCATCGATGAGCAGCTCGCCGAGCGTGGAAACCGCAGCAACGACCTTCGGGAGAAGATCGCCGCCGCTGAGCCTTCCCAACCGTACGGGTTCCAACATCGAACCCCATGTGCCGGAGGCGGGACTTGAACCCGCACGCCCTGGGGCACGGCATCCTAAGTGCCGCGTGTCTGCCTGTTCCACCACTCCGGCTCGGCGCGGGTCAGTCTATCGACGCCTGCGCGCCGAGCCGTGCGGGTCAGTTCCGCGGTTCGCCGTTGCTCGCGGCGGCGATCCGCTGGCGCACATCGTCCATGTCGAGGTCCTTGACGGCGCCGACGAGCTGCTCCAGCGCGGGCGCGGGGAGCGCGCCGGCCTGGTTGAAGACGAGGATCCCTTCGCGGAACGCCATGAGCGTCGGGATCGCGGTGATGCCGGCGGCCGCGGCGATGCGCTGCTGGGCCTCGGTGTCGAGCTTGGCGTGCACCACGTCGGGGTGCTGCTTGCTCGAGGCCTCGAAGATCGGAGCGAACATCCGGCACGGGCCGCACCACGAGGCCCAGAAGTCCACGAGGACGATGTCGTTGTCCTTGACGGTCTGCTCGAAGGTGTCGTCGGTCAGCTCGACGGTGGCCATGGACGTCCTCTCGACGGTCTGCTCGTAGGTGATCTCCTCGTAGGTGCAGCGCCGTCGGCGCGCCCGATATTCCCCCGTCCGTGCTCCGCTGACGGCGATCAGGAGTGATCGAGGACGGTCACGCAGGGCCGCGCGTGGTAGGAACGAGGGCGTGACCGACACCGCCGAGTTCCCGCCCGACGACGAGTTCTACCGCCGGGACCCCGACCCTGCCGGCTGGCTGACGCCCGAGGACCTCGCCGCCGTGCGCGCCCAGCTGCCGCTGCTCTACGTCGACGCCGTCCCGGTGCGCGTCGACGAGTCGGGCGACGTCGTCGCCGTCGGGCTGCTGCTGCGCGTCAACAGCATGGGAACCATGACGCGCGCACTCGTCTCGGGCCGCGTGCTCTACCACGAGCGGGTGCGCGACGCGCTGCTGCGGCACATCGAGAAGGACCTCGGACCGGTCGCCCTCCCCCGCGTGCCGGCGTCGCCCCAGCCCTTCACGGTGGCCGAGTACTTCCCGACGCCAGGTATCACGCCGTTCCACGACCCGCGTCAGCACGCCGTCTCGCTCGCCTACGTGGTGCCGGTGGCCGGCGACTGCCGGCCGCAGCAGGACGCGCTCGACCTCGCGTGGCTCACTCCCGAGGAGGCGTGCAGCGACGCCGTCCAGGCCGAGATGGTCAACGGCCAGGGCGCACTCGTGCGGCAGGCGATGGGCTGGGTGGGCCGCCTCGGCTGAGCGGCGCTACCTCGCCGAAGAACGCGCTACCTCGGCGAAGAATGCGCTACCTCGACGAGAGGTCGAGGACCGGCCAGTCGGCGAGGTCGGCACGCATCCGCCGGTCGTGCGTGGCGACGACGACGGCGGCGGGAGTGACCTGCAGCGCGCGGGTGAGCTCGTCGACGAGGTCGATCGACAGGTGGTTGGTCGGCTCGTCGAGCAGCAGCAGGTGCGGCGCGTGCAGCAGCGCCCGCGCGAGCTCGAACCGCCGTCGCTGACCCGCGGACAGCTCGACGAGCCGCCGATCGAGGTCTTCCTCGGTCAGCAGCCCGAGCGCCGCGACGGGCACCAGATGGTCCGGGTCGAGCTCCCCGCGAGCGAGCAGCGCCAGCGCCTCGGCGGCGTACGCGTCGAAGCCGGACTGCGTGCGTGCGTCGCCCGTGATCGGCTCGCCCTCCTGCCCGACGACGCCGAGGCGCGCCCCCGTCACGGCCGACCGGGCACCGCGCGAGAGCTCGAGCCGCCCCGCGAGCGCCTGCAGGAACGTCGACTTGCCCGTGCCGTTCGGCCCGACCACGAGCAGCCGGCCCGACGGCGGCACCGCCACGCGCGTGCCCGGCAGGTCCAGCCGTACGCGGCCGTCTGACGCGACGACGCGCGGCGAGCGCAGCTCGACCAGCGGCTCGGCCGGGTCCCACCCCGGTGCCATCGCCGGCAGGTCTGGGAACGCGAGCTCGAGCGGCGGCACGGGAACCTCGACGGCCTCCGCCTCGAGCTGCTGCACGAGCCGGTCGGCCGCCTTGACGTGGATGCGGGCGCGCGTGGCCCGCCGGTGCGCCTGCGATCCCTTCGGCGGGCGCCACTCGTCGGACAGCCCCTCGTAGGCCGCGTCGAGCCGCTCGGCGAGCCGCTGGGCCCGCTTCCGCTCCGCGCGGTAGCGCTGGCGCCAGCGGTGCAGCGCCTGGTTCTTCGCGAACCGGTAGGACAGGTACCCCGGCTGCCCGTAGAGCACCGGGCGCCCGTCCATGGACGGGTCGAGGTCGAAGATCGCCGTGGCGACGTCGTCGAGCAGCTCGCGGTCGTGCGTGACCAGGACGACGCCGCCGTGCCATGCCACGAGCTCTCCCGTGAGGAAGTCGATCGCGGAGTCGTCGAGGTGGTTGGTCGGCTCGTCGAGAAGGAGCAGGTCCGAGCGCTCGGCGAGCCGGCACGCGAGGCGCACGCGGTAGCGCTGCCCGACGCTGAGCGAGGCGAGCGTCCGGTCGCGGTCGCGTACCGCCCCGAGCCGGGCGAGCGCGACGTCGACCCGCCGGTCCGCGTCCCACGCCGCGAGGTGCTCCACCTTGGCGAGCATCGCCGCGAGCTCGCCGAGGTCTCCCGACTCGTGGTCGAAGGCGGCGGCCGCGGCCTCGAGCTCGGCCGTCGCCTCTCGGAGCCCCGCAAGCGTGGCGGTCACGAGGTCCCCGACCGTCTGCCCGGGCGCTACCTGGAGCTCCTGCTCGACGAGCGCCACGCTCCCCGACCGCCGCGCCTCACCGCTCTGGGGCGTCAGGTCGCCGGCAAGCAGGTGCAGCAGCGTCGACTTGCCCGAGCCGTTCTCCCCGACGACGCCGAGGCGGACGCCGTCGGACACGCGCACCTCGACGTGCCTCAGGACAGGGCGACCCGGGTAGGCGAAGGCGAGGTCGGACGTGACGAGGTGCACCCGCACCACCCTATCGACGCCGAAGGCGGAGCCTTCGCCCACCCGTTCCCAGTGAGGTGGGCGAAGGCTCCGCCGCGGCGCCTGGGCTACTCGGCGACGGTCACGCTCTGGGTGCGCCGCGCCGGGTAGCGGATCTCCTCGACCATCTCCTGGATGTGCTCCGAGGGCGGCGCCGTGAGCTTCGACACCGTGATCATCACGACCAGGTTCACGATCGCACCGAGGGTGCCGATGCCCTCCGGGCTGATGCCCATGATGTGCGCGTGGGCCTCGGTGCCGAACACGTCGAGCGTGTAGATCATGTACGACGACGTGAACACCAGGCCGGCGATCATGCCGGCCGCCGCCCCGATCGCGTTGGCCCGCTTCCAGAAGATCCCCAGGACCAGGATCGGGAAGAAGGTCGACGCCGCGAGGCCGAAGGCGAAGGCCACCACCTGAGCGACGTAGGCGGGCGGGTTGATGCCGCCGTAGATCGCGACCAGCACCGCCAGACCCATGGCGATGCGGCCCACCAACAGGCGCTGGCTCTCGGAGGCCTCCTTCTTCACGACCCGGAAGTACAGGTCGTGCGAGACCGAGGAGGAGATGACCAGGAGCAGGCCCGCCGCCGTCGACATGGCCGCCGCGAGGCCGCCCGCCGCCACTAGACCGACGATCGGGGCCGGCAGCCCTGCGATCTCGGGCGTGGCCAGCACGAGGATGTCGTTGTTGACGATGAGGTCCGCGCCGGACCCCTCCTTGTTGCTCAGCGAGCCGATCGTCGTCGCACCCTCGGCCACCGTGACCAGGCCTGTTGCCGCCCAGTTCTGCACCCAGGCGGGCAGCGCGTCTGCCGCGACGCCGTGAACACCCTGCATGAGGTTGAGCTTGGTGAACGCGCCGACGGCAGGGGCCGTCGTGTACAGCAGGGCGATGAAGACCAGCGCCCAGAGTGCCGAGAACCGCGCCCCGCGCACCGACCGCGTGGTGTAGAAGCGGATGATCACGTGCGGCAGGCCGGCCGTTCCGATCATGAGCGACATCGTCACCAGGAACACGTCGAGCTGCGGGCGGGCGGTGAACGCCTGGGTGTAGGCGTCGAGCCCGAACTGGGCGCTCATCGCGTCGAGCTCAGCCAGAATCTGGCCGAAGCTGATCTGGGGGATCGGGATGCCGGTCATCTGCTGCGCGATCGCCACCGCGGGGATGAGGTAGGCGACGATCATCACCGAGTACTGGGCCACCTGCGTCCAGGTGATGCCCTTCATGCCGCCGAGCACGGCGTACAGGAAGATGATGATCGCCGCGACGATGACGCCGCCGGTGATCTCGAGGTTGAGGAACCGGCTGAACACGATGCCGCCGCCGCGCATCTGGCCGACCACGTACGTGAAGGACACGATGATCGCCGCGACCGCCGCGATGAGGCGTACGTACTCGGCGTACCGGTCGCCCACGAACTCCGGAACGGTGAACTTGCCCCACTTGCGCAGGTACGGCGCAAGCAGCAGCGCCAGCAGCACGTAGCCACCGGTCCACCCCATGAGGTAGACCGAGCCGTCGGAGCCGAGGAAGGCGATGAGGCCCGCCATCGAGATGAACGACGCCGCGGACATCCAGTCCGCGGCGACCGCGGCGCCGTTGGCGACCGGCGGGATGCCCTGCCCCGCGACGTAGAACCCCGCCGTCTCCTTCACGCGGCTGCGCCACGCGATGTACAGGTAGGCGGCGAACGTCAGGCCGACGAAGACGAGGGCCCAGACCTGAATCTCGCTCACAGCCGGTTCCCCTCTCCGTCACGCTCCGAGACGCCGAACTCGTCGTCGAGCTTGTCCATGCGCAGCGCGTACACGCCGATGAGCGCCACGAACGTGTAGATCGCGCCCTGCTGCGCGAACCACAGCCCCAGCGGGAACCCGAAGATGACCACGGTGTTGAGCGGCTCGATGAGCAGGATGCCGCACACGAACGAGACGAAGAACCAGATGCTCAGCAGCACCACCATGAGCCGCAGGTTCTTGCGCCAGTACTCCTTGCGCCAGCCGTTGACAGGCTGGTGTCCCGGCGGTTCGCCGGGTGCGCTCTCGCGCACAGTGTCGGTCATCTCCGGACGCTCCCTTCGTCGCGTTCCGCCCCGGGCCTCCTTGCCCAGAGCGCGTCCAGGGCTGTTCATCCGGAGCAAACCGGACGTGTGATGGGCGAGACAAGAGCTTCCTTCCCGACGGCGGCTCTGCGGTCACGAGCGGTCGTCCCGCGCCGCCGACCGGTGTCGACGCGGGCCACGAACCGCTCGCGGATCGGGACCGACCGCTCACAAGACGGCGCCGACCGCTGGCGGGATCGACGGCGTCGGGACGCCGTCGCTCACCTAGCATCGGCCCATGGCCTCGACGATGAGCGCGATCGCACCGACCACCCGCAGGCGGGTGCTTCACCCCGGCAGCATCGGGATGCTCGTGGGCGGCCTGATGGCTGTCGTCGGCTCGCTGCTGCCCTGGGTCATGACGCCACTGGGCGTCGTCTACGGCACCGCCGGGGGCGGGCTGTGGACCTTGTGTGCCGGCTTCGTCGCCGTGGCCGGTGCGCTCATCAACCACCGGTGGTCCGCCGTTGCGCACTGCGCGGTCGCGGGCCTCGCGACCACGGGGATCGCCGCCTGGCAGCTCGTCCACCTGGCCACGCTGAGCGCCGCGACCGACTCGTGGGGCCGGCTGCTTCCCAGCATCGGGCTGGTCATGGTCGCGGGGGCCGGCGTAGTGCTCCTGCGCACCGGCGTGCGCGTGTGGCGCGCGCCCGTGGTCTCCGCATAGACGGCCGCGCAGACCGGCGGGATCGTCGAGACCAGGGGTTTTGGTGGCACCGCGTGACGTCCGTACAGTCTTCGCCATGGACGACGGCGTCGACGGCCGGGACACCCCCGCAGAGGTGGACGCGACGTTCCGCACCCTGCGCCGGGTCGCGGTCGGCTACTTCGTCGTGTTCCTCGTGGCGATCGTCGGGTTCCCGCTGCTCGCGATCACGCTCGACTGGTGGTCCGCGAGCCGCCTCGTGGGTGGGATGAGTCCCGGCTTCCTCATGGCCGCGTTCGGCCTGTACGCGTTCTTCGCGCTCATCGGGATCGCGGCGGCCAGCCTGTCGAGCGCGGTCGAGGCCCGCATGCTCGGCGGTCCCGGCCCGTCGGGCGACGCGCTCGACGACGCGGACGCGGCGCCGTGAACCTGCCCAGCGCCGCGGTCCTCGCCCTCGTCCTCGCTCTCGTGGCGGCCGTCGCCATCGCGATGCGCCCGCGCGGCACGTCGACGGTCGACTTCTACCTGGCGGGTCAGCGCGTCGGGGTCGTGACCAACGCGTGGGCCATCTGCGGCGACTACTTCTCCGCCGCGTCCTTCCTCGGCGTCGCCGCGGCCGTGTACGTCTCGGGGCTCGACGGCGCGTGGTACGCCGTGGGGTTCGCCGCCGGGTTCGTGCCCGTGCTGCTGTTCGTCGCGGCCCCGCTGCGCCGTTTCGGCGAGTTCTCGATCCCCGACTTCCTCGGTCGGCGCCTCGGCTCGGAGCGCGTGCGGCTCGTGGCGGTCGGCGTCGTGCAGCTCGTCATCCTCTCCTACCTCGTGCCGCAGGGCGTCGGCAGCGGCATCACCTGGCAGCTGCTCGTGGGCCAAGGCGTCGCCGGCCTGTCTCCGTACGCGACCGGCGTCCTGGTCTCGACGACGGTCGTCGCCGGGCTCGTCGCCTTCGGCGGGATGCGCGGCACCACGTGGACCCAGGCGGTGCAGTTCCTCCTGCTGCTGGCGGCGCTGGTGTGGCTCGCCG
Organism: Isoptericola halalbus; assembly: GCA_009663185.1. Classification (GTDB taxonomy): domain Bacteria; phylum Actinomycetota; class Actinomycetes; order Actinomycetales; family Cellulomonadaceae; genus Isoptericola; species Isoptericola halalbus. The sequence continues at coordinate 154,780 of VJZX01000001.1, forward strand.
CGGTCGTGCTCGGCGAGGGCTTCCGCTACGGCGACGCCGTGGCCGGCCTCTCCGAGGCGCCGCTGACCAATCCCACGCTCGGTGCCGACGGCTGGCTGCTCGGCACCGAGCCGAACCAGATCCACCCGGGCGAGCAGGCCTCGTTCGGCGAGCCCGGCGCACGATACGGCGGCGTGGGCCAGTTCGCGCTCATCGTGACGCTCGCGCTGGGCACCGCGGGCCTTCCGCACGTGATGAACCGCTACTTCACGAGCCCCACCGGCACCGCCGCACGCACGACGACCGTGTGGGTCCTGTGCCTCGCCGGCCTCTTCTACGCGCTGGCCGTCATGCTCGGCACGGCGGCGCGCGAGCTCATCCCGGGCGCGGTCGACGACCACCCCTGGCTGCGCGAGCTCACCGTCGACGGTGTCCTGCGCGTCCCCGAGCACGCCTTGCCGGTCCTCGGCCGCATCTACGGCGGCGACGCGGGTCTCGGGATCGTCGCGGCCGGTGCGCTCATCGCCGTGATGTCGACGATCGCGGGCCTGCTGCTCGCCTCGGCCGCCTCGTGGGGGCACGACGTCTACGAGCGCCACATCAACCCGCGCGCCACGCAGCGCCAGGCGGTCTCCGCGGGCCGCGTGACGACGCTCGTGGCGGCGTGCGCGGCCGCTGCGCTCGCGCTGAGCATGGGGCCGGACGCGTTCAGCTCCGTCACGTCGTCCATCGTGGCGACCATGGTCACCTGGGCCTTCGCGGTGGCAGGGTCGGCGCTGACGCCGGTCTTCGTGCTGGCGATCTGGTGGCGCGGCACGACGGCGGCAGGCGCCGTCGCGGGCATGGTCACGGGGACCGCGCTCGCCGTGGCGATGTTCGTGACCGGCACGGTCGCCGACCTCCCGCTCGTGGGCGAGGTGCTCGTGACGCCGACGATCGTCGCGGCGCCGGTCGCAGGCGCCGTGACGGTCCTCGTCTCGCGGCGCAGCCGCGTGCCCGACGACGTCGAGCGGGCATGGTCGATCATGCACGGGACGGCGGCCGACCGGCACGCCGAACGCCTCGCCCGGCTCACGGTCGCCGAGGGGCGCCGAGGGAAGGGACGGTGGCGACGTGCGGGGCGGTAGCCAGCCGCTGGCGGTGGCGCTCGCGGCCGTTTGGGCGGTCGTGTACCTCGTGACGCAGGTGCTCGTCCACCCGCCGCTCGGCATGCTCGCGACCCTGGCGATCGGCGTCGTGCTCTCGACCGCCGTCGTGCTCGGGTACCCGTCCGCCCTGCGCGGGCCCCGTGTCTCCCGCTTGGGGTCGCCGCGGCCGCCGGACCCCCGGGGCGTCCGCTCGGGGCTCGCGATCGCCGACGCCGGCCGGTCGATGCCGCTGCGCTCGGGGCTGACGCCCGACGCGGCGCGTCGCACCGCCGAGCTCATCCGCCCGCTGCTGGGCGGCGACGCGATCGCGATCACCGACACGGTGCAGGTGCTCGCGTTCGTCGGGCACGGCGCCGACCACCACCGGGTCGGCGGCGCGCTGCAGACCAAGGTGTCCCGCAAGGCGATCGACAAAGGACGCACCGTCGTCGTGCACGGGCGCGACGACATCGGCTGCCCCGAGCCGGGCTGCCCGCTGCAGACCGCCGTCGTCGCGCCGCTCGCCATCGGCGAGCGCGTGGTGGGCGCGCTCAAGGTCTACCGCGTGCACGACGAGCCTGCTCCGCGCGTCCTCGTGGAGGACATGGCGAGCATGCTGTCGCTGCACCTCGAGCTCGCCGAGATGGACCGCGAGCGCCACCTCGCCGCGGACGCTCGCCTCGACGCGCTGCGGGCCCAGATCAATCCCCACTTCCTGTTCAACGTCCTCAACACGATCGCGTCCAAGGCGCGCACCGACCCGGAGGAGGCGCGCCAGCTCCTGCTGCGCCTGTCCGACTTCTTCCGCTACGCCGTGCGCCAGGACGGGCACTTCGCCGAGTTCGCGCAGGAGTACTTCTTCGTCCGCACGTACCTCTCGCTCGAGCAGGCCCGCTACGGGGACCGGCTGCGTGTCCGGTACGACATCGACCCGCAGGTGCTCACCACGCGGGTGCCCGTGCTGACGATCCAGCCGCTGGTCGAGAACGCGGTCAAGCACGGGATCGCCGACAAGGTCTCGGGCGGCACGATCCGCCTGCGCGCCCGCGTCGACCCGCTGACCCGCACGACGTCGATCCGGGTGAGCGACGACGGCGTCGGCATGCCGCCCGAGGTGCTCGCGCGGCTGACCGCCGGCGAGCGCCCCGGGGGCGCCGAGGAGCGCGACCGGCACGGCGGCGTCGGGCTGTGGAACATCTCGCAGCGCCTGTCGACCTTGTTCGGCGAGCGGTACTCGCTCGACGTCGAGTCCGACCCCGGGCACGGAACGACCGTGGACCTGCGGATCCCGCTAAGGTGACGCCGATGCGACCGCGAGCCCTCATCGTCGACGACGAGGCCCCCGCCCGGGCCGAGCTGCGCTACCTCCTGGAGGAGGTCGGCGGCGTCCAGGTGGTCGGCGAGGCCACGAACGGCGAGGAGGCCCTGCTGCTGCTCGGGTCGCTCGACTACGACCTCGTGCTGCTCGACGTGCGCATGCCCGGCGGGTCCGGGCTCGAGGTCGCCCGGGCGCTGCGCGACCTGCCCCGCCGGCCGCAGGTCATCTTCACCACCGCCTACCCCGACCACGCGGTCGACGCGTTCGACCTCGCCGCCGCCGACTACCTCGTCAAGCCGTTCGACGCCGACCGGCTGCGCCGCGCGCTCCAGCGCGCGCTCGCGCACGCCGAGCCGCAGGCGGACTCGTCCCCGGCCGACGAACCCCCGGCCGTGCCCGCACCGCCGCCGTCCGACGTCGAGCCGCTCGTGCGCATCCCCGTGACCAAGGACGGTCGCACGGTGCTGGTCGACGGCGCCGCGATCGTCTACGCGAGCGCCGCGCGCGGGTACTCCTACCTCAAGCTGGCCGACGAGCGGCTGCTCGTGACGTTCTCTCTCAACGAGCTCGAGCGCCGCCTGCGCGGGCACTTCTTCCGCACGCACCGGTCTTACCTGGTCAACCTCGACCACGTGCGCGAGCTGGTCCCGGACTTCCAGGGCTCGCTCGTGCTCGTCATGGACGACCGGCAGCGCAGCCGGGTCGAGGTGTCGCGCCGGCACGCGCGTGAGCTGCGCCGCCGGCTCGGGCTCTGAGGGTGCCCCGGCCTATCGCTAGGCTGGCGGCATGACCTCCCCCACCTCCCCGGCCGCCGTCGTGCGCGCCGACGGCCGTGCCCCCGACCAGCTGCGCCCCGTGCGGATCACCCGCGGGTGGCTCGACTCCGCCGAGGGCTCGGTGCTCGTCGAGTTCGGCCGCACGCGCGTCCTGTGCGCGGCGTCGTTCACCGAGGGCGTCCCGCGCTGGAAGAAGGGCTCGGGCGAGGGCTGGGTCACCGCGGAGTACTCGATGCTGCCCCGCGCGACGAACGAGCGCAGCCAGCGCGAGTCGGTGAAGGGCCGGATCGGCGGGCGCACGCACGAGATCTCGCGCCTCATCGGCCGCGCGCTGCGCGCTGTCGTCGACGTGGGCGCGCTCGGCGAGAACACGATCGTGCTCGACTGCGACGTCCTGCAGGCCGACGGCGGCACGCGCACCGCGGCGATCACCGGCGCCTACGTTGCGCTCGCCGACGCCGTCGCGTGGGGCGCACGGCACGGGCACGTCACGGGCGGCAAGCAGGTCCTGACCGACTCGGTCGCCGCGGTGAGCGTCGGGATCATCGACGGGGTCCCGATGCTCGACCTGCCGTACGTCGAGGACGTGCGGGCCGAGACCGACATGAACGTCGTGACCACCGGGTCGGGCGCGTTCGTCGAGGTACAGGGCACGGCCGAGCACGCGCCGTTCGACCGCGGCGAGCTCGACGCACTGCTCGACCTCGCCGTGGCCGGCACGGCCGAGCTCACCAAGCTTCAGCAGGAGGCGTTGGCCCAGGAGCTCGAGCGGTGACTCCTGGCTCGACCGCCCGCCTGGTGATGGCGACGCACAACCGCAAGAAGCTCGCCGAGCTGCTCGCGGTCCTGCGTGCGCAGCCGGGGCTCGACGCGCTGGGGGACGACGCGATCGCGAGCGCGGCGGACCTCGGGGTGCCAGCGCCCGTCGAGGACGGTGTGACGTTCGCCGAGAACGCGCTCCTCAAGGCGCGCGCCCTGGCGTCCGCGACCGGCCTGCCCGCCGTCGCGGACGACTCGGGGCTCGCGGTCGACGCGCTCGGCGGGGCGCCCGGCATCTTCTCGGCGCGCTGGGCCGGGCGGCACGGCGACGACGTCGCGAACCTCGAGCTCCTTCTGGCCCAGCTCGCCGACGTGCGGCCCGAGCACCGCGGCGCCGCGTTCGTGTGCGCGGCCGCGCTCGTCACGCCGGACGGACGCGAGGAGGTCCGCACGGGCGAGATGCGCGGGGTGCTGGTGACCGAGCCCCGCGGGACGAACGGGTTCGGGTACGACCCGATCCTCGTTCCGGCCGAGCAACCGCCCGGGCCCGACGGCGGGCCGGGGACGCGCACGTCGGCCGAGCTCTCCGGTGCGGAGAAGAACGCGATCAGCCACCGGGGCAAGGCGCTACGCGCCCTCGCCCCCGCGATCGCAGCGGCCCTCTAGCGTTGGTGCCGTGGCGCGTGAGGAGGGCGACGAGGAGTCGCCAGCCCAGCATGGCCGCGGCGAGGAAGATGGCGGTCACGATCGCGAAGCTCACGGCGAACCCGCCCCCGAAGAGGGGCCGCAGCACCAGACCGAGCGCCACGGTCGCGAACCACACCGCGACGCCGGTCGGCCACGGCCGGGCGGGCGCCCGCCACCCGCGGGAGGCGACCCAGCCGACCACCAGGCCCACGAGGAATGGCAGCGTCACGAGCAGCACGCCCCCCGCGGAGCCCGCCGACCGATGGCTCGCCGTACCCACGAGCGTGAACACGAGGACGCACACGACGTCCGCCACGACGGCCCGCCACACCTGCTTGCGCACGATCAGCTCCCTTACGTCAGTCACAGCTCGTAGACGCCGCCGGGCACGGCGGCCTCGAGCGGGCCGGTGTACTGCTCGCGTGCTTCGGCGATCGTGACCTCGGGGTCGCTCCAGGACGTCATGTGCGTGAGCACCACGCGCTTCGCACCGGCGGCCGCGGCGACCTTGCCCGCACGCCGCCCGGTGAGGTGGATGCCGCGCTCGACGACGTCGTCGCGCCCCTCCTGGAACGCGGCCTCGCACAGCAGCAGGTCGACGTCGCGCGACGCCTCGACGAGAGGCTCGCAGTAGTCCGTGTCCCCGGAGAAGACGAGCGTCGCCGTCTCCCCCGGGCGCAGCGACGACGGACCCGTGACCCGCACGCCGTACGCCTCGACGGGGTGGAAGACCTCGAACGGCTCGATGGTCAGGGGGCCTACCTGCACGGGCACGCCGGGCCGCCAGGTGCGGAAGTCGTACTCGGCGTCCATCGTCTCGCCCGGGTCGAGCCCGTACATGGCCGCGGCGCGCTCGCGCGTGCCCGCCGGCCCGTACACGGGCAGGTGACGCGTCACGCCGGTGCGGGTGCCCCCGCGCTCCGGGTGGTACTTGAGGTACACGTACAGCCCCGACAGGTCGGCGCAGTGGTCGGGGTGCAGGTGCGACAGCCCGACGGCGTCGAGGTCCGCGGGGTCGACGTACCGCTGCAGCGCGCCCAGGCCGCCGTTGCCCAGGTCGAGCACCACGCTCCAGTCGCGCTCGCCGTCGTACGCCTGCACGAGATAGGTCGAGGCGGGCGAGTCCGGGCCCGGGAAGGAGCCGGACACGCCGACGGTGACGAGCCTCATGCGGCCTCCACCAGCGTCACCTCGGGCCCGAGGAACCGGCGGGCCAGATGCTGGAACGGCGCGGGGCTGCCCGTCGAGAGGAACCGGTGGGCGGGCGGGCCGGCGTCGGGCGAGCGCTCGAGGTCGTGCTCGACGAGGTTGCGGTACACGTCCTTGGCGGTCTCCTCGGCGCTGGAGACGAGCGTCACGTCCTCGCCCATCACGTACGAGATCACGCCGGTCAGCAGGGGGTAGTGCGTGCAGCCGAGCACGAGCGTGTCCACGCCGGCCACCTTGAGCGGCTCGAGGTAGGAGTGCGCGATCGCGAGCGCCTCGGGGCCCGACGTCGTGCCCTCCTCGGCGAGCCGGACGAACTCGGGGCACGCCTGGCTCGTGATCTCCAGGCCCGGCGTGACGTGGAACGCGTCGTCGTACGCGCGCGAGTCGACCGTCGCCTTCGTCGCGACGACGCCGATGCGGCCCGACCGCGACGTCAGCACGGCCCGGCGCGCGGCCGGCAGGATGACCTCGACCACGGGGATGCCGCGGCGCACGGTGTAGCGCTCTCGCGCGTCCCGCAGCGCCACCGACGACGCCGAGTTGCACGCGATGACGAGCATCTTGACGCCGTCGTCGACCAGCTGGTCCATGACCGCGAGCGCCATCGCGCGCACGGCGGCGAGCGGCTTCGGTCCGTACGGACCGTTCGCCGTGTCCCCGATGTAGAGCAGCTGCTCGTGGGGTAGCTGGTCGAGGATCGCGCGGGCGACGGTGAGGCCGCCGACCCCGCTGTCGAAGATCCCGATGGGGGCGTCGTTCACGGCTGGCAGCCTATCGGTGACGCGCCGTCAGGACGTCCCGACGTGACCGGCGACACGGGTGGCGCGAGCCACACCCGCGCCGGTCAGCCCCGCTGGGCGCGCAAGTCGGCGAGCATCTCGTCGACGAGCGACTCCTGCGCGAACCCGGCCGCGACGAACACCCCGCCCCAGTACCGGCGCTGCTCGCCGTCGGTGACGTCGTCGGCGTCCTCTGCATCGCCGGTGCCATCCGCGTCGTCGGGCTCGTCGGCGTCGTCAGACTCTTCACCGGCCACGCCTGCGATGACCTCGTCGTGCAGCAGTTCGACGGCGGCGTCGTCCTCGAGCCCGAGGCGCTCGGCCAGGACGATGCGCACGTCGGTGAGGGCTCCGGCGAACGCCTGCGCCTCGTCGCGCGGCACGAGGATCTGGGCGCCGCCGGCCCAGGCCTGCTCGTCGAGCTCTCCGTCGTCGTGTGCGTCGCCCTCGGGGTCCAGCGCGTCGGCGAACGCCTCGAGCCTGGCGACCTTCGCGGCCGCGAGGTCGGTCTGGGTCAGGTGCCGGAAGTCGGCGGCGACGTCGGGGTCGTCCCGGTGCGCGTCGGGCAGCAGCCGCTGCACGGCAGGGTCGTGCGGCACGAGTCCGACACCGGTGAACGCGACGCCCTCGCCGACCTCGACGTCGGGGCCGAGGCCCGACTCGGCGCGCACGAGCTCGGCCACGTCACGCGCCACCCGGGCGAGCACGTGGCACTCGACGGCCTCCCACCGCGCGACGTACCCGTCGGGCGTGGAGCGGAACGGCGTCACTCGGCACCTCCCTCGGCGCCGGGCGCGCCGGCGCCCCGGCCGGACTGCTGCAGGGTGGCCCACAGCCCGTACCCCTGCATCGCCTGCACATCGACCTCCATCCGCTCGCGCGGTCCAGACGACACGACCGCCCGGCCCTCGTGGTGCACCTGGAGCATGAGCTTCTTGGCCTTGGCCGGCGGGTAGCCGAAGTAGCTCTCGAACACGTAGCTCACGTAGGTCATGAGGTTGACCGGGTCGTTCCACACGATCGTGACCCACGGGTCGGCCAGGCCCGGCACGTGGTCCGTCTGAACGTCGGTGCGGGTCTCCTCCTCGGTGGCTGTCCCGGCGTCGGCCAGGGTCGAGAGCATCGGTCTGGTCGTCGCACTCACCCTCCCAGCCTAGGCGCGCCCGCCCTGCGGGCTCGACCTGCCTGTGGTGGCACCGAGCCCTACGGTGTTCCCCATGACCGACGAGCCCCGGGGCACCGCCGCCCCGACCTCCGGCCCGGCCGCTGTGCCCACCTCGCTGCCGGCGGCGCCGCGACCCGCGCTGCGCCCGTCGCTGGCCCTGCTCACCGACAAGTACGAGCTGACGATGCTGCAGGCCGCGCTCGCCGACGGCACCGCGCACCGGCACTGCGTCTTCGAGGTCTTCACGCGCCGGCTCCCGGCGGGCCGTCGGTACGGTGTCCTCGCCGGCACCGGCCGCATCCTGGAAGCGCTCCCCCACTTCCGGTTCGACGAGGCCGAGCTCGCCTTCCTCGAGCGCACGCACGTCGTCGACGACCGCACCCTCGACTTCCTGTCGGGCTACCGCTTCACGGGCACCATCCAGGGCTACGCCGAGGGCGAGATGTTCTTCCCCGGCTCGCCCCTGCTGCAGGTCGAGGGCACGTTCGCCGAGGCCGTGCTGCTCGAGACTCTTGTGCTGTCGATCCTCAACTACGACTCCGCCATCGCGTCCGCCGCCTCGCGCATGACGAGCGCCGCCGCCGACCGGCCGTGCCTCGAGATGGGCTCGCGCCGCGCGCACGAGCAGGCCGCCGTCGCGGCCGCGCGCGCGGCCGTCATCGCCGGGTTCTCCGGCACGTCCAACCTCGAGGCGGGGCTCCGATACGGGCTCGACACGATCGGCACCGCGGCCCACGCGTTCACCCTGCTGCACGACGACGAGCCGACGGCCTTCGCGTCGCAGGTCGCCGCCCACGGGACCGGCACCACGCTGCTCGTCGACACCTACGACGTGCGCCGCGGCGTCGAGAACGCGGTCGCCGCCGCGGGGACGTCGCTCGGGGGTGTGCGGATCGACTCGGGCGACCTCGGCGCGCTCGCGGTCGAGGTGCGCCAACAGCTCGACGCCCTCGGCGCGAGGGACACCAGGATCATCGTGACCTCGGACCTCGACGAGTACGCCATCGCGGCGCTCGCCGCGATGCCCGTCGACATGTACGGCGTCGGCACCTCGCTCGTCACCGGCTCGGGTGCGCCGACCTGCGGCATGGTCTACAAGCTCGTCGCGCGCGCGGACTCGACGGGCGTGGTGCGGCCGGTCGCCAAGGCCTCCATCAAGAAGGAGAGCCAGGGCGGGCGCAAGGTCGCGGCGCGCCGGCTCGGCCCGGACGCCCGCGCCGTCGAGGAGGTCGTCATCAGCGGGCCCGACGAGCTGGTCGTGGCGTGGACACCCGAGGAGGGCGCCGGCGAGGAGAGCGGCGGCCTGCGCCCACTGCACGTCCCGCTCGTGGTCGACGGCGCGGTCGACTCGCGCTGGGTCGGCGCGTACGGCGTCCAGAACGCGGTGCGGCACCATCGCACAGCCCGGGCCGAGCTACCGCGGGGCGCCCGGCGGCTGTCACCGGGCGAGCCCGCGATCCCGACCCTCGACGTGACGCTGGGCTGAGCGTCGCTCAGCGCTTGCCCACGAACCAGCCGCGCACCATCTCGATGCGCGCCTGGAGCTGGTCGGACGTCGCGAGCGGCACCTCGGGTCCACCGCACCGGCGGCGCAGCTCGGTGTGCACCGACCCGTGCGGGCGGCCGGACTTGCGCGCCCACGCCGAGACCAGCTTGGAGAGCTCTTTGCGCAGCTCGGCCGCCCGGCGGTGCTCCGCCTCGGAGCGCTCGAGCGCCGCCTCGTCCGCCGCGGCGCCGGCCCGGCCACGCAGGTGCTCGGCCTGCCGCTGCCGCAGCAGCGTGGTGACCTGGTCGGCGTCGAGCAGGCCCGGGATGCCGAGGAAGTCCAGCTCCTCGGCCGAGCCGACGTCGGCGCCCGTGCCGAACTCACCGCCGTCGAACAGCACGCGGTCGAACGACGCCTGTGCCTCGAGCGCCTCGAAGCTGCCCTCAAGCTCCCCCGAGGCCTTCTCCTCGCGGTTGGCGGCCTCGAGGAGCGCGGCCTCGGGGTCGTAGTCGATGCCCTGCTCCTCGGCCGTCTGCGGGCGGTCGAGCGCGTGGTCGCGCTCGATCTCCATGCCGCCCGCGAGCTCGAGCAGCAGCGGCACGCTCGGCAGGAACACCGACGCCGTCTCGCCGCGCTTGCGGGCGCGGACGAACCGGCCGACCGCCTGTGCGAAGAACAGCGGGGTCGACGTGCTCGTCGCGTACACGCCGACGGCGAGGCGCGGGACGTCGACGCCCTCGGAGACCATCCGCACGGCGACCATCCACCGCTGCGTGCCGGCGGAGAACTCCTCGATGCGTGCGCTCGCGCCGTCGTCGTCCGAGAGCACCACCGTGGGGCTCTCGCCCGTGACGCGCGCGAGGTGCCCGGCGTACGCGCGCGCGTCGGACTGGTCGGAGGCGATGACCAGGCCACCCGCGTCGGGCACCTGGCGACGCACCTCGGAGAGGCGCTTGTCCGCGGCGGCGAGCACCGAGGGGATCCACTCGCCGTTCGGGTCGAGCGCGGTGCGCCAGGCCTGTCCGTGCATGTCCTTGGTCATCGCCTCGCCGAGGCGAGCGCTGACCTCGTCGCCTGCGCGCGTGCGCCAGCGCATCTGGCCCGAGTACGTCATGAAGAGAACGGGGCGGACGACGTTGTCGCGCAGCGCCTCGCCGTAGCCGTAGGAGTAGTCGGCCCGGGAGCGCCGGATGCCGTCCGCGTCGGCCTCATACGTCACGAACGGGATCGAGGCCGTGTCGGACCGGAACGGCGTGCCGGTGAGTGCCAGGCGGCGCGTGGCACCCTCGAACGACTCGCGTACGGCGTCGCCCCAGCTCAGCGCGTCGCCCCCGTGGTGCACCTCGTCGAGGATCACGAGGGTGGGAGCCGCCTCGGTGCGCGCGCGGTGCAGCGCGGGCTTGGCCGCGACCTGCGCGTACGTGAGCGCGACGCCGTCGTAGTGCGCGCCGTGGCGGCCCTGGCTGTTCTTGAAGGACGGGTCGATGCGGATGCCCACGCGCGCCGCGGCGTCGGCCCACTGGTGCTTGAGGTGCTCGGTAGGCGCGACGACGGCCACGCGCCGCACGACACCGGACTCGAGGAGCTCGGTGGCCACCCGCAGGGCGAACGTCGTCTTGCCCGCGCCGGGCGTCGCGACGGCGAGGAAGTCGCGCGGCGATCGCTCGTGGTACAGCGCGAGCGCCTCGGCCTGCCATGCACGCAGGTTGGACGCCGTGCCCCAGGGCGCGCGGCGCGGGAACGCCGGGCTGAGCTGGGACGCGGCGGACGAGGACGGCGACTGCGGCAGCGGCCGGTGCGGCGCCGGTTCAGCGGCGGCGGTGAAGAGGTCTAGCGTGTCGGGCTCGGACTCGGGAAGCGGCCGTGCGGTCACTTTCCGGAGTCGCCGTCGCCGTCCTGCGGGTCCCGGAGCCCGTCGTAGATCTCCTTGCAGACCGGGCAGACCGGGAACTTCGACGGGTCGCGACCCGGCACCCAGACCTTGCCGCAGAGCGCGATCACGGGCTTGCCGGTCATCGCCGACTCCATGATCTTCTCCTTGCGCACGTAGTGCGCGAAGCGCTCGTGGTCACCCGGTTCGGCCGCCTGCTCGCGGGTCTCCGGACGCTCCAGGACGCTCGTCCCCGCGCCCGGCTCGTGCGGGTCCGCAGGCTGCGACGGCGGGGCTGAGAGGGGATCGCTCATGCCGGGCAGTCTACGACGCCTCGTCCGACACTCGCCGACACGATGCGGTCACAGACCCTGCCACTCCGGCTTGTCCGCGTACGTCTGCCGGTAGTAGTCGGCGAGCTGCAGGCGCGACGCCGCGCCGTCGTCCACGAGGACGGTCGCGTGCGGGTGCAGCTGCATCACGCTGGCGGGCCACATCGCCGAGACCGGCCCCTCGACGAGCTGGTGCACGGCCTCGGCCTTGTGCCAGCCCGTGGCCAGCAGGACCAGGTGGCGGGCCTCCATGATCGTGCCGAGGCCCTGCGTGAGGCAGTGCGTGGGCACCTGGTCGACGTCGTCGTCGAAGAAGCGGGCGTTGTCGACGCGCGTCTGCCGCGTGAGCGTCTTGATCCGCGTGCGCGACGCGAGCGACGAGCCGGGTTCGTTGAAGGCGATGTGCCCGTCGGTGCCGATGCCGAGGATCTGCAGGTCCACGCCTCCGGCGTCGGCGATGGCCTGCTCGTAGGCGGCGCAGGCCGCCGGGATGTCCTCGGCGAGCCCGTCCGGTCCCTGCACGTTGTCGGCGGGCCAGTCGACACGCGAGACGATCTCCGTCTCGATGACGTTGCGGTAGCGCTCGGGGTGGTCGGCCGGCAGGCCGACGTACTCGTCGAGCATGAACCCGCGCGCTCGGGCGAACGAGAGGCCCGCCTCGCGATGCCGGCGGGCGAGCTCGTCGTACACGCGCAGCGGGCTCGACCCGGTGGCGAGGCCGAGCACCGCGTCCGGCCTCGCGCGCAGCAGCGCCTCGACGGCGTCCGCGGCGAGCACCGCGAGCCGCTCCGCGGGGGCGATGACAACTTCCATGACGTCTCCGTTCTTCCGTGACGCTACCTCGTCGAAAATCGCGCTACCTCGGCGGGAGACGCGCTACCTCGGCTGGTCGGCGGTGGCTGCGACCTCCCGGCCGAGGACAGCGGCGCCCACCGCCCCGACCGGCACGCGCCCCGGCGCGAGCCGGACGCGCTCGGCCAGGTGCAGCGACGTGAGGAACGGCGACGTCGCAGACTCGGCCGCGAGCGCGTCACGCACCGCGTCGAGGAGCGGCTCGCCCAGGTGCGCGACTCCCCCGCCGAGCACGACCTCGCGCACGTCCACGGTCAGCACGAGAATGCGGACCGCCGCGGCGACGGCCGACGCGTACCGCGAGCGCGCCACCACGGCGGCGGGGTCGCCCGCCGCGGCCGCCTCGAAGAGAGCCACCGGCGCGGGCACGCCGTCGGGTGTCGGCCACAGGGCGTGCACGGCCGACCCCGAGGCATAGAGCTCGAGGCACCCGCGCTGGCCGCACGCACAGGGCGCACCGGCCGGGTCGACGGGCACGTGGCCGATCTCCCCCGCCGCGTGCCGCGCGCCCCGGCGCAGGCGCCCGTCGAGCACGAGGCCCGCCGCGAGCCCCGTCCCCAGCGCGAGGAACGCGAGGTCGACGACGCCGCCCGCCTCCTGGCGCGCGAGGTGCGCGGCCCCGAGTGCCGCGACGTTCAGGTCGTTCTCGACCCCGACCGGCACGCCGCCGAGCACAGCGGCCAGCTCCGCGGCCAGCTCGAGCGGGTCGCCGTCGAGACCGAGGTTGACCGCGTGCCGGACGGTGCCGGCGTCGGGGTCGACGAGCCCGGGCACGCCGGCCCCGACGCCCGCGACCTGCTCCAGCCCGACGCCGGCCTGCCGGGCCACGCCACGCACCGCGCTGGCCGCGCCGTCGACGATCCCGCGCGGTCCCGTCCGGGTCGGGATGCGGGTCTGCGCGAGCACGGAGCCGTCGGGCCCCAGGAGAACGGCAAGGGTCTTCGTGCCGCCGATGTCGAGACCGACGGTGAGATCTGCAGGATTCACGTCAGCCCTTCACCGCCCCCGACACCAGGCCGGAGGTCATCCTGCCCTGCACGAACAGGAAGAACACGATCACGGGCACGGCGATGAGGGTCGACGCCGCCATGACCTGCGCCCAGTCGACGCCCCGGTTGACCGACGCCGACATGAAGCCGCGCAGCCAGATCGGCAGGGTCTGCCTCGACTCGGCCGGCAGCACGACGAGCGCCACGGTGAACTCGTTCCAGGCCTGCAGGAACGCGTACACGCCGGACGCGACGAGCCCGGGCGCCAGCAGCGGGAACGTGATCCGCAGGAACGCCTGCGTGCGTGACAGGCCGTCGACCATGGCCGCCTCCTCGAGCTCGGCCGGGATCCCTGCGACGAACCCGCGCAGCATCCAGATCGTGAACGGCGCGATCGCCGCCGTGTACAGGACCGAGACACCGATCACCGAGTTGAGCAGGCCCACGCCCGAGAGCATCTTGTACTGCGCGATGAACAGTCCCTCGGCCGGGAGCATCTGGATGAACAGCACGGCCAGGACGAAGCTCGTGCGCCCGCGGAACCGCCACCGGCTGATCGCCAGCGCCGCGAGGAACGCGAACGCGAGCACGCACACGACGGTCACGCCCGTAACCATGAGGCTCATCCGCAGCGCCGCGGCGAAGCCCGAGCCCGTCAGGACCGCCTCGACGTTGCGGTGGGTGAAGAACACCGGCAGGAACGTCGGCGTCGCGGACCGCAGGCGGGCGTTCGGCGTGACCGCCGAGAGCACCATCCAGTACACCGGGAAGGCCCAGAGCGCGGCCGCGAGCACCCCGAGCAGGCCGAGCGAGAGCTTTCCGAGGCGACGGCGGGGCGAGACGCGGCGGGCCGGCGCCTGCCGCTGCGTCGGCGCCGTCACCGGGACCGGCATCGTGGCGGCGCTCATGCCGCGTCCTCCTTCATGAGGCTGCGCACATACGGGGCCGACAGGACCACGGTGAGCAGCAGGACGAAGATCGAGACGGCCGCGGCACCCGAGAAGTCCTGGCTGCCGATGCCCAGCTCGTAGATGAAGTTGCCCAGCAGGTTCGTCTCGGAGACGTTGGCGCCTGCGTCCTGCAGGAGCCGGATCTGCGCGAACACGCGCAGGTCCCAGATGATCTGGAGCAGCAGGACGATGGCCAGGACGGGGCGGACCAGGGGCAGCAGGATGTTCCACACGATCTGCGCCGGCCCCGCGCCGTCGAGCCGGGCGGCCTCGAGCACGTCGTCGGACACCTGCGTCAGGCCGGCGTACAGCGACAGCGCGACGAACGGCACAGACATCCACACGATGACGAACGTCGCGACGAGGAAGAACGTGAGCGTCTGGGACAGCCAGGCGAACCCGGCCGCCTGCTCGAAGCCGACCCGGACGAGCAGCCAGTTGACCACGCCGGTGCGGTAGTCGAAGAGCCACCGGAACACGGTCACGGTGGCGACGAGCGGCGTCGCCCACGCGAGCAGGAGCGACACCTGCAGGACGACCCGGACTCCGCGGTGCACGGCCCTCATGAGCAGGGCGAGGCCGAGGCCGATCGCCACGGTCACGAAGGCGTTGACGAGACAGAAGACGATCGAGCGCGTGACCACGGCCCACAGGCGGTCGTCGGTGAAGATGCGCGCGTAGTTGTCGAGGCCGACGAACTCGGGCGGCGCACCGAACTGCTGAGCCAGGCCGAACTGCTGCATCGACGTGACGACCTGCCAGTACACGGGGTACCCCAGGCCGACCAGCAGCACCGCGACGGCCGGGACGAGCAGCGCGTACGGAGCGGCGGGAGTCCGGCCCCGGCGGGGGGCCGCAGGCGCCGGGGGCGCTGAGGGCGCGGTCTGCGCCGTGGTGGTCATGCGGGATCTTCCTTCCGAGTCCGAGCCAGGTCCGAGCCAGGTCCGAGCCGTGGGTGGGGTGGCCGCGACCACCCCACCCACGGCGTCGACGAGCGGCGTCGTCAGCCCGACTGGCCGTTGAGCATCGGCGTGAGCTTCTCGTCGTACTCGGCGGCGAGCTCGGTCACGTCGCCGCCCTCGGCGATCTTCTGGAAGAGCTCCTCGTAGACGAACGCGCCCTCGATGGCCGCCCAGCCGGGCGCCGCCGGCGTGAGCTTCGAGCCCGCGGCCGTCTCGACCAGGGTCTGGCCGAACTTGTCACCGGTCATGACCTGAGTGAAGTCGGAGTTGGCCGGGCCGAGGCCGTTCTCGGCGAGCATGGTCTGGTACTCGTCCGAGAAGATGATCTGCAGCAGGTTCTCGGACAGCTCCGGGTGCCGGGACGTGGCGGAGATCCCGATGTTCGAGCCGCCGGCGAACACAGGCGCGACGCCGCCGTCGACGCCCGGCAGGGCGAAGATGTCGAACTTCGAGGCATCGGCCATCCCGTCACGCACCTCGTCACCCTCCTCGTTGGTGGTGAGGTCGCCGATCGACCAGCGCGCCCAGCCCGGCGCCATGATCGTCGCGGCGGCGGGGGCACCGCCCTCGGCCGAGTCGTTCAGGAAGTCCCAGTAGGCCACGTCGCGCTCGGTCGCGGGAAGGTTGGACGCACCCTCGTAGACGTCCTGCCACATCTCGAGGCCCGCGATCGTGCTCGGGTCCGAGAGCGTGGAGGTCCACTGGTCGCCCTCCTTGACGGCGAGCTCCCCGCCGTTGGCGAACACCCAGGAGATGCCGTTGCGCCAGTCCTGGCCGCCCATGGCGAAGCCGGACAGGTCGTCGGTGCGCAGGCTCTTGACCGCCTCACCGAACTCCGCGAGCGTCGCCGGAACCTCGAGGCCGGCGTCGGACCAGAGGTCGGCGCGGTAGAACATGTAGCGCGAGCCGAAGTAGTAGGGCAGCGCGTAGACGGTCCCGTCGACGGAGCCGACCTCGACGAACGACGGGAGCAGCTTGTCGCCGCCCAGCTCCTCGTAGAGCTCGGGCGAGATCTCGCGGAACGCCCCCACGGTGGTGAACGTCGGCGACTGCGTGTTGCCGAGCTCGACCACGTCCGGCGTGTTCGCGGCGTCCGGCAGCGCGGTCGTGAGCTTGGTGACGAGGTCGGCCCAGTCCTGCTCCTCGATCGTGAGCGTCGAGCCAGGGTTCTCGGCCTCGAAGGTGTCGATGAGGTACTGCCGCAGCTCGTCGGGCGTGTCGGCGCCCGCGAGCCACAGGGTGATGTCGGCCGGCTCGACGGCCGCGTCGGTCGACCCGTCGGTCGGGTCGTCGCCGGAGCCCTCGCCGCCACCGCAGGCGGCGAGGGCGAGCGCCAGGGTCGTGGTCGCTGCCGCGACGACGCCGATTCGTCTCGTTCTCACGGGGGTTCCTCTCGATGGGCGGCGCCGCCACGGACGGCACCGGGTAACGACGGGCGTCAGGAGACGCCCAGCTGCGCCGCCAGCACCAGAACCGCAGCGCCCGCCAGCACCACGTCCTCGTCCAGCGTCGCCATGCGCAGGCGCAGGCTCGCCGCGACGGCGGGCATCGTGCGTGTGCGCAAGGTGTCGGTCGCCGCCTGGCGCAGCGCGCCGTCGACCAGCTCCGCCGGTCCGGACAGCAGCACCTCGGCCAGGTTGAGCGCGCTCACCACGGGGGCGAGCGTCGTGCCGAGGACCCTGCCCGCCGCGGCCAGCACGGCGTCCGCCTCCTCGGTGTCCAGACCGGCGACGGCCTTCCGCAGCGCGGGGACCGAGAGCACGGTCTCGAGGCAGCCCCGGCGCCCGCACGCGCACGGCTCGCCGCCGTCGACGACGGTCACGTGCCCGAGCTCGCCGGCCGCGTCGCCGGCCCCGTGCACGCGGGCACCGTCGACCATGATGCCCGCGCCGACGCCCTGCCCGATCGTGAGGACGAGCATCGAGCCCGCCGCCCCTCCGTAGGTGTACTCGCCGAGCGCGGCGGTGTTGGCGTCGTTGGCGACCTGCACGGGCAGGCCGAGCCGGTCGGTGAGCATGCCGGCGAGCGGCAGGTCGAACCAGGCGCGGTTGGGGGCCTCGACGACCCGACCCGACGGGTCGATGATGCCCGGCGAACCGACGCCGATACCGATCACGGGTCGGCTCGCCGCGGAGAGCAGCCCTCGCGCGAAGCGGGTGAGCAGGTCGACGAGGTCGTCGCCCGAGCGCCCCTCGACGGCGAGCGAGCGGCGCACGACCGCCTCGCCCGTGAGGGTCAGCACGGCACCCCGCATGACCGCGTCGTCGGACAGGTCGACCGCGACGATCTGGTAGGCGTCCGTGCGCATCCCGACGAGGATCGCGGGCTTGCCGACGCGCCGGCCGGGCTGGACGCCGAGCTCCTCGACGAGTCCTTCGGCGAGGAGCACGTTCACGAGGTCGGAGATGGTGACCCGGGTCAGCGAGGTCGCCCGGGCAAGGTCGGCGCGGGACGTCGGTCCCTCGTGGAAGAGGTGCTGGAGCACGAGCGCCCGGTTGTGCGCCCGGGCGTGCTCGGGAAGCACCTTGGCGGTGGCGCGCAGGCCGGCACCGAGCCCTCGCCGCGATGCGCGCATCGTCTCTGACATGTTTGTTAGTAAAGCGTCTTAACTCGCTCCTGTCCATTCCCCTCCGAGGTTCGTGACCGAACCGTGACGGCCCGCCCGCGGGTGAAGATCACGGACTCAGCACGGTCTTGTCACGATCGCGCGAGCAGCACCAGCGACGACGCCCGGGCGCCCTACGCTCGTGGCCATGCCCCCGTCGCACCGCCGCCGCAGCGGTCTGTTCGCCGTCCTCGCAGGAGCCGTCTTCGCCACGGCACTGGCCGCTTGCTCCCCGGGCGGCGGCGACGCCGGGATGAGCGAGTCGGGCGAAGGCTCTGCCGTGACGAGCGACTCCGGTTCATCCGTCGCCGACGCTCCCGAGGATGGCGCGCTCGGCGCGGGCGGCGGCGTCTCCGAGGAGGCCAGCGTCGACCGCGAGATCGTGACGACGGCGTACGCGACCATCGTCGCGCCGGACCCGTCGGCCGCGGCCCGCGACCTCGCCCGGCTCGCCGAGCAGGCGGGCGGGCGCGTGGAGCAGCGCTCCGAGGTCTCCGCCACAGACGACGAGCCGGCCCGCGCCTCGCTGACCCTGCGGATCCCCGCCGACCGGGTCAGCAACACGCTCGAGGCCCTGTCGGGGATCGGCGAGGTGCGCGACGTCAGCGTCGACACGGTCGACGTGACGGGCCAGGGCCGTGACCTCGACGCGCGCATCGGCGCGCTGACCACCTCGACCCAGCGTCTTCGCGAGCTCATGGGCAGCGCGGGCAGCACCGAGGACCTGCTCAGGGTCGAGCAGGAGCTCTCGGACCGCCAGGCCGAGCTCGACGCGCTCAAGGCGCAGCGCCAGCAGCTGTCCGAGCGGGTGGCCATGTCGACGCTGGACGTCGAGGTTATGTCGGAGCCGGTGACGGCCGCCGTGCGCCAGGGCGGCTTCGTAGGCGGTCTGGAGTCGGGGTGGGCCGCCCTCGTGACCACGGTCCAGGGCGTCGTGCTGGTGCTCGGCATCCTGCTTCCGTGGATCGCGGTCGGCGCCGTGGGCTACCTGGTCTACCGGCTCGTGCGACGCCCCGTGGGCCCCGCTGCGCCGGGTGCTCCGGGCGGGCCGGGCTCCTCAGGGCCCGACGAGGGTCCGGACATCGGCGGCCCCTCGCACGGCGCGCCCCTCGAGCCGGAGCGCGCGCCGGAGCCCGTCGGGCGCTGAGCCCGACGCCGGCCCGGCGACGGAGGTCTCTCCTCGGGGTACGTCAGAACTGGAAGGTCACCTGCTCGACGACGTCGTCGCCGTCGGTGATGAGTCCGGTGCGGTGCTTGTCGAGCGTGGTGCACGGGTGCGAGACGCCGAACCCGACGACGTCGCCCGGGCGCAGCTCCCGGTCGCCGGTGAGGGCGACGTATGCGTGCTGGTCGTTGAGCGCCGTGACCGTCGCACCGGCGAGGTCGCGCGCCGAACCCAGGCGGCCGGCGTCGTCCACCGTGCGCTCGACGAGCGGGAACGGCAGGTCGATGTCGAACGACACGTCGCGCCGGCCAAGACCGCAGATCGCCAGACCCAGTTCGGGCGCCGAGAGCACCGAGGCCCACACAGTGATCGCGGGGCGCAGCCGGTCCGCGCCGAGGCGTGCCCACGGGTCGGAGCGCCGGTAGTGACCGTGGTCGGAGGTGATGTACGCGCCGGAGCGCAGCACGACACGTGCGCCCGCGGCCGCCGCGAGCTCGCGCAGCACGACGTCGGCGAACGCGCTGCCGCCCGCCGACAGCACCACGGGCCCGTCGACGAGGTCAGCGACGGCCGCGCCCGCCTCGCGCAGCGCCGCGCACCAGCGCGCGACGGCGTCGAGCTCGGCCGCGCTCGTGCCGGTGGCCACCGGGCCCTCGTACCCCGCGACGCCGACGAGGCGCAGCCCGCGCCCGACGACGGACCGGGCCAGCGCGACGACGTCGGGCACCGTGCGCAGCCCCGTGCGGCCGCCGGGCAGGCCGAGCTCGACCAGCACGCCCAGACGTTCGGGACGGGCCGCGTCCGCGAACGCCGCGGCCAGCAGCTCGAGGCCCCGCTCGGAGTCGGCGTAGACCCAGACCTCGTCCGCGTCGTCGCGGTCGAGCGCGCCGCGCAGCCACACCAGGTCGCGCGGGTCGACGAGCTCGTTGGCGAGGAAGGCGCGCCGCACGTTGCCCCACTCCAGGGCGGCGTGCAGCTGTGCCGGCGTCGCGACGGTCGCACCCCAGGCCCCGGCGTCGAGCTGGCGCGTCCAGAGCTCGCGCGACATGTGCGTCTTGACGTGCGGGGCGAGCTCGGCGCCGGCCGCGGCGACCGTCGTCGCGACCGTGGCGACGTTGTGCTCGAGCGCCGCCCGGTCGAGCGTGAGCAGTGGCCAGGAACGGCCCGGGTCGTCGATCCTCATGCGTGCCTCACGTTCCGTTCTACCTCGGCGGGTCCTGTTCTACCTCGACGCGGGGCGCTCTACCTCGGCGGGTGGGGTAGCGGATCCCCGTGGAGGCGTGATCGAGTGGCGCCGCGGTGCGTGTGCCATCGTGAAGAGGTGTTCCGCCTCCTCGGGCTCCTCGGTGGGCTCGCGGCCGTCACGGACCTCGGGACCGGCTCCGCGGCCGACGAGTCGCTCGCGCGCGCGGTCGTGGCGACACGGCTCGCCCGGGCGCTGGGGTGCGACGCCGAGACCGTGCGGGACGTCGTCTACGCCTCGCTGCTGGAGCACGTCGGCTGCACGGCCTACTCGGTCGAGCTCGCGGCGGCGCTCGGCGACGACGTCGTCGCGACCCGGATGGCGCTCCAGACCGACGGCATGAGCGCACGCGACGCGATCGGCGCCCTCGTCCCGGCGCTCGCGTCGGCCACCGGACGGTCACGCCCGGCCGTCGCGACCGCCCTGCTGCGCCACTCCTCGGCGATCGAGCGCGAAGGGCCGGCCGCGACGTGCGAGGTGGCCCGCGAGGCGTCGCGGCGGCTCGAGCTGACCGGGCCGGTGCAGGAGGCGCTCGCGCACACCACGACGTCGTGGGACGGGCGGGGCGTGCCGGCCGTCGCGGGCGCGGCCATCCCGCTGGCCACGCGCCTGACCCATGTGGCCGCGATCGCCACCCTGTTCACCCTGCTCGCCTCGAGCGAGCGGGCGGCCGCCGAGGTGCGGCGCCGGGCCGGGACGACCCTCGACCCCGAGCTAGCGGCGGCCTGCCTCGGGCGCATGGACACTGTGCTCGACGGGATCGGAGAGGTCGACGCGTACGAGCTGCTGCTCGACGCAGAACCCGACCCGGTGCGCCTGGTCGACGACGCGCGTGTCGAGCACGTGACTCGCGTGTTCGGCGACATGGTCGACCTCAAGAGCCCCTGGCTGCACGGTCACAGCGCAGCGGTGGCGGAGCTCGCGGCCACCGCCGGAAGCCGGGCCGGCCTCGACCAGGGCGCGGTCGGCAGGCTGCGCCGGGCCGGCCACCTCCACGACATCGGCCGCGCCGGCGTCTCGAGCCGCGTGTGGAACAAGGCCGGCCCCCTGAGCGCGACCGAGCGCGACCAGGCGCGGCTCCACCCGTACCACGGAGAGCGGATCGTGGCTCGGGTCCCTGCTCTTGCCGGGGTCGCGCCGCTCGTCGGGCGGCACCACGAGCGCCTGGACGGCAGCGGCTACCCGCGTGGCGCGCTCGCGGCCGACCTGTCGATCGAGGCCCGCCTGCTGGCCGCGGCCGACGCCTTCCGGACGAAGGTCGAGGGGCGCCCGCACGACCCGCCTCGCCCCGCCGCCGAGGTGGCGGCCTGGGTCGTGGCCGAGGCAGAAGCCGGGCGGCTCGACGGCGACGCCGTCAGGGCGGTGCTCGCCGCGGCCGGTCGTCCGGGCGACGGGCACCGGGTGCGTCCGGCCGGGCTCACCCCGCGGCAGGTCGAGGTGCTCCGGCTCGTGGCCGCCGGGCTGTCCAACAAGGAGATCGCCGCGCGGCTGGTCGTCTCGCCCCGGACGGCCGAGCACCACGTCCAGGACGTGTACCTGCGGATCGGCGTCGCCACTCGGGCCGGCGCTGCCCTGTTCGCGATGGAGCACGGACTGTTCGGCGGGCCGTCACCGGACGGTGACGTCTCGCTCGACGGCGACACGCCGGTCGCGCAGGACTGGTAGGTCTACCCATGTCCGAGCACCCGGTCACGCCGGACCCTGAGGACATGACCGCCTCGACCTCCCCCACACCGCGGACTGCCCACGCCCCGGCACGCGAGCCGCTCCTGACGTCACCCTTCATCCGCCTGGCGCTCGCCGACCTCGCGTACTTCACCGCAGCCGGTGTCGGCATGCTCACGCTGCCCCTGTACGTCACGGGCCCGGTGGGCTCGGACGCGGCCGGCGCGGGGTTCGCGTTCGGCGCCTTCGCGCTCTCCGCGCTCCTGCTGCGCCCGATCGCAGGCCGTCTCTGCGACGTCTGGGGGCGCGCTCCCCTCATGGTGGGCGGCGGGATCCTCGCGGCGACGACGCTGGCCCTCACCGCGCACGTCAGCTCGCTCGTGCTCGTGGTCGCGCTGCGGCTGCTCCTCGGCGTCGCCGAGGCGGCGTTCTTCGTCGCGTCCCTCGCGGCGCTCGCCGACCTCGCGCCCGAGAGCCGGCGCGGGGAGGCGGTGAGCTACAACTCGCTCGGGCTGTACCTGGGCATCACGCTCGGCCCGCCGCTCGGCGAGCTCCTCATCCGCACCGTGGGGTTCGACGGCGCCTGGTACGGCGCCGGCGTCCTTGCGCTCGGCGCTGCGGTGGTGGCCGGGTCCATCGGCGAGACACGGCCGGTCGGCCCGGCCCCCGACCCGACGCACCGGCCCGCGTGGGTCTACCGGCCGGCGATCGCCCCGAGCCTCGGCTTCCTCGCCTCCGTCGTCGCGATGGGCGGGTTCCTGGCGTTCGCCGCCCTGCGCGCGGAGTCGCTCGCGATGGCGAACGTCAGCCTCCCGCTGCTGGTCTATGGCGCGGTCGTGGTCGTCGGCCGCATCGGGTTCGCCCGGGTCGTCGACCGCCTGCCGGCACTCCCGCTCGCAACGGCAGCGCTGGTCACGATCGCCGCCGGTCTCCTGCTCGCGGCCGTCCTCCGGACGCCCGCGGCCCTGATCGCGGGGTCGGCCCTCATGGGGGTGGGCGTCACCTTCAGCACGCCGGCGTTCTTCTCCGCCGTCTTCGCCACCGCGACGCCCGCCGAGCGGGGAGCGGCGTCCGGCACGGCGAGCATGGCGCTCGACGGCGGGCTCGGGGTCGGGCCGATGATCCTCGGGATCGCCGCGGAGGCGGCCGGCACGTCGTGGGCGTTCGGGCTCGCCGCGGGCATCGCCGTCGTCGGCGCGCTGTGGACGTGGTCGCTGCGGCCGGGCGACCGGCGACGAACCCGGAGCGCGGCCGGCTAGATCGCGACGTCGATCGCTTGCAGGAACGCGGTCGCGGCTGGCGACGGACCGAGGCTGCTCCACACGACGTGCTCGACGCGCTCGGGGCCGTCGGCGACCGGGACGGTGGCGACGCCCTCGAGCTGCGGCACGAACGCCGAGGGCAGCATCGCCACGCCGAGCCCTCGGCGGACCAGCCACGTCATCAGGTCGACGGCGCTGACCTCGAACGCGACGTCGCGCTCGAGCCCCGCGGCGGCGAACGCAAGGTCGCTCTGGGCCCTTCCCGCCGTGCCGGCCGGGAAGTCGACGAACACCTCCTCGCTCAGGCGGCGCAGGTCCGTGCGCCGGGCGCCGGCGAGCGCATGACCCGGCGGCACGACGGCGACGAGCCGGTCGCGCGCGAGGACGCGGGAGCGCACGCCCTCCGGACGCGCCGACGCCGGCAGGCCGAGCAGCGCGACGTCGAGCTCGCAGTCGCGCACCTGCGCCATGAGCTCGCCGCTCGCGCCGGTACGCAGCGCGACGCGCACCTGGGGGTGCGCGCGGCGGAAGCCGTCGAGCACGGCCGGTACGTCGATCGCCGCCACGGTCGGGATGACGCCCACGGCCAGGCGTCCGCGGACGACGCCCAGTACGGCGGCCACCTCGGCGGCGGCGTTGTCGGCGGCGGCTAGACACTGCCGCGCGACCGGGACGAAGGCCTCCCCTGCCTGGGTGAGCCGGACTCGCCGGCTCGTGCGCTCGAACAGCCGTGCCCCGAGCTCGCGCTCGAGCTTGGCTACCTGGTGGCTCAGCGCCGACTGGACGACGTGGCACCGCTCGGCGGCGCGCGTGAAGCTTCCCGTCTGGGCGACCGCGACCACGTACCGCATCTGCTGCAGCTCCATCGATCCATCGTGCAGCACGATCGATGCGGTGACGAGCATGTGTTGGACTCATGGATGGTGTCGGTCGAACACTGAGGGCATGAACGCTCCCCTCGCCCGTGGTGCAGGCCTGACGCTGGCCACCGCCCTCGCCCCATCCGCCTGGGGCACCACCTACGTCGTCACGACCGAGCTGCTACCCGCCGGGTACCCGCTCTTCGCCGGCCTGGCCCGCGCGCTGCCCGCCGGGCTCCTCGCGCTGGCCTTCACGCGGACCCTGCCGCACGGCGTCTGGTGGTGGCGCGCTGCGGTGCTCGGCACGCTCAACATCGGGGCGTTCTTCCCGCTGCTCTTCGTCACTGCCGATCGCCTGCCCGGTGGCGTGGCAGCGACGATGGGCGCGGCGCAGCCGCTGCTGGTGGCCGCGCTGGCCGTGGGCCTGCTGCGCGAGCCGCCGTCGGCGTGGCGGTGCGGCTGGGGGCTCGTCGGCGTGCTCGGGGTCGGGCTCGTGGTGCTCGGACCGGCCGCCCGGTTCGACGCCGCCGGCATCGTGGCCGGCCTCGCGGGCACGGCATCCATGGCGCTGGGCGTCACGCTGACCAAGCGGTGGGGACGCCCGACCGGCGTCGGTCCGATGGCCTTCGCCGGGTGGCAGCTCGCCGCGGGTGGGCTCGTGCTGATACCGGTGACGCTCACCGTCGAGGGTGTCCCGGTGGGCGTGGACGGCCCCGCGCTGCTGGGCTACGCGTGGCTCGGGCTCGTGGGTGGCCTCGTCGCCTACACCCTGTGGTTCCGCGGCGTCGTCCAGCTCCCGGTCGCGTCGGTCGCCGTGCTGGGGCTCCTGTCGCCCCTGGTCGCGGCGACCCTCGGGGCGGTGCTGCTGGGCCAGGCGCTCGGCCCGGTCCAGCTCGCCGGTTTCGCGCTCGCGCTCGCGTCGATCGTCGCGGGTCAGGTCGCACCCCGGCGGCCGCTGCTCCCGACGGGCGCGGTCCCGGTCCTGCGCTGACCGCCGTCGTCGGACCGCAGGCACGACGAAGGCCCGCACGGCAGCTGCCGTGCGGGCCTTCGTGACAGGTGGAGCTGCGGGGAATCGAACCCCGGTCCGGTGGCGCTTTTCCAGGACTTCTCCGGGCGCAGTCTGCTGTGAATTTCTCGGCCCCCGCACTCACGCAGACAAGGTGCGGACGGGCCCAGTCATCTAGATGTCCCCGCAGCCCCGATGACGTGGACCACGAGCAGTGGCTCTCTAGGCGACGCCAGCTACCGGGGCGAGAGCATCCCCGGGCCGACGGACTTCAGAGCTCGCTCAGGCGGCGAGGGTGAAGTCGGTGCGCTTGTTATCGGCACCTATAGGTTTGCAGGCAACGCGTTAACGAGATGAGCCTGCATCCTCGGCCCGCTTCTCCTCGAAGCACGACCACCGTCGAAACCGATCAGCCCCTGTGGAGTTGTCAACCTGTGTGGTTCGAGCCGGCGCGTTCCCGCAGCCAGCCGTTCCATCCTAGTGCGTCAACCCGGCGCGGTGCGATCCTATTCCTGTGAGCGACGCCGCCGACGGCTTCGCGGTCACGGTCGGCGCCGGGACGCTGCGGGCCCCGTCGTCGAGCGTGCCCACGCTGCCGCACCGCTGGACCCCGGAGGGGGTCACGGTCGAGGTCGCGTTCACGGGGGCGCACCTGCTGCACCTCGCCGTCGCGGGATGCGTCCTCAACGACGTGTACCGCGAGGCCGAAGCCCTCGGCGTCGTCGTGGACGGCGTGCGCGTGCACGCCCAGGGCGGCTTCGACACCGACACGTGGGCCTCGACGGGCATCGAGTACGCGGTCGAGGTCGACTCCCCCGACGCGTCCGACGACGTCGCTCGCGTCGTCGACGCGGTCGACAAGATCGCGGAGATCCCGCGAACCGTGCGCGCCGGCGCTGGGGTGCGGCGCGTGGAGTCGCTCAGCTGAGCAGCTCGCGGTGGCGTATGGCGCGCTGCGCCTCGCGCATGTCCTGCTTCTCGCGCAGGGCCTGGCGCTTGTCGTACTCCTTCTTGCCTCGGGCCAGGGCGATCTCGACCTTGGCCCGGCCGTCGAGGAAGTAGAGGCTCAGCGGGATCAGGGTCTGCCCCTTCTCCTTGAGCTTGGCGTCGAGGCGCAGGATCTCCTCGCGGTGCAGCAGCAGCTTGCGCCGCCGTCGCGGGGAGTGGTTGTTCCACGTGCCCTGGAAGTACTCGGGGATGTGCACGTTCTCGAGCCAGGCCTCACCGCGGTCGATCGTGGCGTAGCCGTCGATCAGCGACGCCCGTCCCATGCGCAGCGCCTTGACCTCGGTGCCCGACAGGACGATCCCCGCCTCGAAGACGTCCTCGATCACGTAGTCGTGGCGGGCCTTCTTGTTGTTGGCCACGATCGTGCGCGGGTCGGCGTTCTTCTTGCCGGCTCCCTTGGCCATGGGTGTCCTCCTCCCGGGGTGTCGCGACGTCCCAGGATACGGGAGCACGCGGGGCCGTCGAGCGCTTTTCAGCGCCGGGAGAACAGGCCGAACATCATGGGAGCCACCCCATCGGGTCCACGGTGCTGCCGTCGACCCACACCTCGAAGTGCAGGTGGCAGGCGGTCGACCCGCCGGTCGTCCCCGAGTATCCGATGACGTCTCCCTTGCTGACGCTCTGGCCAGACCCCACGGCGAACCCCGACAGGTGGCTGTAGGCCGTCATGACGCTGCGACCGCCGTGGTAGCCGTGGTTGATCAGCACCTGGTTGCCGGCGCCGTACTTGTAGTACGCGTGGACGACCGTGCCCCCCGCCGAGGCGTAGATCGGCGTGCCGCAGTAGGCGCGGAAGTCGGTGCCCGCGTGCAGGCGCCAGGTCTTGTAGAGCGGGTGGAAACGCATGCCGTACGACGACGTCACCACGGGGGAGGCCACCGGGTACGACAGGAACGACCTCTGCGAGGAGCCCCCGCCCGAGTTCCTCTCCGCCTCCTGCTGGCGGCGGCGCTCCTCGGCCAGCCTCCGGTCACGCTTTTCCTGCTCGGCGATGATGCCCTTGATCTTCGCCGCGAGCTCCCCGCGCTCCTGGTCGTTGCGCTCGAGGTCCTCGAGCGTCTCCTCCCGCTTGGTCTCGATCGTCGCCTTGAGCCGCTTCTGCTCGGCGATGAGCCGCTCGACCTCGGCCTTGCGGTCCGCGGCCTCACGCTCGGCCTTCTGCGCCACGATGACGTTGGCGTCGGCCTCCTTCTTGAGCGCCGCGATGGTCTCGCGGATCGCGTCGAGCCGCGCCTGCTGGTTGCGCGCGAGCGCCTCGGCGTCCTGCAGCTCCGTGAGCGTGCGGGCCTGGCTGCGCGCGGCCGACGACGACACCTGGAAGTCCTGCAGAAATTCCTCCGTGGACTGCGCCCCGGTGACGATGCCGAGCGCACTTGCGTCGTCACCGGCCCGGTACGCCTCGCGCGCCATCTGGACGATGTCGGCTCGCGCGGCCTCGACCTTGCCCTCGTCCTTCTCGATCTGCTGCGCGACGGCGGTCTCCTCGGCCTGCGCGTCCTCGAGCCGCTGGGCGAGGATCTCGGCCTTGCGCCGGGCCTCCTCGAGCGCCGCCTGCGCCGCAGCGAGCTCGGCCTCCGCCACCGGCAGGCGCGCCTCGACGGTGTTCAGATCGAGCGCGGCCTGACGCAGGTCGGCGTTCGTGTCCTCGAGGGACGCCTCGAGCTGCGCGCGCTCACGCTGCTTCTGACGCCGTTCGGCCTCGGCGGCCGCGCGGCGGTCGTCGATGTCGTCGGCGCCCGCCGACACCACCCCGCCGAGCACGAGTCCCGCCGCGAGCACGGCACCGAGCGTCGCGCCGACCGCGCGTCGCCAGCCGCGCACGGGACGGAGGGGGCCCCCTGCGATCTGCATGCCTCTCACACCCTCGTATAGCGGTTGAGCGTCACCACGGACGACACCACGGCAAGCCCGACCGCGATTCCGATCAGCAGCGGGGCGACGCGCAGCACGTCGCCCACGGTCACATACGCTACCCAGTTCACCGATTCCTGCAGCCAGTCGGTGATGAAGTACTTCACGCCCAGCCACAGTCCGCCCGCGGCCAAGAGCGCCCCGAGGACGGCCGCGATCGCGCCCTCGAGCAGGAACGGCAGCTGGACGAACAGGTTCGAGGCACCTACGAGCCGCATGATCCCGGTCTCCCGCCGGCGCGACATCGCGGACAGCCGGATGGTCGTCGTGATGAGCAGGACCGCCGCGAGGAGCATGACGCCGGCAAGGCCCGCCGCGAGCAGCGACGCGCGGTTCAGCGCGAGGAAGAGCGGCTGGAAGATCGCACGCTGGTCCTCCACGACCTCGACGCCCTCGCGCCCGGTGAGCACGTCGGCGACGACCTCGTACTGCTCGGGGTCGACGAGCTTGAGCCGAAACGACGCCTGCATGTCGTCCTCGGTGAGCTGGGTGCCCTGGTAGCCGTCGGGGTAGCGCTCGCTGAACGCCTCGAACGCGTCGGCCTTCGTCTCCACGTAGACCTGCGCGACGACGTCGCCCAGCTCGGTGTCGATCACCTCGCGCAGCGCGTCCATCTGCTCCTGCGTGGCCTCCCCCGCCGCGCACGTCGGCGCGGTCGAGCCCTCAGGGCACAGGAAGACCGAGACCTCGACGAGGTCGTACCAGTCCCCCTTGAGCTTGTCGACCTGGGTCTGGAGCAACGCGGCCGAGCCGACGAAGGTGAGTGACACGAACGTCACCAGCACGACGGAGACGACCATGGTCAGGTTGCGGCGCAGGCCCTGCAGGACCTCGGTCAGGACGAACTGGAGGCGCACGTCAGCCCTCCCGTCCGGCGCGGGTACGGCCGTGCTCGGCGAGGACCTGCTGCACGACGTCGTATGCCGGGTCCTGCGACGACGCCGGGTGCGG
This sequence comes from Isoptericola halalbus, assembly GCA_009663185.1. Taxonomy (GTDB): domain Bacteria; phylum Actinomycetota; class Actinomycetes; order Actinomycetales; family Cellulomonadaceae; genus Isoptericola; species Isoptericola halalbus. The sequence continues at coordinate 183,699 of VJZX01000001.1, forward strand.
GACCGCCTCGGCGGCACGCGCGGCGGCGGCCTCGGCCGCGCGCTCGGCCTCGATGTCGGCCGGCTCGGGCGACACGCGGATCTGCGGCTGGTTGCGTCCGGGGGCGTCGAGCACCGGGGTGCTGCCGATCTGCGGCAGGATCGACTCGCGCTCGCCGTAGGCGCCGATCGCCTCGTCGCGCACCACGACGCCGGTCGAGAGCTCGACGACACGCTTGCGCATCTCGTTGACGATCTCGTCGTCGTGCGTCGCCATGACGACCGTGGTGCCGGTGCGGTTGATGCGGTCGAGCAGGCGCATGATGCCCAGCGACGTCGTCGGGTCGAGGTTGCCCGTGGGCTCGTCGGCGAGGAGGATCTGCGGCCGGTTGACGAACGCGCGCGCGATCGCGACGCGCTGCTGCTCGCCACCGGACAGCTCGTGCGGGCGCCGTTTCTCCTTGCCGTCGAGACCGACCATCTCCAGGACCTCGGGCACCGTCGTCTTGATGGTGTGGCGGGGACGGCCGATGACCTGGAGGGCGAACGCGACGTTCTCGTAGACGGTCTTGTTGGGCAGCAGCCGGAAGTCCTGGAAGACGACGCCAATGCTGCGGCGCAGCGACGGCACCTTCCAGCTCGAGATGGTCGACAGGTCGCGGCCCGCGACGTAGACCCGGCCGGCAGTCGGACGCTCCTCGCGCAGCACGAGGCGCAGGAACGTCGACTTGCCCGAGCCGGACGCGCCGACGAGGAAGACGAACTCGCCGCGCGCGACATCGACCGTGACGTCGTCGAGCGCAGGCCTCGCCCCACGGGCGTAGACCTTCGAGACGTTCTCGAACCGGATCACGAGTGCCCCCTCCTCGCACTGCCCCACCTGACCGGGAGCGGTGTTCTCGCCGATCGAGCGTCGCACGCTGGCGGGTGAGGTCAGGCGGAGGACACGCCGGTGTGTCGCGGGTCGCCCGCTTGCCCCGAGCAACCCCAAGTAGAAAGAATTCCGCCGAAGTAGAACGGACTCCGCCGAGGTAGAACGCGCAGCGCCGAGGTCGAACGAGTTCCAGCGAGGTAGAACGCCTGACGACAGCGGCATCGCGGGACGCGCTTCTCACTCGGCCACACGGCCACTACCTCGGCGGAAGAAGTCCTACCTCGGCAGAAACGCTTCTACGTCGCGGCCGGCGGCGGCGAGAGGTCAGGCGACGTCGGCACCCTGCGAGCGACGCCAGCGGACGCCGGCCTCGATGAAGTCGTCGATCGCGCCGTCGAAAACAGCAGCCGGGTTGCCGGACTCGTGCTCGGTGCGCAGGTCCTTGACCATCTGGTACGGCTGCAGCACGTAGGAGCGCATCTGGTCGCCCCAGCTCGCCTTGATGTCGCCGGCGAGCTCCTTCTTCTTCGCGGCCTCCTCCTGCTGACGCTGCAGGAGCAGGCGGGACTGCAGGACACGCAGTGCGGCAGCGCGGTTCTGGATCTGCGACTTCTCGTTCTGCATCGACACGACGATGCCGGTCGGGATGTGCGTCATGCGCACCGCGGAGTCGGTCGTGTTGACGGACTGACCGCCCGGGCCGGACGAGCGGAACACGTCGACCTTGATCTCCGACTCGGGGATCTCGATGTGGTCGGTCTGCTCGATGAGCGGGACCACCTCCACGGCTGCGAACGACGTCTGGCGGCGGCCCTGGTTGTCGAACGGCGAGATGCGCACGAGCCGGTGCGTGCCGGCCTCGACGGACAGGTGCCCGAACGCATAGGGCGCCTTGACCTCGAACGTGGCCGACTTGAGACCCGCCTCCTCGGCGTACGAGGTGTCGAGCACCGTCGTCGGGTATCCGTGACGCTCGGCCCAGCGCAGATACATGCGCATCAGCATCTCGGCGAAGTCCGCGGCGTCGACGCCGCCCGCGCCGGAGCGGATCGTGACGACGGCCTCGCGGGCGTCGTACTCGCCGGCCAGGAGCGTGCGAATCTCGAGCGCGTCGAGGTCCTTGCGGATCCCGGCGACCTCGGCTTCGGCCTCGACGAGGGTGTCGGCGTCGTCCATCTCCTGGCCCATCTCGACGAGCGTCTCGACGTCGTCGATGCGCTGGCGCAGCTTCTCGACGCGCTCGAGCTCGCCCTGCGTGACGGACAGGGCCTGCGTGATCTTCTGGGCCGCGTCCGGGTCGTCCCACAGGTCGGGGGCCGACGCCTGGTCGGAGAGCTGGGCGATCTTCGCCTGCAGGGCGGTGGGGTCGCTCACGGCCTCGATGGACTCGAGGGTGGCGCGCAGCGCCTTGATCTCTGCGGGGAAGTCGATGGTGGCCACGAGGTTCTAGGGTACCCGCGGCTCACGGCTTCTCGGGCAGCGGGCGCTCGAACATCTCGGCCGTGGCCCGGGCGCTGGGCGTCCCTGCGTCCGGGTCTGCGCCGGCGTCGAGGAGCGCGACGACGACGTCGTCAGCCCCCGTGAACACCGCACCCGCGAGCGGCGACTGGCCGCGCGCGTTCAGCCGGTCGACCTCGGCGCCGCGCTCCGCCAGCCCGCGGACCAGGCCAGCGTGCCCGTGGTACGCGGCGAGCATGAGCAGCGTGTTCCCCGCCGCGTCGGCGTGGTCGACAGGCACGCCGGCATCGACGAACTCGAGGAGCAGGTCGGCGCCCGCCCGGGCGAGGTCGAACATCTGGTCCAGATCCACCGGAGCCGTGTCGTCGCTCATGCCTCGAACCTACTGGGCTCGCGCCGACGACGTCGCCTGGACGGTAAATCCGCCACCGAACGCGTCGGTGAACCAGCGCAGCAACGGCGGGTGGGACGTCGCGGCAAGACCGACGCGCGCCGTCCGGCCGTCGGGCGACGACGCCTCGACCACACGGACGCCATCGAGCCCACGGAGCGCAGTGGGATGCGCGGCGAGGTAGTCGATGACCGACTGCTCGACGTCGGCGTCGGTGAGCGTCAGCACGCCTGTCTCGTCGGGCGTGCGGGCCTCGCCCACGTAGAACCGCTCGGGCGGCATCGCGTCCGCGGCGTCGGCGGCGAGAAGGTCCGCGACGTCGTACAGCTGCTTGCGGTCGAGGTGGACCGCGGTCGACGACGCCACCATCGCGACCAGCATGAGGCCGATCGCCACGCAGCCCGCCGTGAGCAGCATGATCCGTCCCTCCTCGCGAGTCTCGGTGCCGGGCGTCATGGCCGCACCTGCCCGTACCGGTCGACCGTGCCGACGTGCACTGCCTCGACCGGGATCTCGAGCGGCACCCACGAGCGCAGCGCGGAGGGAACGAACGGCAGCGGCACGGCGAGCCGTACCTGCGTCGCGACCGTCCCGCCGGGCGTCAGGCACGGGTCGTGCGAGCACTCGAGCTGGAGCGACCCGTCGTCGAATCCCTGGTCGGCCAGGGCGATCCCGACCGCCGCCTGGGCTCGCGCGGCCCCCTCGGCGGAGGACGAGGCGGTGACGAATGCGCGCGCCGCCTCGCGCGCGGCGCCTTCGACGGCGAACGTGCCTGCCTGTACCTGCGCGAGCGTGATCACGAGGTACACGAGCGGCACGAGAAGGATCACGGCCGCGCCGATGAACTCGACCATGGCCGCGCCGCGCTCGTCGTCCGGCTCCACTAGCCCTCCTCCAGCGCATGCCCGCGCGCGGTCAGCACGCCCGAGGGCCCCAGGATCCCGACGACGGGCAGCGGCGCCTGGACGGTCACCTCGACGACCGGCAGGCCGTCGAGCGTCGTCGAACGCACCGATACGTCGCGCGCATAGCTCGCGTTCAGGGACGCCGTGAGCAGGTCACGGGTGCGCTGCGCGCCATCGCCGAGGTCGCGGTCCGCGCGGGCGGCGACCCGCGCACCCTCGGCGGCGGCATCGATCACGAGCGCCCGCACGTGCATCGCGAGCGCGACCTGCACGACGCCGAGAAAGAGTGCGAGCACGAGTGCGGCGACGAGGACGAACTCGGCGACGGCCGAGCCCCGCTCGTCGTCGCGCACGATCAGCGGCCGGTGACGCTCGAGATCGCGTCGGTGAACGCACCCTCGAGCAGCGGGCCGGCGATCGCCCAGAGCGCGACCACGAGGCCCGCCGTCATCAGCGTCACGAGGACCCAGCCGGGGACGTCACCGCGTTCCGGGTCGTCGCCGGCGGGCAGCTCATGGGAGTCGAGGTCCTGCATCGGTGGTCCTTTCATGGAGGGCGGTGGGATCAGAGCCCGATCCGCAGCGTGGCGAGGGACGGGAAGACGGCGAAGACGACGGTGACAGGCAGGACGAGGAAGACGACGGGCACGAGCATCGCGACCTCCTTCTTCCCACCGGCCTCCATGAGCGCGCGACGCCCGGACTCCCGGACGTCCTGCGCCTGGGCACGCAGGACCTCGGCGAGCGGGGTGCCGCGTTCCAGCGCGACGGCGACACCCTCGGCGAAGCGAGTCAGCGACGGCAGCCCGGTCCGGTCGGCCATCGCGGTCAGAGCGGTCGCGATGGGACTGCCGGCGCGGACGTCGGCGAGCATGCGCGAGAGCTCGCCCGACAGCTCGCCGCGCGCGGTCGACGCGACGCGCTCGAGGGCGGGGACCGGACCCTCGCCGGCGGTGACGGCGAGGGCGAGCAGCTCGGCGATCGTCGGGAACTCGGCGAGCATGCGCTCTTCGCGGCGCCGGACTGCTGTGCTCAGCTGCTGGTCGCACAGGGCGAAGCCCAGCGCTCCGGCCAGCAGGACCATCGCGAGCAGCGGCACGGGCGACGACCCGCGCGTCGCGGCGAGCAGCAGGGCGAGGAGGAGTCCTACGGCGAGGCCGAGCACCGTCCAGACCACCTGGCGTGCGCGGAACTGGTCCACGCTCTGGGGCCAACCGGCCCGGTCGAGCCGACGCCGGACCTCCGCCCGCGGGGAGCCGAGCCGCTCGAACCAGTGCGCGGCGTCGGCGAGCCAGGGCGCGACGAGGCGTTCGACCACCGGAAACGGTGTGTGGACGACCTGCTCGCGCAGCAGGCTCGACGTCGCGTCGCGCGGCCGTAGCGCGGGGGCGAGGCGTTCGTCGAGGGTGATGCGCCGTGCCCGCAGCCGCGCGACGACGAGCACCACGCCGATACCGCCGAGCAGGCCGATCAGAGCACCCGGGACGGACACCCACGCGCTCATCGCAGCACCCGCCCTTCCTCGGGCAGGCGCCCGATCCGCCGCATGAGGCGATACGCGACGACGGAGACCGCGGCGCCGCCGGCGAGCACGGCGATCCCGGCCGCGGAGTCGTACGCCTGCGCCGTCTCCGGACGCGTCGCCAGAAATGCCAGCACGACCCACGGGCCGGCCGCAGCGAGGCGCGCGCCGTTGACGGTCCACGACTGGCGGGCCTCCAGCTCGCCTCGCGTGCGGGCGTCCTCGCGCAGGAAAGCCGACAGCGTGCGCAACAGCCGGCCCAGGTCGGTGCCACCCACCTCACGCGTGAGCCGCAGCGCCTCGATGATCCGGTCGGCGACAGGGTCGGCGAGCCGCGCCTTGAGCAGGTCGAGGCACTCGCCGAACCGTCCGGTCGCGCGGTAGTCGGCCGCGAACCGTGCGAACTGCTCGCGCAGCTCGGCCGGGCCGCGCTCGCCGAGCTGGGCCACAGCCTCGGGCAGCGACAGACCGGCGCGCACGCCCGAGGCGAGGTGGTCGACGACCTCGGGCCACACCTCGCGGAGGTCGCGCCGCCGCTTGCGCGCCCGGGCGCGGACGAGCGCCTCGGGCGCGACCGCCGCCATGACGGCGAAGCACAGCGCGATCACCGGTGAGCGCGTCAGCGCGAGCCCTGTGAGGAGCACCACGAAGCCGAACCCGGCGCTCACGCCGTACAACGCGCCCGGCGTGACCGACGGCGCGCCCGCCTGGACGAGCAGATCCTGCAGGACTGCGGACCGTCGGTTGCGCCTCTCCGACCGTTCGGCCGGCTCCCAGAAGGACCACCAGACGCAGAAGAGCCCTGCACCGAGCAGCAGCCCGGCCGCGACGCCCATCAGCGCGCTCCCGCCAGCAGCGCGTGCACGTCGACGCCCGCGCGCGCAAAGCGCTCCTCCCCGGGCGGGAAGCCGTCCCCGCGCACGAGCTCGCCGCCCTGCGCCGCGGGGAGCCGGTGGAACAGGCCCGCGGTCTCGACACGGCCCTCCTCGACCCGGCCCGTGACCGCGACGATCTCGCGGACCTGCCGCACGCCGTCGGGCCGCACCCCGAGATGCACGACGACGTCGATCGCCGATGCCACGGTCGGGACGACGAAGCGGTCGGTCACGTTCTCGCCGGCGAGGAGCGGGAGCGTGCACATCTTCGTGACCGCCTCGCGCGCGGAGTTGGCATGGATGGTGCCCATGCCGGGAACCCCGGCGTTCAGTGCGACCAGCATGTCGAAGCTCTCGGCCTCGCGGACCTCGCCGATGACGATGCGGTCCGGCCGCATGCGCAGCGACTCCTTGACGAGCCGGCGCAGCGGAATCTCCCCGGTGCCCTCGAGGCTCGCCTGGCGGCACTGCATCGCGACGACGTCGCGCACCGGCAGGTTGAGCTCGAAGACCTCCTCGCAGGTGATCACGCGCTGCCCCGACGGGATCGAGCCCGCGAGGGCGTTGAGCATGGTCGTCTTGCCCGCGGCGACGGCGCCTGCGACGAGGACGTTGAGCCCAGCCCGCACGGCCGCATCAAGGAAGGCCGCGGTGTGCTGCGTGAGCGCGCCGAGCCGCACCATGTCCTCGAGGTGCCGGGCGCGCACGAGGTGCTTGCGGATGTTGACCGCCCAGTGCCGGCGCGTGATGTCCGGGATGACGACGTGGAGCCGCTCGCCTCCCGGGAGGACGGCGTCCACGAAGGGGCTGCTGAGATCGAGGCGGCGCCCGCTCGCCTTGAGCATGCGCTCGACGAGGTCGCGCACCTGCTCGGCGGTGAGGATCGTCGTCGTGAGCTCGGGGACGCCGGCGCGTGCCACGAAGACCTGGGCGGGCGCGTTGATCCAGATCTCCTCGACCTCCGGGTCGTCGAGGTACTTCTGGAGCGGCCCGAGACCGGCGAGCGCGTCGACCACCGACCGCACCGCCGCGTGCGTGTCCGCGAGCGCCGGAACGACGCCCAGTGCCGCCCGCTCGGTGTAGTCGGTCAGCGCCTCGGCGACGAGACGCTCGAGCGCGGGGCGGTCCCGCACGGGGTCGATGCCACGCCGGCGGACGAGCTCGCGCACCTCCGCCTCGAGCATCAACGCCGCGTCGGAAGGCACCATCACGTCGATCGGCACGCAGTCCCCCTCTGCCCACACCCTGAAGAGCGGGATCAGCGTATGCGCGCCGCCGGAAGAACGGGCCCCGCCTGTGGACAACCTCGTGCCTCCGACAGGCACGGCCGCCCCCCGCGGTGCTATATGTATCAGAGGCCAACAGCCCTCAACAGACGAGTCCCACCTTCCGGCCACCGGCCCGACGCGGTGGTGGCCCGTGACGGACGCCCACCGCGCCCAGGCCGGTCGGTTCTCACGTGCGGGGCAGCCGGTCGAACCCGGTGAACGGCTCGCGGATGATCACGCTCGAGTCGGCGCCGTCGGTCCGAGCGGCGCCGGCGATCGATCGGATCAGGTCCTCGGAGAGGCCGCCGTAGATCTGCAGGGTGCTCTCCGGTTCGAGGTACTCCGCGTAGGCGGTGGCGAAGTGCTCACGGCCGATCTTCATGTGCGTCACCATCGAGTCCGCGTCCGGGTGGACCTGCACGACCGTGACGACGTCGGAGTCCGGCGCCACGTAGGCCCAGAAGGAGTGCAGTCGCGGCTCCTGGGGCTCGAAGACCTCGTGGCAGACCCACTCGAAGTACTTCAGGTACTCCTCTCGCTTGCCTGGCTTGATCTTGTGGGTGCCGATGAAGATGAACGGAGCGGACATGGCATCCTCCTGAGCTCGGTGCCCCGCTGGTCTCGGGGCCTCGAGTCCACGGTCCTCGCCGCCAGGTTCGAGCCGCTTCCGCAGAGCGGGCCAACCCGCAGGAGGGCACGCTGAGTATTCCTACCCATCGCCACCGGCTGGGAGAAAGGGCAGCGGAAGGCGCGATGAACGACGACCTCAGCCATCTCGTCACCGCCCGCGAGCACCACGTGGCGTCGCGGTGGGCCCGGGCCTGCGAGGAGTACGCGGCGGCGGACCGCGCCACGCCGTTGACTGTCGAGGACCTGGAGTCCTGGGCCGAGTCCGCCCAGGTCGTCGGACGGATCGACGAGGCGATCGCCGTTCTCACCCGATGCTTCGAGCTGCGCGCCGAGGCCGCCGACATCCACGATGCGACGCGTGCCGCGTACTGGCTCTGGAGTGCTCATATCTTCGCGCGAGGCGAGCTCGCCACCGCGGCCGGCTGGGTCGAGCAGGCCCGGACGCTGGCCGAGGAGCGGGGGTCGGGTGACTACGGGTGGCTCCTGGTCCCGCGGGCCCACCGATGCATCGGCAGGGGCGACTACGCCACCGCCGAAGGACTGCTCCACCGGGCGACGGAGCTGGGGCTCGGCCGCGGCGACATCGACCTGGTCACCATCGCCACGACGATGCGTGGCAGGGCCACTCTCAAGCTGGGATCGCTCGAGAACGGGTTGGCGCTGCTCGACGCGGCGATGGTCCGCCTCCTGACCCGGGCGACCTCACCACGCGCGACGAGCGTCATGTACTGCGCCGCGATCGGCTCGTGCTACGAGGTGCAGGAGGTCGCGCGGGCGACGGAGTGGTCGGTCGCGCTCGACCGATGGCTCGGCACGCTGCCGCAGCTGGGTGGCGCCTACTTCGGCAACTGCCGGATCTACCGTGCGATCCTGATGCGCCTGCGCGGGGACTGGGCTCGTGCCGAGGCCGAGCTCGAGCAGGCGTGCCGTGACCTGGCCGTGGACGGCCACCGCGTGGCAGGGCATGCCTGGTATGAGCTCGGTGAGCTGCGCCGGCTGCAAGGACTGCCGGGTGTCGAGGAGGCGTTCGAGCATGCGACGGCCTTCGGGCACATGGCCCAGCCCGGACTCGCGCTGTACCGGCTCAGCCAGGGCAACGCGCACGCGGCCGAGACCGGTCTACTGCGGGTTCTGGCCGAGCGGGAGCTGGCGAGCGACCGGCACGCGCTCCTCCCCGCGGCTGTCGAGATCTTCCTCGCCACTGGTCGGAGCGATGAGGCCAAGGACGTCGTCACAGAGCTGGAGCAGATCTCCAAGACCTACCCGACGACCGCGATGTGGGCCATTCTCGATGCTGCTCGGGGAGCTGTTGCGCTGAGCGAGGATCGGACCTCCGACGCGCTGGCCCGCTTGCGCCAGGCTGCGGACCGATGGCGCGAGCTCGACGCCCCGTACGAGACGGCCCAGATCGGCGTACGCATCGGGCAGGCGTGCCGGCTGCTCGGTGACGAGGAAGGAGCGCTGATGGAGCTCCGCGCAGCCCTGGCAACCTTCGAACGGCTCGGCGCCCGGCCGGACGCGTCCCGGGTCCGCGAGCTGCTGTCGGGTCACGACGGGCACCTCTCCGTGCTGAGCCCTCGGGAGACCGAGGTGCTGCGGCTGATCGCCACGGGCCGGACCAACGCCGAGATCGCCGCTGCGCTGTTCCTGAGCGAGCGCACCGTCCACAGGCACGTCAGCAACATCCTGACCAAGCTCGACGTCCGCTCACGCACCTCGGCCGCGATGTACGCGGTGCAGCACGGGCTGACCTGAGGCTCGATCCCGATCCGCCGCTATCGTCGCCCCATGACCGACGCGCACCCCGACCACCCCGTCCCCGGCCGCTGGCGCGACGTCGCACGCGCGACGGGCCTGCTCTCCCCCGCCGGCGACGTCGCGCAGACGATCTTCGCCGAGATGACGGGTCTGGCGATCCGCACGGGCGCGATCAACCTCGGCCAGGGCTTCCCCGACGTCGACGGGCCGGAGTACATCAAGGAGGCCGCCAAGGCCGCGATCGACGCGGGCCGCAACCAGTACGCACCCGGCGACGGCATCCCCGAGCTGCGCCGCGCCGTCGCGGACCACCAGCGCCGGCACTACGGGCTCGACGTCGACCCGGACACCGAGGTCATCATCACGACCGGCGCCACAGAGGCTCTCGCCGCGTCGATCCTCGCGCTCGTCGGCCCGGGCGACGAGGTCATCACGCTCGAGCCGTTCTACGACGCCCACGCCGCCGTCATCGCCATGGCCGGCGCCACGCACGTGCCCGTGCCGCTCACCGCCGAGGGCTTCCGGCTCGACGTCGAGGCCCTGCGCGCCGCGGCGTCGGAGCGCACGCGCCTCATCCTCGTCAACACCCCGCACAACCCGACCGGCACCGTGCTCACGCGCGACGAGCTGGAGGCGATCGCCGCCGTCGCGCGCGAGCGGGACGCCGTCGTGCTCACCGACGAGGTCTACGAGCACCTCACGTTCGACGGCGCCGCGCACGTCCCGGTCGCGACGCTGCCGGGCATGGCCGGTCGCACGCTCACGGTCTCCTCGAGCGGCAAGACGTTCAGCCTCACGGGGTGGAAGATCGGCTGGGTGCACGGGCCGGCCGAGCTCGTCACCGCCGTGCGCACGGTCAAGCAGTTCCTCACGTACACGTCCGGCTCGCCGTTCCAGCCGGCGATCGCGCTGGCGCTCGCCGACGACGAGACGCCGCGGGCGCTCGCGGCCTCGCTCGCCGCGCGTCGCGACCTCCTCTGCGAAGGGTTGACCGCGGCGGGGCTCGACGTCGTCGTACCCCAGGGCACGTACTTCGTCATCGCGGACGGCGCCTCGCACGGGTTCGACGACGGGCACGACCTGTGCCGGCGCCTGCCCGAGCTCGCGGCCGTGGTCGCCGTGCCGGTGTCCGCGTTCTGCCGCGAGGGTTCGACGACGGCTCGTGCGCTGCGCTCGCGCGTGCGGTTCACGTTCGTCAAGCGCGAGGACGTGCTGCGCGAGGCGGTCGAGCGGCTCCACCGTCTCGCGCCGTAGCACGCGGTCTACGCCGCGGTGACGAGCGACACGGCCACGGCCAGCATGATCACCGCGATCACGCCGTCGAGCACGCGCCACGCGCCGGGCCGCTCCAGCAGCGGCGCGAGCAGCCGACCGCCGTAACCGATCCCGGAGAACCACAGCAGGCTCGCGAGCACGGCACCCGCGCCGAACCACCAGCGGGCGTCGCCGTACGTCGACGAGATCGACCCGAGAAGCACCAGCGTGTCGAGGTACACGTGCGGGTTGAGCCAGGTGAGGGCGACGGCCGTGAGCGCGACGGGCCGTAGCCGCCGGCCGGCGTCGGGCACGACGGCGGAGGTCGCCGCGACGAGCTGCTCCTCCCCCTTCCACGCGCGCCGCGCGGCGAGGACGCCGTAGCCGAGCACCACGGCCGCCCCCAGCCAGCGCGCCACCTCGACCACCGCGGGCGCACGCTGGACCAGCGAGCCGAGCCCGCCGACGCCGGCCGCGATGAGCACCGCGTCCGACACCGCGCAGATCGCCACGACGACGCCGACGTGCCCCCGTCGCACACCCTGGCGCAGCACGAACGCGTTCTGCGCGCCGATGGCGACGATGAGGGACAGGCCGAAGCCGAGGCCGGCGAGGAAGGTCAGCACGCACTCGACGCTAGGCGAGCGCCCTGATGCAGTCCAACTGTTCTTTCTTATCTCGATGAAGCGATACTTCAGATATGCGATGGGACTCCGGACAGCTCGAGGCACTGGCCGCCGTCGTCGCCGAGGGATCGTTCGAGGCGGCGGCGCGCTCGCTGCACGTCACGCCGTCGGCGGTGAGCCAGCGCATCCGCTCGCTCGAGAACGCCGCGGGAAGCGTGCTCGTGCGCCGCACGAGGCCCGTCACACCCACCGAGCCCGGACGCACGCTGCTGCGCCTCGCACGCCAGGTCGAGCTCCTCGGCGCCGAGTCGGCCCGCGAGCTCGGACCGGCGGCCGGCTCCCCCGACGACGACGCCCGCCCCGTCACCGTGCCGCTCGCGGTCAACGCCGACTCGCTCGCCACGTGGATCATGCCGGCGCTCGCCCGGGTTGACGGCGTGTGCTTCGACCTGCACACCGCCGACCAGGACCGCACCGTCGACCTGCTGCCCGCCGGCGTCGTCATGGCCGCGATCACCTCACAGCGCGAGCCCGTGCAGGGCTGCTCCTCGGTGCCGCTCGGCGTGATGCGCTACCGGCCGGCGGCCGCACGGTCCGTCGTCGAACGCTGGTTCCCGAACGGGCCGACGCTCGAGGCGCTCGACCGCGCGCCCGTCGTCGTGTTCGACCGCACCGACGACCTGCAGGACCTGTGGCTGCGCGACCTCGCCGCGGCAGCCGGCGTGCCCGTCCCCAGCCCGCCGCGCCACCACGTGCCGAGCACGTCGGAGTTCCTGCGGGCGATCCGCCTCGGCTTCGGGTGGGGCATGTGGGGCCCGCTCGGTCGCCCCGGGGCGCGCTTCCCGCTCCTCGACGACGCCGCGGACGTCGTCATGCTCGACGACGACGCCGCCATCGACGTGCCGCTGTACCTGCAGCAGTGGAAGCTTCGCTCAGAGGTCCTCGACCGCGTCGCCGCCGCGCTGCGAGCTGAGGCACGCCGGACCTTGCTACCGTTCTGACGCGCCAGGCCGGGAAGCGCCGACACAGGGGCTGTACTACCCTGCAGATCGGGCAACCGCAGCCGTCGGGACTCGAAGAGGCAGGATCATGGGCCGCCGTCGCCTTCACGAACACGAGGTTCACGTGCTCGCCCGCACAGTCCGTGAGACCGCGGCGGCGAGCTTGGAGGACGTCAACCGTGCGCACGCATTCCACAGCGCGGTATCCGACCTCGAGCTCATGGCCGACGACATCGTCGCGCGAGTACGTCAAGACGCGCCCCACGGGGTGGACGACGCGCTGACGTTCCTCGAGGCCGACCCATGGTGCATGCGCTCGGGCTACGCCAAGGAGCGGGTGCTGCGGGCGCTCGGCGGAGCGCATCTGAACCCGGACCAGCGCCGCCGCGGTGTCGCCGTGGTCGCCTCCTACGTCCTTGGACCTGATCGGCGCGAGTTCCGCCGAGTCGCGCGGCTCGCTTGGGCGCTCGATGCCGACGTCCGCTCGCTCCTTCTGGAGACGCTCCGTCGAGGGGACCCGGTCGCGGCACGCCACGCGCTGTGGCTGCTCGTACGCACACCCGAGCTCGACGCGGAGAGCCTCGACCTCGGACGCGCCCGTGAGATCCTGCTGGAGGCGTGCACGACCGAAGACGTGTACTGGCGTCAGCGAGACTGGTTGGTCGCCGCGGCGCGCCGAATCTGCTCGGACGAGTGGCGGTACCTGATCACGGCGCGAGCGCTCGCGACGGGAGAGCCGGCCCTGTTGCGGCTCCTCGCGGTCCTCCCCGACGTCGACCTCAGTGCGCCAGAACGCGACCGCCTGACCGACCTGCTCGCGGACGACGTCAGTTCCGGACGTCTCATCCTCCCGATCGAGGACCTTGAGGCGCTGTCCGCCCGCCAGTGACCACCGAGGCCGTCCCGAAGGAGCACCCGTCAGGCGGTCGCCGAACGACCGTCCTCCTCCTGCGCCTGCGCGTCGTCGGCCCAGATGCCGCGGACGTGTCCCAGGTGCTGACGCATCAGTCGCTCGGCCCCTTCGGGGTCATGCGCCTCGATCAGCCGGACCAGCTCCGCGTGCTCCAGCGACGACGGCAGCAGCCGTCCGGTCTCGGCCAACGTCTGCAGACCGTAGATCCGCGACTTCGCGCGCAACGATCGCACGAGCTCGACGAGCTCGGGGTTACCGGTCAGCGCGATGACGGCGATGTGGAACTCGATGTCTGCGGTGACATAGGCGATCAGGTCCTGAGTCTGCGCGGCTTCCAAGATCGACTGTGCCAGCTCGTGGAGCCGCTCGATCACAGCGGCGTCGGCCCCTTGTGACGCCACCATCCGCACGGCCGGGACCTCCAGGAGGATCCGGACCTCGGTGATGTGATCGAGCTGTGCCGGTGTCAGCTCTGTCACCCGAAAACCGCGGTTCCGCACAGCCTCCACGTGCCCTTCGCGGACGAGGTCGAGCAGCGCCTCACGCACCGGCGTCACCGATACCCCGAACTCCTCGGCCAGACTGGGCGCGGAGTAGACGGCACCGGGCCGCAGCTTCCCCGAGATGACGGCGCCCCGCAGCGTCTCGCGGATCTCGTCCCGGACGTTCGGGCGTACACGGAAGGCGGCGAACCGCGGTGGCGACGGCTTATCGCCTGGCATCGGTCGATCCTTCCCCTGATGTATCGGCGCTTCGGACGCGCGCCTCGCCGGTGCCCGGGTCTCCGCTCGACCGACTGTCGGCACGCAGCCTACCTCCGGCCACCGTCCGCATCCGGAACGCGCCCGCACGACTGATCTCCGCGAAGCGGCTGGGGCTGAAGGGATCGAGATCCGCCGGCTCACCGCCGTCGACGATGATCGAGGCCACCCTCGCTCCGGTCACGGGAGCCAGGGTGATCCCGAGCATGGCGTGACCGGTGGCCACGTGGACCCCAGGCAGTGTGGGTAGGGATCCGATGATCGGCAGTCCGTCCGGCGTCATCGGTCGCAGCCCGGACCACGCGCTCGACGGCGACGTCCGCCAATGCTCGAAGTAGTCCCGGGCCGCATGGTGCAACCCACGGATCCGGCGTTCGTCGATCCTCGCGTCCTCCGCGCCGAACTCCATCGTGCCGGCGAGCCGGATGCCCCGGGCCAGCGGCGTCACCGCGACCTTCCGCTCGGAGAGGTACGTCGCGTGCCGCAGCGAGCCGTTCACGGACGGCATGTCGAGCCCGTACCCCTTCCCCCCTCGCACCGGCAGGTCGACCCCGAGGAGAGCTGCCACCGCACGCGATCCTGCACCGGCAGCGATCACGACGTCGCGTGCCGTCAGAATCCGTCCGCCCGCCGTGACCGCGACGTAGTCCTCACGTGGCCGCAGCGCGTCGACGTGGGAACCGGTCAGGATGCTGATGCCCAGCTCACGACAGCGCCGGGCCAACCCGTCCATCAGCGTCGAAGGATCCACGTGCTCGTCCGGCTCGCACCGGATGGCGCCGGCCAGGGCGGGCGACACCATCGGCTCCAGCGCTCGGACTTCCGGAGCCGTCAGCGGCTGTGCCCTCGGAAGACCGAACCGCTCCATCTGGCGGAGCGCCGCCAGCTGCTCATGAATGCCACTCTCGTCCCGGAAGAGGAGCAACATCCCCTCTCGATGACGTTCGAGCTCCACTCCGTCCGCCGTGAGCTCGTCGAACGACGCCACGGCTTCTGAGGCCAGCCGGGACGTGGCCTCGAGTCCCGCCTCGTACACGGAGCGGCGGGACGCGGCAAGCATCCGGGCGAGGAAGCTCACGTACCGCCAGGAACGGTCGAGCCGGATCTTGAGCGGACTGTCCGGCCTGGCGAACGTCTTCACCGCGGTCTTCAGCGACGCCGGTGACGGCACCGGTCCGCTGAATGACGGCACGACCCAACCAGCGTTGGCCCGCGACGCGCCGAACCCGACCTCGTCCCGCTCGACCACCGCGACCGAGCACCCGCGGCGAGCGAGGTGATAGGCGCACGAGAGCCCGACGGCCCCGGCCCCGATGACGACGACGTCGGGATGGGTCACCACGGGATCTTCGTACCTGCTCGGCGCTCGCGGGCGCGTTCGAGGATGAGCGCCAGCACGGCGGCGTCCTGGATGCCGACACCGACCGTGTTGTAGTAGGTCAGTCCGCTCTGCGGCGTCGCGGCCGGAGCCGCGAGGAGGTCACCGATCTCGTGGATCTCGAGCGGATCGAGGATGCCCGAAGCCACAGCCTGAACGATCGGGCCCGCCTGGTCGAGGGCAGTCTCCCGATGATCGACGACGACCCGCGCCGATCCGACGATGTCGTCGTCGACCTCGCGATGATCCGGGGCGAACGACCCGACGCTGATGACCGTGGCATCCGGCTTCAGCCACTCCCGGCTCAGCACCGGGGTGCGGCTCGTCGTGCACGTGACGACGAGATCCGCCCCCGACACGGCCTCCTGCACCGACCCCGCCGCGGCCACGGCGGCACGACCGTGGCCGTCGAGTGCGGAGGGCGGACGATGCGGATCGAACACGGTCATCGAATCGATGTCGAGGACCTCCGTCAGCACCTCGCCGTGCCTGCGCCCCTGGGCACCCCAGCCCACGACCGCCAGGCTGCGCGCAGCCGGCGCAAGAGTCCTCGCCGCGAGCGCCGAGGCGGCTACCGTACGCAGGTTCGTCACCGCCTCGCCGTCGACGATCGCGTGCGGCCTCCCGGTGTCGGCATCGAGCACGACGACGACCGCAGCGACGCTCGGCAGGCCGCGGGAGGCGTTCTTGGGAACGACGCTGCCGAACTTGGAGACCGCGGGGGCGTCCGGCGCCATCCGGGCCACATAGCAGAAGGCCGTGCTCCCCTCGGCTCCGGGGACCAGAACTCGCGGAGCGAGCCGGGCCTCCCCCGAAGCGAGGGCGAGGAATCCTCGGCGCTGGGTCTCGATGGCCTCCTCCATGGTCAGCAGGCCCGCCACATCGTCGGCACCTGAGAGCAGGAGAAGCTCGTCGGTCATGTGGTTGCCCCTCAGTCGGTCGGCGGTGTGGCTTGGTCAGCCGGTGACACGGCGTCGGGGTCGGATCCGTCGTGCAGGTGGGCGGCCTCCCTGCGCCAGGCGATCGAGACCAGCCACACCACCACGGCGATGGTTCCGCCGAACAGGATCAGCGTCCAGATCAGAGTCTCTGCGTCCATCTGTCACACCTCCTCAGGCGCGGCGTGCTGGCTCGGCGCGGTGCGGGTGAGCGGACCGCTGGCGGTCCGGGTCGAGAAGTACTTGTTGAGCAGCAGCATCGCGATGATCGCGATGCCCCACTGGAGGACCATGGTCGCGATGCTGAACGTCTGGAAGGGGTCGTACCAGGTCTGGCTCGGGTCGGAGGCCGACAGGTACATGAACCAGCTGAAGACGCCGAGGAAGATCACCGGGAAGACGACCATCAGTCGCTTCCACCATGCACCGACGTGCAGGTCGCTCGTGGCGTTGAGCTCCCTTCGAGCCCGTTCCAGCCCATAGCGGAAGACGGCGATCGCCGCCAGGAAGCCGCTGAGCAACAGCCCGATCCCCCAGACGCCGTCCTGGTTGGCCAGGACGTCCACGTTCAGGGCCGACGGCACACCACCGACGAAGGCGACCAGCACGATCGCTATGGTCGCCGTGCGCCGCTGAATCCCGAGATCGACCAGGTTGCGGACGACCAGCTCCATCATGGCGATCAGGCTGGACAGACCGGCCAGCACCAGCACCAAGAAGAAGAGCGGGCCGAAGAACCACGTGCCGCCGGGCATCTGACCGAACAGCGCGGACAGGTAGACGAACATGAGCCCCTGGTCGCCGGCGCTGACGGCCTCCTCGGCGTACGCGGTCGACTGGACCGCAAAGACGGTGCAGATGACCGCGATACCCGCGAGCAGCGAGGCCAGGTGGTTCCCGGAGACGACGATCAGCGAGTTCAGCGTGAAGTCTTCCTTCTTGCGCGAGTACACCGAGTAGGTCAGATAGAGCCCCCACCCGGCCCCGGTGGAGAAGGCCATCTGCACGAACGCGCCGAACCACATGGTGCCGTCGAGGAATCCGCTCCACTCCGGCACGAACAGGTAGCGGAGGCCCTCCCCGGCCCCGGGCAGCGTCATGGCCCGGACGGCCAGGAGCACCAGGACGACGAACAGCAGCGGCACGGTGAGGTTGAGGACCTTCTCGAACCCGCCTTTGAGCCCCCGTACGACCACGACACCGACGAGACCGATCGCGATCGCGTGGAACAAGACCGTCTGAACTGGGCTGTCGATGAAGCCGTCCCAGAGCCGCTGGGTCCCGCTCTGGTCGAGGTCAGCGGTGAACTTCCCACTCACCGCGTAGACGAAGTACCGCAGCGCC
Source organism: Isoptericola halalbus (assembly GCA_009663185.1). Classification (GTDB taxonomy): domain Bacteria; phylum Actinomycetota; class Actinomycetes; order Actinomycetales; family Cellulomonadaceae; genus Isoptericola; species Isoptericola halalbus. Next base: position 201,572 of record VJZX01000001.1, read on the forward strand.
CACCCGCAGACGACGGCGTAGTAGAAGAGGATCCCGGCGGTGACGAGGGCCATGAAGCCGCCCATCCAGGCGAACTTACGCCCCATGAAGTCCCGGAACGCGCCGATCGTCCCCAACCGGCTGCGCGAGCCGAGCAGCGACTCGGCCATCAGCAGCGGGATCGCCCACACGAGATTGGCAAGCACGACCGCGATGATGAACGTCCCACCCCCGCCGAGCCCCACGTCGCGTGGGAACCGCCAGATGTTGCCGGTGCCCACCGCCATCCCGATCGCTGCGACCACGAACGCGAAGCGGCTGGAGAAGACCTCCCGCTTCACGCCTGACGCTTGTTGCCCCATGATCCGATCACTCCATTCACGAGCGACGCCGTCGTCGCCCTTCCTTGGGTGAGGTGTAAGGTATTACACCTCACCCGAGCGCGGCAAGGGTGGGTCATCAGAGATCCACGAGGTCGGCTGCATGCGCTGATGAACAGGCACGCAGCGGCGAGAACGCGTACCGGTCAGGCGCAGACACCTGGCCGCAAGGACGGGCTCGGTGACGGCGTCGGAGCGGTCGGGTCGTCGGTAGGCTCGCGCGACGGCTCGCCCGTCGCACCGTCCGACGGCTCACCCGTCCCGGACGGCGACGCGGACGGCATCGGCGTCGGGCTTCCGGGCGGCGCCTCGTCGGCCCTGATCCGCTCCCAGATCGCGTCCGCCTCGGACGTCCACACGACCCGGTTGGGATCCGTGGGCGCCTCCACGACCGGCACGGAGGTGAACACGATCTGGCTCGGCTGGATGTTGCGCATGCTCCACGCCAGGCCCGCGAGCGCTGCCGGGTTCGCCAGGTCGGGCCCGGTGCTGATCGACTGCAGCACCTCGCGGACCACCCGGTACAGCCGCGGGGAGTCTGTGATGAGGTTCTGCGCGAGCACCTCGCGCAGCATCGCGTCGAAGAACGCCTGCTGTCGTTCGATCCGCTTGAGGTCGCTGCCGATCTCGAGCCCCATGCCGTCGCCTTGGCGGGCACGCAGGAAGTTGATGGCGGTGTAGCCGTCGAGGCGCTGTTCGCCCGCGGGGAGGTTGAGGTCGACCTTGCGGCCGACGACGGGCTCGGGCAGGCACATCGGCACGCCGCCGACCGCGTCGACGACGCCGATGACGCCGGTCATCTCGACGACCATGTGGTCGGTGACGCGAACACCGGTGAGCGCCTCGACGGTGAGGATCGTGCACGCGGCCGCACCGGTGATGTCCTTGGCGTCTCCGCCGCCGATGGTGAAGGCGGTGTTGAACATCGCGCCGTACTGGGGCGCGGACGTCGACCCGTCGGTGCGCGGGCAGGCGGGGATGTCGACGAGCGAGTCGCGCGGGATCGACACGGCCTCGATCCGGCTCCGGTCGCCCGAGACGTGGACGAGCAGCGTGGTGTCGGAGTGGAACTCCTCACCGGCCCCCGCCAGCTCGGCATTCGCCTCGTCGCGGAAGTCGGTGCCCATGACGAGGATGTTGAGCTCCTGGCCCGCGAACGGGTCGGTGGGGTCCTGTTCCTCGGCGACCACGGGCGGGCGGTCTCGGTCCTCCCCCAGCAGCGAGTCGACGTCGGACACGTCGAGCTGGTTCTGCAGGTCGATATAGGACGCGACGGCGCCCGTCGTCGCGAGCGCGACGACCCCGGTCACGACGAGCGCGACGGCACGAGCGACCCGGTGCGGTTCCAGGCTGGCCGCGTGCCGAACAGGGGTGCGCTGCACACGCCGAGCATAGGCCGTGTGCAGCGCACCCGCTGGTCAGCGCGCTGCGAACGCCGCAACAGCAGTGACGGCCACGTCAGGGTGGTCGCTGAAGAGCCCGTCCATGCCTGCGTCGAGAAATGCCCTGATCTCGCCGGCCAGGTCGCCGACGGCGGTCGGGTCGTCCGACGAGCGGAAGTCGGCGGGCAGGAACTGGTTCTCGGCCCGGAACGTCCAGCCGTGCACCTCGAGGCCGGCCGCGTGCGCGTCGGCGATGACCGACGTCGGCTCACCGAGCGTGCCGTCGGGATGGCGCGGGATCATGACGCTCTTCTCGACGCCGATCCCGTCGGCGTAGGTCGCGATCTCGGCGAGGCCCGCGGCGGTGGCCAGGTCGGCGTAGGTGCGCGGGTCCCCGGCGGCGACGAGGTCGTACGGGGCGCCGCTGCTCGAGACGAGCTGCGCGAGCGTCACGTCGGTCATGCCGTCCAGCTCGCGGAGGTTGCCCACCTCGAACGACTGGATGATCGCCGGAGCCGTGGCGGAGTCGAAGCCGTTCGCGGCCAGGTCGGCTACGAGCGCCTCCTCCAGCGAGAGCCCGATCGAGTCGAAGTACGTCGGGTGCTTCGTCTCGGGGTACACGCCGACCGGCGTGCCGTCACACGTGCGCGAGTGGCGCGCGAGGTCGAGGACCTCGTCGAGCGTGGGCACCTGGTAGAGCCCGTCGAACGCGGCGCTGCCGGGACGCACGGCCGGTATGCGCTCCGCGGCCCGCAGGGTGCGCAGCTCGGCCAGCGTGAAGTCCTCGGTGAACCAGCCCGTGATCGCGCGGCCGTCGATGACCTTGGTCGTGCGGCGGTCGGCGAACTCGGGGCGGTCGGCGACGTTCGTCGTGCCGCCGATCTCGTTCTCGTGCCGCGCGACGAGCACGCCGTCCTTGGTGGACACGACGTCGGGCTCGATGTAGTCGGCGCACTGCAGGATCGCCTGCTCGTACGCGGCGAGCGTGTGCTCGGGCCGATAGCCGGACGCGCCGCGGTGCCCGACGACGGTCACGCCGTCGTCGCGCACCCGCTCGCGCCGCAGCTCGATCAGGGCCATCTCGGTGTCGTCGGGCTCGCCCGGGACGCGTGCGTCGTTGCCCGGGAAGTTGTTGTCGTTGCCGATCAGGACGCGCCCGTCGCGCAGGCGCAGCACCGTCTCGAACGACTGCACCGGCAGCGAGAACGCCTCACCCAGGCCGTAGCCCTCGCCGGAGTCAATGCCGTGCGGGTTGGCGACACCGAGCGCGTCGAGCACGAGCTTCTTGGACACGTAGCCGTCGGCGTCGACGTCGCGCAGGTCGACCTCGTACACGCGCTTGACCACGGACGCCTCACCGTCCCAGTTGTCGCGCTCGACGAACCAGAACCGGCCCTTGCCGACCGTGAACGCGTCGCCCACGAGATCGCCCGGCAGGTCGGTCTGGTAGCTCCACGTGCGGTCGGTGTACTCGCCGCGGCGGGTGTCGAACTCGTAGATCACCCGGCGGCGGGCGTCGGTCTCGCCCACGAGCGCGTTCTCGACCACCGGGTACAGGTAGCGGCCGTCGGGCGAGGCGCTCATCGCCTCGAAGCCGCTGCTGGCCCGCACGCCGGGCGTCTCGCCGGCGGCCAGGTGCGGGTTCTGCGGGGACTTCAGGCCTTCCGGCAGGCCGACCGGCTCGGAGAGCAGCGTGCCGTCGGCGTCGAAGTGCAGCACGAACGGGCCGAACTCCTCGCCGACCCAGAAGCTGCCGTCCTCGGCGCGGACCACGGACTCGATGTCGAAGTCGGCGCCCGTGAGCAGCCGCTCGTCGGTGCCCTCGTTCGTGATCGGGAAGTCGAGGACGCCGTTCGCGTCGTCGTAGGAGACGTGGTCGAGCAGCTCGATCTCGCCCGACCCCGCGGTACCCGTGTTCCAGTCGGGACGCACCAGGTAGTTGCGCAGGAGGAAGTCGGCCGAGTTCGCCTGGGAGCCGAACCCGTTGTCGGGCTGTGCCCAGAACGTGCCGTCGCCGTTGTCGGCTATCGCGGAGAAGCCGGGGATGACCTGGCCGTCCCACGGGCCCTGACGGCCGTTGGCTGCCGTCGCGGCGGCGCCCGACGGCGGTCCCTCGGCGAGGTGGTCGGCGTCGAGCGTCGCGCGTCCAACGAGGGTCGGCACGACGTGCGTCGTCGAGCGCTTGTCGTCGCCGGGTCCGGGTCGCCCGGCGGCCGTCGCGCCGGACGCGGCCGTCGCGCCGGACGCGGCCGTCGCGCCGGCCAAGAGCAGGAGGGTCGCGGCGGCGGTGGCTGCGACCGTGCGGGTGAGCGGTGGGCGTCTCATGCCGCCGATCCCACCCGCGCCCGTCGACGCCTGGCCGAACCTGACGTGAAGCCTGGACGTCGTCCGGATGAAATCCGTTGCCCGCGGACGCTACTGGTGCGACATCGCGACCCAGCCGCCGCGACGGAACGCCGGCGTCGCGAGCACGAGCACGAGCAGCGCCAGCACGAGCGCCGCCAGCATGACCACGGACATCGCGACGGCGTCGCCGCCGAGCACGCCGACCATGGGCGAGACGGCGCCCGCGAGGCCCGACTGGACCGCGCCGATGACCGCGGCGGCGGTGCCTGCCCGCTCGCCGTGCCGCGACAGCGCGATCGCCGAGGCGTTCGCGGGGATGAGGCCCTGGAACGCGAGCACGAGCCACAGCACCGCAAGAAGCCCGATGAGACCGCCGAGCTCGGTGAGCGCGACGACGAGCAGCCCGACGGCGAACACACCCTGCAGCGGGAGGGCCGCGCGCAGGAGACGGACGGGGGCGACCCGGCGCACGAGCGAGGCGTTGACCTGGGCGGAGAGCACCAGCCCGAGGCCGTTGAGCGCGAAGAGCAACGCGAACTGCGCGTGCGAGAGGCCGAGCTCCTCCTGGAACACGAACGGCGAGCCCACGACATAGCTGATGAGCACGGCCTGACCGAAGCCGGGGATGACCGCGAGCGCCATGAAGTGCCGGTCGGCCAGCAGGACCCGGTAGCCGCCGAGCACCGAGCGGGCGCCTCCGGCCTGGCGTCGGAAGCGCGGCAGGGTCTCGGGCATGAACCGCCACACGACCGCCGCCATCGCGACCCCCGCCAGGGCGAGGAAGACGAAGACCCAGCGCCACGAGGCCGCGGCCGCGACGGCGGAGCCGAACGTCGGGGCGAGCATGGGCGCCACGCCGATGACGAGCATGAGCCGCGAGAAGATGCGCGCGGCCTCGGCGCCGACGAACCGATCGCGGACGACGGCCATGGCCGCGACGCCGCAGGCGGCGTTGAAGAAGCCCTGCAGCAGGCGCAGGCCGACCAGCACGGTCATGTTCGGCGCGAGCGCGCACAGCAGCGACGTGACGACGTGCAGCGCGAGGCCCCACAGCAGCGGCGCGCGGCGGCCGTAACGGTCGGACAGCGGCCCGATGACGAGCTGGCCGACGCCGCCACCCAGGAGCATGCACGACACCGACAGCTGCGCGTACGTCGCCGTGGACCCCAGCTCCGTCGCGACCTCGGGCAGCGACGGCAGGTACATGTCCACGGTGAACGCGGGCAGCGCGGCCAGCGCCCCGAGCATGAGCACCCAGCGGTACGGCGAGCGGGCGCGCACGGGTGTCACGGAAGAGGAGTCGGGCATGACCGCCATCCTATCGAAACGATACGAACGGCGGGAGGGGGCGACCGGTGATCCGTCTCACCGCTTCCTGGGCGTCATCGAGCTGGCTGGGGTCGTTGGTCCCAGGCGACCTGAATCGTTGGGCCCTGACGGCGTAGCACCACGTCCACGAGAATCGCGATAGGGAACCCACGCGGGGATGGGTCTCGAGAGCCATCGGTCCGGGGAACGGCGCGTCTACAGAGCCAGCGCCGCGCCGGCCGACGACCTCCGAGCCCAGCCGCGCGGCCATGCAGTCGGAGTCCTGTTCGCGCAGCTCCACACGGAAGGAGTCGGAAATGGCAACTGTCAGCGCCTTTACGGACAACAACCTGAATGGTCAAGGTTTCGGCTACCTCGACCAGGAGGCCAAGGCGCGCTATGCGTTGCCACTGCGGTTCACACCGGCAGTGTGCGCCGTCCTGATCGCGGTCGGGCTACTCTTGCAGTCGCCCGTCTGGCTGGCAGCGTTGATTCCCCTTGGCCTTAGCGGGGCGCTGTTCCCCAGGGGCATGATCACCGATGTGGTCTACAACTTCGGTGTCCGCCACCTGTTTGGTGCCCCACCGCTGCCGCCTACACCCAAGCCACGACAGTTCTCCTACCTCCTGTCAACGTCCCTGGGGGCGGGCGCTGCCCTGTCCTTCCAGTTTGGGCTTCCGGTGCTGGGGTTCATTCTGGGTGGCATCGTTCTCGTTGGCGCGACCATCCTCACCACGACGCTCTGGTGTCTCGGATCGTGGATCTACCGGATGATCTTCGACCCTCGGCTCGACGCGCGGGCCGCAGTCGAGCCCTCTGACGGCGCGGGCTATCTGGCCACGCCGAGCGGAGGCGGCCGCTAGCGAGCCGGATCGCCACCAGGCTCCGCGCGGCGGCACTCACACACGCTGACACGGAGGGCCTGTCTCAGCAGGGGACGGCCCTCCGGCACGCCCGGCCGCACCGAGTGCAGATCTGGCGCGCGCGGCGGCGTAGCGGCATCGCCGTCGCAACGGCGGCGGACCTTGGTTGTCGCGGAGCCTTTGAGCCGACTCACCAGGTGCCGCAGCTCCTGCGCTGGTCACCACCATGCTGCTCGTCCCGGTCACGATCGGCATGGGCGCCTCCTCCTTGGTGACGAACCTCGGGTCCGTGTTGCTGCTGATCATCACCACCGCGGTGCCCGGGGCCATCCCCGGCGCAGTCCTCGGGGTCGTCGACGCAGTGTTCCGCGCCCGCCTCAGCCGGCTGGTGCGAGCCGACCGGCTCGGCCGCGCGGCCGCGTTCTCGGCGGTGATCCTCGCCCTCGTCACCATTCACGTCCTGTCCATGTGGGGCCTTACGCCCAGCGACTGGTCGGATCTCACGGCCAACATCGTCGCGGCGGCCGTGCTCGGTGCGGTGCCGCCAGCCGTCACGTTCGTGCTCCGCCACCTCGCGAGGGCTGAGAAACACCTGCCGGGGCTGTCGGCGTCGGCGAGGACGCCTGTGCATCGCGGACGGAAGCTGTTGGCTTCTGCGGCGATGGAGTGTCCGGTCGCCGCTTGTGGGTCCTCTACTGACTTGGCCGTCGGTCCGAGGGTGCATAGGGCTGGTGTCATACTCCCCGCATGTTCAAGCGTGCCTCAGCGGGGGTCGTGCACGTAGTCGCACTCTGCGTCCTGATGGCGGGATGCGGCGCCTTCGGACACGCTCCGTCTCCCAAGAGCACGTTCACAGACGCATCGGGTGCGACCGTGACCGTCGATTGGAAGGACTATCCCGCTGCGGCGGGCATGGACGGTGAAGATCTGGTGGGCAAGCCGGACCAGTCGCAGCTGGAAGCACCCGCCCGTGACTTCCTCCAGCGACTGCGCGCCGCGATCGAACAGTCCTCGGGAGCGGTCCTCATCCCCGTCGAGCCGGAGGCCACCTGGTTCGGCGATGAGAACTGGTTCGAACAGGGCGGCAACGGTTATGGGGGCGACTCGCTCCTGGTCACGGTGAACTGCTGCGCGCTCAGGGCCGAGCAGACGCCCGACCCGTCGCGGTGGCGTGCGGTGCTCGAGGCGGCCAGTCAAGTGACCGAGGAGGCGGGGCTGGGAGAGCTGCGGCTCGAGCACGAGTCGGACGAGATGGCGGCCGACCCCGCCTGGGAGAAGGAGTACCGGGAGCGGTTCTGCAACCTTCCCGACGGTTCCTGCTGGTTGTGGTCCGCCATGGCCTACGACGGATACCAATGGGTCGACTTCACGATCCACGACGCGACGCTCGATCCCACCGGAGACGCCCTACGCTTCGCTGCGGACGTCGAGCTCCCTGTCGCGTACGTCGCCGTCGAGTACGGCGCCACGGTCGTCCAAGCTGGGAAAGCAGCGGAGTACGAGCGGGCACTCGCCCCCTTCGTAGGACTCGACCCGCCCCCCGCAACGACATCGGATTGACCGGGGCGCAAGAAGTCCCTCCGCTCGGCTCCCACCTGTCCCAAACTCGCCCCGATCCGCTCACCCCACTTCTCATCACGGCGTTCGAGGATTCGACGAGGGTCAGACCTTCCAGAAACGGCCGCCTCTGACGGCTCCGAGATGCCCCCGGCCGACGGCGTCGACACGCCGGTCAAGAGTCGTCCCGCCGAGTCAGAACCCTCGGCAGCAGACCTTTTCGCTACCGGCGCCGCTGGCCCACTCGCACAGCCCGGGCCGCCGACAGGCGTCGTACCGGAGCTGGACCGGCGACGAGGACGCGAGCTCGCACCTGGTCCAGGCAGTCGCGGGGCTCGAGCGCCGCGGTGTCGGTGGCGTGGGCGACGATGGACGCATGTGTGGCAGGTACGGCTCCTTCCGGGACGCCGAGGACATCGCTGACGAGCTCGCCGTCGCGCGGATCGCCGAGGACGCGCGGCTGCTGCCGCCGTCGTGGAACGTGGCGCCGACCGACCCGGTGCGCATCGTCGTCGAGCGCCCCGAGCGGCTCGAGGGCAAGCAGACCGGCGAGATCACGCGCTCGCTGCAGGTCGCGCGCTGGGGCCTCGTGCCCTCGTGGGCCAAGGACCCGGGCGTCGGCGCACGGATGATCAACGCACGGTGCGAGTCGTTGCTCGACAAGCCGGCGTTCGCCAAGCCACTGGCGGTGCGCCGGTGCCTGCTGCCGGCCGACGGCTACTACGAGTGGCGCAAGCTCCCGCTGCCCGACGGCGCGCCGAAGGGGGCCAAGGTGCCCAAGCAGGCGTACTGGATCCACCCCGCCGACGGCGACGTCGCGGCGCTCGCCGGGCTGTACGAGTTCTGGCGCGACCCGAGCAAGTCCGACGACGACCCCGACCGTTGGCTGGTGTCGACCACGGTGGTGACGAGCGCCGCGTCCGAGGACCTCGAGCGCATCCACGACCGCATGCCCGTGGTCCTCCCGCGCCGCGTGTGGGACGCCTGGCTCGATCCCGCCGTGGGCGCGGACGACGCCTTCACGATGGTCAACGGCGAGCAGGTGCGCATGAGCACCCTGCCGGTGGGCAGCCGCGTCGGGAGCGTCCAGAACAACGACCCGGGCCTCGTCGAGCCGGACCCCGACCCGATCGACCCCGACGTCGTGCGCGAGTAAGTCAGGACCCGGTGTAGGCGCGCTGCAGCCGCACGGGCGTGATCGTGCCGATGCCCTGCGCGGACCGCGGCGGCTGGGCCGTGAGCGCGTAGCGGCTCGACGAGGCCAGCAGCGCGGCGGTCGGCGGATCGACCAGGACGGTCGACGGCTCGGCGAGCTCGGTGATCCGCGAGGCCAGGTTGACATCGGGTCCGAAGACGTCGCCGAACCGCGACAGCACGCGACCCCAGACGAACCCGACGCGCACGGGGATCTCCTCACCGGTGGCGTGCGGGGCCGCGAGGCCGAGCGCGACCTCGGCGCCGGTCGTGACGTCGTCGGCCACGAAGAGCACGGCGTCGCCGATCGTCTTCACGACGCGGCCGCCGGCCTCGACGATGACGTCGCGCGCCCGCGCCTCGAACCGCTGCACGAACTCCGCCAGCTCCTGCGAGCCCAGCCCGGCCGTGCGCTTGGTGAACGAGACGATGTCGGCGAACCCGACCGCGCGTCGCAGCGGGAGCTCGTCCCGCGTGTACTCCTCGCCGTGGTCGCCGCCGAACTCGGTCGCCAGGCGTCCGGTGAGGGCCGCGAGCTGACGGCGCCAGGCGTGCTCGAGCTGGTGGGAAAGGCGCTCGGCGAGGTGCGGGACGAGGTCGAGAACCACCTTGCGCGCATGGATGTCGTCGAGCCGGTCGCGGCGGCTGACGAGCTCGACGAACGCCTCGACCTGCCAGAGGGCGAGCCGGTCGGTCGTGTGGCCGAGCGAGCGGATCAGCGTCATCTGCGCCCGCTCGTCGAGCCGCTCGTCCTCGATGAGGTCACCGATCTCGCGCAGCGACTCCATGTCGCCGTCGGTGAACCATGGCTCGGTCGAGTGGGTCACGGGCAGGCCCAGCCACCGCCAGTAGCTCTGGATGAAGTCGTGGGACAGCCCCGTGCCCGCGACAAGCTCGTCGAGGGTGTACCGGCGGGGGCCGCCGAGGATCGCCTCGTCGAGGCGCGCCGCGGTGTCGGCGGCACGGTCCCGCGCGGCGCGGTCCTCGGCGTCGCTCGCTGGGTCGCTCGTGTCGCTCGTCACGGTGCCACTGTAGTGCGGGCCGCCTGGACGTCTCCTGGGTGTCAGGGGGCCGTGCGCAGGTGGTGCACGTCCCCCGCCATGAGGATCTGCTCGCCGTCGGAGGTCTCGATCACGAGCGCGCCGTCGTCGGCGATGCGCACGGCCGTGCCCTCGACGACCGCGCTCCCCCCGGCGCGCTCGGCGCGCACGGACGTACCGAGCGTCGCGGACAGCTCGGCGTACTCGCGGGCGAGGCCCGCCGCGACCGCGTCGCCGCCGGCGTCCTCGAGCTGCGCGACGGCGGTGGTCAGCTCGTGCACCAGGCTCGCCAGGAGCCTCCCCCGGTCGAGCGGCCCGGCGCCGGCGAGCGCGAGCGACGTAGCGGTCGGGACCGGAAGCTCGTCGGCCGACTGGGACACGTTGAGGCCGATCCCCACGACGACGCCGCCCGGGAGGGCCTCGGCGAGGACGCCCGCGACTTTCCGGAAGGGTCCGAGACCCGCAGCGTCGGTCTCGGCGGGGACGAGCACGTCGTTGGGCCACTTGAGCCGCGCCTCGACGTCGGCGCCCTGCACGACCCGGGCGACGGCGACCCCGGCGGCGAGCGGCACCCAGCCCAACGCCGGCCCCGACAGTCGCGGGCGCAGCAGCGTCGAGACGGTCAGCGCTGCGCGCGGCGGCGTCTCCCACGTCCGGCCCGCGCGGCCCCGCCCGGCGACCTGGTGCTCCGCGATGAGCACCCCCGGCGCCGCGAGCCCGGCGTTCTGGCGGGCCCGCTGGACGAGCTCGGTGTTGGTCGAGGGCGAGCTCTCGACGACCTCGAGCCAGGCGAGCGGCCCGGCCGGGGCGAGCAGATCGCGCCGCAGCGCGGCCTCGTCGAGCGGTGCACGGTCCATGCCCCGATCCTCCCCCACTCCCGGCGCACACGAGAGATTTGTGGGGTCTCTCCAAAGATGGACGGCGCCGCGCAGCCTGTCTCGCATCGATCCGTGGCATTCCACCAACTAGTGTCAGTCGGGTGAACGACGTCGCCGCGACCACCACCGCCCCGACCGCGCCACGGCTCACCGGCACGGCCGCGAAGCTCGCCGACCTTGAGCGCCGTCGTGCCGAGGCGATCACCGAGCCCGAGGCCGTCGCGCAGGAGAAGCAGCACAAGCGCGGCAAGAAGACGGCGCGCGAGCGCATCGAGGCCCTGCTCGACGAGGGCAGCTTCGTCGAGCTCGACGCGCTCGCCAAGCACCGCAGCCGCAACTTCGGCATGGACGCCAAGCGCATCGCGGGCGACGGCGTCGTCACGGGCTACGGCACCATCGACGGCCGTCAGGTGTGCGTGTTCAGCCAGGACTTCACGGTGTTCGGCGGCTCGCTCGGCGAGGTGCACGGCCAGAAGATCGCCAAGGTCCAGGACCTCGCGCTGCGCACGGGCGTGCCGATCATCGGCATCTCCGACGGCGGCGGCGCGCGCATCCAGGAGGGCGTGGCGGCCCTGACGCAGTTCGCCGAGATGTTCCGGCGCAACGTGGCGGCGTCGGGCGTGATCCCCCAGATCTCCCTCATCCTCGGCCCGAGCGCGGGCGGCGCGGTCTACTCCCCCGCGCTGACCGACTTCATCGTCATGGCCGACGGCACCTCGAACATGTTCATCACCGGCCCGGACGTCATCAAGACCGTCACGGGCGAGGACGTCGACTTCGAGACCCTCGGCGGCGCGCGCACGCACAACAGCAGGTCCGGCGTCGCGCACTACATGGCGCACGACGAGGACGACGCGATCGACTACGTGCGCCACCTCGTGGGCTACCTGCCGCAGAACAACCTCTCGGACGCGCCGGCCTTCCCGCCGGAGGACGAGGCCCCGCTCGAGGTCACTCCCGACGACGAGGCCCTCGACACCCTCGTCCCCGACAGCGACAACCAGCCCTACGACATGCGCACCGTCGTGGAGGCGGTCCTCGACCCCGAGTCGTTCCTCGAGGTCCAGCCGCTGTTCGCGCAGAACGTGCTGGTCGGGTTCGGCCACGTCGAGGGCCAGGCGGTCGGCATCATCGCCAACCAGCCGCTGTCGATGGCCGGCACGCTCGACATCGACGCGGCGGAGAAGGCCGCGCGCTTCGTGCGCACGTGCGACGCCTTCAACCTCCCCGTCCTGACCTTCGTCGACGTCCCGGGCTTCCTGCCCGGCGTCGGGCAGGAGCACCAGGGCATCATCCGCCGCGGCGCCAAGCTCATCTACGCCTACGCCGAGGCCACGGTGCCGCTCGTCACGGTCATCACCCGCAAGGCGTACGGCGGCGCGTACATCGTCATGGGTTCCAAGCAGCTGGGCGCCGACGTCAACCTCGCCTGGCCCACCGCGCAGGTCGCGGTCATGGGCGCGAGCGGCGCCGTCAACATCCTGCAGCGCCGCGCGCTCCAGCAGGTGGCCGACGTCGGTGGGGACGTCGAGGCCGAGCGCGCCCGGCTCACGACCGAGTACGAGGACGCCATCGTCAACCCGTGGGACGCCGCCGAGCGCGGCTACGTGGACGCGGTCATCCGGCCGTCGGAGACGCGCGTGCAGGTCGTGCGCGCGCTGCGGGCCCTGCGCACCAAGCGCGCGAGCCTGCCGCCGAAGAAGCACGGCAACATCCCGCTGTGACCACGACTCCTACCGAGAGACGATCACCCGCATGAGCCACGAGGACGCCACGCACGGACCGGCCCCCATGCCGGCCGTCGACCCGGAGCCGATGCACCGCGCGGTCGACACGCTCGCCGCGGCGCTGCACGAGTACGTGGGGACCGCCGTCGGCGTGCGGGCCGAGTTCGGCGCGGCCGAGGCCGACGAGGACCCACGCATCCTCGCGCTCGAGAACCGCATCGGCCAGCTCAACGCGACGCTGTTCGACAGGCTGCACGACGGGCTCGGCATGCACCCCGACCTCACCAGCTCGGTGTGGGGCCAGGCGCAGGACTCCCACGACTCCCACGGGCACCAGGTGCCCGACGGTGCGGTGATCGCCGAGCCGTTCTACCTCGGCTTCCTCGTGGCCGCCCCCCAGCAGCCCGCCGACATGACGCTCGACGGCGTCATCGAGCTGCTCGACGAGACGGGCGAGGAGGTCGCGGGCCGGCTGCTCGACGCCGGGTACGAGGTCGTGGAGTGGGCCGCCTCGCGCGGTCAGGCGGCCGTCTTCGGCGACGACGTCGACGAGGACGAGGACGAGGAGGGTGATCGATGACTGCGGCTCAGGTCCGGGTGGTGCGTGGCGAGCCCGACGACGCCGAGGTCGCCGCGCTGGTGGCAGGCCTTGCCGCGGTCGCGGCGTCCGGCGCGCTGCCCGACGACGTCGCACCAGTCAACGAGTGGACGAACCGCACCCGCACGATGCGCGGCACCGGCGCCGCCGTCACGGCGAAGAACTTCGGCGGCCGCTCGGGCCGCCACAACGCCGACGCGTGGCGCTGGAGCCTGCGCTCGTGAGTGTTGTCTGGCAGCAGGTCGCGACCGCGGACGCGGTCGAGGCCCCGCTCGGCGAGACCCCCGCGCCGCCGCGACCCGGCCTCGTGCGGCGCTGGCTCTGGGCGCCGGCCGCCGCCGCCACCGCCGTGCTGTACGCGACGCGGCGCTCGGTCGAGGACCCCTCGCCGGAGCTCGAGCTGGGGCTCGTGCTCGGCATGCTCGCCGCGGCGCTGGTGACGGCCGTCGCGGCGCTCGTGCGCTACCGCGACGACCAGCAGCGGACCGCCGCGACACGCGGTGCCGAGGCGCTCGCGACCGACGCACGGCCCACGACCGGCTCGGTGACCGTCCGCGAGCGCCCCGTGCGCGGCGGCCGCATGCTCAGCGGCGTCCTGTCGTACCCGGGCGAGGAGGGCACGGCCACCGAGGCGTGGTCGCTGCTCGTGCGCGACGACGACGAGCTCGCTCCGCCGCGCTCGGGCGACCCCGTGGCCGTGTGGTGGGCACCCGGGACCGACGTCGTCGTCGCGCGCTACCACCGGGCGTGGGCCGACGACGTCCGCCGCCGCGCGCGCTAGGTAGCCGCGCGCGGCACCCGTGACCGGCGTGCCGCAGGGGGGCTCGACGCGCGAGCCGGGGACAGGTCCGAGATGATCGGTGAGACGGGCACCCACCGGACGCCCGGGAACGGAGACACGCCCATGGGTATCGGAAGCGGCGTCTTCCTCATCGTCGTCGGAGCGGTTCTCGCCTTCGCGATCGCACCGGACACCTGGGAGGTCGTCAACCTCAACATCGTCGGCTACATCTGCATCGCTGCCGGGATCCTGGCGCTGGTGATGGGTCTCATCTACAACCGTCAGCGCACGCACACGAGTCACCGGGTCGAGCGGTACGACGACCGCACCCCACCGCCGGTCTGACGGACCAGGCAGTCCCGGTCGCGCGTGCGACGGCGGCCCGTCCGGTCACGCGGACGGGCCGCCGTCGCATTGCTCAGCCCACGGGATAGGCTCGCGGGCGTGACCCAGGACACCCCTCGCACCCCGTCCGCGCTCGACGCCGTCGCAGACGCCTATGTCACCCGCTCGGCCGGGATCAACCCGCTCATGGCCACGGCGATCGGCGTGGCCGGCTACGACCACCTCATGACGGACCTGTCCCCCGCGGGCCACGAGGCCCAGGCGGCGGTCGACCGTGAGGTGCTGCGCGAGCTCGACAAGCTCGAGCACGCGGGCGACGCCCCGGTGGACGACGTCGACCGCGTCACGCTCGCGGCGATGCGCGAGCGTATCGGCCTGCAGCTCGAGCTCCACGAGTCCGGTGAGCCGCTCGCGAGCCTCAACAACATCGCCTCCCCGGTGCAGGAGCTGCGCGACGTCTTCGACATCATGCCGACGGGCTCGGTCGAGGCGTGGGAGAACGTCGCCGCCCGCCTCAACGCGATCCCCGAGGCGATCGAGGGCTACACCGCGTCGCTCGCCGAGGCCGCGCGCCGCGGCAACGTCGCCGCCATCCGCCAGGTGCGTGAGGCCATCTCCCAGGCGCACGAGCTCGCCGCCTCGGACTCCTTCTTCCGCCTGCTCGTCACGGGTGAGCAGGTCGACGCGGTGCTCGACGACTCGGCGGCGTGCAGCCTCGTGCGTGCCGAGCTCGAGCGCGGCGCCGAGGCCGCGTGCGCGGCGTACGGCGGCCTCGCCTACTTCCTCGACACCGAGCTCGCCCCCCAGGCGCCCCAGAAGGACGCCGTGGGCCGGGAGCGGTACGCCTTGTTCTCCCGCCAGTTCCTCGGCGCCACGGTCGACCTCGACGAGACGTACGAGTGGGGTCTCGAGGAGCTCGCGCGGATCGTGGCCGAGCAGGAGGCGGTGGCCCGCCAGATCGCCGGCCCCGACGCAACGGTCGAGGACGCCGTCCGCGCGCTCGACGCCGACCCGGCCCGCAAGCTCGCCGGCACCGACGCCCTGCGAGCCTGGATGCAGGAGACCGCCGACGAGGCGATCGCCGGCCTTGCCGGTGTGCACTTCGACATCGAGGGTCCGGTCCGCACGATCGAGTGCCTGATCGCGCCCACGCACACGGGCGGCATCTACTACACCCCGCCGAGCGACGACTTCTCGCGCCCCGGCCGCATGTGGTGGTCGGTCCCCGCCGACATCACCGAGTTCAGCACGTGGCGCGAGAAGACGACCGTCTACCACGAGGGCGTCCCGGGCCACCACCTGCAGTGCGCCGCCGCGGTCGTCGCGCGCGACACCCTTAACGCCTGGCGCCGGCTCATGTGCTGGGTCTCAGGCCACGGGGAGGGCTGGGCGCTGTACGCCGAGCGCCTCATGGCCGACCTGGGCTACCTCGACGACCCGGGAGACCGGCTCGGCATGCTCGACGCCCAGCGCATGCGCGCCGCGCGCGTCGTGCTCGACATCGGTGTGCACCTGGAGAAGCCCTGCCCCGAGGAGTGGGGCGGCGGCACGTGGGACGCCGAGAAGGCGTGGCCGTTCCTCGACGCGAACGTCAACATGCCGGAGTCGTTCAAGCGCTTCGAGCTCACCCGGTACCTCGGCTGGCCGGGCCAGGCGCCGTCGTACAAGGTCGGCCAGCGCCTGTGGGAGCAGACCCGGGACGCGGCGCGCGCCGCGGCGGCAGAGCGCGGCGAGGAGCTCGACCTCAAGGCGTTCCACGCCCGCGCGCTCGGCCTCGGGTCGGTCGGCCTGGACGTGCTGCGCGACGCACTCGCCTGACGGCCGTCGCCCGACCGGATGAACGGCATCCTCACCGGCTTCGCGATCATCGGGGTCGTGGTCGCCGCCGGGTACCTGGCCGCACGGCTGCGGCTCGGCGGCCCCGACGCCGCGACCACGCTCAACCGCATCGGGTTCTTCGTCGCGAGCCCGGCCCTGCTGTTCACGGTCGTGTCCGACGCCGACCTCGCCCGCCTGCTGCAGGCGCCGCTGCTCGTCCAGGCGTCGGCGGGGCTCGCCGCAGCGCTGGTGTTCCTCGTCGCGAACGCGCTGTGGTTCCGCCTGCCCGGGCCCGAGCGCACGATCGGGGCACTGTCGTCCGGCTACGTCAACGCCGGGAACATCGGCCTGCCCGTCGCGGTCTACGTGCTCGACGACGCCACCGCCGTCGTGCCCGTGATCCTGCTGCAGCTGCTCATCGTCTCGCCGCTCATGCTGCTGCTGCTCGACGCGCAGACCAGCCGGCGGATCTCGGTCGGCTTCGTCGTGAGCCAGCCGGTGCGCAACCCGATCATCCTCGGCTCGCTCGGGGGCGCGGTCGTGTCACTGACGGGCCGGTCTGTGCCCGACGTCGTGCTCGCGCCGCTCGAGATCCTCGGCGGCGCCGCGATCCCGATGATCCTGCTCGCGTTCGGGATGTCGCTGCACGGCTCGCAGCCCTTGCGCCGCGGCGAGGGCCGCGCCGCGGCCGTCGTCGCCGCCGTGCTCAAGGCCGTGGTCATGCCTGCGGTCGCGCTCGTCGTCGCGCGCTACGGCGCCGGGCTCGACGACGGCGAGGTCGTCGCGGCCGTGACGATCGCGGCGCTGCCCACGGCGCAGAACATCTTCAACTACGCCGCACGGTTCGGCCGCGGGGAGGTGCTCGCGCGCGACACGATCCTCGTGACGACGGTCGCCTCGCCCGTCGTGCTCCTGGCCGCGGCGCTCCTGCTGACCTAGGGTGCGGTGCGTGCCGCACCTCGTCCTCGCCTCCCGGTCCCCCGCCCGCCTCGCCACGCTGCGCTCGGCGGGCGTCGAGCCCGACGTCATCGTGTCGGACGTCGACGAGGAGGCGCTGCTTGCCGACGCGCGCCGGCGATTCGACCCGCTCGAGCCCGCCGACGCGGTGCTCGTGCTCGCGCAGGCCAAGGCCGAGGCCGTCGCCACGCAGGTCGAGGAGGAGGGCACGTCCGGGTTCGTCCTCGGCTGCGACTCGATGCTCGAGCTTCCCCCGGCGTCCCCGCGAGTCCCCGCAGCGAAGCGAGGAGACTCGTGGGGTGGGCGCGGCGAGGTCGTCGGCAAGCCCGCCAACGCCGACGAGGCACGGGCCCGATGGCGGACGATGCGCGGACGCGCGGGCGTCCTGCACACGGGCCACTGGCTGATCGACGTCCGCGACGCCGACGACGGCGGCACGCGCGCGACGCTCGGCGCGACGTCCTCCACGACCGTGCACTTCGCCGACCTCGACGACGACGAGATCGACGCGTACGTCGCCACGGGCGAGCCCCTCGACGTGGCGGGGGCGTTCACGATCGACGGGCTGGGCGGCCCGTACGTCGAGCGGGTCGAGGGCGACCACCACGGCGTCGTCGGGCTCAGCCTGCCGCTGCTGCGCGAGCTCCTCGCCGAGCTCGACGTGCCGTGGCGCACCCTGCGCTCGACCCGCTGAGCGGCGCCGGCTTCGCGGATTCCACCAAGCGCACCCCACCCGGGGCGGATCAGCGGGCGGGAACAATGTGGGATCCCTCCAAAGCGGCCCGCTCGCGCTTTGGCCCCCCGCACAGACTTCTCGGGCGTGGCGCCCGCGTGTGCCGGGCCGGCCCCCGGGCGCGTTACCGTGAGCCGTGCCCACCATCACGAAGGTTCTCGTCGCCAACCGCGGTGAGATCGCCGTCCGCATCGCTCGTGCCTGCGCCGACGCCGGCATCGCCTCCGTGGCGGTCTACGCCGACCCCGACCGTGAGTCCCTGCACGTCCGCCTCGCTGACGAGGCGTTCTCGCTGCACGGTGCCCGCGCCGTCGACACGTACCTCGACGTCGACAAGATCATCGACGTCGCCCGCCGGTCGGGCGCCGACGCCGTGCACCCGGGCTACGGCTTCCTCGCCGAGAACGCGGAGTTCGCGCAGGCCGTCATCGACGCCGGCCTGACGTGGGTCGGCCCCTCCCCTGACGCGATCCGGGCCCTGGGCGACAAGGTCAGCGCGCGGCACATCGCCCATGCCGCGGGCGCTCCGCTCGTGCCGGGCACCCCCGACCCGGTCTCGGACGTCTCGGAGGTGCACGCCTTCGCGGCCGAGCACGGGCTGCCGGTCGCGATCAAGGCGGCGTTCGGCGGCGGCGGCCGCGGGCTCAAGGTCGCCCGCAGCCACGACGAGATCGACGAGCTCTACGAGTCGGCGGTCCGCGAGGCGACGGCGGCGTTCGGCCGCGGCGAGTGCTTCGTCGAGCGGTACCTCGACACGCCGCGCCATGTCGAGACGCAGTGTCTCGCGGACGCGCACGGCACCGTCGTCGTGGTCTCGACGCGCGACTGCTCGCTGCAGCGCCGGCACCAGAAGCTGGTCGAGGAGGCGCCCGCGCCGTTCCTCACCGCCGAGCAGGAGGCCGAGCTCGACCGCGCGTCGAAGGCGATCCTGCGCGAGGCCTGCTACGTTGGCGCCGGCACGTGCGAGTTTCTCGTCGGCGCCGACGGCACCCTGTCTTTCCTCGAGGTCAACACGCGTCTGCAGGTCGAGCACCCGGTGACCGAGGAGGTCACGGGCATCGATCTCGTGCGCGAGCAGCTGCGCATCGCCGCGGGCGAGCCCCTCGGCTACGACTCGACCACGGTGCGCGGGCACTCGATCGAGTTCCGGATCAACGGCGAGGACCCGGCCGCGGGCTTCCTGCCCGCGCCCGGCCGCATCACCACGCTGCGCTGGCCTGGCGGTCCGGGCGTGCGCGTCGACACGGGCGTCGTCGAGGGCGACACGATCTCGGGCGCCTTCGACTCGATGATCGCCAAGCTCGTCGTCACGGGCGCGACGCGCGCCGAGGCCGTGCAGCGGGCGCGGCGCGCGCTGGGCGAGCTCGAGGTCGAGGGCATCCCGACCGTGGTCCCGTTCCACCGTGCGGTGCTCGACACCACCGACTTCGTCCCCGCGGACGACTCCGCGTTCCGCGTCCACACGCGCTGGATCGAGACCACGTTCGCCGACGCCCTCGCGACTCTCGCGCCGGCCAAGCCCCACCCCGCGCCGGCCGCCGAGCCCGAGCCCGAGCAGCTCGCCGAGCGTGTCGTCGTCGAGGTCGGCGGTCGCCGTCTCGAGGTCGTCCTGCCCGCGGGCCTGGGCACCGCGGCGGGCCGCGCACGCTCGGCGAACGCCGCTCGCCGGCCCGCTCGCCGGGCGGCCCGTGCGGCGGGCGGCGGTGGCGCGAGCGGCAACACGCTCGCCTCGCCGATGCAGGGGACGATCGTCAAGGTTGCCGTGGCGGACGGCGACAAGGTCGCCGAGGGCGATCTCGTCGTCGTGCTCGAGGCCATGAAGATGGAGCAGCCGATCGTCGCCCACCGTGCCGGCACCGTGCGCTCGCTGAACCTCGAGCCGGGCGCGGGCGTGACGGCGGGCGCCGCCATCTGCGACATCGTCGACTGACCCTGGATCGCTATCTCGGCACGGCACTGCACGCCTCTGGCAGAGTGAGAGCCGTGCCCGACACCTCGCTCCCCGGCAGGCTCGAGACCCGCCTCCACCGGCATGCCGGTGATGGCTGGGTCGCGTGCGGCGACCACCGGCACTGGGGCCTGTTCGGCGCCGCCGGCCTCCTGCTCGCCCGGCGCGACGGCGACGGCGTGGTGACGCACGTCGTCCTGCAGCATCGCGCGCTCTGGTCCGACCAGGGCGGGACGTGGGGCGTCCCGGGCGGCGCGCTCGCACCCGAGGAGTCCGCCGTCGACGGCGCGCTGCGCGAGTCCGAGGAGGAGGCGTCGATCGCGCCCGCGGCGGTGCGCATCGTCGGCATGCACGTCCTCGACCACGGCTCGTGGGCCTACACGACCGTCGTCGGCGAGGTGGCCGACGGCGCGCGCGTCGACCCCGCGCCTTCGGACCCCGAGAGCCTCGAGGTGCGGTGGGTCGCGCTCGGCGAGCTCGGCGACCTGCCGCTCATGGCGCCGTTCGCCGAGGCGCTGCCAGGACTGCTCGCGCTGCTCGACGGCACGCCCGGGGGGTAGGCTCAGCGTCCCGTGAGCTGGCCGTGCAGCACGCGCGCGGCCTCGGCGATCGAGCCCGTGAGCGACGGGTAGACCGTGAACGCGTTCGCGACGTCGTCGACCGTGAGGCGGTGCGAGACTGCGAGCGTGATCGGGAAGACCAGCTCGCTCGCGCGCGGGGCCACGACGACACCGCCCAGCACCACGCCGGCCTCGGGGTGCGCGAAGAGCTTGACGAAGCCGTCGCGCAGACCGTGCATCTTGGCGCGCGGGTTGCGCGCGAGCGGCAGCGTCGTCGTCACGTAGCGCGAGCCCTGCGAGCGCAGCCGCTCCTCGCTGTACCCCACTGTGGCGATCTCGGGCGCGGTGAAGATGTTCGCGGCGACGGTGCCGAGCTGCAACGGCGCGACGGCGTCGCCGAGCGCGTGCGCCATCGCGAGCCTGCCCTGCATCGCGGCGACCGACGCGAGGGGCAGCACGCCCGTGCAGTCGCCCGCGGCGTAGATGCCGCGCACCGACGTCCGCGAGACCTTGTCGACCTCGACGTGCCCCGACTCGGTGAGCCGGACCCCCGCCTCCTCGAGGCCGATGCCCCGCGTCGAGGGCACCGCGCCGACCGCGATGAGCACGTGCGAGCCCTCGACGACGCGCCCGTCGGCCAGCGTCACGGCCACGCCGTCGGCCGTGCGCTCCGCCGACGCGGCGCGCGAGCGTGACAGGACGGTCATGCCGCGCGCACGGAAGACGCCCTCGAGCAGCTCGGCCGCGTCCATGTCCTCGCCGGGCAGCACGCGGTCGCGCGACGAGACGAGCACGACGTCGGACCCGAGCGTCTGGTACGCGCCCGCGAACTCGGCGCCCGTGACGCCCGACCCGACCACGATCAGCCGCTCGGGCAGCTCGGTGAGGCTGTACAGCTGGGTCCACGTGAGGATGCGCTCGCCGTCGGGCACGGCGGTGGGGAGCGTGCGCGGGGTGGCTCCCAGCGCGAGGAGGATGGTGTCGGCGTCGAACGCCGTCGTCGTGCCGTCGGGCCGGTCGACCACGACCTTCGACGGTCCGTCGAGGCGGCCCGTGCCCATCAGGACCGTGACGCCCTCGCGCTCGAGCCGCGCCCGGATGTCGGCGGACTGCGCGGAGGCGAGCGCGAGCAGCCGGTTGTTGACGGCCTGCAGGTCCACGAGGTGGCGACGCGCCTCGGATGCCGCGGGTGCCTCGGCGTCGCCGAGCGTGCCCGAGCGGATGCCGAGCTCGGTGGCGCTCTCGGCGATCGTGAGCCACTCGGCCGTGGCGATGAGCGTCTTGGAGGGCACGACGTCGGTCAGCACGGCGGCGCCGCCGAGTCCCTGCCGCTCGACGACGGTCACGCGGGCACCGAGGCGGCGCGCGACGAGCGCGGCCTCGTAGCCGCCCGGTCCCCCTCCGAGGACGACGACGTGATGGCCGGGCTCCGCCACCACCTCGGACGGCTCGGTCGTCAGGGTGGCGGCGGTCGCGTCGAGGGAGGGAGTGTTCGCGGTGGGCACGAGCGCCATTCTGTCAGCACAGCGCCGGCACTGCGCCAGGCCCCGCGCCAGGCACGGCGTCAGGCACCGCGTCACAGGCGTCACACGCGGGGCGGGACTACCCTCAGGACCATGAGCAGCACGCCGACTCGCACCGTCCCGGACCTCGACGACCCGGCCACCGACCCGTTCGACGTGGCCCACGCCGCCGCGGAGTACATCGCCGAGGTGACCGGGGTGCCGGGGCATGACGTCGCGCTCGTGCTCGGGTCCGGGTGGGGCGGCGCGGCCGAGCTGCTCGGCGAGGTCGTCGCGGAGATCCCGACGCACCACATCCCCGGCTTCGCCAAGCCGACCGTCCTCGGGCACGCGGCCACGTCCCGCTCGATCCGCGTCGAGCGTCCCGACGGCTCCGTCCGGCACGCGCTCGTGCTCGGCGGCCGCACCCACCTCTACGAGGGCAAGGGCGTGCGCCGCGTCGCGCACGGCGTGCGCACCGCCGCCGCGACCGGCTGCACGACCGTCGTGCTGACCAACGGCTGCGGGGGCCTGCACGTAGCGTGGCGGCCGGGCCAGCCCGTGCTCATCCGCGACCACCTCAACCTCACGGGCACGTCCCCGCTCGAGGGCGGCACGTTCGTCGACCTCACCGACCTGTACACCCCCCGGCTGCGCGAGATCGCCCGCCAGGCCGACCCCGAGCTGCCCGAGGGCGTGTACGCGCAGTTCACCGGCCCGCACTACGAGTCGCCCGCCGAGGTCCGCATGGCCGGGATCCTGGGCGCCGACCTCATCGGCATGTCGACGACGCTTGAGGCCATCGCCGCACGGCACTGCGGCATGGAGGTGCTCGGCATCTCGCTCGTGACGAACCTCGCGGCCGGCATCAGCCCCCACCCG
Source organism: Isoptericola halalbus (assembly GCA_009663185.1). Lineage (GTDB taxonomy): Bacteria > Actinomycetota > Actinomycetes > Actinomycetales > Cellulomonadaceae > Isoptericola > Isoptericola halalbus. The sequence goes on from VJZX01000001.1 coordinate 224,350, forward strand.
TTGTCGCACGAGGAGGTCCTCGAGGCCGGCCAGAAGGCCGGCCCGCGCATCAGCGACCTGCTGGCGCGCATCGTCAAGTCCCTCTGAGACCCGAGGAGGGTCACCGATGACCAGCCTTGACACCGACGACCCGGCCTACGAGCCCACGGCCGCCGGCGCGGACCTGTCGTCGCTGCTCGACCGGGTCGAGACCTGGATCCGCCACGACGTCGACGAGGACGACAAGGCCGAGCTGACCGACCTGGTCGACCTCGCCACGGCCGACGACGGGACCCGTTTCCCCGCGGCGGTCGTCGAGCTGCGTGACCGGTTCGCCGGGACGCTGCAGTTCGGCACGGCCGGGCTCCGCGGCGCGATGGCGGCCGGCCCGAACCGCATGAACCGCGCGGTCGTCATCGGCGCGGCGGCCGGGCTCGGCGCGTACCTCAGAGACGCGCTAGGCCCCGCCCGGCCGCCCACCGTCGTCGTGGGCTTCGACGCGCGGTACCGTTCCGCCGACTTCGCGCGCGACACGGCCGCGGTGCTGACGGCCGCTGGCGCCGAGGTCTCGCTGCTGCCCGCCCCCCTGCCGACGCCGGTGCTCGCGTTCGCGGTGCGGCACCTGGGCGCCGATGCCGGCGTCATGGTCACCGCGAGCCACAACCCCGCGCGCGACAACGGGTACAAGGTCTACCTGGGCGGGCGGGTCGTGACCGACTCGGGCCAGGGGGCGCAGATCGTGCCGCCGTACGACGCGCTCATCGCCGAGCGGATCGCCGCCGCCGGCCCGGCCTCCGCCGTGCCCCGCGCCGAGTCCGGCTGGGCGGTGCTGGGGCGCGAGGTCCTCGACGCCTACCTCGCGTCCGTGCGAGGTCTGACCGACGGCGTCCCGCGGCGCCTGAAGATCGTGACCACGTCGTTGCACGGCGTCGGTGGTCGCGTCCTCGCCCGGGCGCTCGCGGACGCCGGGTTCACCGACGTCCTGCCTGTCGAGGAGCAGCTCGACCCGGACCCGCGCTTCCCGACGGTCGCGTTCCCCAACCCCGAGGAGCGAGGCGCGACCGACATGGCGATCGCGCTCGCGTCGGAGGCGCACGCCGACATCGTCATCGCCAACGACCCCGACGCCGACCGCTGCGCGGTCGCCGTCTACGACCCGACGGTCGGGACGTACCAGGGCGCGGAGACCGCGCGCTCGCACGGCTGGCGCCTGCTGCACGGCGACGAGGTGGGGGCTCTCCTCGGCGTCGAGGCCGCGACGCGGCACCGCCCGGCCACCGGCGGCGACGGCCGCCCGCGGATGCTCGCGAGCTCGATCGTGTCCTCCCGCGTGCTGGCGAAGATCGCGTCCGCCCACGGGTTCGGGCACGCCACGACGCTCACCGGCTTCAAGTGGATCTCGCGCGTCCCGAACCTCGTCTACGGATACGAGGAGGCACTCGGCTACTGCGTCGACCCCGCGCACGTGCGCGACAAGGACGGCATCAGCGCGGCCGTGCTCGTGGCCCGGCTCGCCGCCCGGCTCAAGGCCGAGGGCCGCACGCTCGGCGACGCGCTCGACGACATCGCCCGTGCGCACGGGCTGCACGTGACGGACCAGCTGTCGGCCCGCTTCGACGACCTCGAGCGCATCGGCGAGACGCTGGCGCGCCTGCGCGCTCATCCTCCGCGGACGCTGGCGGGCGCGGGCGTGGCCCGGTTCCGGGACCTGTCCGCCGGCGTCGACGGGCTCCCGCCGACCGACGGGGTGCTCATCCTCGCGGGCGACGGGACGCGCGTCATCGTGCGACCCAGCGGCACCGAGCCCAAGGTCAAGTGCTACCTCGAGGTCGTCGAGACCGTCCCGCACGACGCGACGTCGTACCAGGTCGGTAGGGCCCGCATCGCGGCACACGCGAAGCTCGACCGTGTCAAGGCCGACATGCGCCGGGCGCTCGGTCTCTAGTCCGCCTCGACGGCCGCGAGCGCGGCCGCTACGGCCTCGGCGGGGGTCGCTGCCGGCTGCGGTCCGTCCGGCAGCTCACGTCCGTCTGTGTCGCGGACCTGCCAGCCGCCGAGCGTCACGACAGGTGTGCCACGACGCAGGGCCAGGCCCACTTCCGAGAGCGTGCCCCACGACCCGCCGACGACGATCACCGCGTCGGCCGAGGCGACCAGCACGGCGTTGCGCGCCTCGCCGAGGTGCGTCGTCAGGGCGACCGACAGGTGGGGGTTGGCGTCGGCGCGCGCTCCGGGCAGGACGCCGACGACGAGACCGCCCACTTCGCGCGCACCCCTGGACGCCGCCTCCATCACGCCGTCACCGCCGCCCGTGAGGACGACCGCTCCGGCCTTTGCCAGGAGGCGGCCCACGGCGTGCGCACGGTCCCGCTCGACGTCCGAGCAGTCGCGCGGGCCGCAGACCGCGACCTGGAGCATCATGGCATCACACAGCCCCGGCGAGCGCCGCGTCGTCCTGCTCGACGGCAGCCACCCACTCCCGCTTCTCGGCGCGCCACGTCTCGTCCGCGCGGCCACGGCGCCAGTAGCCCGACGCCGAGAGCCGCTCGCGCGGGACCCCGAGCTCGGCGCGCGCCCAGCGCCGCAGGACACGGACGCAGGCGGCCTCACCGTGCAGGAAGGCGTGCGGGACGCCGTCGGGCAGCTCGCCGCCGGCGTGGGCCTCGCGGACGGCCCCCTCGAGGGTGCGGCTGCCGCGGTGCACCCAGGTGATGCGCGCGTCGGCGGGCGTGTCGATCACCTGCTCGTCCGCAGGCTCGGGCACCTCCACAAAAGCCCGGGCGACGGCGCCGGCCGGCAGCGCCTCGAGCGCCGCGGCGATCGCGGGAAGGGCCGCCTCGTCGCCGACGAGGAGGTGCCACGGGGCCCCGGGGTCGGGCGCGTACCCGCCGCCCGGCCCGAGGAACGTCACCTGCTCGCCCGGCTGGACGCGCATGGCCCAGGGTCCGCCGAGCCCCTCGTCCCCGTGCACCACCAGGTCGATGTCCCACTCGCCGTCGCGGACGGCCCGGATCGTGTAGGTGCGCACGAGCGGACGCCCACCGGGTTCCGAAGGCTCGCCCAGCACGAGCTTGACGTACCGGTCGGTGTAGGCGGTGGGATCGATCGCGGACAGCTCGTCGCCCGCGACCGTCACGCGAACAATGTGCGGCGTCAGGCGGCGCACGGCCGCCACGGTCACGGTATGCGGCACGCGCTTGCGCGGCGGTCCGTCCGGGCGCTCAGGAGTCTCAGCCATGGTGAGGCGAGCCTAACCTGCCACGGGCGCCCACGGCCAAGGTGTGGCACCATCCAGGCGAGGTAGAACCGCATTCGCGGAGGTAGAACGGCTTTCGCCGAGGTAGAACGAAATTCGGCGAGGTAGAACGAGATCTCGGCGAGATCGTTCTACCTCGGCGGAGCTGGTTCTACCTCGGCGGAGCTGGTTCTACGTCGCGGTCAGTAGCCGCCGTCGGCGGCTCCAGCGTCGGACGCGCCGTCGAACCCGGCGAGCACGGCCGCGGTGCCTGACAGCCCGAGGCGCGTGGCGCCGGCCTCGATCATCGCGAGGGCGTCGTGCAGGGTGCGGACACCGCCCGAGGCCTTGATCCCGAGCCGCCCGCCCACGGTGCGAGCCATGAGCTGGACGGCGTGCACGGAGGCGCCGCCGGTCGCGTGGAACCCGGTCGACGTCTTGACGAAGTCCGCGCCGGCGGCCTCGGACGCCTGGCACACGGCGACGACCTCGTCGTCGGACAGCGCGGCCGACTCGATGATGACCTTGAGGACCTTGCCCGCCGGGACGGCGGTGCGTACGGCCACGACGTCGGCCTCCACGGCCCGGAAGTCGCCCGCCTTGGCGGCGCCGACGTCGATGACCATGTCGACCTCGTCGGCGCCGTCGGCAATCGACCGCGCGGCCTCGGCCGCCTTGACCTCGCTCACATGCTTGCCGGACGGGAAGCCGCACACGGTCGCGACGGCGAGCCGGCCGCCCGCCTCGGCGACGGCGTGGGCGACGAAGGTCGGCGAGACGCACACCGAGAACACGCCGAGCCCGGCGCCCTCGCGCACGAGCGCCGAGACGTCCGCGGCGGTCGCCTCGGGCTTGAGCAGGGTGTGGTCGACGTAGCGCGCCAGGGCGGCCTTGTCGCCAGGCAGGTCCGCGATCACCGCTGCGCTCCCTCGATCTTCTGGTAGCCCGGGAGGATGACCTGCTCGACGAGCGCCCGGCGCTCGTCGTGGTGGACGAAGGCGCTCCAGGCCGCGGTCAGGGTGACGTCCGCCAGGTCGTCGATCGTCCAGCCGGCCTCGGACACGAGCAGGCTCATCTCGTGCGACATCGACGTGCGCGACATCAGCCGGTTGTCGGTGTTGAGCGTGATGGCGAAGTCCAGCTCCTTGAGCCGCGTGATCGGGTGCTCGGCGATCGTCGAGCCGGCCGCGGCGGTCTGCAGGTTCGAGACGGGGCAGACCTCGAGGGGGATCTGGTGGTCGCGCACCCAGTGCGCGAGCCGCCCCAGCTCCGCGCGGCGCTCGCCCTCGGCCTCCGAGAACGTGATGTCCTCGACGATCCGCACACCGTGGCCGATCCGGTCCGCCTGGCCCAGGTGGACCGCCTGCGCGATGGAGTCGAGGCCGGCCGCCTCACCGGCGTGAATCGTCACGGGGAAGTCGTTCTCTGCCAGGAAGCGCCACACGTCGGCGTGGCGCGAGGGCGGGAAGCCGTCCTCGGCTCCGGCGATGTCGAAGCCGACGACACCGGCGTCCCGGTAGGCGACCGCGAGCTCGGCGACCTCCTGCCACCGGTCGGCGTGCCGCATCGCGGTCACCAGCTGGCCCACCCTGATGATCTGCCCTCGCGCGGCGGCCTCGCGCACGCCCTCGTCGATGCCCGCCTGCACCGCTTCCACGGTGTCGGGCAGGGTCATGCCCCGCTGCAGGTGCTGCTCGGGCGCCCAGCGCTGCTCGGCGTACACGACGCCGTCGGCGGCCAGGTCGAGGACGGCCTCCCGGGCGACCCGCGAGAGCGCCTCGGGCGTCTGCATGACCGCGATCGTGTGGTCGAACGTCTCGAGGTAGCGCACGAGCGAGCCCGAGTCGGCCGCCTCGCGGAACCACGTCCCGAGCGCCTCGGCGTCCTGGGCCGGCAGCTCGTGGCCCACCTCCCCGGCCAGCTCGAGCACGGTCTGCGGCCGGAGCCCGCCGTCGAGATGGTCGTGCAGGACGACCTTGGGCAGGGCGGGGATGAGGTCGAGGAGGGCTTGCGTCATGGGCTCAAACCTACCGGCGCCCGGCCGCCCGGACCGCGCCGCGCACGGCAGGGGTGAGCGGGCTCACGTGTTGTCGTCGTCCTCAGCGAACTCCGGCACCACCTGGGACTGTTCGACGACATCGGCCTCGTTGGCCTCGCCGTCCAGGTCGGGGCGTGCGGTCCGGGGCCGGTACTCCTCGGTGGTCTCGGGCACCTGCTCGGGCGACACCTCCTCCTCGACCAGGCTCGTGGTGTCCTCGACGTCCTCCAGTCCTGCGTCACGCCAGGCATCATCCGGGACGGTGCTCATCGCGGGCTCACTTCCTTCGCACGACGACGGTGGGATCCCATCGTGGCCCGGCCGGGTCCGTCACGCCACGGCACGGCACGGGGCTCAACCCCGCGCGTCGCGGGGCAGGAGCACCCACACGACGTGGGGCCAACCGCCGAGCGCGGCCGTGAGCGCCGCCCGGGAGCCGGGCTCGGCCACGTGAGGGGCGAGGAGCATCTCGTCCGGCACCGCATGCAGGAAGCCCGACGACGGCTCGTACAGCCGGGCTGTCCGGTCGCCGACGGCGGTGAGAAGCACGACGTGGCGCGGCACCGCGGCGGCCATCCCCCGGTCGAGGTCCCCGCCGCTGAAGAGCGGGACGGGCACTCCCGAGCGCGCCGCGGTGACCGCGGCCGCGAGCACCCCGGCGGCGGCGCGCCCGCCCACGACCCGGTGGGCGTAGCGCACGGTGCCGTAGCGGGCCACCCGGGCGGCTGCCCACGGCAGCGTGCCGAGCGCGTCCGGCCAGATGGGTATGCCCAGGGGCCCGCGGTTCGTCCGCACCTTGACGGCCCGCTGGAGCGCCGCGAACCCGGCCGCCGGGCCACCGGGCCACCGGGCGAGCTCGAGCGCTCGCGCCGGGTCGCCTGCGAGCAGCAGCATCGCGAGAACGGCCGACCCGCACGTCGACGCATCGACCTGCCGGGCGACGGCGGCCGATCCGTCGACCGCGGGCAGCCGCACCGGCCGGGGCCTTCCCACGGCGGGCGGTGGGGCGTCCCGCTCAAGGGGGTCGAGCACCTGGCGCCGGACGGCCAGGGGCACGGTCTCCAAGGCGGCGGCGACGTCGTCGGGCACGGGCGGGCGCGCGAACCGGCCGGCCGGCGGCGCCGGTGGCAGGCGCCCCGAGAAGGCGCCGAGGGCGCCGACCAGGTCGGTCAGGCACACGGCCACGTCAGTGGATCCGGTCGAGCACCAGCGGTCGCGCCGGCACGTCGGTGCCGACCGGAGCGACGCTCCAGCCGCCCTCGAGCACCTCGCGGGCTCGAGCGAACCGCTCGGGCGTCTCGGTGTGGAGCGTGAGCAGCCGCTGGCCGGCCACCACCTGGTCGCCGGGCTTGGCGTGGATCTCGATGCCCGCACCGGCCTGGACCGGGTCCTCGCGCCGGGTGCGGCCGGCGCCCAGGCGCCAGGCCGCCACGCCGACCGCGTACGCGTCGAGCTCGGCGAGCACGCCCGTGCGGTCGGCGACGACGTGGTCGGTCTCGCGCGCGACGGGGAGCGGGGCGTCGGGGTCCCCGCCCTGCGCCGCGATCATCCGGCGCCACGTGTCCATCGCCCGGCCGTCCGCGAGGGCGAGGCGCACCTCGTCCTGGCCGACCGCCCGGTCGGCTGCGGCGAGCATCTCGACCGCGAGCGCGACCGTGAGGTCGACGACGTCGCGCGGCCCGGCGCCCTCGAGCACCTCGAGCGTCTCGCGCACCTCGAGCGCGTTCCCCGCCGTCAGGCCGAGGGGCACCTCCATGTCGGTGAGCAGGGCGACCGTGCGCACGCCCGCGTCGGTTCCGAGGTCGACCATGGTCCGCGCGAGCTCGCGCGCCTGGTCGAGGTCCTTCATGAAGGCGCCCGAGCCGACCTTGACGTCGAGCACGAGCGCGCCCGTGCCCTCGGCGATCTTCTTGCTCATGATCGAGCTCGCGATGAGCGGGATCGCCTCGACCGTGCCCGTCACGTCGCGCAGGGCGTAGAGCTTCTTGTCCGCGGGCGCCAGGCCGCCGCCCGCGGCGCAGATGACCGCGCCGACGTCGTCGAGCTGGGCCATGACCTCGTCGTTGCTGAGCGCCGCGCGCCATCCCGCGATCGACTCGAGCTTGTCGAGCGTGCCGCCCGTGTGCCCCAGTCCGCGGCCGGAGAGCTGCGGCACGGCCACGCCGAACGTCGCGACGAGCGGGGCGAGCGGCAGGGTGATCTTGTCCCCCACGCCGCCCGTCGAGTGCTTGTCGGCCGTGGGCCGCGACAGCCCCGAGAAGTCCATGCGCTCGCCCGAGTCGATCATGGCGCGGGTCCAGCGCGCGATCTCGCCGCGGCTCATCCCGTTGAGCAGGACGGCCATGGCGAGCGCCGACATCTGCTCCTCGGCGACGACGCCGCGGGTGTAGGCGTCGATGACCCAGTCGATCTGCGCGTCCGACAGCCGGTGACGGTCCCGCTTGGTGCGGATCACGTCGACGGCGTCGAACGGCTCGGCGGCGGGCGTGTCGTTCATCGGTTCTCCAGGTCCTCGGCACCGAAGGCGTCGGGCAGCACCTCGGTCATGGGCAGCACGCCGCGCACGGTCTCGACCAGCAGCCGCGGGCCGCCGTGCTCCCACAGCAGCTGCCGGCAGCGGCCGCACGGCATCAGGACGTCGCCGTTGCGGTCGACGCACGTGAACGCGACGAGCCGCCCGCCGCCCCCGACGACGAGCGCGGAGACGAGCGAGCACTCGGCGCACAGCGTCACGCCGTACGCGGCGTTCTCGACGTTGCAGCCGACGACGACCCGGCCGTCGTCGACCAGGGCCGCCGCCCCCACCGGGAACGTCGAGTACGGCACATAGGCCCGCGTCATGACGTCGCGCGCCGCAGAGCGCAGCGCCTCCCAGTCGACCTCGCCGCCGGTGCGGGGCCCGGGGGTCGGCACGGTCACGGGATCACTCCTTGGTGTAGGGCACGCCGTCGGCGGCGGGTGGCCGGGAGCGGCCGACCAGACCCGCCACGGCGAGCAGCGTGACCACGTACGGCAGCATGAGCATGAACTGGCTCGGCACGGGCGAGCCGACGACCGACAGGACGTTCTGCAGGTTCGTCGCGAAGCCGAACAGCAGGCCCGCCAGGGCCGCGCGCACCGGGTTCCACTTGCCGAAGATCACCGCGGCGAGGGCGATGAAGCCGGCGCCCGCGGTCATCTCACGGTTGAACTGGTTGATCGACACCACGGTGTAGAACGCGCCGCCGATGCCGGCGACGGCCCCGGCCGTGACCACGGCCCGGTAGCGCGTGCGCACGACGTCGATCCCGACGGTGTCCGCGGCCTTCGGGTGCTCGCCGACGGCGCGCACGCGCAGGCCCCAGCGCGTGCGGTACAGCGCGAACCACACGGCGAAGACCATGACGAACATGAGGTAGACCACGATCGTCTGGTTGAACAGCACCGGGCCGAGCAGCGGGATGCGCTCGAGGAACGGGATCGGGATCCGCGCGAACCGGGTGGTCGTGTTGAGCACCTCGGCGCTGGGCACGAGCACCTGCGAGTACAGGAAGCTGGTCAGGCCGATGACCAGCACGTTGAGGACCACGCCGACGATGATCTGGTTCACCTTGTACGTGATGGCGAACAGGCCGAGCACGAGCGCCACCAGCACGCTCGCGACCATCGCCGCCAGCAGACCTGCCCACGGGCTGTTCGTGAGCGACCCGACGATCGCGGCGGTGAATGCGCCCGCGAGGAGCTGGCCCTCGATCGCGATGTTCACGACGCCGGCGCGCTCGCCGATGACGCCGCCGAGCGCGCCGTAGACGATGGGCACGCACAGCACGACGGCGCCGCTCAGCAGGCCGACCACGGACAGGTCGCGCGGGCTGCCGGCCGCTGCCCAGGCGAGGAACCCCACGAGCAGCGCGGCGGCGTACAGGACGGTGCCCCACAGCGGCACCCGGCGGCCTCCGAGGTTCCGCACCACGGCGAGGGCCACGACGGCGAGCCCGATCGCGGCACAGACCCACGCCGTCGCGAGGGCCGGAACCTCGAGCGTGGGGAGCACGAAGAGGTCGCGCTCGGTCGACAGGCGGAAGCGCGCGTCGCCCTCGTGCGGCGCGAGGAGCAGCAGCAGCGCGTACAGAGCCAGGACGACCCCCAGCGCGATCGCCGCCTTCGGGGTGACGGTGCTGACGGCACGGGAGGGTGCCGCGGCCTGGGGGGCGGTGGCGCCGTCGACGGTCGTGGCGGTCATGCCTGTCCCTCCGTGGTCGTGGCGGTGGAGCGGACCGGCGGCGTGCCACGCCGCTGGCGGGTCACGGGCTGAGGCAGTCGGAAGATCGCGCGCACCAGTGGCGGGGCGGCGATGAACAGCACGATGAGCGACTGGACCACCAGGACGATCTCGATGGGGATGCCCTCGCCGGCCTGCATGGCCGAACCGCCGGCCTTGAAGCCGCCGAAGAGGATGCCCGCACCGAGCACGCCCCACGGGTTGGATCTGCCGAGAAGGGCCACGGTGATCGCGTCGAAGCCGATGCCGGCGTCGATGTCCGAGCCGAAGCCCGTCGTGATCGTGCCCAGTACCTGTTGCACGCCCGCGAGCCCGACGAGCGCACCGGCCACGAGCATCACCGAGACGGTGGTGCGGGGGACGTCGATGCCTGCCACGCGCGCGGCCTTGGGGTTCTCCCCCACCGCGCGGAACGAGAAGCCGATGCTCGAGCGGTTGAGCAGCCACCACACGAGGACGACCGCGAGCAGCGAGAGCACGAAGCCCCAGTGCAGCGGGAACCGTTCGCCGACCAGCCGCGGCAGGATCGCCGACTCCTGAGTGCGGGGCGTCTGGGGGTTCGCCGAGCCGGGAGCCTGGAGAAGACCGGGCGTCGCGAGGAGGTATGAGATCAGGTAGAACGCGACGTAGTTCAGCATGATGGTCACGATCACCTCGTGCGCCCCGGTCCGGGCCTTGAGGATGCCCGCGATGCCGGCCCACAGCGCTCCGGCGAGGATGCCGGCCACGAGCGCGAGCAGCAGGTGCAGCGGGAACGGCACGCCCGTCAGCCCGAAGCCGACCCAGCCTGCGCCCGCTGCGGCCATGAGAATCTGGCCCTGGCCACCGATGTTGAACAGCCCGGCGCGGAACGCCAGCGCCACGCCGAGACCTGCCGCGACGAGCGGGCCCGCGTTGGTCAGCGTCTGGGTCAGCGGACGGATCGCCAACGTCAGGGTGTCGGCCTGGTAGTTGTAGACCGACCCGCGGAAGAGCGCCGAGTAGGCGCCGCCGACGGCGTCCGCCGCGGCGGCAAGCATGTCGCCCGGCCGCGCGAAGAAGTAGCCCGCGGTCTCCTGCACCCGCTCGTCGGTGAAGACGATCATGATCGAGCCGACCAGCACGGCCAGGACGATCGCACCGACGGACACCACCCAGCCGCCCGAGACGATGCGTCGGAACGCGTCGGCCCAGCGAACACCCGTCTCCTCGACGGCGGCCTCCCGCTCGCGGGCCCGTTCCTGCTCGAGCTCCTCGGCCAGTCCTGGCTCGGCGGCAGCGTCGACGGACTCGAGCGCCTGGTCGAGGGGGTTCTCCGGCTCCCTGCCGGGCGTCTGCCCGCTCACGCCGCCTCTCCTTCCGTCTCGGGGGCGATGCCCGCCATCATCAGGCCGAGGACGTCGCGCGGCGTCGTCGACGGGACGATGCCGACGACCTTGCCGCGGTACATGACCATGATCCGGTCGGCGAGCGCGACGGCCTCGTCGAGCTCGGTCGAGACGACGACGACCGGGATCCCGGCGTCTCGCGTGGCGACGATGCGCTTGTGGATGAACTCGATCGACCCGACGTCGACACCGCGCGTCGGCTGGGCCGCCACGAGGAGGCGCAGGTCGCGCGACAGCTCGCGCGCCAGCACGACCTTCTGCTGGTTGCCGCCCGACAGGCGGCCCACGGGCACGTCGATGCCCTGCGTGCGCACGTCGAACTCCGCGACCTTCTCCCGCGCGAAGTCGTCGCGCGCGTCGAGCTGTAGCGAACCGCCCCGGACGAACGGCGGCCCGTCGGTGCGGTTGAGGATGAGGTTCTCGGCGATCGTGAACTCGGCGACCAGGCCGTCCTCGGTCCGGTCCTCGGGCACGAACCCGACGCCGGCGTCCAGGATCCGACGCACCGACCGGCCCACGATCTCGTGGCCGTCGAGCCGGATGCTGCCGCGCGCGGACTCGTGCAGCCCGAGCAGCGCCTCGGTCAGCTCGGTCTGACCGTTGCCCTGCACGCCCGCGACCACGAGCACCTCGCCCCCGCGCACGGTGAAGCTGACGCCGTCGACGAGCGGCTGGCCGTCGGGCGACGTGACGACGAGGTCGCGAACCTCGAGGGCGTTGTCGCCGAGGCGTGGCGTCTCCTTGTGGACGGTGAGCTCGACGGCACGGCCCACCATGAGCGAGGCCAGCTCGGCGTCGGTCGCCGTCGGGCTCGCCTCGCCGACGACCCTGCCGTGGCGGATCACCGTGATGCGGTCGGCGACCGCGCGGACCTCGCGCAGCTTGTGGGTGATGAAGACGATGGCCACGCCCTCGTCGCGCAGCTGGCGCATGATCCCCATGAGCTCGTCGGTCTCCTGGGGCGTGAGCACCGCCGTCGGCTCGTCGAGCACGAGGACGTCGGCGTTACGGCTCAGCGCCTTGATGATCTCGACGCGCTGCTGGACACCCACCGGTAGGTCCTCGACGAGCGCGTCGGGATCGACGTGGAAGCCGAACCGCGCGGAGATCTCGCGGACCACCTCGCGCGCCGAGTCGAGGTCGAGCACGCCGCCCGCCCTCGTCGACTCGTGGCCGAGCATGACGTTCTCGGCGACGGTGAACACCGGAACGAGCATGAAGTGCTGGTGCACCATGCCGATACCGGCGGCCATGGCGTCACCCGGGCCGTCGAAGCGCTGGACCTCGTCGTCCAGCAGGATCTGGCCCTCGTCGGCCGTGTACAGGCCGTACAGGACGTTCATGAGCGTGGACTTGCCCGCACCGTTCTCGCCGAGGAGGCTGTGGATCTCGCCCGGTTCGACGACGAGGTCGATGTGGTCGTTGGCGACGAGCGCGCCGAAGCGCTTGGTGATGCCCCGCAGCTCGAGCCTCATGGCGCGGTTCCGCCTTCCTCGCGACATCCACCGTCGCGGCCAGCCTAGGACGAACGTCGCGGCGGGTCCCGGGGAAGCCCGGAACCCGCCGCCACCGTGGATCAGCCTCGGATCGAGACCGTCACTGGGCCAGGTACGAGGTGACCTCGATCTCGCCCGAGATGATCTGCTGCTTGAGCGCCTCGACCTCCTCGACCAGCGCCGGGTCGACCTTGTCCTCGAACTCGTGCAGCGGGGCGAGGTCCACGCCCTCGTTCTCGAGGGTGCCGACGTACGGCTCCGGGTCGAAGTTGCCCTCGCCCGCGGCCAGCACTGCCTCGTACGCCGAGATGTCCATCTTCTTGAGGATGGACGTCAGCACGAACGGCCGGGTCGACGGGTCGGTCTCGTAGAAGTCCGCGTCGACGCCGATGAGCGCGATGTCGCGACCCGAGTCCTGGATCGCCGCGATCGCCGACTGGTAGATCGGGCCACCGACCGGCAGCAGTACGTCGACGCCCTGGTCGATGACGTTCTGCGCGGTGGTCTTGGCCGTCTCGTTGGCCTCGAAGCCGCCCGTGAACGAGCCGTCCTCGCCGCCCTGGTAGCCGATCACCTCGACCGAGGTCCCCTTGACCTCGTTGTAGTGCTCGACGCCCTGCTTGAGGCCGTCCATGAAGATCGTCACGGTCGGGAAGGGCTGGCCGCCGAACGTGCCGACCTTGCCGGCCTCCGAGTAGCCCGCGGCGAGGTAGCCGGCGAGGAAGGCCGCCTGCGCCGTGTCGTAGAGCAGCGGCTTGATGTTCTCGGCGTCCGTCTCGCCGTCGAAGTCGGCGTCGGCGGCGTCGTCCACGAGGATGTAGTCGATCTCGGGGTTCTGTGTGGCCGACTCGATCGTGGTGGCCGACATGGCGAAGCCCGCGCCGACGATCGCGTTGCAGCCCTGGCCGACCAGCGACTCCATATTGGGCTTGATGTCGCTCGCGGACTGGGACTCGACGTCCTTGAAGTCGGCACCGAGCTCGTCGGCCGCCTGCTTCGTGCCCTCATAGCTGAGCTGGTTGAAGCTCTTGTCGTCGAAGCCGCCCTGGTCCGAGATGACGCACGCCGTGAAGTCGATGGCCTCGCCGTCCGAGCCGCTGCCGGTCTCCTCGGGGGCCTGGCCGCAGGCAGCCAGCGCGAGCGCGGCGGCACCGGCGAGGGCGGTGAGCTGGATAGCTCTCTTCACCTGTCGCTCCTGTCGATGGGTTGGTGCGCGGCCGGAGGGTGCCCGGACCGCTATTAAGGGCAGCGTAGTAGCCGCTCGATGCTCGGAATGTTTCACCAGGGTCACCGGGCCGAGTCGTTATCGAAGCGTCACCAGGCCCGTGACCTGCATCACCCCTGCAGGGCGAAGCGCGCCAGCACGCGCGCCCCGACGGCGATCGCGCGCTCGTCCACCGCCAGGTCGCCCTGATGGAGGTCGTAGCGGCGGCCGCCAGGAGTCCCGGTACCGAGGCGCGCCATCGCTCCGGGAACCTTGGTGAGGTACCACGCGAAGTCCTCGCCGCCGAGCGACTGCTCGGTGAGGACGGTGCCGTCGGGCCCGAGGACGGCGGTCGCGGCCGTCTCGAGACCGGCGGTCACGGCGGCGTCGTTGTCGACCGGCGGGACCCCTCGTGCGTGCCGGACCGTCACGTCGACGTCGTACGCCGCGACGACCTGCTCGACGGCGTCGTGCAGGACCTGGCCGGCGCGCTCCCACGCGCGCACGTCGAGGCAGCGCAGCGTGCCGCTCACGCTGCCCGTGGCCGGGATCGCGTTGTGGGCGTTGCCGGCGTGCACCGAGCCCCACGTGAGATTGACGCCCGAGCGCGGGTCGAGGCGACGCCCCAGCACCGCGGGCACCTGGGTGATGACCTGCCCGAGCGCGTACACGACATCGCCCGTCAGGTGCGGACGGGACGTGTGCCCGCCGCCCGAGGAGATCGTCACGGTGATCGCGTCGGAGGCCGAGGTGATCGGCCCGATGCGCGTGCCGATCCTCCCGACGTCGAGCTTGGGCTCGGTGTGCACCGCAGCGATCTTGTCCACGCCGTCGAGCGCGCCCTGCGCGATGACGTCGTGCGCGCCCCCCGGCATGAGCTCCTCGGCCGGCTGGAAGACGAGGCGCACGCCGTGCGGCAGCAGGCCCTCGGCGTCGAGCCGCGCGAGCGCGAGCCCCGCGCCGAGCACGACTGCGATGTGCACGTCGTGCCCGCACGCGTGCGCGACGCCCGGCACCTGCGACGCCCACGGCAGGTCGCACGAGTCGGTCAGCGGCAGCGCGTCGATGTCCGCCCGCAGCGCCACGCGGCCACGACCCGGCACGTCGGGCCCGACGTCGCACACCACGCCCGTGCCCTCGAGCTGCCGCGGCTTCAGGCCGGCCCGCTTGAGGCGGTCCACGAGCAGCCGGGTGGTGCGCACCTCCTGGCGCGCGATCTCGGGGTGCGCGTGGATGTCGCGTCGCAGCTCGACGAGCTCGGTCTCGAGCGTCGCGACGGTCGCGTCGAGGAGTGCACCCGCATCGACGGTCACAGCAGGTCCTCCCGCCCGCGGTCGCGGACCGCCGCGACCATGTCCTTGACCTGCTGAGCCCGGGCCCGGGTCGTCACGAGGAGCGCGTCCGGCGTGTCGACGACGACGACGTCGTCGACGCCGAGCAGCGTCACCAGCCGTCCGCCGGCGGGCACGACGACGGAGCCGGCGCTCTGGACGCGCAGCACGTCAGCGACGTCGCCGAGCACCTTCGACCCGGCGTCGTCCTCGGAGGGCAGCAGCGCGGCGAGCGAGTTGAAGTCGCCCACGTCGTCCCAGCCGAACGTCCCGGGCACGACGGCAACGCCGCCCGCGGCGGCGACCGGCTCGGCCACGGCGTGGTCGATCGCGATCTTCTCGAGGCCCGGCCACACCTGGTCGAGAACCCGGTCGCGGTCGGGGGTGTCCCACGCCGCCGCCACCTGACGCAGACCCTCGTGCAGCGCGGGACGCTGCTCGGCGAGGTGGCCCAGGAGCACGGAGGCGCGCGCGACGAAGATCCCGGCGTTCCAGCGGTACTCGCCCGAGGCGAGGTAGGCCCGCGCCGTCGCGGCGTCGGGCTTCTCGGTGAAGCCGCGGACGTGCAGCGCGCTCGGCGCGCCGTCGACGCCGAGCGGCTCACCGCTGCGCACGTAGCCGAACGCGACCGTCGGGCGGGACGCCGCGATCCCGATCGTCGTGACGTACCCGGCGCGGGCCGCGGCGACGGCCTCCCGCACCGCGCGCTCGAACGGAACGCTGCCCGCGACCATCTGGTCGGCGTGGAACGAACCGACGACGACGTCGCCGTGCCTCCGTTCGAGCACGGCGGCGGCGAGGCCGATGGCCGCCATGGAGTCGCGCGGCGCGGGCTCGGCGAGGACCTGCTCGGCCGCGAGCTCGGGCAGCTGCTCGCGCGCGGCCGCGACGTGCTGTCGCCCCGTGACGAGGACCACGCCACGTGGACCCGCGAGCGGCACGAGCCGGTCGACCGTCGCCTGCAGCAGGGTGCGGCCCGAGCCGGTGAGGTCGTGCAGGAACTTCGGCGCCCCGGCGCGGGAGAGCGGCCAGAGCCGAGTCCCCGCACCGCCCGCCGGCACGATCGCGTAGAAACCCTCGATGGGCTCTGGGCGTGCGGACGCGCTGGCCGGCTCGGCGGGAGTCATGCCCGAAGCATAATGACGGCGGACTGTGCGACGACATCATGCCTGTGGAATGGCTCACAGATCTGCCCGGTACGGGTGCATTTCGGGGTGCCTGCGCCACCCGTGGCGACCGGATGTCACTACAGTGACTTCACGTAACTCGCCCGAATCCGCCAATGGAGGCTCCCCCCGTGCCTACCGCTCCCGCCGGCACGCTCTACCGCGGCCGTGAAGGTATGTGGTCATGGGTCGCGCACCGCGTGACCGGCGTGCTCATCTTCTTCTTCCTGCTCGTGCACGTCCTGGACACCGCACTCGTGCGCGTCTCGCCGGAGGCGTACAACGCCGTGATCGGGACGTACCAGACGCCGATCATGGGCCTCGGGGAGGCGGGCCTCGTCGCGGCGATCGTCTTCCACGCGTTCAACGGCATCCGCATCGCGCTCGTGGACTTCTGGGCCAAGGGCCCGCGGTACCACCGCGTGATGCTGTGGGTCGTCGTCGGGCTCTTCGTCGTGACGATGGCGGGCTTCCTGCCCCGTCACCTCATGAACGTCTTCGGAGGGGGGCACTGATGGCCACCACGCAGTCCACGGCCGCCGTCGCAGCGCCGCGTTCGCCGTACGGGCGCCGGAAGACAACGCGGGGCAACTACGAGCTGTACAGCTGGGTGTTCATGCGGGCCTCGGGCGTCGTGCTCGTCGTCCTCGTCTTCGGGCACCTGTTCGTCAACCTCATGGTGGGCGAGGGCGTGAGCGCGATCGACTTCGCGTTCGTCGGCGGCAAGTGGTCGAGCCCGTTCTGGCAGGTCTGGGACCTGCTCATGCTGTGGCTCGCGATGTTCCACGGCACCAACGGCGTGCGCACGATCATCAACGACTACGCGCAGCGCGACTCCACCCGCGGTGTCCTCAAGGGCCTGCTCTACCTGGCCTTCGCGATCGTCGTCGTCCTGGGCACGCTCGTGATCTTCACGTTCGACCCCTGCCCCGCGAACGCCGACCCGGAGCTGCTGGCCTCGTTCTGCACGGCCTGAGCTCTGCGCGGCCTGAGCCGACCGCCCGACCGAACCCCCCGACCCACTCCACCAGGAGGCATCGACCCCGATGCAGACCCACCAGTACGACGTCGTGATCGTCGGCGCAGGCGGCGCCGGCATGCGCGCCGCGCTCGAGGCCTCGAGCCAGGCCCGGACCGCGGTCATCTCGAAGCTCTACCCGACCCGCTCCCACACCGGCGCCGCCCAGGGCGGCATGTGCGCCGCCCTCGCGAACGTCGAGGAGGACAACTGGGAGTGGCACACCTTCGACACGATCAAGGGCGGCGACTATCTCGTCGACCAGGACGCCGCGGAGATCATGGCCAAGGAGGCCATCGACGCGGTCCTCGACCTGGAGCGCATGGGTCTGCCGTTCAACCGCACGCCCGAGGGCAGGATCGACCAGCGCCGGTTCGGCGGACACACGCGCAACCACGGTGAGGCCGCGGTGCGACGCGCCTGCTACGCCGCCGACCGCACGGGCCACATGATCCTGCAGACGCTGTACCAGAACTGCGTCAAGCAGGACGTGGAGTTCTTCAACGAGTTCTACGTCCTTGACCTCCTGACCGACCACGACCTGACGACGGAGCAGGTCGAGGACGGCGCCGAGGTCAACGCGACCGGCGTCGTCGCCTACGACCTCGCCACGGGCGAGATCCACGTCTTCCAGGCCAAGGCGATCATCTTCGCCACCGGTGGTGCCGGGAAGATCTTCAAGACGACGTCGAACGCCCACACGCTCACGGGCGACGGCATGGCGCTGGCCTACCGCCGTGGTCTGCCGCTCGAGGACATGGAGTTCTTCCAGTTCCACCCGACGGGCCTGGCGGGCCTGGGCATCCTGCTCTCGGAGGCTGCCCGTGGCGAGGGCGGCATCCTGCGCAACGCCGACGGCGAGCGGTTCATGGAGCGCTACGCCCCCACCATCAAGGACCTCGCGCCGCGCGACATCGTCGCGCGCTCGATGGCCAACGAGGTGCGCGAGGGCCGCGGCGCCGGCCCGAACAAGGACTACGTCCTGCTCGACCTGACGCACCTCGAGCCCGCGCACATCGACGCCAAGCTCCCGGACATCACGGAGTTCGCGCGCACGTACCTGGGCATCGAGCCCTACACCGAGCCGGTGCCCGTGTACCCGACGGCGCACTACGCGATGGGCGGCGTGCCGACGAACGTCGACGGCGAGGTCCTGCGGGACGGCCGCAACGTCGTGCGCGGCCTCTACGCCGCCGGTGAGGTCGCGTGCGTGTCGGTCCACGGCTCCAACCGTCTGGGCACCAACTCGCTGCTCGACATCAACGTGTTCGGCAAGCGCGCGGGTCGCGCGGCCGCGGCCTACGCCAAGACCGCGGGCCCGCACAGGGAGCTCCCCGAGAACCCGGCGCGTCGCGTCGTCGAGCAGCTCGAGGAGATGCGCGACCGCCCCGACGGCGAGCGCGTCGCCGACGTGCGCCGCGCGCTGCAGGAGACCATGGACGCCAACGCCCAGGTCTTCCGCACGGGCGAGTCGCTCCACAAGGCCCTCGCCGACATCCGGGACCTGCAGAAGCGGTACCGGAACGTGTCCGTGCAGGACAAGGGCAAGCTCTTCAACACCGACCTGCTCGAGGCGATCGAGCTGGGCTTCCTGCTCGACATCGCCGAGGTCACGGTCGTCGCGGCCCTCAACCGCAAGGAGTCGCGCGGCGGGCACTACCGCGAGGACTTCCCGCAGCGCGACGACGCCCACTACATGCTGCACACCATGGCGTACCGCCGTCCGACGTCGGCGCCCGACGTCGCCGACGGACACGTCACGGGCTTCTTCGACCACGTCGAGGCGTTCGACGGCTACAAGGTCGTCCTGGGCTCGAAGCCCGTCACCCAGACCCGGTACGAGCCGATGGAGCGGAAGTACTGATGACTGCTGTTCTCGAGAACCCTGCCAGCGAGCCGGCCGTCGGCGCCGTGCCCTCGTTCGAGGTGACGCTCCGCATCCGCCGGTACAACCCCGAGTCGGTGCACGGCGACGAGGCGACCTGGGACGAGTTCACGGTCACCGCGCACGGCACCGACCGTGTCCTCGACGCGCTGCACAAGATCAAGTGGGAGCTGGACGGCTCGCTGACGTTCCGCCGGTCGTGCGCGCACGGCGTGTGCGGCTCGGACGCGATGCGCATCAACGGTCGTAACCGCCTGGCGTGCAAGACGCTCCTCAAGGACGTCAACCCGGACAAGCCGATCATCGTCGAGCCCATCAAGGGCCTGCCCGTCGTCAAGGACCTCGTGGTCGACATGGAGCCGTTCTTCGCCTCCTACCGCGAGATCATGCCGTTCCTCGTCACGACCGGGAACGAGCCGAGCCGCGAGCGCATCCAGTCCGCCGAGGACCGGGCCCGCTTCGACGACACGACCAAGTGCATCCTGTGCGCCGCGTGCACGTCGAGCTGCCCGGTGTTCTGGACCGACGGCCAGTACTTCGGCCCGGCGGCGATCGTCAACGCGCACCGGTTCATCTTCGACAGCCGTGACGAGGGCGCCGCGCAGCGCCTCGAGATCCTCAACGACAAGGAGGGCGTGTGGCGCTGCCGCACGACCTTCAACTGCACCGAGGCGTGCCCGCGCGGCATCGAGGTCACCAAGGCGATCCAGGAGGTCAAGCGCGCGATGATCACCCGCGCCTTCTGACGAGGTAGTGCGTCTCTCGTCGAGGTAGAAGCGATCTCGCCGAGGAGAACGCCCGACGACGGCACGCACCGTTGTCGGGCGTTCGGCGTCCCGCCCGACGTCGGCACGTGCGCTCGAGAGCTGGGCTACGACCGGTGTTCTACCTCGGCGGGGGCGGTTCTACCTCGGCCGGATGTCGAGCCGGGCGCGGCGGATGCCCCGCACGACGGGGCTCCACGGCAGCCCGGAGCCCTGCCCGCGCAAGACGACGCGGTCGAGCTCGGCCGCGTGGCGGCGGGCATGCATCTCGTCCTCGGCCAGGGCGACCTCGTCGACCCGCGGCGGGTCGAACATCCAGGCGCAGACCAGCAGCAGCACGCGCGCGACGAGGTTCACCAGCACGAGCACGGTGGCCAGCACCGCGAAGGACGCCAGGAGGGCGTTGCGCGTGGCGGTGGCGGCCACGACCGAGGTGCCGAGCCACCGCAGGCCGCTCGCCACGAGACCCGCGGACATGCAGCCGAGGACGAGGTCGCGGGTCCGGGCAGGGCGGACGTGCGCGACGACGCGGATCACGAGGAAGATGAGCAGCGCGTCGAGTACGGCGGCCGTCCCGAGCGTGAGGAGCACGCGGACGACCGTCGAGGTGCCGAGCAGGTCCTCGACCTGGCGGTTGACCGTCTGCGACACGATGCTCGCGGCCGCGGAGGTGAGCACCATGGCACCCAGGATCGCGAAGCCGATCAGCTCCCAGACCTTGGACAGCACCAGGCTCTCCTCGCCCGCGGGCACGTCGAACATCGCCCGGACCCCGACGCGCAGCGCGCGCATGAACCCGATCGCGGAGAACAGGAGCACGACCCCGGCGACGACGCTCGGTACGCTCAGGGCAGTGTCCAGCACGAGCTGGTCCGGCTCGATGACGCCCTCGCCCGAGCCGGTCGTGAGGATCCCCGGCAACCACGTGTCGATCTGCTCGAAGACGGCCTCTCGCAGCCCGGCGTTCCCGCCGAGTGTCGCGAAGAAGACACTGAACCCGATGGTCAGCGCCGCACCGAGCGAGAAGATCGCGGCGTAGGCGATGCCGCCGCACAGCAGCGTGCCGCGCCGGGCCTGGTACCAGGCGGCGCTACGGCCGACCCGCGTGTCCTTGAACCGGTCGACTACCTCGAGGGTGCGGCGGCGCAGGCGGTCGAGGTGGTCGTTCACAGTTGCCGACGCTACGGAGCCGACGCTCCACCCGCGAGCGGGAACCGTCTCTGCGGGCGCCACACGCCGTCGTCGCCGTGCTCGTACTGCCACACGGCATCGACCGGGAACACGGCCTCGTACCCGGCGAGCTCGTCGAACGCGCGGTCGAGCGCGCCGTCGGGCACCTCGTGGGCGACGGTCACGTGCGGGTGGTAGCTGAAGCGCAGCTCCTGGTCGAGCACGCCGGCCCGGACCGCCTGCTCGAGGATCTCGCACTCGGCGATGCCCTCGGCGACCGCGACGAAGACGACCGGCGAGACGGGCCGGAACGTGCCCGTCCCCCGCAGGTGCACGCGAAAGCCGGGGATGTCGCCCACGACCTTCTCGAGGTGCTCGCCGACGGCGGGCAGCACGGACTCGTCGACGACCGTCGGGCCCACGACGGTGATGTGGGGCGGGATCGCCCGCGCCAGGGGATCTCCGAACCGCGCCCGGGCGTCCTGCAGCTCCGTGGCGAAGGGCTCCGGCACCTCGATCGCGATGCCGATGCGGACCTGGGACGGCCCGCGCTCGGGCAGGTTCACCGAGCGCCTCGCGGGAGGAGTCCGAATCGGTCGTGGATGCGGTCGAGGACCGGCCGGGCGATCGCACGCGCCCGCTCGGCGCCGTCGTCGAGCACCTTGTCGAGCTGAGCCGGGTCGGACAGGTAGGTCTGCGCGCGCTCCTGGAACGGCTCGAGGAACGCGACGACG
This sequence comes from Isoptericola halalbus, assembly GCA_009663185.1. GTDB lineage: Bacteria > Actinomycetota > Actinomycetes > Actinomycetales > Cellulomonadaceae > Isoptericola > Isoptericola halalbus. The sequence goes on from VJZX01000001.1 coordinate 245,998, forward strand.
GCGTCGGCCAGGTCCACCTTGAGGTAGCCGTAGCCGCGCCCGTCGTAGTCGGCGGCGATCTCGTCCACGCCGCGCCCCGTGACGGCCGAGAAGATGGTGAGCAGGTTCGAGACGCCGGGCTTGGCCTCGGGGTCGTAGCGCACGCCGTAGGACTCGTCGGCGTCGGTCACGGCCGACTTGATCGCCCTGGCCGCCTTCTTCGGGTCCTCGAGGAGCCAGATGACGCCCTTGCCGCCGCTCGTCGACTTGCTCATCTTGGACGTGGGGTCCTGCAGGTCGTAGATCTTGGCCACGGACTTGACGATGTGCGCCTCCGGCACCACGGCCGTCCCCTCGCCGAAGCGGGCGTTGAGCCGCTCGGCCAGGTCGCGCGTGAGCTCGAGGTGCTGGCGCTGGTCCTCGCCGACCGGCACGAGCGCGGCGTCGTACAGCAGGATGTCCGCGGCCATGAGGACGGGGTACGTGAACAGGCCGACGGTGGTGCCCTCGGTCCCCTGCTTGGTCGACTTGTCCTTGAACTGCGTCATCCGGCCCGCTTCGCCGAAACCGGTCTGGCAGCTCAGCAGCCACGCGAGCTCGGTGTGCTCGGCGAGGTGGGACTGCACGAACAGGATCGAGCGCTCGGGGTCGATGCCGCCGGCCAGGTACTGCGCCGCGGTGCGTCGCGTGCGCTCGCGCAGGGCCGCCGGCTCCGGGTTCACCGTCAGCGCGTGCAGGTCCACGACGCAGTACAGGGCGTCGTACGAGTCCTGCAGCGCGACCCACTGAGCCAGGGCCCCGAGGTAGTTGCCGAGGTGCAGCGAACCGTCGGTCGGCTGCATGCCGGAGAAGATGCGGGGCCGGGCGCGCCCTTGCGTGGCGCCCGTGGACGCGAGGTCGGACATGGGCATCATTCTGGCAGGTCGTCCGCGTGCGACGGAAACATCCGGACAGTACTGGTCCGGCGCATCAGGTCGCTTCGACGTCGAAGGGCGCGGGGCCGGTCGGGCGGGCCGCCGCAGCGACGCCCGAGGCGCCCCCAGCGACGCCCGAGGCGCCCGCAGCGACGCCGGATGCGCCTGCAGCGGCCGCTCCGTAGACCCGGGTGGCTCCCGAGGAGAGTGGGGTGTCGTCGAGCAGCGCGTCGCGCACGATCCGGCGCGGGTCGTACTGGCGGGGGTCGAACTTGGACCAGTCGACGTCCTTGAAGTCGTCGCCGAGCTCCGCGTCGACGCGGGACTTCGCGTCCTGCAGCAGGACCTTGCCGCGCTTCACGAGGACCGCGAGCTGCGCCGCATAGCGCGGCAGGCGCTCCGGCCCGATCAGCAGGACCGCGAGCACCACCAGGACGACGAACTCGCCGCCGTTGATGTCGATCACGGGGACAGCCTATCCGCCCGCACGGACCAGATCACTGGCTCTCCTGTTCCCGCAGCACCACGCGCACGTCACGCTCCTCGTCGCCGGAGCGCACGCGCAGCGTCACGGCGTCGCCCGGCTGGCGCGCGCGGATCGCGACGATGAGCTCGTCGCTCATCGACACGGGCCGGCCGTCGATCGACAGGATGACGTCGCCCGGCCTGACGCCGGCCTCGTCAGCGGGACCACCCGGCGTCACGGCCGCCTGCCCCTGCTGCGCCTCGGTCGCGACCTGCACACCCTCGCCGCGGTAGGTCGAGTCGAGCAGCACGCCGATGACGGGGTACGTGGCGCGGCCGGTCTCGATGAGCTGCTCGGCCGTGTGGCGTGCCTGGTTGGCCGGGATCGCGAACCCGAGACCGATGCTCCCGGTCGCCGACATGCTTCCGGGCGGCTGGGCGATCGCCGAGTTGATCCCTACGACCTCGCCCGCGGCGTCCACGAGCGGACCTCCGGAGTTGCCCGGGTTTATCGCGGCGTCGGTCTGGATCGCGTCGATGAACGCGGTCTGGGCCGCCTCCCCCGCCTGGACCGGTCGGTGCAGCGCGCTGACGATGCCCGCCGTCACGGTCGCCTCGAGCCCGAGCGGGGCACCGACCGCGAGGACGGCGTCACCGACGACGACCTCGTCGGAGTCGCCGAGCACGAGCGGGGTGAGGTCCCGCGCCTCGATGCGGACCACCGCGAGGTCGTAGTCGGCTGTGGCACCCACGAGCTCGGCGGCGTGCTCGCTGCCGTCGGCGAACGCGACGGTGATGTCGCCGCGCGTCGCCGCCCCGGCCACCACGTGGTTGTTGGTCAGGATGTACCCGTCGGCGCGCAGCACGAAGCCGGACCCCGTCGAGATGCCGTCCTCGCGCTGCACCTCGAGCGACACGACGCTCGGCAGCACCGTCGCCGCGATCTCGGCGACCGAGCCCTCAGGGCGCGACGCCGTGGCCGGCTCGCGGTCCTCGGGCGTGCTGGAGACGGGCAGCGCGGCGTCCGCCGGCCGGTCAGGGCCGACGCGGTCCAGGACCGCGTCCCCTACGGCACCGCCGACGAACCCCGCGACGAGCGCAGCCACGACGATGACAACGCCCGGTCCCCGTCGACGTCCCGCGGCCGTGCGCCCGGGCACCGGGCCAGGCGTCGCATCGGGCTGCGGGGCAGGCGTGGCCACGACCGGGACCGTGACCGGCCGCGGTTGCGGTGGCTGCGGAGCATGCGTCGCGACGTCCGGTACCGCGGCAGGCTGCGGCCGCTGCGGTGCGGGACGGTGGGGTGTCGCGGGCTCCGGCCGGGCGAAGAGGTCGTCGGGCTGTGTGGGCTCCGGGCGGTCCGTCATGGTCTCCAGATGGCTCCTGTCACCGTGGTCCAGCCGCGGGAGATCTGCGGCAGGACCCCGGCATCGTAACCAGGCCCAGGGAAGGCCGCCACGACGTCGGCGAGCACGTCCTGGGGCACGTCGCCGACCACCTCGACCGCCACGTCGCCCGACTGCCACGCGACGTGCCACGGGTCGCGCGAGAGCACCTCGACGTCGTCGCTCTCCGGCGCGTCGGCCGCGAGGCGGCCGATCTGCTCGCGGACGACGACGATCCCCTCCGGGCCCTCGAGGTCGATCTCGACCGCCTCGAACTCGTCACCGACGACACGCAGCGCGGTGATCTCGAACCCCTCCGGCAGGCTCTCCGGCACGACCCACCCGTGGCCGGCGAGCCAGGCCTCGGCCGAGCCGGGTCCCGTGCCCGCGGGCGCCTCTGCGGCGAGCACCGCCGCCGCGCCGTCGTCGCCCGCGTGCGACAGCAGCGCGAGCGCGGCGGAGCGCGAGGGGTCGGGGGTGACCACGGGGGACTGCCCGAGGGCGAAGAGTGCCAGGCCGAGCACGCCCGCCCCGCCCGCGCCCGCGGCGACGAGCCGTTGGGTCCGGCGCCGGCGCCGCCGCTCGTCGAGGTTGCCCGTGAGCGTAGGACGCCACTCCTGGGGGACCTCCCAGCCTGCGACGCGCACCGGGCGTCGCAACGGGTCGTCGTCGGCGGGAGGGATGGTCGCGGACAGGGCCAGCAGCCGGTCGGCGAGGTCGGGCGCCGGCGCGATGTCCCGGGCACCGAGGAGAGCCGCCCGGGCAGTTCGCGCCGCGTCGAGCTCACGCGCACAGCGGTGGCAGACCGCGACGTGGGCCAGCGCCGCCTCGGTCGCGGCGGGGTCGAGCTGGCCGTCCGCGAGCGGGCTGATCCACGACCCGAGGTGCGCGCTCACGGTGCGACCTCCGGGCGCCGGTGCGCGAGCGCCTCGCGGAGCTGGGCACGCGCACGGTGGATGCGCGAGCGGACGGTCCCGAGCTTGACGCCCAGCGTCACGGCGATCTCCTCGTAGCTCAGGCCCTCGATGTCGCACAGGACGACGGCGGCCCGGTACTCGGGGCGCAGGGCGTCGAGCGCTCGTTGCACGTCGTTGTCGAGGTTGGCGTGCTCGAACCCGCGCTCGGGACGGCCGTGGTCGTCCGGGGAGGCGACGCGGGCCGCGTCCTCGCCCATCGCCTCCATCCGGATGCGCGTACGGCGCCGCGCCTGGTCGAGGAAGAGGTTGGTGGTGATGCGGTGCAGCCAGCCCTCGAAGGTGCCGGGGGTGTAGCTCGACAGCGACCGGAAGACGCGCAGGAACGTCTCCTGCGTGAGGTCCTCGGCATCCTGGTGGTTGCCGCTGAGCCGGTACGCGAGCCGGTAGACACGCGCCGAGTGCTCGCGCACGATCTCGTCCCACGACGGCGGGCTCCAGGCGGGCTCCGCCGTCGCGGAGTCGCGCCGGAGGGCGTCCGTCGAGATCGTGGCCAGGGGGTCGCTGCTCATCACAGACATCGTCCCATGCGAACGTGCGAGCAACCTGAGAGGTTCCCGCGTACGATCGCCGTACGATCGCCGCCGAGAACCGCCGGTGTCCCGGCGGCCCGTCCCGTGGAGGCCCGTCATCAGCCCCGACATGTCGACGTCCGCCGGTCCCGACCACGACAACCGCACCGCGTCGTGGGCGTACGCCGAGGCGTACGTGGCCGAGGACGAGGTGCTCCTCCGCGCCCGCGAGCGCGCCGCCGAGCTCGGCGCCCCCGCCGTCCTGCCCGGCGTCGGCGCCGTCCTGCGGGTCGTCGCCGCCGCGCTCGGCGCGCGCGCCGTCGTCGAGGTGGGCACCGGCGCGGGCGTCGCGTCGCTGTGGCTGCTGCGCGGTATGCCCGCCGACGGCGTCCTCACGACGATCGACGTCGAGCTCGAGCACCAGCGGGCCGCCAAGCAGGCGTTCGCCGAGCAAGGAGTTCCGCCGGCCCGGACCCGCACGATCCCCGGTCGGCCCTCCGACGTCCTGCCCCGCCTCACCGACGGCGCGTACGACCTCGTGCTCGTCGGCGCGGACCCCCACGCGTACCCGGAGTACGTCACCGAGGCGCTGCGCCTGCTGCGACCGGGCGGCGTCCTCGCCGTCGACGGCGCGCTGCATCGCGGGCGGGTCGCCGACCCGGCGCGGCGCGACGAGCTGACCACCGCGGTACGGGAGGTCGGGCGGCTGCTGCGCTCGGACGACCGGGTGCTCCCGGCGCTCGTGCCCTCCGGGGACGGGCTGCTGCTGGCCGTCCGGCGCTGACCGGGCGGCTGGAGAAACACACACGGGCGCGGGGCAGACGATCTGCCCCGCGCCCGGGAAAAGTGGTGAACCGCGTCAGGCGACGACGGCCTGGAGTGCCTCGCCCAGCTCCGTGGCCTCGGTCGAGTTCAGCTCGACGACCAGCCGGCCACCGCCCTCCAACGGGACCCGCATGACGATGCCACGTCCCTCCTTGGTGACCTCCAGCGGCCCGTCACCCGTCCGCGGCTTCATCGCAGCCATCTGTGGCTCTCCATTCCGTTGTCCGGTCCTGGCCCTCTGCCCCCGGCGGGCCGTCGGAAAGCGACGTCCTACCCAAAGGCTTTCCGTGTCATTCTAGTTCAGGCCGCGGACAGGTCCCGCCTCGTCAGCCCAGGCCGCGCAGCGCGGCGCGGGGCGGCGCATCGCCGCGCGCGGCCGCGACGAGGTCGAGCACGCGGCGTGTCGCCGCGACGTCGTGCGCCCGGAAGACACGCGCCCCGAGCCAGGCCGCGAGCGCCGTCGCGGCGAGCGTGCCCTCGAGGCGCTCCTCGGGGGCGAGCCCGAGCGTCTCGCCCACGAAGTCCTTGCGCGACAGCGCCACGAGCAGCGGGTGCCCGAGACCCGCGAGGACGTCGGTGCGGCGCAGGAGGTCGAGCGAGTGCCACGTGTTCTTGCCGAAGTCGTGCGTCGGGTCGACGAGCACCGACGACGGCGGGACACCGCACGCGACGGCGCGCGCGGCCGCTGCGCGCAGCGTCGCGACGACGTCGTCGAGCACGCCCCCGGGGTACTCGACGCGGAACGGGTCCGTGCGCGGAAGGGCGCCGCCCGTGTGGGAGCACACGACCCCGACTCCCGCGGCGCCCGCGACCTCGACGAGCGCGGGGTCGTGCCCGGCCCACGTGTCGTTGATCAGGTCGGCCCCGGCCGCGATCGCCTCCCGCGCGACCCCCGAGCGCCAGGTGTCGACCGAGACGAGCAGGTCCGGGACCTCCTCGCGCACGCGTGCGACGAACGGCACGACACGCGCGATCTCCTCGGCCTCGTCGACCTGCGGGCCGACGCCGGCCCGGACGCCGCCGACGTCGAGGATCTCGGCCCCCTCGGCCCAGACGCGGTGCGCCGCGTCGATCGCCGCCCGGTCGTCGGCCAGCCGGGCCGGGGCGTAGAACGAGTCGGTCGTGCGGTTCACGATCGCCATCACGACGCCGCGCAGCGACCCGTCCGGCCCGTGCCCGACCTCCCGGCCCCGCAGGACGAGCGGCGCGCCCGCAGCAGGCACGCCGTCGGGCGGCGTGCCCGTCGGCGATGTCACGCCGGTTCGGCCGCGGCAGCTTCCGCGGAGTCCTCGGCGTACTCGGCGACGGCCTCGCGCTCGGCGGCCGCGAGCTCCGCACCCCGTTCGAGCACGTACGTGACGGCGTCCTTGGCGGAGTCGGTGACGTGCAGGAGGCTGATGTCGGCGTGGCTGATCATGCCCCGGTCGAGGACCGAGGTACTCAGCCACTCGAGCAGCCCGCCCCAGTAGTCGCTGCCCACGAGCGCGATCGGGAAGCCGGTGACCTTGTGCGTCTGCACGAGCGTGAGCGCCTCGAAGAGCTCGTCGAACGTGCCGAAGCCCCCCGGCATGACGATGAACCCCTGGGCATACTTGACGAACATCATCTTGCGGGCGAAGAAGTACCGGAAGTTCACGCCGAGGTTGACGTACGGGTTCATGCCCTGCTCGAACGGCAGCTCGATCCCGAGCCCCACCGAGACCCCGCCCGCGTCGGAGGCACCCTTGTTCGCCGCCTCCATGATCCCGGGGCCACCGCCCGTGATGACGGAGTAGCCCGCCTCGACGAGCCGGCGTCCGACCTCCTGCCCCAGACCGTAGTCGGGGTGGTCCCGACTGGTCCGGGCGGAGCCGAACACCGAGACGGCGGGCCCGACCTCTGCCAGCGCGCCGAAGCCCTCGACGAACTCCGACTGGATGCGCATCACGCGCCATGGGTCCGCGTGGACCCAGTCGGCGGGCCCCCCGCCGGCCAGGAGGCGCTGGTCGGTGGTCTGCCGGGGGATCTGGGTGCCGCGCAGCAGCACGGGGCCCTTGCGGTAGCCGCTGCCCTTCTGGGGCACGCCGTCGTCGATCCGATCGCTCATGCCGTCGAGCCTATGCACTCCGTCCGGCACTGGCTGTCCGGCCTCGCGCGGGAGCGTTCCCACTTTCGCCCCTCAAGTCCGCGCAACTGGCGTAGAGTCCTACGTCGTCTGCCCGTTCCGACGGGTCGGTCAGGGGGCGGTGAAATTATGGCAGACGTCGAGCGAGCGGACCGCAGAGGTCGAGAACCCGGGCCCGCGCCAGGTGGCGCGGGCCGTCGTCCTGCCCCGGACTACGGCGACCGGTCCGACGTCGAGCTGCTCGCGATGGTCCGGCAGGGCGAGATCTCGGCCTTCGCGCCCCTGTGGGTGCGGCACGCCGACGCCGCCCGCAGGGTCGCCGGCCGGATCACCTCGAGCGTCACGCCGGACGACCTGCTCCTCGAGGCCTACACACGCATCCTCGCGGCCGTCCGCGCGGGGAACGGACCGACCACCGCGTTCCGGCCCTACCTGTACTCGACGATGCGGGCCATCTCGCGGGAGTCGGCCCGGCACGCCGACGAGGAGTCGGCCGCCCTGGCCGCCGTCGGCCGCGCCGAGATCGCGTACGCCGACCCGGAGATCCCCGATTCCCCGATCCCGAGTGCTGACGACCTGCTCGACCGGCGGAGCGTCCGCGCGGCCTTCACGAACCTGGACCCGCACCGGCGCACGGTTCTGTGGCTCACCGAGATCGAGGGCATGTCGGCGCGCGAGGTCGCGTCGGCGACCGGCTCCGCGCCTGACGCGGTCGTGCGCGAGGCACGCCGCGCACGCGAGGCGCTCACCGCGGCCTGGCTGACCGCCCACGCCCACGCGCCGCACCCCACCGACCGGTGTCCGTGGGCCATCGATCAGCTCGCCCACGACACGCCCCTGCGATCGCGGGCTCGCCGCCGGCTCGACGAGCACCTGGCCACCTGCGGGCACTGCGCCCAGGTCGCGTCCGAGGTCGAGACGTTGCGCCCTCGCCTGCGCGGTCCGTTGCTCGCGCTGCTGCTGGGGCCGACCGGTGCCAGGTCGCCGGGCCCGGCGCCCCTCGAGCTGGTTGCAGGCCCGTCAGGTGCGGACCCTTTCCTGGAGCGGGGCGTCGGTGGTCCGACGCGCTCGAGCCGCGGCTTCGCGTCCGGGCTCACTGCGATGGCCGCCGCGGCCGCGACCGCCGTGGCGCTCGCGGGGATCGCCGGCAACTTCTTGTCGCCCGTGCCCGCCACCAGCACGTCCGACGTCGTCACCTTCGCCGAGCCCGCACCCACCGCTCCGGCACCGCGGGCCCGCACCTCCGAACCGGCACCGCCCGCTCCCGACCCGGTCCCCTCCCCCGAGCCGGAGCCGGCCGGCGAACCGGAACCGGCCGGCGAACCGGAACCGCGGCCGGCGGCCGCCCCGCCGCCTGTCGTCGCGCCCACTCCTGCGCCCGAGCCGCAACCCACGGACGTCCCTGACGTCATGGTGGTGGCCGAGCCCCCGCTGGCCTCCGCACCGGCGCCCGAGACCGTCGACCAGCCGGACCCGCCGCTGGCGAAGACGACGGACGTCGCCGACACGTCGTTCGGGGTCGCGGCCTACGACCCCGGCGGCGTGCTCCTGCCGAAGGTCTCAGGCACGGCCGAGCCCGGCACGGTCGTCGACGTCGTCGTCGACGACGACGTCGTGGTTCGCGCCCCGGCCGGGGACGACGGCGCCTGGCACGCGGTCGTCGACGCCGCACCGGGCAAGCACGTGCTCGCCGTCCGGCCCGCCGACGCCCCGAACAAGCAGATCGGGCTCGGCTCCGTCCTCCTGCTCGCCCCGGCCGCCCCGGCGGTCCAGCACGAGGGCACGGCTCAGCCCATCCTGGTGCTCCGGGGCGAGCCCGGCTCCATCGTCGCTGCGGCCGTCGACGGCACCTCCACCGGCGCCCTCCACGAGGTCGGCCACGCCGCGATCCAGCGGCAGCTGCCCGAGCTCAAGCCCGGCACTCATGTCGTGTCGCTGCGCTACACCGACGGCGAGGGCCGGTACGGGGCCGCGCTCGTGCGCGCGGTCGAGGTCGACACCGAGCGGTCGCCCGCGTTCACGACGCCGCTGTGACCTGTCCGGTGCCGAGGAGCCACGCACGCAGGGCGTCCCGGCACGCCGCGAGCTGGGCGACGGGGAGCCGCTCGTCGTCCTTGTGAGCGAGCAGCGGGTCACCCGGCCCGAAGTTGACCGCCGGGACGTCGAGCTCGGCGAACCGCGCGACGTCGGTCCAGCCGAGCTTGGGCCGCGGCGTGCCACCCGTCGTGGCCAGCACGGCGGCGACGAACTCAGCCGCGAGCGGGTCGTCCAGACCCGGCCGGGCGCCGCCCGCGGCGTCGGTCACGACGACGTCGAACCCGTCGAAGAGCTCGCGCACGTGCGCCTCCGCCTCGGCCACCGAGCGCGACGGAGCGAACCGGTAGTTGACCGAGACGGTGCACGCGTCGGGAATCACGTTGCCCGCGATCCCGCCCCGGATGCCGACCGCGTTCATGCCCTCGCGGTACACGAGGCCGTCGACCTCGACGTCCTGCGGCTCGTACGCGGCGAGCCTCGCGAGCACCGGCGCGGCGGCGTGGATCGCGTTGACGCCGGTCCAGGCGCGCGCCGAGTGCGCGGCCACTCCCGTGGTCAGCACGTCGACGCGCATCGTGCCGTTGCACCCGCCCTCGATGCCGGCCTCGCTGGGCTCGCCGAGGATGGCGAAGTCCGCGGCGAGCAGGTCCGGGCGGTTGCGCACCACGCGACCGAGACCGTTGAGGGCTGCCTCGACCTCCTCGTGGTCGTAGAAGACCCACGTGAGGTCCGCGACGGGCTCACGCCCGGGGCGGCCGAGCTCGACCGCGAGCGCGAGCGCGACCGCGACGCCCCCCTTCATGTCGACGGTGCCACGACCCCACAGCACGGCGTCAGGTCCGGCACCCTCGAGGCGCGTCGGCAGGTTGGCCGGGTCGGTCGTGAGCGGCACGGTGTCGATGTGACCGGCGACGACCACGCGGCGCGACCGGCCCAGGTGCGTGCGCGCGACGAGCGCGTCGCCGTCGCGCACGACCTCGAGGTGGGGCTGCGCCCGCAGGACGGCCTCGATCGCGTCCGCGAGCGCGGTCTCGGCGCCCGAGACGGACGGGATGTCGCAGATCGCGGCGAGGAGCTCCACGAGGTCCGACGACGCGATGCTCGCAGGGTCCACCACGGCGGGGTCGATCCGAGGCGGGTGGGCGGGCAGGTGGGTGTGCTCCGTGCTGGTCACGGGGCCCATCGTGGCACGTGTCCGCGCGACGCCGCGCCGTCGATAGGCTTGGGCGCATGACGACGTCCAGCACCACCCGCACCGCCTGGGGCTTCGGCCTCGCCACCGTTGCCGACGACGGCACCACGCTCGACGTGTGGTACCCCGCCCCGGCGCTCGGGTCACCGACGGGCGCCGACGCCGACGTCCCGGCCGAGCTCGACACGCTCACCGAGCGGGACGAGGCGCGGCGCGTCGACGTCGTCGCCGTGCGGACCGAGATCGACCTCGACGCCGCGCCGAGGGACGTCGCCGACGCATACCTGCGTCTGCACCTGCTCTCGCACCGCGTGGTGCAGCCCCACGGCGTCAACCTCGACGGGCTCTTCGGCGTCCTGGTCAACGTCGTCTGGACCGACCACGGCCCGTGCCCGGTCGAGGGCTTCGAGGCCACGCGTCTGCGCCTGCGCGCCGCGACCGGCCGTTCCGTGACGGTCTACGGCGTCGACAAGTTCCCGCGCATGGTCGACTACGTGGTCCCGACAGGTGTGCGCATCGCGGACGCGGACCGCGTGCGCCTCGGGGCCCACCTCGCCTCCGGGACCACGGTCATGCACGAGGGCTTCGTGAACTTCAACGCCGGCACGCTCGGCGCCTCCATGGTCGAGGGTCGTATCTCCGCCGGCGTGGTCGTGGGCGACGGGTCCGACGTCGGCGGCGGCGCGTCGATCATGGGCACCCTGTCGGGCGGCGGCAAGGAGATCATCTCGATCGGCCGGCGCTCGCTGCTCGGCGCCAACGCGGGTCTGGGCATCCCCCTCGGCGACGACTGCGTCGTCGAGGCGGGGCTGTACGTCACTGCGGGCACCAAGGTGACCGTTCTGGGCGAGATGGGCGAGGACGGCGAGCCGCTGGTCGTCAAGGCACGCGACCTGGCCGGGCGCGACAACCTGCTGCTGCGCCGCAACTCGCGCACCGGCGCGGTCGAGGCGCTCGTGCGCGGCGGGGTGGGCGTCGAGCTCAACGCCGCGCTGCACGCGAACTGAGGACACCCATGGGATCGCCACGGCGCTCGCGTGCGGGTGGCGTCGGTGCCGTCGCGGCGGGGCTCGCGATCGTGGTCGCGGCCATCGTCGGCGTCGTGTGGGTCCTCTCTGTGCGCGACGGCGGCCCGGTGGTGGAGCGGTGCGCCGCGACGCTCGAAGGCACCGAGTGGTACTTCTCGCCCGCCCAGGCGGAGAACGCCGCCCTCATCACGGGCACCGCGATCCGACGCGGCCTGCCCGCGCGCGCCGCGACGATCGGGATCGCCACGGCCCTGCAGGAGTCGAAGCTCGTCAACATCGACTACGGCGACCGCGACTCGCTGGGCCTGTTCCAGCAACGGCCGTCGCAGGGCTGGGGCACGCCCGAGCAGATCATGAACCCCGTCTACGCGACCCACGCGTTCTACGACGGGCTCGTCGAGGTCACCGGCTACGAGGACATGGAGATCACGGTCGCCGCCCAGGCGGTGCAGCGCTCGGCGTTCCCCGAGGCGTACGCACAGCACGAGACACGCGCCCGCGCGTGGGCGTCCGCGCTCACCGGTCACTCCCCCGGTGCGGTGACGTGCGCGCTTCCTCCCGTAGCCGACGGGGACCCGGTCGGCGGGGCCGCGTGGACGGGCTTCGCAGACCACATCATGCGGGACCTGGGGTTGCCGCAGAGCTCGTCGGTACACATCCAGGGCGACGACACCATCGAGGTCGACGCGACGGCGCTGCCCTTCGCCGACCGGGACCGGTCCGCATGGACCGTTGCCCACTGGGCCGTGACGACGGCGTCCGCCACCGGCGTCGTCGAGGTACGCGTTGCGGATCAGGTGTGGACCCGCGCGGACGCCATCTGGCGCGACACCACAGGCGACCCGCAGCGGTCCGGCCAGGTCACCGTCACTGTCGCCAGTCCCTGAGACGTTGTGAGCGGACTCTTGGCCCACACTCACTCTGGAGAGGGGGCCAAAAGTCCGCTCACACCGGTCGGGACGCTCAGCGCTCGGCGACGGGTGCGTAGTCGCGCACCGTCGGGCCCGTGTAGACCTGGCGCGGGCGGCCGATCTTGGTCTGCGGGTCCTTCATCATCTCGCGCCACTGGGCGATCCAGCCGGGCATGCGGCCGAGCGCGAACAGCGGCGTGAACATGGCAGGCGAGAAGCCCATCGCCTTGTAGATCAGGCCCGTGTAGAAGTCCACGTTCGGGTAGAGCTTGCGCTCGACGAAGTAGTCGTCGCTCAGCGCGATCTCCTCGAGGCCGCGGGCGATGTCGAGGAGCTCGTCCTTGGCGCCCAGCTCGTCGAGGACGGCGTCGGCGTGCTTCTTGACGATGGCCGCACGCGGGTCGTAGCTCTTGTACACGCGGTGGCCGAAGCCCATGAGGCGGACGCCGTCCTCCTTGTTCTTGACCTTCTTCATGAAGGTCTCGACGGAGTCGCCGCCCGAGCGGATGTTCTCGAGCATGAGCAGCACGGCCTCGTTGGCGCCGCCGTGCGACGGGCCTGACAGCGCGTTGACGCCGGCCGCGACCGACGCGTAGAGGTTCGCGTTGGAGGACCCCACGATGCGCACGGTCGACGTCGAGCAGTTCTGCTCGTGGTCGGCGTGCAGGATGAGCAGCTTGTCCATCGCGGACACGAGGACCGGGTTGGCCTCCCAGTGCTCGTACGGGCGCGCGAAGGACATGCGCAGGAAGTCGTCGACGTAGCCGCGCGCGTAGTCGGGGTACAGCAGCGGCTCGTCGCGCATCGAGCGGTGCACGTAGGACGTGATCGTCCGGATCTTCGCGAGGATCAGCACCGTGGCGAGCTCGACGGCCTCGTCGTCGTGCGGGTTGAGCGACTCGGGGTAGTACGTGGCCAGAGCGTTGACGGCCGACGCCAGGATCGACATCGGGTGCCCGCCGCGCGGGAAGGAGGAGAGGAAGGCGCGGAACGCCTCGGGCACGAGCGTGTGCCGGTTGACGCGCCCGCTGAAGGCCTCGAGCTGCTCGGCGGTCGGCAGGTCACCGTGGATGAGCAGGTAGGCCACCTCGAGGAAGGTCGAGCTGTCCGCGAGCTGCTCGATGGGGTACCCGCGGTAGCGCAGGATGCCCTGGTCCCCGTCGATGTAGGTGATGGCCGACTCGCACGAGGCGGTGTTCATGAAGCCAGGGTCGACAGTGACCAGTCCGGTGTCCTTGAGCAGCGAGGACACGACGATGCCGTCGTTACCCTCGGTTGCCTTGACGACCGGCAGCTGCCGGCTGGTGCCGTCGACGGTGAGCTCGACCGTGGCGGTGCCGTCCGCCGAGGTGGCGGAGTGCTGGGTGGACGTCATGTCTTCCTTCCCTGACGGGCCCACCTCCCGGTCTCGGGACGGCGAGCGCACGGCTCTCGGTGGCATCCGGGGCGGGCGCCGTGCCGCGGCACCCCTGCGCACACGTCAGGTCAGCCTCGGCCTGCGGTTGAACCTACCCCCGAATCCCATGGTGATCCAATCCGCCGGTCAAGACGATGTGATGCGTACCACAGCGGCGGCGATCGACTCGTCCGGCGCGGTGAGTGCCACGCGCACGTGCCCCGCCCCCGCGGAGCCGTAGAACTCGCCCGGCCCCACCAGGATGCCGCGCTCGGCGAAGCGGCGCGCGAGCTCGCGCGAGCCCACGCCGCGCTCGGCCTCGTCGGCGGGGCGAACCCACAGGTAGAGCCCGGCCTCGGAGTGGTCGACCGCGTACCGGGCCGCCTCGAGGGCCGGCAACAGCGCGGCACGCCGGCGACCGTACGTCTCCCGCTGCGCGGCCACGTGCGCGTCGTCGGCCAGCGCGGCGGTCACCGCCGCCTGGACGGGAGCAGGCACGATCATGCCGAGATGTTTGCGCGTCGCAAGCAGGTCGGCGACCAGCACGGGGTCGCCCGCGACGAACGCGGCCCGGTAGCCGGCGACGTTCGACTGCTTGGACAGCGAGTAGGCCACGAGCAGACCCTCGTGCGAGCCGCCGGTCACGCGCGGGTCGAGCAGGCTGGGCACGCGCGAGGTGCCGGCGGCGTGCTCGGGCGCCCACGGCGCCGTCCACGGCAGCTCGGCGTAGCACTCGTCGCCGACGACGACGGCGCCCACCTCGCGTGCGGCCTCGACGACCGCGCGCAGGTGACGGGTGTCGGCCACGGCGCCCGTCGGGTTGGACGGCGAGTTGACCCACACCAGACGTACGTCGCTGCGGCCGGCCCACTCGTCGACGTCGTCGGCGGGAAGCGCGGTCGCGCCCGCGAGCCGCGCCCCGACGTCGTACGTCGGGTAGGCGATGCGCGGGTGGACGACGACGTCGCCCGGCCCGAGCCGCAGCAGCGACGGCAGCAGGCCGACGAGCTCCTTGGAGCCGATGGTCGGCAGCACGGCCGCCGGGTCGACGTCGGGAACCGCGCGGCGGCGTGCGAACCAGGCCGCGACCGCCTCACGCAGCACGGGAGTGCCGTGCGTGAGCGGGTAGCCGTGGGCGTCCGATGCCGCGGCGAGCGCCTCCCGGACGACGCCGGGGGTCGGGTCGACGGGCGTGCCGATCGACAGGTCGACCATCCCGTCAGGGTGCGCGCGTGCCGTCGCCCGCACGTCGGTCAGGGTGTCCCAGGGATAGGCGAGGTGCCGAAGGTCGGCGAAACCCATGCGGCGCGGCCGACGGGCGGTCAGGCCTGCGGCGGGAGGGCCGCGATCATCGGGTCGTCCTTCTCGATCAGACCCATCTTCGCGGCACCTCCGGGCGAGCCCAGGTCGTCGAAGAACTCGACGTTGGCCCGGTAGTAGTCCTTCCACTCCTCGGGGACGTCGTCCTCGTAGTAGATGGCCTCGACGGGGCACACCGGCTCACAGGCACCGCAGTCCACGCACTCGTCCGGGTGGATGTACAGCGACCGGTTGCCCTCGTAGATGCAGTCCACGGGACACTCCTCGATGCACGCCTTGTCCTTGACGTCGACGCACGGCTGAGCGATCACGTAGGTCACTGCTGGCTACCTTCCGGTCACGAAGGGGTCGAATGGCAGGTGGTCGGGGACCGCCCGCCTGGGGAGACTCTAGTATCGCGCACGTGGAAGATCCGCACTCGCCCGTCCCATCGTCCGGCTGGCGAGACTGGCCCGTCGGCGCCCGGGTCGTGGTGCGCCGCCGACTCGCCGCCGACGAGGCCGCCGGAAAGCTGTGGACCGACATCATCGGCATCGTGCTCGCCGTGGACCACACGGGCATCCGGCTGCGGACGGACGCGCCGCGCAAGCCGCCCGAGGAGATCTGGGTGGCCGCCGACGACGTCGAGGCTGCCAAGCGCATCGCTCCGCGGCGCCCGCAGCGATGAGGCCGTCAGCCCGGCGTCGACGCGGCCCCCGCCTGAGCGAACCGCAGCGCGTTCTGTGCCGGGTCGACGACCTCCATCGTGGGACCGCCCGGTGCGTCCATGTCGATCCCGGGGTGCCGTCGCCGTGATGCTCGGACAGGTCGAGTCGCGTTCCCCCGCGACGCACGCGTCGGTACAGCGGCAGGTCGGGCTCCAAGCGTGCTCGAGCTCGACCCCGAAACCTGGGAAGTCGAGGTAGAACTCGCGCGTCCGCGCCTCGTCGAACATCCGCAGCACGGGGACGGGCGCACGCAATCCCGCGACCGGTGAGCGCGTGCACGCTGCTGCCGCCGTGTTCCAGTCGCGGTACCCATGCTGGTGCGCGACGATCTCGAACGCCCGCGAGTGCGGGACTTCGAGGCCGTCGTCGGCAAGGTCGGCGCGTAGAGCGCGCGCCGCCCGCTTGAGGTCGGTGAGTGACGTGGCCATGGTCCACCTGCCGTTCCGGTGCCGCGACGTCCAGGGCCCGCGTTGCTGGAGTAGCACCGTTCCACACAGGGGACGGAGAACCGGGGTGAGCGACGTGTTCACCATGCCGGCCTGGGCCGGTGCGGGCGGCGGGTCACGTCGGACCCGTCGTCCAGGCTAGCGGTGTCGGGCTGATCGTGCTCCGTGCGGGTTCTGCACGGTCTTCGTACGATCGCTCGGAGAACCTCTAGCGGTGCACCTGGAGCTCCGCCTCGTCGGCGGTCACGCGCACGACGACGGACCCCGACGTGCAGCGGTCGAGGAGCGCCGCCGGCCAGTCGCCCTCGAGCGGGACCTGCTCGACGTCCCCACCGGTCACGGGCCGGCGCCCGGGCACCCACGTGGCCCGCACCGCGTCGGCCGCGTGGAAGAACTCGTGTGCGGGACCGTTGGCCTCGAGCATCTCGAGCACGGCCTCGAGGTCGCGCACGACCTTGCGCAGCGCGGAGGCGACCCACATCGCGTTCTCGGTGACCATCGCCTCGGTGCGGGCGGGGTCGGTGAACGCGACACGCGTGCCGTCGCGGAAGCTGCCCGCCGCGAGCCCGAGAGCCACATCGCGCACGGGTGCGCCGGCCACGGCGTTGAGCAGCTGGGTCGCCACCACGTGCGGCACGTGGCTGACGAGCGCAGCGACCTCGTCGTGGCAGTCGTCGGTGAGCACGGCCGCGGTCCCGGCCAGCGGTCCCGTGACCAGGCCGAGCACCGTCGCGAGCCGGTCCGGGTCGGTCTCCGCATCGATCGTGACCGCCCAGGGCACGCCGTCGAGCAGCCCCACGTCGGACGACTCGAACCCGCTGAGCTCGGTGCCTGCCATGGGGTGCGCCCCGACGTAGCGGCCGCCCAGTCCGGCGTCGGCGACGGCCGCGCGCACGGGTCCCTTGACGCTTCCGACGTCGGTCACGGTGGCGTCCGCCTCGATGCTCCGCGCGACCTCCGCGGCCACGGCCCGCATGGCCCGCAGCGGCACGGCGAGGAACACGAGCTCGCGCCCGGCGACCGCGCCCGCGACGTCGTCGGCCACCACGAGCCCGGCCGCGCGAGCTGCCTCGCGCGACGCGGGTGACGCGTCCGTCGCGACCACGTCGACGCCGCGCGCGGCGAGCAGCCGCGCGAGCGAGCCGCCGATGAGCCCGAGCCCGACGACGCCGACGCTCACCACAGCAGCCCCCGCTCGACGACGTCGGCCGCGTCGGCGCGCCGCACGCTCCCCGTGGGCACATGGTCGGGCAGCACGCCGTCGAGCCCGCCCTCGTCGGTCTCGGCCGGGTACGCGCCGAGGACCTTGAGCGAGTCCCCCGCGGCGAGCAGGTCCGCGAAGAGCGACCGCACGTCGGGCGCCCACGGCGCGGCGTCGAGCGTCACCACGAACACGTACTGGCCCTCCTGCGCCTTGAGCGGGCGCGTGACCAGGCTTGACATGTTGACGCGCCGCTCACCGAACGCCGCGGTGACGCGGGCGAGCACGCCCGGCCCGGTCACGACGGGTGTGATCGCGACGATCGTGCGCCACGCCTCGGCGCCGCGATCCCGCCGTGCGCCGAGCACCGCGCGGGCGTCGTCGCGACGTCGCAGCACCAGGAACCGCGTGCGCGCACCGGGGTAGTCGTCGACGGCGGTCGCGATCGTCGCCAGCCCGTAGAGCTCTCCGCACAGCGACGGGCCGAGCGCCACCTGGCTGCGCGTGATGTCGCGGCACGCCGCCGCGTTCGACGCCGCGGCCACGGGCGCGAGGCCACGCTCGGCCACGAAGCGCGAGCACTGCGCCAGGCCGTGCGGGTGCGCGGTCGCCTCGACGAGCTCGCCGTGGTCGGGCAGCACGAACGCGTCGAACGACACGTCGAGCACGACCTCGTCGACCGCGACGACGTCGGCGCTCCCGACGAGCGCGTCCACGGACGGCACGACATACCCCTCGACCGAGCTCTCGATCGCCACGACGCCCCAGGTCGCCTCGCCGCGTGCGACGGCGTCGTGCACGGCGCCAACTGAGGCGAGCGGCTCGGCCCGCACGGCGTGCTGCTCACGCCGCGCCCACGTGAGCACGGCCTGGTGCGTGAACGTCCCCTGCGGACCGAGGAATGCGACGACGTCGGGCCGCCCGGCGCCCGGGCTCACGACCCGGCCCAGCGCGGGACGAGCGGCTCGGGGCCGGGCACGAACTCGTCGCCCGGAAGGACGGCGAGGGTGCGGTGGGCGACGCCCCGTGCGTCGAGCTGGTCGACGAGCTCGTCCAGCACGCTCACGTGCGGGCACCGGAACGACGTGAAGAAC
This sequence comes from Isoptericola halalbus, assembly GCA_009663185.1. Taxonomy (GTDB): domain Bacteria; phylum Actinomycetota; class Actinomycetes; order Actinomycetales; family Cellulomonadaceae; genus Isoptericola; species Isoptericola halalbus. The sequence continues at coordinate 264,488 of VJZX01000001.1, forward strand.
ACGTGCGGCCCGAGGCTCGACGGGTGGCTGCGCAGGTGGTGCAGGTCGATCCCGGCGTCCGAGAGCACCGCGAGGGTGGGCTGGAGCGAGCCGCGGTACTCGTCGTAAGGGCCGAACGCGAGCCACACCTGCGCGGGCACCTCGAACCGGGGCCACACGTCGCGCGCCTGGAGCAGGCCGTACCAGAGCGGCCGGTGCCGTCCGAGGCGTTCGCTCCCGGGCTGCTCGACCCAGCCCGCGGGCACCCGCGCGCGCTCGAGCACGAGCGACCCTGACGGCCCCGCGATCGCGGCCCGCTCGTCGAGCGACGTGCGCGTCGGCACGAGTCGCGGGCTCACGCCCATGGTGCGCAGGAGGTCGCGGCAGTCGCGCATGCCGGCCTCGTCGATCACGACCTGGCCCCCCGACGCGCCAGGCGGGGCGACCCAGACCCACTGTGCCGAGATGGCGACGGCCGACGTCACGATGAGCGAGGAGTCGCCGGCGAGCAATGCCTCCTCGAGCGCCGGCGACGGCTGCTCGGGGTGGCCGAGATGGATGACCGCGGCGAGGTCGTCGATGCTCGCCACGGTCGCGAGCGTCTCCGCGGTCGTCCCGAGGTCGAGCAGCTCGCGCGACTCGTCCGTCACCACGGACACGACGGCGGAGCCCTCCGCGACGCCGGACCAGCCCGCCGTGCGAGCCGCGAGCGCGGCCTGCGCCGGCGACTCGCGCTCGGCCCGTCCGAGCATCAGCCCTCCCCGCCGTCGTCCGCCTGGTCGTCCGCCTGATCGTCGTCGTCCTGGCCGTCCGCCTGACCGTCGTCGGCCTGGCCGTCCGCCTGACCGTCGTCGGCCTGGCCGTCCGCCTGGCCATCGCCGGCCGGAGCATCGCAGACGATGCCGTTGTCCGGCTTGTACGTCCACGAGTAGGACTCGTCCTTGACGAGCTCACCCTCCAGGTAGACCTTGCGGTAGTTCGTGATGGAGAAACCGTCGTTGCCGGCCGGGTACGGCTCGCAGTCGGCACCCGTGCGGTGCACCGTCGTCGTCGGCACGATTTCGCGCTTGCCGCTGTCGGACGTGCGGACCTCGTAGTGCTCGGTCGACCAGACGCGCACGTGCAGCTCGCCGCCCGACACCCAGGACTGCATGAGGGCGCCGTACGGGGTGTCGTTCTTGAACTTCACGTCCAGCGCACCGACGTAGATCGTGGCCTCTCGGCCCGCCGGGTAGCGCGAGAACCAGTAGCTGTGCGGGCGGTGCTCGACGTCTTCGAACCCGGCGAAGTAGCCCGCGTTGTACGTGGTCGTGCCCATCTGCGAGAGGCCGCCGCCGACACCCTCGGTGTGGATGCCGTTGCTCACGATGCCGGCCGCGTAGTACCCGTTCTCGATCGTGATCGGCGACAGCGTGTCGACCAGGGAGAAGGTCTCGCCGGGCTCGACGAGGGTCCCGGTGAGGAGCTCCGCGCCGCGCTCGAGGTTCTTCGTGCGGATGGGCTCGCTCGTCAGCGGCGTGGAGAACGAGGACACGACCTCCTTGACGCCGAGCTCCCTGAGAGCCTCGCGCGAGATCTTGGGGTCGTTCTGGACGAGCTCGAGCTCGGTCGAGCGCTCGTCCCCCAGAGCGGCCTGGCCGACGCCCTGCGAGACGGCCTCGGGGTCGAGCGTGGTGCCCGGCTCGCCGCCCACGATGACGGGCTTGCTGCCCGAGAACTCGAAGTGTGCCTCGTTGGGCTCGGTGAGAAGGTCGTTGGTGCGGTCGACGATGGCCGAGGTCAGCGCCTTGCCGTCGAACTGCGGCTCGAGCGTGCCGTCGGCCGGCACGAAGGTCGTCGTCTTCGCCAGGACGCGCTCGGGTAGCTCGGGACTCTGACCGCCAACCGCGACCCGCACCGGGGCGGACACGATCTTCTGCGCCTCGGCGAGAGCGGCGTCGGTCGCGTCCTGGTCGACCTGCGGCGCGACGGGCTGCGTGGGCAGCTCGAACGGTCCCGGCTCGACGAGCCAGCCCTCTACGACGACGTCCGCGGCCTGGTCGACCACGACCTCGGTCCCGTCCTCGGCCGGGGTGGCGACGGGTTCGCCGTCGGCGAAGATGACCGTCCCGTCGACGGGTTCGACGCGCAGCGAGTCGGCGATGCCTGTGAGCGTGGCGCCGAGGGTGCTGCGGGACACGTCGACGACGGGCGGCACCTCCTCGGCGCCCACGAGGTGGTGCCACAGGCGCGCCGGGCTCAGCGAGAACCCGGTGAGGTCGGCGACCGTGGCCTCGGCGTCGAACGCGAGCCCGGCATCGGCCGGGTCGATCGTGCTCGAGGAGCCGCCGGCCAGGACGCGGATCGGCTCGGCCGAGCGCGGCCCGAGCCCCCGCTCGAGCGCGACGACGGCCTCGGGTGCCGTCATGCCGCCGATTCCGACGCCGGCCACGGTGGTGTCCTTGGGGACCTGGTCGGCGACGAGCCACTGTCCGCCCACGTAGAGCCCGGCAGCGATCACCAGACCGAGCCCCGTCCATGCGGCGACCCCGGGCACGCGGCTCGGCGCGCCGTCGCCCGCGAGACCGGCAAGCGGCGAAGACTCCGACGCCGTCACGACCGGCAACGCCTGCGTGGGTTCACCCTGAGGCGGGCCCGCGGGAGGGGCTGGCACCGAACCGAGCGCGCGGCTCTCGTACGCTCGGACCGGAGGCTGGTACGGGACGTCGTCGGCGGGCTGGGGGGACGGTCCCGGTTCGGGGGTGGTCTGATCGGGCGTGGTGTCACGCTCGGTCGGATGGCCCATCGACACGCTCCGTGCAGGTTGGTACGGCAAGAGAGGGCGACCGCTCGGGTCAGCCGCGCGGCAGGAGCCGCACCGCCCGATTCTACCCGCGGGGACGCGTCCAGACCCCGCGAGACCGGGCGAAAGACCGCAATTGGGGCGACTCTTGCAAAACCGTCACGGAACCCGACGTCCCGCAGGACGGTCCGAGAACCAGGAGCGTGGCAGGAACGCCGCGACGACGAGCACCACCAGGCCCCCGTAGGTCCACCACAGGCCCACGGCCTGCGCCGGCACGAGGACGTCGCCGCCCGGCCCGACCACCGAGAGCACCTGGACGGCGACGAGCCAGCCCGCGCCGCACGCGAGGAGTGCTCCAAGCCCCGACCACGCGCGGCAGACGACGGCGACCGCCAACGTGAGCGCCATCGCCACGACCACCCCGCCGGGCAGGTCGTACCACGTGGTGCGGTGAGACACGGTGCCGAGCACCCCCGCCCCGGCCCCGAGCGCCACGGATGCAAGGACGCGCCTCACCACGGCACGGCCGGGCGCCGGGGCGGCGTGGGCTGGAGGTCCGGACGGGGTCATCGCGCCGAGCCTACCTGGGCCGGCACCGGCCGAACGGCGTAGGTCTCCGTGGCGAGCAAGGGAGCCAGCACGTCGTTGCTCAGCGCGTACCAACCGACGACGTCTGGCTTCTCGCCGTCCGCCCCGGCGGTCGCGTGCTGCACCTGCGTCGCGTGGGCGCGCAGGGCCTCGACGACCGGGCCGAGCACGGCGACGGCGTCCACGGCGACGAGCCGGCTCTCGCCCGCGAGGTCGGCGAGAACGTCGTCGGCCACCGCAACGGGTGGGAGCGTCTCGTCGGGGTCGGGCAGGCTCAGGCCGGTCTCCTCCACCAGGCGCCGCACCGCGGGCACGTGTTCGAGCGCCCGCCGCGCGGCCCGCAGCCGCGACGCGGCCACGACGACCTCCCAGCGCTCGGGCACGCTCCAGGGCTCGCCCGCGAGCGCTGCGGCAGGGTCGGCGGCGAGCTCGAGAGCGCACACCGTGACCTCGTGCGCCCGCACATGATCGGGGTGGCCGTACCCGCCACCGGATTCGTAGGTCACCACGACGGCTGGCCGGCGGTCGCGGACGACGGCGGCCAGGCGCGAAGCCGCGTCGTCGAGCGGGACGCGGGCGAACGCCGTCGGCGGCGCGTCGCCAGCCGGTCCGGCGATCCCCGGCGCGACCCAGGACATCCCCGAGTCCTCGTACCGCGCCGGCCCCCCGCCGTCGGGCACTCGGTCGGGCACGTCGTCGGGCACGGAGTCCAGGAACACGTGGTCCTCGACCCCGAGCGCCTCGAGCGCGCGCGCCAGCTCCCGCTCCCGGTACGTCGCCAGCGCGGGCCCGTCCCCCTCGAGGTGCCCGACGCCCGTCGGGTGCGCCGGGGTGTCGATGACCTCGCCCCGCTCCCCGCGCGTGCACGTCACGACCGTCACGGGCTGTCCGCTCAGAGCCCACGCGGCCAGCAGCCCGCCAGTCGACAGCGTCTCGTCGTCGGGATGCGCGTGCACGGCGAGCAGGCCGCCGAGCGGGAGGTCCGGACCCGTCATGCGATCAGGCGCGCTTCGCCCGCGCCGTAGCCCGCGCCCGCTCCGTCGCGTCGAGCGCGACCTTGCGGATACGCACGACCTCGGGCGTCACCTCGACGCACTCGTCCTCGCGCGCGAATTCGAGCGACTCCTCGAGCGTGAGCTTCCTCGGCGGCACCAGGTTCTCGAAGCTGTCGGCGGTCGACGACCGCATGTTGGTCAGCTTCTTCTCCTTGGTGATGTTGACGTCCATGTCCTCGTTGCGGGAGTTCTCGCCGACGATCATGCCCTCGTAGACCTCCTGAGTGGGGTCGACGAAGAACGTGCCGCGCTCCTGCAGGTTGATCATGGCGAACGGCGTCACCTTGCCGGCCCGGTCGGCCACGAGCGACCCGGTGTTCCGCGACTCGATCGGGCCGTGCCACGGCTCGAAGCCCTCGGAGATCGACGACGCGATGCCGGTGCCGCGCGTCTCGGTGAGGAAGCGTGTGCGGAAGCCGATGAGGCCGCGCGCCGGGACCATGAACTCCATGCGCACCCAGCCCGTGCCGTGGTTGCTCATGGTCTCCATGCGGCCCTTGCGCTGGGCGAGCAGCTGCGTGACGGCGCCGAGGTACTCCTCGGGCACGTCGATCGTCATGCGCTCCATGGGCTCGTGGACCTTGCCGTCGATCGTGCGGGTGACGACCTGCGGCTTGCCGACCGTGAGCTCGAAGCCCTCGCGGCGCATCTGCTCGACGAGGATCGCGAGCGCGAGCTCGCCGCGGCCCTGCACCTCCCACGCGTCGGGGCGCTCGGTCGGCAGCACGCGCAGCGAGACGTTGCCGACGAGCTCGGCGTCGAGCCGGTCCTTGACCTGGCGGGCGGTGACCTTGTGGCCCTTGCCGCCCTTGCCCGCGAGCGGCGAGGTGTTGATCCCGACGGTCATGGAGATCGCCGGGTCGTCGACCGTGATGAGCGGCAGCGGGCTCGGGTTCTCGGGGTCGGTGAGCGTCTCGCCGATCATGATGTCCGCGATGCCCGCGACCGCGACGATGTCGCCCGGCGCCGCGGAGTCCGTCGGGACGCGGTCGAGCGCCTTGGTCTCGAGCAGCTCCGTGATGCGCACGTTGGTCAGCGAGCCGTCGTGACGGGCCCACGCGACGGTCTGCCCCTTGCGCAGCGTGCCGTTGAAGACACGAAGGAGAGCGAGACGGCCCAGGAACGGCGAGGCGTCGAGGTTGGTCACGTGGGCCTGCAGCGGCATCGACTCGTCGTACGTCGGCGCGGGGATCTTCTCGAGGATGGTCGCGAACAGCGGCTCGAGGTCCTCGCCTGCCGGGAGCGAGCCGTCGGCCGGCTGGTCGAGCGACGCGCGGCCCGCCTTAGCCGAGGCGTAGACGACGGGCACGTCGAGGATCGCGTCGAGGTCGAGGTCGGGCACCTCGTCGGCCAGGTCGCCGGCGAGCCCGAGCAGCAGGTCCGTCGTCTCGGCGACGACCTCGGTGATGCGCGAGTCCGGCCGGTCGACCTTGTTGACCACGACGATGACAGGCAGCTTGGCGGCGAGCGCCTTGCGCAGCACGAACCGGGTCTGGGGCAGCGGGCCCTCGGACGCGTCGACGAGCAGCACGACGCCGTCGACCATCGACAGGCCGCGCTCGACCTCGCCGCCGAAGTCGGCGTGGCCGGGGGTGTCGATGACGTTGATGGTGATGCCCTTGGGCTCGCCCACCGCGGTCGCGGCCGGTCCGGCGTACCGGACGGCCGTGTTCTTCGCGAGGATCGTGATGCCCTTCTCGCGCTCGAGGTCGCCCGAGTCCATGACCCGGTCGTCCACCTGCTGGTGCGCGGCGAAGGCGCCGGCCTGCCGCAGCATGGCGTCGACCAGGGTCGTCTTGCCGTGGTCGACGTGGGCGACGATCGCCACGTTGCGCAGGTCGGAGCGCACAGACATCTACGGTTCTCTTTCCGTGGGGTTGGGCCTCCCGGGAGTCCGGGGCCGGTCCATCCTACCCGGGCGCGGCCCCGCTCCCCCGGCTCGTCAGCCCGCCAGCTCGGCGCCCTCGAGCCGGGCGCCCGGGATGGCCGCGAGCAGGTCGCGCGTGTACTGCTCGCGCGGGTGGTCGAACACCTCGTCCGTCGAGGCGTGCTCGACGACCTTGCCGGTCTGCATCACGACGACGGAGTCGGCGATCTGCCTCACGACGGCGAGGTCGTGCGTGATGAACAGGTAGGACAGGCCGAGCTCGTCCTGCAGGTCGCCGAGCAGCTCGAGGATCTGGGCCTGGACGAGCACGTCGAGCGCCGAGACCGCCTCGTCGAGCACCACCACGTCGGGCTTGAGTGCGAGCGCGCGAGCGATCGCGATGCGCTGGCGCTGTCCCCCGGACAGCTCGTTCGGGAACCGGCGCATGGTCGACTGCGGCAGGGACACCATGTCGAGCAGCTCGCGCACGCGCGCCTCGCGCTGCCTCGCGCCGCCCACCTTGTGCAGCCGTAGCGGCTCCTCGATCGACCGGTAGATGGAGAACTGCGGGTCGAGCGAGCCGTACGGGTTCTGGAACACGGGCTGGATACGGCGGCGGAACGCGAACAGCTCCTTGGTGCTGAGCGTGGCCACGTCGACGCCGTCGAACTCCACGGTGCCCGACGTCGGGTCGAGCAGTCCCAGCACCATGTTGGCGGCGGTCGACTTGCCCGAGCCGGACTCGCCCACCAGCGCGAGCGTGCTGCCCCGCTTGAGCTCGAAGGTCACGTCGTCGACGGCAGTGAAGTCCGTCGAGGCGCCCGGGCGCGCGCCGCGGATCTGGAACACCTTGGTGAGGTTGCGCACGGCGACGACGTCGGGCTCGCGAACCGGCTCCTCGCCCGCATGCGGCGCGAGCAGCTCGTCCGACTCCTCGCCCTGCTCGTGCGCGACCTGGATGCGGCGCGACGCGAGCGACGGGGCCGACGCCACCAGCCGCTTGGTGTACGGGTGCTGGGGGTCGGAGAGGATCTGCCGGGCGGGCCCGGACTCGACGACCCGGCCCTTGAACATCACGGCGAGGTGCTCGGCGCGCTCGGCGGCCAGGCCCAGGTCGTGCGTGATGAACAGCACCGCCGTGCCGAGCTCCTGCGTGAGCACCTCGAGGTGGTCGAGGATCTGCCGCTGGACGGTGACGTCGAGCGCCGACGGCGGCTCGTCCGCGATGAGCAGCTTGGGGCGGGCCGCGAGGCCGATCGCGATGAGCGAGCGCTGGCGCATGCCGCCGGAGAACTCGTGCGGGTACTGCCGCGCACGCCGCTGGGCGTCGGGCAGCCCGGCCTCGGCGAGCAGCCCCGCCACCCGCTCCCTGCGCTCGGCCCTGCTGCCCTGGAAGCCGTTGGCCTTGAGGGCCTCCTCGATCTGCGCGCCGATGCGCCACACAGGGTTGAGGTTCGACATCGGGTCCTGGGGCACCAGACCGATGTCGCGGCCGCGCAGGTCCTCGATCTCGGTACGCGCGAGCCCCACGAGCTCGCGCCCGTCGAACACGATGCTGCCGCCCGCGATCTTGCCCGTGCCCGGAAGCAGGTCGATCACCGCGTGCGCGAGGGTCGACTTGCCCGAACCGGACTCGCCGACGATCGCGACCGCCTGGCCGGGGTACACGGTGAGGTTCGCACCGCGCACGGCCTGGACCACGCCGACGGCGGTGGTGAACGAGACCTGGAGGTCACGGATCTCGAGCAGGGGCTGGTCCAGTCGGCGGGTCTCGCCGGCCGGGACCTCGGATCCGTCGGTGACGGGGAACTGGGTCGTCATCGCTTGCGTGCCTTCGGGTCGAGGGCGTCGCGCACGACGTCGCCCATCATGATGAAGCCGAGCACCGTCAGGGCGAGGCCGCCGGCCGGGTAGAGCATGATCTCCGGCGAGATGCGGATCGCACGCTGCGCCGTCGAGATGTCACCGCCCCACGAGACCACCGACGGGGGAAGGCCGATGCCGAGGAAGCTCAGAGTTGCCTCCGCGACGATGAACGTCCCGAGCGCGACCGTCGCGTACACGATGATCGGCGCGGCAGAGTTTGGCAGCACGTGCTTGAGCAGGATCGCTCCGCGCCCCATGCCGAGCGCGCGCGCGGCCGTGACGAACTCGTTGTTCTTCACGGACAGCACCGTGCCGCGCGTGATGCGCGCGATCGACGTCCAGCCGAAGAGCGCCAGCACGAAGGCGACGGTGAAGCTCGTGCGGTTGGCCGTGATCGACATGATGACGATGGCGGCGAGCACGAGCGGGATCGCGAAGAAGATGTCCGTGATGCGGCTCAGGATCGTGTCGAACCAGCCGCCGTAGTAGCCCGCGATCGCTCCGATCGCCGTGCCGAGCACGATGACCATGGCCGTGGCCATGACACCGACCAGGACCGACGCCCGCGCCCCGTAGACGGTCCGCGCGTAGATGTCGCAGCCCTGGAAGTCGAAGCCGAAGGGGTGGCCGGCGGTCGGGCCGTCGAGAGAGAGCGAGAGACTGCAGTCGAGGCGGGGGTGGACCGAGGTGAACAACCCGGGGAACGCCGCGACGACGAGGACGAGCACGATGATCGCAGCCGCGACCCAGAACATGGCCCGGCTGCGCATCTCACGCCAGGACTCACGCCAGAAGCTCCTGGGCGCCTCGGTCGTCTCGACGGCGTCGACCGCGCCGAGGCCGCCCTCGTCGAACGGAGCCGTGTAGTGCTCCTGGCCGGTGCGCGGGGCCGGCTGTCCCGGGGTCGAGGGATAGCGGTTCTCAGGCATAGCGGATCCTCGGGTCGAGCGCGGCGTACAGGAGGTCGACCAGGAGGTTGGCGGCGATGTAGACCAGCACGAGCACGGTCGTCAGCGAGACGACGGTCACGTTCTCGCCGCGGACGATCGCGTCGTAGAGCGTGCCGCCCACGCCGTTGATGTTGAAGATGCCCTCCGTGACGATCGCGCCGGCCATGAGGTTTCCGAGGTCGGCGCCGAGGAACGTGACCACGGGGATGAGCGAGTTGCGCAGCACATGGCGGCCGGTGACCTGGGAGCGCTGCAGGCCCTTGGCCCGGGCGGTGCGCACGTAGTCGGCCGAGAGGTTCTCGGCCACCGAGGTGCGGGTGAGCCGGAGCACGTATGCGAACGACACGGCTCCCAGCACGATGGCCGGCATCAGGAGGCTGTAGAAGTCGGGATCTCGGCCTGCGGTGACGGGGAACCAGCCGAGCCTGACACCGAGGCCGAGCTGCGCCACGAAGCCGATGACGAATGTCGGCACCGCGATCACGAACAGGCTCATGACCAGGACCGAGCCGTCGAACCAGCCGCCCTTGCGCATCCCGGCGACCAGGCCGAAGCCGACGCCGAAGATCGCCTCGATCGCCAGCGCCATGAGCGCGAGCTGGAACGTCACCGGGAACGCGCCCGCCATGACGTCAAGGATCTCGCGGCCGCGGAAGTCCACACCGAAGTCGAGCGTGAACACGCCCCGCAGGAAGAGCAGGTACTGCACCAGGAACGGCTGGTCGAGGTTGTAGCGGGCGCGGATCTCGTCCTGCACCGCTTCGGGAAGCCCGCGCTCGCCACCGAGCGCGTTGACGGGGTCACCGGGCCGGAGGAACACCAGGGCGTACAGCAGCAGGGTGGCCCCGAGGAACACGGGGATCACCTGCAGGAGCCGACGTCCGAGATACCAGAGCATGCGCTGTCTCCTCGTTCGCCCCGAGGGTCACCCAGGGCTACGGGTTCATCGTCCCGGGGGTTCGCCGCCCGGGCAAGGGAGGGGGCGGGGCGCGCACCGTCGGCACGCCCCGCCCCCCTGAGATGGTGGTGGGCGGCGCGGGACCCCACAGGACTCGGGCGCCTCACTTCGAATCGGTAGGCCGGCCCCCGCCCCGCGTGCCGGGTGACGGGGACCGGCCTTCCGAGTCACTCGGCCTTGGTGACCTCGTGCAGGATCGGGTCGCTGTCCCAGCCGAACTGGACGTCGCCGATCGTGTCTGCGTAGCCCGCGGTGGCGTTCTGGTACCAGAGCGGGATGCCGGGCAGATCCTGGAACAGGATCTCCTGCGCCTCCTTGTACAGCGTCGTGGACTCCTCCACCGACTCCGCGGCGCCGGCCTCGGTGATCTTGGCGTCGAAGTCGGGGTTGGAGTACTGGGCATCGTTCGAGCCCGCCCCGGTGCCGTAGATCGGGCCGAGGAAGTTGCTCATCGCCGGCCAGTCGGCCTGCCAGCCGCCACGGAAGATGCCCGGGACCTCACCCTTGTCGCGGGCGTCGAGGAACTCGTCGAACGTCGGGTACGGGTAGAACTCGCAACCGATCTCAAGCACCGAGCGGACGTTGTTGCACACCGCATCGATCCAGGGCTGGTGGTCCGAGTCGGCGTTCGACGCGATCTGGAGCGTGTAGTCGCCCCCGAGCGGGTCCATGGACTCTGCCTCGTCCCAGAGGCTCTTGGCCTGCTCCGCGTCGTACTGGAGCACCTCGGAGCCCGGGATGTCCTCCGACCATCCGTCGACGACAGGCGAGGTGAAGTCGGTCGCCGGGGTGCGCGTGCCCGCGAACACCGTCTCGGTGACCTGCTCACGGTCGATCGCGTGGGAGATCGCCTGACGGCGCAGCAGTCCGGCCTCACCTTGGAACTCCTCGAGCCACTCGCCCACGTTGATCACCTGGATGAGGGCGGACGGCTGGTTGACCGCCCGGTCACCGAGCTCGTCCTCGAACGTCTGGAACGCCGAGGCCGGGACGTTGGTGATGATGTCCAGGTTGCCGCCGAGCAGGTCGTTGTACGCCGTGTCCTCGTCGGTGTAGACGACGAGGTCGATGCCGCCGTTCTGCGGCTCGCGCGGGCCCGGGTAGTCCGGGTTCGGGCGCAGCGAGATGACGTTCTCGTGCTCCCAGGACTCGACGACGTAGGGGCCGTTGCCGACCGGGGCGTCCGCGTAGATGTCCGGGTTCTCGAAGAAGACCTCGGGCATCGGCATGAACGCGGTGTAGCCCAGCGACAGCACGAAGTCGGCAGACGGGAACGCCAGCTCGGCGGTGAAGGTGAGGTCGTCGACGACCTCGACGGAGATCTCGGAGTCCTCCTCCTCCGACCAGCCCGCGAAGTCGTGGAAGAAGTACTGCTGGTTCTGACCGTTGGACAGCAGCGACGTGTACTTCCAGGCGTCCACGTAGCTCTGTGCGGTCACCGGCGTGCCGTCGCTGAACGTCCAGCCGTCCTGGATCTTGATCGTCCAGGTCTGGTTGTCCTCCGACTCGATGGACTCGGCCATCTCGTTGTGGACCGCACCGTCGGCGTCGTAGTAGACGAGACCGGCGAAGATGTTCTTGACGGCGAGGCCGCCACCGACCTCGTTCGTCATGCCCGGCGTGAGCGGGTTCTGGGGCTCCGTGCTGTTGACCGAGACGATGCCGGTCGTGGCGCCGCCGTCGGTCGCGCCGTCGGTGTCTCCGGTGTCGGTGTCGCCGCCGCCACCACCGCCACAGGCACTCAGCAGCAGCGCCGACGCAGCCACGAAGGCACCGAAGCCTGCAGGTCGTCCTCGAGGTGTCACGTCTCCTCCTGGGTAGGTCCGCTTGCCGTCGAGGGGTCGACCCCTTCGGCGGGACGCCGCCGCGCACCGGTACGCACGGCGCTGCGCGCCCGTGAGCGCGTAGTCACGACTCTGCCCAAAGTCAGCGCGCTTGCCCCCGCTTGGACCCGAAATCGTGACCATATCGGTATCGGTACGCAACACGCGGTCAATCTGCGGTCAACCCGGACCCTCGCCCGTCGAATCACCGGTCCCGGTCGACTCGACCGTCGCGCAGCGTGAGCACCCGGTCCGCCCGCGCGATGAGGTCGGGGTCGTGGGTCGTCACGACGGCGGCGACGCGCCAGGTGTGCACCAGCTCGCGGACCAGGTCCATCACCGCGCCGGCCGTGCCGGAGTCGAGCTGACCGGTCGGCTCGTCGGCCAGGAGCACGCGGGGCTCGGAGACGAGAGCCCGCGCGATGCCGACCCGCTGCTGCTGCCCGCCGGACAGCTCGTAGGGCCGCTGCTCCGCGTGACCGGCGAGCCCGACGAGCTCGAGCGCCCGTGCCACACGCTCGGCCCGCTCGTCCGGCGGCGTCCGGCGCAGACGCAGCGGCACCTCGACGTTCTCTGCCGCCGAGAGCACCGGCACCAGCCCGAACGACTGGAAGACGTAGCCGATCTCGTCACGCCGCACCGCGAGGACGTCGTCGGAGGACATCGCGGTGAGCTCCCGTTCCGTCCCGAGCCAGACCCGGCCCGACGACGGCCGGTCGAGGCCGCCGAGCACGTTGAGCAGCGTGGTCTTGCCCGAGCCGGACGGGCCGCGGACCACCAGCAGCTCGCCCGGGGGGACCTCGAACGACACGTCGACCAGGGCGTGCACCTCGCCGGCACCCGAGCCGAAGGTGCGCGAGACGCGCTCGGCGCGCAGGGCGTACCCCGCGACGGTCGTGGCGGTCGTGGTCATGGCTGCTCCCTCCGGTCGGGCCGGACCTCGACGCGGTCGGGCTCGAGCGCCAGCCGCACGCGGTCGCGCAGGTCGAGCGCCTCGACGAACTCGGGCGGCAGCTGGAGCCGGCCGACCCGGTCGAGCACGGCGAACTCCTCCGCGACGTGCCGCTCGGCCCCGTGCTCGTCGACCTCGGTGCGCCGCAGCACCTCGGTCGACGTGCGCCCGTCACGGATCTGCACCGTACGGGCGACGTGCTCAGAGACGGTGGGGTCGTGCGTCACGATGAGCGTGGTGATCCCGGTCGCGCGGTTGACCGACCGCAGCGCCTCCAGCACCTCGGCGCTCGTGGCCTCGTCGAGCTCGCCCGTAGGCTCGTCCGCGAGCAGGACGCGCGGGGCGTTGGCCACCGCGACGGCGATCGCGACGCGCTGCTGCTGGCCGCCCGACATCTGCGCCGGACGCCGGCCGCCCACGTCGGCGACGTCGAGCAGCTCGAGCAGCTCGGTCGCTCGCCCGGCACGCTCGGCCCGCGTCCCCACCCCCGCAACCTCGAGCGGCAGGCCCACGTTCTCCGCGGCCGTGAGGTACGGCAGCAGGTTGCGCGACGTCTGCTGCCACACGAACCCGACGGTGTGCCGCTGATAGCGCACGCGCTCGCGCCGCCCCATGGTCACCAGGTCCGTCCCCGCGACGACGGCGGACCCGCCGGTCGGGGTGTCGAGGCCCGAGAGGATGTTGAGCAGCGTCGACTTGCCCGAGCCCGACGCCCCGACCACCGCGACCAGGTCTCCGCGCTCGACCGCGAGGTTGAGGCCCTGCAGCGCCTGCGCCTCCACGCCGTCGGTCGCGAAGATGCGCACCAGGTCCCGGCACAGGATCTCGCTCATGCTCCCGCTCCCTCCTTCGGTCGCCGTGTCATCCGTCGTCATCCGCCTGCGGCCCACCATCAGTCCGGCTGATCCCGCAGCCGCTCGACGTCGTTCCCGCGCCCGAGCCGCGCCGCGAGCGCCGCGCCCGCGAGTACGACGACGGCGAACCCTCCCGCGAGCGCCCCGAGCGTCAGGGGATCCACGCTCAGGGGCGGCTGCGCGTCACCGCCGGTCAGCGGCGTGAGGTCGACCGCGGCCAGGAGCAGCGCCGGCACGACCCAGCCGAGCACCGCGCCGACCGCGAGCGCGACGGCTGCCCACGGCCCGATCTCCCACACCACCAGCCCTCGCTCGGCCCGCCGGGGCAGGCCCAGGGTCCGGAGCACGGCGAGCAGCCGCCCGCGGGCCGGCGCCGCGAGCACGAGCATGAGAACGACCGCGGCCGCGGACAGCAGGCCCGAGACCACCACCGCGAGCAGGAACGCCGCGGCGAGCCCCGACGCCGACGGAGCGGCGAGCAGCTCGGCCTCCCCCGTGACGGGGTCGTCGACGACCGCGCTGGGCAGCTGCGCCCGGATCTCGCGCTCGACGGCGGCGCGCCCCGCCTCGCCGACCCCGGCGTCGAGCCCGAGCAGCGCGAGCCGTGGATACACCTCCTGGTCGAACGTCGCGGTCACGTGGCCGAGGTCGACGAGGACGAACCTGGACGACGGCGGGCTGCCCGGCACCTTCTCGACCGACCCGAGCACGGCCAGCTCGGCACCACCCAGCGTCAGTCCGGGCTTCCCGGTGGCGACGGCCAGCGGCTCCGAGACGAGCGCCGGCAGCCGCCCGTCTCCGGACTCGGCGAGGCCCGCGACCCCGGCCGGTGCGCCGGGCACGTCCTGCTGCACCCGTGCGAGCGCCTCGGCGTCGACCGCATAGACCGTGACCTGCTGCCCCGCCAGGCCGGAGCGCAGCGAGTGCTGGCCGAGGTCCGCGAGCGGCGAGACCGCCCGCACGCCGTCGATCTGTCGCAGCGCCGCAAGCTGCTCGGTGCCCAGGACGGGCCCGGCGACGCGCAGGTCCGCGCCGACCTGGCTCCAGGCCTGGCGCGTGACGCCGTCGGCCACGGTCGACTGCAGCACGGCCGACGAGGCCGCGATCGCCACGGCGAGCACGAGAGCGAGGGCCGGCACCACGCCGCCGGCGGGGTCGCGCGTCGCCCGGGCGGCGCCGAGGAACGGCACCAGGTCGGCCCCGCGGGCGCGCGCCCGCTCGAGACCGCGCGCGAGCCACGGGAACGCACGGACGGCGAGCAGCGTCACGGCGACGCTGAGCAGGAGGGGTGCGGCGGCGAGCAGCGGGTCGACGCCCAGGTGGTCGGTGCCCGCGACGACGCCGCGCTGGAGCAGCAGCCCCACCGAGACGACTGCGCCGAGGCCGACGAGCGACTCGAGCACCGGACGCAGGCGGAGTCGGGACGGGCCACGGGCCAGGTCGGTCCGCTCGGCGCGCATCCCGCGCGCGGACACCGCCCCGGCGAGGGCGGCGGCGGGCGCAAGGCCGGCCACGGCCGCGAGCACCACCTGGGTCGCCGTGACGTGGCCGGGCACGAGGGCCAGCCCGAGGCCGAAGCCGGCTGCGGCCGCCGGCACCCCGGTCACCAGGCCCTCGGCGGCCATGACCGCGCGCGTCCACCGGCCGGACGCGCCGCGCGCCCGCACGAGCGCGAGCGCCGACCGGCGTCGCTCGACGACGAGGCGCCCGCCGAGCACGAGCACGGCGCCGACGGCCCCGAGCGGGCCCGCCGCCAGCACGGCCACGATCGCCTCCACGCCACTGCGCCGCCCGAGCACGTTCTCGAGGATCGTGGTCAGGCCGGACGACGGGTGGAACGTGGCGTGGTCGTCGGTGAGGACGGTGGCGGTGCGGCTCGTCATCCCGCGCAGCTGGGCGAGCAGTGCCGAGACGTCGTCGCTACGCACCCCGGAGGCCTCGACCGGGAACCAGATGCGCGTGCTCGGCGCTGGCACCCACGCGCCGACGGTGCCGGGGTCGCCGTACACGGCCGCGGTCACGATCTTGCCGCGGTTGGGGTCGACGACGATCTCGGGCGTGACCGCCGTCGGGTTGTGCACCCAGTACTCGGCACGGGCGTCCAGCGGTTCCCAGATGCCGACGAGCTCGATGGGCGGGAGGAGGCTGCCCGGGGCCCGATGGAGCGAGCCCACGGTCCAGCCGAGCTCGGCGGCCGATGCGGCGGACATCGCGACCTCCATGGGCTCAGGCGTCACCTCGACGACACCGTCAGCGCCGGGGAGCATGCGGCGGCGGTCCGTGAGGACGGTGGTCGGCTCGGGCCAGCGACCGTCGACGACGCGGACGTGCTCCGCCGTCGTCGCGCCCGCGCGCAGCACGACCCAGGGCGAGGCGACGTCGTTGCCCTCGACACGCTCGACCGACGTCCGGCGGCTCGAGACGGTCAGGTCCGGATCGCCGAGGACGTCGCGCAGCGGGCTCGGCTGCGCGTCGCGCAGGTCGCGCAGGGCGACGAGGTACGTGTCCCACGCCGGTTGAGGCGGTTCGACGGTCCCGGCGCCGCGCGGCTCGAGGAAGAGGCCCAGGTTCGGGTCGAACTCGGGCCCGTACCCCGGCACGGCGGCCGTCGTCGCGATGAGGTCGCGGGCGATCGGCGACGCCTGGGCCGTCGCATGGGCGAGCTCCCGCGAGTGCACCTCGGCAAGGGCGCGCGGTCCGGCGGAGACCACGGCTGCGCCGAGCAGCGCGACGAGTGCCAGCGCGAGCGTCGCGCCGGCCGAGGTGCGCAGGTGGCGGCGCACCAGCAGGAGCACCCCCCTCACCGGACCTCCTGGCGGTACTCGGCGTCGCGGGCCTGCGCCGCGACCCGGATCCCGACACCGACGGCGACGGCGACGAGCCCCGCGACGAGACCCCCGACGGGCCACGTGACGAGCCATGGGTCGAGGCGCAGGACGGGATCGGGCGCCGCGGCGACACCGGTGAGCGTGGACACCGCCAGGCCGGGCACGGTGAGTCGCGCGACGACGACGCCCGCGGCGAGACCTGCCGCGATCGAGAGCGTGCCGACGCCGAGCAGCTCCAGCGCCCGGCCGGACCCCTGGTGGCGGGGCGCGACGCCGACCGCGCGCAGCACGGCCACATCGTCGCGGCGGGTGCGCAGCATGGCCACCCCGACGGCCGCCACGCCCACGAGGGCGAGCACCCCCGCGCTCACCGCGGCGAGGCCGAACGTCGCCCGCACCGGCGCGGCGGCGTCGACGGCATTCGCGGCGGGTGTCGCCGTGAGCACACGTGCGCCCGTGCCGGCCAGTGCCGCGGCGCCCTGCACGACGGCGGCGACGGCGTCGGGCCGGTCCGCGGCGACCCACACCTCCTCGGGCCGCGGAGGCTGCGCCGTCTGGCGCAGGAGCATGTCGTCGAGTGCGCCGAGGTCCGCGACCACCGCGAACGGCTGGAGCTCGCCGGGGACGACGACGACGACCGAGGCCACGGTCACCGGGACGCGGCTGCCCGCGACCGTGAGCTCGAAGCCGTGCCCCGCGGCCAGCCCGAGGGCGTCCGCCAGGTCCGCCGACACCGCGACCGGGACCGGCCGCGCCGCGCCGTCCCCGGGCACCAGGCGCAGGCGGGCCGCCGAAACCTCGCCGGGCCGCACGACGATGCCCGGACCGACGTCGGCGACCTCGACGTCGAGCCTGCGGGACGCCACGCCGGACGCCGGAGCCCACGCCTCGCCCGCCACCTCGAGGGGCTGCTCGCCCCCCGGCGTGCGGGCGGTCACGCCGTCCACGCGCAGCGCGACCACGAGCGGAACCAGCGCCCCCGACACCTGCAGGTCGAGGCCGGCGAGCCCCCAGCCGTCGCCCAGGGCGGCGGGAAGCTCGGCACGCAGCTCGTGAGTCGCCGGCGCGGGTCCGATCGGGCGGCGCCCGTCCCCGTCGCCGTCGAGGTCGTAGTCGAGCGTGCCGGCGTCGACGAGCGCGAGCGTCCCGTCAGGTCCGGCGAGCCAGATCCGGACGCTCCCCGAGCGACCGTCCTCGGTCGCGGTCAGGAGCGACCTGAGCTGCTCCTCGTCCCCCTGGACGCCTGGCCCCCACATGGCCTCGTCGACGGCCGCGCTTCCCGTCACGGTGAGGGTCAGGTGCGTGGTGCCTGCCGGGAGCCGCGGCCCGCCCGGGGTGTCGGCGGTGCCGATGGCCGCGGCGAGGGCGTCGACGTCGATGGTCCCGGCAGGTGCGCGCACGACGTCGGGCACCGCGGCCGCAGGGAGGCCGACGACGGCGACCGGCTCGGAGTCGACCGTGGCGTCGAGGGCCAGGACCGGCACGGCCGCGGACACGCCGTCGAGCGCCGTGTAGGCCGCGGCATCGGGCGCCGGCCGATCGACGTCGAGAGGCCCGGACGAGGGCAGCTCGACCCGCACGTCGGCGCCGGTGCGCAGCACCGCGGCGTCGGTCCGCAGCCCGTGCGAGGTGCCCGAGTACGACGCGGCCAGCACGCTCGAGCCGGCGGCAAGCACGAGAAGGACGACCGGCACGACGAACACGCGGAGCGCACGCGCGACGTGCCGCGCCGCGAGGACGCCCGTCGCGCCCCGCCCCTGAGCGGCGGCGGCAGCCCAGGCACGGGCGGCCGGGCCTAGGACGGCGAGCACCGCGACCGCGAGCGCCGCGAGCACGAGCGCGGGCGCGGCCGTCGCAAGGGGGTCCGTCCGCACGCCGTCGGGCACCTGGACGAGCGGGGAGCCGTAGCGCCGCAGCTGGGCAAGGCAGAGGGCCGCCAGCACCACCGTGACCACGACCGTGCCGAGCGCCGCGGCCTGCCGGACACGGCCCGAACGGTCGGTCACCTGGCGGCGCGCGACCGCCCGCCCCTGGAGCCCAGCCACGACCGCGAGCGCACCGACTGCCACGGCCGCGACGACGAGGCCGGTCAGCACGACGGTGCGCGTGGTCCCCGCGAGATCGCCCCGCGCCGCGAGAACACCCGCAGCGGCGGCCGACCCCATTCCCGCGGCCAGCACGCCGAGCACGACCGCCTCGAGGGTCGCGGCGAGGGTCACCTGGCGCGGCGAGGCGCCTCGCGACACCGTGAGCGCGACCTCGCCGTCGCGCGTCGCCGCGAGCAGCCGCGCCACCTGCACCAGGGCGACGAGGCTCACCAGCGCCAGCAGCGTCACGGGTACACCCGCCACAGCCTGCGCGGCGCGCAGCGCCTCATGAGCCGCGCCGGCCGTGCCGCCCAGGGTGCCGTCGAGGATCAGTCCGCGGATCGCGACGGCGTCGTCGTCGCGCAGGACCACGCGCAGCCGCTCGGCCCCGGTCGCGATCACGCCGAGGTCGGAGGGCTCGGTCGCCGCCACATGTGGGACGAGCGTCCAGGTCACGAACGGCGTGCTCGACGCCGCATCGGGGCGCTCGGAGCGCTCGACGTCGAGCGGCACGCCCGGGAAGAGCTCGGCGACGACGTCGCGAACCCGGGCGTCCTGCGCCTCGGCCGCCGCCGGGTCGTCGGCCAGGCGCGTGGTGACGGCGAGGGTGCGCGCCGGCTCTGACACCGAGGTCAGCGCCTGGCGCGCACCGTCCACCGCCGTCGCCTGCACCGAGCCGAGCGTCACTCCCGCCGTGGCCGCGACCGCGGCCACGAGCACCGCGACTCCGGACAGCAGCCCGCGGTGCGCCCCCGAGCGCCTCGCCAGCAGCCCGGCCCGGTTCACGTCGTCAGCCGCCGAAGAACCCGCCGAACCGTGACGCGTTTTCCCCTTGCGAGCCCGGCACCGCCCGCTTCGCGGGCCCCTCGCTCTCGACGTGCAGCTCGACGATCTCCTCGCCCAGCTCGGTCAGCAGCGCGTGCCGGTCGTCGCGCCGGCGCCGCTGCTCGGCGGGGTCTGGCACCGGCGCTGCGGCGAGGAGACGCTTGGTGTACTCCTCGCGCGGGTTGCGCAGCACCTCCTCGCGCAGCCCTTGCTCGACCACGCGCCCGTCCTGCAGCACGACGACCTTGTGGGCGAGCAGGTCGATGACAGCCAGGTCGTGGCTCACGAACAGGCACGCGAATCGGTACCGCTCCTGCAGCGCCGTGAACAGCTCGAGAACCGTGGCCTGGACGGAGACGTCGAGCGCCGACGTCGGCTCGTCCGCGACGAGCAGCTCGGGCTCGAGCGCCAGCGCACGGGCGATCGAGACACGCTGACGCTGTCCGCCCGAGAGCTCGTGCGGGTACCGGTTGTAGTACGAGCGCGGCAGCTCGACGGACTCGAGAAGCTCGTAGACCCGGTCACGACGCGAGGTCGCGGTCCCGATGTCGTGCACGACGAGCGGCTCGGCGATCGCCTCGCCGACGGGGAACCGCGGGTTGAGCGACGCGGCCGGGTCCTGGAATACGACGCCGATGCGCTTGCGCAGCTCCTTGAGCTGCTTGCGCCCCAGCACCCCGTAGTCCTGGTCGAGGATCTTGACCGAGCCCGAGGCGGCCGGGATGAGCCCGAGCGCGCACTTGCCGATGGTCGACTTGCCTGAGCCCGACTCCCCCACCAGGCCCACGATCTCGCCCTTCCCCACCGTGAACGAGACGTCGTCGACGGCCCGGAACGGCGGCTTGCCGAGGCGGTGGTACTCGATGACGAGGTTGCCCAGCTCGAGCGCCGGGACGGGCGCCTCGGTGACCTGAGCCGGCTGCACGTCCCCGAACTGGCCCGGACCCGCGCCGAGGTGCGGCACGGCGGCGAGCAGCCGCTTGGTGTACTCGTGCCGCGGCGTGGTGAGCACCTGCTCCGCGGTGCCCGTCTCGACGATGTCGCCCTTGAGCATGACGGCGACCCTGTCGGCCATGTCTGCCACCACGCCCATGTTGTGGGTGATGAGCAGGATGCCCGTGTCGAGCTTGTCCTTGAGCGAGCGCAGCAGGTCGAGGATGTCGGCCTGGACGGTGACGTCGAGGGCCGTCGTCGGCTCGTCGGCGATGATCACCTTCGGGTCGCACGAGATCGCCATGGCGATGACCACGCGCTGGCGCTGGCCGCCCGAGAGCTCGTGCGGGTACTGCCTGAGGCGCCGCTCGGGCTCCGGGATGCCGACCATGCGCAGAAGCTCGGCCGCACGTCCCGTCGCCTGCTTGCCGTAGGCGACGCCGTGCAGCTGGAGCGCCTCGGTGAGCTGGTCTCCGATGGTCAGCACCGGGTTGAGCGCCGTCATGGGTTCCTGGAAGACCATGGCGACGTCGTAGCCGCGCATGCGGCGCAGGCCCTGTCCGTCGAGCTCGCCGACGACCTTGTCCCCGACGCGCACGACGCCCGAGACCCGGGCGTTGCCGGGCAGGAGCCCGAGCGCCGTCATCGACGTGACGGACTTGCCCGAACCGGACTCGCCGACGAGCGCCACGACCTCGCCGGGGCGAACGTCGAGCGAGATGCCCTTGACCGCGTGGACGTCGCCGAACTCGGTGCCGAAGGTGACCGCGAGGTCCTCGAACGACAGGACCGCGTCGCCGGCGGACCGCGCCGTGGAGCTGCTGGTGATGTCGAGGGTGGTCATCAGGCTTTGGTCCTTTGCTGCCGGGGGTCGAACGCGTCGCGCAGACCGTCACCGATGAAGTTCACGCCCAGGGCGATGACGAGGATCATCAGACCCGGCCACCAGAAGAGCCACGGCCGCGTGGTGAACGCCGTCTGATACTGCGAGATGAGCAGGCCCAGCGATGTATCAGGAGCCTGGACGCCGAAGCCCAGGAAGCTCAGCGAGGTCTCGAGCAGGATCGCGGCCGAGATCGTCAGCGTGGCCGACACGATGATCGTGCCTACGGCGTTCGGCAGGATGTGCTTCGAGATGATCCGCCCCGACCCCGTCCCGACCGCGGTCGCCGCGACGACGAAGTCGCGCTCGCGCAGCGACAGCACCTCGCCGCGCACGAGGCGCGCCAGACCTGTCCACGTGACGATGCCGAGCATGAGGGTCAGGCCCCAGATGCCCCACTGGCTCGCGATCTTGCCGAGAACGGCCGCGAGCACGAGCAGCGGGATGACGATGAGCAGGTCCGTCAGGCGCATGAGCAGCGACTCGACCCAGCCTCGGAAGTACCCCGCGATCGCGCCGATGAGCGTGCCGATGATCGTGGAGATGAGGCCGACGCCGAGCGCGATGATGATCGACTTCTGCGTGCCGAGCATGACGAGGGCGAAGTAGTCCTTGCCGATCGAGTCCTGACCGAACGGGTGCGTCCACGTCGGGGCACCCGTGCCGATCTTCTCGTACTGCCGCGCGGGGTCCTTGTCCCACCAGCCCGGGATGGGCCCGATGCCGAGCGACGTGAAGGCCACGAGGATCACCACGCCGAGCAGAATCATCGAGATGATCGCGCCCTTGTGGCGGAAGAAGCGCCGGCGGACGAGCTGGCCCTGGCTGTAGGACCTCTCCTCGGTCGGCAGCGACGGAATCTCGACGCCGGCCCCGACGCCGCCTTCGACGTCGATGCCGTGCGCCGCCGGGACGGGCTCGTAGTCCTCGCCCCGCGGGTCGGTGTTCCTGATGTCACTCATGGCGATCTCCGGCGGTGCGGTGGTGGGCGGCGATGGTTCGCGTGGTCACAGGGATCACCGCCGGATCCGCGGGTCGAGGAAGGCGTACGCGATGTCCGCGAGCATGTTCATGACGACGGCGGCCGTGCCGGTCACGAGGAAGAACGCCATGACCGGCGCGGGGTCGACGCGGTTGAGGGCGTCGAGGAACAGGGCGCCCATGCCCTTCCAGCCGAAGACGCGCTCGGTGATGACCGCGCCGCCGATGAGACCCGCGAAGTCGAAGGCGACGATCGTCGTGATCGGGATGAGCGCGTTGCGGAACGCGTGCTTGGTGATGACAGCCCGTTCCGACAGGCCCTTCGAGCGCGCCGTGCGGACGTAGTCCTGGTTCATGACCTCGAGCATCGACGAGCGGGTGTAGCGCGAGTACGACGCGATCGACACCAGGGTCAGGACGAGCGTCGGCAGGATGAGCTGGGCGCCCTTGTCGAGCACCGACTCCCAGAACTCGCCCCTGAAGTTTGGCGTCTGCGACCCGATGGTCGAGATCGGGCGCGACTTGAGTCCCAGGAAGCCCGACCAGTGTGCGACGAGGATGTCGAACGCGATGATGAGGCTCGTCAGGACGCCTGTGATCCCCGACACGAGCATCGCCTGCTTGCGCGCGTAGCCACCCCACGCGGCGCCGATCGCGACGGACACGGCCACGGCGAGGACGAACAGCCCCAGGAGCGCGGGCCACGAGGGGTCGAGCAGGATGTCGATGAAGACGAGGTAGGCCACGGTGCCGACGGCGGCCGTGGTGGCCGCGGCGTACAGGACCCGCCGGTTGCCGAACCCCGTGACGAGCGCCGTCGTGAGCGCTCCCGCCCCGAGCGACGCCAAGAGCACCATCCCGAGGCCGAAGAAGGGGCTCCGGTACCAGTCGAGCACGTTGAGGCCGAACATCACGAGCCCGACGAACGCGAAGGTCGCGGCGCCTGTGACCAGCCGCCGCTGTGGCGACCCACCCAGCAGCGCTGCGAGCACCAGGGCGATCAGCGCCGCGATCAGAACGATCGCCAGCGGTCCCGCCTGGCCGCCCGCGATCCAGTCGTTGAACCGGATCGCGCCGTACTCCTTGAGCAGCACCGCGGCCCAGAAGACGGGCAGCGAGAAAAAGAGGAACGCGAGGAACGTCACCGCGTAGTCGAAGCCCGAGTACTGCCGGATGGCGGTCAGGATGCCCAGCGCGACGCCGACGAGGATCGCGAGCAGCGTGGCCAACGTGACGAGTCGCAGCGTCGAGCCGGCCGCCTGGCTCGTGAGGTTGAGCACGTCCGAGCCGTTGATCGAGGTGCCGAGGTCGCACTCTCCACGGAAGCACCCGGCGACTCCCGTGAGCCAGTTCCAGTAGCGCTCTTGCCAGGACAGGTGCAGCTCGAGGATGTCGCTGCGCTGCTGCATGAGCTGTTCGCGGTTCTCCGCGTTGGACTCGCGCAGGTCCTTGAGCGGATCACCGGAGTTGACGGTCAGCCAGTACATGAGGACCGACGCCAGCCACAGGATGAGGGCCGAGATACCGAGGCGCCGGAGGATGAACTTGAGCACGGGGTGCCCCTTCGCGGGCAGCGGGTTCGTGGCCGCTGCCGATCAGGTCGGTGGTGTACGGGTGAAGGTACGCGCCGGGTGCCCGACGTGCGCGCAGACCCGTGGGGCAGGGGGCTCGGCCCCCTGCCCCACGGTAGTGCGTCAGCTCGTCAGGAGGCGCGAGCCCACTGCTCCGAGTTCCACACGGCACCCGACTGTGCAGCGGTGTCCCGCACGTTCTGCAGGTCCGCGGCGTGCGCCACGACGCCCGGGTGGGCGAAGACCGGGATGCCGAAGAGCGTGTCCCACAGCTCCTTCTCGATGATCTTCGTCTGCTCGAGGTGCACGGTCTCGTCAGTCGTCGAGGCGAGAGCGTCCCAGGCCTGGTCCACGGTCTCGTTCGAATACTGGCCGTAGTTCTGCGGCTGACCCGTGGCGTAGATGTTCTGGCCCGAGGCGATCTGGCCCGAGCCCGCCCACGCGAACAGCGCGATCTCGTAGTCGCCGTTCGGCAGGGCCTCGTCGAAGAACGCGGGGTCACCGGCGTCGACGATGTCGAAGCCCACCTGGTCGCACGACGCCTTGATGGCGGCGACCTCGTCGGCACGGCGCGGGTTGGGAGCCGAGTAGCCGATGCGCACCCGGACGCCCTCCTCGAGACCGGCCTCCTCGAACTTCTGCTTGGCCATGTCGAGGTCGACCTCGTCGTAGCGGCCGTCGTAGGAGGCCGCGACGATTTCGTCGTACTTCTCCGTCTGGAACGGGAAGACCTCGCGGGCGTTCATGACCACGGCGCCCTCGTCGATCGGCTTGATCAGGTCGTCGACGATCTTCTGGCGCGGCACGCAGTAGGCGAACGCCTCGCGGGCCGGCAGCGAGTCGGCGAAGACGGCGCCCTCGCCGAAGTTGAAGTCGAGGTGCTCCCACGTAAGCGTCTGACCGGTGAGGATCGTGACTGCCGAGCCGAGCTGCTCGAGCTGGGCGATCGTGTCGACGGTCGGCTGCGGCTCGATCACGTCGAGGTCGCCGTTCTGCAGCGCCTGGACGTGGGTGTCCGCGGCGGCGAAGCGGATCGTCAGCTCCCGCGTCGCGGGCGGCGTGCCCCAGTAGGCCTCGTTGGCCGTCAGTGTGATGGACTGACCGGAGACCCAGCCGTCCTCCTTGAACGTGTAGGGCCCGGAGGACGGGACGAGCGCCGGGTCCTGCAGCTCGCCCGGGTTGGAGATCCAGCCGGTGTTCCAGAACTCGGCCGCCGGCTCGAGGACCGACATGTCGAGGTCCTGGATCGCCTGCACGAGCTCCTCGACGCTCACGTCGATCTGCTGAGCCACCACGTGCGCCGGCATCGGCGAGCTGATCTGGATCTGCCAGTCTGCGTAGACGCGCTCGTAGTCGTACTGGAACGTCTTCGCCTCGGCGGCGTCGGCCTGCGGGCCCTCGGGGACGTAGTCTCCCAGCGTCAGGCCCGAGACGTGGTTGAAGAGCGGCGTCTCGCTGGCGTCCTCGGTGACCGCACCGTCCTTGGTGATCGCCTGCGTCGCCCAGTCCAGCAGGAAGTCGGCGTACGTGATCGGCGTGCCGTCGGACCAGACCGCGTCGTCCGCGACCGTGTACTGGACCTGCAGCGGGTCCTCCGAGACGGCCTCGTAGGTGCCGAACGACTCGTCGCGGCAGATCGTGCCGTCGACGCCGAAGTACCAGAAAGCACCCTGCATGCGCTCGGTCACCGCCGAGTTGTAGGTCGAGTACGTCTCGGGTGTGAAGCTGTTGTACCCGAGGAACTCGTCCTCGCCCACCGAGTAGCTGACGTCACCGTCGGCCGTCGTGACCTCGCCGATGTCCGCCTTGCAGGGCGTGTCCGGCGCGGCCGTCTCCGTCGTCGTCTCGGTCGGGGTCGCGTCGTCGTCCTGGTTGCCAGCAGGGCTGGAGCATGCCGAGAAGAGCAGTGCCCCGGTGGCGACCGCCGCAATAGCGGCGCCTGCACGCCTGATCTTCAATGTTCCTCCTCAGGGAAGGCTCTCGGCCGAGTCGGGCGGCGCCGTACGGCACCGACCGACGTCTCACCTGTTGAGCCGTTGCGTTGGCCACACCGTACCCACGGACCTGGGCACTCTTGTGCGCTTCGTCCCGCTTGGACGGCGATCGTTACCTAGTTGATATTGCGTCGAAGCAACAACGCCTCCCGGTGAACGACGGTGGAAACGCTGCAGAAACACGCTTCGTCCGGACAATCTCCGTCTGCGGCGCGGTTCGTCCGCCGTTACCCCGCTGCGCGCCGCCGGTGAAAATACTGGCCGCCGCCGCCCCGGGTCCCGGGCCGCCGCCGGCACCGTCACCGCCGCGCCACCACGACGAGCTCGCCCACACCCTGCCCCACCGGCTCCCCGTCCCACCCGCCGTAGACATGCTCGACGGCGAATCCCGCCGTGGCGAGGTCGTCGCGCAGACGCTGCTCGGAGCGGAACGCGAGCGACGCCGTCGTGACCTCGTGCGAACCGTCGGGGAAGACGCCGTGGTCGTCGAACGTCACGATGCCGTCGGCAACCCGCGTGACCTCGTACCAGCCCTCGACCCGGGTGCCGTCAGGCAGGACCGTCTCGCCGCGCGAGTCGCGCGGGTTCCACCGGTCCCAGGCGCGAGCGTCCGGGTCCCGCGACTCGAAGGCGAGCACGCCGCCCGGCACGAGGACGCGGTGCAGGTCGCGCAGCGTGGCCGCCCAGTCCTCGCCGCCGACGATCGCCTGGGCCACATGCCCGGTCATCAGCGCGACGTCGAACACGGCCTGGCGCAGCAGCACCGACGACGTGCCGACGAGCCAGCCGACCTTCTCGCCGTGCGGCTTGCGCGCGGCGGTCTGGAGCGCCCCGGCGTCCGGGTCGACGCCCGTGACCTGGTGGCCCGCGGCCGCGAGCGCCGTCGCGAGCCGGCCGGTGCCGCAACCGAGGTCGAGGATCCGCTGGCGCGAGCGCTCGTTTGCGAGCGCGAGGAAGAAGTCGTCGTCGGCCGCCCAGGTGTTCTCGGCGTCGTACCAGGCGGCGCGCTGCTCCTCGGTCAGGCCCATGTCACCTGCGTACCGGACCGCGCGCTCCCGTGCGAGCCGATTTCAGGACCGGGCGTCAGGGCTTCCAGGCGACCCCGCGCCGGTCGGCGACCGAGCGCAGACGCCTGTCTCGCGTCCACAGCCGACAGCCGAGCGTCACGAGCGTCGACCCGAGCAGGTGGACGTCGACAAGACTGAGCCCGCGCCCGTGCAGCTCGGCGTTCTCGACCAGCGTCAGCGCCTCGTGGTCGGACACACGGACCACGGCCGGAAGCCGGGCCAGGTGTGCGAGCACGTCGCCGCGGCGACGGATCGACCCGAGCGCCAGCTCGCCGACCACCATGGGATGGACGGCGACGTCGTTGGCCTCGAGCAGCCGGACCAGGGCCGCATCGCCCGAGTGAAGGTGATCGATCCAGACGGACGTGTCGACGAGGATCATGTCGTCGTGCCGCGACGTCGCGGTGCCGCGCGCGCCTCAGGGTCGGACCCGCCGAGCCGTGCGAGGCGCCGCGCGCTCTCCTGCTGCACCAGCGCCTGGAGCGCCTGGCGGAGCAGCGCCGACCGCTCGGTCGTCCCCGTCAGCTCCACGGCCTGGGCCAGCAGCTTGTCGTCGAGCGTCACGGTTGTCCGCATCTGTTACCTCCGTGCAGGAAGACCCGCATCAGGACTTGCATCAAGTGAAGCAGATTCTGATGCGCTTCGGCCAGCATCCGTCCGCAAGTCCCGCCACCATGGGGCCATGCCCGAGCTGAGCGCCGTCTTCTACCGGAACATGAACCTCGGGCAGCCGCCCAGCCCTGACCGCGCCGGTCTCGAGGGCTCGCTCGTCGAGGCGGGGGGCGTCGACGTGCGGTCGTTCCAGACGAACGGCACCGTCCTGCTCCGGGCCGACGACCCCGTCGCGGTCGTCGCAGCCGCGGCCCCAGCGCTCACCGCCCGCTGGGGCTACTCCGACGCCGGCCTGGTGCGGCCCGTCGCTCTCCTCGCCGAGATCCTTCGCACCGACCCGTTCGACGGCCTCCGTGACGAGCGGACGTACCGCGAGACGTTCACGTTCTACGAGGGCGGCGACGCGCTGCCGGTGACGCCGCCGTGGACCAGCGAGCGCGACGACGTGGACCTGGTGGCCCTGCGGGACGGCGTCGCGCTCGGGATCATCCGGCGGCGGGGCAGCGGCGTCGGGAGCCCGACGTCGCAGATCGAGCAGCTCACCGGCGGCGTGGCGACGACCCGCACCTTGGGCACGATCCAGCGGCTCCTGCGCGCGGCCGGCATGGCACAGCCGACGTAGCGCTGGCGGGGTCGGAGGTCACGGAGCCCGCTTCCGCGCCTTCAGCTGCGCGTCGAGCCGCGCTCGCATCTTGTACAGCTCCTGGAGAGTCTGGAGCCGGGTCTCCTCACTCAGGGCCGCGGCGGTCGCACGGAGCGCCGCGCCGTGCTCGTCCAGGTATCCCTGCACCGCGTCGCTGAGCTCGTCACCGCCGGCCTCGCCGCGCGCGGCAGACTCCAGGATCTCTCGCACCCGCGCCAGGTCCTTCTCGGCCGCCGCCAGGTGTGGGCGCGGGAGCTCCGAGGAGCCTGTGTCGCCGCTGCTCGTCATGACGGCTGGACGACGGGTGGAGCGGCCTGGCTCCCACCGCCGAGCCCCTCGAGGATGCGGACGAGCGCGTCGATCAGGCTCTGCAGGAGGTTCCCCAGGACGTCATCGAGATCCACACCGTCCAGCAGGCCGGCGACGGCACACAACAGGTTCCATCGAGTGTCGAACCGTCGCCGGTGACGCGCAAGACCTTCGCGGACCGTGCGGATCGGCCGCCGGTCGCGTCGCTCGCTCGGGCGCCGCCGTCGAGCCGGTTGACGCTGCATGAACGCCCCGAGCGCTCCCGCGAGCGAGCGATCTGACCTCATGCGGAGCTCGGTGGCGTCGGCGCCGTCAGGCGGCGAGCCGCTCCCGGAGCGTCGCGACACCGGGCCCGGAGGCGTCGTCGAGAGCGACCGGGCGCCCGGCCACGGCCATCGCGAGCGCCTCGCTGGGACCCGCGACCTCCGCACCGGAGCCCCTCGACCAGTCCTGGTCCGTGGCCCGCAGGGAGAGACCGCCGAGACGTCCGCGCTGCACGACGCCGAGGGACGCCTGCCGCGACGGCAGCCAGTCGAGCACGGCCCGCCAGTCGTCGAGCCCGACGTCGGCCGGCAGGCCGAGCGGCCGGGCGCAGTCGCGCAGGTGCAGGCACCCGTCGACCATCTGGCCCATCGGTCCGACGCCGGGGGCCGCTGCGTGGTGGTCGGCGCGACGACGCAGCACACCGGTCAGCTCGGACACGGGCCGGCATGCGAGCTCGGCGGCGAGCATCACGCTCGCCCGGTCCACGGACCCGCGGGCCCGCACGGTGCGCCACAGCAGCGGACCGAGTCCGACCAGCAGGGGCGCGGCGAGGTGGGCGAGCACCTCGCGCACGGTCCACGCGTCGCACAGGCTTCGAGTGGCGAGCTGGTCGTCGTCGAGACCGTCGAAGAAGTCGGCGATCATCCGGCGGTTGATCGCTGTCCGGGCGTGGATCTCCATGCGCCCATCGTGGCCTATCAAGGGGTCACCGGAGGATGAGCATCGTCCCGGGCAGCAGGGCGACCAGGTAGTAGACCGCGGGCACCATGTCACCGGCGATGACGGTGGCCACGAGCACGACCGCCATGGTGCCGACCACCGTCCAGCCGACCCAGGTCGGGAGCAGCCCGCTGGCGAAGAGCGCAACACCGAAGAAGGCGACCGCGACCGGCGTCAGGACGAAGTAGGCCCACAGCCACCACGACGGGAGCTCGTCCCGGGCGAAGGCCTCAGGGTTCGCCACCCGTGCGTACAGGTGCACGATCCACGGCACCAGGCCCGCGACCGCGAGCGCTCCGCCCCCGAAGGCGATGACGCGTGCTGCCCGATCGTCGACCGCGAGCCCGAAGAGGATGATCCCGGCGGCAAGGGCCGCGGCCCCTACGCCGAACAGGACGTTCGCGACCACCCACTGCGTCTCGGCCCACAGGATGTGCTCGAGCTTTCGGCCCGGGGACGGCTCCGGAAAGACACGGAACGAGACCGGCAGCACGGCCGCGACCAGGAACACCACACCCGCCAGGAGCGCGATCGCGCTCAGCCGAATCAGCACCGGGGACACCTCCTCGTGCCCCCTGCTTACGAGGGTACCGACGCCGACGACAGTTGGCTCGGACCGGGATGGAGTGGGAGTACCGTCGGTTGGGCGGGTCCGGGGAAACGGCTGCAGCGCCCGCCGCCAACCCTTCATCGGCCGGAGCCTCAGCCGGCGTCTGAGACCCCGTCCGGGGAGGATCATGGGACTCGTCGACCACGCTCCGCGGGGCCTGTCCCGGTTGCTGTTGCGGGCGCCGATCCTGCTGTTTCGCGCTCGACTGGGCTGGCTGCTGGGCCGCCGGTTCGTGTACGTCGCGCACCGTGGCCGCCGCAGCGGCAAGCGCCGCGAGACGGTGCTCGAGGTGGTCCGGTACGACCCCGACACCCTGGAGATCTTCGTCGTGTCCGGCTGGGGTACCCGATCGGACTGGTATCGCAACGTCCGTGTCCGCCCCGCGCTGGAGGTGCGCATCGGTGCCCGCCGCTTCCCCGCTCCCAGGCAGCGCTTCCTCGACCCTGACGAGACGGTGAGGCTGATGCTCGACTATCGGCGTGCTCACCCCCGCGCGTGGCGGCGGCTGGCGCCGGTCCTCGGCCTACCGCTCGACCCGGGCCAGGCTGAAGCAGCGGTACGCGACATCCCCGCGATCGCCTTCAGCCCGGCAGGCAGCCAGACTCCCTGAGGACCGCACGAGGAAGTCCGCGGAGTCGCCGCGGCAGATCAGACGTTGAAGCGGAACTCCACGACGTCGCCGTCGGCCATGACGTAGTCCTTGCCCTCGATGCGCGCCCTGCCCGCGGAGCGCGCGGCGGCCACAGACCCGGCCTCGACAAGGTCGTCGAACGAGATGACCTCGGCCTTGATGAAACCGCGCTCGAAGTCGGTGTGGATGACGCCTGCGGCCTTCGGGGCGGTCCAGCCCTTGTGGATCGTCCAGGCGCGCGACTCCTTGGGCCCGGCCGTGAGGTAGGTCTGCAGGCCGAGCGTGTCGAAGCCGACGCGCGCGAGCTGGTCGAGGCCGGCCTCGGTCTGGCCCGTCTCGGCGAGCATCTCCTTGGCCTCGTCCGGCTCGAGCTCGACGAGCTCGGCCTCGAACTTGGCGTCGAGGAAGATGGCCTCTGCCGGGGCGACGAGCTTGCGCAGGCGGTCCTGCATCGCCTCGTCGGCCAGGCCGGCGTCGTCCGTGTTGAACACGTAGATGAACGGCTTGGCGGTCAGGAGCTGCAGCGACGCGACGTCGGCCAGGTCGAGGCCCTCGGCCGCCGCTCCCTGGTAGAGCGTGGTACCGGCCTCGAGGATCTTCTGGACGGTCTTCGCGGCCTGGAGCAGCGCCGGGTCGCCCTTGCGGATCTTGACCTCCTTCTCCATCCTCGGCAGCGCCTTCTCCAGCGTCTGGAGGTCGGCGAGGATGAGCTCGGTCGAGATCGTCTCGATGTCGCCCTCGGCGTCGGCCGAGCCCTCGACGCGCACGACGTCGGGGTCGTCGAAGACGCGCGTCACCTGGCAGATGGCGTCGGCCTCGCGGATGTTCGCGAGGAACTTGTTGCCCAGGCCCTCGCCCTCGGACGCACCCTTGACGATGCCGGCGATGTCGACGAACGAGACCGTCGCGGGCAGGATGCGCTCGCTGCCGAAGATCTCGGCGAGCTTCTCGAGGCGCGCGTCCGGCAGCGGCACCACGCCCACGTTGGGCTCGATCGTCGCGAACGGGTAGTTCGCCGCGAGCACCTGGTTGCGGGTCAGCGCGTTGAAGAGGGTGGACTTGCCGACGTTGGGCAGGCCGACGATGCCGATAGTGAGAGCCACGTCGGGCAAGTCTACGTGGGCGGCCCGGCCCGGCCGGCCTCGAGAGAGTCGAGGTCTCGCACGGCGAACCGCAGGTGCGCCCACTCCTCGTTGAGGATCACGCCGAGGCACCGCCAGACCGGCAGCGTCCGGTCGTCGGGCTCCCAGGGCGGCAGACGGCGTGCATCGGCGGCGAGCTGCTCGTCCGTGGCCGTGGCGTAGAAGGCCTCGACCTGCGCGACGCGGTCGGCGCGCACGTCGAGCACGTCCTTCCACGACGGCGCGGCCGCCGTGTCGATGCCCAGGCGCGGAGCGTCCTCGTCGAACTCCGAGAAGGGCACGCCGATCGGGTCGAACGCGTCGTCGTTCCCCTGCACGGCGTACCGCAGCCAGCCGTCGGTGGCGAACACGAGGTGCCGCAACGTCTGCGCCAGCGACCACTCGCCGTCGATCGACACGTCGACCGTGCCTGCCGGCATCGCGGTGACGCGACCGAGCGTGCGCTCCCACGTCTGCTGGACCGCCTGGAAGGACGAGTGCTGCCCCGCGGCGTGCCGCGCCGTGCGCAGCGCGCGGCCCGGCCAGCTCCGGTCCAGCTCGGCCTCGACCAGCGGCATGACCACGACGCCGTTGATGCGCAGGCCCTCGATCTCGCCGTCGACGTCCGCGTCGGTGAGATCGACTCCGCGCATGACTGCACGCGGGAGGTATGACTGCCGGATGTCCACGTCGTGGAGCTTGGTGAAGCGGATCCGGGCGCCGGACATGTCGGCCCCGACGATCTCGGCGCCCCGCAGGTCGTCGTCGGCCCCGAACCGAACCATGCCTCGAACCTACGTGACCGGTCCGACACCGTCGCCGGCGGGGTGGGTCAGACGGCGACGTCCTTGTGCCACGACTCCGTCACGTACTTGGTACGCCACCCCCACCGCTCGTAGAGCCGGTGCGCGCCCGTCGGGCTGTCGGCGTCGACCTCGAGGCCGACGCGGTCGCGCCCCCGGGCTGCGGCGTCCTGGACGACGGCGAGCAGCAGCGCCGTCGCGACACCGCGGCCGCGCGCGGCCCGGGTCGCGCCGAGGTACTCGACGTAGCTGCCCTCCTTGCCGTCCGGGCCCGCCGGGAGCACGGCGCCGACGAGCGCACCGGCCGGGAACGGCTCGGCCCCCGGGCGCTCGGGGTCGGTGACGAGCGCGAGCCACCAGTGGTCCCACCGGTGACCGGGGTCCTCGCGCAGACGCTGCACGAACTCGGGGAAGCTTTCGCGGTACGAGTTGAAGTGGTCGGCGAACGCGGCCTCGAGCACGCGGTGGACGGCCTGCAGGTCCCCGGCCACGGGCACGCCGGTCTCGTGGGTCGCCACCGGCCGGACGGTCACGCCGGGCCTCGGCTCGGGCAGGGCGCCCCGCTCGGCCTCCTCCGGCGCCACCGGCCGGCTCATCTGGAGCCACGACCGCACGTGGGCGTAGCCCGCGTCCGCGAGCCACCGGCGCTGTGCCTCGTCCCCGGCGTACGACCCGGCGTCGAGCTGGGTCGACGTGAGCCCCCGGTGCGCGGCCAGCCGCCTGCCCTGCTGCTCGAGCCACGCGTGGCAGGACGCCGCCACACGGTCCGCCTCGGGCGCGGTCCGGTCGACGTCGAGGCCGACGAGAGCACGTCCGGCCGCCCGGTCGTGGACGGTCGCCCAGGCGCGCACCGCACCGTCGGCGTCGCGCACGACGAGCTGACGGCGCGTCCAGGACTTGGACCCCGCGACCTCGGCGGCGAGCGCCGCCGTGTCGACCGTGGCCGAGCCCGTGAACGGCTCCGCCGAGGCGCCCCGCAGCTCGCCGAGCCGTGGCAGGTCGGCCAGGCCGGGCACGGCCGTCGACCACCCGTCGGGCAGCCCGGCAGGGCCGTCGTCGGAGGCGGGCAGAGGCG
The DNA here is from genome assembly GCA_009663185.1 of Isoptericola halalbus. Lineage (GTDB taxonomy): Bacteria > Actinomycetota > Actinomycetes > Actinomycetales > Cellulomonadaceae > Isoptericola > Isoptericola halalbus. The sequence goes on from VJZX01000001.1 coordinate 298,122, forward strand.
TGGTGCGTACGGAGGTCACGCACCCCAGTCTCGCACCGGCGCTTTGCCACCTCTTTGTGAGTCCGTCAGCCGAACGCCATGACCTGCTGCAACAGCTCCGGGCGGCGGCCGTCGTAGACCCGCGCACCCCACCGGACGCCGCCGAGCAGTGCGACAGCGCCAGTGGCCAGCCCGACCGGCAGTGCCGCCCAGGACGCCCCCGGTGCAGGCAGCAGGATCCCGGCGCCGGCGAGGGCGAGCGTCGGCAGCAGGACGACGAGGACGATCGCCACCGCGACCATCTGGGCGACCAACGTGGCGACGGTTGCGCCCTTGGGCGTCTTGAACGGGCTCTCCCCCGGCCTCGGCACGGGGTAGACCAGCCGCCCGGAGACGGCGCTCGAGACGCCGAGCGAGGTCCCGAGCATCCCGAGCGTCACGCCCAGCAGCGGAGGCAGGAGCGACCACGTTCCCGTCACCGCGCAGGCCACGACGGCGAAGGCCACGGTCAGCGGGACCCCCACGGCGGCCACCGGGATCGCGCGGCCCCAGCGGTCGGCCCGGCCAGGCGTGCCGGTCGCGACGTGCAGGGCGAACGCCGTGTTGTCGTACCCCACGTCGTTCGAGATCCCGAAGCCGAGGATCCACGCCACGGCCGGGGCGACGAGGAGCAGCAGCGCCGTACCCGCGCCGCTCGTGGTGCCGACCACGAGCATGAGGACAGGCAGGAGAGGCACGACGGCGATCGACGCCGCGTACCGGGGGTCGCGCAGCCAGTACGTCGCGGAACGGGCCGCGACCGCGCCGGTCGGCGTCGCGGGGAACCGGTCGAACCAGCCGAGACCCTTGCCCACACCGGCGGCGCCGCCGCCGCGCGGCGTGACGAGCGCCCGTGCGAGCGCGCGGTCCCAGACCCACCACAGCACGGCAAGCGAGCCCAGCGCGATCGCGGCCCGCGCCGCAAGGAGCGCCCACGCGCCGTCGTGCACCGCCGAGGCGAACGCCCACGGGGCGCCGAACGGGGTCCACGCGACCACGCTCGCGAGCGGGCCCACGACCGCGCCTACCGCCTCGGCCGGTGCGGCGTCCACCGACACGGTGACTGCCGCGCCGTCGACCGTCTTCTCGACGTTGTCGCCGAGCCAGCCGATCACCGGGCCGATCAGCAGCAGCGGCACGATCGCGGCGACAGCGAGGACCTCGCGCGAGCGACGCGTGTCGAGCAACGGCGCGAGCGACGTCGTCAGCGCACGCGAGCCGACGATGCACAGCGCGACCGCGCACACCGCGCCGAGGAGGGCCGCCAGGAGGGCCGCAGGGTGTCGCCACCAGGCGAAGGAGACGCCCACGGCCCCCAGCGCCGTGACGAGGCCAGGCACGGAGATCACGCCGGCCACGGCGAGCCCGGCGAGCAGGTGTCGGCGCGGGATCGCGAACGTCGCGAACCGCAGGGGGTCGAGCGTCGCGTCGATGCCGAACGCGAAGAGGGGCACGACCCACCACGAGAGCACGAGGAGCGCCCCCACGACCGTGAGCACCTGACCGGTCACCGCGGGCGCCAGGGTCCCTCCCGCGACGGCGGCGGTGACCGCGAGAAAGAGGATCGACAGACCGTACAACGACGCCACGACCAAACCGATGGTCTGCCACACGCTGCGGCGGAACGTGTTGGCCAGCAGGGTCAGCTTGAGGCGGACGAGCTGCGCAACCACGCCAGTCCCTCCGAATCCCTGCGGCCGCCGACGAGCGCGACGAACCGGTCCTCGAGGGACTGGCCGGCCCGCACCTCGTCCGTCGTCCCCGTCGCGAGCAGCCGGCCGCCCGCGATGATCGCCACGTGCGAGCACATGCGCTGCACGAGGTCCATGACGTGGCTCGACACGACGACGGTGCCTCCGTCGGCCACGTACACGTGCAGGATGTCGCGGATGTTCGCGGCACTGATCGGGTCGACGGCCTCGAAGGGCTCGTCGAGCACGAGCACGCGCGGCGCGTGGATCATGGCCGACGCCAGGGCGATCTTCTTGGTCATGCCCGCCGAGTAGTCGACGACGAACGTGTCGCGGTCGCCTGCGAGGTCCATCGCGTGCAGCAGGTCCTCGGTGCGCTCCGCGACGGTGGCGCGGTCGAGACCGCGCAGCAGGCCCGCGTACGTCAGGAGCTGAGCGCCGGTCAGGCGGTCGAAGAGGCGGACGCCGTCGGGCAGGACGCCGAGGCGGGCCCTGACCTCGTCGGGGTGCGCCCACAGGTCGGTGCCGAGCACGTGCGCGGTGCCGGCGTCGGGGCGCAGGAGACCCGTGGCCATCGACAGGAGGGTGGTCTTGCCGGCTCCGTTCGGGCCGACGAGGCCGAAGAAGGAACCGGCGGGGACGTCGAGGTCGACGCCCGCGACCGCGACCTTGTCGCCGAACCTCTTCCAGAGCTTGCGCAGGCTCAGGGCGGCGTGCTCGGGTGGGGACGGGTCTGTCACACCGCCCACGCTAGCCGGACGCGGCGGGGTGTCGGCGGACGACGTGTCGGTGTCGCATGGCAGCCTGTGGCCCATGACGACGTCGACCGCGCTGCTGCTCAGTCTCGCAACGCTTCTGGTGGGCGCCCTCGTGGGGTGGCTCGCCTACGCGAACCGCGCCACCAGGGCGCACCGCTCCGAGGAGATGGAGCTCGTGCGGCTGCACGCCGAGGTCGAGTCGGCACGACGCGAGACGGCCGGCCTGCGCGAGCAGCTCGACGTCGCGCGCGACGACGCCGAGCGTCGGCTCGCTGAGGTGCGCACCGAGGCCGCGCGGCACGTCGCCGAGGCCAAGGGTGACCAGGAGACCGCGGCCCGCCGTTTCCAGGCGCTCGCGGGCGAGGTGCTGGCCTCGAGCAGCACGCAGTTCCTCGAGCTGGCCGAGCAGCGTCTGCGCGCCAGCACGGTCAAGAACGACGAGGTGCTCGCCCAGCGCGAGCAGGCGTTCCGCGCGCTCGTCGACCCGCTGAGCAAGAGCCTCGAGAAGGTGCGTGCCGAGGTCACCGCGGCGGAGAAGGCCCGCGCCGAGGGCACGTCGGCGCTGAGCGAGCACCTGCGCCAGCTCGCCTCGGTCAACGCCGAGCTGCGCCAGGGCACGAGCGACCTCATCACGGCCCTGCGATCGTCGCAGACGCGCGGGGCCTGGGGCGAGCTCCAGCTCAAGCGGGTCGTCGAGGCAGCGGGCATGCTCGAGCGCGTCGACTTCGACACCCAGGTGACCGTGACGAGCGCGGACGGCGACCACCTGCGGCCCGACATGGTGGTCAACCTCGCGGGGGGCAAGCGCGTCGTCGTCGACGCCAAGGTCGCGTTCCTCGGCTACCTCGAGGCGCAGCAGACCGACGACGCGCGCGTGCGCGAGGAGCGTCTCGACGCGCATGTGCGGCACGTCCGCAAGCACGTCGACGACCTCGCGTCGAAGAAGTACTGGGACCAGTTCGACCACGCGCCGGAGTTCGTCGTCATGTTCGTCCCGGCCGAGGCGTTCCTGTCCGCGGCGATGGAGCGCCAGCCCGGCCTCATGGAGTACGCGGCGCGCAAGAACGTCATCCTCGCCAGCCCGGCGATCATGCTGGGCCTGCTGCGCACCGTCGCGTTCGCGTGGCGGCAGGAGGCGCTGGCCGAGAACGCGCAGGAGGTGCTCAAGGTCGGCCGCGAGCTGCACTCGCGCCTGGTGACGATGACGAACCACATCACCAAGATGGGCCGCTCGCTCGAGTCCTCGACCAAGGCCTACAACTCGATGATCGGCTCGCTCGAGCGCAACGTCCTCACCTCGGCCCGCCGCATGGTCGAGCTCCACGTGGTCGACGAGAAGGACCGCATCGAGGAGCTGGGCGGCCTCGAGGAGCTGCCCCGGCCGATCACCAAGTCCGAGCTCCTCGCGGCGGAGGAGGGCGGGGTCGTGGCGATCGACACCGTGAGCGTCACCGAGCGGACGTCGATCGAGTCCCTCGTCGCGGCGGACAGGCGAGCGCTGGAGGACGCGCGGCGGACGGATGGGACCGAGTCGGCGGCCGGGTGACCCGGGCCTGCCTCCGTGCAGGCCGCGTGCAGGCGGCCGTCAGACCGGCTGGACCGGCAGCGTGCGGCGGTTCTCGCGGCGCGGCCGCTCGTCTCCCTGCCCGGCGGCCTTGAGTCCGGCGCGGAGCTCGCGCGGCAGGGAGAACATGAGGTCCTCCGTCGCGGTGCGGACCTCCTCGACGTCGCCGTAGCCCCGCTCGGCCAGATGGCGGATGACGTCCTGCACGAGGATCTCGGGCACCGACGCGCCCGAGGTGACGCCGACCGTCGTGACGCCGTCGAGCCACGCCTCGTCGATCTCCGAGGCTCGGTCGACGCGGTACGCGGAGCGCGCACCCGCCTGCAGCGCGACCTCGACGAGCCGCACCGAGTTCGACGAGTTCGCCGAGCCGACGACGACGACGAGGTCGCACTCGGGCGCGAGCTTCTTGACCGCGACCTGGCGGTTCTGCGTGGCGTAGCAGATGTCGTCGCTCGGCGGGTCCTGCATCTCGGGGAACTTCTCGCGCAGGCGCCGGACCGTCTCCATGGTCTCGTCGACCGACAGCGTCGTCTGCGAGATCCACACGACCTTGTCCGGGTCGCGCACGACGACCTTGTCGACCTCGTCGGGCGAGTTGACGACCTGCACGTGGTCGGGCGCCTCGCCCGCGGTCCCCTCGACCTCCTCGTGGCCGTCGTGGCCGATGAGCAGGATGTCGTAGTCGTCCTTGGCGAACCGGACGGCCTCCTTGTGCACCTTGGTCACCAGGGGGCACGTGGCGTCGATCGTGTCGAGGTTCCGCTCGGCGGCCGACGCGCGGACGGCGGGCGAGACGCCGTGCGCGGAGAACACGAGCCGAGCACCCTCGGGCACCTCGTCGGTCTCGTTGACGAAGATCGCGCCGCGCTCGCGCAGCGTCTCCACGACGTGCTTGTTGTGCACGATCTCCTTGCGCACGTACACCGGCGCACCGTACGTCTCCAGGGCCTTCTCGACCGCGACGACGGCACGGTCGACGCCGGCGCAGTATCCGCGCGGCGCGGCGAGCAGCACGCGCCTGGTCGTCTGGAGGGGAGTCGTGGCAGTCACAGTCACGCGGCCAGTCTAGGTGTCCCCTGTGGACGGGTTGTGTCGGGAGATGTGTCGGCGCCGTGAGGCATGCTGGGCGGCGTGACGGACGAGACACCTGTGCTGCCGCTGCCCGAGCGCGCCCTGGACACCACGGCCCAGCGGCCGTGGCCCGTGCGTGTGCTCGCGGAGAAGATCCGCGGCTACGTCGACCGCATGCCGCCGGTGTGGGTCGAGGGTCAGGTCGTCCAGTTCAACAACCGTCCCGGCTCGGGCATGCAGTGGCTCACGCTGCGCGACACCGACCTGGACATGTCGCTGCCCGTCACGGTCTACAGCCGCGTGCTCTCGTTCCTGCCGAACCCGCCCGCCGAGGGCGACCACGTCGTCGTGCACGCCAAGCCGACCTTCTGGACCAAGCGCGGCACACTGCAGCTCCAGGCGAACCAGATCCGCGCGGTCGGCGTGGGCGAGCTCCTCGCCCGCATCGACCAACTGCGGCGCGTGCTCGCCGCCGAAGGGCTCTTCGACGCCGAACGCAAGCGTCCGCTGCCCTTCCTGCCGGCGGTCGTCGGGCTCGTGTGCGGGCGCGAGTCGAAGGCCGAGCACGACGTCGTGGTCAACGCGCGCGCCCGCTGGCCGCAGGTCCGATTCGAGATCCGCGAGGTCGCTGTGCAGGGCGTCGACGCGGTGCGTGCGGTGTCGGAGGCGGTCGCCGAGCTCGACGCGCGACCCGATGTCGACGTGATCGTCGTCGCCCGTGGCGGCGGCTCCGTCGAGGACCTGCTCCCGTTCAGCAACGAGGCGCTCGTGCGCGCGGTCGCCGCGTGCACCACCCCGCTCGTCAGCGCGATCGGGCACGAGACCGACACGCCGCTGCTCGACCTCGTGGCCGACCACCGCGCCTCGACGCCGACCGACGCGGCCAAGCGGATCGTGCCCGACGTCGCCGAGGAGCGGCTGCGGGTGGAGCAGGCGCACCGGCGGATGCGCGGTGCCGTGCGCGCTCTGCTCGACCGCGAGCAGCACGGGCTCGATGCGATGCGCTCGCGGCCCGTGCTCGCCCGGCCGGCGTCGATGGTCGACGCGCGCGAGCGCGAGGTCGTCCACGCCGTACGCACGGCCCGGCACTGCCTCGACGCCGCGCTCCTGCGTGCGTCGGGAGAGGTGGGGCGGCTCGAGGCGCAGGTGCGGGCCCTGTCCCCCGCCTCCACGCTCGAGCGCGGGTATGCCGTCGTGCAGCGCGTGGACGGGCACGTCGTCCGCTCGCCCGACGACGTGGCGACGGGTGACCCGGTGCACGTGCGCCTCGCGCAGGGCACGCTGGACGCACAGGTCACGGCGACAATTCCCTAGGGCGACGCACCTGCCCGTGCGAGGGTGGCCGGCATGGACGCGCACGCTCTGGCCGGTCTGCTGCACATCCATTGGGGACTCGGCGAAGTAACCGTCTCACCGCTCGACGGCGGCATGAACTCCGAGACCTGGCTGGTCCGGGCCGGGAACAGTTCGTACGTCGCCAAGCGGGTGGCACCCTCCGACGTCGGACAGCTCGACGCGGGTTGCGCCGTCGCCGAACAGCTAGCTAGCTCAGGCCTGGCAACATGCCGCCCGGTGCGGACCATGGACGGCACGTTCGTGGCACCCGGCGAATCCCTGGCGCTGCTCGAGTACGTCCCCGGCCGCGAGCTCGCCGGCAGGACGAGCGAGGAGCAGCGCTGGATCGGGCACACGTTGGCTCGAGTGCACTCGGCAGGCGGTCCCGTCAGCGGCAGTCCGGACAGCACCGGGTTTTTCGAGCGGCTCGCTCCCTCGGCGTCGGGGACCGGCGCGCACTCCTGGCTCCCGCCCGCCATCGAGGCGGCACGTGTCGCGGCCGGCCGGCTTACCGTCACCTGGTCGGTCCTGCATGCGGATCCGGCACCCGAGGCATTCCGGTACGAGGACGCTACCGGCACCACCGGGCTGATCGACTGGACGGGGCATGTCGCGGGCCCGTGCTCTACGACGTCGCGTCCGCGGTGATGTACCTCGGCGGACCACGGCACGCCGGGGCTTTTCTCGACGCGTACTCGACCGCGGGCCTGCTCGATCCCGGAGAGCTGCGCCATCTCGATGTCTTCCGCAGGTTCCGCTGGGCGGTCCAGGCGGCGTACTTCGCACGAAGGCTCGCGACCCGTGACCTGACCGGCGTCAGCGAACGGGGCGACAACGAGCGCGGGCTCGACGACGCTAGGCGCGGCCTTGCCGAGCTGTCACACCCGGGACGGTAGCCCGCCCCCGACAACATCCTGCGTACCCCAGAGAAGTAGAGGACAGAACTTGTCCGCATCACCTGACACCGTGGGTGTCATGACCAAGAACACAGCACTCACACCTTTTCGCATCGACATCCCGCAGGCCGACGTCGACGAGCTGCGCGACCGGCTCGCGCGCACCCGGTGGCCCCTCCCGGTGCCGGGCCGGGACGACCGCACGGACTTCAGCCGCGGCATCCCGCAGGCCTACCTGACGGAGCTCGCCGAGTACTGGCGCGACGGGTTCGACTGGCGTGCGCAGGAGGCGGCGCTCAACGAGCACGACCAGCTCACCACCGTCGTGGACGGACAAACCTTCCACGTGGTGCACGTGCGCTCCGCGAACGCCGACGCCGTGCCGCTGCTGCTCAACCACGGCTGGCCGGGCTCGTTCGTCGAGTACCAGCGGCTCATCCCCCTGCTGACCGACGAGTTCCACCTCGTCATCCCCTCGCTCCCCGGTTTCGGCTTCTCGACGCCCCTGTCGGGGACCGGATGGGAGCTGGCACGCACAACGGAGGCGTACGCCGAGATCATGACCCGGCTCGGGTACGACCGGTTCGCGGTGCACGGCACCGACATCGGCGCGGGGACCGCCGGCCGGCTCGCCGCGCTCTACCCGGAGCGCGTGATCGGCGTCCACGTCGGGAGCGACGGCCGGTCGCTCGGGATGGTCGGCGACAAGTTCCCCTACCCGGACGGCCTGACGGAGGACGAGATCGCCCAGATCGAGGACGTCCGGGAGCGGGACACCGCCGAGCGCGGCTACTTCGACATGCAGAACCACCGCCCGGACACGATCGGCTCGGCTCTCGCCGACTCTCCCGTCGGGCAGCTCGCGTGGATTGCCGAGAAGTTCCAGACGTGGACGAACCCCGCCCGGCTGACGCCGGACGAGTCGGTCGACCGCGACCAGCTGCTCACCAACGTCAGCCTGTACTGGTTCACGCGCAGCGGGGCGTCGAGCGCGCAGTTCTACTACGAGGCAGAGCACTCCGGCCTCGACTGGCTCGCGTCCTCGGACGTGCCCAGCGGGTGGGCGGTGTTCGACACGCACCCGCTCATGCGTCGGACGATGGACCAGTGGGGCGCAAGCGCCCACTGGAGCGAGTTCGCCGAGGGCGGTCACTTCCCAGCGATGGAGGAGCCCGAGCTGCTCGCGGGCGACATCCGGGCGTTCTTCCGCAGCATCCCCTGACCTAGGCTCACCCCCGCCGGGCCACGAAGACCCACTCCAGGCCCGGTCGGTCGGGCGCGTCCAGGACCTCGTCGACCTCGAACCCGGCGGCGGCCAGCGACGCCTCGATCTCGTCCCGCTCGCGGAACCGCAGCGTCGAGACCGAGGTGACCACGTCGCCGCCGGACAGGACGCCGCTCGGGAAGCGGTAGGACTGCTGGAAGGTGACCAGCGGGAGCGCGACCTCCAGGACGTCGCTCCACATCTCGACCTGTCCGACGCCGGGGATGTCGCGGCGAGCCGACCTCCGCTCGCGGGTCCACCCGAGCCACGCCTCGCGGGCCGGCAGCCGGGTCTCGAACACGAGGGTGCCGCCGGGTCGGAGCGCGTCTCGGACCGCCTCGAGCGCCTGCGTCCAGTCCTCGTCTGTGCGGAACACCTGCGCGACGTTGCCGGTCATCGTCGCCAGGTCGGCGGCGAGCCCCAGGCCGGCGACCGCATCAGCCCCGCCCTCGACCCAGGTCACGTGCTCAGCGCCCGGCTTGCCCCGGGCGACCTCGAGCGACGCGGCGGCGGGATCGACGGCGGTCACGCGCACGCCCCGCTCAGCCAGCAGCAGGGCGAGCGCGCCAGTCCCGCAGCCGACGTCGAGCACACTGCCCGCGCCGAGGCGCTCGGCCAGCCCGACGTAGAGGTCCAGGTCGCCGCGGTCGTCGTCGAAGGCGTCGTAGAGCCGCGCGAGCCGAGGGTCCACGAAGATCGGATCGGGTGTGGTCATGGCATGGCACCATGCTGTGACAGGTGCCGCCTACCGCGCCCGCACGACCCGCCGCTCGTCCCACACGGGTGTGGGGCTCTCGCGCACGACGCCGTCCGTCCCGAAGACGAGGAACCGGTCGAAGCCGCGCGCGAACCAGCGGTCGTGCGTGACCGCGAGCACCGTCCCCTCGAACGCCTCGAGCCCCTCCTGCAGCGCCTCGGCGCTGGCGAGGTCGAGGTTGTCCGTGGGCTCGTCGAGCAGCAGCGCGGTGCAGCCCGCGAGCTCGAGCAGCAGGATCTGGAACCGCGCCTGCTGCCCGCCCGAGAGCCTGTCGAACGGGCGGTCGGCCGCCTCCGTCAGCTCGAAGCGGCGCAGCGCGGCCATCGCGGCGCCCCGGTCGCGAGCATGGTCGGTCCACAAGATCTCGGTCAGGGTCCGGCCGGCCAGCTCGGGGTGCGCGTGCGTCTGGGCGAAGTGCCCGGGCACGACGCGCGCCCCGACCCGCCAGGTGCCCGTGTGCGCGACGTCGTCGCCCGCGAGCAGGCGCAGGAAGTGCGACTTGCCCGAGCCGTTCGAGCCCAGCACGGCGACCCGCTCGCCGTAGAAGACCTCGAGGTCGAACGGCTTCATCAGACCCGTCAGCTCGAGCGCCTCGCAGGTGACCGCGCGCACCCCGGTGCGGCCGCCGCGCAGCCGCATGCTGATGTTCTGCTCGCGGGGCGGCTCCGGCGGCGCGCCGGCCTCCTCGAACTTGCGCAAGCGGGTCTGCGCCGCCCGGTAGCGCGACGCCATGGCGTCGCTGTTCGCCGCCGCCTGGCGCAGCTCCAGCACGAGCCGCCTGAGCTGGGCGTGTTTCTCGTCCCAGCGCCGCCGCAGCTCCTCGAACCGCTCGAAGCGCTCGCGCCGGGCCTCGTGGAACGTCGCGAAGCCGCCGCCGTGCACCCACGCGTCGGCCCCGGCGGGTCCGGGCTCGATCGCCACGATGCGGTCCGCCGTGCGCGCGAGCAGCTCGCGGTCGTGCGAGACGAACAGCACGGTCTTGCGCGTGGCGCGCAGCTGCTCCTCGAGCCACCGCTTGCCCGGGACGTCGAGGTAGTTGTCGGGCTCGTCGAGCAGCAGCACCTCGTCGGGCCCGCGCAGCAGCGCCTCGAGCACGAGCCGCTTCTGCTCGCCGCCCGACAGCGTCCGCACCTGCCGCCACTGCGCCGTGGGGTACGGGACGCCGAGCGCCGCCGTCGTGCACACGTCCCAGAGCGTCTCGGCCTCGTACCCACGCGCCTCTGCCCAGTCCGCGAGCGCCTGCGCGTACCGCAGCTGCGCGGCCTCGTCGTCCACCTCCATGATGGCCACCTCCGCCGCGTCCAGCCCGCGGGCGGCGTCGCGCACGCGGGGGTGCGCGACCGCGACGAGCAGGTCGCGCACCGTGCTGTCGTCGCGCACCGACCCGACAAACTGCGGCATGACGCCGAGCCCGCCGCTCACGGTGACCGCACCGCCGCTGGGCCGCAGCTCGCCCGTGACGAGCCGCAGCAGCGTCGTCTTGCCCGCGCCGTTCGGTCCGACCAGCGCGGTCACGCTGCCCTCGGGAACCCGGAACGACAGGTCGCCGAGGAGGGTGCGCCCGTCGGGCAGGTCGTACTCGACGTGGGCGACGTCGACGTGGCCCATGGCGTTCACCGATCCTTGAGGTGCAGAGGTACGTCGCGACGCTACGCGCCGGGCCGCGCAGGCCGCACGTGATTTCCGGACATCTGCGCACGATGTCGGCCCGGTGCGGTTGACTGTCCTCCGTGACCGACGCGAACACCACCGACGACCCGGTCGGCGTGCCGGACCCGGCCACGCTGACCTACGAGCAGGCGCGCGACGAGCTCGTGCGCGTGGTCGGCCGGCTCGAGGCCGGCGGCGAACCGCTCGAGGTCTCGCTCGCGCTGTGGGAGCGCGGCGAGGCGCTCGCCGCGCGCTGCCAGGAGTGGCTCGACGGCGCCCGCGAGCGCCTGGCCGCCGCGCAGGCGGCGTCCGGCACGTCGCCGGCCGCGCCGAGCGCCGACGACGTCGAGGCTGACGAGGCTGGGGAGGCCTGATGGGCAAGCACGTTCTGGCGGTGGGCGAGGCGCTCGTCGACATCGTCCGCCGGCCTGACGGGTCGACGGCGAGGCACCCGGGCGGGAGCCTCGCGAACGTCGCGCTCACGCTCGGCCGCCTGGGCCGCGAGGTGCGCCTGACCACCTGGCTGGGGCAAGACGAGCGCGGGGCGACGGTGCGGGCGTGGCTCGACGAGTCGCGCGTCGCGCTCTCCGCCGGCAGCGAGGGCGCCGCGCACACCAGCGTCGCGCAGGCGACGCTCGACGCGTCGGGCTCGGCCACGTACGAGTTCGACCTCGAGTGGCGCGTGCCTGACGGCGCGGCCGCGGACTCAGACACGCTCGCGGTGCACACCGGCTCGATCGCGGCGGTGCTCGCGCCCGGCGCCGCCGACGTGCGCACGCTCGTCGACGCCGCCCGCGCGACGTCGACCATCACCTACGACCCCAACGCCCGCCCCGTGCTCATGGGCTCGGCCGAGCAGGCGCGTCCTCGCATCGAGGAGCTCGTCGCGCTCGCCGACGTCGTCAAGGTGAGCGACGAGGACCTCGCGTGGCTCGCGCCCGAGGTCGCGCCGCTCGACGTCGCGCGCGCATGGGTCCACGACCTGGGCGCGGCCGTCGTCGTCGTGACGTTCGGCGGCGCCGGCTCGACGGCGGTCGCGCGGTCCGGCGAGGTCACGGTCGCCTCGCGCAAGGTCGAGGTCGTCGACACCGTGGGTGCCGGCGACTCCTTCATGGGCGCGCTGCTCGACGGCCTGTGGTCCGCCGACCTGCTCGGCGCGGCGCGACGCGACGCGCTGCGTGCGGTCGACCTCGGCACGCTCGAGCGCCTGCTCACCCGGTGCGCCGCCGTCGCGGCGGTGACCGTCTCGCGCGCGGGCGCGAACCCGCCGTGGGCGCACGAGCTCGCGGCCACGGACGACGTCACACAGGACACCGAGGAGGTTCGATGACACCGATCGAGGCATGGGCGGCGCTGCGCGCCGGCAACAAGCGGTTCGTGCTGGACGAGCCGGCCCACCCGTCGCAGAACGCTGCCCGACGCCGCGAGCTGCGCGCGGCGCAGCACCCGCACACCGTGGTCTTCGGCTGCTCGGACTCCCGGGTCGCCGCCGAGATCGTCTTCGACCAGGGGCTGGGCGACGTCTTCGTCGTCCGCACGGCGGGTCACGTCCTCGACACGACGGTCATCGGCTCGATCGAGTACGGCGTCGAGGTGCTCGGCGCCCCTCTCGTCGTCGTCCTCGGGCACGACTCCTGCGGCGCGGTCGCCGCAACCGCACACACGCTCGCGACGGGTGAGCAGCCGCCCGGGTTCGTGCGCGCCGTCGTCGACCGCATCATCCCGTCGATCGCGGGCATCACGAGCCGCGACGGCGACGCGCTCGCCTCGGCCGCGTACGACCCTGACACGCTGCGCACCGAGCACGTGCGCCACACGGTCGAGATGCTCCAGGGCTACTCGGCCGCGCTGAGCACCGCGGTGCGCGAGGGCCGCGCTGCGATCGTCGGCGTCGAGTACGACCTCGCCGAGGGCTCGGCCCGGCTCGTCGAGGTGGCCGGGGACGTGGGCGAGCAGCCGGAGTCGTGACGCCTCTCACATCGGCTCGCGCCGCTGGTGCGGCACGATAGAGGCATGACTTCCGACACCGTCGTCCCCGGCGCCGGCGCGCCCGAGACCGAGTACCGCATCGAGCACGACACGATGGGCGAGGTGCGCGTCCCCGCGCACGCGCTGTACCGCGCGCAGACGCAGCGCGCCGTGGAGAACTTCCCCATCTCCGGCACCCCGCTCGAGCGCGGGCACATCGAGGCGCTCGCGCGCGTCAAGAAGGCCGCCGCCCGAGCGAACGCCGAGCTCGGCGTGCTCGAGCAGGACGTCGCGGACGCGATCGTGGCCGCGGCGGACCGGGTGGCCTCGGGCACCCTCGACGAGCACTTCCCTGTCGACGTGTACCAGACCGGCTCCGGGACCTCGTCGAACATGAACACCAACGAGGTGCTCGCGACGCTCGCCTCGCAGTCGCTCGGCCGGCCGGTGCACCCGAACGACCACGTCAACGCGTCCCAGTCCTCGAACGACGTGTTCCCCACGTCGGTGCACGTGGCCGCCACGGCCGGCGTCGTGAGCGACCTCGTCCCGGCGCTGAACCACCTCGCGGACGCGCTGGGTGCCAAGGCCCAGGAGTTCGCCGCGGTCGTGAAGTCGGGCCGCACGCACCTCATGGACGCGACGCCGGTAACCCTCGGCCAGGAGTTCGGCGGCTACGCGGCGGCGGTGCGCTACGGCGTCGAGCGCCTCGAGGCGGCGCTCCCCCGCGCCGCCGAGGTCCCGCTGGGCGGCACCGCGGTCGGCACGGGCATCAACACCCCCGCGGGCTTCCCGCAGCGCGTCATCGAGCTGCTCCGCGAGGACACGGGCCTGCCGCTGACCGAGGCCCGTGACCACTTCGAGGCGCAGTCGGCGCGCGACGGCCTCGTCGAGCTCTCGGGCGCGCTGCGCACCGTCGCGGTGTCGATCACCAAGATCTGCAACGACCTGCGCTGGATGGGCTCGGGCCCGAACACGGGTCTCGGCGAGATCTTCATCCCCGACCTGCAGCCGGGCAGCTCGATCATGCCGGGCAAGGTCAACCCCGTCGTACCCGAGGCCGTGCTCATGGTGTGCGCCCGGGTCGTGGGCAACGACGCGACGGTCGCGTGGGCGGGCGCGAGCGGCTCGTTCGAGCTCAACGTGCAGATCCCGGTCATCGCGCAGGGCGTGCTCGAGTCGATCCGCCTGCTGGCCAACGCGTCGCGCGTGCTCGCCGACAAGACGATCACGGGCATCACCGCGAACGTCGACAAGGCCCGCGCGTACGCCGAGTCGTCGCCGTCGATCGTCACGCCGCTCAACCGCGTCATCGGCTACGAGGCGGCCGCCAAGGTCGCCAAGAAGGCCGTGGCCGAGGGCATCACGGTGCGCGAGGCCGTCGTGGCACTCGGGTTCGTCGAGCGGGGCGAGGTCACGGGGGCCCAGCTCGACGAGGCGCTCGACGTCCTGTCGATGACCCGGCCGCCGCAGGCCTGAGTCTTACAGACCGGGCAGCGTGTTTGGTAAGCCTTACCTCACCTGCTACGGTCGTCGCGTACGAGAGAGGCGTGCCCCGGGATGCGGGGCTGGGGGGTTCCAGCCCGGGGCACGCCTCTCGTCGTGCGTTCTACAGCTCGAGCCCCTCGAGCATCTCGGTCACCAGCGCGGCCACGGGCGAGCGCTCGGAGCGCGTGAGGGTCACGTGCGCGAACAGCGGATGGCCCTTGAGCGCCTCGATGACCGCCGCGACGCCGTCGTGCCGGCCCACCCGCAGGTTGTCGCGCTGGGCGACGTCGTGCGTGAGGACGACGCGCGAGCCCTGCCCGACACGCGAGAGCACCGTGAGCAGGACGTTGCGCTCGAGCGACTGCGCCTCGTCGACGATGACGAACGCGTCGTGCAGCGAACGCCCACGGATGTGCGTCAGCGGCAGCACCTCGAGCATGTCGCGGTCGATCACCTCGTCGACCACCTCGGGCGAGACGAGCGCCCCGAGCGTGTCGTAGACGGCCTGCGCCCACGGGTTCATCTTCTCGGACTCAGTTCCCGGCAGATATCCGAGCTCCTGCCCGCCCACCGCGTACAGCGGCCGGAACACGAGGATCTTGCGGTGCTGCCGGCGCTCGAGGACCGACTCGAGGCCCGCGCACAGGGCCAGCGCCGACTTGCCCGTCCCGGCGCGGCCGCCGAGCGAGACGATGCCGACCTCCTCGTCGAGCAGCAGGTCGATCGCGATGCGCTGCTCGGCCGAGCGCCCGTGGACGCCGAACACGTCCTGGTCGCCTCGCACGAGCCTGACCTTCTTGTCGGCCGTCACCCTGCCGAGCGCCGACCCGCGCGGCGAGTGGATCACGAGGCCCGTGTGGCACAGGAGCGGCGCCGCGGCGTCGAGCACCATCGGGTCGAGCGCGGAGAGCTCGAGCTCCGCGTGCTCGTACAGCAGACCCATCTGCTCGTCGGCGACGTCCACCTCACGCATGCCCGTCCAGCCCGAGTCGACCGCGAGCTCGTGCCGGTACTCCTCCGCCTTGAGGCCCACGGCCGACGCCTTGACCCGCATGGGCAGGTCCTTGGAGACGACGGTGACCGCCCTGCCCTCCGCGGCGAGGTTGGCCGCGACGGACAGGATCCGGGTGTCGTTGTCCCCGAGCCGGAAGCCGTCCGGCAGCACCTTGGGGTCGGTGTGGTTGAGCTCGACGCGCAGCGTGCCGCCCTGGTCGCCCACGGGGATGGGGGCGTCGAGGCGACCGTGCTTGACCCGCAGGTCGTCGAGCGCCCGCAGGGCGCTGCGAGCGAAGTACCCGAGCTCCGCGTGGTGGCGCTTGGCCTCGAGCTCGGTCACGACGACGACAGGCAGGACGACGTTGTGCTCCGCGAAGCGGTGGATCGCCCGCGGGTCGGACAGCAGCACCGACGTGTCGACGACGAAGGTCCGGCGGACCTCGCGTCCACGGACCTCGTCGTCACGGGTGTCAGGGGTGGGTGCGGTGTGGGCCACGGCGTGCTCCCTCCGGCGCTTGCGCGCCGTCGCCGCCCGGACGCCCGACGGCGGACCTCACGAGGTCGCTCCGGGCAGGGCGGGCTGGTGGGTGGGGCAGGCGACCGGCCGAGCGAGCGACGCTGCGCCGCAGGACCGGGGCCGGCCCTCCTGCACGGAGCGGTAACTCCATCGGCTGGCCTCCCGGAGGACGACTGGGTGCCGTCCCTGTCGTCAAACTACGGCTCTGCAATTCGGGCCACCACCCAGGCGCCCGGCGGGTCGTCAGATCGACATCAAGAGTTCACACGCCGGTCGTGTGATGTGCGTCCGGCGCCCCCGCGGATGCAGCATGGAGGCATGTCGCCGTCGACCACCTACGTCGTCCTGCTGCGCGGGGTCAACCTCGGCCCGCACCGTCGCGTCTCCGCCGAGGACCTGCGCACCGCCGCGGCGGACGCCGGCCTGGCCGACGCGCAGACCTTCGCCACGAGCGGCAACCTCGTGGCGGTCGCTCCCGCGGGCCTCTCCGCGTCCGCTGTCGCGGGCAAGGTGTCGGGGGCCCTCGCCGAGCGTCTGGGCGCCGAGGTCCTCGCCGTCGCGCTCGACGCCGCCCGGGTCGGCGCGATCGTCGAGGCGAACCCGTTCCCCGCGGCCGCGCAGAACGATCCCGCACACCTGCAGGTGCACGTCGGTCCCGAGCCGGTCGACGAGGCGGGCGTCGCGCGCCTTGACCTGTCCAACCCCGGACGCGAGCTGCTCGCCGTCGCCGAGGGGGTCCTCTACGTCCACTACCAGGACGGGATCGGTCGGTCCAAGGTCACCCCGGCGGCTCTCGACCGCGCGGCCGGGACCTGGACGACCGGACGCAACTGGAGGACGGTGCGACGCCTGCTCGCGATGACCGCGCCCTGAGCGAGAAGGGCGCCCATCGCGGCGGGCCCGCTACCCTGGACCCGGGTGAGCCGGGAAGTCTGGTCGGCGGCGCCGGCTGCGACGCCGGTCTGTCCTCGTACACGCACCACGACAGGAGCATGCCCTGACTACCGACGTCGCCGCTCAGCCCCGCGGCCACCGCCTGCGTCGTTTCGTCTCGCGCGAGACGACGGGTGGAGCGCTGCTCATCGCGGCCGCCGCGCTCGCGCTCGTCCTGGCCAACTCGCCGTGGCGCGAGGGCTACCTGACACTCGCCGAGTCCGTCTTCGGCCCCGCGTACATCGGGCCCGTCCACATCCACCTCGACCTGACGGTCGCCGAGTGGGCGGCCGACGGGCTGCTCGCGATCTTCTTCTTCGTGGTCGGGCTCGAGCTCAAGCACGAGTTCGTCGTCGGGAGCCTGCGCAGCCCGCGCGAGGCGGGCGTCCCGATGATCGCCGCGGTCGGTGGCATGACGCTGCCCGCGCTCCTCTACCTGATCCTCGTCTCGGCGCTCGGCGACGGGAGCGCGCTGCGGGGGTGGGCCATCCCGACCGCGACCGACATCGCGTTCGCGCTCGCCGTGCTCGCGGTCTTCGGCAAGGGTCTGCCCGCGGCGATCCGCACGTTCCTGCTGACGCTCGCCGTGGTCGACGACCTGCTGGCGATCGTCGTCATCGCGATCTTCTACACCAGCGAGCTGCACTTCGGCTTCCTCGGCCTGGCCCTGCTCGCCGTCGCCCTGTTCGGCTGGCACGTGCGATCGCGATCTCCGCGGTGGTGGGTCCTGGTGCCGCTCTTCGCGATCGCGTGGGCCTTCATGCACGCCTCGGGCGTGCACGCGACCGTCGCCGGCGTGCTCATGGGCTTCACCGTCGCGGCCCGCGCGACGCACGGCGAGCCCGGCTCGCGCACGAACCGCCTCGAGCACGCGGTCAAGCCGTGGTCGCAGGGCCTCGCGCTGCCGCTGTTCGCGTTCTTCGCCGCGGGCGTCGACCTGAGCGACGGCGGCGGGCCGGCCGAGATCCTCGGCCAGCCGGTCGTCGCCGCGATCGTCGCCGGTCTCGTGCTCGGCAAGCTCCTGGGCGTCCTGGGCACGACGTGGATCATCACCAAGACCACGCCCCTGCGCCTGGCCCAGGGCATCGGTGTGCGCGACCTGCTGCCGGTGGCCCTCCTCGCCGGGATCGGGTTCACGGTGTCCTTGCTCATCGCCGAGCTGTCGTTCGGCCACGGCTCCGAGCACACGCTCGGCGCCAAGTCGGCGATCCTCGGCGCGTCGGTCATCGCGGCGGTGCTCGGCGCCGCCACGCTCCGCTGGGATGTCCGCAAGGCGCGTGCTGCGGACATGAACCGTGACGGCGTCGAGGACCAGGTCACCGACTTCATCGGCGACGAGAAGGACCGCCTCGTGCACTGACCCGTCCTCGTGCGGCAACGAGCGTGCTGATTCTTCCCTCAAACGAGCCGTTTGGGGAAAGAGTCAGCACGCTCGTTGGCCGAGCAGGGCGGTTCTCATCGCGGCGACGCGCTCGCGCAGGGCGTCGACGACGGCGGTCACCGCCGGCCGCCGCCACGCTCCGATCCTCGCCACGACGTCGCTGCGCAACACCGGCTCGTGGTGGCCGACGGCGGTCTACCTGCTCGTGGCGGGCGCCGTGACGACCGGCGCGGTGCTCGCCCTGCGCGAGACGCGCGGGGTGTCCCTGCACGAGCTCGACGCCCGCGACCGCGAGCTCGAGCGGGTGGATCCATGAGCGAGCCGACCCTCGCCGGCCGTCATGCCCTGGTCACGGGCGGCGCGAGCGGCATCGGTGCGGCGTGCGCGCGAGCTCGCCGCGCGGGGCGCGCAGGTCACCGTCGCCGACGTCGACCCCGACGGCGCCAAGCGCCTCGCCGAAGAGCTCGGCGGCCAGGCGTGGGTCGTCGACCTCGCGGACACGCGCGCGCTCGACGACCTGCGGCTCGACGTCGACGTGCTGGTCAACGACGCGGGCGCGCAACGCGTGAGCCCGGTGGATGCGCTCGCCCCCGACGACTTCCGGCAGCTGCACCGCCTCATGCTCGAGGCGCCGTTCCTGCTGATCCGGGCCGCGCTGCCGCACATGTACTCCCGCGGATGGCGCCGGGTCGTCAACCTCTCGTCGGTGCACGGGCTCGTCGCCTCGCCGTTCAAGTCGGCCTACGTGTCGGCCAAGCACGGGCTCGAGGGGCTGTCCAAGACCGTCGCCCTCGAGGGCGGTCCCCGCGGCGTGACCAGCGTCTGCGTCAACCCGGGCTACGTGCGGACGCCGCTCGTCGAGAAGCAGCTCTCCGACCAGGGCCCAGGCGCACGGCATACCGGAGTCCGAGGTGCTCGAGCGCATCCTGCTCGCGGAGTCCGCCGTCAAACCCCTCGTCGAGCCGGCGGAGGTCGCCTCGCTCGTCGGCTGGCTGACCGGCCCCGACGCCGCGATGGTGACCGGGGCGTCGTGGACGATCGACGGCGGATGGAGCGCGCGGTGACGAGGTCTCTGGCACGATCCGAGCGAGGGCGCGAGACCCGAGGCCCGATGTCGACGACGACACGCTCGCGATCGTCGGCGCGGGCTGACCGTCCTATGGTGGAAGAAAGGACAGACATGACCACCACCTCACCTGCTCCCGGGCGCGACAAGGTCGTCGCGTCGCCGGCCGAGGCCGTCGCCGACATCCCCGACGGCGCGTCGCTCGCCGTCGGCGGGTTCGGGCTGTGCGGCAACCCGATCGCGCTGATCGAGGCTCTGCTCGCCCGCGGAACGCGCAATCTGTCGGTCGTGAGCAATAACTGCGGCGTCGACGACTGGGGCCTCGGCGTGCTGCTCGCAGCCGGGCGCATCCGCAAGATGACGAGCTCCTACGTGGGCGAGAACAAGGAGTTCGAGCGCCAGTTCCTCTCCGGCGAGCTCGAGCTCGAGCTCACGCCGCAGGGCACGCTCGCCGAGAAGCTCCGCGCGGGCGGCTCCGGCATCGCCGGGTTCTTCACGCGCACCGGGGTAGGCACGCAGGTGGCCGAGGGCGGCCTGCCGCAGAAGTTCGACGGCGACGGCGGCGTCGCGCAGGCCTCCCGGTCCAAGGAGGTGCGCACGTTCACCGCGGCGGACGGCTCGGCCGCCGAGTACGTGCTCGAGGAGGCGATCACCACCGACTTCGCACTGGTCCACGCGGCCAGGGGCGACCGGTACGGCAACCTCGTGTTCCACCGGTCGGCGCGCAACTTCTCCCCGCTCGCCGCCATGGCGGGGCGGGTCTGCATCGCCCAGGTCGAGGAGCTCGTCGAGCCGGGCGAGATCGACCCCGACCAGGTGCACCTGCCGGGGATCTACGTCCATCGCGTCGTCGAGGTGGGCACCGACATCGAGAAGCGGATCGAGCGCCGGACGGTGCGTCCGGCCGCGACGTCGACGAGCAAGGAGGCCTGAGCCATGCCCCTGACCCGCGACGAGATGGCGGCGCGCGCCGCACGTGAGCTGCAGGACGGCTGGTACGTCAACCTCGGGATCGGCCTGCCGACGCTCGTGCCCAACCACGTCCCCGTGGGCCGGCACCTGGTGCTCCAGTCCGAGAACGGCCTGCTCGGCGTCGGCCCCTACCCGACCGAGGACGAGGTCGACCCGGACCTCATCAACGCCGGCAAGGAGACGGTCACGCTCCTGGCCGGCTCGGCCGTGTTCGACTCCGCGCTGAGCTTCGGGATGATCCGGGGCGGGAAGATCGACGCCGCCGTCCTGGGCGGCATGCAGGTCTCCGTCAGGGGCGACCTCGCCAACTGGATGATCCCTGGCAAGATGGTCAAGGGCCCGGGCGGCGCGATGGACCTCGTGCACGGGGCCGGGCTCGTCATCGTGCTCATGGAGCACACGACCCGCACCGGCGAGCCCAAGATCCTGCCCGAGTGCACGCTCCCGCTGACCGGCACCGGCGTCGTCGACCGCATCATCACCGACCTCGCGGTCATCGACGTCACCGACGACGGGCTGGTGCTGCGCGAGGTCGCGCCGGGCGTGACCGTGGACGAGGTCGTGGCCGCGACCGGGGCGCCCCTGACCGTCGACCCGAGGGTCCAGAATGTGGATATCGGCGATCCCGAGTCCGAGCCCGAGGAGGCGCTCTCATGAACACCAATCCGCACGACGTCGTCATCGTCTCCGCCGCCCGCACCCCGCAGGGGCGGCTGCGCGGCGCGCTGGCGTCGCTCACGGCCGTCGAGCTCGGGGCCGTGGCCGCCCGCGCGGCGCTCGAGCGCGCCGGCGGGCTGTCCGCCAGCGACGTGGACGCGGTGGTCTTCGGCCAGGTGATCCAGGCCGGGGCCGGGCAGAACCCGGCCCGCCAGACGGCGGTCGCGGCCGGCGTCGGCATGGGCGTGCCCGGCGTGACGATCAACAAGGTCTGTCTCTCGGGCCTGACCGCCGTGATCGACGGCGCACGGCTGCTGCGCACGGGCGAGGCCTCCGTCGTGCTCGTCGGCGGCCAGGAGTCGATGACGAACGCCCCGCACCTGCTGCCCGGCGCACGCACGGGCTTCGGGTACGGCGAGGCGACGCTGCTCGACGCCGTCGCGCGCGACGGCCTGACCGACGCGTTCGACGGCCGGGCCATGGGCGTCTCCACCGAGGAGAGCAACTCCGGCGACGCCCGGGTGTCACGCGAGGAGCAGGATGCGATCGCCGCGGCGTCGCACGAGCGTGCGGCCACGGCGGCCAAGGAGGGTGTGTTCGAGGCCGAGCTCGCACCCGTGACCGTCCCGCAGCGCCGCGGCGAGCCCGTCGTCGTGCGCGACGACGAGGGCGTGCGCCCGGACACGAGCGTCGAGGCGCTCGCGCGGCTGCGGCCCGCGTTCAACCCCGAGGGCACCATCACGGCCGGCAACGCGTCGCAGATCTCCGACGGTGCCGCCGCGCTCGTGCTCACCACGCGGGAGCGTGCAGAGGCGGCGGGAGCTCCGGTGCTCGCCACCCTGTGCGCGCACGGGCAGGTGGCCGGGCCGGACCGGTCGCTGCACTCGCAGCCGGCCAACGCGATCGGCCGCGCGCTCGAGCGGCAGGGCTGGTCGGCCTCAGACCTCGACCTGGTCGAGATCAACGAGGCGTTCGCAGCCGTCGTCGCCGTGTCCGCTCGCCGGCTCGGCGTCGACCTCGAGCGCGTCAACATGCACGGCGGCGGCATCTCGCTCGGCCACCCGATCGGCGCGTCGGGCGCTCGCATCGCCGTCCACGCCGCACACGAGCTGGCCCGCCGCGGCGGCGGACGTGCCGCCGTCGGGCTGTGCGGCGGCGGCGGCCAGGGCGAGGCCCTCCTCCTCGAGGCCTGAGCGTGTGAGCGGACTTTTGGCCCGGTTCTGGTCTCAGAACCGGGCCAAAAGTCCGCTCACACGCTGTCAGTCAGCCGATGAACTCGGTGAGGTCCTCGCAGAAGTCGCGGTCGCTGGTCTGCCAGTTCCCGGTCTGACCTTGGAAGAGGAAGTCGACCTCCACGTCGTCCTCCTCGGTCGCCGTCCCCTTCGTGTCGATCACGACCGTGAACGCCAGCCGGCCCGCGTCGATGAAGAGCTTCTTACCGTCGGGACCGAAGTACGACGTCCTTCCCGTGGTCTGCGCGTCGATCGCGATCAGGCCGCCACCCAGGTCGGTGACGTGGACGTCCTTGTCCTGGCCGGAAGTGACGAAGGAGAACGTCTGACCGTTCTCGAGATTCGTGAAGGTGCCCTAATGGGTGTCTCCCTCTATCGGTCGGTCGCGGATGCGCAGCCCGCCCCATGCGCCTCGCCGGGGCCGACGTCACGGCCTCGGCCGAACTTCGTCGGGCACGCCGGCCGATTTCACCCTCAGCACACGGTCCGCGGCGCCGGCACCACCGACCGCGTTGTCAGGCTCAGGCGTACGTATCCCCCGGCCTGGCCTTGACAACGCTGGCCAGGAGGGGGTCACGACGCCGGCGCGTGCCGCTCGAGGAACTCGTACACCTCGGTCGTGTCGACGCCGGGGAACGCGCCGGACGGCATCGCGGCCAGCATCGACGCGTGCGGGCGCGCACTCGGGAAGGCGTGCCCGGCCCAGCGCTGCGCGAGCGGCCGGGAGGGCTGGCGGCAGCACGACTCGTCCGGGCAGCGCGAGGTGGAGCGTGCGGTCGTCTCCCGCCCCAGGAACCACTTCACCTGCGCGAACGGCACGCCCACGGTCACCGAGAACCGGCCGTCCGGCGTGTCCGACACCCGCGAGGTGCACCAGTACGTGCCGGTGGGCGTGTCCGTGTACTGGTAGTACGGGCTCAGCCGGTCCTCGATCCCGAACACCACGCGGGAGGTCCACTGCCGGCACACGTACTGCCCCTCGACCGTGCCGAGCGCGTCCGCCGGGAACCGGACGCCGTCGTTCTCGTACGCCTTGTGGATCGCACCGGACTCGTGGACCTTCATGAAGTGCACCCCGAGACCGAGGTGGCGTGTGGCGAGGTTGGTGAACCGGTGGGCGGCGGTCTCGTACGACACGGCAAACGCGTCGCGCAGGTCCTCGAGCGAGATCGCGCGCGCGTCCTTGGCCTCGCGCAGGTGCTTGACGGCGTCGCGCTCCGGCAGGAGCAGCGCCGCGCACAGGTAGTTGGCCTCGACGCGCTGGCGCAGGAACTCGTGGTAGTCCCTCGGCTCGGCGTGCTCGAGCACGTGGGAGGCGAGCGCCTGCAGCAGGGCCGAGCGGGCGTCGGAGCGTCCGCGGATGCCGTTGCTCGGCAGGTACACGCGCCGGTTCCGCTGGTCGATGACGGCACGCACTGAGTGCGGCACGTCGGGCACGTACTGGATCGTGAAGCCGAGGTGTGCGGCGAGCTCGCCCGCGGCCCGCTGGGGCAGCGGTCCGCGCGTGTGCCCGACGTCGTCCAGCAGGCCGCGCGCGACGAGCTCGAGGTCCGGGAAGTAGTTGTCCTGCGCGCGCATGTCGGCGCGCAGCTCGGTGTTGGCGCGCCGCGCCTCCTCGGGCGTGGCCGCCCGTTCGCGGTGCAGGCGCTCGAGCTCGTGCTGCAGCGCCATGATCGTCTCGAGCGCATCAGTCGGCAGCGACTTGCCCACGCGCACCGGCCTGATCCCGAGCGCGGAGAAGAGTGGCCCTCTTTGCACCCGCTCGAGCTCGATCTCGAGCGCGTCGCGGCGCGACGGCGGCTCGGGCGACAGGAGGTCCTCGACGCTCGCTCCGAGCGCCTTGGCGACCGCCTGCAGGCGCGCGAACGTCGGCTCACGCTTGCCGTTCTCGAGCATGGACACCTGCGAGGGCGCGCGGCCGATCGCGGTCCCCAGCTCCTCGAGCGTCATCCCGCGCTGTGTGCGCAGGTGGCGGATCCGCCGGCCGATCGTGAGTGCGTCCGGCTCGGCCTCGAGCGGGATCGACGCCGCGACGGAGCCCGACGTCGGACGCGGCCGACGTCCCTCGTCCCGGGTACCGAGAACTCTCGATGTCGAGATAGCCATGATCGAGGGTGACACAGCCCATGAGTTCCGTCCAGGAGAAGAACCGGGAAAGTTCTCCTCCGATTCGCTCGCTTAGCCCTGGCGGGAGAGGCCAGAGTCGTGAGCACGGAAGTTCCACCCACGACCGAGAGGCACGACGATGACCGCGACCCTCGAGCACCAGACGACCCCCTGCGCCACGCCACGCCCGGGCGACCAGACGCAGACGGCCGCCGAGCTCGCGCAGCAGTGGGCGACCGATCCCCGGTGGGCCGATGTGCGACGCACCTACTCGGCCGAGGACGTCGTCGCGCTGCGGGGGTCCGTCCGCGAGGAGCACACCCTCGCCCGCCGCGGCGCCGAGCGCCTGTGGGAGCTGCTGCACACCCGCGAGTGGGTGCGCGCGCTCGGCGCCCTGACCGGCAACCAGGCCGTGCAGCAGGTCAAGGCCGGGCTCGAGGCGATCTACCTGTCCGGCTGGCAGGTGGCCGCCGACGCCAACATGGCGGGCCAGACCTACCCCGACCAGTCGCTCTACCCCGCCAACTCGGTGCCCCAGGTCGTGCGCCGCATCAACAACGCGCTGCTGCGCGCCGACCAGATCGAGCACGCCGAGTCCGGCGCCGGAAGCCGCGAGTGGCTCGCGCCGATCGTCGCCGACGCCGAGGCCGGGTTCGGCGGCCCGCTCAACGCCTACGAGCTCATGAGCGCGATGATCGCCGCGGGCGCCGCCGGGGTGCACTGGGAGGACCAGCTCGCCTCGGAGAAGAAGTGCGGCCACCTGGGCGGCAAGGTCCTCGTGCCGACGCAGCAGCACGTGCGCACGCTCAGCGCCGCCCGGCTCGCGGCCGACGTCGCCGGCGCCCCGACCGTGATCATCGCGCGGACCGACGCGCTCGCGGCCGACCTGCTGACCTCCGACGTCGACCCGCGCGACGCCGAGTTCCTCACGGGCGAGCGCACGCCCGAGGGCTTCTACCGGGTCCGCAACGGCATCGAGCCGGTGATCTCGCGCGGCCTCGCCTACGCCGAGGTGGCGGACCTGCTGTGGGTCGAGACCGGCACGCCCGACCTAAAGGTGGCGTCGAAGTTCGCCGAGGCCATCCACGAGCGGTTCCCGGACAAGCTCCTGAGCTACAACTGCTCGCCGTCGTTCAACTGGAAGAAGCACCTGTCCGACGCTGAGATCGCCTCGTTCCAGCGCGAGCTCGCCGCGATGGGCTACAAGTTCCAGTTCATCACCCTGGCCGGGTTCCACTCGCTGTCGCACTCGATGTTCGAGCTCGCGCGGGGGTACTCGGAGCGCGCCATGAGCGCCTACGTCGAGCTGCAGGAGGCCGAGTTCGCCTCCGAGGCCGACGGCTACACCGCCACCCGCCACCAGCGGGAGGTCGGCACCGGCTACTTCGACCGGGTCGCGACGGCGCTCAACCCCGACGCCTCGACCCTCGCCCTCGCCGGCTCCACCGAGACCGCCCAGTTCTGACCTTCCGGAGGCACCCCATGACCACGCTCACCGAACCCCCGATCTTCGCCCCGCCGTGGGGCACGACGACCCACGCCCCGCGCCGGAACGGCACCGGAGGCTCGATCGACGTCACCGGCCCGATCGGCCCGCGCTACGACGAGATCCTCACGCCCGAGGCGCTTGAGTTCCTCGCGCTGCTGCACGACCACTTCGCCGACGAGCGCTGCGGCCTGCTGCTCGAGCGGCAGCGCCGGACGCGCGAGATCGCCGACGGCGCCGACCCCGACTTCAACCCGTCCACGCGCCCGGTCCGCGACGACCCGTCATGGCGCGTGGCAGGTGCGCACGGGGCGCCCGGGCTGTCCGACCGGCGCGTCGAGATCACCGGCCCTACCGACCCGAAGATGACGATCAACGCGCTCAACTCCGGCGCCCGGTGCTGGCTCGCCGACGCCGAGGACGCGCAGTCGCCCACGTGGCGCAACGTCATCGAGGGCCAGCTCGCGCTGCACGACGCGATCCGCGGCACGCTGGCCCACACGAACGAGGCCGGCAAGCACTACGCGCTGCGCACGACCGACCTGGGGCAGATGCCGACGATCATCTTCCGCCCGCGGGGGTGGCACCTGTTCGAGTCGCACCTCGCGTACACGGGGACGGACGGGTCGACCCAGCCGGCGTCGGGCTCGCTCGTCGACTTCGGGCTCTACTTCTTCCACAACGCGCGCGAGCTCATCGCCCGCGGGCGTGGGCCGTACTTCTACCTGCCCAAGCTCGAGGGCTACCGGGAGGCGCGGCTGTGGAACCAGGTGTTCGAGGTCGCGCAGGACGCCCTGGGCATCCCCCGCGGCATCATCCGCGCCACGGTCCTCATCGAGACCCTGCCGGCCGCGTTCGAGATGGAGGAGATCCTCTACGAGCTGCGCGAGCACTGCGCGGGCCTCAACGCGGGCCGCTGGGACTACCTGTTCTCGGTCATCAAGTGCTTCCGCTCGCGCGGCGACTCGTACGTGCTGCCGGACCGCGGCCAGGTCACGATGACCGCCCCGTTCATGCGCGCGTACACGGAGCTGCTCGTGGCCACGTGCCACCGGCGCGGCGCCCACGCGATCGGCGGCATGAGCGCGTTCATCCCCGACCGGCGCAGCCCCGAGGTCACCCAGCGGGCGATCGAGCAGGTGCGGGCCGACAAGACGCGCGAGGCGGACGACGGGTTCGACGGCACGTGGGTCGCGCACCCGGACCTCATCGAGGTCGCACGCGGTGCCTTCGACGCCGTGCTCGGCGAGCGGGAGAACCAGGTGGGCCGGCTGCGCGACGACGTCACGGTCGGCCAGGCGGAGCTGCTCGACGTCGCGTCGGCCCGGCGCGCCGGGGCCACCGTGACGGAGGCGGGTCTGCGGACCAACGTCTCCGTGGGCGTGCGGTACATCGAGTCGTGGCTCCGCGGCGTCGGGGCCGCCGCGATCGACCATCTGATGGAGGACGCCGCGACCGCGGAGATCTCGCGCTCGCAGATCTGGCAGTGGATCAACGCCGGCACCAGGACGGACGACGGCGAGCCCATCACGCGCCGCCGGTGCGAGGCGGTGCTGCGTGAGGCCGTCCGCGGGCTCGACCGGTTCCCGGGCGACCGGTACGACGACGCGGCGGCGATCTTCCGCGAGATCGCGCTCGGCGAGGAGTTCCCGCCGTTCCTCACGACCGGTGCGTACGCGCGCTACTTCCGGGAGTGACGCTGCGCAGCTGACGCCGCGCACGACCGCGTCGGGGGCGGTCAGCGGGCGCGCGCGAGAGCCTCGGGCAGCGTCTCGCCCAGCTCGGGGCTGGCCTCGACCATGAGGCCGGCCCCGAGGTCTTGGACCCGGCGGGCGTTGAGCCACTGGTCGGCCGCGAAGAGCGGGATCACGACCTGAGGCACGCCGGCGGCCAGCGCCGTCGTCGTCGTGCCGAACCCGCCGTGCCCGACCATCGCGGCCACGTGCGGCCATGAGCGCATCCTGCGGCCACCAGCGCTCGACGTGCGCGTTGTCAGGCCAAGGGCGCAGCGCCTCGGGATCGCTACCCGTGCCGACCGTGAGCAGGACGCGTGCCTCGACGTCGGCGAGCGCATCGAGCACGACGGTGTAGGTCGCGTCGAAGGCGTGCAGGCTCCCGGCGACCGAGCCGAGCGTCACGTAGACCAGCGGCGCGTCTGGATCGCCCCAGGCAGGCAGGGCTGCGGCGGGAGCGCGGTCCGGGTCAGCGCGGTACCGCGCGGGCGGAGGCGCGGTCGCGTCGTCGAACGAGGGTGGCACGGTCGTGAACTCCGGCGCGGCGGCGGCAGCCCGTGTCAGGTCGCGGTCGGGGATACCGGCAAGCGCGGCCAGGTCGGCGAGCGGCGTCGCCAGGCTGTCGACCATCCACGCGTGCAGACGGTGCAGTCCGATCCCCACCTGCACGTGCGTCGTGCCCGGCAGCCTCGACGGCGCGCGCGAGCGGTTCGGCCGGCACGACGTCGTCGCGTACCTGAGCGAGCGCGCCCGCTGAGACCGGCTCGCTCCCGGACACCGGCTCCGCGCCGTCCGAGTCGGGTAAACAGAACCGACCGGACGGCTCCGCCCCCGACCTCGGCATCAGCCAGGTCAAGGCATGGTCTCGATCGGGCTCCACGCTGCCCAAAACCCTGGACTTCCGCGGCTCGCGGGCTTACCTTCGCCTCGGCGGACCGGTTCACCGGCCCGCCTGGACGTACGACAGCCATCGACAAGGAGCCGCCACGCGCGCATCGCCCGACCTCGCGCGCACCGCATGCCAGGAAGGAGCAGGACCGTGGTCGACGTGCTGGTCCTCAACGCCGGCTACGAGCCGTTGCATCGCGTGTCGGTGAAGCACGCGATCACGATGCTCGTGCGCGAGGTCGCCGTGGTCGAGGAGGCCGTCGACGGCCACACCTTCGGGCCCTACCCGCTCCCCCGCGTCCTGCGGCTCGTCCGCTACGTCGCGATGCGCTGGCGCTACCGCTCGGCGGGTCACCCCGTGTGCACCAAGGACGGGGTCAAGCGTCGTGACCAGAGGTGCGCGTACTGCGGCGGGCCGGCCCAGACGGTCGACCACGTGGTCCCACGCTCACGCGGAGGCGACTCGACGTGGCTCAACCTCGTGGCCGCGTGCGTCTCGTGCAACCACCGCAAGGCGGACCGCACCCCCGCCGAGGCGGGGATGCCGCTGCTCGTCACGCCCTCCGTGCCTCCGGCCGACCACGGCCTGGTCAGACGCGGCCGGAGATCACGGATCGCCGTCGCGGCCTAGTCAGAACCCCTCGGGCTGCCAGAGACGCTCGCCACCGTCGTCGTCGGTGGCGGGCGTCTCTGCTGTGAAGACTGCCGCGGCGCTGCTCGTGGAGTCGGCGACCGGGGTCGTTCCCGACGGCGCTCCCGTACCCGACCCGGCGGACGCCAGCGAGCGCGACGCGATGACCGTGCTCGTGAAGTTCGCATGGCACACGGTGCAGTACCACTCGGGCGTCGGCACGGGCACCTCGAAGCCGCCGTAGACGACGTCAGGCTCGGCGCCCACCACGTCCTCCTGGAAGGTCATGCCCCACACGATGCGCTGCGTCGCGCCGCGCGAGCCGCAGCCCGGGCACTGGGGGCGCAGCCGGGCGCGCTGGGCCGCGATCGTGTGGGCGTGCATGAGCTCGTGGCACTGCTCGCACAGGAGGTGGACGTCGCGGACGATCTGGTCGAGCGTGCGCCCGCCGGCAGTCGTCGTGCCGAGGCGCACCGCGCCGTCGTCGTGCGCCTCGAGCTTGCGGACGTCGACGAAGCGTTCGCAGGTGGCGCAGCGCTCCTCGCGTCGCATCGCCCAGCCGGTGATGGTCCGGTGCCCGAGGATGCGCAGCACGTGCACGTCGGACGCCACGGCGCCGGTGCCGCAGTCGCCCGGGTCCAGCGTGTGCACGGGCCCGTCGCGGAACTGCTGGGCGATCCCGTCCAGCACGAGCCGCGCGTGCTCGGCCGGCAGCCAGCCCGACGACCCGGTGTACGCGTCGGCGCTCTCGAACAGGTCCGCCCACACGATGGGCCGCTCGGGCCCGAACAGCTCGTCGGTCACCCAGCTCGCGCCGTCGGTGGAACCCATGAGCTCGACGGCAGCGACGACCCCGGCGTCACCGAGGACGGTCACGACGACGTCGCCCCGCTGCGGCCCCTCGGGGCCTCCAGGCAGCGAGTGCTCTCGCGAGCGGGTCGCGACGGCGACGGACTCGCGAAGCCAGTCGGTCGACCAGTGCAGGTAGACCGACGGCACCAGCCACGCGGGCAGCGACGACACGGACGGGAAGGCCTCGGCTTCGTTGGTCACGGCCCAGAACATATCTGGTCCGCGCGGCATCCCGACAGGGGCACCCGGTCACGCTAGGGTCCGGAATCAGCCACGACGACGACGCGGGCCCCGAGGAGGAGCCGGGATGAACATCGGGCTGTGGATCGCCGCCGGCCTCCTGGCGGCCGTCTATCTGGCCGTGGGACTGACGAAGCTCGCGCGCGGACGGGCGCTGCGTCACCGGATGGGATGGGTCGACGACTTCCCCGACCCGGTCGTCAGGTTCATCGGTCTCGCGGAGATCGCGGGCGCGCTCGGGCTGGTCCTCCCGAAGGTGACCGGGACCGTCCCCATCCTCACGCCGATCGCCGGTGCCGGGCTGGTGCTCCTCCAGGTCCTCGCGATCGCCATCCACGTACGGCGGGGGGAGAGAGCGCAGCTCGGCATCAACGTCCTGCTGCTCCTGCTCGCGGCGTTCGTCGCCGTCGGCCGGTTCCTCTGGTGACGCTCAGCTCCGCAGCGCCTCCCACTCGACGTCCGTCAGCAGCCGGGACCTGATGAGGAACCGCACGCCCTCGGGCGCCTCGACGCTGAACCCGGCACCGCGCCCCGGCACGACGTCGATCGTCAGGTGCGTGTGCTGCCAGTACTCGAACTGCGACCTGCTCATCCAGACCGGCACGCGGAAGCTCGGGTCGTCGTCGGAGTCGACGACGAGGTCGCCCAGGTGCACGTCCGCGTCGGACACGATGAACTCACCCTGCGGGTAGCACATCGGACT
Organism: Isoptericola halalbus; assembly: GCA_009663185.1. Lineage (GTDB taxonomy): Bacteria > Actinomycetota > Actinomycetes > Actinomycetales > Cellulomonadaceae > Isoptericola > Isoptericola halalbus. The sequence continues at coordinate 328,978 of VJZX01000001.1, forward strand.
CGACCCGTCGCAGCAGCCGCCGGACTGGTGGAACATCAGCTCGCCGTGCCGGCGCCGCAGCCGGGCGAGGAGCCCGGCCGCGGCGTCGGTCACGGCAACTCGCGTCGCCGTCGTCATCAGAAGAAGCCGAGCTTCTGCCCGGAGTAGCTCACCAGCAGGTTCTTGGTCTGCTGGTAGTGGTCGAGCATCATGCGGTGGTTCTCGCGTCCGACGCCGGAGCCCTTGTACCCGCCGAACGCCGCGGCCGCCGGATACTGGTGGTAGCAGTTCGTCCACACCCGACCCGCCTCGATCGTGCGGCCCGCCCGGTACGCCGTCGCGCCGTCACGGGTCCAGACGCCCGCCCCGAGGCCGTAGAGCGTGTCGTTGGCGATCTTCATCGCGTCGTCGAACTCGTCGAACGACGTGACGGACACGACCGGGCCGAAGATCTCCTCCTGGAAGATCCGCATCGAGTTCTTGCCCTCGAAGACCGTGGGCGTGACGTAGTAGCCGCCCGCGAGGTCGCCGTCGAGCTCCGCGCGGTGCCCGCCGGTGAGGATCTTCGCGCCCTCTGCCTTGCCGATGTCGATGTAGGACAGGATCTTCTCGAGCTGGTCGTTGCTCGCCTGCGCGCCGATCATCGTGGAGGTGTCGAGCGGGTTGCCCTGCGTCACGGCACGGGTGCGTTCGATCGCGTCGCCCAGGAACTGGTCATAGATGTCGGACTGGATGAGAGCGCGCGACGGGCACGTGCACACCTCGCCCTGGTTGAGGGCGAACATCGTGAAGCCCTCGAGCGCCTTGTCGTAGAAGTCGTCCCGCGAGGACGCGACGTCGGAGAAGAAGATGTTCGGGCTCTTGCCGCCCAGCTCGAGCGTCACCGGGATGATGTTCTGCGACGCGTATTGCATGATCAGCCGGCCGGTCGTCGTCTCGCCCGTGAACGCGATCTTGCGGATGCGCGGGCTCGAGGCGAGCGGCTTGCCGGCCTCGACGCCGAACCCGTTGACCACGTTGACGACGCCCGGGGGCAGCAGGTCGCCGATGAGGTCCATGAGGAACAGGATCGACGCGGGCGTCTGCTCGGCGGGCTTGAGCACGACGGCGTTGCCCGCCGCGAGCGCCGGCGCGAGCTTCCAGACGGCCATGAGGATCGGGAAGTTCCACGGGATGATCTGCCCGACGACGCCGAGCGGCTCGTGGAAGTGGTAGGCGATGGTGTCCTCGTCAAGTTCCGAGATCGATCCCTCTTGCGCCCGGATGGCCCCGGCGAAGTACCGGAAGTGGTCGATCGCGAGCGGGATGTCCGCGGCGAGGGTCTCGCGGACGGGCTTGCCGTTCTCCCACGACTCGGCGACGGCGAGCTTCTCGAGGTTGGCCTCCATGCGGTCGGCGATCTTGTTGAGGACGTTCGCCCGCTCGGTCACGCTCGTGCGGCCCCAGCCGGGAGCCGCGCCGTGCGCGGCGTCGAGCGCACGCTCGATGTCCTCGGCGTTGCCGCGCGCCACCTCGGTGAAGGTCTGTCCGGTCACGGGGGTGGGGTTCTCGAAGTACTCGCCGCTCGACGGCGGCACGTACTCCCCGCCGATCCAGTGGTCGTACCGGGCCCGGTACTCGGCGATCGCCCCCGGCTGGCCCGGGGCTGCGTAGACGGTCATGCTCTGCCTCCTCGCACGCACTGACGTGGCGCTGCTCTGCGCCGATGCGTGCGACGGTAGGCGGCGGGGGGTTGCAGAAGGGTTGCAGCGTGGGGGCTCAGCGCAGCGCGGCGTCGAGGACCATGACGTGCGCGCGGGCGCGCGCCGCCTGCGGGCTGCCGGGCTCGGCACGGGCCAGGAGGAGCGTCCAGGCCTCGAGGTCGTCGGCGGCGTCGGGGTGCCGGGTCCACGCGTCGAGGACGTCGACGTCGGTGCTCGCCAGGACGGCGCAGCGCACCTCGGCCGAGAGCTCGGCCCGGAGCCGCTCGACGCCGGGAGCTCCTGACCGCGGCAGCAGCGGCGCCCGGTAGGCCCCGAGAGCACCGCGCACGTCGCCGGCGGCGAGCGCCTCGCGGACCAGGCCGGCGTCGGTGCGCAGCGGCCGGGCGAGCCGGTAGGGCCGGGACTCCGCGAGCGGTGGTCCGACGGAGCGACGCAGCCGGGAGACCTCGGCCCGGACGGTCACGTCCGACAGCTCGCGAGGGTGCAGGAGCACCGCCAGCGCATCGGCCGACAGGCCCTCGGGATGCTCGGCGAGGAGGACGAGGATCTCGGCGTGCCGCAGCGACAGCGAGCGCCGGCCGCCGGTTCCCGTCCAGCGGGGCGAGCCGAGCACCTCGAGCTCGGCCATCGCCACCCGTCCGGCCGCCGTCGGGCCGAGCGTCCGGGCGAGCTCGCGCTCGACGCTCCCGGTCACGGCCCGCACGAGCGAGAGCACCATCTGCGAGCCGGCGGCCGGGCCCCCGGTGACGTCGAGGACGCCGAGCACCGCGCCCGTGCGCAGGTCCCTGACGGGTGCAGCGGCGCAGCTGAGTTCTTGCGCGGGTCGGGAGAAGTGCTCGGCACCGCGCACGCGCACCGCGCGGCGGGTGGCCAGCGCGGTGCCGGGCGCGTTGGTACCCACGCGGTCCTCGGCCCACAGCGCGCCCTCCACGAACCCGACGCGGTCGAGGCTCGAGCGCGCACGCAGGTTGCCCTCGACCCACAGGAGGCGACCGGCGTCGTCGGACACGGCGACCACGAGGCCCTCGTCGGTCGCGGCCGCGACCAGGAGCTCGCGAACGACGGGCATCGCGGCCCGGAGCGGGTGCGACGCGCGGTAGGTCTCGAGGTCGTCGGACTCGAGCCCGACGACGGCGCGCGGGTCGTCGGGGTCGACGCCGCTGTGCAACGAGCGGCGCCAGGAGGCGGCCACGACGGGGTCGATGCCGGGCAGGAGCGTGCCCGTGGACAGGAACGTCTCATGGGCGGCACGCAGCACTCGCGCGTCGCGGATCACGCCCGTCGCCCGCGGATCCTCCATCGTGCCTCCGACGTCGTCGTCAGAATGCGGCCAGTGTAGGCGCGCCCGACAACGTTGCGCGCAGCAACGAGCCGCCGATGTCTCATATTGTGGTCCCACATCGTGGACGGGTGGTGTCGTGGCAGGTGGAGCGGTCCTTACAGTGGCTCGGACAGCCAGCCGGCCCGAGGAGGAACACCCATGCCTGCACCGCTCGACCCGCACCCCCGCCTTGCCGAGTACGCCCACCCGGAGCGCCTCGTCACGACCGAGTGGCTCGCGCAGAACCTCGACAACCCCGACCTCGTGGTCGTCGAGTCCGACGAGGACGTCCTCCTCTACGAGACCGGCCACATCCCCGGGTCGGTCAAGGTCGACTGGCACACCGACCTGCTGCTGCCGGTCGAGCGCGACTACCTCGAGGGCCCCGACTTCGCCAAGCTGCTCGGCTCGAAGGGCATCTCACGCGACACGACGATCGTGCTCTACGGCGACAAGAACAACTGGTGGGCCGCGTACACCGCGTGGGTGTTCACGCTGTTCGGCCACGAGGACGTCCGCCTGCTCGATGGCGGCCGCAACCTGTGGGTGGCCGAGGGCCGCGAGCTGACCACGGAGGTCCCGACCCCGGCGCCCGCCGAGTACCCGACCGTCGAGCGCGACGACTCGACCTTCCGCGCCTTCAAGGAGGACGTGCTCGCCCACCTCGGCACGGGGCCGCTCGTCGACATCCGCTCGCCGCAGGAGTACACCGGCGAGCGCCTGCACATCCCCGACTACCCGGAGGAGGGCGTGCTGCGCGGCGGCCACATCCCCACGGCGCACAGCGTCCCGTGGGCCACGGCCGTGTCCGAGGACGGCACGTACAAGACCCGCGCCGAGCTCGAGGCGATCTACCGGGAGGGCGGCCTCGGCATCGCCGCGGACGACAGGGTGATCACCTACTGCCGCATCGGCGAGCGCTCGAGCCACACGTGGTTCGCCCTGCACTTCCTGCTCGGCATCCCCGACGTGCGCAACTACGACGGCTCCTGGACCGAGTGGGGCAACGCCGTGCGCGTGCCGATCGTCGCGGGCGACCAGCCGGGCGAGGTGCCGGCCAGGGCCGCCTGAGAGACTGGACCCATGACCGACGCCACCACGATCGACCGGCTGCCCGGCCAGCTCGCCGAGATCCGCGACGACTTTCTCGCGCTCGGCGAGCCGGACCGGCTGCAGCTCCTGCTCGAGTTCTCGCGCGAGCTGCCGGAGCTGCCCGCCCGCTACGCCGCGACGCCGGGGCTCCTCGAGCGCGTCCAGGAGTGCCAGTCCCCCGTCCGCGCGTTCGCCGAGGTGGCCGACGGCGTCGTGCACTTCTACGCCACGGCGCCCCAGGAAGCGCCGACGACGCGAGGCTTCGCGTCGATCCTCGCGCAGGGCCTGTCGGGGCTCACCACTCAGCAGGTGCTCGACGTGCCCGACGAGTTCCCCCTCATGCTGGGCCTGACGCGCGCCGTGAGCGCGCTGCGCCTGAACGGGATGGCGGGCATGCTCACGCGCGCCAAGCGCCAGGTGCGCGAGCAGCTCGCGGCCTGACCTACGCCATCGGACGCGGGTCAGTAGTCGAACAGCTCGCCGAGCCACGACTCCCGGCCCCGGGCGGAAGGCGCCGCCGACGGACCGCTCACCTCGGCGGCGATCTCGGCCTCCATCGAGCGGTCGATGATCTTGTCCAGCTCGCCACGGTCGAGCCACACGCCGCGGCACGTCGGGCAGTAGTCGATCTCGACCCCCCTACGCTCGGAGACAACCAGGGTGGACTGGTCGTGGGGGCACTGCATCGTGTCGCTCCTTCGTCCGGTCGCCATCACAACGGCCGGCGTGTTCCTTCGGTTCCCGCCGGGAGGGCAGGGACATGCGCGCGCTCGTGGCGGGTGCCGGGATCGCCGGGCTGACCGTCGCAGACGGGCTCGCGCGCGGCGGGTGGGACGTCACGGTCGTCGAGCAGGCACCGGGACCGCGCGGCCAGGGGTACATGATCGACTTCTTCGGCCCCGGCTACGACGCCGCCGAGAAGACCGGCCTGCTCGCTCATCTGCGGCGTCGTGCCTACGACATCGCCGAGATCGCGTGGGTCGACGAGCGCGGGCGTACGCGGGCCCGCCTGGACTACGGTGCGATGCGCGACGCCGTCCAGGGCCGGCTCTTCAGCCTCCTGCGGCCCGACGTCGAGGACGCCCTCCGGGAGCGGCTGCCCGGTACGGTCGACGTGCGCCACGGGCACCGCCTGACGTCCTTCGACGACGACGGCGACACCGTGACCGTGCGCCTCGCGGTCGACGGCGCACCCGGCACGACCCGGCTGGAGGCCGACGTGCTGGTCGGCGCAGACGGCATCCACTCGCGGGTGCGCGGGCTGCTGCTGGGTACGGAGCCCGAGTCGCACCTGCGGCACCTGGGCTACCAGACCTGCGCGTACACGTTCGTGGACGAGGCCCTGCACGAGCACTGGCGGGGACGGTTCGCCATGACGGACACCGTCGACCGGTCCGTCGGGGTGTACGCGGCGCGTGGCGGCCTGGTGGCGATGTTCGGCGTCCACCGCGTCGACGGCCCCGGCCTGCCCGACGACCCGCGCGAGGAGGTCGCGCGCCGCTACGCCGGTCTGGGCCCGCAGATCGACGAGATCCTGGCGCACCGCCCCGCGGCCGACGAGCTCTACTACGACCAGGTCGCCCAGGTCGTCGTCCCACGGTGGGGTGCCGGTCGCGTCGTCCTGGCGGGCGACGCGGCCGGCGCAGTGTCCCTCCTCGCGGGCCAAGGTGCGTCCCTCGCCGTCGCGGGCGGCACGCTCCTCGCGGACCGGCTGCTCCGGCACGACGTCCCGGCCGCGATCGTCTCCTACGAGCGCGAGCTGCGTCCCGTGGTCGAGGAGAGGCAGGCGGCCGGCCGTCGGGCCGCCGGCTCGTTCGTCCCGCGCGACCGGCTCGGGCTGTGGACCAGGCGCGCCGCGCTGCGGGGGCTGCGCGTGCCGGGCCTCCGACGCGCTCTCCTCGCCCGGCTCGTCGGCAAGCAGGCAGAGCTGTTCCGTGCCTGACCACACCGCGATCCCACGCACGGCGAACGTCCCCGCATGTGCAAGAGTGGTCGCCATGACGGTGCTCGTGGCCTACAACGCGTCGCCGCACGGCGAGGCTGCCGTCCGCACGGCGGTCGCCGAGGCTGCGCGACGCCGCCTCCCCCTGGCGGTCCTCGACCTGCATCCTGAGCACTCGGCGTCACCCGTCGACGACGGGCTCGCCGCACTGCTCGCGGACGCACCGCCCGAGGTCCAGGTGGCCCCGGTGACGGTTCGCCCCGAGGGCACCGAACCGGCCGATGCGATCCTCGACGCTGCCGAGGCGTCCGGGGCGACGCTCGTCGTCCTCGGCTCGCGCAAGCGTTCGTCGATGGGCACGTTCCTCATGGGATCGACGACGCAGCGGGTCCTGCTCGACTCCCCCGTCCCCGTGCTCGTGGTCAAGGACGCCTACGACCGATGAGGTGACGTTCAGCGCCCGGGGTGGCGCGTCGTCGCGCTCGCCGGACGGTTCGGCAGGCCCCCGCGACCTGCACTTTCATCCCGAGCGCACCACGTTGACACCACTGTGCCATCAGAAGTGTCGACGAGCTGCAGCACCAGCTCGCCACCGCAGCCGCCGGCGGGGACGAGGCACGTGAACTCGCCGACCGCCTGACGGCGCCCCTCGACACCGCCGTCCGACTCGTGCTGTTCGATGCGCTCTCGACCGCGGCGAACGAGATCACGGCCGACCTCGCCCCGGGGTCTGTCGACGTGCGGCCTCCACCCGCCGGCGACCCGATCACACCCGCACGAGGGGACGCAGGTCGCCCCGCGCCGCCCGCACGTGCTCGGTCGGGAGGTTCTGCACGCCCCCAGCCTCGGCTACCCACCAGCCGAGGTTGGGGGCGCGGCTCACGTAGCCGTCGCGCAGCACGTGCCGCAGCGCGGTGTCGGCGAGCAGCACGCCGTCGCGCCAGCCACCCTCGGACCCGGGCGCGGCGAGGATGCGCAGGCCGCGCCGGAAGACGACTCGCCCGTCGACCCGCTCGTAGCCGGGCTTGAGCCGCTTCACGGCGTTGATCAGGCGAAAGGCCCACGGCGGGTCCGGGTCCAGCAGGAGCGGGGCGCGCCGGGACAGCTGGCCCGCGAGCCGGCCCGCGTCGATGTCGACGCCGACCGCGGCGAGCTCCTCGGCCATCCACTCGAGCGCCAGGTCCGACAGGCCGCAGCGCGCCCCACCGCCACCGACGTCGCCGTGCGTGCCCGGGAACCACACCTGCTCCACCCGACCGGGGGGGTCGCCGTCGGGCACCTCCCACAGGCACGGGGCGAAGGTGATCCGGCGCTCGTCGATCGCGAGCGCCTGACGGGCGGTCTGCACGACCGCCGAGAGCCGCACGTCGTGGAAGCGGTGCTTGCGCCGCGACAGCACGGGCACGCCCAGCGCCCCGACGGTGTCGAAGACGCCGAGGAACCGCACGGGCGCGTCCCACGAGTGCTCGGCCTTGAACCGTGCCTTCTCGCGCGCGACGGCGCCGGCCTCGGCGCCCTCGGGGCGCAGGGCGCTCAACCGGTAGAGGCGCTCGGCCTCACCCAGGAGCCCCGCGTCGACGGCCCCGGCGGTCAGGAGGCCGACCTGCGAGATCATGCCCGCGACGCTGCGCGCGGTGTACACGCCGCGCGAGTAGCCGAGGATGACGATCTCGTCCCCTGGCGCGTAGCTCATCGCGAGGAACCGGTAGCCCTCGACGACGTTGCGGGTGAATCCGTAGCCGAAGGCGCCGCCGAGCAGCCGGTCGACGGTGTAGCCGCGCGAGCCCACGCCGCCGACGTACCCGACGACCTGCACGGTGTCCGTGCCCGGGACGACCCCGGACCGCACCGCCCGCGCGAGCTTCTCGATGTTGGACACCTGCGGGTTCACCGCGTGGTTCCACGTGCCGTCGCAACACAGGACGAGTCGTCTCATGGGGTTCCTCCACCAGTGAGGAGCACCACGACCGCCGGCTGATACACCCCGCCGGTGGAAAGTGCGCTCAGCGCAGCCGGCGCAGGAACTCGCGCGTGCGCTCGCGTTGCGGGTCGTCGAGCACCTGCCCCGGCGCGCCGCGCTCGTGCACGCGTCCGTCGTGCAGGAACACGACCTCGTCGGCGACCTCGCGAGCGAAGCCCATCTCGTGGGTCGCCACAAGCATGGTCGTGCCCTCGTCGCGCAGGGCGTGGAGCAGGTCGAGCACCTCGCCCACGAGCTCGGGGTCGAGCGCGGAGGTGATCTCGTCGAGCAGGAGGAGCTCGGGCCCGGACACGAGAGCGCGGGCGATCGCGGCCCGCTGCTGCTCGCCGCCCGAGAGCTGGTCGGGGTAGGCGCGCGCCTTGTGCGCGAGCCCGACCTTCTCGAGCATGGCGAGCCCGGCCTGGTCGGCCTCGGCCCGCGGCCGGCGGTGCACGACGCGCGGGGCGAGCGTCACGTTGTCGAGCACCCGCAGGTGCGGGAACAGGTTGTACTGCTGGAAGACGAGGGCGAGCCGGGAGCGGACCACGTTCGCGTCGACCCACGGGTCGGCCACGTCCTCGCCGTCGAGCAGCACCTGGCCGTCGTCGACGTCCTCGAGCAGGTCGACCACGCGCAGCAGCGTCGACTTCCCGGACCCCGACGAGCCCACGACGACGACGCAGGCGTGCTCGCCGACGTCGAGGTCGATGCCGTCGAGCACGACCCTGCGGTCCTCGCCCGCGCCGTACGTCTTGCGCACCCCGCGCAGGGACAGCAACGGCTGAGAAGCCCCCGGAGCGATCACCGCAACACCCCCGCACCGGGCACGCCGCGCAGCTGCCCGCGCCACCCTTGCCGTGCCGACCACGCGTCCACGAGCCGCGTGAGCGGGATCGAGATCAGCAGGAACAGGATCCCGGCCACGACGTACGGGGTGAAGTTGTAGTTGCCGGTGGTGGCGATCTGCGCCGCGCGGATCGCGTCCACGGCTCCGAGGATCGAGATGAGCCCAGAGTCCTTCTGCAGGGACACCAGCACGCTCGCCACCGGCGCGGTCACGTTCCGCACGGCCTGCGGGAGGACGACGCGGCGCGCCGCCTGCCCGCGCGTGAGCCCGAGCGACCGCGCCGCGGCGCCCTGCGACGGGTGTACCGACTCGATGCCGGCGCGGAAGATCTCGGTGAGATACGCCGTGTAGGTGAGGACGATCGCGAGCCCGCCCAGGAACGCCGCGCTCACGGGGAGCCACTCGAGCCGCAGCGCGGGCAGCCCGAACCCGACGAGCAGCAGCACCAGCAGCACGGGCACGCCGCGGAACACGTCGACGTAGACGGTCGCGAGAACCCGCAGGGGGAACAGCGCCGGCAGCCGCGACGTGCGCACCACGGCGATCAGCAGGCCGACGGCGAGCCCCACGACCGACGCCACGACCCACACCCGCAGGTTGAGCCACAGGCCGACCGCGACGTCGGGCAGCACCTCCCACGCCCGCTCGGGCGAGAAGAACGCCTGCCGCGCGCGCTCCCAGCCCGGCGCGTTCGTCACGACGAGGACGACGCCCGCCAGCACGACCGCCGTCGCGACTCCGGCCACGAGCAGCGCCCTGCGGTGCTGGGCGCGCCGGAACGCCTCGCGGGCGCGGGCACGCTCGGACGGCACCCAGGCGTCGGTCATCGCAGGCGGGGCCTCACGACAGCTCGGGGATGTCGTCCGACTTCAGCCACTCGGTGCGCAGCTGCTCGAGAGTGCCGTCCGCCTCGAGTGCCTCGACCGCCTCCGAGACGCAGGCCGTGAGCTCGGAGTCCTTGTCGAGCACGAGGCCGAGCTGCTCGGGCTCGCCCGCGTCGGGCAGCGTGCCGGCGACGTGCGTGTCCGGGAAGTACACCGTCGAGGCCGCCACGCCCTGGTCGACGTCCATGACCATCGCGTCGACCGTGCCCGACGTCAGCGCGGTCATGCCGTCGCCGGCGTTGTTGAACGGCACGATCTCGACGGCATCGCCCCACGCCGTCTCCGCGGCGTCGAGCGAGGTCTGCGACGCCGTCACGCCGACGCGCGCGCCCTCGAGGTCGGCGAGCGACGCCGCCTCGGCGTACTCGCCCTCGTCGGCGACGATGACTCCCTGGCGGCTCGTCAGGTACGGGCTCGAGAAGTCGACCGCCTGGGCCCGCTCCTCCGTGATGGTCGTCTGGTACGCGGCGACGTCGAACGGCTTGATCGCCGGGCTGATGATCTGCTCGAACGTGACCGTGACCCACTCGACGTCCTCGGCGGCGTAGCCGAGCTCCTCGGCGACCGCGTAGACGAGCGCCGACTCGAAGCCCTCGCCGCTCGTCGGCTCGCCCACGTACCACGGCTCGAACGGCTCGCCGGCTCCCACGGTCAGCGTTCCGTCGGTCAGCGTGGGCAGGTCGCCGGCGGCGCACTCGGCGCCCGCACCGGCGTCGGTCGCCGCGGTCGTCTCAGGAGCCTCCGGCTCGCCGGGCTGCGAGCACGCGGCGAGCCCGAGAACGACGGCCGGGACCAGGGTGGCGGCGAGTGCGGGACGCGACGGGCGCACGGCGGGGCCTTCCGTTCTGACGTGGGACGACGACGCCGAGCCTAGCTCAGGGGTGCACGTGCGCCCTGTTGCCCGTCCTCGCCGAGATGTCCTCCTCCGCCTGCCCGAGGAGCGCGTCGGCGAGCCGCCGCAGCGCGCGCCCGGCCGCGACCTCGTCCCCGATGACGGGGACCTCCTGGTCGCCCGGATCCTTGCGCGCGTGCCCGACGCCACGCAGCGGCCCGACGTCGCCGTGCTCGGCCGGCCCGGCCACGAGGGTGGCCTCCGCCGTCGTGCTCCCCGACGACTCGACCACCGTCAGCTGCACGTGCCAGGTCGTCGACCGCGTCGGCACACCCGCGCCAGCGGTCGCCCGCTCGGTCGTGCCCTCGCTGCCGGGATCGTGCCGGACCACGGTGTCGGGCCCCGGGAAGACGAGCGACTCGTCCCCGGTGTCCGACCATCGCACCAGGTACGGCGGCGACCCGTCCGCGCTGCGCACGCTCACCACGACGCCCTCGCGCACCGCGGCACCCACCACGCCGGACGCCGTCACGATCCGGTCACCTACTGACGCCTTCATGAGCAGTCCTCCGTCTCGTCGTCGAGCATCTGCATCGTGTTCCATCATGCGCCCGACGCCGGAGGTTCGCCGAGGGTCCGGCGGGATCGTCCCGTCAGGTCTCGAGGAGCACCCGAACGTCCCACGGTCCGAGCGCGACGGTCTCCCCTGCTGCGAACGCGTCGTCGCCCAGCGCGTCCCGCACGGCGACGGGTACGGTGCACGGCGCCGGCTCCCAGGACCAGTTGTGCAGCACACGCAGCCGGGCTCCAATCCCGGTCGTCGCCGACGTCACGGTCACGGAGCCGGCGCGCAGCTCGCGCCACGGGTCGCCGTCGGCCGGCACGAGCCAGTCGAGAAGCTCCCGGGCGAGCGTCCGGTCGGGCACGGTGCCCACGACCGTGACGCGACCTGCGCCCGCCCGGGCCGTCGTGATGGCGGAGAACCGCCCGTGGTGCGGGTGGTCGTAAGTGGCGACGACGTCGGCACCCTCGGCGCGCAGGGCGTCCGCCCAGCGGGTCGCCCGTCCTGACGCGGAGAACCCGTTCCCCTCGTCCCAGAGCTCCACGGGAGCGTCGAGGCTGGAGAACTCCTGGTAGCTCACGCCCGCGACGTCGGACAGCAGCGCGGGCTTGACCTCACGCCGGGCCCGCGCCTCGGTGTCGGCATAGGCCGTACGCGGTCCGAGCACCAGGTGCCCGCCCGCCTCCGCGTAGCGGCGCAGCCAGGTGAGCAGCTCGTCCGACGCGACGTACAGCGCGGGGACCAGCAGCACGAGCAGCTCGGCGGCGACGTCGCCCGGGTCGCGCAGGTCGCCCCCGGCGTCGTCGACGAGCTGGTTGTCGTGCACGATGCGGACTCCGGCGCCGGCGTCGAACGCGCCCCGGTAGAACGCCTCGACGATCTCCTCGTACGTGCGCGGGTCCGGCCGCCCGTCCGCCTCCCAGGCGGGCTGGCCCGCCAGCCCCCACAGGGACGGGTGCGACCAGACCAGGCCGACCGCGGCGTCGGGCACCAGCCCCTCGACGAGCGGGCCGGCGGTGGCCAGCTCGCCGCCGAGCTGCGAGAGCTCGTCGTACACGCGACCGGGGCGCTGGTCGTGCGGGATGACGCCACCCCAGTAGGTCTCGGCGCCGTAGTGCAGCGTGTGCCAGTGCCAGTACTCGATCATGCGGGCGCCGCGGGCGACCATCGCCCACGCGACCTGGCGCCACTGGCCGTCGAAGGCCGGGTAGTTGGTGGCGGAGCCGCCGATCGACGCCGCGTTCGTCTCGGTGACGAGGAACGGCTCCTGCCGAGAGGAGTACATGCGGTCCGCGCTGTGGAAGACGGTCCACGTGCCCTGCGTGGCCCATCCCTGGCGGGCGCCGTCGGCCCCGGGCATCGCGAGCCCGTCCTGCATCGCGTAGTAGGGGTTGCCCGCCGTGACGTCGAGGTCCTCGGTCAGCCGCCGGTCCTCCAGAGCCGGGCGGCTGTAGGCCAGACACGTCGTGACGAACTTCTCCGGTCCGGCGAGCTCGCGCACGATCTGGGCCTGCCAGGTGATGAACTCCGTCGTGAGCCGGGCCTGGAAGCGCCGCCACGCCAGGTCGTACTGCGGCTGGGCGTTGTTGTCGGGCGTCCACAGGTCTGCCCAGGTGGACAGCCGGTGCGACCAGTAGACGAGGCCCCACTCCCGGTTGAGCGTCTCGATGTCGCCGTAGGTGCGCCGCAGGTCGTCCACGAACGCCTGGAAGACACCGTGGTTGTGGAAGAGCTCGAGTCCGGGCTCGTTGTCGACCTGGAACCCGATCACCGCCGGGTGGTCGTGGTATCGCCCGACGACGGCGCGGATGACGCGCTCGGCATGAAAGCGGTACGCGGGGTGCGTGAAGTCCATCTCCTGGCGCGCGCCCCAGCCGATGCGCTCGCCCGTGCGGCGCTCGGCCGCGATCTCGGGGTACTTGCGCGCGAGCCACGGCGGGACCGCGTAGGTCGGCGTGCCCAGGACGACCGAGATCCCCCGGGCGTGCGCCCCGTCGAGGACCGGGGCGAGGTACTCGAGCTCGAACACCCCGTCCTCGGGCTCCCACGTCGACCAGGTCGACTCCCCCACCCGGATGACGGAGAACCCGGCCGCCTTCATGAGGTCGAGGTCCTCGTCCAGCCGCGGGGACGGCTGGTACTCGTGGTAGTAGGCGGCGCCGAAGAGCACCGGCCGCGGCAGGTCTGTCGCCACGGTGTTCCTTTCGCTGGAGGGGTCGTCGGAGGGGTTGTTGCGCAGGGTCACTGCTTGACCCCGCCGGTCGTCAGGCCGGACTGCCAGTAGCGCTGCAGGAACAGGAAGGCCACGACGAGCGGGATGATCGAGACGAGCGACCCGGTGATGACCATCGAGAACAGCGCCTGCGAGCCCGCGCCGGCCTGGGAGGTCGCCTGCCACTGCGCCAGCCCGACGGTGAGCGGATACCACTCGGGGCTGTTGAGCATGATCAGCGGGAGGAAGTAGTTGTTCCACGTCGCCACGAGCGCGAACAGCAGCACGGTGATGAAGCCGGGGGCGAGGAGCCGCAGCACGATCTGCACGAAGATCCGGAACTCTCCCGCGCCGTCGACGCGCGCTGCCTCGAGCAGGGTGTCGGGCACCGCGCTCTCGGCGTAGACGCGCATGAGGTAGACCCCGAACGGGCTCACGAGCGACGGCAGGATCACGGCCCAGGGAGTGTCCGTCAGCCCCACCTTGGCGAACAGCAGGTACGTCGGGATCGCCAGCGCGGTCAGCGGGATCATGATCGCGCCCAGGACGAACGCGAACAGCGCGTTGCTTCCGCGGAACCGCAGCTTGGCGAACGCGTACCCGGCCGCCGTCGCGAGCGCCGCCGCCCCGATCGCCGCCGTTCCCGCGTACAGGATCGTGTTGCGCGCCCAGGTGAGGTAGATGCCACCCTGGCGCGTGAACACGTCGCGCAGGTTGTCGCCGATGTTCACCTCGTCGGCGAACCACAGGCCGAACGACGAGAAGAGGTCCGCGTTGGACTTGGTCGACGCGACGACGAGCCACCACAGCGGCAGCAGGAAGTACGCGACGGCGGCCAGGAGTCCGATAGTCAGGATCCAGCTCGGCTTGGCCTGTGCGCCTCGACGGCGACGCCGGGCGACCGGGCGGGCCTCGGTCGTGGACGGGACCTTTGTCGTGGTCACGAGGCACGCTCCTTGCGCAGGGCGCCCAGCTGGACGACGTACGAGACGATCATGATGACGAAGCCGAGCAGGAACGCGAGCGCCGCGGCGTAGTTCACCTCGCGCCCGATGAACGCGATGTTGTAGGCGTACAGGTTGGGCGTGTAGCCGATGCCGATGACGTTGGGCGCGATCGTGGCGAGGATGCTCGGCTCGTTGAACAGCTGGAAGGTACCGATCACCGAGAAGATGGTGGTCAGCAGGAGCGCCGGCCGGATCGCGGGGATCTTGATCGACCAGGCGACGCGGATCTCGCCCGCCCCGTCGACGCGCGCGGCCTCGTAGACCTCGGAGGGGATCGCCCGCAGCGCGGCGAACATGATGATCATGTTGTAGCCGACGAAGCTCCACGTGACGATGTTCATGATCGAGTAGAGCATCAGGTCCCGGGACAGGAAGTTGGGAGCCGTCGTCCCCAGGTCGCGGGCGAACTGGGCGAACGGCCCGAAGTTCCGTCCGTACAGGTACCCCCACATGAGGGCGGCGATGACCCCCGGCACGGCGTAGGGAACGAAGATGCTCAGCCGCACGAAGCGCTTCAGACGGAGTCGCCCGCTGTCGAGGACCAGCGCGAACAGCAGGGCGAAGCCGAGCATGATCGGCACCTGGATGACCAGGAACTGCACCATGCGCAGCACGCCCGCGATGAACGTGTTGTCCTGCACGGCCCGCACGTAGTTGTCGAACCCCACGAAGGCGTTCCCGCCGATGAGCTGCACCCGGAAGAAGGACAGATAACCCGAATACACCAGCGGCACGACGAGCATCGCGACGAAGACGACCAGGAACGGCAGGACGAACAGGTAGCCGGCGCGCGCCTCTCGATACTGCAGCCCGGCCCCGTGCGCGCGGCCGGTAGGGGTCTCGCCGCGCTGCACCTCGGTCGTCGTGGTGGTGGACGCCATCGCCCGCCACCTCCTTTCGGATCGTGGTGGACGGGCCACGCGCTCGGCCCGGCCCGTCCACCGAGGTGTCACTCGACGGTGAAGCCCTGGCCCTCGGCGTAGGACACCAGCTCGGCCTGCCACGCCTCGAGGCCGGCGACCATGTCGCCGCGCTGAGAGATGGCGTCGCCGAGCGTCTCGTTGAACGCCGAGTACGCGAAGTCCATGAACGGCAGCCACTGCATGTCGGTGGACACCGTCCCGGAGATCTCGGCGAACAGCTCGTTGACCCGCTGGCCGCCGTAGAACTCGGACTCCTGCTCGACCCACTCAGGATCCTCAAGGATCTCTGTCGAGGCCGGGAACAGGAACTGCTCGGTCGCGAACCGGAGCGCCGGCTCGTGCTCGATGTTGATCCACCGCGCGAGCTCGGCGGCCTGGATGGGGTTGTCGGACTGGTTCAGCACGACGTCGGTCGAGCCGCCCCAGTTCCCCGCGACGTTCTCACCGGCCGACCACTGCGGCAGCGGCGCCGCGCGCCACTTGCCGCTCGTGTTGCCGGCTGTGCCCTGGAGGAAGACCGGGCCCCAGGCGGCCGTCTGCCAGCTCGCGTACTTGCCGTTGGCGAGACCCTGGTACCACTGGTCGTTGAAGTCGGCGTCCACCCCGACGACGTCGTCCTGGACGAGGTCTTGCCAGAACTCGACGACCTGCCGCACCTCGGGCGAGTCGACCGCGATCGTGACGGTCTCCTCGCCGTCGTAGCCGAACGGCCGCGCACCGGCCTGCCACATGAGGCCGACGAGCTGACCCGGATCGTTGCCCGGCAGGTTGGTCAGGTAGCTGTCGGGGTTGGCCTCGCGGAAGTCGCGCGCCGCCTGGGCGAAGTCGTCCCAGGTCTCGGGCACCTCGATGCCGGCCTCGGACAGCAGGTCCTCCCGGTACAGGTTTCCCATCGGTCCCGTGTCCTGCGGGACGGCGTAGACCGAGTCGCCATCGCTGACCTGCTGCCAGACCCACTCCGGGAACATGTCCCCCAGGTCGTCGGGCAGGTACGGCGCCAGGTCGAGGAGGTCGTCGGTCACCCGGAACGACTGCAGGTGCTGGAACTCGATCTGAGCCACGTCGGGGGCACCACTGCCGGCCTGCAGGGCCGTGCGCAGCTGCTGGTAGTGCTCGGCCCCGGCGCCGACGTTGACGAGCTCGACGTCGATCTCGGGGTAGGCCTCCATGAACATGTCGACCTGGTTCTGGATGTCGGGCACCCAGGTCCAGAAGGTCAGCTCGGTCGGCGTGCTCATCGCCTCGTCGAACTCCTCCTGCGTGATCTCCTCGGCGGGTGCGGCGTCGCCGTCGCCCCCGTCACCGTCACCGTCACCGCCGCCCCCGCATGCTGCGAGGACCAGGGACCCCGCTGCGAGGGCCGACGCGATGGCAGCTCGGCGCTGGTTGGTTCGCATGTCACTACCTGCTTCCTTGTGGGTGCATGGCTTGCTGGGGTCGGTCGATCGGTTCGGGGCGGGTCGCCTGCCGGTGCGGCGGAGGCCCGCTGCTCGCACGCACGACGAGCTCGACGGGAATGACCACGCTGTGCACCGGCGCCGGGCCGCCGTTGCTCCCGAGCCGGGCGAGCAGCTCGGCGACGGCACGCCGGCCGGTGGCACCGAAGTCCTGGCGCACGGTGGTGAGCGGGATGAACAGGTGCTCCGCCTCGGGGACGTCGTCGAACCCGACGATCGAGAAATCCTCAGGGATGCGCCGGCCTGCCTCGTAGAACGCACGCATGATGCCGAGGGCCATCTGGTCGTTGGCCGCGAACACGGCGGTGACATCGCCTCGGGCGACGAGCTCCCGCCCGACGGCGTACCCCGTGCCCGGCGTCCAGTCGCCCTCGATCGGCTCCGGGACGACGGCGCCGGCCGCTTCCAGCGCGTCGCGCCAGCCGTCGGCGCGCTCTCGGGCGGGGTGCCACGACATCGGGCCCGAGAGGTGCCAGACGGTCCGGTGGCCCAGCTCCAGGAGGTGCTCGGTCGCCGCACGGGCGCCGCCGCGCTGGTCCGGGACCACGGTGGGAAGCATGAGGTCGCCAGGGAGCCGGTCGAGCGAGACCGCGGGGATCCGCTGCAGCAGGCCGTCGGCCTCGATCGGCGCCATGTGCACCGGTGTGGCGAGCACGATGCCGTCGACCCCGTGCTCGACCAGCTCGCGCACGGCACGGACCAGCTCGTCGGGCGTGGCCTCGAAGGTGGACGACACGACGACCGAGTACCCCGCCTCCCAGGCGGCGCGCTCGAGGCCGAAGAGCTGCGACGTCGGGCCGAAGCGGGCAGTGCCGGGGGTCACCGCGCCGATGACGCGGCTGCGGCGGGCGGCCAGCGCGCGGGCCGCGGCGTTGGGCCGGTAGCCGAGCTCGCGCACGGCGGCCAGGACCCGGTCGCGGAGCGCGGGCCGCACGTTGGGCTCCCCGTTGACGACGCGCGAGACGGTCTTGAGCGACACGCCCGCTCGACGGGCGACGTCGGCCATGACCGGCCGGGACGCCTGTCTCTGCACCTGTGGTCTCTGCACCTGTGGCACGGCCCTCCCTCTGTTGACAGCGCTGTCAACTGCGGACGTCTTCACACTCCGGCACGCGCGCCGAGGATGTCAAGGGGCGTACACACGGACGTGATGGAGTCGTGACCCGACCGTGTCTCGCACTTCACTGCGCGATCAGTGTTCGTGGACATGGTCGCCGTGCTGGTAGTGCCGGTGACCGTCGTGGACGTGGTCCAGATGATCGCCGTGCTCCACCGTCTCGCACCCGTCCCCCGCTGCATGAGGGCCGCCCGGGTGGTCGACGTGGATCTTCTCCCCAGCGTGACGCTCGTCGCCGTAGAGGTGGTCGATGTGGTCCTCGTGCTCGACCGTCTCGCGGCCGTCACCGGGGAGGTGCTCGCGACCGTGCACCTCGCTGTGCCCCGTGGTCATGGTCCGTCCTTCCTGGTCCGGTCCGTGCCGCTCCAGCATCACCTGGCGTGATTCGGCCCACAAGTCACCGAAGGCCTGCGGTCGGCGTCGTGCCGACCGCAGGCCCTCGTGGAGGGTCCGGGGCGCGAGGCGGTCTGTCCCGCGCCCCCGACCGGTCCTACCGCTGCACCGGCACGTTGACGTCGTCGACGCTCAGGTGGCCCCACCCGCCCGTCGCCCGGTCCACGACCTCGAGGTACAGCTCCTCGCCGACGTGCTCGGACGCGTCGACGAAGCGTCGCTCGTACTGGGCGCGCAGCCCGTCCTGCTCGTTGCCGGTGACCTTGGCGAGCACGGCGCCGTCCGACGCGCGGACGAGGGCGACGTACAGACGCTCGGGGTCGTGGCCGCCGGCGGTGAGCAGGTCGATCTGCCCGTCGCCGCCGAGAGTGAACGTCTCGGACCGCAGCCGGCCGGTCGCCGCGTCGCCGACCGCCCCGTTGAACCCCCACAGGTGGCACCGGTCGGTGCTCCCCCAGGCGTTGGCCTGGCGGAAGGGCCCGCCCCAGCCCCAGTCGTTCACGTCGGTGACGTTGGCGTCGCTGTACGCGGTGCCCTCGACGACGGTCCACCCCGTCAGGTCGCATGTTGCGAAGTCGCCGTTGGTCAGCTCGCCGACCGCGGGGTCGGGCGTCCAGGCCTCGTCGTGGTGGGCAGGGGCGACCGGACCGTAGGCGCCGTCGAGGTTCCACACCCGCAGGGACTTCACCTTGACGTTCGCCCCGCCGACGACGCGCAGTCCGACCGCGTCTGCGAGCGTCGGGTAGACGCGGGTCGTCATCGACTTGCGGCCGTCGACGAACGCCTCGACGACCGACCTGTCGACGTAGACGTGCATGGTGACCTTCCCGTCCGGCCCGACCTCGAGCCGGCCGCCGTGGGTGCCCTTGCGGGTGTCCGGGTCGAGGCTCGACCACCTCCGGTCGAGGGCCAGCGTGCCGGACGCCCGGTCGACCGTGAGCACCGTCCGCTCGGTGCCGTCGCTGCTGCGGCGGACCTCCAGGCCTGCCTCCTGCGACCCACCCGGCCGCGCGGTCTGCGTGATCTGCAGCTCGACCTCGACCTCGAGGAGGTCGGTGAGGTCGTCGTGCCGCTCGGCGAGGACCGTGTTCGCGCGGGTGACCGACACGTCCTCGAGGTCGACCACCTGGTCCGACCGCAGGGACTGAAGCTCCTCGACGGGCTCCAGACCGGCGTCGCCGTCGGGCGTGAGGGTCAGCTCGACCGGGAGCCCCATCGAGTGGGCCCAGCCGGCGTCGTGGTGGTCGGACTCGCTGCGGCCGTCCTGCGTGATGGTGAACAGGAGCGAGCGGCCCTGCGGGTCGACCGTGCCCGACGGCCCGGTGAAGTGCTCGCCGTAGTCGAACATCCGAGGCTTCTCGTGGTCGGGGACGAACGTCGTCGTCTCGCGGTCCCAGGTCCCCACCCAGTAGTAGGTGTTCTTGGCCGTGTTCTCGTCGTACCCCTCGAACCACGGGTTCACCACGAGCACGTGCTTCTCGACGCCGTCCTTGGTCCCGAGGGGAAGGAGGACCGGCAGCTCCCAGACCGCGCCGGTCTTCGGGAACGTGGCCGCGTCACCGATGAACAGCGGGTTCTGGTACTCCCAGCTCACGAGGTCGCGGGAGGTGTAGACGAGCGCCGTGCCGCCCACCCTCGTGTCACCGTCGACGATGCCCGAACCGACCAGCTGGTACCAGATCGGCTCCCCGTCGGGGGCCGTCTCCTGCCAGACGAACGGGTCGCGGAACTGCCCGAACCAGGGCGTGCCCATCGGGGACGACAGGTCGCGTTCCTGGACCGTGACCGGCTCGGGCTCCAGGCGCCACTCGGCGAGCGGGCTCTCGGCCGAGCCGGGCACCGGCCAGGCGAGGCCGGTCGCCTGGTTGGGGACCGCCGAGTCGTTGCCCGCCGTGTAGAACAGCACGGGATTGCCGTCGGCGTCGTAGGTGGCGCTGCCGGACCACACGCCGTCCGGTGTGACGGGCTCCGTCGGCGCGATGGCCACGGGCAGGTCTTCCCAGTGGACCAGGTCGTCACTCACGGCGTGGCCCCAGTGGATCTGGTGCCAGTACGGGCCCTGCGGGTTGTGCTGGTAGAAGATGTGGTACTTGCCGTCGAACCAGATCGGGGCGTGCGGCTCGTTCATCCAGTGCTCGGCCGGCAGGAAGTGGTACTGCGGGCGGTACCGGTCACCGTCGAACCGTGAGCGGTCCGGCCGCAGGTCCTCCGTCCCGGGCACGGTGGCGTCGCCGTAGGCGGCCGCGATCTCCTCGGCCGTGCGGAGCTCGTCGGTGACGGTCAGCTCGTCGATCGCACCGTTCCACGAGTTGGCGTGGAACGTCCCGTTGATGACGGCGGCCTGGTTGTGCCGCCCGACCATGACCGGCTCACCGACCGCGGGCAGGATCCGGGTGCCCGCGCCGAGGTCCTTCTGCGCGACGAGGTCCCCGTCGAGGTAGAGCCGCATGTGCCCGGAGGCGGCGTCGTAGGTGGCGGCGACGTGGCTCCACTCGTACGTGGGCAGGACGGCGTCGGCGGGCGCCTTGAGCGTGTGCCACGCGATGCCGTCGCCCAGGCCCAGACCCCATGCGCCGTGCCGGTACATGCCGAGCAGATAGCCGGACTTCGCCCGGGCGTCGTGCTGGTTGACGATCGCCGACGCCTGTCCGAGGTCCCCCCACTCGTAGGAGCGCGGGGCGACCCACGCCTCGATGCTCAACGTGCTGCTCGGGGTGAGCGCCTCGTCGGCGGCGCGCCGCAGGTAGGTCGAATAACCGTCGAAGAGCAGCGAGCCACCCACGACGCCCTCGCTCCACAGCGGGTCGCTGTCCGGCTTGTCGGCCGCGTCGTCGAACACGTAGGCGACGTCGTCCCTGACGTCGGACCCGCTGTCGTGGGCCTGGATGCCCGACGTCTCGTCGAAGGACCAGTGCATGGGCCGGTTGACCAGCGTGCGGATCTCGTCCGCGTTGAGGTGGCCGGTCGCCGACTCGTCGACGAGGCGCAGCGCCACCGTCTTGCCGCGGTGCCCGGACAGGTCGAGGACCATCTCCTGGTACGCCTCTCCCGTCGAGGCCACGGTCGTGCGCGCGAGCTCGGTGCCGTCGGCGGCCGACACGACCGCGGCGTAGATCCCGGGGTCGGCGGTGCCGCCCAGGAGCAGGCGGACCTCCTCCCGACCCCCGACGAGGAACCTCGGCGAGGTCAGGGTCCCGGTCCGGCTGTCGTCGCCGAGCGCGCCGCCCCACAGGTGACGGCCGAGGGCCCCGAAGGGCTCGCCGTCCGGCGTCGTGGTCGCGTCGCTGAGGTGTGCCTCGGTGAAGGAGTCGCCCTGCGCCGTCCAGCCGCGGAGGGTCCCGGACTCGAAGCCGGGATCGTCGAGCTCGTAGCCCAGCACGTCGACGGTCGTGTCGAACGCGTCGACGTTGATGTGGCCCCAGCCGCCGGTCGCCTGGTCCACGACCTCGATGTACAGCTCCTGGCCGAGGTAAGCCGTGGCGTCCCACCGGACGCGGCTGTACCGCTCGGAGTCGGCGAACGCGGTGTTCGTGGCGCGCATCAGCTCCGCGCCGTCGGAAGCCCGGTGCAGCGCGACGTAGAGGCGGTCGACGTCGTCGCCGCCGCCGATCAGGAACTCGATCGCGCCCGAGCCGCCGAGGAGGAACGTGGACGAGCGCAGCGTGCCGGTCGGGCTGTCGCCGCCGTCCTTGGCCCCCCACAGGTGGTAGCTGCCGTCGTGCTCGAACGGCCCGCCCCAGCCCCAGTCGGTCGCGTCGGTGACCCGCGCGTCGGTGAAGGCGTCACCCGTGGCGGTCCAGCCGGTCAGGTCGCCGGACTCGAACCCGGGGTTCTGGAGCTCGAGGAGCGACTGCTCGGTCTCGGTGCGGACGTCGTCGAGGTTCAGGTGCCCCCAGCCGCCCGAGGCGGTGTCCACGACCTGGAGGTACAGCTCCTCACCCAGGTGGGGCGACGCGTCCCACACGACCCGGGACAGCCGCTCGGAGTCCGCGAAGGCGGTGTTGGTCGCGCGCATCAGCTCGGCGCCGTCCGACGCGCGGTGCAGCGCGACGTAGAGGTTCTCGAGGTCGTTCCCGCCGCCGAGGAGGAAGCTGATCTCCCCGATGCCCCCGAGCGTGAAGGTCGAGGAGCGCAGGCGACCGGTCGGCGCGTCGCCGACCGCGGCACCCCAGAGGTGGTACGCGCCGTCCGGGTTGAAGCAGCAGCCCCAGCCCCAGTCGGTGGCGTCGGACACCGACGCGGCGGTGAACGCGTCCCCCTCGACGACCTCCCAGCCGGACAGGTCACCGGTCTCGAAGCTCGGGTTCTGGACCGTGGTCGGCGCGGCCGCGCTCGCGGTCCCGACGCTGGTGAGCGTCGTCGCCGCGGCCAGCGCGAGCGCGGCCGCAAGTGCCGGTAGGAGGCGCCGGAGGCGTCTGGTGGGCAGGACTGTGGACATGCGCGATCCATCTCCTTCGATGTCGACCGGGCCTCGGTCAGCAGGACGAGGTGTTGGCCGGCGGCCGGCCGTCGCGGCCGCGGTACTGGTGCGTCGGGCGAGGCGCCCGGCGTCGCTCAGGCGAGGTTGCGTCGCCGCTGTGGCTCGTGCGCCGCGGGTGGCGGCGCGACCGAGGCCCGGTGGATCACCGGACCCCGGAGACGGGCGGTCGGCGCGGCGGCCCTCGTGCCCGCCGGCGCCTCGATGCGTTCGAAGAGCTGTTCCGCGGCCCACGCGCCCATGTCGTAGTGCCGCAGCTCGATGGTCGTCAGGCCCGGGTGGAGGCCTTCCGCGATGAACTCCTGGTTGTCGAAGCCGACGACGGACAGGTCGTCCGGGATGCGCAGCCCCAGCTCGGCAGCCGCACGGTAGACACCCATCGCCACCCGGTCGC
This sequence comes from Isoptericola halalbus, assembly GCA_009663185.1. Lineage (GTDB taxonomy): Bacteria > Actinomycetota > Actinomycetes > Actinomycetales > Cellulomonadaceae > Isoptericola > Isoptericola halalbus. The sequence goes on from VJZX01000001.1 coordinate 352,080, forward strand.
TGAAGCAGAAGATGCCCGTGGGCGGCTTGTCGCCCGTGAGAAGCTCGCGGGCCGCCTCGTAGCCGCCCGCAGGGTCGGTCTCCGCGGTGACGACCCGGACGTCGTCGTCGCGGATGCCGGCCGCCGTCAGCCGACGACGGAAGCCCTCCTCGCGTCCGAACGCCGCGGGGATCTCGTCCACGTCGTTGATGAACGCGAGCCGGCGGTGGCCGGCAGCGAGCAGCACGTCGGCGGCGTCCTCGCCGCCGGACACCTCGTCCGGCACGACCCACGGCACGCCGGACGTGGTGCACGACGCGTTGATCAGCACCGTGGGCACAGCGGCAAGCTGCGGCGGCAGCTCGACCTGCCTGTGGTACATGGTGGCGTAGAGGATGCCGTCGACCTGCCGTCGCAGCAGCTCGTCGATCCCCCGGCTCTCCAGATCACGCTGGTAGCCCGTGTTGACGACGAACACCACGGCGTCCCTCGAGAGCGCGACGTCCTGTGCGCCGAGGATGATCTTTCCCGCGAACGGCGTGGTCGCGATCTCGTCGCCGACGAGCCCGATGGTGTTGGACCGCTGGGTGCGCAGGCTCTGGGCCAGCACGTTGGGTGCATAGCCGAGCCGCGCGGCGGCCTCGCGCACCCGGGTCCGCGTCTCGGGGTGCACCCGCTTACCCGGCACGTCGTTGAGGACGTGCGAGACCGTGGTGATCGAGACGCCGGCCTCGGCTGCTACCTGCTTGATGGTGACTCGTCGTTGCGTCATCTCTGCCCAATCGTTTTGCTTTGAGGAGTGTGCAGGGCTGCGGGCAACGCGTCAAGGCCCGATGGTCCGCAGGGGGCAGATATCTACGCCCGTGTGATTCCGCGGGCGCAAAACGGTTGGGCGGACTCGGTTCAGGTAACGCCAGCGGGAGACCGTCAGGACACGACGGGGGGCGTGCTCTCGCGCACGATGACGTGCCCTTCGACCACCCGGGTCCGTGGGCTGTCGCTGCGCGGGCTCACGGCGAGCTCCAGCGCCTCGTCCGCGACCTGCTCCCAGGAGAGGTGCACGGTGGTCAGGGACGGCGTGACGTCGCGCAACGCCTTGATGTCGTCGAACCCGGCGACGGCAACCCGACGGGGGTCTCCCGTGTCGCGCAGGAAGGTGAGCACCCCGAGTGCCATCGAGTCGTTGACGGCGAAGATGGCGTCGACGGCGACGTTGCGCCGCAGAAGGTCACCCGTCATCGCGTAGGCGGCGTCGCGGTTGAAGTCGCCGATGAGGATCCGGTCGGCGGGGAGCTCGATGCCGGCGTCGGCGAGCCCCGCGACGAAGCCCTCGGTCCGGTCGCGCTGGGTGATGCCGTGCTTGAAGCCGGAGACCACCGCGAAGTTCCGGTAGCCGAGCCCGGCCAGCGTCGTCGCCATGTCGTAGCCGCCCTTGCGGTTGGCGTACGCGACGGTGTCGAACGGGAGCCCCTCCTGCGTGATGAGCACGGCGCGTCCGCCCTCCGCCTCGTAGCGCCGCAGCGCCTCGACGAGCGCGGGGATCGTCACGTCATCCGTCGCACGGCCACCGGCGATCACGAGGATCTCGGGGCGGTGGCTGCGAACGAGGTTGACCGCCTCGACCAGGTCGGCGGGGGCGGTGCCGGCCAAGATCAAGGTGAACGGAAGGCCGCGCCGCTGGGTGGCCGACACGACCCCGGCGGTGATCGGGTTCGCGTAGTCGTCCGGCATGCCCTTGACGACGAGGGTCACGCCGCGCGCCCTGCCACGGGCCACTGCCTGCGCCGCGATGTTCGTCGTGTACCCGAGCGACTTCGCCGCTTCGAGCACGCGGACCCGGTTTGCCTCGCGGACGCCGCGGTCGCTGCCGTTCAGCGCCCGGGACGCGGTCGCAGCGGAGACGCCGGCGAGGCGAGCCACGTCGGCCAGCCGTGCAGGCCGGGACGGTGCCGGGTCCTTCATCGGTCGCTCGCCTCCAGATCGGTGCGCCAGTCGGTGCGACGGAAATCCTAGCGGAAAGGCTTTCCGTCGTTGCATGCAAGGGCTCCTCCGAGCCCTGTCACCCCTCCCCGCGTGCGTACCGCGCGAGGTCCGCCACGACGGCGTCGCCCATCCGACGAAGCTCGGTGCCCATGGAGCCGGCGATGTGCGGCGTGAGGAACACGTTGGGCAGGTCGTAGATCACCGACTCGGCCGGCAGCGGCTCGGGATCCGTGACGTCGAGGATCGCGTTGATCCGCCCCGTACGGAGCTCCTTCTCGAGCGCTTCTGCGTCGACGATCGCGCCACGGGCCGTGTTGATGAGCGTCGCGCCGTCGGGCATGAGGCCGAGCAGCGAGGCGTCGAACAGCCCCACGGTCTCCGGGACGACCGGTGCGTGGATGGACACGACGTCGCTGCGGCGCACCAGGTCCGGCAGGTCTACCTTCTCGACCCCCAGTCCTTCCGCCTCGTGGGACGCGAGGAACGGGTCGTACACCAGGACGTGCAGGCCGGAGCAGGGGCGCAGCAGGTCGATCAGGGCACGACCCGTCCGCGACGCGCTCACGATCCCGACCGTCCGGTGGTAGTTCCCGGCCGTCACGAACTCGTCCTCGCGGTCGATGTGCGCGCGGCGCTCCCGGAGCAGGTCGCGCGCCCGGAAGGCGTCCTTGTTCGCCAGGATGATCATCGCGAGCGTGTACTCGGCGACGGGGATCGAGTTGGCCACGCCGGTGTCCGAGAACGCGATCCCGTCCGCCCCGTCGGGGAAGAGGTGGACGGCGGATCCCCCCGCGTGGATCACGTGCCGGAGCCGTGGCGCGTGGCGCAGGACGTCGGCCGGGAGCGGCGGCGTGTCCCAGCCGGTGAGCAGTACCTCGGTTCGCGACAGGACCTCCCGGGCGGCCTGCGAGCCGAACTCGGTGAGGACCCCCCCGACCCGCCGCGCGGGGACGTCGGCCAGGGCCTCGTGCCCCGGACCGAACAACCGCTCGGCCAACCGGTCGGACCCGACCGCCACTGCGTACTCGAACACGCTTCTCCTCTCGAGAACGGGTTGGGGACCCGGGGCCGGCGGCGCCTCACGCCGACCCCGGGAGCTTCGCGCGTGGCCTCGGTGAGGCCCGCGCCGGCTACTGCGAGGCCAGGTAGGCGTCCGCCTGCTTGTTGAGCTCCTCCTGGACCTTCGCGAGGCCTGCCCGGTCGACGGCCTTCTTGAGCTTGTCTAGCCCTTCGGCGACGTCGACCGCGCCGGCCCACAGCGGGTTGCCGAACTCGGCGATGGCCGCCGTGATCTGGGCGTGCTCCTTCTCGATCTCGGTCAGGTCCGGGATGAACGAGGCGAACGGGTCGAGCGTGAAGTTCTCGTAGTCCTTCGACCACTCGAACCAGCTCGCCTCGCTCTCGGACATCCGAGAGAACTTCCGCTCGAGCGGGATGCGCCAGCTCAGCGCGTATCCGGGGAAGTTCGTGTACTCGCCGACCGGCTCGTAGGCGTCGTCCCCCACCGCCTTCCAGTCGGTCCCCTCCTCGCCGTACTGCAGCAGGTCGTGGTTCTCCTGGATGGAGACCCAGTCCAGGAGCTGCAGCGCGGCCTCGGCATCGGCCGCCGCGGCGTTCACGACCACGAGGTTGTCGGCCTGGAAGGTCTGGTTCGGCTTCGCGGCCAGTCCGTCGCGGAACGGGAGCAGGCTCACGAGCGTGGCGCCCGGGACCGCCTTCTCGAGCTGGTCGAGGTGGCCCGAGGTATCCAGTCCGTCGGTGATACCCCAGCACGTGGCCGCGCCGCCGCCGTCGAACTGCGCCTTGATCGTGGCCGGGTCGGCGTTGAGGCGGTCGGCGTTGATGATGCCGTCCTCGTAGTACTTGCGGATGCGGTGCAGCGACTCGAGGTACGGCTCGTACTCCCAGAAGGGCACCGCGTCCGTCGAACCCGTTGCTGCCGCCTGCCGCGACGGCACGAACATGAGGGAGTCGCTGGAGAAGTAGAGAGGGAGGAAGTCGGGGCTCTCCCAGCCCTGGGCGTAGAGCGTCCCGGTGGGTGCGCCGAGAACGTCGAAGACCGAGTTGGACTTGACGTACCCCGGGATGCCCTCCTTCTGCACCACGTCGTACCAGAACTTCTCGAGCTGGTCGAACGTCTCGATGCCGCCGGGAGCGTGCTTGTCGATCAGGTCGCCACGGGCGACGATGTGGTGAATGCGGGCGGCGCTGTTGACCGCGGGGATACCGTAGATCGAGCCGTCGGGCCAGCGGTTGGCGTCGAACGCGCTCTGGTCGACGGAGGCCTTGAGGTTCGGGTACTTGTCGCTCTCCAGGGCATCGTCGAGCGGCTGGAGCGCGCCGGACTCGATGAGCTGGGCGATGTTGAGCCAACGGGCGGACAGCGCGGTCTGGAAGTCTTCGCGGGCGGTGAACTTCAACAGGGACTGCGAGGCGTAGTTCTTCCAGTTGATGAACTCCGGGTTGAACTCGAAGCCGAGGTCCGCCTTGAGCTTGCTGTTGACCGCCGCACTGATGCGGTCCCACTGCGCCGGGACGTCGCCCGGCAGCAGCAGGCGGTACGTCTTGGCGCCCGCGCTGCCGCTCGAGCCGCCCGAGCCAGGGGCGCAGGCGGCTAGCGTCGCGGCCGCGAGGATCCCGCCGGTGCCTGCGAGGAACGATCGGCGGGAGACAGTCCGTGACAGAGCAGCGCCGTTGATGAGCTGTGCCATGGTGCTTCCTCTCATGTGAGGGTCGTGGTGGCCTTGCGGCCGGTCGGGAGTGCGTCAGCCCTTGGTGGCGCCGAGCGTGAGGCCCTTGACGAAGTAGCGCTGGGCGAAGGGGTAGGCCAGGAGGATCGGGCCGATGGTGATGACGGTCATCGCGAGGCGCATCTGGTAGACGGGCGCGGCGGACACCGTTCCGAGGTCGGCCGCGTTGGCGACGCTCGTGATGAGGTTCTGGAGCACGAGCTGCAAGGGGTACTTCGCGGGCTCGCTGATGAACAGCAGGGCGTGGAACCACTCGTTCCAGAACGTCACCGCGTAGAAGAGCGCGATGACGGCGATCACGGGCTTGGACAGCGGCAGCACGATCTGGAAGAAGATGCGCAGCTCACCGGCGCCGTCGATGCGGGCGGCGTCGAGGATCTCCTGGGGCGTGCCCCGGAAGAAGCTCACCTGCACGAAGACGAGGAACGGCGCGACGACGAGCGGCAGGATGACCGCGAACCATGAGTTCCGCAGCTGCAGCACCTGCGTGATCAGGATGTACATCGGCACCAGGCCGCCGGTGAACAGCATGGGGATGTAGGCGAAGACCGCGAGCGGCTTGCTCAGCCACGGCAGGCCGCGGGCGATCACCCAGGCGATGCCGGACGTGGCCGTGACGGCGATCGCCGTTCCGACGATGGTGATGAAGATCGTCGCGCCGTAGGAGAGCCAGACGCGCGACCCGGCGAAGATCGTCGTGTAGGCGTCGAGCGAGAACGGGTCGGGCCAGAACGAGTAGCCGCTCTGTGAGAGCACGGACTCGTCGGTGAGCGAGCCCGCGACGACCATCCAGAACGGGATCAGGCAAATGAGGCCGAACGCGACGACGCCGACGTAGCTGGCGACAGTGAACGGCTCGGGGCGGTGCCGACGGCGGCGACGGCGGGTTTCCTCCAGCCGCGGCGCGGCAGCTGACGGCTGTGCGGTGCGGACACGGGCAGTCTCGGTGGTGGTCACAGGATCGACGTCTCCCTCGCGTAGCGCCGCTGGACCAGGGTCGCGATGACGACGAGGACGAACCCCACGACCGACTGGAACAGCCCGATGGCGGCGGTTGTACCGAAGTCGCCGAACGTGCGCAGCGCACGGAAGACGTACGTGTCGATGACGTCCGTCGTCGCGAAGAGCGTCCCGTTGTCGCCGATAATCGCGTAGATGGTGCCGAAGTCGCCGTAGAAGATCCGCCCGACGCCGAGGACGAGCAGGATCGCGGCGGTCGGCTTGAGCAGCGGGGTGGTGATCCGCAGCGCCATCTGGGCGCGGCTCGCGCCGTCGATGACACCGGCCTCGTAGACCTCCTCGGGGATCGCCGTGATCGCGGCGAGGAAGATGACGCTCATGTAGCCGCCGAGCTGCCAGACCTTGACGACCGTGAGGATCCACGGCCAGGGGCCGGGCGTGGTGTACCAGGACGGCTCGGGGAGCGTGAACATGCTGAGGAGGTCGTTGACGAGCCCGCCGCGACCACCCGGTCCGGCCAGGAACGCCTGCAGGAAGATGCTCACGACGATGGGCGAGACGAAGTACGGGACGAAGATCACCGACTGGAAGAAGCGCTTCGTCACGCGCCCGCGGATCTCGTTGAGCATCAGCGCGAGCAGGATGCCCGCGCCGAGCGTCGCCGCCAAGAACAGCACGTTGAGGAACAGCGTGTTCCACATGATGCGGCCGGCGTTGCCGGACGTGAAGAAGAACTCGAAGTTCTCCAGTCCTGCCCAGGGCGAGCCGAAGACGCCGTCGGCGACGTTGAAGTCCTGGAACGCGACCACGAGCCCGGCCATCGGACCGTAGGCGAAGACGAGCAGCAGGACGACGGCCGGTGCGGCGAGGATCACGAGACCGTAGTCACGACCGCGCCAGGTGCGGCGCGATCCCCGGTCCCTGGTCCGACGGGCGGTGTCGGCGGTAGCAAGGTTCTCGCTCGCGGTGCCGAGATCGGTGGTCATCGGCCACCTCCGGGCGGGAGGTGGAGCGACGACGTGGTGTCGCGCTCACATGGGTCCACGGCGGGGCTCTCCTTCTTCGTCGAAGGCCGGCAGGTGCTGGCACTGAGCGTGAGGTTAGGGCGCTGGCTGCGTAGGTGTCAAGGAAAGAATGAAAGCGCGTTCCACTCCCAAAGCAACGGCGTTCCGGCGCGCGGGACGCAGAAGTTGGCCGATTGCGGGCTGATGCCGCCGTCCGGGAACTCGCTCGTATCGGCATGTGGTTCCGCGTTCATCGCGGAAGATGAATGTGTTTCACGGCTTTGCCGCCGTTCCGCGGCGCGTGTAGCCTGCGCGTGATGACCACCCTGCACCTCACGCGCACCGCCGCGCGCCCGCCGGTGCGAGGCACGATCCTCGCACTTCACGGGATGATGGAGAGCGGGCCGACCCTCGCGTCTGCGACCGACGCATGGGCGGCCGACGGGTGGTCCGTCGTCGCCCCCGACCTGCGCGGCCACGGACACTCTCCCCGGTGGGACCCCGACGACGCGCTGCACCCGGGCGACCGCCTGACGCAGGACGTCGTCGAGCTCCTCGACGAGCTGGGTGACGACGCTGTCGCCGCGGGTCCGCTGGTGCTGTTCGGGCACTCCGCCGGCGGGGGCGTCGCCGCGGCGAGTGCGGCGCTGCGTCCCGACCGGGTCCGCGCCGTCGTGCTCGAGGACCCGTTCTGGCGGCTCCCGATGACCCGTCACCAGGACCGGAGTGTCGCGGAGCAGGCCTACTGCGACCTGCTCGACCGGCAGGCCATGGAGCTTCCGGAGCTCGCCGCGTGGGGCGCGTCCGAGCACCCCGGCTGGGATCCCGAGGAGCTCCCGGCCTGGGCGCAGGCGCAGCACGACGCCGATCCGGCGCTGGTCCGCAACGGCGACGTCATTCCGACGCCGTCGTGGCCGGACCTCCTGTCCGGTCTCGTCCGGGCGGACATCGACACCCTGGTCGTCACCGGGACGGCGGCAGGCGTCGGCATGACGCCGGAGCACCGTCGGCTCATCAGTTCCAGCGGTGCTCGCCTCGCCGTCATCGACGGCGCCGCCCACTTCGTGCGGCGTGACGCGCCGCAGGAGTTCGTCCGGGTGACATCGACGTTCCTGGCCGAGGTCGCCTGAGCGAGCTTATGGCCCGGCTGGGCGCCCGCGGAGTCGTCGCCGCGGGCGCCCAGGCTGGGACAGGACTTGGAACCGGCGACCTGGAACCGTTCTTCAGCAGGTCGCGCACATGCCCGACGAGCAGCAGCCCGCGGTGGCCATCGCCATGAGCGGCAGCGAGCGCAGCGGCCTGTCGACCTGGTTCGCGAGCCAGCCGCCGATGGCGCGCAGCGCCTCCGAGGCTGAGGTCGGCTCGGCGCCCTCGAGCACCACGGGGGCGCCCTGGTCGCCTCCGGTGCCGATCGTCGGCTCGATGGGCACCTGACCGACGAGCGGAACGACGTAGCCGAGCTCTCGCGTCAGGGTCGCGGCCACCGCTGCGCCTCCACCTTCGCCGAAGGGGGTCCACCGCCGACCATCGGGAAGCTCGGCCCAGGCCATGTTCTCGATGACCCCGAGAACACGCTGCTTGGTCTCCTTCGCGACGGTGCCGGCTCGCTCCGCGACCTCGGCCGCGGCCAGGTGGGGCGTGGTGACGACGAGGTACTCGGCGCGAGGCAGCAGCTGTGCCAGGGAGATGGTGATGTCACCGGTCCCCGGCGGCATGTCGATGAGCAGGACGTCCAGGTCGCCCCAGTAGACATCGACGAAGAACTGCTGCAGCGCTCGGTGGAGCATCGGCCCGCGCCACATGACCGGCGCGTTCCCCTCGGTGAACATCCCCATCGAGATGACCTTCACCCCGTGGCCCGTCGGCGGCATCAGCATGCGGTCGACCTGGGTCGGGGCCGTCGTCAGCCCCAGTGCGCGCGGGATGCTGTGGCCGTAGATGTCGGCGTCGACGACGCCGACGCGCAGTCCGCGCCGGGCGAGCTCAGCGGCGATGTTGGCCGTGACGCTGGACTTGCCCACTCCACCCTTGGCCGAGGCGATGCAGTACACCTTCGTGGCGGAGTCGGCGGCGGCGAAGGGGACGGTCGGCTCCGCTTGCTCCCCGCGGAGCAGCTGGCGCAGGTCCCCACGCTGCTGCTCCGTCATCACGCCGAGCTCGACGTGCACGGCTGCCACGTGCGGGATCTTCTCGACGGCCGATGTCACCTCGCGCGTGATGCGATCCTTCATCGGGCAGCCGGCGACGGTGAGGACGACCGTGACAGTGACGTCACCGCCGACGATCGTCACGTCGCGGACCATGCCGAGCTCGGTGATCGGCCGACCGATCTCTGGATCGAGGACCGTTGCCAGGGCCGCCTGGACCTCGTCGGCGAGGGGGATCACTTCGGTCATGCTCATGCGCTGGCTCCTCGGTGGGTAGGGACGCTCCACACGTCTCCGGCGAAGATGAGGTCCTCCAGGTCCGGAGGGCTCGCCTCGGCTGCGATCTCGCCCTGCCGGCGGACGTCGTCGTCGTACGCGGGACGCGACACCGCCCGGAAGACGCCCGTGACGACGTACGACAGGTCCTGGGCAGAGAGCCGTGAGAGGGCGAACGCCGTCGTCGGGTCCGGGTCCGCCGGATCGTGGATCAGCACCTGGGCGGGGTCTGCCTCGTCCCGGGCGACGACGCGCAGGGTGCCCCCGTCCCGGACGACCAGGTGGGAGTGCCGTCCCTGGTCATCAGGCTCGCCGAGACCGAGAGGGCTCCCCGCCGCGAGCTTGATGAGGCGCCGTTCGCTCCCGGGCTCCTTCAGGACGTCGAAGGCCCCGTTGTTGAAGATGGGACAGTTCTGATAGATCTCGACCAGGGCAGCCCCACGATGCTCCGCTGCTCGGGAAAGCACCTCGGCGAGCCCTTCGCGGTCGGAGTCGAGGGCACGGGCGACGAACGACGCCTCGGCCCCGAGTGCCAGCGAGACCGGGTTGAAGGGCGCGTCCGGCGCGCCGAGGGGACTCGACTTGGTCACCATTCCCTGGTTGCTGGTCGGCGAGTACTGGCCCTTGGTGAGGCCGTACACGCGGTTGTTGAAGAGCAGGATGGTGATGTTGACGTTCCTGCGCAGAGCGTGGATCAGGTGGTTGCCACCGATCGAGAGCGCGTCCCCGTCGCCGGTGATGACCCAGACGGACAGATCGGGGCGGGCGACAGCCAGCCCTGTCGCGATCGCGGGCGCGCGGCCATGGATGGAGTGCATCCCGTAGGTGTCGAGGTAGTAGGGGAACCGGCTCGAGCACCCGATGCCCGAAACGAAGACCAGGTTCTCCTTCTTCAGGCCGAGAGCCGGCAGCATCGCCTGCACCGTGTTGAGGATGATGTAGTCCCCGCAGCCCGGGCACCAGCGCACCTCCTGGTCGGACCGGTAGTCCGCGGGCTTCTGTCCTTGCGGTCCGCGGGGCACCATCGCGAGTCCCGAGAGCGGCTGCTGCTCCCCCTCGACCTGGAGCGGTTCGTCGAGCGTGGTCATGCCGCGACTCCTTCCATGTAGGCGAGGAACGCCGCCTCCAGGTCGCCCGCCTTGAACGGCTGTCCGGTGACCTGGGTGTGACTGACCAGGTGGGTGGCCCCACGTCCACGGAGCAGGAGCGCCAGCTGGCCGAGGTTCATCTCGGGGACGATGACGCGCTCGTACCGGGCGAGGACGTCGTCGAGGTTGGCCGGGAACGGGTTGAGGTGCCGCAGGTGGGCGTGGGCGACGGGGACTCCCCGCGCGGCCAGTCGACGGCACGCATCCTGGATGGGTCCATAGGTGGAGCCCCAACCGAGGATCAATGTCCGGGTGGTCGCCGGGGAGGGATCGTGGACGTCGAGATCCGCGACGTCGATGCCGGCGATCTTCTGCTGGCGCAACCGCACCATGAACTCGTGGTTGGCCGGGTCGTACGAGATGGCACCTGTGTCAGCGGCCTTCTCGAGCCCGCCGATGCGGTGCTCCAGCCCTGGGGTGCCGGGGATCGCCCATGCACGTGCCAGCGTCTCCTGGTCCCGGACGTAAGGCCAGTGGGTCCCGCTCCCGTCCGCCGCGTTGGGTTCCGTCGAGAAGTCAGGACGGATGTCTGGCAGCTGGTCGATCACCGGGAGTCGCCACGGCTCTGCGCCGTTGGCGAGGGCTCCGTCGGACAGAAGGAGCACGGGGGTCCGGTAGGTGACGGCGATCCGAACTGCCTCCAGGGCCGCGTCGAAACAGTCCGCCGGCGTGCTGGGTGCGACGACCGCGACCGGTGACTCGCCGTGCCGCCCGAACATGGCCTGCAGAAGGTCTGCCTGCTCCGTCTTCGTGGGCAGCCCGGTCGAGGGCCCGCCTCGCTGGACGTCGACGACGAGCAGCGGGAGCTCGGCCATCACCGCCAGACCGATCGTCTCCGACTTGAGGGCGAGACCGGGACCGGAGGTCGTGGTGACGCCGAGTGCTCCGCCGAACGAGGCACCGAGGGCAGCACCGACCGCGGAGATCTCGTCCTCGGCCTGGATGGTGAGCACCGGGAAGTTCTTGTGCTTGGCGAGCTCGTGCAGGATGTCGGAGGCAGGGGTGATCGGGTAGGTACCCAGCACCACCTTCATCCCGGACACCCAGCCCGCAGCGATGATGCCCAGCGCGAGTGCCGCGTTGCCGCTCACGTGCCGGTATGTCCCCTCGGGAAGGGCCGCGGCAGGCACCTCGTAGCTGACGGCGAACATCTCCGTCGTCTCACCGAAGTTCCAGCCGGCGCGGAAGGCAAGGATGTTCGCCTGCGCCACCAGCGGCTTCTTCGCGAACTTCTTCCGCAGGTAGTCCTCCACCACCTCGGTCGGCCGCCCGTACATCCAGGACAGGAGCCCCAGCGCGAAGAGGTTCCGGCACCGCAGCGCTTCCTTGCGTCCGAGGCCGAGCTCGCTGACAGCCCCCAGGGTCAGGGCGCCCATGGTGACCTGATGGACGGTGAGATGGGCAAGGGATCCATCGCTGAGGGGGTCCGACACATACCCGGCCTTGGCGATGTTGCGCTTGGTGAACTCGTCGGGATCGACGATCACGACACCGCCGACCGAGACGTCGGCGGCATTGGCCCGGAGCGCCGCGGGGTTCATCGCCACGAGCACGTCGGGAGCGTCACCGGGGGTGAGGATGTCGCTGCTGGCGAAGTGGACCTGGAACGAGGAGACGCCGTGCACGGTGCCCTGCGGCGCCCTGATCTCCGCCGGAAAGTTGGGGAAGGTCGCCAGGTCGTTGCCGAACGCGGCTGCCTGCCCGGTAAAGCGATCCCCGACGAGCTGCATGCCGTCGCCGGAGTCGCCGGCGAACCGGACGACGACCCGGTCGATGCGCTCTGTGTTCATCGGCCGGGTGTCCCGGCCACGAGGGGGGTGTCCACGCCGATGTCACCGAGGTCCGCGGCCCCACCGGGGTTGCCCACGGGCGCCGAACGACCGGGCAGCACCTCGGTGAAGAAGCGGGCGTTGTCCTCGACGAAGGCGAGCTCCTCCTCCAGCGCGTCGTCTGCCTGGAAGATCGCCTCGGCCGGGCAGACGGGTTCGCAGGCACTGCAGTCGATGCACTCGTCAGGGTTGATGTACGCGCTGCGTTCCCCGATGTAGATGCAGTCCACGGGGCACTCGTCGACACAGGCGCGGTCGGTGACGTCGATGCACGGGGCTCCGATGACGTAGGTCATGTCTCAGTCCTTCAGGTCTTCAGTGGGAGGGAAACTGCCCATGGCCGAGCAGCGCGAGGATCTCCTTGCCCTGCAGCGCGAACTCCGGGTGCAGCTGGGCGTCGGGGTCGCGAGGGCGTGCTACGGCGACGATCCGCGCGACCCGGGCCGGGCGCGGTGTCAGTACGACGACGCGATCGGCGAGCAGCAGGGCCTCCTCGACGTCGTGCGTCACGAAGAGGACGGTGGTGCGTCGCTGCTGCCAGACCGAGACCAGCAGCTCCTGCATGTCGAGCCGCGTCTGGGCATCGAGGGCACCGAACGGCTCATCCATGAGCAGCACTCGCGGCTCTGCGGCAAGAGTCCGCGCGAGCTGGACGCGCTGGCGCATGCCGCCGGAGAGCTGCTTGGGCAGGTGATCGGCGAATGGCGTCAGGCCTACCTGGTCCAGCAGCGCGAGCGCGAGCTGCTTGCGCTCCCGACGCGGAACCCCTCGCATCGCCAGCGCGAACTCGACGTTCCGGCGGGCCGTGCGCCAAGGCAGCAACGCATCCTCTTGGAACACCATCGCGCAGTGGGCTTCCGGGCCGTTGTGGACCAGGCCGTCGATCCTCGCGGCGCCTGCTGCGATCGGCTGCAGGCCCGCGAGAGCCCGCAGGATGGTCGACTTGCCGCAGCCTGAGGGGCCGAGGAGCATGACGATCTCACCGGGGTCGACCTTCAGATCGATCTGCGCGGCGGGCCCGTCTGGGTAGTCGATCCGGATGTTGTCGAGGTCGACCGGTGCGCCGGCGTCGGTCGTGGCGACTGCCGCGGAGCTCATCGCGCCTCCCCCGGCAGCCAACGGTTCACTCGGCGACCGAGGCGCTCGATCAGCCAGGATGTCGTGAATCCCATCGCTCCGATGGTCAGCATCCCGGCGACCACGCCCGAGTAGTCGAGCAGCGAGTAGGACATCCAGGTCCAGTAGCCGACGCCGAACTGGCCGGAGATCATCTCGGCACTGATGACGCAGATCCAGGCCACCCCCATGCTCACCGACAGACCGGAGAAGATCGCCGGCATCGCGCCAGGCAGCACGATGTGAAAGAGGACCTGCCGCCTTCTCGCGCCAAGAGTCGAGGCTGCATCCATCCAGACCAGGGGCAGCGTCTTCATCGCGTGGATGGTGGCCACGGTGACCGGGAAGACCGCCGCGAAGAAGGTGATGAAGACGATGCCCTGCTCGCTGGTGGGAAACAGCAGGATCGCGAGGGGGACGAGCGCGATCGCGGGGATCGGGCGGGCGATCTCGATCAAGGGGCGCAGCAACGCTGCGACGACCTTCGATCGGCCGATCCCGATCCCCACGACGACCCCGACCAGGCTGGCGAGCGCGAACCCCGACAGGATCCTTCGCAGGCTCGAGACGACATGCTGGCGGAACTCGGCCGTCTCCAGCTGCACCCGCAGCGAGTGGTAGACGTCCAGTGGTCCGGGGATCTTGTCGAACCGCACCCAGGCGATCACGTCGTACCTGGTCAGCAGGTGCCAGACCAGCACTGCACCGACGATCGGGACGATCGGGAGCGACCTGGACGCCACCGCGGCCAGTCCGCCGCGCCCGGGCGACGGATGTACTCGCTCGATCGGTGGTGCCTCGGCAACCGGGACAGCGGGAAGTGCCCGCTCCTGGGTGGTGGTCATGGCGCTCGCACGCTCTCGAGGGCTTCGTCGTACCCCAGCACCTCGGCGCCCGCGTGCTCCGCCGCGTAGGCTTCGGCGTCTCCGACCGTGGCGAACGGAAGCATCTTCTCCGCCTCGCCGAGGGCCGGATCCACCACCCAGGTGGCGAACTGCCCGAAGATCCGCGTTCCCGACGCCGTGTCGGGGACGTACAGCGAGCGGTATTCCCCACCCTTGGCGACCAGCATCAGGAGGCACGTGGGCGTAGCTGCGACCTTGGTGGTGGCGCTGCCCGCGGGCCATGCCTCCGACGCGGTCGCCGCCTCCTCGACCTCACGGTCGCAAACCTCGTCGTGGCCGGTGATCGCGGAAGCATTCACCGTGTCGGCCTGCACCTTCGCGTAGTCGGCGCCGTAGATCTCCTTGAGCGGACCCTCGTCGACGAATGCGTCGACGTCGAGCTCCTCCAGCGAGCCGAGGTCCTTCAGGAACGGCAGGCCCTGCTTGACGGCGTCGACCAGCTGCGGCTTGATCGTCAGGTCGAAGGTGACTGCACCGTTGGGGCCGTTGTAGAGGTAGACGAGCTCGGGAGGCAGCCCGGTCGCGGCGGCGACCTTCTCCGCGGCCTCGAGGGGATGCTCTTGCAGGTACTCGGTCGCCTCCTTCTGTGCCGCGAGGAATGCCGTCATGACCTCGGGGTTCTCCTCGATGTACTTCTCGTTCGCCACCACCCCGTGGAACGTGGGGGTTCCGGTCTTGCCGTTGTGCAGGAGCCTCCCGGTGCCCTCGAAGACCGCCTTCTGCGGGAACGGGACGAACTGCGCCAGCGCGGCAACCTGCTTCGACTCCAGCGAGGTCATGCCCACGGGCGGGTCCTGGCCGAGGATGTCGATGTCACCGGGCGACATGCCGGCGCCGTCGAGAGCCCGGACGAGGTTGCCGTGCGCGGTCGAACCGAGACTCGTCGAGACGACCTGGCCATCCAGGTCGTTGAGCGTGGTTGCCGTGGAGTCCGTCGGGACCACGATCTGGTTGAGCGCGCCGTCCAGGTTGTAGCCGGTGACACTGACCCACCGGGTCTTGGCGGCTCCGAGCGTCGCCGACTTGGCCCCGTTGACGGACAACGGGTAGTCGCCCATGGAGCCGATGTCGACCTTCTCGGCGATCATCTCGGCAGTGAGCGGAGGTCCCGAGGCGAAGTCGTGCCAGCTGATCTCGTAGGCCTTCCCGGACTTCTGCGCTGCCTCGTCCAGATGCTTCTCGAGCAGCCCCAGCTCGCGCATCAGCGTGCCGGCCGTGACGGTGTTGATGGTCTTGGACTGGTATCCGACGGCGACCGCGACGGTGTCATCCGCGGCAGCGCCAGCACAACCGGCAAGGGCGCTGCCTGTCAGGACAAGCACGGCGGTACCGGCCGCCATCCTGGTGATCTTCACGGTCGTCTCCTCAGCGCAGCAGGTACGGGATGTTGACGGTCACGGCGTCGACGGGGCAGCGGGCGGCGCAGGGGCCGCAGTACCAGCACTCGTCGACGTGCATGTAGGCCTTGCCCGAGTCGGGGTTGATCGCCAGCGAGTCCAGCGGGCACATGTCGACGCAGAGGGTGCATCCATCGATGCACTTCTCCTCGTCGATCACGACCGGGACGTCGGAGCGGGATGTTGCTTGAGCCATGGACGGGTCCTCTCAAGAAGGGAAGTCGGCTTCGGATTCCAGGGCGATGCGGGCGAAGGCACGGACGTCGGCGTCCGCATCTCCTTGGGCGCGAAGCAGTGCCTCGCGCACGTCTGGGTTCTGGGCCAGACGCGGCGTCAAGGCCTTGACGGCGGCCTTGCGGACGTCCAGGTTCTGATCAGCGGCAGCGACGATGAGCGGTTCGACGGCACCTTCAGCTCTCGACTCGATAAGGGCGGTAGCGGCCGCCTGTCGTACTTCCCAGGCGGTGTCCGCCAGACCGGCGACGGCAAGCCCGGCGGCGTCGTCGGTGCACCCGGTCCCGCTGAGTGCGTTCAGGGCTGCAGCACGAACAAGGTGATCGCTGTCGTCGTGCATGCCGACGAGCGTGGCGATCCCCCGAGGGTCACCGACCGCTCCGATTCCGCGGGCCGCAGCGATCCGGATCCGGGGTTCGGTATCCCGCGCTGCGACAGCGAGGCCGTCGAGGTCGTCCAGGGAGACGAGACCCAGGACGACCTCGCGGCGGACACGTGGGTCCGGGTCGGACAGGCAACGCAGGAGATCGGCGGTCGACGTGAGCCGGTGGCGCCACAGTGCGCCGATCGCGGCGCACCGTATCCCTGCGTCATCACTGCTCGTCGCGACCTGCAGGTGCTCCACGAACTCCGGGCCTGGCTGGAGCACCTCACGCAGCTCACGGAGCAGGTCGGCCGCGCGCTGGCGTACCGCGTCGTCCGGGTCGGTCAGGGCGGCCGCGAAATATGGTGTGGCCTCCTCCCAGTCATCTCCTGCCTCGCTGAGAACCGTGAGCGCGGTTCGGCGGACCTCGGGATCGTCGCTCCTGAGATAGGGCTCCAGCTCCTCCGCGGACGGGGCCTCGTCGACCAGCTCGAGCAGGGCGAGGATGCGCGCGTTCGGGGCGCTCATCGCCATGCCTCCGCCAGCTCGACTCCCTGCGGGGCGAGCTCGTCCGGAACACCGTCGGGTCGCACGAACCCCGGCACAGGCACGATGTAGGGGGCCACGGGTCGCCGCTCGAACTTCATCCCTCCAGTCGCGGCGTCCTTGCTGAGGTTGAGGTGGCAGAACCAGCTCGCGTCGTCCTGCTGGGGGATGTCGTTGCGGGCGTGGTAGAGCCCCCACCGGCTCTCGGTGCGCTCGAGGGAGGACCGCGCCGCCATCTCCGCGCAGTCCCGGATGAAGCTGACCTCGGCGCAACGCATCAGCTCATGGGGCGTGCGGGCGCCCATCTGAGCGATGTCGATGCGCATGCGCTCAAACGCCTCGATGCCCAGGGAGAGGTAGCGCTCCGTCTTGGGAGGCTGCAGGTAGTCGTTGACGAAGCGGCGCAGCTTGTACTCGACCTGGGGCTGCGGCGGACCGTCCGGGTTGGATGCCGGCCGGTAGATCAGCTCGTGCGCGGCCTCGATCTGATCCTCAGGCAGTCCCGGGCGGGAGGCCGACCTGGCGAAGATCGCCGCGTCCTCGCCGGCGATGTCGCCGTACACGAAGGCGCCGATCATGTAGTTGTGCGGGACCAGTGCCATGTCGCCCGCGGCGTACAGGCCCGGGACCGTGGTCCTGGCGTGCTCGTCCACCCAGACGCCAGACGCGGAGTGGCCGCTGCACAGCCCGATCTCCGAGATGTGCATCTCGATGTCACGATCCCGGTAGTTCGTTCCCCGGCCCTCGTGGAACGTCCCGCGCGTGGGGCGCTCGGTGGTGTGGAGGATGCCCTCGATCTCACTGATCGTCGCGTCCGGAAGGTGGCTCAGCTTCAGGTAGATGGGTCCACGCGAGCTCTCCAGCTCCCGTTTGACCTCCGCCATCATCTGCCCGGACCAGTAGTCGCAGTCGACGAAGCGGTTGCCTTCGCCGTTGACCTGGTAGCCGCCGAACGGGTTGGCCACGTAAGCGCAGGCCGGGCCGTTGTAGTCCTTGATCAGCGGGTTGATCTGGAAGCACTCGATGCCCGACAGCTCCGCGCCGGCGTGGTAGGCCATCGCGTAGCCGTCACCAGCGTTCGTGGGGTTCTCGTACGTCCCGTAGAGGTATCCGCTGGCCGGCAGGCCCAGCCGACCGGCCGCACCGGCGGCGAGGATCACCGCCCCGGCTGACACCGTCACGAACTCGCCGGTGCGGGTGTCGAAGCCGACGGCACCGACCGCCCGCCCGTCCACCGTGAGAACCCGAACCGGCATGAGCCGGTTGGTCATCGTGACGTTGGAACGCACGTTGCGCGACCGGAGCTCGCGGTAGAGGACCTTCTTGACCTCCTTGCCCTCGGGCATCGGGAGGACGTAGCTGCCGGAGCGGTGCACCTTGCGGACGGCGTACTCGTCGTGCTCGTCCTTCTCGAACTTGACCCCGTAGGACTCCAGGCGCTGCACCATCTCGAAGCCTCGGGTCGCGGTCTGGTAGATGGTGCGCTGGTTCACGATGCCGTCGTTCGCGACGGTGATGTCGGCGACGTAGTCCTCGGGGGTCGCCTTGCCGGGGACGACGGCGTTGTTGACGCCGTCCATACCCATCGCCAGGGCGCCCGAGTGGCGGACGTGCGCCTTCTCCATGATCAGGACGGAGGCCCCGTTTCTGGCCGCCGTCAGTGCGGCCATCGTGCCCGCCGTGCCGCCGCCTACGACGAGGACGTCACATTCGATGTGACGCCGGTCGGTTACTTCGGGAATCTGCATGGCCTAGTCGCTTTCTGTGTCGCGCAGGGACGTGAAGGGGTTGGCGAGAGGGGTGCGCTCAAGCCAGCTGGCCAGGGTCATCCGGTCGCCCCGGTAGCGCAGGAACTCGAGGTCGACGGGCCGGCCACCGTCGGCGTGTGTCAGCCGCTCCACGAACAGCAACGGCGACCCGGGGCGGATGCGGAGCATCCCTGCGACCACACGGTCGGCGACCATGGCCTCGATCCGCAGCCGTGCGGCACCGAGCGGCAGGCCGAGCTCGGACTCGATGAGCTCGAAGATGTCGTGGTTCTCGAGGTCGAGCTCGAGCAGCGGCTCGCCGATGTCGGCCGGGAAGTAGCTGGCGTCGAGGGTCACCGGCTCGCCGTCGAAGGAGCGGACACGCTCCAGGCAGAGGACTGGAGAACCTGCTTCGAGCTGGAGCCGCTCGGCGACCAGGGGCACGGCTGGCAGGATCTCGGCCAGGACGACGTCGTTGGTGACGCGGGGATGTCGCGACTCGAAGGTCTCCGCGAGGCCTCGAAGCCGGTCGAGGCCATGGACGAGCTTTCCGGCGACCACGAAGGTGCCAGAACCCTGGATGCGGGTGATCAGGCCTTCGTCCCGCAGGAGCGAGAGAACCTCGCGGATGATGTTGCGGCTGGCGCCGAACTCCAGGGCCAGGGCGGTCTCCGGTGGAAGTGGCTCGCGCCCGTAGACGCCCTCGAGGATGCGCGTCCGGAGTACGTCACGGATCCGGCGGACAGGCCCGGAACGCCGCCCTGCGGGCACCGGGTCATCCGTTGTCGGCTTCATGCGAGGACTCTCGGGGGCGCGGGTTACGTGCCATAGCGACTCCAGTTACCCGAGAGTTACGCCTGCCCCACGTGACCGGACTGTCCGCTGACCTCGGGAAACACGGAGATGCGTGATGATCCGCCGGAAAGAGGCGGGGATCCGCCGGGCAGATCGCGACCGCGCGTACCACGTCGGAAGCAAGCGACCGCGGTCACAACGCCGCAGGGTGGCCAGCACCGCCGCCCCGCAGAGACTGCGATTCCGTCGCTGAGCCCGGTCGGAGTCACCGTGGTGCACAGTCATTATGTTGTTATACTAATCGCGTGTCGAAACAACCCCTCTACGCCCAGATCGAAGACGCGCTGCTGGCCAGGATCACCACCGGACTCGCTCCGGGAGACCGGCTGCCGACCGAGGACCAGCTGATCGAGGAATTCGGCGCGAGTCGCATCACAGTCCGGCGCGCCGTTCAGAACCTTGTGGCCCGAGGTGTCGTCGTGACTCAGCAGGGACGGGGCACCTTCGTCGCCGAGCGGCAGCTCGAGCAGCCCCTGACCGCACTCACCGGGTTCGTCGAGGACATGGAGGCCCTGGGCCTCGGAGCCTCCGCGGAGCTGATCACCGCCGAGACCGTGCCGGCCTCCCCTGCCGTCGCCGCCCGGCTCGACCTGCTGACGGGATCGCCGGTCGACTTCATCGAACGAGTGCGGCTGGCTGAAGGACGACCGGTCTCGTTCGACCAGACCTGGCTTCCCGGCGGAGTCGCCGAGGGGATGGTTCGCGAAGACCTCGCGAACCAGCCGATCTTCACCCTGCTCGAAGAGAAGTACGGCATCCCGCTGCGCGAGGCGACCTACCGCCTGCGTGCGACCAGCGCCGCCGAGCACGTCGCTGAACACCTGCGGGTCGCCCCCGGAGAGCCCATCCTGCTGGTCGAGCGCACCACGTTCACGACCGGTCAGAAGCCCATCGACTACGAGCTCCTGCACTATCGGGGCGACGCCATCACGTTCGTGACGAGCCTGAGCCGCCCCGCGGCCGGGACACACAGGTGACCGAGGCTGCTGGCCTGGCGGCTGTGTGCCTCGCCGTGACGCTCGGGGCTACCGCCCAACGGATCACCGGCATCGGGATCGCCCTGGTGAGCGCACCGGCCCTCGTGCTGATGTTCGGCCCGCTGACCGCGGTGCCCCTGTGCAACCTGATGGCCCTGCTGCTGAACATAGGGATTCTGCTGACTTCCCTCGGCAGGATCGAGTGGCGACGGGCAGCCACCATGGCAGCCGGGTCGGCGGTCGTCATCCTGGCCCTCTCCCCACTCGTACAGCGGGCGGATCAAGCGATTCTGCAGGCCACCATCGGCGTCGCGGTGCTCAGCGCCATCGCGCTGACCTTCTGGCTGAGAACCCGGAGCAGGCCGTCAGATGATTCGATGCTGGCGCGGGTGTTCGCCGGTGCGAGCGCCGGAGGCCTCGGCGCCGCCGCAGGCCTGAGCGGTCCACCGCTGGCGATCTACGCGGTGCGCACCGGCTGGGCCGGGCCGACCTTCGTCCCGACGCTCCAAGGCGTCGCGGCCGTCATCAACGTCCTTGCCGTGGCAGCGGCTCCACGGATCTCCATCCCGCCCCTGACGTGGGCCGTGCTCATTGGGGCGCTGGGAGCGGGCGCGGCCGCAGGCGCCCTTCTCGCGCCTCGAGCCGACGCCCGCTGGATCCAGACGGCGGCGCTCGCGCTCGCTGCTGTCGGGGCGATCGTCACCATCGTCGTGGCACTGACATGACCGCCCTCGCCACAGCACGATGACTGGGCGGGTCGCCTCGTTCACGC
This sequence comes from Isoptericola halalbus, assembly GCA_009663185.1. Classification (GTDB taxonomy): domain Bacteria; phylum Actinomycetota; class Actinomycetes; order Actinomycetales; family Cellulomonadaceae; genus Isoptericola; species Isoptericola halalbus. Next base: position 373,070 of record VJZX01000001.1, read on the forward strand.
AGGCCGCGCGGCGCGGCATCGCGGCGTCGCGGAACTGGATCCGTCTCCAATGCATTCAGGCCCGGGAGTCCTTGGACTCCCGGGCCTGATCTCGTAGCGGGGGCGGGATTTGAACCCGCGACCTCTGGGTTATGAGCCCAGCGAGCTACCGAACTGCTCCACCCCGCGTCGACTTGGAAGACATTACGGCATCGAACCCACCCACACCAAATCGAATCGACCAAGTGGGACGGAGGTCACAGGCCGCTCCACGCGCGCAGCGAGGGGGGCGCCATCCGATGGACGGCACCCCCCTCGTGTCGATCGAGCGTCAGCCCGTGATCAGCCTGCGAGCTCGGCCTCCGCGGCGACGGCCTCCTCGATCGCCCGCTGCAGGCGCTCCTGCGCCTCGCCGTAGGCCGCGAAGTCGCCCGAGGAGAGCGCCTCCTGGCTGTCGGCCAGGGCCTCGTTGGCCTCCTGCAGGGCCGCGTCGAGGCGTGCGCGCGGGTCGCCCTCCGGGGTGGTCGGCGTCGTCGGCTCCGCTGTGTCGGTCGGCTCGGGCTCGGACCCGGTGCCCGTGCCCGGGTCGACGTCCACAGGGTCGGTGGGCACGTCAGTCTCGACGTCGCCCTCGGCGTCCCCTGCCCTGGCACCCGAGTCACCACCGAAGACCTGGTCGAGCGCCTCGTCGAGGGTCGCCGCATAGCCCGTCTGGTCGCCGAACGCCACGAGCACCCGGCGCAGCAGCGGGAACTGCGTCCCGCCGGCCGACTGGATGTACACCGGCTGGACGTACAGCAGGCCACCGCCCACGGGCAGTGTCAGCTGGTTGCCACGCACCACGATCGACGAGCCGCGCTCGAGGATGTTGAGCTGTTCGGAGATCGTCGGGTTCGAGTTGAAGTTGTTCTGCACCTGCCCGGGGCCGGGCACCGTCGCGTCGCGCGGCAGCTCCAGGAGCCGGAGCTGACCGTAGGTCTCGGCCTTCTCACCGGCCGTCGTCCCGGCGTCGCCGTCCACCGCGAGGTACCCGGTCAGGATCTCGCGGTCGGTGTTACCGCCCGGGATGAACGTGCTCGTGAGCGAGAACGCGGACCGGTCCTGGCCCGGCATCTGGAGCGTCAGGTAGTACGGCGGCTGCTTCGAGGCGATGGTCTCGGTGCCCGACACCGGGTCCTCCGGCGTCTCCCACTCGTCAGAGCTCGAGAAGAACTGCACCGCGTCGGTCACGTGGTACTGCGTGAGCAGCTCGCGCTGGACCTTGAAGAGGTCCTCGGGGTACCGGATGTGGCTCATCAGGTCACCGGAGATCTCTTCCATGGGTCGCAGCGAGGTCGGGAAGATCTCCGACCACGCCTGGAGCAGCGGGTCGTCCGGCTCCCAGGCGTACAGCGTGACCGAGCCGTCGTAAGCGTCGACCGTGGCCTTGACCGAGTTGCGGATGTAGTTCACCTCGGGCGGCAGCTCGATGGGCACACCCTGGGCGGCCAGCGTCAGCGAGTCCGTCGTGGCCTCCTGCATCGGCATCTGCGTGGAGTACGGGTAGTCGGCGGACGTCGTGTACGCGTCGACGACCCACTTGACGCGGCCGTCGACGACCGCGGGGTACATCTTGTTGTCGAGCGTCAGCCACGGGGCCACCTTGGCCACGCGCTGCTGCGGGTCCCGGTCGTAGAGGATCTGCGACTCGTCCGTGACGCGGTCGGAGAAGAAGATCTGCTCGTCGCCGAACTTCAGCGCGAAGAGCAGCTTCGAGAAGAAGGTGCCGATCTCCGGTCCCGCGGAGACCTCGTCCGTCGGGAACGCGGTGCGGATCTGGCGGCCGCCCTCCTCGTCGGCCTGGTAGTCCAGCTCCCAGGGTTCCGCGCTCTCGGGGGCACCGACGATCGAGTACGTCGTGGTGCTCGGCGAGAAGTAGATGCGCGGCTCGTACCCGTCGCCGATGTCGGTCAGCGCACCCTGGGTCGGGATGCCGCCCTCGAAGAACGCGGGCTGACCGTCCGGTCCGGGCACGTTGCCGTACGCCGCCACGACGCCGTAGCCGTGCGTGTAGACGGTGTGGTCGTTGGTCCAGTTGCGCTCGCCCAGGCCGTCCAGGTTGAGCTCGCGCACCGCGATCACGGTGTCGCGCACCTCGCCGTCGATCTCGTACCGGTCGACCGCGAGGTTCTCGGTAAAGTTGTAGTACTGCTTGTTCTGCTGCAGCTGGCGGAACGACGGGCTGACGACTTGCGGGTCGAGCAGGCGCACGGACGCGGTCGTCTGGGCGTCCTCGCGGAGCTGTCCGGCCTCGGCCTCCGTCGTCGCGTCGTACTGCTGCTTCGCGATGTCGTCCAAGTCGAACGCCTCGAGCGTGGCGTCGATGTTGCGCTGGATGTACGGCGCCTCGAGCTGCTGCGCGTTCGGGTTGACCTGGAACCGCTGCACGACGGCCGGGTACACGCCGCCGATCGCGATCGCCGAGACGACCATGAGGCCGACGCCGATCGCCGGCAGGCGCCACGTGCCGCGGATCGCCGCCAGGACGAAGAGCAGTGCAACCAGCACCGCGACGGCCGTGAGGATCTCCTTGGTCGGGATGACCGCGTGGATGTCGGTGTAGCTCGCACCGTCGAACCGGTTGTTCGAGCCCGTGAGGATCGAGTACCGGTCGAGCCAGTAGTTCGCACCGATCAGCACCATGAGCGCGGCGCCGAGGATCGCCAGGTGGACCCGCGCGGCAGGCGTCGTGCGGGTCACCCCGGCGGGGACCGGGCCGAGCCGCAGCCCGCCGTAGAGATAGTGCGTGACGAGCCCGGCGATGGCGGAGATCACGACGACCGACATGAGGAAGCTCACGATGAACCGCAGCGCCGGCAGCGTGAAGACGAAGAACCCGTGGTCGATGCCGAACTCGGGGTCCGACGTGCCGAACTCACCGCCGTTGATCGCGAGCAGGACCGTGCGCCACTGCGCCGACGCGGCGACGCCGGCGAAGAAGCCGACGAGCAGCGGCGCGGCGATCGTCACGACCCTGCGCAGCGGCTCGACCGCCTCGCGGTACTGGTCGAGCGTCGCCTGCTCGGGAGTCGACGGCGCGTAGACGGGCCGCGCCCGGTACGCCACCGAGAAGGACGTGTAGACCGCCGCTCCCATGATCAGGAACCCCGCCGCGAAGAGGAGGCCGCGCGCGATCCACTGCGTCCAGATGACGTTGCCGAACCCGAGGGTCTGGAACCACCGGACCTCGGTCCAGAAGTTCGCCAGCAGGAGCACGGCCACGACGACCGCCGCGAGGACCGCGATCGTGATCGTGAGCGGGCTTCGGCGCCGCTTGGTCGGTGGACCTGGACGTCGTGGCGGGGCTGTGAAGGACACGGTGCGGGGACCTCGCTCGTACTCGGGACGGGACGGGACGGGGGACCAGGGTGGTCGTTCTTGGTGAACGACCGGGTCTACCCCCAGGTTCCCACTTTTCCCACGCCGATGGTCACCGGAACCTCCACATGGGCGCAGGTCACGAACGGGTCACGAGCAGGTGGGCAGAGACGCCGTCTCGCCCGCGCCGATGGCCTCGATCGCGTCGCGCGCCTCGGACAGCGTCGCGACCGCTACGACCTGCAGGCCGTCCGGGACGTTGCCGAGGACCTCCCGGCAGTTGCCGGCCGGCGCGAGGAACCACCGGGCGCCGTCGCGCCGAGCACCGTACATCTTCTGCTCGATACCGCCGATCGCACCGACGTGACCCTCCACGTCCATCGTCCCGGTGCCGCCGACGATCTCGCCGGCGAGCTCGTCGTCGGCCGTCAGCTTGTCGATGATCGCGAGCGCGAACATCGACCCGGCGCTCGGGCCGCCGATGTTCTCGATCTGGATGCGCACGTCCACGGGGTAGTCGTAGTCGGGGTCCAGATAGACGCCGAGCAGCGCCCGGCCGTCCCCTTCGCCCGTGGTGATCGTGAGATCGACGGGCTCACCGCCCCGCAGGACGCCGAGGACGACGTCGGCGCCCGGGCTGACGTCCGCGAGCCCTCCGAGCAGGTCCTGGTGCGTGACGACGGTCCGGCCGTCGATGCTCTGCACGACGTCGCCCTCGGCCACGACACCGTCGGCCCCCGTGCCCGGGGCGGCACCGACGATCGTGAGGGTGGCGGGGACCTCGTACCCGAGCTCGGTCAGGGCCGCGACGGTGGCGTTCTCCTGTGACGACACCATCTCGGCCTGCCCCGTCTCCTCCTGCTCTTCGGGGGTCAGGTCCGGGGGGAAGATCGCCTCGACCGGCTGGACCGAGCGGTCGCGCGCGAACCAGCCCATCAGGACGTCCCCGACGAGAACGTCCCCGCCCGGGCCGCCGTACACCGAGACCGTCGTGAGCCGCAGCTCGCCCGACGGGTCGTGCGTCTCGGTCCCCTCGATCTCGACGAGCGGCACCTCGCGCATGCTCTCGCCGTCGCCGAGGTCCTGCACCCCGAGCGTGTCCTCGGTCGGGCCGGGTGTGCGCACCGCGTAGGCGGTCGGCATGACGAGCGCGACGGCGGCGAGCGCCCCCGTGGCGAGCATCGCGAGGGTGAGCGTCACGGTACGGCGCGTCACGTGCGCGGAAGGGTAGAGGTCCGGCTCAGCGGGCGCCAGGATGTCGCGGTCGAACGTCACCGCCCCATCATCCCCGACCCGCCGGGCCGGTGCGCCCAGAGCGAACGGCGGAACCGGGCCCCCCGGTCGCACGTCGAGGTGGGTACCGTGAGACCGCGGCCGACCGAGCGACGGCGGTGCGGACCGGACAGCCGACAGCAGCACCGAGTGCGATCTGAGGAGCACGCAGTGAGCAACCTGCCCGACGACCCCGACGGTGCCGAGGAGCGCGAGCGGATGCTGCGCGAGATGCTCTCGGGCTTCTTCGGCGACCAGACCGACGAGGTGCTGGAGCAGATGCGCGCGCAGGGCTTCGACCCGGCCGCCCTCGCCGGCCTTCCCGGCGCGGGCACTCCGGACCCCGCAGCCATGCAGCACGTGCTCGCCCAGGTGCAGCGCCTGCTGTCCGCGTCCGGCGACGCCCCCGTCAACACCGACGTCGCGCACGACGTCGCGCGGCAGGTCGCGGTCGCCGAGGGCGACCCGTTCCTCACGGGTGGTCAGGCCAAGGCGGCCACCGACGCGCTGTCCGTGGCCGAGCTCTGGCTCGACGTCGTGACCGACCTGCCGCCTGCGGGCGGCCGCCCGCAGGCCTGGAGCCGCTCGGAGTGGGTCGAGGCGACCCTGCCGGCCTGGAACCGGCTCGTCGCCCCGGTCGCGACCTCGGTCGCCGACGCGCTCGCCACCGTCCTGCGCGACCAGCTGCCCGGCGACGGCGAGGGGTTCGACGCCGGCGAGCTCGGGCTGCCTGCCCTGCCCGGCATGCCGATCGGTGCGCTGGGCGGCACCTTCGAGCCGGGGCAGCTGATGCGACGGCTCGGGGCAGCCGTGTTCGGGATGCAGGTCGGGCAGGCGGCCGGGACCCTCTCGCGCGAGGTCTTCGGTGCCACCGACGTGGGAGTGCCGCTCCTCGACGAGCCCACGACGGTGCTCGTGCCGACCAACGTCGCCGCGTTCGCCGAGGGCCTCGACGCCCCGCCCGACGAGGTGCGGCACTTCCTCGCGGTGCGCGAGGCGGCGCACGCACGCCTGTTCACGCACGTCACCTGGCTGCGGTCGCACCTGCTCGGGCTCGTCGAACGGTATGCGCGGGGCATCACGATCGACCTCGACGTGCTCGAGCAGCAGGTGCGCGACATCGACATGAGCGACCCGGAAGCGCTGCGCGGCGCGCTCACGGGCGGGGTGTTCGGGCTTCAGCACACCGAGGAGCAGCGGGCCACGCTGCTGCGGCTCGAGACCGCGCTGGCGCTGGTCGAGGGCTGGGTCAGCGAAGTTGCCGCGACGGCCGCGCTCCCCCACCTGCCGCACGCCGTACCCTTGCGCGAGATGCTTCGGCGCCGGCGCGCCGCGGGCGGGCCGGCCGAGCACACGTTCGCGACGCTCGTCGGGCTCGAGCTGCGCCCGCGGCGCTCGCGCGACGCCGCCGCGCTGTTCGGGCACGTCCTCGAGGCGAGCGGGCCGCAGGCCCGCGACGCGGTCTGGGAGCACCCGGACCTGCTGCCCGGGCCGGCCGACCTGGACGACCCGGCCGGATACCTCGACCGTCGCGCCGCGCAGGCCGACGCGCAGGCCGACGTCGACACCGCGCTCGCGCAGATCCTGGGCGAGGGCGCGGACGGCGACGAGGGCCGCGCTCAGCAGCAGTGAGCGTGGTTCAGGCCTCGACGTCGTCGGGCGAGTCGACGTCGTCCGGCGTGCTGACCGACTCGTCCTGCACGAACGCGACGCCGTCGAGGAAGCCCTTGGCCCGCTCGGTGCGCGGGTAGTCCTCGAGCAGCTTCCAGAACCCGGGGCCGTGGCCCGCGTGCAGCAGGTGCGCGAGCTCGTGCAGGAGCACATAGTCGAGGACCCATGCGGGCATGCCCTGGACGCGCGTCGAGATGCGGATCGACCCGTCGACGAGGGTGCACGACCCCCAACGCCGCCCCTGGTTGGACGACCACCGCACGCTCGTCGGGCGTGCCTTGCCCTGGAGGTATCTGGCCGACAGCTCGCGCGCCCGGGCCATGAGCTCGTCGTCCGAGGGCCGGCGGCGTCGCTCCTTGTCCTCGAGGCGGGCGAGCATCTTCGCCACCCACTCCTTCTCCTGGTCCCGGGAGAAGCGCGCCGGGATCGCGACGATGGTGCGTTCACCGTCGCGATAGGCACTGACCGTGGCGGTTCGCCGACGGCTTCGGCGCACCTCCACGGACGTCGGGGCGTCGTGGGCCACGGAATGACCGTATCGAAAAAACGTCAACGATGTGTTTCGTCGCACAGGTCGCGGGCCTGTGGATGACGCCGGAGGCACCTGCGCACACCGTGCCACAGTCACACCATGACTGTCGCCACCACCGTCGGCACGACCGTCGGCACGACCGTCGGCACGAGACACCGCGACGACCGCGGGTCAGGCTCCGACGGAGTCCGCCTGCGGCCGGGCACACCCGTCCTCGATCGCGGCGACGGCGAGGTGCAGCTCGGTACCGACCCCCGGTGGGCGCTGGTGGTGGCCGGGCTGTCAGCGGCAGAGTCGCGCTGGCTGTGCGAGGCCGCCGCGCGGCGCCACCGGTCGCTCGAGCAGGCCGCCCGGCGCTGGGAGGTCGACGACGAGCGACGCACCGAGATCACGGAGCTGCTGGTCCGGTGCGGGTTCCTCGTGCAGGCGCCGCCCGCGCAGGGCGGTGTTGCGGCACCGGCGGGAGGGGCGGCCGACGCCGCGGCACTCGGCGCGCTGCGCCCCGACGGCGCGGGAACGGCGACGCTGGCTTCCCGGGCGCGGTGCACGGTCGGGCTGAGCGGGCTGGGCCGCGTCGGTGCGGTGGTCGCCCAACATCTCGCGACGGCGGGCGTCGGGACGCTCGTCCTCGACGACCTCAGGCCGGTCCAGACGTCGGACACGGGACTCGGCGGCTACCGCCCGGGCGACGTCGGCAAGCCCCGCGAGGGCGCGCTGCGCGAGCTGCTCGCCGAACGGCACGCGAGCACCGCCGTCGTGCACGAGGTGGACGACGCGGCGGCGGATGCCGTGGTCGTCGTCGAGCCGGAGGTGGTGGATCCCCAGCGGTACGGGCGACTGCTCGGGGACGGCGTCCCGCACCTGCCGGTCGTCGTGCGGGAGGCCGACGTCATGGTCGGGCCGCTCGTGGTGCCGGGGCGGTCCGCCTGTGTCGGGTGCGTGGCACGGCACGCCACGGACGCCGACGCGCGATGGCCCAGCCTCGCCCGGCAGCTGCGGGAGCTCGACGCGGAGCGCCCGCACGAGACGACCCTCGCGGCGAGCGCCGCGGCCCTCGCGGCGGGGCAGCTCCTCGCGCTGCTCGACGGCGCGCGTCCCGTTGCCGTCGGGGCCACGCTCGAGGTGGCCCTGCCCGAGGCGCTGCCCCGGGTGCGACCGGTGCAGCCGCACCCGGGGTGCGGCTGCACCGGTCTGGTGCCCGCCGGCTGAGGCGGCGGTGCGGACGGTCATGCCGCCGCGGTCTCCGACTTCCGCGGCCGGCCGCGGCCACGCTTGCGCGCAACCACGACGCCGTCGACGAAGACCTCACCGCCCCACACGCCCCAGGGCTCGTGACGCTCCAGGGCGCCGGCCAGGCAGCCGGCCTGCAGGGGGCAGGCGCGGCACAGCGCCTTGGCCTCCTCGACCTGGGTCGTGTGCTCGGCGAACCAGAGCTCGGGGTCGTGGGTGCGGCACGGCAGCAGCGCCGCGAACTGGCGGTCGAGCTCGGCCGCTTCGGCCGGGCTCTGAGCCAGGGGTTGATGGGGAGTCCAGGGGCCGGAACCGCCCTGGGGGATCGTGTCGAGCAGCCGCTCGTCCAACAGCTGTGCGAGACGCACGAGTTCCTCCGTCAGGTCCTTGGTGTGTGCGAACGTCGGTGTTCAGGACCTGCGGGTGGCCCCCTGGAGTCAGGGGGCCGGTTCGTGCGACCTGGTGGGGTCTTCTTCCCTGGGCGGAAAGACGAAGGCCGCGGGTCCCGGGTGGACTCCGCGGCCTGGACCGGTCAACAGACCGGATGCATCCAGGGTGCGGAGTCGGGTGCGAAGGTGCGATCGATGAGGCCAGCTCCGGCGTGCTGCGTACGCGTACGCACGCGGAAGGGAACGACCGCCGTGCACGGCTTGAGGGCAGACTTCGCCCCCGGCGCGTAGCCGGCTGATGCGTTCACCAGCGTGGTCTTGGTCATCGCGTCCATCTCTTTGCACCCACCTCCTTACTGCTCTCGGGCTTGCGCCTCTCGGCGCGCGCCATCTCCGTCACGGACTCTCCGAGCATAGACGTCGGCGGCGCGAACGCCACCCCTTTTTTCGAAGTTCGTGGGACAAATTTTCTCAGGGGGTCCGCGCGTCGGCCACAAGTGCCAGGATCGTGGACCCGTAGCGGTCGATCTTGGCCGGTCCGATGCCGTTGATCCTGGCCAACCCGGCGATCGACGTCGGCCGCACCTCGGCGATCTCAGCGAGCGTCGCGTCGCCGAGGATCGTGTACGCCGGCTTGTCGCTCTCGCGCGCGACGGACAGCCGCCACTCGCGCAGGGCGTCGAAGAGCTCGACGTCGGCCTCGCCCGTCAGTTGCAGCCTGGCCTGCCCACGTGGGCGGCGCGCAGCGCCGGCAGCCCGCCCGCGCGGCTCGTCGGGCCAGAGCCCGTCGAGGAACCGGGTGCGCTTGCGCGTCGCGCGACCGCCCGGGTTGCGCGAACGGGCGAACGAGAGCTCGAGGTGCACACGTGCGCGTGTCACGCCGACGTACAGCAGACGGCGCTCCTCGGCGATCGCGTCGTCGGTCTCCGCGAGCGAGATGGGCATGAGTCCCTCGCTCGTGCCCGCGAGGAACACGGCGTCCCACTCGAGCCCCTTCGCCGCATGCAGCGACGCCAGCGTGACCCCCTCGACCGTGGGCGCGTGCTGCGCCGCGGCGCGCTCCTCAAGCTCGGCAACGAGCGTTGCGATGGTCGCAGGCTGGTCGTCGGCGGCGATCCGAGCGAGGTCGTCCGCGAGCCCGACGAGCGCGTTCATCGCCTCCCAGCGCTCCCGGGCGGCACCGCGGGCGGCGGGCGGCCGCTCGGACCAGCCGGCCGAGGTCAGCACGTCGCGGACCTGCTCGGGCATGGGCGCCTCGGGGTCGGCCGAGCGCGCGGCACCGCGCAGCAGCACGACGGCGTCGCGCACGTCCTTGCGCTGGAAGAACCGCTCGCCGCCGCGTACCTGGTAGGAGATCCCGGCGTCAGCCAGCGCCGCCTCGAAGGCCTCCGACTGCGCGTTCGTCCGGTACAGGACCGCGATCTCGGAGGGCCGGACACCGTCCGCGACGAGCCGGCCGGCGCGCGCGGCGATCCCGGCGGCCTCGGCCTCGTCGTCGTCGTACACCGTGAACGATACGGGCGGGCCCGCGGGTCGCTGCGCGCGCAGCTCGAGCGCTCCGGCGACCCGCCCGCGCCGCAGGACCTCGTTGGCGAGGTGCACGACCTGCGGAGTCGAGCGGTAGTCGCGCACCAGCCGGATCACCTGGGCGTCGCGGTAGGTGCGCGTGAAGTCGAGCAGGTAGTGCGGCGTCGCGCCGGTGAAGGAGTAGATGGTCTGCGACGGGTCGCCGACCACGCACAGCTCGCGGCGACCGCCGAGCCACTGGTCGAGCAGGAACTGCTGCAGCGGCGAGACGTCCTGGTACTCGTCGACGACGAAGTGCCGGTACTGCCCGCGCACCTCGTCGGCGACCTGGCGGTGGGACGACAGCATGTCGGCGAGCATGAGGAGCACGTCCTCGAAGTCGATGACGCCGCGCTCGGTCTTCACGTCCTCGTAGGCGGTCAGCAGGCGCGCGACCGTCTGGTGGTCGTAGCCCGACGGCGGCGGCCGGTCGTCCGCGAGCGCCGCCTTGACGTAGTCCTCGGCCACGACGAGCGAGACCTTGGCCCACTCGACCTCGGACGACAGGTCGCGCACGGCGACGCGGTCGACGCTCACGCCGATCCGCCGCGCCGCCTCGGCGACGATCGGGGCCTTGTGCTCGAGGATCCGCGGCGGCGCACCTCCGACGACCCGCGGCCAGAAGTAGGCGAGCTGGCGCAGCGCCGCGGCGTGGAACGTGCGGGCCTGCACGCCCGCGACGCCGAGCTCGCGCAGGCGGGTGCGCATCTCGCCCGCGGCGCGGGCGGTGAACGTCACGGCGAGCACCGACGTCGGCTTGTAGGCGCCTGAACGCACGCCGTAGGCGATGCGGTGGGTGATCGCGCGCGTCTTGCCGGTGCCGGCGCCCGCGAGGACGCACACGGGCCCGGTGAGCGCGAGCGCGGCCTCGCGCTGCTCGGGGTCGAGGGCGTCGAGGATGGCGTCGGGATGAACCGGCGAGCCCGATCGGCTGGGCGTGGAGTTGGTGACCGCTGACATCGCCTGCGATTCTTGCAGCCGTCCCTGACACCCGCCGCCCGCCGTCCCCAGGAGGACACCTCGATGATCGCCACCCAGACGCTCCCCGAGCCCGGCACCGTCACCATGTACTCGACCACGTGGTGCGGCTACTGCCGCCGGCTGCGCACGCAGCTCGACTCCGAGGGCATCGAGTACACCGTGATCGACATCGAGGAGCAGCCGGAGACCGCCGCGTTCGTCGAGCAGGTCAACGGCGGCAACTGCACCGTGCCGACCGTCGTGTTCCCGGACGGGTCCGCCGCCACGAACCCGTCGCTCGCCGACGTCAAGGCCGCACTGGCGAACTGAGCTCACTGCCGACGATCACCAGGCGCCGGGCAGCTCGCCGCCGTACCACTCCTCGATGAGCGCGCGGGCGATCGACTGCGGGCCCGGCATCCGCACCTCCTCGGCCTCGAGGGCCGCGAGCAGCGAGTCGCGGGTGAACCACCGCGCCTCGCTGATCTCCAGGTCGTCGACGCGGACGTCGGTGCTCACCGCCCGCGCCCGGAAGCCGACCATGAGCGAGGCAGGGAACGGCCACGCCTGGCTGCCCCGGTAGACCACGTCGTGCGGCTCGGTGCCGATCCCGACGCCGGTCTCCTCGGCGACCTCGCGCCGCACCGCGTTCTCGAGCCCCTCGCCCGGCTCGACGAACCCGGCCAGGGTCGAGTACCGCCCACGGGGCCAGGCCGCGGCGTGCGCGAGCAGGATGCGGTCCGCGTCGTCGACGACGGCCATGATCACGGCCGGGTCGGTGCGCGGGTACAGCTCACGTCCCTCCGTCGTGCAGACGCGCGTCCAGCCGGCCTGCCCGACCTGGGTCGGCGCGCCGCAGCGAGGGCAGTGCTCGTGCGCGGTGTGCCACTGCGCGAGCGCGACGGCCTCCACGACGAGCCCCTGCTCGAGGCCGTCGAGCGCGGGCAGCTCGCGCAGCCCGGCCCACGCACCGGCTTCGCCGCCCGCGTCCGGTGCTCCCGGGGTGCCGTCGTCGGGCAGCGCGAGCGCGAGGATCCCGGCGCCCTCGTGCTCGCCCAGGAAGAGCCACGTGCCGTCGTCGCGCAGGTGCCCAGCGGGCACGAGAGCCGGCCGCGGCAGGCCGTCGGCCTCGGCGACCGCGACGCGCGTGCCCCGTACCTGCAGCACACGCGTCGTCTCGTCCGCGCGCAGCAGGTCGAGCAGCGCGGGCTCCGCGCGGCGGTGGGCGGCGCGGTCGTGGACGCTGCGCGCGAAGGGCAGGTCGAGGGGGGACAGCACGCCACGACCGTAGCGGCTCGGCGGCCGGCGAGGTGCGGCGGGACACGCCCGGCACGGGAGCCCGCCGCACGGGCACGGGAGTCTACGGTGGTGACGTGCCACGCAGTCCGCTCGCTCTCGCCGCCCTCGCGACGGCCGCCGTACCGGGCCTCGACGCCCGCTCGGTCCGGCCGGAGGAGGTCCCCGGCGACTACGACGTCGCCGTCGTCGCCGCGCACGACGGCAAGGAGTGGGTCGTGCGTGCGCCGCGGAACACGATCGCGGGCGCCGCGCTCGAGGCCGAGGTCGAGCTGCTCGAGTCGCTCCACCTGTACGTCGACGCGGGCGTGCTGCCGTTCGTGGTGCCGCGCGTCGCGGGCTTCGCGCTGCTGCCCGAGGGCGGCCGCGCAGTCGTGCATCGCCGTATCACGGGGACGCCGTTGAACCTCGACGCGCTGCGTCCGGGTCCCGGGCTCGCCGCCGACCTGGGCCGCACGCTCGCGGCCGTGCACGAGCTGCCGCCGTCCGTCGTCGAAGCGTGCGGCCTGCCCTCGTACACGGCGGCCGAGTACCGCGAGCGCCGGCTCGTCGAGCTGGACGAGGCCGCCTCGACCGGGCGCGTCCCGCCCGCGCTGCTGCGCCGCTGGGAGGCCGCGCTCGAGGACGTCGCGCTGTGGCGGTTCAAGCCGGTCGTGGTGCACGGTGACCTGGCGCCCGACCAGATGCTCGTGAGCAGCACGCGGGTGACGGCGATGAGCGGCTGGTCCGACGCCCGCGTCGCCGACCCCGCCGACGATCTGGCGTGGCTGCTCGTCGCGGCACCGCCCGAGGCCGTCGACTCGATCATGGAGGCCTACCAGCTGCGCCGCACCGAGCTGAGCGACGCGCGGCTCGTCGACCGCGCGCTCCTCGTCGGCGAGCTCGCGCTCGCGCGCTGGCTCCTGCACGGCGTCCGGCGCAGGCTGCCCGACGTCGTCGCGGACGCCGAGTCGATGCTCGCCGACCTCGACGAGGCGACGCGCGAGGATGCCCCCGCCTGATCAACGGCCGAGGATCAGTGCTTCGAGCTCGCTCTCGTCGAGCAGACGCTCGGGCCTCACCGTGACGCCCGAGGCCACGTAGCAGAACGCCGCGCTCACCTTCTCCAGTGGCAGGCCGGTCCAGCGCGACCACGCGAGCCGGTAGACCGCGAGCTGGACCTCGCGGGTCGCCCGGGCCACGGCGTCCGTCGGCTCTCGCCCGGTCTTCCAGTCGACCACGACGACGGCGCCCGGCTCCCCCGGCGCCGGCCGCGGGGCATCCGGGTCGGGGAACACGGCGTCGATGCGTGAGCGAAGGAGGATCCCGGCGACCGGGGTCTCGATGTCCTGCTCGACCGCGATCGGTGTACGCCCGGCCCACTCCGAGGCGAGGAACCGCTCACGCAGGGCATCGAGGTCGGCGTCGGCGGGCAGCTCCGCGTCCTCGGCGCCGGGCAGGTCCTCGACGTCGACGAGCGAGGACGAGGTGAAGTACTGCTCGACCCACTCGTGGAACCGCGTGCCGCGGCGCGCGTGCACGGTGGGCTCGTCGGGCACGGGCCGCCGGAGCTGGAGCGCGAACTCTCCGCGGTCCGTCGCGAGCCGCACGAGGCCCGACGCCGAGACGTGAGCGGGCAGCTCGACCTCGCGGCCGGTGCGCTCGTCGCGCTCGGTGAGCAGCGTGCGCGCGAGCGCGACGAGGTCGTTGCCCGCCCGGTCGGTCAGCACGCCCGCGGGGGCGGTGAGGGGGTCGGCCGGCTGCTGACCCGCGGTGACCGAGTCGACACGCTCCCGGGCCGCCTGCTCGACGAGCGCCGCCGTCGCGCGCAGCACGTCGCGCGCCGAGCCGGCCGGGGGGTCGTCGGCGGCCGGCCACGTGCCCGACGTCTCGAGCGCGTCGCGCGGGTTGTCGCCGGCCGGGTCGGGCTCGGCGGCCCACCCGCCGGCGCCGACGACGCCCGCCTCGGCGAGCTCGTGCAGGAAGGGCGACAGCCGCCGCGGCCGGGTGCCCGTGCCCCACCAGTGCGCGGTGAGGAACAGCTCGCGCCGCGCGCGCGTGAACGCGACGTAGGCGAGCCGCCGCTCTTCGGCGAGCTGGTGCGCGCCGGCGTCGAGCTTGAACTCGTCCCGCCGCGCGGCGAGATCCTTGGTGTCGCTCGCGAGGTCCCAGCGGAACGCGGGGAGGTCCTCGGCGTCGCCGCGCAGGTGGTACGGCAGGGCCGCGACGTCCGTGAGCCAGCCGCTGTCGGTGCGGCCGGCGCTCGTCTCGGCCTGGCTGGGGAACACGCCGTCGACCAGGCCCGGGACGGCGACCACGTCCCACTCGAGCCCCTTGGACGCGTGCGCGGTGATGACCTGGACCGCGTCCGGGTCGGGTTCCCGCACGGGCATGTCGAGGCCCCGCTCCTGATCGCCGGCGACGCCGAGCCAGGCGAGGAACGCGCCGAGCGTCGCGACGTCTGCCGACTGGGCGAACGACGCAGCGACGTCGCGGAACGCGTCGAGATGCTCGCGACCGCGCAGGCTCACCCCCTCGGCCGCGCCGCCCAGCCGGTCGGCGAGCACGTCGGCCGTGGCGACCTCGACGTCGAGGCCGAGAGCGCGCTCGGCCTGGACGACGAGCTCGGGCAGCGACAGGTACGTCAAGCCCCGCAGGCCGCGCAGCACTCGCGCGAGCGCCGTCAGCCGCCGGTGGCCCTCGGGCGACAGGACGCGCCCGTCACGCGCCCGCTCCCCCGGATCGGGCAGGTCGTCGAGGGCGTCCACGACCGACCGGTGGTCGACGACGTCGCCCTCGATGACGGTCTCGGAATCGGGCGCGTCCCCCACGACCGCTGCGGACCGGTGCGGGTCGTCGGTCCGCGCGACGTGTGCCGCCCACGACCCCAGAGCATGCAGGTCCGCCGCCCCGACGTTGACCCGCGGCCCGGTGAGCAGGCGCACGAGCGAGTCGCCGCGCGACGGGTCGTGCACGGCCTCGAGCAGCGCGACGACGTCGACCACCTCGGGCGTGGAGAGCAGGCCGCCGAGACCCACGACCTCGACCGGCAGCCCGCGGCGGCGCAGTGCTACCTCGACCGCGGGGAACTGCGAGCGGGCCCGGCACAGCACGGCCGCGGTGACGCGGTCGGAGCCGTCGGGCCGCGTGGCGCGGCGCCACCGAGCGGCGACGTACTCCGCGACGGCCCCGGCCTCCTCCTCGATCGTGGTGGCGACGTGCGCGGTCACGACGCCCGGTCCGGCACCCGGACGCAGGTCGAGCGGTGGCACCTCGACGCGGGCCGTGCCGGCCGACGGGGTACGCAGCGGCGCAGAGGCCACGTTGGCCGCGGCGAGGACGGCGGCGTCGTTGCGCCACGAGGTGCTGAGGAACCGCACCTGGGCCGGGGCGCCGACGACCGTGCGGAACCGCTCGGGGAACCGTGCGAGGCCTGACGCCGACGCACCGCGCCAGCCGTAGATCGACTGGTGCGGGTCGCCGACCGCGGTGACCGCGTGGCCGCCGCCGTACAGCCCCACCAGGAGCTCGACCTGGGCGTAGGAGGTGTCCTGGTACTCGTCGAGCAGCACGACGCGGTAGCGGGCGCGCTCGTGCGCACCCACGGCGGGCACGGCGCGCGCGAGCTCGGCGGCGAGGGCGATCTGGTCGCCGAAGTCGAGCGAGTCGGTGGCGCGCTTGCGACGGCGGTACTCCTCGACGAGGTCGAGCAGCCGCTCACGCTCGGCCACCGAGTCGATGATCGCCTGCACGTCCTTCGTGCGGGCCTTCTGGCGCGGCCCGAGCGGCAGGGCGTCGAGGTGCGCGACGAGCTCGCGCAGCCGCTCGCGCGCCTCGTCGACCGCCACGAGGTGCTCCCCCAGCGCGCCCGAGAGCGCGAGAACTGCGCCGACGACAGTGCTCACGGCCTTGTCCGTGCCGAGGTCGTCGGCCCACGACTCGACCACCTGCGCGGCGAGCTGCCACTGGTTGGCCTCGCCGAGCAGCCGCGACCCCGGCTCGATCCCGAGCCGCAGGCCGTGGTCGGTCACGAGCGAGGCCGCGTACGCGTTGTACGTCGCGACGGTCGGACGCGCGAGAAGGTCGAGCGCCGAGGCGGCCCGGCCCTGCGCGCGGGCGAGCTGCGCGAGCCGGGACTGCACGCGCGCCGCGAGCTCGCCGGCGGCCTTGCGCGTGAACGTCAGGCCGAGCACCTCCTCGGGCTCCACGAGCCGGTTGGCGATCAGCCACACGACGCGTGCGGCCATGGTCTCGGTCTTGCCCGAGCCGGCACCGGCGACGACGAGGACCGGCTCGAGCGGCGCCTCGATGACCTCTACCTGCTCGTCTGTCGGCGCGGGGCGGCCGAGGAGCGCCGCGATGTCGCGCGCCGACAGCTCGGGCTCGGGCGCCTCCGCCGGCGCGGCCGCCTCGGTCGGTGCGGCAGCCTCGGCCGCGAGCTCCGGGTAGCCGAGCGCGGCGTCCCGCGGTGAGTCGAGCGCGGCCCAGACATCGTCGGCGAACAGGTCGGCGGCGTCGTCGTGCCGGCGTGCGGGCTCGGAGGTCACCCGACCACGTTCCTTCCCTCAGGCTGGACAGGGCACGATCGCCGTACCGGGCACACCGCGCAGAGGTCGTTCTCGCGCGCGGTGAACCGGGCCGCGGCCATGGCGTCGGCAGCACCCTCGACGAGCGAGCGCGCCCAGCTCGTGCCGTCCGGCTCGGGCGCCAGCGCGGGCTGCGAGCGCACGGTCGGCGAGACCGTCGGCGTCCCGAGGTACACGAGCTGCGCGCCGACGCTCCGCGTCCGGGACGGCAGGTCGAGCGCACCCTCCTCGACCGCGAGCTGGTACGCGCCCAGCTGCGGGTGCTCGGCAGCCTTGGCCTTCGACGGCGCCGTGCGGCCCGTCTTGAGGTCGGCGACGGTCACGCCGTCCTCGCCCGAGCGCTCGACCCGGTCGATCTTGCCGCGCAGCCGGGCGCGCCCGACCGAGACCTCGAACGGGGGCTCGACGAGCACCGGCTCGCCGGCACCCGCGTAGTACTCGGCGAGGCGCTCGATCATGCGCTCGGCACGCCGGCGCAGCTGCCGGGCGGGCCAGCCGTCGGGCAGCGCGAGCTGCGGCCAGCGCCGGTCGAGCTCGGCCCGCAGCTCGGCGAGCGAGCCGGTGGGCAGGTCCTCGGCGATCGCGTGCACGAGCGTGCCGAGCGTCTGGTGGGCGGCGTCCGGGCGTGTGCCGCCCGCGGCCTCGAACGCCCAGCGCAGGCCGCACGTCGTCACGGTCTCGACCTTCGACGGCGACACCGAGACCAGGTCGTCCGGTCCCCACAGCGGCACGTCGCTCGACGTCGGCGCGACGCCGTACCAGGTGGCGGGGTCGGCCTCGGGGACGCCCGTTGCCGCGAGGTCGGCCAGGAGCCGGGCGGCGGCGGCCGGAGCCGGCTCGCCCGAGCGCGGGCCGGCGTCGGACATCGTGCGGACGAGCTCGGCGCGTGCGGCGGCCACGATCCCGCGCAGGTCGAGCGGCGGGCCGACGACGACACGGCGAGGGTCCGGGCCGTCGACGTCGCGAACGGTCGCGTGGCCGTCCGGCGGAGCGACGAGATCGAGGAAGACGGACGGGCTGTCGTCGGCGTCCTCGACGGCCGTGACGAGCAGCCGGCGTCGCGCGCGGGAGGTGGCGACCGCGAAGGCGCGGAGCTCGTCCGCGAGCACCTGCCGGCGGGCTTCGGACCCTAGCGTGTGCGCGTCCGACGCACGGCCGGCGAGCAGCTCGACGAGGGACTGCGATCCGAGCAGCGAGTCCCGCAGCCGCAGGTCCGGCCAGGCGCCGTCCTGGACTCCCGCGACGACGACGACGTCCCACTCGCGGCCCGCGGCGCCGGCCGGGGTGAGTGCCTCGACCGCGTGCGCGCCCGTGGCCGACGCCGCGAGCGAGTCGGCCGGCAGGTCCTGTGAGGCGAGGTAGTCGACGAACGCGGCCACCGGCGCACCGGGCATGCGGTCGACGAACGTCTCGGCCGCGCGGAACAACGCGAGCACGGCGTCGAGGTCGCGGTCGGCCCGCACCCCCGCGGGGCCGCCGGCGAGCGCCGCGTCCCGCCACCG
>VJZX01000010.1 GCA_009663185.1 Isoptericola halalbus
CAGATGACGCAGCACCCGCCCGCGTACTACGCGCTCGGCGCCGGCCTGCTGCGCGTCACGGGCCTCGCCGACGCGCGGTGGGACCAGGCCATGCTCGCCCTGCGGCTGCTCGACGTCGCGCTGTTCGCCGCGACGATCCCCTTCGCGGCCGCCGCGGCCCTCCGGTTGACTGGGTCCCGCTCGACCGCCCTGCTCGCCGCGCCGCTCCCCATGCTCGTGCCGCAGGTCGGGCACATCCTGGGTTCGGTCAACAACGACGCCCTCGTGGTCCTGGTCTGCGCCGTGGTCACCTACCTCGCGGCGCGCGCCGTGACGGGCGACCTGCGGTGGCGCATGGCGGTCGGGATCGGCGTCGTCCTCGGCGTCGGGCTGCTGACCAAGGTCATGGTCGCGTTCGCGGTGCCGACCGTCCTCGCCGCCTACCTGCTCGCCCCCAAGGCCCCGTGGTTCACGCGGATCTCGCGCGGCGCCGTGTCGATGCTCGTCGCGCTCGTGGTCGGCGGCTGGTGGTGGGTCCGTAACGTCCTGACCCTCGGCGCCGTGCAGCCGGCCGGACGCCCGCGAGACGTCTCGGGGCTCGCCCAGGTGCCCGGCGACGAGGCGCTCTCCCTGTCGATCGGCCGTGTCGCGCAGTCGTTCTTCGGTCAGCTGGGCTGGCTCGAGGTGCGGCTCGACGGCGACTACGTGGTCCTCGGGTCAAGCGTCCTCGCGGTCGCCGCGCTCGTGGCGCTCGTCCTGCCCGGCCTACGCCGTGCCGCGGTCGTGCTCCTGCTCCTGCCCGGCGCGCTCGCCGCCGGCGTCGTCTACAACGCGCTCGACTTCCACGGCGAGACCGGTGTCCTCGTCGCGCTCCAGGGCCGCTACCTCTTCGGCGGCCTCGCGGCGCTCGCGGTCGTTCTCGCGGTCGCGGTGTGGCAGGTGCTGGGCCGCTCCGAGCGGCGCACCGCGGTCGCCGTGCCAGTCGCCACGGCCGTGGCGATGGTGGCCGGCAGCGCCGGGCTGTGGTGGGGTGTCACCACCATGTACCAGGGCCCGGGAGAGGATGTCGGCCGTGCGGCCGAACGCTGGCTCGCGTGGAGCCCGCTCGTCGGCTGGCAGCTCGGCGTCCTCCTGGGCACGGCCCTGCTGGTCGCGGCAGCCGCAGTCGTCGCCGTCGTGCGCTGGTCAGTGCTGGTCCGAACCGAGGAGAACACCGCGTGAAGCTGTTCGTCCAGATCCCGTGCCTCGACGAGGCCGAGACGTTGCCGCTCGTGCTTGCCACGATCCCGCGCGAGGTCGAGGGCTTCGACAGCGTCGAGGTGCTCGTGATCGACGACGGGTCCACCGACGGCACGGCCGAGGTCGCACGGCGCCTCGGCGTGCACCACGTGGTGCGGCACACGACGACGATGGGGCTCGCCCGCTCCTTCCGCGACGGTGTCGACTACGCGCTCGCGCACGGGGCCGACGTGGTCGTGAACACCGACGGCGACAACCAATACCCCTCCGAGCGCATCGGCGACCTCGTGGCGCCCATCGTCCACGGCGAGGCGGACGTCGTCGTCGGCGACCGCCAGACCGCGACGATCGAGCACTTCTCGCCGTTCAAGAAGCGCATGCAGCGCGTCGGCAGCCGGGTCGTGAGCGCCGCGGCGCGCGCGTCGCTGCCCGACGCCGCGAGCGGCTTTCGCGCGTACTCGCGCGCCGCGCTGCTGCGGATCAACGTCGTGACGCAGTTCAGCTACACGATGGAGACGATCGTCCAGGCCGGCAACAAGCGGCTGCGGATCGTCAGCGTGCCGGTCACGACCAACCCCAAGACGCGCGAGTCGCGGCTCTTCGGCAACATCTGGCAGCACATGGGCCGCTCGGCCCGCGCGATCGTCCGCAGCTGGATCATGTTCCGCCCGCACCTGATCTTCCTCACGCTCGGTGCGGTCTTCTTCGTCGCCGCGCTTGTTCCCGCCGTGCGCTTCCTGGTCTTCTGGTTCACCGGGGACGCCGACGGCCACGTGCAGTCGCTCATCTTCGCCGCCGCGATGCTCGTCGGTGCCCTGCTGTGCCTCGCCCTGCTCGTCATCGCGGACCTGCTGCGCACCAACCGGACGCTCATCGAGGAGACCCTCGAGCGCCTCAAGGCCGTGCAGTACGGGGCGGACGACACGTCCCGGGCGCCCGCCGCCGAGGAACGCACCTGATGGCGTCGCTGCCGCGCGCCGCGCGGAGCGTCGTGGTCGCTCTCACCGTGCTCGCCGCCGTCGTCGGTGTCACGTGGGCGGTGCTGACGCCGGGCTTCCGTGCCCCCGACGAGCCGCAGCACCTCAACAGCGTGCTCCGGCTGGCCCACGGCGGCGGCTGGCCCGATCCGGGCACGGCCACGATGAGCGTGGCGGTCGCACGGGCGCAGGAGGAGGCAGCCCTGCGCACCGACCTCCCGGGCCGCTTCCGTGATCGCGGCGGCGTCGACGCGTACACAGCGGTCGAGCCGGTCCCCGCCGCCCAGAGGTCGTCCATCACCGCCGAGTCCGCGCTCGCGGCCGCGAGTCCGCGCGCGGTCGACCAGATGACGCAGCACCCGCCCGCCTACTACGCGGCGGCCGCCGCCACCCTGCACGCGGCGGGGCTCACCGAGGGCCGGTGGGACGTGGTGCTGCTCGTGCTCCGCCTGCTCTCGGTCGCGATGATCGTCCCGGTCGTGCCGCTCGCCGCTCTCGCCGCGTGGCGGGTCACCGCGATGCCGGGTGCCGCCGTCGTCGCGGGCGCGGTGCCGCTCGCGCTTCCGCAGCTGTGGCACGTCGGCGGCAGCGTCACCAACGACGCGCTCGCCATCCTCACAGGAACCGTGTGCGTCGCGCTGATCGCGCGCGTCCTGACGGGCGATCTACGACGTCGTACCGCCGTCGCTCTCGGTCTGGCGGCCGGCCTGGCGCTGCTCACAAAGGTGTACGGCGTGATCGTGCTCCCCGTCGTCGCGCTCGCCTTCGCCGTCGCACCCGGCGCTCCGTGGCGCCGGCGCACCGGTGCCGCCGCAACCGCCCTCGTCACGGCTTCGGTCGTGGGCGGCTGGTGGTGGGTGCGCAACGTCGTCGTGCTCGGCGCGGTGCAGCCCGGCGGCATGGCGGCCCCCGGGGTGCCCGCCGACGACTCGACGCCCGCCTACGTCGCGCAGGCCGTCCGCCGCCTGGCCCGCTCGTTCGTCGGCAACCTGGCCTGGCTCGAGGTCCCGATGCCTGCTCCGGCCGTGCTGGCTGTCCTGGCCGGCCTCCTGGCCCTTGTCGTGGTGGCGCTGGTCCGCGCCAGGACACGCCGCCCGATGGCGGTCCTCGTCGCCCTGCCGGCGTTGTTCGGGCTCGCCATCCTGTGGAACGCGACCTACCGGCACGTGACCGTGGGGACTATCGGCGGCGTCCAGGGCAGGTACCTGTTCTCGGCGGTGGCCGCGCTGGCCGTCGTCGCGGGCACCGGCGCGGCGCTCGCCGCGGGTGCCGGCCGGGAACGCACTTTCTCGCTCGCGCGGGGGGCGCTCGTGCCCGCCGTCGTGGGTGCGTGCGTCGTGATGGCCGCGTTCGGCCTGTGGTTCGGCTTCGGGGCGATGTACCGGGCCGCCGGGGACGACCCGTCCGACGCGTTCGCGCGCTGGGCCGGGTGGAGCCCGCTCTCGTCCGATCAGCTGCTCGTGCTCGGCGGGATCCTGGTCGCGGCCGTGCTCGGCGTCGTCGTCGCGCTCGGGACCTACGGACGCAGGAGCGTGAGGCCGTGATCGTCGGTTTCGGCACGTACGACACGTCTCGCCACCCGCGCGCGGGCGTGCTGCTCGCCGGGCTCCGAGCACGTGGTCTCGCGGTGCACGAGGTGAACCGGCCCCTCGGGTTCTCGACCGCCGAGCGCGTGCGCATGCTGCGCGAGCCGTGGCGCCTGCCGCTGCTGGCCCTTCGCCTGGTGGGGTGCTGGGCGGCGCTCGTCGTCGCCGGCCTGCGTGCCCGACGGCGGCACGGACCGCCCGACGCCGTGCTCGTCGGGTACCTGGGCCACTTCGACGTCGTGCTCGCGCGCCTGGTGCACCCGCGCACGACGGTGGTGCTCGACCACCTCGTCTTCGCCGCCGACACCGCCCTCGACCGGGGGGCGCGCGGCCTGCGCGTGCGGCTCCTGCGCGGTCTCGACCGCCTCGCGACCGCGTGCGCCGACGTCGTCGTGGTCGACACCGAGGAGCACCGCGCGATGCTCCCGGACCCCGCGCGCGGCGTGGTCGTGCCGGTCGGCGCGCCCGACGCGTGGTTCGTGCCCGACGACCGGTCCGCGTCCGACGAGGCCAGGCGACCGGACGCCGGCGAGCCGCTCCGCGCGATCTTCTTCGGGCTTTTCACGCCGCTGCAGGGCGCCACCGTGCTCGCCGACGCGCTCGCCGTCGCGCTCCCGCGGGCCGCCGCGGAGGGCCGGCCGATCGAGGTCACGCTCGCCGGTCACGGTCAGGACCTGTCTGCCGTGCGCGAGCGGCTGGACGGTGTCGAGGGGGTGCGGCGGGTCGACTGGGTCGAGCCCGACGACCTGCCCGCGCTCGTGGCGACCCACGACGTGTGCCTCGGCATCTTCTCGGCCACGCCCAAGGGCCTGCGCGTCGTTCCGAACAAGGTCTTCCAGGGCCTCGCCGCGGGCTGCGTCGTCGTCACCTCCGACACGGCCCCGCAGCGCCGGCTCCTCGGCGACCACCTCGAGCTCGTGCCGCCGGCCGATCCCGACACGCTCGCCGAGCGGCTCGTCGCGCTGACCGACCCGGACGTGCTCGCCGCGGCACGCGAGCGCGCGCGGGCTGGGCGGCCGCACATCCGGCCGGCGGCCGTCGTCGGGCCGCTCCTCGACGTGCTCGCCACCCGCGGGGTTCGGACGTGACCGGCACGGCGCTGCGCCGCGTGCTCGCGGTGCTGCGCTCGCCGTGGGTGCGCTGGGGCTTTCTCGTGCTGGCCGTGGCGCTCGCGGTCTACGCCGTCGCCGCCGTGCGTCACGAGCTGGCGGACGCGGCGGCCTCGCTCTCGCCCGCGCGGGTCGCGGTCGCGCTCGCGCTCTCGGTCGTGTTCGTCGGCTGCACCTTCCTGGCGTGGCGTGCCGTGCTCGCCGACCTCGGCTCGCGCGTGCGACTCGGGCCGGCGGTGAGCGTGTTCGGGCTGGGGCAGCTCGGCAAGTACGTGCCCGGCGGCGTGTGGAACGTGGTCGCTGCGGCCGAGATCGGCGCGGACCACGGCATCCCGCGGCGGCGGTCGGTGACGGCGATGGCCGTGGCGACGCTCGTGGGCGTGGTCTCCGGAGCGGTCGTCGGGCTTGCCGCGCTGCCGTTCCTCGCGGCGGGTGCGCTGGGTCCGTGGGGCTGGGTGCTGTGGGTCCTGCCCGTCGCCGCCGTCGTGCTGGCGCCGCCCGTGCTGAACCCGCTCGTCGCGGCGGCCCTGCGTCTCGCGCGACGGCCCCCGCTCGAGCACCCGCTCGGGTGGCGCGGGCTCGGCGCGAGCGCGGGCTGGTCGGTCGTGGGGTGGGTCTGTGCGGGCCTGCAGGTGTGGGCGCTCGCCGCAGGGCTCGGCATGCCGGCGTCGGCGCGCGGCGTCGCGCTCGCGGTGGGCGGGTACGCGCTCGCCTGGGTCGTGGGCTTCCTCGTCGTCGTGGTCCCCGCGGGTGCGGGAGCACGGGAGCTCGTGCTGCTCGCTGTGCTGGCCGGCACGCTCCCGCACGCGGCCGTGCTGCTCGTCGTGCTCACGAGCCGGGTGCTGGTGACGATCGCCGACCTGCTCATGGCGGGGGTCGGCGCCCTGGCCGCGCGGCGCACCCGACCGGACGTGGCTCGGGCGCGGTAGCGCCGCCCACCCGAGCTCAGCCGCGCAGCATCGCGAGGTGGCGCTCGACCTGCTCCATGGTCGGCAGCAGCCCCTGGACGCGCGCCTCGGCCAAGGACGGCGCGGCGGCGTCCTTCTCCGACAGCAGCGGCGTGAGCGGGCGCCCCTCGCGGTCGGTCGTGGGCCACGCGATGCCGAGCTCCGGGTCGAGCGGGTTCACACCGTGCTCGCGCTCGGGGGCGTACCCGGCGGAGCACAGGTACAGGACGGTGGAGCCGTCGGCGAGCGAGCAGAACGCGTGCCCCAGGCCCTCGGAGACGTAGATCGCGCGGCGGTCGACGTCGTCGAGCAGCACGCTGTCCCAGCGGCCGAACGTCGGCGAGCCGACACGCAGGTCGACGACGACGTCGAGGACGGCGCCGGAGGCGCACGTGACGTACTTCGCCTGGCTAGGCGGGACGTCGGCGAAGTGGATGCCGCGCAGCACGCCCGCCGCTGACACCGAGCAGTTGGCCTGCCGCAGGTCGAGCGGGTGCCCGACGGCCTCGATGAACGGCTCTGCGCGGAACCACTCGAGAAAGGTGCCGCGCGGGTCGGCAAACTGGCGGGGGGTGATCTCGATGGCACCGGGCACGGCGAGCTCGCGAAGATCCACCCTAGGATCCTACGGGTGAGCGTGGTGGAGAAGACGCCTGGACGGTGGCTCGTGGTCGGAGCCGGCGGGATGCTGGGCCGCGACCTGGTCGACCTCCTGCACGAGCGCGGGATCGACGTCGTCGGTGTCACGCACTCCGACCTCGAGATCACGCAGTCGGACGCGGTCCGTGCGGCCGCGCGCGGCGTCGACGTCGTCGTCAACTGCGCCGCGTGGACCGCCGTCGACGACGCCGAGACGCACGAGGCGCAGGCCTTCGCCGTCAACGCGGTCGGTGCCGCGAACGTCGCCCGGGCGGCGCGAGCTGCGGGTGCCCGGCTCGTTCACGTCTCCACCGACTACGTGTTCGACGGCGCCGCGACGGCCCCGTACGCCGAGGACACGCCGTTGTCCCCGCGCTCGGCCTACGGGCGCACCAAGGCTGCGGGGGAGTGGGCCGTGCGCGCCGAGGCGCCCGACCACCTGATCGTGCGCACCGCCTGGCTTTACGGGGCGCACGGCGCGTGCTTCCCCAGGACCATCGCGCGCCTCGCGGGCGAGCGGGACCTGCTGACCGTCGTCGACGACCAGGTCGGGCAGCCGACGTGGACCCGCGACGTCGCGGACCTCGTCGAGCGGCTCGTGGCCGCCGACGCTCCGGCGGGGACGTACCACGCCACGGCCTCGGACGAGACGTCCTGGCACGGTTTCGCGCGCGACGTCGTCGCGTCCGCCGGGCTCGCCACGCACGTCGAGCCGACGACGAGCGACGCCTTCCCGCGCCCCGCGCCGCGGCCCGCGTACTCGGTGCTCGGGCACGACGCGCTGGACGCGATCGGCGTCGCACCCATCGGGAACTGGGCGACACGCTGGGAAGCTGCCGCGCGCGAGGTGCTGGCGCGTTAGGTTGGCGCGGTCGGGATCCCAACCCCCCGAGGAGGTCCGGTGCCCAGGACGCCGCTCGCGCCGCTCGCGCCGAACGCGTGGCTGCGCTGGGACGTGGTGCGCCGTGTGCTGCCGCGCGAACGGTCGCAGGTCCTGGAGATCGGCTGCGGCCGGGGCGGCTTCGGCACGCGCCTCGCCGCGCTCCACGACTACACCGGCGTCGAGCCGGACCCGGGCTCGTGCGCCGTGGCTGTGGCGCGGGTCCAGGCCGTCGAACCGGCCGCCGAGGTGCTGCTCACCACGGTCGAGGACCTCGATCCGGCCCGGACGTTCGACGTCGTGTGCGCGTTCGAGGTGATCGAGCACCTCGCCGACGACGTGGCCGCGCTCGAGCACTGGGTCGGCCGCGTTCGACCGGGCGGTCTGGTGCTGCTCTCCACGCCGGCGTGGGCCGCGCGCTACGGGCCGTGGGACGAGATGGCCGGCCACTACCGCCGCTACGACCCGGCGGAGCTGCGCGCGCTGCTCGAGCGGGTCGGGCTGCGTGACGTGCAGGTGCGGTTGTTCGGTGCCCCGCTCGGCTATGCGCTCGAGGCGGTGCGTAACCGCGTGGTGCGACGCAACGGCGGCACGGCGGACGGCACCGTGGCGCAGCGCGCCGCGGGCAGCGGCCGCGTGCTGCAGCCGTCCACGTCCTGGGTGGGCGCCGCGACTGCCGCGGGGACGCTGCCCTTCCGCCTGCTGCAGCGGGCGCTCCCCGGGCACGGGACAGGGCTGGTGGCATGGGGCCGCCGCCCGCGAGAGGAGACGATGTGACCGGAGCAGGGCTGCCGCCGCTGACCCTGTACGGGAGCCTGCGCTGGGACGTCGTCGCGTCGCTGTTGCCGACGACGCCGTCGAGCATCCTCGAGGTCGGCTGCGGGCAGGGCGCGGTGGGTGTGCGACTCGCTGCCGCCGGGCACCGGTGGACCGGCGTCGAGCTCGACGCCGTGAGCGCCGAGACCGCTCACCGTCGGCTCGAGTCGGCGGGCGTGCCGGGCACGGTGCTGCACGGCTCGCTCGAGGCGGTCGGCGCCGCCGAACCCTTCGACGTCGTGTGCGCGTTCGAGGTCCTCGAGCACATCGAGGACGACGCCGCCGCGCTGCGCGAGTGGGTCGACCACCTGCGGCCGGGCGGCCTGCTGCTGCTCTCGACGCCCGCGTGGCAGTCCCGCTTCGGGCCCATGGACACCGCGGTCGGCCACTTCCGGCGCTACGACCCGCCGGCGCTGCGGGCTCTGCTGCACGACGCCGGGCTGGTCGACGTCGCCGACCGGCTCTACGGCATGCCGCTGGGCTACGGGCTCGAGGCGGTGCGGAACCAGCTCGCGCGCCGCCGGATCGTCGCCGAGGGCGCGAGCGTCGCCGACCGGACCGCGCGCAGCGGTCGCCTCTTCCAGCCGTCATCGGCTGCGGCGGGAGTCCTCACGCGCGCAGGAACGTGGCCGTTCCGGGCGGTGCAGCGGGCGTACCCGCGCACCGGGACGGGGCTGGTCACCTGGGGCCGTCGCGGCACGTCAGGTGAGGGCAGCTAGGAGGCGTCTCCTCATGGTGTGCGGCGCCGGACCCGAAGAGGACGACGTCGGGGCGCGCGGAGGTCGACCGATGAGTTGTGCGCCGTGATCGGGTCTTCCGCTTGACCGAGCATCGTGCGCGGAGGAGGAGGGAACGCCATGGCCAAGGTGATCGCGGGGGCGACGGTGTCGCTCGACGGGTTCGTCCAGGACGCCGACGGGAGCTCCGCGGCGCTGTATGCGGACTTCGACGAGCTCAGCGGCAGCGCGTACATGCAGGCGCTGCAGGAGGAGACCGGTGCGGTACTCATGGGCCGGCGCACGTTCGACCTCGCCGAGGACCCCGACAGCTACGCGGAGGACTACGAGTTCCAGGTGCCGATCTTCGTCGTGACGCACACCCCGCCGCCGGTCGAGCCCAAGCGCAACGAGCGGCTGTGGATCACGTTCATCACGGACGGCGTCGAGGCGGCCGTGAAGCGCGCGGTCGAGGCTGCCGGGGAGCGTGACGTGACGTTCATCGGCGGCGCCGACCTGTTCCGCCAGCTCTTGGCGGCGGATCTCGTCGACGAGCTGGCCGTCGACGTCATGCCGGTCCTGCTCGGCGACGGCGTACGCCTGTTCGACGGCGGCCCGCCAGCGACCCTGGAGAAGGTGAGCGTCCAGGAGGTCGGCGTGCGCACGTGCCTGCGCTACCGCGTCGTCCCGGCGGCCGAGGCGGCGTAGGCCGGTCGGCAGGGCCCGAACGGCGCCCGGCGCGCCCGGAGAGAGGCGAGGACCGCGCCGCCGGCGCCTCAGGAGACGAGCGGGAAGCGGTACATCGTCGTCTTCGCGATGACGTGGACGACGGGGTCCGAGCCGTCGAACTGCCGGCGCAGCCAGGTCGGCCCCGCGGACGGTACCCGACGGCCGTCCCGGATCAGGAACACCTTCTTCTTGTAGGGCAGCTTGACCGCGACCGGGCCCGGCCGGCGCTCGACCTGAGGCAGCGTGTCGAGATAGGCCTGCGTCCAGCGTGCCGGCTCCGTGCCCGGGCGTAGGTCACCGGTTCTGGTGATGTTGAGGGCGCCTCGCCTGGTCAGCAGGTAGATCTTCGAGCTCAGGTGCGGTCGGACGATGCCGTTGACCGTCCGGCTCGTCGTCATGCGCTCCAGGCTTCCGGCGTCGAGGACGCGTCGCGGGAGCGTAGAGAGCGGCGTCTGGTTGAGCACCGGCCAGGGCAGCGCCGCCTTGGTCCCGTCGACGACGAGATAGCGGCTGGTGCTCCCACGCACCGTGACCACGGTCCGTTCCCGCACGATGGGGACCCCGTACGGGAGGCTGGAGATCACGGCCAGCGGCCCCCGGACGACCGGCGTGCTCAGGCCCGCCGCCGTGAGCGCGGCGGCATCGGCCGCCTCGCGGCGTGCGCCGTCGTCCATGGAGAACAGGCGGCCGTCCCACAGCTCGTAGGTCCGCCGGAGCGTGCGCTGACCGGAGAAGCTGTCCCACACGCTCGGGCTCACGGTGACCGCGTCCGCGCACCTCTTCCCGTAGTGCTGGAGCAGGGCGCACCGCTCGACGAGGAGCCGGTGGCTTCCCGCGGCGACGGCGATGTCTCGGGTCACCCGGTGTCGGATGACGGTGCCCGCGGCGATGTCGGGGACCTCGGGCGTCCCGGTGTCCGCGGCCTGGGCGGCGGTCGCGCGCCGGCGGATCTCGTCCAGCCGCACATACAGGGTCCTGCCGGGGCACGCGGTGTACGCAGCGTCGCGGTGCCCGAAGATCCGATTCAGCGTGACACCGTTGATCGTCGTCGTGCCGGAGGCGGGCACACCGTGCAGCGCGAGCTTCCAGGAGGCCAGCGCGACGATCGCGTCGACGGTGGCGTTCGACACGGTAGCGGTCTCGTAGTTGCCAAGGACCGAGATCCCTGTGGAGTACGCGTTGAACCCGACGGTGTGGCCGCCGATCGTCTCGCGCGTGATCCCGCCCGCGCGCCCCTCCCAGATGCGGCCGTACTTGTCGACGAGGAAGTTGTAGCCGATGTCCCCCCAGCCACGCGTCTTGGCGTGGTACGCGTAGATCCCTCGCAGGATCGACGGCACCTGGGCGCTCGTGTAGGTGTTCGTCCCGGCGGTGTGGTGGATCGCCGCACCGCGGACATCGCCCTGGCGCGGCGTCCACGTCATCATCGACTCGTCCGCGCCCCACGTCGCACGCGAGTAGATCGTGGGAGCGGGGGGCGCGGCCGCGGCGACGGCGCTGCCCGACGCCGACTGCGCCGGGTCCGGCGTCGGGACGGTCGCATCCGCGCCCGATGTGCCCGGGTCGATGACCGACAGCGCGAGGTCGGTGATCGTCCGGGCCGCCAGACCCGTCACGCGTGCCTGGACCCGTGCGACCTCACCCACGACCAAGGGCTCGGTCCCGTCGACCACGCCGTCGGTCGACGGCTCGAGCTCGAGCTCCTCCCACTCGCCCCAGCCCGGGACTCCCGTGACCGCGGTACGCACCTCGACGGTGAGATCCGCCGGTGCGACCGATCCGGACCAGGTGACCCCGACCGTCGCGTATCCCGTCGCGTCGGCCTCGGCGACGCGCTGGAGCGCCCGACGGGTGGGCTCGGTGCGGAACGTCGCTCGCCGGATGGACGGCGACACCGGCCGAGGGTGAGCCTTGACCTGAACATCGCCCGTCGTGGGCAGCGGCTGCTGCGGCGGCCCGACCACCGGAGATGCGGCGAGCGCGGCCGAGACGAACCCCGCGACGGCGGCGGCGGCCGCGGTGCGTACGGCGTGCACCATGTGCCCCCTTAGTACGTGGTGCTGCGGCGTGAGAACTCGATTCCCTCAGCAACCGTAGGCACAGGCAACGCGAAGTCGCGCGCGGAGGAACCGGGGGTGCCAGGGCCCGCTCAACCGCCTCCCAGCCCTCGCTCAGCCGTCGAGGAGTCCTAGCAGGTAGTCGCCGTAGCCCGACTTGGTGAGCCGCTCGGCCCGCTCGCGCAGCTCGTCGTCGCTCAGGAAGCCGCGCCGCCAGGCGACCTCCTCGGGTGAGCCGATCTTCAGGCCCTGGCGGTGCTCGATCGCGCGCACGTAGTCCGACGCGGCCAGCAGCGAGTCGAAGGTGCCCGTGTCCAGCCACGCCGTGCCGCGCGGCAGCACCTCGACCTGCAACCGTCCCTGGCGCAGGTACTCGCGGTTGACGTCGGTGATCTCGTACTCGCCCCGCGCCGACGGCGCCAGGCCCTTGGCGATATCGACGACGTCGTTGTCGTAGAAGTACAGGCCGGGCACCGCGTACGGAGACCGTGGGTGGGCCGGCTTCTCCTCGAGCGAGAGCGCCGCGCCGTTCTCGTCGAACTCGACGACGCCGTACGCCGTCGGGTCGGCGACGCGGTAGGCGAAGATCGCGCCGCCGTCGACGTCGTGGAAGCGGTGGAGCCGGCTGCCGAGCCCAGGGCCGTAGAAGATGTTGTCGCCCAGCACGAGGGCGGCCGCCTGGGCGCCGAGGAAGTCGGCGCCCAGGACGAACGCCTGCGCGAGCCCCTCGGGCGCGGGCTGCACGGCGTAGCTGATCGAGATGCCGAACTGGGAACCGTCGCCGAGCAGGCGCCGGAAGGCGTCGGCCTCGTGCGGCGTCGTGATGACCAGCACGTCACGGATCCCCGCCAGGATGAGCGTCGACAGCGGGTAGTAGACCATCGGCTTGTCGTAGACGGGCAGGAGCTGCTTGCTGATCCCCAGGGTGATCGGGTGCAGCCGCGTTCCTGACCCGCCTGCCAGGATGATTCCGCGCATGGGAGCCCATTGTGGCGCAGACCCGTGGATCATGACGGCTGAGCGGAAGGCGACCGCGTGAGTTCACCTGGCGGTCACCTGGGGTCTTCCCGCCGCTGCTCGCGGTTCGTACGCTTCGGGCAGCGACCGCCGACAGGTCGCGCGCTGACCTGTGACGACGGAAGGTGGACGGGTGCGGATCTCTGTGACGGGCATGGGATACCTGGGCGCGGTCCACGCCGCGAGCATGGCATCGCTGGGCCACGAGGTGGTCGGCGTGGACGTCGACGCCCAGAAGGTCGACGCGCTCGCGCTCGGCAAGGCCCCGTTCTTCGAACCAGGGCTGGACGAGCTGCTGGCGGGCGTCGTCGCCTCGGGCGCGCTCGAGGTCACGACGGAGCCCTCCGCCGTGGCCGGGTGCCAGGTGCACTTCGTGTGCGTCGGCACGCCCCAGGCGTCGGCGTCGGGAGCCGCGGACCTGCGGTTCGTCGACGCGGCGATGGCGGCGCTCGTCGACCACCTCGGGCCGGACGACCTCGTGGTGGGCAAGTCGACGGTGCCGGTGGGTACGGCGGCGCGCCTCGCGACGTACCTGGCGGCGGCGCACCCCGCCGCCACGCTCGCGTGGAACCCTGAGTTCCTCCGCGAGGGCTTCGCGGTCGAGGACACCCTGCGTCCGGACCGGATCGTGTACGGCGTGCCGGACGGCGAGGCGGGGGAGCGCGCCACGGCCCTGCTCGACGCGGTCTACGCGCAGGCGCTGGACGACGGGGCGCCGCGGATCGTCACCGACTACCCGACCGCGGAGCTCGTCAAGGTCGCGGCGAACTCCTTCCTCGCCACGAAGATCTCGTTCATCAACGCGATGGCCGAGCTGTGCGAGGTGGCCGGGGGCGACGTGACGCAGCTCGCGGACGCGATCGGCTACGACCCGCGCATCGGCCGGCGCTTCCTCAACTCTGGCCTGGGGTTCGGCGGCGGCTGCCTGCCCAAGGACATCCGCGCCTTCATGGCCCGGGCGGACGAGCTGGGTGCGGGAGACGCGGTCGCGTTCCTCGGTGAGGTCGACCGGGTCAACGGCCGGCGGCGGGCGCGCATGGTCGACCTGGCGACCGAGGTTCTCGGCGGGTCCGTGGTCGGCGCGCGCATCACGGTGCTCGGCGCGGCGTTCAAGCCTGACAGCGACGACGTGCGCGACTCGCCGGCCCTCGACGTCGCCGCCCGGCTGCGCGCCCTGGGCGCCCGGGTCACGGTGTGCGACCCGCAGGCCGTCGCGAACGCGCGCACCAAGCAGCCGGACCTCCACTACGAGGTGGACGTCGAGACGGCGCTGACCGGCGCGGACGCCGTCCTGCTCCTGACGGAGTGGCGGCAGTTCCGCCAGCTCGACCCGGTGCGGGCCGGCGAGCTGGTCGCGCATCGCACCGTGCTCGACGGGCGCAACGCGCTCGACCGGGACGCGTGGACCGCGGCCGGCTGGGCGTACCGTGCGCTCGGCCGACGCTGACGCGCCGCAGGACGGACCGTCAGCCGGTGATCCGCTCCGTCTCGCGCAGCGTCTCGAGGCGTACCTCGTCGGCGCGCAGCCCGGCCATCGTCTCGGTCTCGACCAACACCGCGGAGCCGTCGGCCGCCCACACCCCGAGCAGGTCGCGCAGCACGACGGCGACGGGCCGGCCGCCGTCGACGAGCACCCGCGCCCCGGGCGC
Organism: Isoptericola halalbus; assembly: GCA_009663185.1. Taxonomy (GTDB): domain Bacteria; phylum Actinomycetota; class Actinomycetes; order Actinomycetales; family Cellulomonadaceae; genus Isoptericola; species Isoptericola halalbus. The sequence continues at coordinate 14,341 of VJZX01000010.1, forward strand.
GACGGAGCCGGCCGGCACGAGCTCGGCGAAGCGCACGGGCTCCGCGCCGGGCGGCTCGATGGCGACCTCCTCGAGGTCCGGCTCGGGCGCCCACGTGACGACGTCGCCGTAGGTCATGACGGCCGCCGCGGCGTCGATCGCGCCGGGCGGCAGGTCGCCGTCGAACCGGCGCGCCAGGGCCGGCAGCGCCACGGCGACGAGCTCCGCCCCCGCGTGGCCCCAGGCGCCCGGGCGAGTGGTCACGACGACGTCCGCGGCGCCCTCGGCGGGCACGTCGGGACCCGCCAGGGTCACCGTGGCGCCGCACCGCCAGGCGCCAAGCGCCCACAGCACGGTGCGCCAGTGCACCGGCAGGTCGAAAATCACCCGCGTGCCGGGACCGGCGTCGAACTCCTCGACGAGGAGATTCACGGTCTTGCTGACCCAGTTCTGCAGCACGGCGCCGGAGAGCTCGACGCGCTCACCCTGCGGCCCGTACCACGTGACGCGGGGCCGGCCGGGCTCCTTGACCAGCACTTTCATGAGATCGTTCACGGTCTGCGGGCCCTGCTTCGCGCGGTTCACGACTTCAGCGTATGCCCGAGAAGGCCGATTCTCCCGACTTGGCGACGTGATGTGAATGGCCGGTGGAGATCCGGGCTCTAGCACATTTCGGCTTGACGGACCTGAAAGACACGCGTGTAATTCCAGGTATGCAGTTTCCTTGAGAACGGCATGGAGGGGCACGCCATGTGGAACTTGCTGGATGGGGACGAGGGGGCCTTCCCGTCTGACGCCGGCCGCGGGCCGGAGCGCGTCGCGCCGGTACTGCCGCTGTTCGGGCAGCAGCCGGTCGACGACGACTCCCTCCTGGGGTGGCAGGAACGAGCCCTGTGCGCACAGACCGACCCGGAGGCCTTCTTCCCGGAGAAGGGCGGGTCCACACGCGAGGCCAAGAAGGTCTGCGCGTCCTGCGAGGTCCGGGCCGAGTGCCTGGACTACGCGTTGGCCAACGACGAGCGCTTCGGGATCTGGGGAGGCCTGTCCGAGCGGGAGCGGCGCAAGCTCAAGCGGCGCGCCGTCTGACGCTGCCCGGCACGCCACCCGACACGCACTGACGCGATATCCCACGGAGCTGGCGGGTCGCATCGCATCATGGCGAGCAGGATGACTGCTCCCCAGACCACCCCGGTGCACCCGACGCGCGGCGGGGCCGCGCGCCACGACGCGGCCCACGACGTCGTGTCGGCCCTGACGGGTGCCATCCCGGTCCAGGTCACGGTCACCGCGATCGTGGTGACCCGCGGCCACAGCCCGTTCCTGGCCGCGACGCTCGAAGCCGTCGCGGCCCAGGAGCGCGCGCCCGACGACGTCGTCGTCGTCGACGTCGACGCATCGCGCTCGACCGGCCGGCACACCGACCTCACGCTCGGCGGCGTGCGCTTCGTCGCCGCTGGCGGCGCCCGCAGCTTCGGTGCCGGCGTCGACGCCGCGCTCGCGGTGGCCGGCGCCCCCGAGTCCGGGTGGCTCTGGCTGCTCCACGACGACTCGGCCCCCGCCCCCGACGCGCTCGTCCGGCTGCTGCGCGCGGTCGAGCACTCGAGCGCGGTCGCGGTCGCGGGCTGCAAGCAGCGCCGCTGGCCCGTCGACGACGCCGGCAACCCCGTCGAGCCCGGCACCGGCACCGGCCTGCTCGCGGAGGTCGGGTACACCGTCTCGCCGCTCGGGCGCCGGATGACCGGCATCGACCACACCGAGATCGACCAGGGCCAGCACGACGCGCGCGAGGACGTGCTCGCGGTCGGTCTGGCGGGGTCGCTGGTGCGCCGGGCGGCCTGGGTCGAGCTCGGGGGCACCGACCCGGAGGTCGGGCCGTTCGGCGACAGCCTCGACCTGTGCCGCCGCGCCCGCCTCGCGGGGCACCGCGTCGTCATCGTGCCCGATGCCGTGGTGCACCACGCCCAGACGTCGCTCCTCGGGCTGCGCGAGCGGACAGGTGGCCTGCGCGCCTCGGCCTTCGCGCGCCGGCGCGCCCAGCTCTACCAGCGCCTCGTGTTCGCGCCGGCGCCGCTGGTGCCGCTCGCCATGCTCGCGATGGTCCTGTGGGCGCCGTTCGCCGCGATGTACCGGCTCGCCCTCAAGCGTCCTGCCCAGGCGCGCGACGAGCTCCTCGCGCCGCTAGTGACGGTCCTGCGGGTCGTGCCGCTCGCGCGCGCCCGACAGCGGGCCGCGCGGACGGCGAGGCAACCTCGCCGGGTGCTGCGCCCGCTGCTGGGCACCTGGCGCGAGGTCATGGCCGAGCGGCGCGACGTGCGCCTCTCCCGCACCGAGGCGCAGCGCAACCGCTGGGCGCCGAGCGAGCTCGAGCGCGCCGAGCTCCGCCGTCTGGCCGGTGCGCGCCGCACGGGCCTCGCGCTCGTCGTGGTCGCCGTCGTCGGGCTCGCCGTCGTGCTGTTCGGGTCCTGGCAGGGGGTGCTCGTGGCCGGCGGCCGCGTCGTCGGGGGAGCTCTGCTCCCCGCTCCCGGCACGCTCGGGGACGTGGCCGAGGCAGCGACGTCCGGCTGGATCCGCGACGGCCTGGGCAGCGCAGCGCCCGCCGACCCGCTGCTGGTCCCGCTCACCGCCCTCACGGCGCTCGTGGGTGGGTCGGCGCAGACGGCCGTCAACGCGCTCGTCGTCGCCGCGCTGCCGCTCGCCGCGCTCGGCGGCTGGTTCGCCGCAGGCGCCCTGACCCGCTCGCCGTGGGCGCGGGCGGCCGGCGCGCTCGCCTGGGTCGCCGCCCCGTCGTTCCTCGCGAGCCTCGGCAGCGGCCGCGTCGGCGCCGTCCTGGCGCACATCGCCCTGCCCTGGGTGCTGGTCGCGCTCCTGCGGGCGATCGGGGTGCACGCGCGCGACGCGCTCGACCTGCCCGAGGTCCGCACCGACCCTCGCTCTGGCCCGCGTGCCCCGACCGCCGTCACGCTGCGGGCCGGTGACCAGCGGCGCGGCTCGCTCGACGCCCTCGGCGCCGCCGGGCTCGTGCTCGCCGTCGCCGTGTGCGGATCCCCGGTGCTGCTGCCGCTCGCGCTCGTCGTCCTCGTCGCGGCGACGCTCGTGGCGCCGCGGCACCGCCGCTACCTGCTGGTCGCGCCCCTGCCGGCGCTCGCCGTCGGGGCGCCCTTCTGGGCGCACGTGGTCCGTACCTGGTCCGACGGCGGGTGGCGCCTCCTGGTCGCCGAGCCCGGGGCGCCGGTGGTCCCGGCCGGGTCGCCCGACGGCCTCGAGCTGCTGTTCGGCCTGCCCGGGGACGCCGCGGGTACGGGCGCGTGGTTCGGCCAGTGGCTCGCCGACGACAGCGTGCTCGGCCTGATCAGCGCCTACGGGCCGTGGCTGCCCGGCGGGTTCGTGCTCGTGCTGGCTACCGTCGCCCTGCTGCGCTCGCGGGGGGCGGCCGGCGTTCGCCTCGCCTGGTTCGCGGCGGCGCTCGGGCTCGCGTCCGCCATCCTCGCGGTCGCCACGACGGTCGCCGGCTCCCCGGCGCAGGACGGCGAGGCGGCGGCCGTCACCGGCTGGTCAGGACCGGGGCAGTCGGTCCTGCTGCTCGGCCTGGGCGCCGCGGCGCTGCACGCGGTCCACCGCTCGTCGGGGCCGCGTGCGACCGCGCCAGCGAGCGGCGGCGCCGTGCGACCCGGTTGGCTCGGCCTGCTCGGGGCGGGCGCCTGGAGCGCCGTCGCGACCGTGGCCCTCGTGCTGCCCGTGGTGACCGTGACGTCCTGGTCCCTGGTCGCGACGGGGACCGACGGAGACGGCGTCGCCGAGCTGCGCGCCGAGGGCGATCCGGCGGTGCCCGCCGTCGGTCAGCAGGTGCAGGCGCCGCCGCGCGCCGCCACCGTGCTCCAGCTCGACCGTGACCCCGCCGGCGTCGTCGACTACGCGCTCCTGCACGACGACGGCTCGCGGCTGGAGGACTCCTCGACCGTCGTCCACGCCCGGGCGGCGGGCCTCGTGCCCGGCCCCAACCCGGCCGCGATCGACCTGGTCCATGCGACGGTCGCGGACCTGGTCGTCGGCACCGCACCCGACCTCGCCGACCGGTTGGCACAGCTCGGCGTCGGCGCCGTGCAGGTCCCGGCTACGGGCGACACCGAGCTGGTGACCACGCTCGACCTCGTCGACGGACTGGCGCGGGTGACCGAGAGCGGCACGCGCGTGTGGCGTGTGCAGCCCGACGGCCCCCCGGCAGGCTGGGCCACCGTCCTGCGCACCGCCCCGACCGAGGCCAGGCCGTACCCCGCCGTCGCGACGCTCGACGCCGACGGCACCGAGGCGGCCGGTCGCGTCGCAGCCGAGGGACGCGAGGGCCGGACCGTCCTGCTCGCGGCGGCCACCGACCCCGGCTGGACCGCCACCGTCGACGGGCGGCGCGCAGACGTCGTCGAGGCGGGCGGTCTGCAGGCGTTCGCCGTCCCGCCGGACGGAGGCCGCGTCACGGTCTGGTACGACTCGCCGCACCGCGGGGTGTGGCTCGCGGGCGCCGGAGTCGTGGTGCTCGTGTTCACGCTGCTCGCCCTGCCGGTGGGCCGTCGCCGAGGGAGGGGCGCATGATCGGCCCGCGCACACGGGGCACCGGCGCGGCCCCCACCCGCCTCCGGCGAGCGCTGCACGTCGCCGCCGTCACGGTGACGGGCGCCGTCGCCGCCGGGGCGCTCGCGGCGGTCGCGACGCTCGGCGGGCAGTGGGCCCAGCGATGGACCGGCGACGAGTCCCGGGCGGTCGCCGCGCAGACCCGTGAGGTCGCCGTCACCCCGGCGCCGGAGGCGCTGGTCTGCCCGGCGCCCGCGCGGCTGCGCAAGGGTACCGACGTCGGCGACGAGCAGTTCGCGGCAGCACCCGTCGCCACCGAGTCCCACCTCGCGGGTCTGGTGACGGGGGCGTCGGGCACACCCACCGCGACTCGCCTGGGCGCGGGCGGGCTCGAGGGTGACCACCCGTTTGAGCTCACCGGTTCGCCGGCCGCCGTCCTGCGGGCGGACGTCGACGCCACGGCCGTGCTGCGTGCTCAGCCGGCGACAGGCGAGGCGTTCCGTGCGGCCGGCACGCTCGCCTCGGTCACCACCGACGGCGACCTGCGTGGCCTCGCCGCCGCGCCGTGCACGACGCCCGCGACGTCGCACTGGCTCGTCGGGGGCAGCACCGAGGTCGGCGCGAGCGCGCGGCTGACCGTGCAGAACCCGAGCCCGCGGCCGGCGACGGTGACGCTCGAGGCCTACGGGCCGAGCGGCGTCGTCGCGCTCGGCGGCCGGGGGTCGTTCGTCGTAGCCCCGGGTGAGGCCGTCGTCACGCGGCTCGAGTCCCTCGCGCCCGAGCAGAGCCGCGTCGCGGTGCACGTCCGCTCGGCCGGAGCCCGCGTCAACGCCAGCCTGCAGACGCAGGCGATCGACGGGCTGCTGCCCTCCGGCACCGACTTCGTCGCACCCGGCGCCCAGCCCGCGACGGCCGTCGCGGTCACCGGCCTGGCGAGCGCGGGGGAGGACGTCGACGACCCGCACGCGCCGCGGCTGCGGCTGCTCGCCCCGGGACAGGAGGCCGGGACCGCCCGGCTCAGCGTCTACGGCCCCGAGGGTCAGGTGACGCTGCGGGGCGCGGAGGAGGTCGCGCTCGAGCCCGGCGTCGTCGTGGACGTGCCGCTCGGCGGGCTGCCCGAGGGTGCTTACACCGTGGTGGTCGACGCGGACGTGCCCGTCGTCGGGTCCGGCGTCGTCGACACCCCGGGCGGGCTGCCCGAGGACTCGGTGCTGACCGGTACCCCGTACGACGTCGCCTGGTCGGCCGGGCAGCCGCTCGCCGAGGCCGCCACGGGTCCCGACGGCGAGCTCGTGCCGCCCGACCCCGCGCTCGGGCAGCTCGCGCTGCCCGCCGGAGCCCGGGCCGCCGTGGTCCTGCAGGCGGTGCCGCTCGACCGCGGCTCCGACGTCGACCCGTCGGGCACCTCGACCGTGACCGTCCGCACCTTCGGGGCGGACGGGGCCGAGGTGAGCGCGACGGAGCTCGAGCTGACGGCGGGGACGTCGCAGGTCGTTCCCGTCGCCGACTTCGTCGAGGGCACCGAGCCGTACGCCCTGGCGATGGACCGGACGGACGGCGACCCGCTCGCCGTGGTGTGGGCCGTCACGCTCGAGACCGACGACGGCACCGAGACCGCCGGGACGCTGCGGTCCGTCGTCGTGCCGGCCGCGGCCCGGCCCACGCCGGGCGACGTGGTCGTGCGGGAGGTCGACGCGGGGCGGTGATCCCTCAGCGGCCCTCGTAGTGCGGGTCGATGTCCTCGGGCGCCCGGGCCAGCAGCGCCGCGACCTGCTCGACCACGACGTCGCGGACCAGGTCGGCGAGATCCTCGGGGTCGGCCGCACGGGCCTCGAGCGGGCGCCGGTAGACCACCACGCGCGCCGGCTGCCCCGAGTCGGCCGGGAAGGAGCGTCCGAGCGGTACGCCGTCCGACTCCCACGGGGCAGGGTCCGACGGCGGGACGTCCTCGACCGCGAACTCGGTCCGTGCCAGCTGAGCCGACCAGCGCCGCTGGAGGGCCTCGACGGCGTCGAGCACGAGGTCGTCGAACCGCTCGGCCCGCGTGCGGTGCGCGGGCATGCCCGGCGGGAGCAGCGGGCCGCGGAGCCCGCGCCCGCGCCGGTCGCGCCGTCTCAGCGGTGCGACGCCGTCGGGCTCGGAGGGCACAGGCTCGAACGGACCCGAGGGGACGGCCCCCGCCGGGCGTGTCCGGCGCTGCCGGGAGTGCGTGCCGCGGCCGGAGCCGGGACCCGGGTCGCGCGAGCCGAAGAGTGCCACGGATCGAGCCTAACCACCGTGCCCGGCCAGGTCACGGCCGGATCACGATCGGCGCGCCGTCGCTGGGGACAGGTCGGTGGGCGTACGCTTCGGGCGTGAGATCGGTCAGGCAGTGCTCGCGCACGGCATGCTCGCGTGCGGCCGTCGCGACGCTGACGTACGTCTATGCGGACTCGACGGCGGTCCTGGGGCCGCTCGCCCAGCGGGCCGAGCCGCACAGCTACGACCTGTGCGCGGACCACGCCGAGCGCCTGACCGCACCGCGCGGCTGGGAGGTCGTGCGTCTCACGCCGGCGTTCGAGGAGGCCGGACCGACGGCCGACGACCTGTCCGCGCTGGCCGAGGCCGTCCGCGAGGCGGGGCGTGCGCGCCAGTCGGCGCACCCCGAGCCGCCGTCGGTCACCGAGACCGCGCGCCGCGGCCACCTGCGCGTCCTGCGCGAGGCCGAGTAGGCCGACGCGCGTCCTCGCCGTCGCGCGTGCGACGATTACCGTCTGTTCTCTGCGCTCCGCGGTCCGAGGTGACCGACGAGAGACGAGCTCCGTACGCGCCGGCACCGACTCACGGGCGGCCGAGAAGGCAGGGTGGTCCCGATCCGCCGGCTCCGACTGTTCCACTTCGACATCAAGACCTACCGCAACTACGGCGACACGCTGCTGTTCGAGGCGGTGCGCGAGGTCTTCACCGGCTTCGCGCGGGGCTCGGCCTTCGAGATCTACGACAGCTGGCCCTTGCGCCTCCCGACGACCCAGGCCCTGATCGACTACATCAACGAGACGGCCGACGCCGTCGTCGTCGGTGGTGGTGGGCTGTTCCTCAGCGACACCAACCGCAACCAGCGGTCGGGCTGGCAGTGGGACATCTCGCTCGACCACCTGCGCCAGATCGACAAACCCCTCATCGTCTTCGGGGTGGGCAACAACCGGTTCATCGGGCAGAAGGACTTCCCCAAGCCGTTCCGCGAGCACCTGAACCTGACCCTGGACAAGTCGGCCTTCTTCGGCCTGCGCAACAACGGCTCGATCGAGACCATCAAGCAGTACGTGGAGGGCGACATCGAGCGGGTCGTCTACCAGCCGTGCCCGACGACGCTCTCGTCGTATCTCTACCCGGACCTGTTCCAGGCCCAGGTCGCGAACGAGAAGCGGCTGGGCGCCCAGTCGATCCTGGGCAAGCGCCAGGCCGCCGCGGGCTTCGACCGGGACTCCGTCTACCGGGCGCAGGCGAACGTCCTCGAGCGGCTGGTGGGCGAGGGCTGGCGCGTCGACGGCCTGCCGCACGCGCGCGCGGACATGCGCTTCCACCAGCTCCTGCGGGAGCGGCGGATCCTCGGCTCGGAGACGCTGCTGTGGGGCGACGACGACGTCCTCTTCCGCGGTGTCGAGCGCTTCGCCGACCTGCCCGTGATGCTGGGCACGCGGGGGCACGCGCAGATGGTCCCGTTCGGGATGGGATCGGTGCCCCTCTCGCTCCACGTGCACGACAAGGTCCGCTACTTCGCCTCCGACATCGGGCACGCGGAGTGGGCCATCGACCCGCGGTCCGACGACTTCGAGAGCACGCTCTACACGAGGATCAACGAGGTCCACGAGCGGCAGCCCGAGCTGCGCAAGGAGCTCGCGGAGGTCCGGGAGGACTTCTTCCGCCTGACGTTGTCCAACCTGGCGGACATCTACCGACGCGTCGCGGGGCAGGCCGTCGAGCAGACCTTCCGCCCCCTGGCGCCCGACGAGCGCCCGCGAGCCGAACGGGTCTACCGGTACGGGCACGAGCGCGAGCGTCTCGCGGAGCTCGCGCACGAGAAGTCCGCGCAGAACGACGCCTTCGCCGTGCAGCACCTGGTCGCACGTGCGGCCGAGGGGGAGGCGCGCGGCGAGCGTGCGCGGGGGCGGTCGCTGCGCCGCGCCGCGGAGCTGCTCGAGAACCCCGCCGCTCCGGCCTCGACGCTCGCACGCGCCGTGCGGCGCGCGCGCCGGATGGCCGGGCGCTGACGTCTGGTCAGGGGACCCAGGCGCAGACCACGTGCCCCGAGCCGCTGGCGTGGAGGTTGCCCGCGTCGTGCGGGACGAACACCGAGCTTCCGGGGATCAGCACGGTCGGATCCTCGTCGGACCGGTCCGCGGCGAGCTCGACCGCGCCTCCCAGGCACAGGACGATGCGGGGACCGGTCGCCGGCAGGGTCACCGGCTCGGACGGGTCGACGTCTGCCGTCGTGAGCGCGAACTCCGTCACCGGCACACGATAGGTGTGCACCTGTCCGCGGCTGCCCGACGTCGTGACCTCGGGCACCGCCGGGGCGTGCGGCGCGAACGACGCGCATTCCACGAGCGCGCCCTCGTCCACGCGCTTGGTGGTGAGCCCGGCGCGCAGCACGTTGTCCGACGACGCCATGATCTCGATGCCCAGGCCCGACAGGTACGCGTGCACCTCGCCGGCCGGCGTGAAGACGGACTCGCCCGGCTCGAGCGAGACACGGTTGAGCATGAGGGAGGCGATCGCCCCCGGGTCGCCCGGATGCTGTGCGGCGAGGTCGCACACCGTCTGGTCCGCCCGGGTGAACGGCGAACCCGAGGCGAGGCGCTCGCGCACGGAGTCGATCGTGGTCTGGATGTCCGCCTGGCAGCCGGCGTCGCCGCGCGCGGACAGCAGCAGGGAGAACGCCTCGCGCATCCCGTCGTGGCTGCGGTCGTGCAGCAGGGTCCGGCGCACGCCGTCGACGAGGTCACCCTTGAGCCCGTCCAGGATCTCGAGGATGGTCCGAGGGGTCCGGAAGCCCGCCAGGCCCTCGAACTGGGTGAGCGCCACGATCATCTCGGGCTTGTGCTGGTCGTCGTGGAACGAGCGCTGCGGCGAGCCCAGCGGGAGCCCCGCCTTGTTCTCGCGTGCGAAGCCCTCGCGGGCCTGCCGCGGCGAGGGGTGCACCTGTAGGGACAGGGCCCGCCCGGCCGCGAGCACCTTGAGCAGGTAGGGCAGCCGCGGCCCGAACTGCTCGGCGACCCGGTGGCCGAGCGTCTGCACCGGCACCTCGCGCACCAGCTCGTCGAGCGCGACGTCGGTCCCGAGCACGCGGGCGACCGACGGTGCGCTCGCGTGCGCGCCGAGCCACAGCTCGGCCTGCGGGCCGCCGTCGGGCGAAGCCCCCAGCAGGCGCGGGATCGCGTCGTGCGACCCCCAGTCGTAGCGCTGCACGGTGTTGGACAGCGGGAGGGGATCGTGGAAGACGGCGGTCGCGAGCACCGATCGAGGATAGCCCGCGAGCCGCCCGTGGCGCCCGACCAGGAGCGCTCGGGCATCCGCGTCGTAGGGTGACCATCGTGACGACGGACCTGTCCACGATCATCAAGGCGTACGACGTACGCGGCACCGTGCCGGACCAGCTGTCGCCCGAGGCGGCGCGTGCGATCGGGACGGCCTTCGCCCACGTCGTCGCGCTCTCCGAGGGGGCGCGGCAGGTCGTCGTCGGGCGGGACATGCGCGGCTCTGGCCCCGGGCTCGCGAGAGCGTTCGCCGACGGGGTGCTCGCGACCGGGGTCGACGTCGTCGACGTCGGCCTGTGCTCGACCGACGGACTGTACTTCGCGGCCGGACACCTCGACTCGCCTGGGGCGATGTTCACCGCGTCGCACAACCCCGCGGAGTACAACGGCATCAAACTGTGCCGCGCAGGTGCCCGGCCGGTCGGTCAGGACTCGGGGCTCGCCCTGATCCGCGATCGTGCGCAGGCGGTCCTCGAGGGCCGCGGTCCCGAGGACGCCGGGCCCCGCGGAACCCTCACCGAACGCGACCTCCTGCCGGACTACGCGGTGTTCCTGCGCGGCCTCGTCGACCTCCGCGGCGGGCGCCCGCTCAAGCTCGTCGTGGACGCGGCCAACGGCATGGCGGGCCTGACGGTGCCGGCGGTCCTCGGGACGGCTGCGGGCCTCGAGGAGCTCCCGATCCAGATCGTGCCGCTCTACTTCGAGCTCGACGGCTCGTTCCCGAACCACGAGGCGAACCCCCTCGACCCCGCCAACCTCCTCGACCTCCAGGCCGCCGTCGTCGAGCACGGGGCCGACGCCGGCCTCGCGTTCGACGGCGACGCCGACCGCTGCTTCCTCGTGGACGAGACGGGCGCCGTGGTCTCGCCCTCGGCGATCACGGCCCTGGTCGGCATGCGGGAGGCAGCCGCCGAGCTCGAGGCCGGCCGGCAGCCCACGGTAATCCACAACCACATCAGCTCCCGCGTGGTGCCGGAGTACCTCCAGGCCGCGGGCGCACGCACGGTGCGGACGCGTGTGGGGCACTCCTTCATCAAGGCGCAGATGGCCGAGCACGACGCCGTCTTCGGCGGCGAGCACAGCGCGCACTACTACTTCCGCGACTTCTGGTTCGCGGACAGCGGCATCCTCGCGGCGATGCACGTCCTGGCCGCCCTCGGTTCGCAGCCGCACCCGCTCTCGGCGCTCGCCGACATGTACTCTCCGTACGCGGCGAGCGGCGAGATCAACTCCCGGGTCGCCGACGTCGACGCCGCGGCGGAGCGTGTTCTGGCGGCCTACACCGCGGCGTACGACGACGTCGAGGTCGACCACCTCGACGGGCTCACGGTCTCGCACTGGCACTCCCGGCCGCAGTGGTGGTTCAACCTGCGGGCGTCCAACACCGAGCCGCTGCTGCGGCTGAACGTCGAGGCGGCGGACGAGGACATCATGACCAAGGTGCGCGACGACGTCCTGTCGCTCGTGCGGGAAGGCGTGGAGCGATGAGCATCGAGATCGACCCGTGGGTGCGTGGGATCCTGCGCTGTCCCGTCACCGGTGCCGAGCTGGTCGACGGCGTCGGGCCGGACGGGCAGCCTGAGCTGCACTCGACCGACCCGGACCGTCCGCTGGCCTACCCCGTGCGCCAGGGGATCCCCGTGCTGCTCGAGGCGGACGCTCGACCTCTGCGGGCGACAGTCGGCGACTGACCGCCCTGGCGGCTGCTCGTCGTCAGTTGTTGGTCGTCAGTTGTTGGTGGTCTTGGAGATCCACGCCGACGGCAGGCTGCCGACCGTCGTGTGCGCCCCGATCTGCGCGCGGAGGGTGTCCGCCTTGCCGGTGATGGCCTTCGTCTCGCCCGTCGACGACGTCCCGACGATGGTCTTTACCTGCCCGCTGACATAGCGCGCCGTGACGCGGATCTGCGCGACGTCGGGAAGGCCGAACAGCGCGCGTGCCCGTGTCTGGGTCATCGTCCGGTCCCACGAGACGTAGCTGTTCCCAGGCGCCTCCAGGCTGTAGGGATCGGACACGGAGCGCTCGTACGGCACGACGGAGGACCAGACGTCCTCGGAGTTCGCCGTCCGCCCCCCGCTCGAGGAGAAGTAGTGCGCTGCGACGGGGGTCCCGCCGTATGTCAGGACGCGGCCGTTGGTGATCGAGCGGGTCGTCTTGTCGACGGCCGCCTTCCACACCGCGCCGTAGTAGCCGCCCCCCTCGTTCTCCTTGAGCCATCCGCTGAAGTTCTGGTCCCGCACGTCGTCGACGACGTGGCAGCCGCACGACCACTTGCGCGCGTCCATCTTGGTCAGCGCGTAGGACCGTGCGGTGATCGCCTGGGCCCGCAGGGCACGCGCGCCCCAGGTCAGGCCCCACGACGACGGCATCTCGGCGATGCCGTAGAGGTACTCGGTGTTCAGCCGCAGGTCGTTGACGATGTTCGGGACGCCCTGCCGCGCTGCGATCCGCATGCGCCCGTGGCGGTACTCGCCGTGCGTGCCCCGGATGCTCACGACAGCCTTGTTCCCGCCCGGCTTGAAGTATCGGGTGCCGGCCCACTCGAGAAGCAAGGAGCTCCTGAGCCAGGTCCTGCCGGCGAACGTCACCGAGGCCTGGGTCCCGGAGGTGGAGAAGGTGAGTGTCCGGCCACCGATCCCTTGGACGATCGTGACACCCTTTGGCCCACGTACCCGCCAGCGCCCGCCGTCGATCGTGGCCGTCGTCGACGTGGCCGTGTCGCCCCCAGTGCTGCCGTACGGGCTCGGACCGAACAGCTGGACCGCCACGATCGGCGGGGTGTCGCGGAAGCGAGCCCTGGTGTTGGTGTAGTAGTGATCGAGGATCTCGAGCGCGGTCGCGCCGCGCCGGGAGAGCTCGTAGGCCCCGTACTGGGGCATGCCGACCCCATGGCCGAAGCCTGACCCTGTGATCGTGAACGAGGACGGGACGGCCGCAGTCGCCGTCGGTGGGGCGGCCCCAGCCGTCACCATGAGCGTCGCGATCGTCGCCGCGACGGCACGTGCCTTGATCCTTGCCATTGTGAACAGCTGCCTTCCGTTTCGGGGCAGCGTGTGGTAAGTGCCCCTCCATCCACTGTGCAACATCCGGAGAGCGGGGGCATCTGGGGCAGCTCGCGCCGGCGGCGGACCTCCGTCGGCTCCGCCCTCGACGAGCAGTGTTGCCCGGGGCCATCTACCGTCGAGGCACATGAGGCAGATCACACGTCGTGCCACGGCGACCATGACGGTCCTCGCGCTGGCGCTGGCAGGGCTCTTCGTGCCGACGATCACGCTGCCGCTGCCTGAGGCGCGCGCGGTCACTCCGGACGTCGACGAGCTGCGGATACGTGGCGTCGACGCCGAGGCGCGGCGTGATCCCACGGCCCTCGACGGGGCCGCCGGCGAGCACCATGACCACTCCCGGGACGAGGACGGCGCGCAGGTGCACGCCGAGGAAGAACGGGTGGCAGGGCGGCTCGCCGCACTGAGCCCGCGCCGGACCACGGAGGAGTTCCTCGTGGCCGGCATCACCTGGGAGCTGCGCGACGACGAGGTCGTCACCGAGGCGGCCGTCCGGCTGCGCGAGCGCGGCCGGTGGGGCGACTGGGAAGCACTGGGGATCGACGGCGTGGAGGTGCGCGGTGGCCGCGCCGGGACGGAGCCGATCGTCTCGACGGGGGCCACGGGGATCCAGGCGCGGGTGCTCACCGAGAGCGGCGTACCGCCGACCGGTCTGCGGATCGACGTCGTCGACCCCGGAACGTCACCGGTCGACGCGTACGCCGGGACGGCGACCTCCCCGGCGGCGTCGGCCTCTGCCGCCACGGGCAACGAGATCCGGCCGGCGATGGTCACGCGCGCCGGCTGGGGCGCGGACGAGTCGCTGTCGTCGCGGTGGCCCGAGGTCTCCGGCCGGCTCGACGCGATGTACGTGCACCACACGGCCGGGACGAACTCGTACACCCGCGCGCAGTCCGCCGCGATCGTGCGTGGCATCTACGGCTACCACACCCGCTCCCGGGACTGGCCGGACATCGGCTACCACTTCCTGGTCGACAAGTTCGGCACCGTGTTCGTCGGGCGCAAGGAGTCGCGCAAGGACAACCCCGTCGGGGCGCAGGCGGGCGGCTACAACACCGGGACGATCGGCGTCTCCGCACTGGGGAACTTCGAGAGCGTGCGCCCGACGGCGGCACTCGTGAACGGCATCGAGCGTGTCCTGGCCTGGAAGGCCTACACCTACAACATCGGGCCGATGTCGACCGTGGTCCTGCCCACGGGCGGGAGCACCGGCTCGGGCACGCGCGCGACGCCCGGGACGGACGTGCGCGTGCCGCGGATCCTCGGCCACCGGACCACGAACATCACCGCCTGCCCGGGCCGGTACCTGACCGAGAAGCTGCCCTCGATCCGCCGAGACGTCCTCGAACGGGTCAGGGCGGCCAAGGACCGCTACGGCGTGGCACGGCGCACGACCGGACGGGTCGACCCGATCGCCGCGACGCCCGGGCAGAAGCCGATCCAGTGGTTCTCCAGGACGACGTACCGCTGGCGCGGCGTCGAGGGCGCCGCGAGGTACCAGGTGCTCCAGCGCTTCGGCCGGTACGACAGCAAGATGCCCGACACGCGGTACTGGCGGAAGGTCAAGATCGTCTCCGGGACGTCCGCGACGCTCTCGATGAGCCGTGGCTACTCGGTCGTGTACGCCGTCCGTCCGATCGACTCCAAGGGAAGGTACGGTCCCATCCGGCGGGTGGTGCGGACCACGCGGCCCGTCGCCGACGGCGACGTCAGGCGTGCGGAAGGCACCTGGCTGCGGCGGACGAGCGACGGGTGGTACGGGGGCAAGGCCTGGTTCACCGACGAGCAGGGCGCTCGGCTCAGGGTCCCGGGTGCCGTCGACGTGCGGAGCATCCGCGTGATCGCCCCGACAGCACCCGGGAACGGGCGCGTCGCCGTCTTCGTCGGCGGGACCCGTGTGGGCACGATCGACCTCAGTTCGGTGTGGAGGAACGATCAGGTCACGCGCACGGTGAAGCTCTCGGCGCGCAGGTCCGGGGCGGTCACCTTCCGGACTCTCGACGCGGGCAAGGTCGTGCGGATCAGCGGGGTCGGCATCTCCCGCTGGTGACGCCCGTCGCCGCGGGGCGGCGGTATCCTTCGGAGCGTCCTTGCTCACCGTGATAGGGGAACTGGCGTGCACGCGTTCCGCAAGATGGCCTACCTCGACGTCGAGAAGACGGGCTCGACCTACGTGTCCAAGTTCCTCCGGACGTTCCTGGACGACGAGGAGGTCCACGTCGAGAAGCACGGGCTGCTCGAGGACCAGCCGCCTGCGGACCGCATCCACGTGATCTCGGTGCGGGAGCCGCTCGACCTGTACCTGTCGCTCTTCTCCTACGGCTGCGACCAGCGCGGGCGGGTCCACGAGGCGCTCGTCGCCGCCGGCCACGGCGATCTCTACGCACCCACGGGTGAGGCGTTCGGGCGGTGGCTCGACCTCATCCTCGACCCCGCCAACGCCCACCTCCTCGCGAACCGCAACTATGCCCGGTCGGGGTGCGCGCCCTTCGTCGGGCTGATGTCGTTCCGCGTCGCGCGCCTCGCCATGCCACGCCCGCTCGAGGCGCTCGCCGGCGTCGACGGTGTTGACTCCTTCCTCGACGCCTACCGCAAGCACTCGGTCGTCGACGAGGTGCTCCACACGGAGCGGCTCACCGAGGACCTCGAAGCCTTCGTCCGCGCCTACGACGGGCGCCTCACCTGGAAGCCCTCGACCGAGGCCGCTATCGCCGAGCTGCACAAGGACCGCCGCGTGAACGCCAGCAACCGCGTCGACGAGGGTGACTCGTTCGTCGTGCCGGCCGGCGCACGCGAGCGAGTCCAGGCACGCGAGCCTCTCCTGGTCGAGGTCTTCGGCTACTGAGCCAGGCCTGCACCCCCCGGTCCCAGGAGGACCTCATCCGATGCGCCACCGGTTCGGCTAGGATCCGGGGGTTCGACCGACCCGCGGTGTGCCGATGGCCCCGCCGATCTCTGGTCCGCCGATTCAAAGGAACGCGATGACACACCCTGTACGACGCCTTGCGCAGCGAGTGCTGCGACGTGCCTCGACGGTTGCCGGTCGACGGCCCGCCCAGCCGCAGCGCGGGGTCGAGCCCGACGAGCGCCAGCGCCTGCGCCAGCGCGTCGCGGACCTCAAGGCGGAGCAGGAGCGCTACACCCTGGCCTACCGCCGGCTCATCGCCGCGGTGCAGGGTGTGCACGAGGACGACCTGCCGCGTGGAGCGGGGACGCCGAACCGCAAGTGGGTTGCGGCCGCCCGGCAGCGGAACGCCGAGGCGACCCTCGCGCGCAGACTGCGGCAGGGCGCGACCCTCCCCGAGGCGGTCGTCGCGAGCGTCCGTCCGCAGCTGCGCTCGAACCACGTCAACGCCCGCGCGCTGTGCCAGTCGCTCTACGCGCGGCCGGAGACCCGCGTCGCCGGCGCTCTCGGTGGTGCGCTCGTCGCCCTTCGCATGGAGCTGCACGACCTCGCCTGGGACCAGTTCTCCGAGGTCCCGCTGGACCTGGTGGCGCAGCTCGCGCCGGCGGAGTACGCGCGTGCCGCGGTCCAGGTCGAGCGGCGCGACGCGCTCGACGCGGCGACGGCCTGGGTCGAGGACGGAACCGTGACCGACCCTGTCACCCTCGTGAGCATGGCAGAGGTCTTCTTCGCAGCCGAGGCGTACGCCGGGGCAGACCGCGCCCTGGCGTCTGCACTGAGCAGCGATGTGCTCGGCGAGGTCGAGACCCGCCGTGCCCGGCTCCTGCAGGAGTGGGTCGCCCGCGCGCTGGCTCCAGGCGAGCCGACGCCCGTGCCCGAGGATCGGGTGTCCTTCGGTGTCATCGACTACAAGCAGCCGGACGAGTCGACCACCTCGTCGAACCTCGGCGACTACGTGCAGACGATCGCCAGCCTCGGCCACCTCGTCCGGCACGAGGGACTGACCTTCCACGGCGACGAGGACCTCGTCGACGTCGTGACGGACCTGCACAAGCGTGTCCGCCCCGAGCTGAAGATCGAGGGTCCGGGTGCCGACGTGGAGCTCACCGTCGTCAACCGCGACTCGTCGAGCCTCGACGCGATCCCGCCGGGGACGTGGATGATCGCGTTCGGCTGGTACATGCAGAACTCGTTCGGTCTGCGCTACGACTTCCCGTTCCACCCGAACGTGCGGCCGCTGTTCATCTCCTTCCACGTGAACCGGCCGTCGATGCTCACCGACGAGGCCGTGCAGTACCTCAAGGCCCACGGGCCGATCGGCTGCCGCGACTGGAACACCGTCCACCTGCTGCTCAACCGCGGTGTTCCCGCCTTCTTCTCGGGCTGCCTCACGACGACGATCAGCACGGTCTTCCCGGACCCGGCGTCGCCCGCCCCCGCGGACGCGCCGACCGTCTGGGTCGACACCCCCGCCCCGAGCGAGGACGCGCTGACGCTGACTCAGGCGCGCGAGGACGTGCGCTGGATCCCGATCGCGCCCAACATGCGCGAGGCGCTCGACCTGCTCGAGAGCTACCGCACCGAGTTCGGCGAGGTCGTCACCTCGCGTCTGCACTGCTACCTGCCGTCGTGGTCCATCGGCGCCAACGTCAAGTTCACGCCTCGCAACCGCGCCGACGTGCGCTTCGCGGGCCTGCTCGACGCCGACGAGGCGGGACTGCGCGCGATGCAGCAGCGGATCCGCGACCTCCTCGCCGCACCGATGGCACTCGTCGTGAGGGGCGCCTCCGAGGAGGAGGTCTACGCCGAGTGGCGCCGAGTGTGCGAGCCCGAGGTCGCCAAGGCTCGTGCGGCGCACGAGATGCCCGTGAGCCCGCTCTCGCTCTCGTTCGACGTCGCCGAGGCGTGCCGCACGGCGCGTGCGTCGCGCGTGGTCGTGCCGGCGTCCGCGCCGCGCGACGGCGAGACGGTGTACGCGGCGGTCGCGCTCGACGGGAACCTCAAGGAGGAGATGGAGGTCGTCATCGGCGGGATGGTGCGGCACTCCGACCGCCCGCTGCACGTGGTCTCGCTGACGCGCGACCACACGAGCGCAGACCACGAGCGCCTCGCCGGCCTCTTCCCCGAGGTCACCTTCGAGTGGATCGCGTGCGACGACATCGACTACGGCCCTGTGCTGGGCATGCTCTCGCACATCACGGTGTCCACCATGGACAGGCTCCTCCTGCCCGAGCTCCTGCCGGACATCGAGCGCATCGTCTACCACGACATCGACGCCCTCACGGTGACGGACATCGCGGAGCTGTACGACGTCGAGCTCCAGGGTGCCCCGCTCGCGGCTCGTGCCTCGGTCGGTCATGGCGTGCGCAGCGGTCTCGGGAACATCCTGCGTTCCGGGCGTCGCCTCAGCGAGAGCCCGGCCGCCGCGAACGAGTTCTACCGCACGATGTACCAGCGGCACCCGGGCGACTTCCCCGCGTTCAACGCCGGGATCCTCGTGCTCGACCTCGCCGTGATGCGCGCGGACGGCTTCACCGCGGCATACGTGCCGTACGTGGAGCACTACGGTCTCAACGACCAGGAGATCCTCAACTGCTACGCAGGGTCGACGTACCGCCAGGTGGCTCCTGCGTGGAACAACTGGCCGACCCAGGAGACCGTGGCCGACCCGAAGATCCTGCACTGGGCCGGGCACCTGAAGCCGTGGGACCGGTCACGGTACGTGCTGCAGCGCGAGCGCTGGGAGGACGGCGAGGCGTTCGTCGCGGCGCGCAGGGCGGCTGACTGACCGTGCACAACGGCGAGCGCGTCCAGGAGGCGGTGCGTCTCCTGGACGCGCTCGCGACGGGCGCCACGGTGCCACGCCCGGACATGATCCGGGCGCTCCGGGCGCTCGACGGCGACGTCACGGTCGCGACGCGCCTGGTCTCCGAGGCTGTGGCGCGCTTCCCGCGGCACGGGGGTGTGCGCCTGGAGGCCGGCCGCGCGCTGCTGCGTGCAGGAGACGCCCCGGGCGCGGTGCCTCAGCTGCGCAGGGCGCTCTCCCTGGGAGCCGACGAGGCCACCGCGCGGACGAACCTCGCACGGGCTCTGGCGGCGTGCGGGGCGCCGCTCGACGAGATCGACGAGGCCTTCGCGGCCGCGATGCTCGCGGGCGGTGACGACATCCTCCTCGTCCGCGACTGGAAGTCCGTGCGGCGAGGCCCGCACGACGTCCCGCTGGACGAGCGGCTCGCGGCGGTCCAGGATTCCGTATCCCGCCCCCTGCCCGGCGTTCTGCGGGTGCTCCTGCGAGAGGGGCCGGGAAGGCCCCCCGCAGCGCGCCACGCGGCACCGCTGCAGGTGCTTCTTGACGACGAGCGCGTCGCCGCGTGCCGACGGGTGTGGGACGCGTACTGCGGCCTGCGTCCGATCGACGCCGCTGATGCGGAGCGGGTCGCGCGGCTGCCCGTCGAGGTGGTCCAGCTGTTCTTCCTGGCGCGGCCGCCCCGCGTCATACCGTTCGGTGATGCCGCGGCGGCGGGACTCGACCTCGATCCGGCCGCGCTGCGGTGGTGGGTCGACGAGTTCCAGAAGCCCGACGTCCCCCAACCCGATGTGAGGGTGTTCCAGTCCGACGTGCACCGTTCGCGTGCACTGCGCGACGACGAGCTGCTGGGGTACCAGACCAGGGCGGTGCGCGAACGGCAGATGGTGCTGCGAGACCTCGCCGGCGGTGAGCCGAGCGCCGTCTTCGACGCCGTGCTCGTCCAGGGACGGGCGGTCTACTCGTTCGGTCGGACCGAGCTGACGTGGTTCATCGCGGCCGGCGAAGGCTTCGGTGCGTCGTACCTCGCGTTGCCCGGCCGCGGGGCTCTCTTCGACCTCGGGTCGAACCTGGGGCGGCACCATGTCGGCGCCGAGCGGCTCTCCAACCTGTACGGCCACCTGCTGCGGCGCGTCGCCCGGCTGCACGAGCGCTTCGCGGAGGCCATCACGAGGCCGGTGGGCCTCGGGGCGCAGCGTGCAGTCGTCCTTCAGGTGTCCGCGCCAGAGAACTTCGCGCACCACGTGTGGAACCTCTACCCCGGGCTGGAGCGCATCGTGGCGCTGGGGCTCGCCGGCCGGGTCACGGAGATCCGCACGGCGGGCACGCAGTTCTTCGGACCTCTCGCCGAGCTCTTTCCCGAGCTCGACGGTGGGCGGGTCGTGGAGGAGGAACGGCGATCGATCCGCGATCCCTACCCGTTCTCCCGCGACCACCTCGTCATCGCGCCCGGCGGCTATTTCATCGGCCGGGCGCTCGTGGAGCGGATCCGCGACCGGATGGGCGGTCTCCCCGCCGTTCCGGGACTCGAGCCGCCGGCGGGCCTGGACGAGCGTCGCCCGTACCCGGTGGTCTGGATCGGGCTGCGAGTGCGCAGCCGCGCATGGGTCGACCAGGAGCATGAGATCCCCCGGCTCGTGGACGCGCTGCTCGACCGGTACCCGGACGGACTCGTCGTTCTTGACGGCTACACCTATCCCGTGGCGAACGACCTCGTCTCTGCTCGCTGGCAGAAGAGCATCGACGAGCTCACCGCGGTCGCAGCGGCGATCCGCGGAGCCGTCTCGCGGCCAGAGCGCGTCATCGACCTCGTCGGAAGCACGATGCGTGAGGCGGTGCTGTGGGCCGAGGTGACCGACGTCTACGTCGCGCCGAACGGCACGAGCCAGCACAAGGTGGGTTGGTTCAGCGACGCTCCCGGGATCGTCTACGCGCCTCCCTCGCTCGCCGCGACCTCTCCTCTCGAGCGACCTGGGGCGCGGGAGGCGGAAGGACGGCCGATCCCGGTCACGGTCTTCGGTGAGCCGGTCGCGGCGGGGGAGCGGCGATGGAGCGCCGACGTGCGGCCCCACCTCGAGAACATCCGCGTGGACGGGGATCAGGTGCGCGGGCTGATCGTCGAGCTGCTCGAGGCACGCGCTGCGTCGTCGAGCAGCTCGAGCCACGACGACCGGTAGCGGCGGTACGAGAACTCCTTGGTGACGCGCCGCGCGGCTCGGCCGAGCCGGCGCGCGAGCCGGTCGTCCTGAAGGACCCGAACGATGCGGTCGGCGACCGCGCCCACGTCCCCCATCGGGACGAGGAAGCCGTTCTCGCCGTCCCGCAGCACCTCCGCGGGACCGTAGTTGCAGTCGTACGCGACGAAGGGCGTGCCGACCGACATCGCCTCGGTCAGCGTCAGCGGAAGGCCCTCGTGGAGCGAGGTCATGACGGCGACCCGAGCCGAGGCGAACGCCTCCAGCGCGCGGTCCGTGCGGCCGAGGAACCGGACCGCGTGGGCGAGCTGCAGCTCGGACGCGAGCGCGGCGAGCTCGTCCCGCGAGGGACCGTCCCCGTAGACGTCCAGCCGCGCGTCGGGCACGCGCTGCAGCACGAGGGCGAACGCGCGCAGCAAATGGTCGAGCTGCTTCTGCGGCGCCAGCCTGCCGAGGGACACCACGCGGCGGGGATCACGCGTGACCCGTGGCGTGCGCGGCCGGGCGGCGGCGTGCCGCAGCACGTGGAGCGGGAGGCCGGGGTAGCGCTCGAGCAGGTCCCGGCGCTGCCGGTGGGTCAGGCAGACCATCGTGGTGACGTTGGTGACGTCCGAGAAGAAGCCCTCCCAGTGCGGCTTGGTCGGCGCGGTGACGTCATAGGGGGCGTCGAGGTGTGAGTTGTGCAGGACGGAGACCCCGCGCAGGCCGGGGTGCCGCATGAGTCGCAGCGTGCGCTGCCAGGCGTTCTCGCCGTCGGCGAACACGACCACGCGGCGGGAGTCGACGAGGTCCCGGTCGAGCCACGCCGCGATCGCCCCGGCGAAGTCCGTGTCGGGGTGGTCACCGGACGGGTACACCGCCGGCCCGAGCCCTCCGGTCCCGGACGGGTCGGCGGTGAGCCATCGAGCGCGGCCGTCGACGACGTAGTGCCGGACCCACCGTCCGGGGGCGTCGATCTCGTCGACGGCGACGACGCCGCCGTCCACGAAGTGCCACACGGAGCTGCGGGTCCCGTCCTCGCGGTAGGTGACGAAGGACCGCGGCACGCCGGACTCCGGGTCGAGGACCTCCTGGGTCCTCAGCACGTCGGCGACGAACGTGCGCACGCGCACCCCCGCCTCGACGCTGCGCCGGCGCCGCGTGACGCCGTCCCCGTCGGGGACGCGCGGGGGCTGCATCGGTTCCTGCGCGGCGGCACGAGCACGGTCCTCGTCGCTCGGTCCGTCCCGCCACAGGTACGCCACCCTGACGTCCGGGTGCAGCAGGTCGTGCGACCGCGCCCAGCCCTCGTCGTTCTCGACACCGGTCACGACGAGCGTGACTCGACGACCGGCCGCGGCGTAGAGGGACGCCCGTGCGAGCACGGCACGCGTCCCACCGGCGACCTGCGGACCGAGCGACCGCACGAACAGGACGACGTCGTCGGGCTGCCCGCTCGTCGGACGGCCCACGCTCAGCCGTCGACCGTGAACGAGTCGAGGTCGATGCCGTAGCTGTCCAGAACCTCCGCGGCGTGCTTGACGTCGGCGTCGTCGAAGAACTGCTTCCACTGGCCGATCGAGCCGTCGCGCGTGAAGTACCCGTCGAGCTTGACCACCATCGAGCGCCCCTGGCGCTCCTCCATGGCCCGGATGGTCGAGATGTCGGAGAGCGTGAGCGCCCGGTCGACCGCGTCGTCGACGAGGGGTAGCCCGAGGAACGTCACCACCTCGCGGAACCGCGCGGCAGGGTCTGCCTTCAGCGCCTCGTAGGACGAGACGAACACGGACGCGTCGTCGCGGTAGCTGTTCAGCGTGAGGTAGTGGCGCCCGTACTCGGAGAGCATCTTCTCGATGACGTCGCGCGGGTGCTCGGCCTTGTCCCGGTTCTGCGGCCGCTGCTTGATCGTGTAGTGGAACAGCGAGATCACGAAGTCGAGCGGGTTGCGGTACAGCATGATCTTCTTGCCCGGGCTGAAGACGAACGGGTCGTAGTCGTGCCGGAAGTGCTGCATCGTCACGTCGGAGATGCCGTGCTGCGCGAGGAGGTCCGTCGGCTCCCGGTACGGCTCCGCCTCACGGAACACCTGCCACCGGTTGTTGCCGTAGAACTGCTTGAGGAGCTGCGGGTAGGAGATCGCCTGGTCCACCCCCGGGTCGGTGAGGACGCGAGCGTAGTTGGTCAGGAAGAAGCGCATCCAGTGCGTGCCGGACTTCTGGATCGTCGCGACCGTCACGACGTCGTCGTGGTGCAGGCGGGAGAACGCCTCCGCGAACTCCTCTCCCCGCTCCGCGGCGAGGGTGCCGGTCCGCCACCGCGCGACGTCCCCCAGGTAGCGCAAGCCCTCGCCGGGTTCCGCGGGGATCGCGTCGAGGACCTCGGCGTACTCGCCCCGGCGGATGCCCGTCAGCGCGGCGGCGAGGCGTGACGCCCGCGTGCTCAGGCCGGCACGGGCGGTGAGGACATCCCAGTCGTGGGTGAGCAGGGCGTGCTCGAGCGGGGAGAGCGGGGCGTCGGTCATACGTCGGTTCCTTCCGGGCCTGGCTGCCGTGAACACAGGGCGACCTGTTTCTAGCGCTTCCGGTTGCGGTAGTACTGGGCGAAGATGCCGCTGCCGACGGCGGCCATCGCCACCGGGTCCTTGGCCCGCTCGAACGTCTTGAGCGCGTCCCGCCGCCGCCCGATCGCCATGTAGGCGATCGCGAGCTGGCGCTGCTCGGTGGTCGAGAGCCGACGACTGCGGGACTCGGCCTCGAGGATGCGCGCGGCCGCCTCCGGCCGGCCCTCACGGACGTTCTCCTTCGCGCGCTTCAGAGCGTCGCCCGACCCGGCCGGGGCCGTCTCGGAGATGTCCGTACGGCGTCGAAGATCGCGGATGAGCTCGTTCTTCTCGAAGTCCTGGAGGTAGTCGAGCCACTCGAAGTCGAGGGCGTCGTACCGGTCGTCGCTGCTCGCGAGCTCCCACGGCTTCTTGCCGACGTAGTGCAGGACCTTGACGTCCTCGTCGTTGAACAGGGCCGGGTGGTGGGAGTAGATCCGCTTGGTGGTGTTGTACTCGAGCGGAAGGGCTCGCCAGGAGTCGAAGAAGACGTTGAGGAATCCCTGGTCCCCCCCGTCGTACGACGGCGTGTGGGCGAGCTTGCGCATCATCGCCTCGAACGTCGGGTAGGACGGCGAGAAGGCGAACACGCCCGAGTTGAACACGTCGGGGTTCGGCAGGTCGAGGCCCGAGTCGGGCACGGCCGCGAAGTCGTCGCCCTCGAAGAGCTCGTCGATGTTCTGCTTGACGACGGCGTCGCTGTCGACGTAGACCAGGCGGTCGAGGAAGTCGAGCCGGAAGACGTGCAGCTTGGTGTAGGTGGCGGCGAACCGGGACTGGACCTTCTGCCCGGCGCCCCGGGCCAGGATCGGGTTGACGATCGGAGGCACGTCCAGCGTCACCACCCCGCTCGAGCGCAGGGCGAGCTTGTCGGCGTCAGGGGTGCACAACGCGATGAGGGGGACGTCCGTGACGCGGCGCAGCGAGTTCGCCAGGGCGCGAACACCGTGGTGGTAGGCGCCGGAGACGACGGTGACGTAGGCGCACTTGCGTCCGTCGATCTCCTTCCACAGCGGCTTGTCGACCTTCGGCACGACGAGCGACGCGGCGCCCCTGGCCGCGGGCAGCTCGATCTCCACCGTCTCCTTCGCCACGCCCACCGTCGAGCCCGGGCCGGGGGAGAGGTGGGGACGGTCGACGAGATCCTCGGCCTGCTTCACGTACAGGTGCAGCATCTCCGACTGGCTGACCGAGGTGATGGTCGCCTCCGGGTAGGCGGCGACGCAGGAGCGGAGGAACGCGACGTCGGTCTCGAGGCCGTGGTTGGCCTCGTACCCGGGTGCGAGGTCCTTCTTCTTCAGCCCGTCCTCGACGGCCTGCGGCACGGTGTACCCGTACCGGACGTCCTTCGACTCGTACAGGTCGACGCCCGAGAGGTAGATCTCCCGGAACCCGACACCGAGGCCGAACGCGAGCGCCTGCATCCCCGTGGTGGGCAGGCCCGGCCGGCTCATGAAGTGGCGGGCCAGGCGCGGGTTGAGCGCCGGGATGCTCCAGCTGTCGAGCTCCTCGACGTCGACGAGCGGGTCGAGCCCGTAACGGTCGCCGTCCCGGTTGGCGGCGTGCCGCATCGGCGACAGGATGCGGCGGACGTCGTAGCGGCCCGCACGGATCTCGTCGTGGAGCATCTTCTCGAGCGTCTCGTTCGGCACCGCCGAGAACCACGCGTCGACGCGATCGCCGAAGTGGTAGTTGCTCTCGAGGAAGAACCAGTTCATCCGGAAGACGACCACGTCCTCGGGGATCCGGTGATACGGCGGCATCGCCGAGGACGGCCCGTTCCCGACGATCAAGAGAGGGCGGTCGACCAGGTCTGCGAACGACGCGATCTCGGCGCCGCCCGGCTCGCGGCCGAGGGGGACACTCCGCATGGTGGGCATGGGGATGAGGCTCCTGTCGGGGATCGGGTCGGGGCGAGTCTAGTGGTCGAGAGTCGCGGCGATGTCGGCCGCGGCAGCGCGAACGGGCACGAGCAGCCCGTCCTGGAGCGTGTGGATGTCATCACGGTACCCCTGCTCACGGCCCAGGATGTCGGCCGTGAGCTCCGTGAGCCGGGCACCGAGGCGCTCGTCGTGCACGTCCACGCCCCACTCGACGCGGCCGATGTCCTCGAGGAAGTACCGCATCTTCGGGTGGGAGACGATGCTGAGCACGGGCGTCCCCAAACCGAACGGGATCATCGTGGCGTGACCGCGCATGCCGATGACCAGTGACGCCGAACGGTAGACGCCGTACGCCTCGTCGGGGCTCAGGTCGTGGAGCGCATCGACCGGGCGCTCGAGCCCGAAGTTCTCCTGCAGGTCGTTCGCCAGACGGAGGTCGCCACGGGTGTGCGCGACGAACCGGACCTCGGCGCCGGCCTTCTCGGCAGCCTCGACGAAGTCACGCATCTGCTCGAGGAACGCGGGGTACGTGTCGCCGAAGCGGCGGGCGCTGCGGTCGAACGCCGCGTTCACGAGAACCCGGCCGGATCCGGGGCTCTTCTCCGGGAGGTCGTCGCGCAGGCGCTCGAGCACGGTCGTCGGGCACGGGATGTAACGGACCTTCTCGGCCAGCTCGGCGGGAAGCATGTCGGCCACGCGTGCCATCGAGCCGTGGTTGCGCAGCCCCAGGTACTCGGCCTTGCGCGCGAGAGCTTCGAGGCTGCGGGCGAACAGGCTGCCCTGGAACTCCTGGCCCGGGAACAGGTTGTAGCCCACGGAGTACACGAAGAGCGGGACGTCGATCGCCTCGAGCGACGCGCGTGGGACGTTCCACTGCCAGCCGCTGTTGCCGTTGGGCGACGTGTCCGGGAGGAACAGGCCGCCGCCGCCGACGACGAGGGCGCGCTGCGTGTTCGCCGCACGCACGAAGGAGTCGTCGAACACCTGGTGGGCGTGGAACGGCAGCCACTCGCGCGGTCCCGCCGCTTCCTCGATCGCCGCCCGGACGGCGACCGGGAGCGCCACGTCGCCGAAGTTCTCCCCGGCGTCGACGAAGAACGCCACGTGACCGATGCCGCCCGCCGGAGCGTCCGCCGGTGTGAGGGGGTCGAGGCTGCGCTCGCGCACCCCTCGCACGGAGCGTGAGGGCATGCCCGCACGCGTCGCCTTCCGGGCCGCGTCGACGGCACCCTCGTAGTCGTGCACCACCCAGGCGATCTGTGCCTCGCGGGCGGCCGCCACGCCGGCCGTGGCCTCGGAACCGCCGAGGATGCGCAGAACCAGCCGGGCCTCCTCATACCGGCTCACCGCCGCCAGGGAGCGCGCCAGCTCGAGCAGGTAGCGCTCGATGAGCGCCTCCCGTCGCGCAGGGACCTTGTGCAGGGCCTCGAGAGCACCCTCGAAGTCGGCCTCGTCCGCCCGTGCGGTCGCCTCGTCGAGCACGGCGTTCAAGCCGGGCAGGTCGTCGTCCGTGGCTACTGCGAGGTAGCCCGCCGCGACGAGTGAGCTCACCACGTCGCGCAGCGCCGCGAGGTCGACGCGGGCGAGGTGGGGCAGGACGTAGTCCTCGGCCGCGCGCTCGAGCGCGCCCTCACGCGTGAACGGCGCCGACAGCGCATCCTCACGGGCTTGAGCGACGTCGAGAGAAGAGACGTGGTCGGCGATCGCCGCACGGAGCGCCAGGCGTTCGCGGACGTGCTCCAGACGGGGTCCGGCGTTGGCGCGACGCCAGGCGACGGACCCCTGCAGCGCGTGGTAGACGTGCTGCTCGGCCTCCTCCGGGCGACCGCAAAGCATTGCCGCGAGCCCCGCGAGTTCTCGCACCTCCCTGTCCTTGGGGAGTGCCTCCGCCAGAACTGCGGCCAGCGACGCCACCGGAGCGGCGTCCACGGCGTCGAGTCGGGTGCGAACGACCTCCACGGCGCCCTTGCGCACCCCGGCAACGGTCGGCCACGGGCTGATGCCGGTCCAGACCCGGAACCACGACGGCGTGCCGGGCCTCGTCACGGCGAGCAGGGGGGCCGGAAGCCTCACCGACCGGCCCGTACGGGACGCTGCCGCCAGGAAGCGCACGTTGCGCGCGCGGCGACGTACCGCGGCGGCGGCGATGCCCCGCGCCCGAGCGAGACGCGCCACCAGGGCGCGCGTGGTTGTGTTCACGGGCGCAACCCTAAACCGGCCGGTGCACTACTGTGGAGCGCGCCAACCGTCCCCGCTCGCATGAGGTAGTGCTGCATGTCCGTGTCCGCGACGCCCTCGGCGATCGTCATCATTCCCGCCCGCGGAGGCTCCCAGGGGGTACCGCTGAAGAACCTGCAGCGGGTCGATGGCGTCACACTCGTCGGGCGTGCCGTCCAGTCGGCGCTCGCGGCACCCTCGGTCGAGCTCGTCGTGGTCTCGACCGACCACGACGAGATCGCGGCGGAGGCACGTGCCCACGGGGCACGCATCGTCGCGCGGCCGGCGGAGATCGCGGGTCACACCGCCTCGTCCGAGTCGGCGCTCCTCCACGTGCTCGACACCGTCGAGGCAGGTGACGACTCCGCCCCCGCACATGCCCTCCCGCCCGTGACGGTGCTGCTCCAGGCGACCTCGCCGTTCATCGATCCAGCCGACCTGGACACGGCCGTGCGACGCGTCGCGAGCGGCGAGAGGGACGTCGTCATCGCCGTCGCGGAGACGCACGACTTCCAGTGGCGCCTGGACGGTGAAGAGGCCTCCCCGGTGGGGCACTCCACCGACTTCCGGCCGCGGCGGCAGGACCGCGCACCGCACTTCCGTGAGACGGGCGCCTTCTACGTGATGCGCACGGACGGGTTCCGTGAGCGTCAGGTGCGCTTCTTCGGCGAGATCGGACTGCAGCCCGTCGCGTCGGAGTGGTCGATCGAGATCGACGAGCCGCGGGACCTGTGGCTTGCCCGTGAGCTCGTCGCCCAGCCGGCCGACGTCGACCTCGGACGGCCCCACGACGCCGAGCTGCACGGCATCCAGGCGCTCGTCACCGACTTCGACGGCGTCCACACCGACGACCACGCGTACGTGAGCCAGGACGGCACCGAGCAGGTCCGCGTCAGTCGTGGCGACGGGATGGGGGTCGCGCTCCTGCGGCGGACCGGCGTCCCGATGCTGATCCTGTCGACGGAGACCAACCCCGTCGTCGCCGCCCGCGCGGCGAAGCTCAAGATGGACGTCCTGCACGGTGTCGACGACAAGGCCGGAGCGCTGCGGACCTGGATCGAGGCCAACGGGCTGGACCCCGCTCACGTCGTCTACGTGGGCAACGACGTCAACGACCTGCCTGCGATGTCGCTCGTCGGCTGGCCTGTCGCCGTGGCCGACGCGCGGCCGGAGGTTCGCGAGGCGGCGCGCCTCGTGCTGTCCCGCCCGGGTGGGGACGGCGCCGTCCGGGAGATCTGCGACCGTATACTCGCAGCGCACCAGAGCGCTGTCGCCGCCGCCGGCACCGCCGTGTCGGCCACCGCCGGCAGGGCCTAGACTCCGGCGAACGTTCCGCACCACCGCGTGCACGACCCCTTCGGAAGGACCTCATCATGAGCGCGACCACCGCGCAGCCCGCGCCGGTCAGCATCGGCGAGCACCTGGTCGGGCCCGACCAGCCCGTCTACGTGATCGGCGAGATCGGCATCAACCACAACGGTGACGTCGAGATCGCGAAGAAGCTCATCGACGTCGCGGTCGAGGCCGGCGCGCAGGCGGTCAAGTTCCAGAAGCGGACCCCGGAGATCAGCACTCCGAAGGACCAGCGGGACAAGATCCGTCAGACGCCGTGGGGCGAGATGACGTACCTCGAGTACAAGTACAAGGTCGAGTTCGAGGACGCCGAGTACGCGGAGGTCGACGAGTACGCCAAGGCGAAGGGCGTCCAGTGGTTCGCCTCGCCGTGGGACGTCCCGTCGGTCGAGTTCCTCGAGAAGTTCGACGTCCCGACCCACAAGGTCGCCTCGGCGTCGGTCACCGACGTCGAGCTGCTCCGTGCCCTCGCGGACACGGGCAAGCCGATCATCCTCTCGACCGGCATGTCGACGCTCGAGCAGATCGACGCCGCCGTCGAGATCCTCGGCACGGACAAGCTCGTCATGCTGCACGCCACCTCGACCTACCCCCTCCCGCCGGAGGAGGCGAACCTCCGGACGATCGACACGCTCAAGCAGCGCTACGGTGTGCCGGTCGGGTACTCGGGTCACGAGACAGGCCTGCAGATCTCGCTCGCCGCGGTCGCGCTCGGCGCGGTCGCCGTCGAGCGTCACATCACGCTCGACCGGGCCATGTGGGGCTCCGACCACGCGTCGTCGCTCGAGCCGAAGGGCCTGGAGAACCTGGTCCGCGACATCCGCATCCTCGAGAAGGCCCTGGGCGACGGCGAGAAGCGCGTCATGCCGGGCGAGTTCTCGCCGATGTCGCGCCTGCGCCGCATCGACGGCTGACATGTCACCAAGAGGCGGGCGCCGCGCGGCGGTGCCCGCCTCTTTGTCGCACCGGAAGGAGAACGAGTGCCGGTGAACGCCGGGGGGCAGCCGCCCGTGGGAACGGATCTGCCTCAGCAGGTCGCCGTCGTCGCGACCGTTCGCGACGAGGAGCCGTACCTCGAGGCCGCGGTGCGGTCGATCCTGCAGCAGGACTATCCGGGCCACGTGTCGCTCGTCGTCGCCGTCGGGCCCTCGCACGACCGCACGCGGGAGATCGCCGACCGGCTCGCGGCCGAGGACACGCGGGTCCGGGTGATCGACAACCCGAGCGGTTCGAGGTCGGACGGCCTGAACAGCGCGATCGCTCAGGCGGGAGCCGACGGCAACGACATCGTCGTGCGGATCGACGGACACACCGTCTTCGAGCCGTCGTACGTGCGTCGTGCGGTGCAGATCATGCTCGAGGCCGGAGCGGACGGGGCGGGCGGGATCATGACGCCGGTCGGCGACCAGCCGATCCAGGAGGCGGTCGCCCGTGCGATGAGCCACCCTGCCGGCCTCGGCTCCGCCTCGTTCCACGTGGGCGGACGGCCCGGACCGGCGGACACCGTCTACCTCGGCGCGTTCCGCCGGGACGCCATCGTCAAGGCCGGTGGGTTCGACCCGGACATCATCCGTGGCGAGGACTGGGAGCTGTGCCTGCGCATGCGGCGCGCCGGCTCGGTGCTGTGGTTCGACCCGTCGCTCCGCGTCGCGTACCGCCCCAGACGCACGCTGGCCGCCGTGGCGAAGCAGTTCTGGCGTACGGGGATGTGGCGACGTGAGATCGTGCGCAGGAACCCCGACACGGCGAGCGTGCGCTATCTCGCACCGCCCGGCGTGGTGCTCGCGCTGTCGCTCAGCCTGGCTTCCGTGATCGTCGGGGCGGTCTTCGGCACGGGCTGGCTCGCGGTGCTCGGCGTCGTCGGGATCGGCGGCTACGTGGTCGGCGAGCTCGCCGCGGCGGGGCACGCGGCCACCCGCTCGCCCCGGCTGCCGTGGCGCGCCGCGCTGGTCCTCCCGGCGGTCCTCGTCACGATGCACGTCTGCTGGGGAGCCGGATTCGTCCGGGGAGTCTCGCGGCGGGCGTCGCGCGACCACCGCGCCTGACGCCGCGTCAGCCGACCGGGCGCACGGGGCGGACCGGGCGCACGAGGCGTCGGGCGATCGTGCCCGGGACGAGGGATCGCGCCACGGTCCGCAGGTACCCCACGCGGGACAGCGGCTCCACGCCACCGAGGTCGCGCACCGTCTGGTCTCGCGACTGCTCCGCGAGCTCCCGGAGCGCCTCCGGCAGCTCCGAGCGCGACGTGTGGAGGTAGTTCTCCCGGAGCCATTCCGGCTCCGGGTCCGGACCGCCGGCACGGAGGAGCTCGGGCAGGTCGGCCAGCGAACCGACGCAGCCGCTGCCCGCGAACGGGGCGTTGAGGAGCTCCTCGGTCACCCCGAAGTCGTCCAGCACGACCGTCGGCAGCCCGAGGGCGAGCGACTCGAGGGCGGCCGACGAGCTCACTGTCACGAGGGCCGTGCCCGGCTCGAGCCACTCCGCCATCGGGCCGTCGACGAAGCGCACGGCCTGCTGGTCGTGGCCCAGCCGTGCGTGCTCGGCCTCCCACAGCGCGTCGAGGGGGAACGCCTCGTTGTGGGTCTGCCGCTCACCGGCCCGCGCGCGGAGCTTGACGACGACGTCGAGCCCGGTTGCCGCGGTCCGCGCCAGGCCGTCGAGCAGGGCGACGCGCTCCGAGCGCTCGGGCGGCACGAGCGCCTGCGCCGCGAACAGGATCCGCTCGACCGGCTGCCGGACGCGGTGCGCCGCGTCCGCCAGGAAAGGGAGCCGGGCGAGCACGAGCCGGGGGTTCACCCCGTGCCTCGCGAAGCCGTCCCGATACGCCTGGGCCTCGCGAAGGCTGTGCACCACGAACGCGTCGGTCCAGCGTCTGTACCCGGTCCCGAGCTCGGTGGCGGGCAGCGCCATGCCGGGGAGGCCGGACAAGAGCGCCGGCCGGCGGCGGCCAGAAGCGGTGACGACGTCCCGAGCGACCATCTCCGCGACCGGCCCTGTCGCGGCGATCACGACGACGTCCGGCCGCACCTCGTGCAGGAGCCGGCGCAGCTCTCTGCGGCTCACCAGCGCGGGACGGACGATCGCGGTGCCCACCACGGCCGCGGCGATCTGGGACTCCGACGGCGCGATCGGCGTACGGATCACGACAGCGGTCCGCTCGAACTCCGCGTCGAGCCCGCTCCTGAGCGAGTCGAGCGTCGCGCAGGCCCACTTCAGGTACGAGTCGCTGTCTGCGATCGCCAGGATCCGGATCGTCATCGGGGCCCTTCCGTGTCGTCCATGGGGCCCGTGCGCGCCGACGGGCCTTGTGCTGCGTCGCGAGCCTGCGAGGCGAGGTCGAGCACGCTCGACAGGTGCGCGCGCAGCGATCGGGACGCCGCGGGCGTCCACCACGAGTCGGGGACCTCGCGAGGGACGACCGGCACGTCGCGCGCCGCGAGGATCGTCGTCAGCAGGACCGCGGAGGTGGACGGGAGGCTCACGACGCGCTGCCCGGCCCGCAGGCCCCGTAGCCGGACCTCGACCGGTGCGCCCGCGGCGTCCACGGCCACGCCTGGGGTCGCAGCCAGGGCGTCGAGGACGTCCGCGGACGACCGCCTGTGGGGCAGGTAGCGCACCGGGGTCTGGCGCGCGAGCGCCTGGATCCACTCGACGTAGGGCTGTGACCGTACGAGGCCGTCGGACACCATAGCGGAGCCGACGACGATCGTCGGCTCCGTGGGCGCGGCGCCTGCGGGGCGAGACGCGAGCCAGGGAAACCTGTTGTCCATGATGCGTACACCGGCGGAGCTCAGCTCGGCGCGCAGGGGTCCGCCCAGCGGGAGCGCGGTGAAGAGCACGACGCCGCCGCGGCCGGCGAGCCGCCGCAGACGGCGGGTCGCGGCCGCCCCGAGAGCCCGGCGCGCCGCGCCTGCCGGCTGCCCCACGCGCGTGAGCGGTGAGCCGGCGACGAGGAGGCGTGCGAGCTCGATCGTGGCCAGGCCGTCGTCGACCAGGACGATCTTGCGCGGGCCATGGGCCAGCAGGCGGGTCTGGAACACGCCCGAGAACGCGTCGCCGACGATCCACGCCGGCGCGCGGGGTGCCAGGGCGGCCAGCGGCCCGACGTGGTCGAGGCGCAGTCCTTCGGGCAGGCCGAACGACTCGATCGCGGCGGAGGCCTCGCCCAGGGACGGGACGTCGTCGCGCACCTGCGCCACGGTCCGGGGTGCCACGACACCGTCCGCGTGGGCCTCGACGGTGCACAGGAGCTGCAGCGGAGACTCCACGAGCGCGTGCGCGCGACCCGGGTCCGCTGCCGCGGGGGGCGTGGTGTCCGCGACTGTCACGCGGCGCAGTCTCTCACGGCGGGCGGCGGGGGCGAGCTCCGAGAATCCCTGGTGAACCTCCACACGACGGGCGCGGAGCTGGCTCTGCGCGCTGCGGCGTCCTTGTAGGATCGAGAAGGCTGGCACACGGGTCGGCCGTTTCCCAGACAGACGGAGCTCCACCAGTCGTGACCACGGACACCAGCATCGGCTCGGCGGCGACGCCGCACGAGCCGGCCGGGCCCAAGGGTGCGCCGCCTCGGCCCCCGGCCCCGATCACGCCCTCGCTCAGCTCGGCCGAGCTGCGAGCCCTCGCGACGGAGAACGGGCTCACCCAGATGGGTGTCCGGCCGCCGTTCTGGGCCTACATCCGGGATGTGTACCGGCGCCGGGCGTTCATCCGCGTCCTGGCGGCTTCCAACGCCTACGCCAAGAACCAGAACAACTATCTGGGCCAGCTCTGGGCGGTGCTCAACCCGATCCTGAACGCGACGGTCTACGTCCTGGTCTTCGGCATCCTCCTTCAGACGACGCGCGGGCTCGAGAACGCGATCGCGTTCATCGTGATCGGGACCTTCATGTTCCGGTTCGTCGACCAGTCCGTGAACGGGGGTGCCAAGTCGATCTCGGGCAAGGCGAGCCTCATCCGTTCGATGCACTTCCCCCGAGCGGTCCTACCCGTGTCCACGGTCCTGTCGCTGCTCGCGACGCTCGTCCCGTCGATCGTCGTCATGTGCGGGATCGTCCTTCTCAGCGGCCTGCTCGAGAATTACATGATGATGCAGGTGACCTGGCACTGGCTGCTGCTGCCCGGTGCTGTGGCCCTGCTGTGGGTCTTCAACACGGGCCTGGCGTTCGTCATGGCGCGCGTCGTGGCGATCACGCCCGACCTGGACAACATCATCGGCTTCATCATGCGGTTCGCCATGTACGGCTCGGGCGTGATCTTCCCGGTCACGCACTACGCCGAGCGGCTGCCGGCGGACGTCGCGGCCGTCGTCGGCCCGATCCTGACCTACCAGCCGATCGCCGTGTACCTCTACCTGGTGCGCTCGAGCATCACCCAGGAGCCCGAGATCCCGCCGGACCCGTGGATGTGGGTCTGGGGCGCGTCGTGGGCGGTGGTGACCTTCGTCGTCGGCTTCGTCGTCTTCTGGCGCGGGGAGGAGAGGTACGGCCGTGACTGAGTCCGACCTGCACATGGACGTCGACCTCGACGTCGAGTTCGATCCGGAGGACCTCGAGTCAAGGCCCCCGGTCGGCGAGATCGGCGCGCCGGTCCTCGTCGTGGACGACCTGCACGTGGTGTACCGCGTCATCGGGAGCAAGGGCCGGCAGCAGGCGCACGGCAGCGGCGCGCGGACGCGCGAGGTCAAGGCCGACCGGCCGTCGTTCGTCCGGCGTCTCATCGGCGCGGGCAGCCAGCACGTTGGTGCGTTCACGGAGGTGCACGCGGTCCGAGGGATCTCGTTCGCCGCGTACCACGGCGAGTCGATCGGCATCGTCGGCGTGAACGGGTCGGGCAAGAGCACCCTCCTGCGTGCGGTCGCCGGGCTGATCCCGCCGCACTCGGGGGCCGTGTTCGTCGACGGCGAACCCTCCCTGCTCGGCGTCAACGCGGCGCTCATGCCGCAGCTCTCCGGGGAACGCAACATCATGATCGGCGGCCTCGCGCTCGGTCTGACGACCAAGCAGGTGGACGAGAAGTTCGACGAGATCGTCGACTTCGCGGACATCGGCGACTTCGTCTACCTTCCGATGCGCACCTACTCCTCGGGGATGGCCGCCCGTCTGCGGTTCGCCATCTCGTCGGCCGCCTCGCCCGACATCCTCATGATCGACGAGGCTCTCGCCACGGGCGACGCCGCCTTCAAGTCGCGCAGCAAGGCCCGGATCGAGGAGGTGCGGGAGGACGCGGGGACGATCTTCCTCGTCAGCCACTCGATCTCCACGATCGAGGCGATGTGCACCCGCGTCCTGTGGGTGCACCAGGGCAGGCTCGTCATGGACGGGCCGACGCACGAGGTCGCCGAGGCCTACAAGGAGTTCGTCCGCGCGCACCGCGCCTCGGACGGCCCGAAGCGGCTAGGTCCCAAGGCCCGGGCGCGCAAGGCGGCACAG
This sequence comes from Isoptericola halalbus, assembly GCA_009663185.1. Classification (GTDB taxonomy): domain Bacteria; phylum Actinomycetota; class Actinomycetes; order Actinomycetales; family Cellulomonadaceae; genus Isoptericola; species Isoptericola halalbus. The sequence continues at coordinate 49,826 of VJZX01000010.1, forward strand.
GAGGCGCGTGCTGCCGAGCAGGCCCAGGCCGCTCAGCAGGCCGAGGCGGGGACGGACTCGGCCGGCCTCGCCGGCTGACGTCTCCGCGGCTCAGGCCGGCGGACGTCCGCTCTCGAGGGCGCCGAGCAGGGCCGCCCGCACCTGGGCGACGGCATCCTCGACGCTCGTGACCGAGGTGTCGATCTCCAGGTCGGCGTCGTCCGGCACCTCGTAGGGTGACGAGATGCCGGTGAAGTCGGGGATCTCGCCACGGCGTGCCTTGGCGTACAGGCCCTTGCGGTCTCGCGCCTCGCACACCTCGAGGGGGGTGCTCACGTGGACGAGCAGGAAGGCGCCCGCTGCCTCGGCGTGCTCGCGGACCCGGGCCCGCCCAGAGGCGAACGGTGCGATCGGAGCCGCGACAGCCACGCCGCCGTGGTACGCGACCAGGGACGCCACGTAGCCGATGCGCTCGACGTTGAGCTCGCGCGACTCGCGGTCGAACCCGAGCCCCTTGGACAGGTGGTGGCGCACCTCGTCGCCGTCGAGCAGGGTGGTGTGCAGGCCCTCGTCGTCGAGCTCGGCCGCGAGGGCGCGCGCGACGGTGGACTTGCCCGAGCCGGACAGCCCGGTGAAGAACACGACGGCGCCGCGTCGTCGCGCCGCGGTCGTGGCCCGGACGAGCTCTCGGGCGGACGCCTCCGGGTACAGCGCTGCCACCTCGTCGGCCCAGAGCGTGGCGAGCCGGGCGGCGCGCGCGCGCGTGCCGGCGTCGCGGTGATCTGACAGGACGACGGTTCGCGTCGCCCCGTACCGCCCGGCGACCTCGGGCCACGTCAGGCGGCCCGCCCCGCGCGCCGGCCAGGGTACGACGACGAGGTGGACGGGAACGTCGCCGTCGACGCGCGACACCACGTCCTGGGCGGCCCGGACCAGCCCCGGCGCACCGACCGTGCCGGCGACCGGCGGGCGGCGTGCGGCCGGGACGAGCACCAGCACGGCGCGGGCTCCGTCCAGCAGCTCGCGCACGGCGTCGAGCTCCGCACGGGTCGGGGGCTCGGCAGCGACCAGGGCGACGACGTCGTCAGCCGCCGCGACCTCGGCCTCGACCTCTCGGGCGGTGCGCCGGATCGCGGGGTCCCAGTGCGGCCCCGCGGCCCGGGCGAGTGCCTTGACCGGCCGCAGGCCGCCGTCGTCGAGGACCGCGAGCGGCGTGTTCTCGGCGTCGGTCAGGGTGACGGGCCGGTCCGTCGTGAGCCCGAGCAGCACGGCCGGTGGCACGGGCGATCCGTCGCCGAGCGTGAGCTCGAGCAGGTCGAGCTCGTCGGGGCTCAGGACGTGGGTCGTCTGGGGAAGGCTCATGAGCGGTCGGCGCTGTCCTCGGTCGCGGGCTCCGGGGCGGAGATGGTCACGGGCTTGGGCGGCAGCTTCTTGATGCGCTCTCGCACCACGATCCACAGGAGGTTGCCCAGCACGAGCGCGGCGAGCGCGGCGCCGACCACGACCGGGATCGACGCACCGAGCAGCTTGAGCCCGGAGGCCAGCAGGAGGATCGCCAGTGCGCGACGGATGAGCCCACCGGGTGCGCGGCTCGAGACGTGGGCGCCGAACCACGCGCCCGGGATCGCGCCGATGAGCAGCGACGTCGTGATGCCGAACGAGAAGTTGCCGTACAGCAGGTGCCCGAGCGACGCGGCCGCGACGAGCGGCACCGCCTGGACCAGGTCAGTGCCCACGAGCTGGGACGCCTTGAGCGCCGGGTACAGCAGGAGGAGCACCACGATGATGATCGAGCCGGACCCGACCGACGTCATCCCGACGAGCAGGCCCGCGACCATGCCCAGGACCAGCGTCGGCACCTTCTTGACCACGACGTCGGCGTTGGTCGGCCTGGCCGGCCCCTCGCCGAGCGCGGTGCGGCGTTGGAGCATGCCCAGCACGGCGCGGACGACGAGACCTGCCGACGCCACGAGCAGCGCGATGCCGAGCACCATCTTGAGCGCCTCGTCGAGCGAGTCTCCGAACGGCAGGGCCCTGATGAGCAGAGCCCCGGAGAACGCGGCGGGCACGGATCCGAGGCACAGCCAGAGGACGAGCTGCAGGTTCACCGTCCGCCGCCGCAGGTGGACGATCGCGCCGGCGGGCTTCATGAACAGGCTCGCCACGATGTCGCTCGACACCGCGGTGAGCGGGTCGACGCGGAACACGAAGATGAGCATCGGCGTCATCAGCGCGCCGCCACCCATCCCCGTGAGGCCGACGACGAAGCCGACGAGCAGCCCGCCGACGACCAGCGGGAGGTCGATGCTCACGAGCGCACGCCTCCCCTGGCGCGGGGCTCGGGGCAGGGTCGGAGCCGGGTCTCAGGGGCGAGCATGGACCGAATGGTAGCCTCGTCGGCGGCCCGCGAGGGCCTGCCGTCCGCCGTCTGAGGAGCCCGATGCCCGAGCCGACCTTGTCGTACCCCGACGCGTCGTTGAGCGACCACGACCTCGCCGTCGCGCTCGTCTTCGGCGCCGGCCGCGTCCTGAACGACCTGCGTGCCGAGATCGACACGGCGGGTGGCGGCTTCGCCGCCAAGGAGCTCAAGGACGCCGGGGACGCCGCGAGCCAGGCCTGGCTGGCGGGCGCGCTCGCGCATGCCCGCCCCGACGACGCGGTCCTCTCCGAGGAGGCCAAGGACGGACCCGCGCGTACCGACGCCGACCGCGTCTGGATCATCGACCCGCTCGACGGCACCCGGGAGTTCGCCGAGCGGCACGACGACGGCACGTGGCGCGACGACTTCGCCGTCCACGTGGCGCTGTGGGACCGGTCCGCGGGAGCCGCGACCGCGGGTTTGGACACGGGCGCGGTGGGCCTGCCTGCGCGGGGTAAGGTGCTCTCCACGGTTCCCACGGTCCCGTCCGGCGCGGACCACGACGTGACGGCCGTCCTCGAGGGGCGTCGTCCGTTGCGGATCGCAGCCAGCCGGAGCCGCCCGCCGGAGTTCGTGACCGCGCTCGCCGCGCGGGGCGACGTCGAGCTGGTCCCCATGGGGTCGGCCGGCGTCAAGGTCGTCTCGGTCGTCGACGGAACGGTCGACGCCTATGTGCACGGGGGAGGTCAGTACGAGTGGGACTCGGCGGCGCCCGTGGCCGTCGCCCTCGGGGCGCGCCTGACGTGCACGCGCCTGGACGGCTCGCCCCTCGAGTACAACCGCCAGGACCCCTGGCTCCCCGATCTGTTCGTGTGCCACCCGGCCCTCGGCCCGCACCTGCGTGCGGCGCTGACGGCGGTCGGGGTTGACAGCAAGGAAGGTGCCCAGTCGTGACCGCTCACGTCCTGAGCCAGCTCCGCAGCCTCGAGGCGGAGAGCATCCATATCTTCCGCGAGGTCGTCGCGGAGATGCAGCGTCCCTGCCTGCTCTTCTCGGGCGGCAAGGACTCGATCGTGATGCTTCACATCGCCGCCAAGGCGTTCGCTCCTGCCCGCATCCCTTTCCCGATCATGCACGTCGACACGGGCCTGAACTTCCAGACCGTGCTCGACTGCCGTGACCGCTGGGTCGAGCGGCTCGGTGTCCAGCTCGTGGTCGCGTCGGTCCAGGACGCGATCGACCGCGGTCTGGTGCGCGAGGAGCCCAACGGGTCGCGCAACCGTATCCAGACGCCCGTGCTGCTCGAGGCCGTCGAGAAGAACGGCTTCGACGCGGCGTTCGGCGGCGGCCGTCGCGACGAGGAGAAGGCGCGCGCCAAGGAGCGCGTGTTCTCCTTCCGCGACGACTTCGGGCAGTGGGACCCCAAGAACCAGCGTCCCGAGATCTGGAACCTCTACAACGGGCGCGTCCACCAGGGCGAGTCGATCCGCGTGTTCCCGCTCTCGAACTGGACCGAGCTCGACATCTGGTCGTACATCGAGGCCGAGAACATCGACATCCCGGACCTGTACCTCGCCCGCGAGCGCGAGGTCGTCGCCCGCGGCGGGATGCTCTACGAGGTCAACGAGTTCACGCCGCTGAGGGAGGGCGAGTCCGCCGAGACGAAGTCGGTGCGCTACCGCACCGTCGGCGACGCCAACCTCACGGCCGCCGTCGAGTCCACCGCGTCGACTCTGCGCGAGATCGTCGAGGAGACCGCGGCCGTCCGGCTGACCGAGCGTGGCGCCACCCGCGGTGATGACCGCGTGAGCGAGGCCGCCATGGAGGACCGCAAGCGAGAGGGTTACTTCTAAGCCATGACCGCCACCACCGAGACCACGTCGTTCGCGGTGAACCCCGAGCGCTCGGTCGACCTGCTCCGCTTCGCGACCGCCGGCTCCGTCGACGACGGCAAGTCGACGCTCATCGGCCGCCTGCTGTACGACTCGAAGACGATCTTCGAGGACCAGCTCGAGTCGGTCGAGCAGGTGAGCAAGGACCGCGGCAACGACTACACCGACCTGGCGCTCCTGACGGACGGCCTGCGCGCCGAGCGTGAGCAGGGCATCACGATCGACGTCGCCTACCGGTACTTCGCGACCCCCAAGCGCAAGTTCATCATCGCCGACACCCCGGGCCACATCCAGTACACGCGGAACATGGTCACCGGCGCCTCCACGGCGGACGTCGCGCTCATCCTCGTCGACGCTCGCAAGGGCGTCCTCGAGCAGAGCCGCCGGCACACCTTCCTGGCGACGCTGCTGGGCGTCCCCCACATCGTGGTGTGCGTCAACAAGATGGACCTCGTCGACTACTCGGAGGACGTCTTCGAGCAGATCCGGACGGAGTTCACCGAGTTCGCGTCCCGCCTGCGCGTCCCGGACCTGACCTTCATCCCGGTGTCCGCGCTCGTGGGCGACAACGTCGTGAACCGCAGCGACAACATGTCGTGGTTCGACGGGTCCCCGCTGCTGAGCCACCTCGAGCGTCTGCACGTGGCGTCCGACCGCAACCTCATGGACGTCCGGTTCCCGGTGCAATACGTGGTCCGGCCGCAGTCGCACGACGCGCGGGACTACCGCGGGTACGCGGGCACGGTCGCGAGCGGCGTCATGAAGCCGGGCGACAAGGTGCTGGCCCTGCCCTCGGGGCTCGAGACGACCATCGCGGCGATCGACACCGCTGACGGCCCGGTGTCCGAGGCCTTCCCGCCGATGTCGGTCACGGTGCGCCTCGCCGACGAGATCGACATCTCCCGCGGCGACATGATCTGCCGACCCAACAACACGCCCGCGGCACTGCAGGACATCGACGCCCAGGTGTGCTGGATGGACGAGACCGCGCCGCTGGTCAAGGGCAAGAAGTACGCGATCAAGCACACGACCCGCTGGGCGCGTGCGATGGTCAAGGAGATCAACTACCGCGTCGACGTGAACTCGCTGCACCGCGACGAGGAGGCGACCGAGATCAGGCTCAACGAGATCGGCCGCATCCAGCTGCGCGTGACCCAGCCGCTGTTCGTCGACCCGTACCGCCAGAACCGGCAGACGGGTGCCTTCATCCTCGTGGACGAGAGCACCAACAGGACCGTGGCCGCAGGCATGGTCGGCGGGCTGCCGCACTCGGCCTGAGCAGAAGAACGATCGACGGGCGCGCCGTGCCGCTGGCACGGCGCGCCCGTTCATGTCTAGCCGTGACGTGACCTGCGCGGGTAACGTGCGTATGTCGGGGCAACCATCCAGGCCCCGAGCGCGTCCGGCGACGGGGGCGGACTCCTACTTGTCCGAGGGATGGCATGGTTCTCGATCGAGTCATGAGCACGGCCGCCGCAGCGCGGCGGAGCCGGAGGGTCGCTTCGCTGCTGGCGGCCACGCTGCTTCTTCCGACGTCCGGTGCGCTCGCCGCACCGGCCGCTGCCGCACCGGCGGGGGTCCTCCGGACGACGTCCGTGGCGGCCGCGCCCGCCACAAGCCAGCTCCCGCAGCTGCGCGTCGCCGCGGCGAAGCGCAACAGCTCGGTGAGCGCGTTCGTGTCCGACGACCGGCCGCGCAAGGGCGAGACGATCTGGGTCACGGGCCGGCTGATGATCGCCGGGTCGGCGGCGTCGGGACGAACGGTCGTGGTGCAGGCGCGCGGGCGAGGCACGACGACGTGGTCGAAGATCGCCACGCTGCGCACGAGCACCTCGGGGCGGTACTCGCTGCGGCTGCGGCCCGGGATCTCGCGCGAGTACCGGGCGATCTTCCGCGCGACGGACACCGTCGCCGGGTCCCGGAGCCCGGTGCGTCAGTCGTTCCTGGTAAGGAAGGCCCGCACGAACGCCTCGCGGGCCGAGGTCATGGGCTCCAAGATCGGCACGCCGCAGACGCGCGTGCGCAGGGTGAGCTCCTCCGTCGCGTACCGCTCGTTCTCCCGCGGCATGCTCGTCACCGTGTCACGCTCCACAACGCGAACCTGGTGGGTTCACGGGGGGATCCTGTCGGAGTACCTGAGGCGAGGCGGCCCCGGCGGGGGCCTTGGCGTCCCGACCCAGGACGCGCGGTGCGGGCTGTTGTGGGGCGGGTGCGTCCAGCGCTTCAGCAAGGGCGTGGTGTACGTCAACTCCCGGGGCGGTGACGCCGTCACGTCGGTGAAGGGGCGCAAGGGCGAGGTCATCGCCGCGGCCCGCTCACAGGTCGGCTACACCGTGAGGCGCCAGTACAACAGCTCGCGGTACGTGTACCACAGCAAGTTCAACGAGTGGAAGAACAGCCCGTCACCGTGGTGCGGCATCTTCCAGTCGTGGAACTTCGCGGCATCGGGCAACGGGGGCCTGGTCCCGCAGTCGAAGTACTGGGTCGACTTCCGGGACACCGTGCGCCGGACGCTGCCGACCGGCAGCACGCCGCGCGTCGGGGCGCTCGCCTTCGTGTCGTACGTCAGGTCCGGCGAGCCCTCGCACACGATGTTCGTCGTCGACACGCGCCCCGGCGAGATCAGGGTGATCCACGGCAACACGACCGGTGCGGGGACCTTGCCCGCTGGGACCCGTGGCGTGCTCGAGCAGTGGGTCCGCGAGTCGCAGGTGCTGTACTACGCATACCCGCGCTACTGAGCACACCTCACTGCGACGTCACTGCGACGTCTGCGATGTCACTGCGACGACCTCAGGACGTCGGGCGCGCAGCTCGGTCGCCGCTGCCCATGCCCATGCGGCGACGACGATCGAGATCGTCACCGCGCCGCCCAGGAGCATCGAGCGCAGCCAGTCCACCTGCGGCGTCCGGAGGGCATGAGTGACGAACGGGTGCAGGAGGTAGACGTAGAGCGAGAGCTGCCCGACGGCGCGTAGCGCTGGACCGGCCAGCGGCACGGGAGAGCGCAAGGCGTCCCGGGCAGCGGGGACGCACATCGCGGCGCCCACGGACAGCACGGCAAAGCCGGCCACTGCCCACCACGGCTCGCGGTGGTCGTACGTCCACGCGCGCAGGGCGAGCCCGACGGCGGTCACGAGCAGCACGGGCGGCAGGGGGATCCGGGGGAGCCACCCGTTGCGGACCGCCACACCGAGCAGGAACCAGACGAAGTACCCGGCGTAGCGGGCGTCGATGTTCTCGAGCACGACCGCCGGGAGCTGCCCGCGCAGCGGGGTCTGGAGGAGCAGGATCCCTGCGAGCGCGATGCCTCCGAGCGCCCCTCGGCCCGCGACGCTGCCGCCGAGCATGCGCAGCACCAGCAGGCTGCCGAAGAGCATCGGCACGTACCACAGGTGGAAGCTCGGCTCGAGGAACATCACGCGCACGAACGCCGACACCGAGGAGTAGCTCCCCGGCTCCGTCCAGGCGTTCCACGCCAGGCTGACGACGAGCCACGCCGCCAGCATGCGCCGCCAGTAGTGCCGGACCAGGCTGCCCGGCGACCGGGAGCCGAACCGCTCCCAGACGATGAGATACCCCGAGAGGAAGAGGAAGGCCGGCATGTGGAAGCCGTAGATCATCCACTTGGTCCAGGACTCGCCGACGCCCTGCGTGAAGGTGTGCCCGAAGATCACGATGACGAGCAGGATCCCCTTGAGCTGGTCCGGGCCGAGGTCGCGCGGCGTGCGATGGTCAGCGCCCAGCGGCATACCCCTGCGCTCCTCTCGGGTTGGCGGCCGCTCCCATGATGCCCGTGGCGGGGTCGCGGGTGACGGAGGACAGGCGGCCGAGCGCCCAGTCGCCTGCGCGGGCGACGACGTGCCCGCGTGCCTGCAGGCCCGCCAGCACGTCGTCCCCGAGCCTGTCCTCGACGACGGCACCGCCCGGTGTCCAGGTCCGCGGCCAGAACGAGCCCGGCATCGAGGTGGTGTGCAGCGTCGGGGCGTCGATCGCCTGCTGCGGGCTGTACCCGCCGACGAGGACGCGCAGCAGGAACGGCAGCTGCCACTGGTCCTGCTGGTCGCCGCCGGGCGTGCCGCACGCCATGACAGGGACGTCGTCGCGCAGCACGAGCGTGGGTGAGAGCGTCGTGCGCGGCCGGCGGCCCGGTTCGAGGCGCGACGGCGACGCCTCGTCGAGCCACGTCATCTGCAGGCGCGTGCCGAGGCAGAAGCCGAGGCCGGGGATCGTCGGCGAGGACTGGAGCCAGCCGCCCGACGGCGTCGCGCTGATCATGTTGCCCCAGCGGTCGACGACGTCGATGTGGCACGTGTCGCCGCGTGTCCGGCCGTCGTTCTGGAGGGTCGGCTCCCCGGTGCCCGACACGGTGGAGGCCCCCGTGCGCAGCGGCGGGAGCGGGGGTGTCTCGCGGCCCGGCACGGTGCCGGGACGCAGGTCGTGCGAGGCGCGTTCGCCGATGAGTGCGCGACGCTCGGCCGCGTACGACTCGGAGAGCAGGTGGTCGAGCGGTACGCCGGCTCCTTGGTCTGGATCGCCGTACCAGACGTCCCGGTCGGCCAGCGCGAGCTTGAGCGTCTCGAGGATCGTGTGCGCGCCGAGCTCGGTCGACGGGTCGAGCCGGTCGTCGTCGAACCCGTCGAGGATGCGCAGCGCCTGCAGCAGCGCCGGGCCCTGGCCCCACGCGCCCGTCTTGGCGATGGTGCGGCCGCGGAAGCCGACCGTCGTCGCGTCCTCGTAGGACGCCGAGAACCCAGCGACGTCCGCCGCGGTCAAGGTGCCCGCGTGGTCGCGCCCGTCGGAGTGGCGGTGCGGCGTCGCGAAGAACCGCTCGGCCGCGGGCCCGACGACGTCGCGCCAGGTCGCGCGGGCCGCATCGATCGCACGTGCGCGCGACGCGCCGGCCGAGCTCGCGGCGTCGGCGGCCGACACGAGCGTGGTCAGCACGTCGGCGTACTCCGGGTCCGTGACGACCTCGCCCGGCCGGGGCGTGCGCCCGTCGGGCATCCAGCGCGCGGCCGAGGTGGGCCAGTGCTCGGTGAACAGGCCCGCGACGCGCTCGATCGTGGCGCACACCCGCGCGAGGACCGGATGGCCGTCGCGCGCGTAGCCGATCGAGAACGCCAGGACGTCGGCGAGCGGCAACGTGCCGTGGTCGCGCAGGAGCAGCAGCCAGGCGTCGACGGCGGCGGGGACCGCGGCGGCGAGCGCGCCCGAGCCCGGCACGAGGTCGAGACCTTCGCCGTCGCGGTAGTGCGCGATCGTGGCGCCTGCCGGAGCCGGGCCCTGGCCGACGAGCACGCGCGGGCGTCCTGGGTTCTCGGCCGTCGCGAACACGCCCGTCATGTCGCCGCCCGGACCGTTGAGGTGCGGCTCGACGACGTGCAGCACGAACGCACCCGCGACCGCGGCGTCGAACGCGTTGCCGCCGCGCTCGAGCACGGCCTGCGCGCTCGCGGTGGCGAGCCAGTGCGTCGAGGCGGCCATGCCGTGCGTCCCGGTGAGGTCGGGGCGCGTCGTCGAAGCGGGCGGGCGAGTGAAGGCGGGGTCGTGCACCGGGGCTCCGTTCAGTCCTCGGTCGTGTGGCCGAGCGCGGCGACGGCCAGCGTGATGACCGCGCTCAGCGCGACGCCCCAGGCGATGTGCACCGCGAGCAGCAGCGCGCCGACCCCCGCGCCCGCTCCGATGAGCACGATGGCCGCCATGCGCCGCGGCGCACGGGCGCCGGTGCCGCCGCCGATGCGCGCGTCGGCGGCGAGGCCGGTGATCGTCGAGGTGACGACGACGGTCGTGACGTCCTTGACCGCGAGGTGTCGAGCGGTCGCGGCCTGCAGCCCCATGGCGAAGGCGAGCAGCCCGGTCACGAGCATCTGCACCGTGTGCGGCAGGTCGTCGTCGAACACGAGGAGAAGCACCGTGATCGCGGCCATGATGAGCCCCACCACGATGAACAGCGAGGTGGTGCGCGGCTTCCAGCCGACCTCGATCGGCCGCAGGACGATTCCGGCGAGGGCGGCGCCCGCCAGGAACGTGCCGAACGCGAGCAGGGGTCCGGCGACGGGCAGGTCGTCGGCACCCGCGAGCGCCATGCCGAGGATCACGACATTGCCGGTCATGTTGCCGGTGAACACGCGGTCGAGGCCGAGGTAGCCCACGGCGTCGGCGATGCCTGTCGAGAAGGTGAGAGCCAGCATGAGGCCCAGGTGGAGGCGGTCACGGTCCGAGGTCATGGCGCGAAGCACGCACGTCACCGTACACACCTGACAGCCGGGATCAGGTCGGACCGGCCCTCGGGCCCGCCGCTGTGCGCTCGGCGTCGAGCGCGAAAACATGCGCTAGTCTCGCGCTCCATGGTGGAAGAAACCGACAAGGATGTCGTGGAGAGCCGCACCGGAGAGCGCGTCGAGCGTGCGGGGCGGCTCGACCACTCGCTGCCGACCGAGAAGCCTCGCTGGAGGATCATCGGCCCAGGACTGGTCGTGGCGGCGACGGGCATCGGCGCCGGAGACCTCGTGGCCACCCTGGTCGCGGGGAGCCGGTTCGGCTACGGGCTGCTCTGGGCGGCAGTGCTCGGGGTGCTCATCAAGATCGCGCTGGTGGAGGGCGCGGGCCGCTGGACGCTCGCGACGGGCCGGACGATCTTCGACGGGTGGAAGTCGCTCGGCGCGTGGGCGAGCGCGTACTTCGGCGTGTACATCGTCGTGTGGGGGCTGAGCTACGGCGCCGCGGCGATGTCGAGCACGGCGCTGCCGCTCGCGGCGCTGTTCCCGCAGGTCGAGCTGGTCTGGTTCGCCGTCGTGTCGGGCCTGGTCGGGGCCGCGATCGTCTGGCTCGGCCGGTACAAGGTGTTCGAGTACGTGATCGCCGCGCTTGTCGGCCTCATGTTCGTCACCGTCGTCGGCACGGCCGTGCTGACCGTGCCGAACCTCGGCGAGATCGTCAGCGGGCTCGTGCCGCGCATCCCCGAGGGCTCGGTCTTCTACACGCTCGGCCTCGCGGGCGGGGTCGGCGGCACGATCACGCTCGCCGCCTACGGCTACTGGCTGCAGGAGAAGGGTTGGCGGACGCCGCGATGGATGCGCGTCATGCGGATCGACAACGCGATGGCGTACGTGATCTCCGGCATCTTCGTCATCTCGATGCTCGTCGTGGGCGCCGAGCTGCTGTACTCGAGCGGCGTCACCATCGCCGACGGCGAGGGTGGTCTGGTCGACCTGGCCGACGTCCTTGCGGCGCGGTACGGCGCGTTCGCGGCCCCGCTCTTCCTCGTCGGGTTCTGGGCGTCGTCGTTCTCGTCCATCCTGGGCGTGTGGAACGGCGTGTCGCTCATGTTCGCCGACTTCGTCGCCACGGCCCGGGGGCTGAGCGCCGACGACCCGCGACGCCGGTCCGGCGGCCTGTACTACCGCGCGTACATCCTCTGGCTCACGTTCCCGCCGATGCTGCTGCTCCTGCTGGACAAGCCGATCGCGCTCGTGGTCGTCTACGGGGTCCTGGGCTCGCTGTTCATGCCGTTCCTGGCGATCACGCTGCTGTTCCTGCTCAACTCGCAGGCCGTGCCGGCCGCGTGGCGCAACCGCGCATGGCTCAACGTGGTGCTCGGCGCGGTCGCGGCCCTGTTCCTGGCGCTCGGCGCGAGCGAGCTGGTCAAGGCGGTGCAGCCGCTGCTCGGCGGCTGACTCACGGCGTTCGGCGGCGGACTCAGGGCACGAGGCCCGCTCGACGGCGCGTGGTCCGGTTCGCGTGCACGGTCCAGCGTGGGACCCAGCGTGCGAGGGCGGCCGCCGCCGTCGGGCCGAGCGCGGCCGCAGCCCACACGCCCGCGGCGAGCGAGCCGAGCGCGGCACCCGCCGACAGCACGAGCGGGCCTGCCGCCGCTCCCGAGTCCTGCAGCACGCGCCAGAGCCCGAGGAACCGTGCGCGGCCCTGCGCGGGCGAGGCGTCGGCTCCGAGAGTCATGAGGATGCCCGAGCTCATGCCGTTGCCCAGCCCGAGGAGCCCTGCGACGACCGCGAGCCCCGCCGCCGACGAGGTGAACGGGAGCAGCGCGAGCGCGAGGCCCATGACGAGCATCGAGGGGATGCCGATCCACAGCCGGCCCATGGCGTCCATGACCTTGCCGGCCGGGTAGAACAGGAGCATGTCGACGCCGCCCGCTATGCCGAAGATCACCGAGGTGACCGCAGGGTCGAGGCCCAGATGCTCTCCCCACAACGGGATGACCGTCTGCCGCGCGCCGCGCACGGCGGCCACGAGCAGGACGGCGGCGCCGAGTGTCGTCAGGAGCGCTCGGTGGTCGCGCAGGACGTCGCGGAGCCCCACGGGCTCGGGCACGGCCCCGGGCCTGGTGGTGGGGTCGTCGCGGACGACGATCAGGATCGTCGTCGCTGCGGCCGCTGCGGCCGCGCCCAGGACGTAGACGCCGCGCACGTCCCCGCCGTGGATGACCAGCGCGCCGACGAACGGTCCCACGAACTGGCCGATGCGGTGCACACCGCCGAGAGTCGACAGCACCCGGGCGCGGCGCAGCGGCGGCGTGATCACCGTGAGGTACGAGTGGCGTGCCAGGTTGAACACCGCGGCAGCGGCGCCCAGGGCCAGCACCGCGGCCGCGAACGTGAGCAGGTGTGGGGCGAGCGCCGCCGTCGTGAACGCGATCGCCGCGACGCCGCCGGCGACCAGCATGGCGCGCCGGTCGCCGACCCGGTCGGCGAACGCCCCCGCGGGCACGTCGGCCAGGACCTGTCCGACCGGTAGCAGCGCGGCGACGACGCCGGCGGTCGCGAGGCTCGCGCCCAGGCCCGTGGCGGTCGGTGCGACGACGGGCAGCATCGCGCCCACACCGACGTCGAACACGAACGTCGGGACGAACGCGCCCAGCACGACGCTGCGCAGCGGGAACAGGGGGGCGTCGGCAGGCATCGGTCCCATCATCACTCGTCGACGAGCGGGTGAACTCCTCATCCACCACCTGGGTGCTGGAATCCGTGCATTCGGTGGTTGCTGGAGGCGCTAGATTCTGCGCAGCGCCGGCGTCGCGGCCGGTCACCACCCACGAAAGGGATCTCGCTTGTCCTCATCGCTCCCGGCGCGCGCCCACGCTGCGCGACGCCGTCCTCGAACCGTGGCGGCGCTGGGTGCCGCGCTCGCGCTCCTCGCGGGCCCGTTCCTCGGCGTCGTCCCCGCGGTCGCCGCGGACACGGTCGTCGCTCCCGCGGCAGACCAGCTGTCCGTCGACGGCGACCTGCGCGTCGGTGGCACGGCCACCGTCGACCCGCGGGCAGATCTCTGGCAGCCGACCGAGGGTCTGACCTTCTCGCAGCAGTGGTACGCGGACGGCGCGCCGCTCGCCGGTGAGGTCGACGCATCGCTCGACCTGACCGCGGAGCTGGAGGGCGCGACGCTGTCCGTCGACGTCACCGGCACGCTCCCCGCGTCCGGGGACACGCCCGAGTCGTCCGACACGGTCACGGTCGTGGCCGCCGGCGCCGTCGCGCCGGCGCCGCCGGGCCCGGCGAGCATCGTGGGGACGGTCCAGGTCGGCTCGACGGTGACGGCCGAGCCCGGCGCCAACTGGGCCGAGGGCACGACGTTCGCCTACACCTGGCTCGTGGGCGGCGAGGTCGCGGGAACGGGGCCGTCGCTCGCGCTCGCGCCCGAGTATGCGGACCTGTCGCTCGTGCTCCGGGTGACCGGAAGCGTCGAGGGCCAGGACGACGTCACGGCCGAGACCGACCCCGTGACCGTCGCCAAGGGCACGTTCGTCAGCGGGAAGCCCTGGATCTCCGGCGTCGTGCGCGTGGGCTCGAAGCTCACCGCCAAGCCCGGCACCTGGCAGCCGGAGGGCGCGACCTTTGCGTACGAGTGGCTCGTCGGCACCACCGTTGTCGGCACAGGCACGACGTTCACGCCGCTGGCGGTGCACAAGGGCAAGACGCTCAAGGTACGAGTCACCGCGACCAAGGCGGGGTACACGTCGCTCACGAACGCGAGTGACGCCAAGAGCGTCGCGGCCGGCATCTTCACTGCGGCGCCGCGCCCGAAGATCTCGGGTCTCCTCGAGGGCCGGGCCAAGATCGGCAAGACGCTGACCGCGCTGCCCCTCGCGACGCAGTGGTCGCCGCGGCCGACGACGTTCCGGTACCAGTGGAAGGTGGACGGGCGGGCGATCTCGGGTGCGACGTCGTCGACGTACACGCCGAAGGCCAGGCAGCACGGCAAGACGCTGACCGTCACGGTCAAGGGCATCCGGGCCGGCTACACGACGAAGGTGGTCACGAGTGTCGGCGCGGTCGTGTCCAAGCCGTACGCGAACGCGCCGCGTCCGACGATCTCGGGCACGGTGCGCGTCGGCTCGTTCTTGACCGCCAAGGTGGGGACCTGGGAGCCGCGGCCGGCGAGCTTCGCCTACCAGTGGAAGGCCAACGGCAAGGCCATCGCGGGTGCCACGGGCCGTACCTACCGGCTCAAGGCGAGCGACTACCGCAAGCGCATCAGCGTCACCGTGACGGCCAAGAAGGCGGCGTACCTCATCACGACGCGGACGAGCGCGCAGACGGCCGGGGTCAAGCTCCCCGCTCCGGTGATCACCGGGGCCGGTCTCTACAAGGTCGGCACCGACATCAAGCCCGGCACGTACGTCGCGTACGTCAACGGGTCGTACTACTGCGGTTGGGAGCGCCGCTCGAACTCCGGGACCGGGGTCAAGGGCCGGCTCGGGATCGACGTCGGCTACGGGCAGCGCATCGTCACGATCAAGTCGACCGACGCGTACTTCCGGACGGCGGGTTGCGGGTCGTGGCACAAGTTCTACCCGATCGGCGGCGTCCGCACCACGACGCCGCCGGACGGTGTCTGGACCGTCGGCACCCAGCTCAAGCCTGGCCTCTACCGCACGGAGGGCCCGGCGTACTCCGACAGCTTCTGCTACTGGTCCCGACTGAGCGCCTTCACGGGTGCCAAGAACCGGAGCAACATCATCGCCGAGGGCGAGCCCACCGGCGCTGCGACCGTTCGCATCCGAAGCACGGACAAGGGCTTCGAGGCGTTCGGCTGCTCGTGGCGCCGGATCGGAGACTGAACCGCCACACGTGAGCCTGACACCGTCCGGTGCCCGCACGGGCTTACCGGGTCAGGCGCTCGTGGCGTACTGAGGCTGCGGCACGCGGGAGTCGGGGCTGAGCGCCCCGACGACCGCGTGCCGCAGCCGTCGAGACCACCGCTGCTCGACGAAGCGGTAGATCGCCCACCCGAGCAGCGTCGTGACGGCGATGGCCGCCGCGAGCGTGGCCCACGGCGGCAGCCCGCGAGTCGTGAGGGCCTCGATGGTCGCGTACCCGAACTCGCTGTGCACCAGATAGAGCGGATAGGTCAGGACGCCGCCGGTCGCGCACAGCGCGACCGGGACCCGGCCGCGCAGGACGATGCGAGGGCTCGAGGCGGCCCACACCGCCGCCACGCACGCGAGCACGATCGCGAGCGACACGCCGCCGTGCACCGGCACGCTCTGGAGCTCGGTGGCGCCGTCTGCCGCGGCGAGCACGTGGTGGCAGCACAGGGCGACGTTCCCGCCCAGGACGGCGACCACCAGGCGGTTTCCGCGCACGCCGTCGCGGCGCAGCAGGAAGAGCATCATGCCGACGGCGAAGTACGGGGAGTAGCGGGCGACGAGCACCTCGCCCAGCTCGTACTGCCCGGTGGCGCGCGCGACGACGCCGGCCAGCGGCCACACCACCGCGAGCCCGACGATGCGCTCGCGGGTCAGCGGACCAAACGCGAGCATGACGCCGACGAGCAGATAGAACTTCAGCTCGGTCAGCAGCGTCCAGTACACGACCTGCGAGCTCGTCGCGCCGACGAGGTCCTGCACCATCGTGAGGTTGAGGAGCGTCTCGCCGAACGACAGCGAGCGGCCGCCGGACCAGAAGGCGTGCAGCACCGCCGTCAGGACGATGCAGGCCCAGTACCCCGGGAACAGACGGCCCACCCGCGACCCGATGAAGTGCGTGAGCGATCGCCCCTGGGTCGTCATGAGGATGACGAACCCGCTGATGACGAAGAAAAGCTCGACGGCCAGCCACCCGTAGCGGGTCGCGTGATTGATCGCGGGAAAGAGCTCGGCGCCCGGCACGCCACCCCAGAAGCGCGTCGCCGTCGACGTGGCGGTGAAGTGGTACAGGAGCACGGCCGCCGCCGCGACGAAACGCAGGGCGTCCAGGGCAAGGAGTCGGTGGGTGGGCGGTGTCGGAGCGTCCGGGGTTCGGGGTGTCGTCTCAGCCATCCCGATCGACCCTAGGTCACAAGTTCATAACAATGCCACTCGGATTCCTGCATGTTGTCCGAGGTCATTGTTGCCCGAGGCATTGGGATGCCCATCCCAGAACGGGTGAAACCAGCCCCTAGACCGCACTGCGGACGCTGGCACGATCATTGCGCGACGCGCATAATTTCCGAAGCGGTCACCGTGGCCGCCTCTGAGACCCTCCCAGGACGTCCATGACCCGCTCTCTCTCGGGCGCGCCGACCATGGCGCCGCGCGGTATCTCCCCGTCGTGGCTGCGCCGGTTCGCCACGCTCACCCTCGCCGCGTCGCTCGCACCGCTCGTCGGCGTCGTGCCCGTCGCGTCGGCCGGAACCGAAGCGACGATGACCACCGCACCCGCCGAAACCCTCAGCGGGCCGGCCCCCACCATCTCCGGAACCGTACGGGTCGGCTCGAAGGTCGCCGCCAAGCCGGGCACGTGGACGTCGGGCACAACCTTCGCCTACCGGTGGTACGCGTCCGGCCAGGCGATCTCGGGCGCGACGAGTGCAAGCTACACCCCGACCGCGTCGGTCAAGGGCAAGACGCTCAAGGTCCGGGTCATCGGGAGCAAGAGCGGCTACACCACGACCTCCAGGACGAGCGCCGGAGTCACCGTCAAGGCGGGGGTCTTCATCGCGGTGACGCCCAGGATCAAGGGACAGGTCCGCACGGGCGCCACGGTGTCCGTCGCGCGTGGCACGTGGACACCGTCTGCGTCCAGGTACCGGTACAAGTGGCGGGTCGACGGTGTCGTGATCCGCGGCGCGACAGGGAAGAAGTTCACGATCCCGTCCACCTACGCGGGACGCAACCTCAGCGTCACGGTCAAGGGCACCCGCGCCGGCTACACGAAGAAGGCGGTCACCAGCGCAGGCACGCGCGTCGCGCGCAGCTACAAGCGCACCGGCGCGCCGAAGATCTGGGGCAAGGCCCTGATCGGGTCGACCCTCAAGGTCGGCAGCCATGGCACGTGGAAGCCCGTGCCGTCGTCGTGGAAGTACCGGTGGAAGGCGAACGGCGTCGCGATCTCGGGGGCGACGAGCCGCTCGTTCAAGCTCACCAGCGCGCAGCACGGGAAGAAGATCACCGTCAAGGTCACCGCCGTGCGCAAGGGGTACTACCGGACCTCGCGGACGAGCGCGGCCACCGCGGCGGTCGGCGCCCCGGCCCCGGTCCTCACCCAGGACGGGACGTACCGCGTCGGCACCGACATCGCGCCGGGAACGTACGTCGCGGCCTCCCCGACGGACGACGTGAACGGGTGCTCCTGGGAGCGGCGCTCGACGTCCGGCTCGTCGTCGACGGGAGTCGTCGCGAGCGGCGAGGGCTACGGCCAGCAGATCGTCACGATCAAGAGCACCGACGAGTACCTCCGCACCCAAGGCTGCGGCTCGTGGCGCAAGTACTCCACGTACGGCTCGGTGCGCACCAGCACGGCCGTCGACGGCATGTACAAGGTCGGCACCGCCGGCGGGCAGCTCAAGCCCGGCCTGTATTCCACGTCGGGCTCGCCGATCGGCTTCTGCATCGTCGTCAGGTACTCGAACTTCTCGGGCGAGAGGTCCTCGGTCGTCGACTTCCAAGTCATTGAGGCTTTCCCGGCGAACCTGAAGGTGTACCCGACCGACGTCGGGTTCGAGACGGTCGGATGCTCCTGGAAGCTCGTCTCGAGCTGACCCGGTCCTGACCCGCGGCCGTGGCTCGATGCCAGACCGGCACCGGACACGGCCGCCGCGCGCAACACCGATACCCTGGAGCGTGGACGCGTCTTCGGCGCGCCCCGCGCAGACGGGAGCCCCCAGCGCACCGACATGACCCTGACCACCACCCCGGAGGAGAACCATGTCCGCCACCACGGAGGCGCCCACGGAGCAGAAGCCGACGCCCGGCTTCGACGAGGTCCCCGGCCGCTACAAGGTGCGCTCGCTCGCGCTGGCCGAAGCCGGCCGGCACCAGATCCGGCTCGCCGAGCACGAGATGCCCGGGCTCATGGCGCTGCGGTCCGAGTACGGCGAGGCGCAGCCGCTGGCGGGCGCCCGCATCGCCGGCTCGCTGCACATGACCGTCCAGACGGCCGTGCTCATCGAGACGCTCGTCGCGCTCGGTGCCCAGGTCCGCTGGGCGAGCTGCAACATCTTCAGCACGCAGGATGAGGCGGCGGCCGCCGTCGTCGTCGGGCCTGACGGGACGGTCGACGACCCGCGCGGCGTGCCCGTGTTCGCCTGGAAGGGCGAGACGCTCGAGGAGTACTGGGACTGCACCGAGCAGATCCTGGTCTGGCCCGGCGACGAGTCCGAGACCCGCGGCCCCAACCTCATCCTCGACGACGGCGGCGACGCGACGATGCTGGTCCACCTGGGCCTGCAGTACGAGCGCGCCGGCGTCGTGCCGCCCGACACGCTGCCGGGCGAGCCGGACCACACCCACGAGATGAACGTGGTGCGCGGCGTGCTGCGCCAGGCGCTCGAGGCCGACCCGCTGCGCTGGACCACGATCGCCCAGGGCATCGGCGGCGTGACCGAGGAGACCACCACGGGCGTGCACCGCCTGTACCACCTGGCGGAGTCGGGCGAGCTGCTGTTCCCGGCGATCAACGTCAACGACTCGGTCACCAAGTCGAAGTTCGACAACAAGTACGGCATCCGCCACTCGCTGCCCGACGGCATCAACCGGGCGACCGACATCCTCATCGGCGGCAAGGTCGCGTTCGTCGCCGGCTACGGCGACGTCGGCAAGGGCGCCGCGGAGGCGTTCCGCGGCCAGGGTGCGCGCGTGATCGTGTCCGAGGTCGACCCGATCTGCGCGCTGCAGGCTGCGATGGACGGCTTCCAGGTCGCACGCCTCGAGGATGTCGTCGGCGAGGCCGACTTCTTCATCACGACGACAGGCAACAAGGACGTCATCCGCGTCGAGCACATGCTTGCGATGAAGGACAAGGCCGTCGTGGGCAACATCGGCCACTTCGACAACGAGATCGACATCGCCGGCCTGGTCGAGGTCGCAGGCGTGGGCAAGACCGAGATCAAGCCGCAGGTCCATGAGTGGACCTTCCCGGCCGGCGTCGGGCCCGACGGCGTCGAGCGCGACGAGCGCTCGATCATCGTGCTGTCCGAGGGACGCCTGCTCAACCTCGGGAACGCGACCGGGCACCCGTCGTTCGTCATGTCGAACTCGTTCTCCAACCAGGTCATCGGCCAGCTGGAGCTGTTCGAGGACATGGCCCGTCCCGAGGGCGAGCGGACCTATGCACGCCAGGTCTACCGCCTGCCCAAGGTGCTCGACGAGAAGGTCGCACGGCTGCACCTCGACGCGCTCGGCGTGCGGCTCACCGAGCTCAGCAAGGCGCAGGCCGACTACATCGGCGTTCCGGTCGAGGGCCCGTTCAAGCCCGAGCACTACCGGTACTGAGCCCGACACGCCGCCGCGGGTGCGCGGTCGGCGGGTGTCCGGACGCGGACATTCGCCAACCGCGCACCCGCGCTTGTTCAGGCCGTCGTCAGAAGCTGGCCGCGAACGAGGAGGCGTCGAACGCGTAGACCCACCGGTAGCCCGGGTGCTCGCTCAGCGACCACATCTGGTCGCGTGTCGGGTCGTAGGACAGATCCTCCGGGCCGACGGGCAGCGCGTTGCCGTGCCGCACGAACGCGCCGGACGGAGCGTCCCACGTGTGCAGGTCGCCGTCGCTGTTGACGTCGGCGAAGTTCGTGCCGTCGCTCTGGGAGTAGAAGAGCTCCCCGTTCACGGCAGCGGACCCCTGGACGCTCTCGAGGTCGATCCGGTACGCCTGGGTCGCCTTGATGATCCCGTCGGACGCCTGCTTGAGGTACCGGTCGGTGTAGTCGATGGGGATGCGGACGGTGCGGACCTGGGAGCCGCCGGCGAGCTCGGTCGCGGTCTGGTACTCCGTGACCACGACGGAGTCGGGCGTCGACGTCCGGTCGAGGGACACGGACGAGTGCCGCAGCTCCGCGTACCCGCCGGCGGTGTAGTCGTCGAACCTCGCCGTCTGCGGCAGGACGTACTTGTAGTTGAAGGCGTGGTAGGTGCCGTCGGACTGGCGGCCGATCTTGGACTCGTCCCCCGTGGAGACCTCCCACAGGTGGTCCAGGTCGAACACGCGGAAGCCGCCGCTCGTGTCGGCGACGTACAGCAGGTTGCCGTACCACATGAGGCCCCCGGCGTGGACGGTGACGGGCTTGAACGACGGCGTGCTCGTCGTACCGGTCGGCTCGACGAGCAGGATGTGCCGGTACCTGGGGGTCGAGGTGCCGCTCGTCAGGTCGACGACGCTGATCCGGACGCCCTTGTTGGGCGAGGTGCCGCTGCTGTCGTACCAGCTCGCGAGCAGGACGCGCTTGCCGTCATAGGTCCCCGCCCCGAGGGCGTCGGCGCTCGTGGTGATCCCCTGCGGGTACCAGTCCGTGGTGCCCTGGTCGCCCGAGTTCCAGCAGAACGACGCGGCGCGGTAGGTCACGGTGGCCGAGCAGGCGAGCCCGGTGCGGTTCCCGTCGGCCGCGACGGCGCCCATGGAGACGTTGGGCAGTGCCGAGTCGAGCGCGCCGACCAGCGACGAGGAGGTCGTGGACAGCGTGTAGCGGAAATTGCTCGCGGTGAGGGTGGTCGCGGCCGCCGCGGGCGGTGCCGTCGCGACCGTGACGCCGACCGTGACGAGCGACGCGGGAACCAGAAGGCCGAGGACGGCGAGCAGGCCCGCAGCGGCACGAGGGCGGCGATTCGGGTGTTTTGTACGCATGGACGTAACCTATGCCCGAAGCAACAGGGACGTCGCCTCGAGCCGAGCGCGACCGGCAGCCCGTCGACGGGCGCGCGTCAGCAGCTGGCCTGCGAGTACTCCTCGAGCTCGGCCGTGGCCTCTGTGAACTCCTGGCTGGTGACCCCCTCCATCGCCTCGGTGAGCCGGGTCATCGCCTCCTCGCCCTTCGGGTCGGCAAGCACCTCCGATAGACCGTCGGTGTAGCTGCGGAACCCGTTCGAGACGGTGTCGACCGCATCGGCGACCTCGGCCGGGGCGTCGAGACCCTCGAGTGTCTCGGTCATCTCCTCGAGGCTCGCGATGGCCTCCTCCGGGTTGGTCGTGTCGACGCCGCCGGGGGCCGAGCTCAGCTCGTCGAGCGTGGCCACGGCGTCGCAGAACGCGGCGGGACCGTCAGCCGTCGCGGCCGCGTCGGCCGCGGGGGACGCGCCGGCGTCGGACTCCGGGCTGGAGCCGCCGGAGCACGCCGCCAGCCCGAGGGTCAGCGCGGCGGCGGAGACGAGCGCAACGGTACGGGCACGGTGGTTTCGCACCGTCCGACCCTAGTGGACCCGACGACGGTCGTTCGCGCCCCGGTCACGTCAGGCCCGAGGTCGCCCTCGTCAGGAGCGGGGGTCGGGGACGGCGTACGGCAGCCGGTGCAGCGTCGTGCCGAGGCGGCTCGCTCGCTCCCGCTCGCGCCGGGACTGCGCGAGCTCGCGGTCGCGCCGCTCGTACAGCACAGCGTGCAAGAAGGCCTCAGCCGGCGTGCCCGGCGGCGGGCCGGGCGCGACGTAGGCCTCGACCCGCGCGGCCAGCTCGTCCGCGAGTCGTGCCCGGGAGACCGGCGCGAGCCGCGGCGCGCGGTCGAGCAGCTGGCGGGCCGCCAGCGCCAGCCCGTCCGGGAGGCGGCGCATGTCGGCGGTGCGAGCCCAGCCGGCGAGCTGCGGCGGCATCATGAGCGGAACCGACCAGCCGCGCCCCCCGCGGACCCGGATCGCGTAGGTGCCCGCGAGCATGTCGCCGAGCCGCTTGCCCTTGGCGTTCGCGAGCGAGGCCACGAGCGCCACGGCGCCGAGGGTGAGCCACAGCTCGCCCACGCCGACCAGCGCCCGCACGAGCGCGTGCCGCACGTGGACAGGGCCGCCGTCGTCGCGCACCACCCGGATGCCGGCGGCGAGCTTGCCGAGCGACCGGCCGCGGCTGAGCGTCTCGACCGTCACCGGGAGCCCGACCAGGAGGACGACGACCAGCACGATCAGCAGCGCACTGCCCCACTGCAGGTCGACCATCAGGGGTGACGCCGTCACGAGCAAGCTCACGACGAAGAGCAGGACCGCGGTGACGGTGACATCGAGCAGTGCGCCCAGGGCGCGCGTGGCGAACGACGCGGGACGGGCGTCGAGGACCACGCCCTCGCCGATGAGGATGCCGTCGTGCACGTGGACTCCTGGTCTCTCGTCGGGTCGTCCCTCGTCGGGCTCGCTGCTGGGGACCGACGACGCGCGCCGTCGTCCCTGTGTGGAAGGCTATCTGGCGTGGACCTCGACGCCTTCACGACCGTGCACAGCCCGGAGTGGGACCGCCTCCGGGAGCTGGCGCGCCGGCGCCGGCTCGACGGGGCCGAGGCGGACGAGCTCGTCCGCCTGTACCAGGCGGTCGCGACCCACCTGTCCACCGTGCGGTCGGCCGCGCCCGACCCCGTCCTCGTGACCCGGCTCTCGGACCTGCTCACCCGTGCCCGCACCCGGATCGCCGGTGCGCACGAGCCCGCGTGGGCCGACGTCGTACGGTTCATCGCCGTGACCGTGCCCGCCGCGCTGTACCGGGTGCGGTGGTGGACGTGCTGGGTCACCGTCGCGTTCCTCCTCGTGGGGGTCGTGGTCGGGTGGCGCGTGGCCACCGTGCCGGAGGCGCTCGCGGCCGTCGGGCCGCCGTCGTACCAGGAGGAGTACGTCAACAACGCGTTCGAGTCCTACTACGAGCCCGGTGCCGGCTTCGCGGCGATGGTGTGGACCAACAACGCCTGGATCACCGCGCAGTGCGTGGCCTTCGGGATCACGGGGCTGTGGCCCGTGATGGTCCTGTTCGAGAACGCCAGGCTCGTGGGTGCCATCGGCGGCATGATGGCCGCGCACGGCGAGCTGCCGCTCTTTCTCCAGCTCATCGCGCCCCACGGCCTGCTCGAGCTGACGTGCGTGTTCGTCGCCGGCGGGGCGGGGCTCAAGATCTTCTGGACGCTCGTGGACCCGGGCCCCCGCAAGCGGTCCGTCGCCGTCGCCCACGAGGGGCGCGCGCTCATCACCGTGGCCGTGGGGCTCGCGGGTGCGCTCGCGCTCTCCGGGCTCGTCGAGGGTTTCGTCACCGGCTCCGGGCTGCCGTGGTGGCTCAAGATCGCCGTCGGCGCGCTGGCGCTGGCGGCGTTCTGGGCCTACGTGATCGTGCTCGGACGCCCGGCCGTCGCGGCGGGCGAGACGGGCGACCTCGCCGCGCACCAGGCCGGCGAGGTGCTGCCGACCGCCGGCTGACAGCGTCGTGGGCGTCAGAGGCGGCCGGCGGCCTTGAGCGCGAGGTAGCTGTCCGCGAGCTGCGGTGCCAGGTCGTCGGGCAGTGCCTCGACCACCTCGGCGCCGCGCTGGCGCAGCACCGCCGCCACGGCCGCGCGCTCGAGCTCGCCGCGCGCCGCAGCCGCGGCGTCGTACACCTCGGCGACGCCGTCGCGACCGGCCCGCAGTGCCGCGACCTCGCCGTCGGCGACCGCTGCCACGACGACCTGATGCGTGGCGGTGAGCTGGTCGATCACGGGCAGCAGACCGGACTCGACGGCGGACGGGTCGAGCGAGGTCAGCAGCACGACGAGCGCGCGCTGCGACACGCGCGAGCGCACCTGGCCGACGAGCCCGTGCCAGTCGGTCTCGAGCAGCGCCGGTTCGACACCTGAGAGCGTCTCGGCGAGCGCGGGCAGCAGCCGAGGCCCGGACGCCCCGGCGACCCGCCCACGCAGCGTGCGGTCGTACGCGAGGACCTGCACCCGGTCGCCGGCGCGGTCGGCGAGCGCCGCGAGCAGCAGCACCGCCTCGATGCTCGCCTCGATCCGCGTCCCGCCTGCCGAGGCCCCGCCGTCCGACGCCTCGATCCGGGCCGCGGACGTGCGCCCGGTGTCGAGCACGACGACGACGCGCCGGTCGCGCTCGGGCCGCCACGTTCGCACGACGACGTCGCCGCGGCGGGCGGTCGCGCGCCAGTCGATCGAGCGCACGTCGTCGCCGTCCACGTACTCCCGCAGCGAGTCGAACTCGGTGCCCTCGCCGCGCACCTGCACGGCGGCGCGGCCGTCCATCTCCCGCAACCGGGCGAGGCGGCTCGGCAGGTGCCGGCGCGCGGCGAACTCGGGCAGGACGCGCACGCGGCCGGGCACCGGGAGCGACGCCTGGCGTGCCGCGAGCCCGAGCGGGCCGAACGAGCGCAGCGTGACCTCGCCCGCGTGCCGGTCGCCGCGGCGCGTCGGGAGCAGCGGCGTGCGCACGCGCGCCGACTCGCCGGCAGGAAGGTCGACGGTGTGCCGGGTCGATGCCGCGGCGGTCCGCCGCAGCCCCGTGGCGGCGTCGACGAGCATCGACGGCGGCCAGGCGTCGCGGACCAGGGCCCGCAGGCGGCGTCGGGACCGGTTGGTCAGCACGAGCTCGGAGCTCGTGGTCGTGCCGAGCCGGACCGAGGCGGGCACCCGCCGTCGGACCGCGATCTGTCGCGGAGAGGCGGCCAGCGCGACGTCGAGCGCGCACAAGACCGCCACGAGCGCCGCCCACGTGACGACCGTGCCGACGCTCGGGAGGAGCAGCACCGGGACCAGCCCGGCCGCCGCCACCCAGACCGCCCGCCGCGTCAGTGCCATGTCAGCGCGGGACCGGGACGGTCGCGAGCACCGTGCCGAGCACGCTCTCGGCCGTGACCCCTTCGAGCTCGGCCTCCGGGCGGAGCTGGACGCGGTGGCGCAGGGTCGGGTGCGCGAGCGCCTTGACGTCGTCGGGCGTGACGTACATGCGCCCCGACAACCAGGCCCAGGCCCGCGACGTCGCGAGGAGTGCCGTCGCGCCACGCGGCGAGACACCGAGCGACAGGGACGGCGACTGGCGCGTGGCCCGGCACACGTCGACGGCGTAGCCGAGCACCTCGGGCGCGACCTGGACCTTGAGGACCTCCGCACGAGCAGCCGCCAGCATCTCCGGACCGGCGACGGCCCGCACACCCGCGCCGGCGAGGTCCTGCGGGTCGAAGCCCGCGGCATGCCGGGCCAGGACCTCGATCTCCTGGTCGCGCTCCGGGATGGGGAGCACGACCTTGAGCAGGAAGCGGTCGAGCTGCGCCTCGGGCAGCGGATACGTGCCCTCGTGCTCGACAGGGTTCTGCGTCGCGATGACGAGGAACGGGTCGGGCAGCGGTCGCGGCTTGCCGTCGACCGAGACCTGCCGCTCCTGCATGGCCTCGAGCAGGGAGGCCTGCGTCTTGGGCGGCGTCCGGTTGATCTCGTCCGCGAGCAGCAGGTTGGTGAACACGGGGCCCTCACGGAACGAGAACTCCGCGGTCCGTGCGTCGTACACGAGCGAGCCCGTGACGTCGCCCGGCATGAGGTCGGGGGTGAACTGGACGCGCTTGGAGCCGAGGTCGAGCGCGGCCGCGAGCGAGCGGACCAGCAGCGTCTTGGCGACGCCGGGCACACCCTCGAGCAGCACGTGGCCCGAGCACAGCAGTGCGATGAGCAGGCTCGTCACGGCTGAGTCCTGGCCGACGACGGCCTTGCCCACCTCGCCGCGCACGCCCGCGAGCGCCTGGCGCAGCTCGAGCGACGGGTGCTGGGTCTCGGCCGGAGGCGCGGGCGCGGGCGCGGGTTCGGGTGCCGTCGTCACCGGGGCTGCGGCCACGGGCGCCGCAGGCTCGACAGGGGTAGCCGGCTCGGCAGCCGTCTGCCCGGGTGCCGGGGAGCTCTCGTCGGGGGTCGTCACGATCGGTAGACCTCGCTCTCCAAGGTATCGAGCCGGCGCGCGAGCGTGGTGAGCGCGGCGTCGTCGGCGGGTGGGGGTCCATACAGCAGGTCGGCGACCTCGTGCGTGGGGCGGCCGGTCGCTCGCACGGCGGCGTCGGTCACCGCGGTGGCGTCGGCGGAGCGCGGCAGGCCCAGCCGGCGCGCGAGCCGGTCGGCGGTGGCAGCCCGGAGCCCCGCGGCAGCATGGCCGCGCGAGCGTGAGCGCCGGTAGAGGCGTCCGCGTCCGCGGGTCGTCTCGGCGGCCCGCACGACGACGGGCAGGTTCTCGTGCACGAGACGGCCGAGCCGCCGCGACCGCCAGACGACGGCGACGAGCACCACGAGCAGAGCCCACAGGCCCACAGCCCCGGACCACGGCGGCAGGAGCGCGCTGCCGGGCGCTGCCTCGTCCAGGCTGCTCGTGACGTCGAGGGGGTCCTGCACGAGCCACACGAGCCGTTCGTGCTCGCCCAGCAGGTGCAGGGCCAGGGCCGCGTTGCCGTCGTCGAGCACCGCCTCGTTGGTCAGGAATGCCGCGTCGTCGACCGCGGTCACCGTGCGCGTGCCCGACGACGTCTCGATCGCCTGACTCACCTGGGCCAGCACGGCGTGGCCGGCCCCGTCGGTCCAGCACAGCGCGGCTCCGCCCGCGAACGCCGTGATCCCAGGTGCCAGGCGCGACGGCCCGGACGCGGTCGCCACCGGTAGGTCGCAGCCCGGAGGGACGGGCTCGTCGGGCGCGGCGATCTGGGGCTCACGGCCCAGCACGCCATCGGTCGCCGCGTCGAGGAGGAAGCCGTCGGCTCCCGCGAGCACGACGTCGCCCTCGGCGCCGGCAAGCGCCTCGGCCTGCTCGGGCAGGAGGAACGGCGCAGGCGCGACGAGGAGCGTCGTGCCGGGCCCGGTGGCGCGCAGCGCGTCGGCGACTCTCGTCACGTGCTCGACCTCCACGCCCTGGTCGGACAGGACCTCGGCGACGGCGCGCGCGCCGTGGTCGCCGGGGTTGTCGGGCGCGTACGGGGTGTTCGACGTGAGCGGCCGGAAGAGGGCAAGCACCAGGACGGTGAGCACGAGACACGCGAGGACGAGCGCGGTCCAGCGCGCCGACCGCCAGCGGCGTGCGGCCCGCGAGCGAGCGGTCGTGCCGTCGCCGACCGTGGCCGCGCCCGCCGGCGCGGTGGTGTAGACGTCGGCGGTCATGGCGCGGCCGCCCGCAGGTCGGCGGTCAGGTCGGTGCCGGCGTCGTCGCCGTCCGCATCCACCGCGGTCGGTCGCTCGGCCGCGGCGCGCTGGTCGAGCGCGCTGAGGAAGGCGTCGTCGTCGGCCACCGCGGGCAGCGTGCCGTAGCAGACGTCGTCGAAGAGCCGGGCCGCGCGGTGCAGGTCGGCCGCGACGCCCGGCAGTCGGACGGCTGCGGCGTCGGCCGCCTCGCGCGCGGTGCGGCCCGGCCGCTCGTCGAGCACGACGCGCTCCTCGAGACTGCGCACCACGGCCCGGAAGCGCTCGAGGACGGCTGTGGACCAGTCGCCCCGCCGGGCCGCGGCGTCGGCGGCGGCGCGCAGCTCCGCGGCGGTGCGCGCGTCGTCGTCGAGCACGACGGCGGACTCACGCGCCACGCGGCGCGCGAGGCGCACGGGTCCGGCGACCCACCACGAGATGAGAGCGACCACGCCCGCGACCAGCACGACGACGAGCGCGAGCTGCCAGCCGGGCACGGCCGGGACGGACACGTCGTCGAACAGCCCCATGAACCACTCGACCAGCCGCTGGATGAGCGACGGGTCGGTCGCGTACTCGGGGCGCGACAGCTCCTCGAGCAACCAGCGGCGGGCGGTCTCACGGTCAGGGTCGACGGGCACGTCGAGGGCGGCGAGCCCGTGCACGCCCGTCGCGAGGGCGGACGCCGCCCCCGTGCGCAGGAGCGCCGTCGTCACCGTGGTCCAGGCTGCGGCTCGCCGGCCTGAGCCGCCGCGGCCGCGAGCGCGACGTCGAGGCCCTCGCGGCGCATGCGCAGGTCGATGTACAGCAGCGCCACGACCGCGGACATGAAGATCGTCGAGAGAGCGCTGCTGATCACCGAGCTGAGGGTCGTGACCGCGAGCATCTCGAAGCCGGTGCCGCTCGCAGAGCTCATCACGGGGATCATGCCCAGGGGCCAGGTGATGATGCTGGCCACGACCGAGATCATGACGATGGTCAGCAGGACGATGCCGAAGAGCCGCCAGAACGACTGGCGCGTCAGCCGCCATGCCCGCCCCACCGTGGCCCACAGTCGCTGGCCCTCCAGAGCGAGCGCCGGCGCGACCATGAGGAGTCGCACCCAGATCCACACGAAGAGGACCAAGCCGCCGAAGAAGAACATCAGCCCGAGCAGGACGGCGAGCCCCTCGGACGCCTGCGCGACCGCCGCCGTGGCCAGGACCGCCACGAAGACGTACGCGAACAGCAGCACGGCCGCGGCCAGGCTGCGCAACAGGGCCCACCCGATGAGGACCCAGACCCGGGGGCGCAGCCGCTGCCACGTCTCGGAGACGGTGAGCTTGCGCCCGATCACGGACTGGCTGACAGAGACGGTGAGGATGCCCTCGATGACCGGCGTCACGACCATCGCGGTGAGCCCCATGCCCATGCTCGCCGCGAGGATCTGGGCGAAGTACACCGCGTCGTAGCCCATGAGGGCCATCTGGTCCTCGACGTCCGCGGTGACGTACTCGCCGAAGANNNAACCCGCTGAGGGCCGGGACCCACAGCTGTCCGACGAGCACGCCGAGCACCGTGGCGACGAGCAGCACGAGCGTCGCGGCCCCCAGCATGACGGCTGGGTTGTGCCGGATGGCGCCGAACGCGCCGTCGTACAGCTCGCCCAGCCCGAGCGGGCGCAGCGGGACGATTCCGGGCTTGGCCGCGGGCGGAGCGTACCGGCCGGGACCGTAGCCCTGCTGGCCCTGCGGCGGGCCTCCCTGCGCGGGCTGGCCGTACTGCGGGGGCTGGCCGTACTGACCCTGGCCGTACTGCCCTTGACCGTACTGACCCTGACCGTACTGACCCTGGCCGTGCTGCCCGTACCCGGGCTGCGGAGGTTCGCCCCAGCCCGAGGGCTGCGGCGGCTGGTCGGGCGTGGTCATGCGAGCTCCCGGGCGTTCAGGGTGATCGGGACGGTGACGAGGGTGTGGCCTCGACATTAGTACGTCTGTGCGGCGTTGCCGTCGCCTCGGTCCACAGCCTGGCATGCTAGAGGCATGAAGTCCCGCGTTCTTGTGGTCGACGACGACACGGCGCTGTCCGAGATGATCGGCATCGTCCTGAAGTCCGAAGGGTTCGAGCCCGTCCTCGTCGCGGACGGCGACTCGGCGCTCGGCGAGTTCCGCGCGCAACAGCCCGACCTCGTGCTGCTCGACCTCATGCTGCCGGGCAAGGACGGGATCGAGGTCGCCCGCGAGATCCGCGCCGAGTCGGGCGTGCCGATCATCATGCTCACGGCCAAGAGTGACACGGTCGACGTCGTGCTCGGCCTCGAGTCGGGCGCGGACGACTACGTCTCCAAGCCGTTCAAGCCCAAGGAGCTCGTCGCACGCATCCGCGCGCGCCTGCGCCGCTCCGACGAGCCGGGGCCCGAGCGGCTCAAGGTCGGCGACGTCGAGATCGACGTCACGGGCCACAACGTGACCCGGGACGGCGAGCGCATCAGCCTCACCCCGCTCGAGTTCGACCTGCTCGTCGCGCTGGCGCGCAAGCCGTGGCAGGTCTTCACCCGCGAGGTCCTGCTGGAGAAGGTGTGGGGATACCGGCACAGCGCCGACACCCGCCTGGTCAACGTCCACGTGCAGCGCCTGCGGTCGAAGATCGAGAAGGACCCGGAGAACCCCGAGGTCGTCCTGACGGTGCGTGGCGTGGGCTACAAGGCCGGTGCCCCGCACTGACGGCGGCGTCGCCGCCGATCTGCGTGCCGCCGTCGCAGGGACCCGGAGCCGCCTCGCGCGCGCCCGTGCTCGTGCCGTCGTCCTCGCGCGTGCCTTGGCGCGGCGGTGGCGGTCGTCCCTGCAGCTCCGCGTCCTCACGTCGGCACTCGCGGTGGGCGTCGTCACGGTCGTCCTGCTCGGGCTCTACCTGTCGGTCTCGATCCGCGACGGGCTGTTCGAGCAGCGCCTCGACCAGGTCGAGCGCGAGAACGCGGCGATGACCGAGCAGGTGCGCACGACGTTCGGGTCGTCGCCCGCCACGTCGTCGGACGAGCTGCAGCTGCTGCTGTCGACGATGATCCAGACGCTCGACGCCGGGGCCTCGAGCGCCCAGGACTTCCTGCTCCTGAGCAGCGTGGAGCAGTCGAGCCTGATCGACGTCGCCACGCGCCTCCCGCTGCAGCGGGAGCTCCTCACGGACGAGCTGCGCGCGGCGACCGTCGCGTCCGACGGCCAGGTCCTGCAGTCCGTGCTCATCCCGGCCGAGTACACGGCGTCCGGGGTTTCCGAACCGGGCATCATCATGGGCTCGACCGTGGACGTGCCGACCGTGGGGGAGTACGAGCTCTACGCGGTGTACTCGTTCCAGCCCGAGCAGGCGACGCTCGAGTTCGTCCAGCGCATCCTCGCGATCGGGTACGTCGCGCTCGTCGCGCTCACCTGGACCGTGACGCGCCAGACCGTCACGCCGGTGCGCCGGGCCGCGACGGTCGCGTCCCGGCTTGCCGACGGCCGCCTCGACGAGCGCATGCCGGGCAGCCGCGGCCAGGACGAGATGGCGACGCTCGCGCGCACCTTCAACGAGATGGCGACCAGCCTGCAGGACCAGATCGTCCGCATGGAGGCGCTGTCCAACGCGCAGCGGCGGTTCACCTCCGACGTCTCGCACGAGCTGCGCACCCCGCTGACGACCATGCGCATGGCGGGCGAGGTCATCTATTCCTCGCGCGACCAGCTCGACCCGGCGGCGCGGCGCTCGGCCGAGCTGCTGTACAACCAGCTCGACCGGTTCGAGGAGCTCCTGGCCGACCTGCTCGAGATCAGCCGGTTCGACGCCGGCGCCGCGGTCCTCGACGTCGAGCAGACGGACGTGCGCTCCATCGTCAACACCGTCGCCGACACCGCCGCCCCGCTCGCCGAGCGCAAGCACGTCTTCCTGTCGGTCGACCTGCCGGTCGACGCGCCGACCGCCGACGTCGACTCGCGCCGCGTCGAGCGCATCCTGCGCAACCTCATGGTCAACGCGATCGAGCACGCCGAGGGCAAGCCCGTGGAGGTGTCGGTCGGCGCCGACGCGCACGCGGTCGCCGTCGTCGTGCGTGACCACGGCGTGGGCATGACGGCGGTCGAGGCCGAGCACGTGTTCGACCGGTTCTGGCGGGCCGACCCCGCGCGGGCGCGCACCACGGGCGGCACGGGCCTGGGCCTGGCGATCGCGCTCGAGGACGCGCGGCTGCACGGCGGGTGGCTCGAGGCGTGGGGACGCCCGGGCGAGGGCGCAAGCTTCCGGCTGACCCTCCCGCGCCGCGCCGGCATCCAGCTCGAGGACTCCCCGCTGCCCCTCGTGCCGCCGTCGCGCGGCATCAAGCAGTACCCGACGGGGCAGATTCCCGTCGTCAACCCGCCCACGGGCCCGACCCCGACGGCGATCCCCGACCTGGGCCGGCACGAGATCGCCGGCCACGACCCGGTCAGCGGGCCGGTCGACCGTCCGACAGACGTGGAGGCGCGATGAGCACCCGGGCCCCCGTCCGCGTCCTGACCGCGCTGACCATGCTGACTGTGACCGTCGTCGGCGGCGTCGCGGCGGGGTGCGCGAGCATCCCCACGTCGGGCGAGGTGCGCGACGGTGCGGCCGGCATCGAGGTGCGCCGCGACGTCGACTACATCCCCGTCGGCCCCGCCGCGGGTGCGAGCCCCGACCAGATCGTCCAGGGCTTCCTCACCGCCTCGGTCGTGGGACCGCGGTCGACGGCGTCGTACGCCGTCGCGCAGGAGTACCTCGAGCCGTCGGCCGCGTCCGGCTGGGACCGCTACGCCCAGGTGCTGGTGCTCCAGGAGAGCCCGCGCGTCACCGCGGAGGATGTGGCCGAGGACGCGACCACGGCGACCGTCCGGGCGGAGGCGATCGTCGTCGCCACCGTCGACGAGAACGGCGTGTACACCGAGCAGCCGACACCGAGCACGGTCGAGACCACGTTCACGCTCTCGCGTGGTCCGGACGGGCAGTGGCGGATCTCGCAGCTCGAGGACGGCCTGCTCATCAGCGCGAGCTTCTTCACCCAGGCGTTCCACCTGACCCGCCTCTACTTCCCGACGCCCGACCTCACGTGGTGGGTGCCCGACGTGCGGTGGTTCCCGCACCAGACCTGGCGCACCGATGCCACGGCGCAGGTCCTCGCGGGGCCGCCCGCCTGGCTCGCCAACTCGACCACCACCGTCATCCCGGAGGGGACGGCGCTGGCGATCGACGCCGTCACCGTCAGCGACGACGGCACGATCGACGTCAGCCTGACCTCACCGATCGCCCAGGCGTCGGCGGAGGAGCGGGCGCTCGCCGTCGCGCAGCTCGAGGCGTCGCTCGTCGAGGGTGAGGGCCGCACCGTCGTGCTCTCCGAGAGCACGGCGCCGATCGCCGTCCCGAGCGAGGTCGAGCTGTCGCTGCCGCACACCGACGGGGACGCGGTCGCGCTCTCGAAGGGCGAGCTGTACCGGGTCGTTGCCCGCCAGCTCGAGCCGCTCGAGGAGCCGGCCGCCCTCGAGGGTCTCGACCCGACGGCGCTCGCGGTCGGGCCGGGCGGCTCGCCCGTCGTCGTGCGCGACGGGGACGACCGTCTCGTGCGCGTGACGGGCGTGGAGGCGCCCGCTTCGCTCCTGGTGGGCACAGGGCTGCTCGCGCCGTCGATCGACCGGTTCGGCGCCGTGTGGAGCGGTCATGCGGACCTCCTCCAGGTGGTGCTCGCCTCGACCCGCGTCGTCGACCTGCCGGTCAGCTGGCTCGAGGGCCGCTCGGTCGACTCGGTGAGCGTCTCGCCCGAGGGCGCGCGGATCGTCGTCGTGAGCCGCGGGCCCGGCGGGCGGCAGGTCAACGTGGCCGGCATCATGCGGGACGCCCAGAACGTCCCCACCGGCCTGTCGGACCCGATCGTGGTGGCGGGCCCGGTCGACGACATCGCGCTCGCCACGTGGCAGGACGCCACGACGCTCGCCCTCGTCGGCTCCGCCGACGGCGTGCTGTCCGTGTTCCTTGCGGGTGTGGGCGGTCTGGCCAGCCAGGGCGGGCTGTCGCGTCCGCTCGCGGGCGTCGTGGAACCACGGTGGGTCACCGCCGACGTCGGGTCCAGCGCGATGCTCGCGATCGACGGCGACGGCTCCCTGCTGACACGGCAGACCTCGGCGCTGTGGTCGCCGGTCGCCGACGACGTCGACCTGGTCGCGTACCCCGGCTAGGCACCGCGGCCCCGGGAGGCCGTCCCCCACGGCCCGGTCGTCCACAGGGAGCGCGCGGCGGGTCGTTGCTCCACTCGACCGTGGCACGCTCGCGAGCATGACCGGTGACGTGCTGGGCTGGCTGCGCGAGCTCGCGCGCCTCGTGGTGCCTGTCGTGTGCGCGGGGTGCGGCGTGCCCGACGAGCTGTGCTGCCCCCGCTGCGCCGCGCTGCTGGACGGCGCGCCGCGCCGGGTCGAGACGGCCGCGCCGCGCCTGGACCGGCTCGACGGCGTCCCGCCGCTGCCCGTCTGGGCGCTCGTCGACTACACCGGTGCGGTGCGCCATCTCGTCGTCGCGTGGAAGGACCGCGGACGACTCGACCTGGACCGGTTGCTCGCCGGCCGGCTGCGCCGGGCGGCGGCGACCGTGGCCTCGTCGGTGGGCTCGGTGGCGGCCTCGTCCGGCACCGTGACCGGCAGGGTGCCCGGCCGGCCGCCGCCGGTGCTCGTCGTGCCGGCGCCGTCGACCGCGGCCGCCCGCCGGGTACGAGGACGTGAACCTGTGCGCGTGCTCGCGCAGGCTGTGGCGCGCGGGCTGACCGACGCAGGCGTTCCGGCGGTCGTCGCGCCCGTGCTCCGGCGCCGCGGGCGGGCACGCGACCAGGTCGGACTCGGCTCGCGCGCCCGCGGCCGCAACCTCGCGGCGTCCGTGGCGGTGCGCTCCCGTGCGCTCGAGCGCACTCCGCGCGGCGTGTGTCTCCTCGTGGACGACGTGCTCACCACCGGGGCGACCGTCGCGGCTGCCGAGCGTGCTCTCGACGCCGCAGGAGCGGAGGTCGTGGGGGCGCTCGTCGTGGCCGCGACGCCGCCGCCGGACACGCGCCGTCTCGCCATGCGACCGACCTCGCTCACACTGTGTACCGACCCCACCCGGTGGGGTTAGCCTGGGGGTCCGACGGGGGCGCGCTACTTCGGTAGCCACGCTCCTCCTGACCCCAGCAGCGGGCCGAGACCAGGCCCGGCGAGCGGAGGTGGTGCCATCTACGGCACCCGTGGCGGTGCTCAGACGCAGCAGACCGGGCCGCTCGCAGGGGCAGATCGGGCGGTCCCACGACGAAGTGGAGCAACACGATGGAGATCGTCGTCGTCGGCAGGCACACGGAGGTGGCGGACCGGTTCCGCCGTCACGTGGAGGAAAAGCTCGCCAAGGTCTCGCAGCTCGCGCCCACGGCGCGGCGCGTGGACGTCGAGGTCACGCACGAGAACAACCCGCGGCTCGCCGGAGTGAGCGAGCGCGTGGAGCTGACCGTCCGGGCCAAGGGGCCCGTGATCCGCGCCGAGGCGGCCGCGGATGATCGGTTCGGTGCGCTCGACATCGCGCTCGACAAGCTGACCGAGCGGCTGCGCCGCTCCCGGGACCGTCGCAAGGATCACCGCCGCTCCAACGGCGTCCTCCCGCCTGTGGACGTACGACCGTACGACGAGGTCAAGGCGGCGGAGCCCCCGCCCGTGCCCGAGCCGCCCACGCTCGACCGTCCTGGTGACGCCGTCGAGCGTCAGCTCGGCGACTCGCCCGTGGTCATCCGCCAGAAGCTGCACCACGCCGAGCCGATGACGGTCGACGACGCGGTCGAGCAGATGGAGCTTGTGGGCCACGACTTCTTCCTCTTCATCGACAAGGAGTCCGCGCGTCCGGCGGCCGTGTACCGCCGCAAGGGATGGGCCTACGGCGTCATCGAGCTCAACTCGAAGGTCGGCGGCGTCGAGCCCGTCAGCGATCTCACCTGAGCAGGTAGCACGTCTCGAGGCGAGGTAGCGGTCGCGCTACCTCGCCTCGAGCATGCTCGCGCTCGCGCCGCCTCGGCGTGTGTCGGTGGGGCGTGTGTCGGTGAGGCGTGTGTCGGTGGGGCGCGGCAGGATGCCCGACGTGGAGACGCTCTCGATCGCCCAGGCCCGCCGCGTCGCCCTCGGGGCGCAGCAGATGCACCGGGCGCGGCCCGCCAGGCCGGTGTCGACGCGCCGAGCCCTCGCGACGGTCGAGCGGCTCGGGCTCCTGCAGATCGACTCCGTCAACGTCCTGGCCCGTGCGCACCTGCTGCCGCTCTACTCTCGGCTCGGGCCGTACGACGTCGGCCTGCTCGACCGCGCGTCGGGACGCGCGCCGCGCCGCCTCGTCGAGACCTGGGCGCACGTCGCCTCGTTCGTGCCGGCCGACACGTACCCGCTGCTCGAGTGGCGCCGTCGGGCCTACGTCTCCGAGGCGTGGGGCGTCATTCGAGGCACACCGCTGAACCACTCGGTCGAGCTTGAGGACGTGCGGCAGATGATTGCCGAGCGCGGGCCGCTCACGGCGAGCCAGATCCATGATGAGCTCGAGGCGGACGGCCGCGCCGCGCCTCGCTCGCGCGTGGAGTGGGGCTGGAACTGGACCGTGGCCAAGCGCTGCCTCGAGTACCTCTTCTTCACCGGCGAGGTCATGTCCGCGCGTCGCAACCCCGCGTTCGAGCGCTGCTACGACCTGCCCGAACGCGTGCTGCCACCCGCGGTGCGCGACGCAGCCCCGGTGCCCGACGACGCCGCGATCCGCACCCTTCTCGCCCGCGGCGCCCGCGCGCACGGCGTGGGCACGCTGCGCTGCTTCAAGGACTACTTCCGGCTCAAGGGCCCGGCGACCCGGCGCGCCATGGCCGAGCTCGTCGAGGACGGCACGCTCGTGCCGGTGCGCGTGCTGGGCTGGGACGAGCCCACCTTCCGGCACCGGGACGCCGTCCTGCCCCGGCGGGCGACCGGTCAGGCGCTGCTGAGCCCGTTCGACCCCGTGGTGTGGGAGCGCCGCCGTCTCGAGGCGCTCTTCGACGTCTTCTACCGGATCGAGATCTACGTCCCCGCGCCCAAGCGGGTGCTCGGCTACTACGTGCTGCCGTTCCTCGAGGACGACGCGATCACCGCGTTCGTCGACCTCAAGGCCGACCGGCAGGCGGGTGTGCTGCGCGTTCAGGCGGCGCACACCTCCCCGCACGCGAGCGGCGCGACGGCAGAGCGGCTCGCCGGCGAGCTCGGCCTGCTGGCGCGCTGGCTCGGCCTGGCCGAGACCGTCGTCGCGCCGGCCGGGGAGCTCGCGCCCGCCCTGGCGGGCGCGGTCGCGACCGCTGCCTGAGACGGCCGCCCCCAGAGCGGTCCCCGGCACGCGGGCCGGTGCCGGGCCCCCTACGATCGGACCACCCACACGTCCACTCGAGGGAGGCGCGCATGGAGCTCGCAGCGCTCTACCTCGGGTCTGCTGTGGTCGGCGGGATCGTCGCGGTCCTGCTGCGGCTGCCCCCGCTCGTGGGCTTCCTCGCGGCCGGGTTCCTGCTCGGCGGTTCGGGCGCACCCGAGCCGGAGTACATCGGGGCGATCGCGGACCTCGGCGTTGCGCTGCTGCTCTTCGGCATCGGCCTCAAGCTCGACCTCCGCTCCCTCCTGCGGCGCGAGATCTGGCTGACCACCGCCGCGCACATGGTGCTGACCATCGCGGTCGCCGTCGGGTTCCTCGGCCTGCTCGGGGTGGTGGGGCTCACCCTCCTGACGGACGAGTCCCTGCGCACCTTCGCGCTCGTCGCGTTCGCGCTGACGTTCTCCTCGACCGTGTTCGTGGTCAAGGTGCTCGACGAGCGCTCCGACGCCACCTCGCTGTACGGGCGCATCGCTGTCGGCGTGCTGATCATGCAGGACCTGGCCGCCGTGGTGTTCATGGCGATGGCCGCCGACGAGCTGCCGAGCCCCTGGGCGATCGCCCTCGTGCTGCTCCTGCCCGGGGCGTGGGTCCTGCGCCGGGTCTGGGACCACATCGGGCACGGCGAGCTCCAGGCGCTCTTCGGCGTGGCCGCGGCGCTGGTGCTCGGGTTCTGGCTCTTCGAGCTCGCCGGGGTGTCGGGCGACGTCGGTGCGCTCGTGATGGGTGTGCTGCTCGCGCCCCACCCGCGGTCGAGCGACCTGTCGCGCTCGCTCCTGACGCTCAAGGACCTGTTCCTGGTGGCGTTCTTCCTGCAGATCGGCATGCACGGCATACCGGGCCCGGACCACATGCTCCTCGCGGCGCTGCTCCTGCTCCTCCTGCCGCTCAAGATCGTGATGTACGCGCTGCTGCTGTGGCTCATGCGGCTGCGGCGGCGTACGTCGTTCCTCACCGCGCTGGTGCTCGGCAACTACTCCGAGTTCGGCATCATCGTCCTCGCGGTCGGCGTGGAGGCCGGGATGCTCGACGAGGAGTGGGTGACCGTCATCGCGCTCGCCGTCGCCGCGAGCTTCGTCGTCTCGGCGGCGGTCAACCGGCGTGGCGTCGAGCTCGCCTCGTGGATCTCCCGGCTGCTCCCGGCCCGTGACGCCTCGCGGCTGCACCCGGACGACCGGCTCGTCGACGTCGGGCGCGCGGACGCAATCGTGCTGGGCCTCGGCCGCGTCGGCTCGACCACGTACGAGCGGCTGCGCGACGAGTACGGGCTGTCCGTGGTCGGTGTCGAGCACGACCAGACCCGCGTCGCCGCGCTCGAGGAGCGCGGCTTCCACGTGGTGCAGGCCGACGCGACCGACGTGGAGTTCTGGGCGCGCGTCCGGCGGGCCGGGCACGTGCGCGTCGCCGTGCTGGCGATGCCGTTCCACAAGGCCAACCTCATCGCACTCGCTCGGCTCCAGGCCGCGGGCTTCGAAGGGCGCGTCGCCGCGATCGCGCGGTACGACGACGACGTCCACGAGCTGCGGCGCAACGGCGCGGACGCCGTCTTCCACCTCTACGGTGCCGCGGGCGCCGAGCTCGCCGACCAGGCCGCCGAGGTGCTCATGGCCGGACGGTGACGTTCGTCGGCCGCGAACCTGACCGGCCGAGCAGGCCGGGCGACATAGGATGACGGATGGTGTGACTCAGGTGACGGCGCGGTCGGGCGATCCTCCGCGTCGTCGCAGCAACCGAAGGTCCCGGGCACGGCCCGGGCGCCACCGACCCAGGAGTACTGCGTGCCTGCGATCCTCGAGAAGGTCCTTCGCCTCGGCGAGGGCCGGATCCTCAAGAAGCTGTCCGGTCTGGCCGAGCAGGTCAACCGGCTCGAGTCGAGCTTCGTCGAGCTCAGCGACGAGGAGCTCCGCGAGGAGACCGACCGCTTCAAGGAGCGGCTGGCGCACGGTGCCGCGCTCGACGAGCTCCTTCCAGAGGCGTTCGCGGCCGTCCGCGAGGCGGCGCGGCGCACGCTCGGCCAGCGGCACTTCGACGTCCAGCTCATGGGTGGTGCGGCCCTGCACCTCGGCAACATCGCCGAGATGAAGACCGGTGAGGGCAAGACGCTCGTCGCGACCACGGCCGCCTACCTCAACGCCCTCGAGGGCAAGGGCGTGCACGTGGTCACCACGAACGACTTCCTCGCCAAGTACCAGGGCGAGCTTATGGGCCGCGTCTACCGGTTCCTCGGCATGACGACGGGCATCATCCTGTCGGGCCAGACGCCGGGCGAGCGGCGCGAGCAGTACGCGGCCGACATCACCTACGGCACCAACAACGAGTTCGGGTTCGACTACCTGCGCGACAACATGGCGTGGTCCCCGGACGACCTGGTGCAGCGCGGCCACCACTTCGCGATCGTCGACGAGGTCGACTCGATCCTCATCGACGAGGCACGGACGCCGCTGATCATCTCGGGTCCGGCGTCGGGAGACGCCAACCGCTGGTACGTCGAGTTCGCCAAGGTCGTGCGCCGCCTGAAGGCCGGCGCGGACTACGAGGTCGACGAGAAGAAGCGCACCGTGGGTGTGCTCGAGCCGGGCATCGAGAAGATCGAGGACTACCTCGGCATCGACAACCTGTACGAGTCGCTCAACACGCCGCTGATCGGCTTCCTGAACAACGCGATCAAGGCCGAGGAGCTGTTCAAGCGCGACAAGGACTACGTCGTGCTCAACGGCGAGGTCATGATCGTCGACGAGCACACGGGCCGCATCCTCGCCGGCCGGCGCTACAACGAGGGCATGCACCAGGCCATCGAGGCCAAGGAGGGCGTGCAGATCAAGGCGGAGAACCAGACGCTCGCCACGATCACGCTCCAGAACTACTTCCGCCTCTACGACAAGCTCGCGGGCATGACGGGTACCGCCGAGACCGAGGCGGCGGAGTTCCAGGGCACGTACAAGCTGGGCGTCGTACCGATCCCGACGAACCGGCCGATGATCCGTATCGACCAGCCCGACCTCGTCTACAAGAACGAGGACGGCAAGTTCGCCGCCGTCGTCGAGG
The DNA here is from genome assembly GCA_009663185.1 of Isoptericola halalbus. Lineage (GTDB taxonomy): Bacteria > Actinomycetota > Actinomycetes > Actinomycetales > Cellulomonadaceae > Isoptericola > Isoptericola halalbus. Next base: position 89,780 of record VJZX01000010.1, read on the forward strand.
ACATCGTCGAGCGCCACGCAAAGGGTCAGCCGGTCCTCGTGGGCACCACGAGCGTCGAGAAGTCGGAGCGGCTGTCGCAGCTGCTCAAGCGCGCCGGTGTGCCGCACGACGTGCTCAACGCGAAGGAGCACGCGCGGGAGGCCTCGATCGTGGCCCAGGCGGGCCGCAAGGGTGCCGTCACGGTCGCGACGAACATGGCCGGCCGCGGTACTGACATCATGCTCGGCGGCAACGCCGAGTTCCTCGCCGTGCTGGAGATGTCCGAGCGCGGGCTCGACGCCGCGGAGGACCCGGAGGAGTACGAGGCCGTGTGGCCCGAGGTCCTCGAGAAGGCCAACGCTGCGGTCGCCGCCGAGCACGACGAGGTCGTCTCTCTCGGCGGTCTCTACGTGCTCGGCACCGAGCGGCACGAGTCGCGCCGCATCGACAACCAGCTGCGCGGCCGCTCCGGCCGTCAGGGCGACCCGGGCGAGTCGCGGTTCTACCTGTCCATGCAGGACGACCTGATGCGCTTGTTCAACTCGGGCCTCGCGCAGTCGATGATGAACCGCGCCGGCTTCCCCGACGACGTGCCGCTCGAGTCCAAGATGGTCACCCGCGGCATCCAGAGCGCCCAGTCGCAGGTCGAGGCCCGCAACTTCGAGATCCGCAAGAACGTCCTCAAGTACGACGACGTCCTGTCCCGCCAGCGCTCGGTGATCTACGCCGAGCGCCGCCGCGTGCTCGAGGGCGAGGACCTGCACGAGCAGGTGCAGCACTTCCTCACCGACGTCACCACCGACTACGTGAACAGCGCGACCGCCGAGGGTAACCCCGAGGAGTGGGACCTCGAGGCGCTGTGGACCGCGCTGAAGTCGGTGTACCCGGTGTCGATCACGCCCGAGGACGTCGTCGAGGAGGCGGGCGGTCTCTCGAGCCTTGACCGCGACATGGTGCTCAGGGAGCTGCTGTCCGACGCTCGGGTCGCGTACGAGGCGCGCGAGGAGCAGCTCGGCTCGCCCGCGATGCGTCAGCTCGAGCGCCGCGTGGTGCTGTCCGTGCTGGACCGCAAGTGGCGCGAGCACCTCTACGAGATGGACTACCTCAAGGAGGGCATCGGCCTGCGCGCGATGGCGCAGCGCGACCCGCTCGTCGAGTACCAGCGCGAGGGCTTCCAGCTCTTCCAGGCCATGACCGAGGCCATCAAGGAGGAGTCGGTCGGCTACCTGTTCAACCTCGAGGTCCAGGTGCAGCAGCCGGGTGCCGCGGCCGCCCCGTCCGTGACCGCGACCGGTGCCGCGGAGGTCGCGCAGTCCGCGGCTGCGCAGGCCGTCGCCGCGTCCGGCGGCGCCCCGGCGCCCGTGGCGCCGACGCAGCCTGCCCCGAGCGTGCCGGCGCGGCCGGACACGGCGCCGGGAGCAGAGCCCGCCGAGGAGACGCGGCCGAGCGCTCCCGCGGGGCCGAAGCAGGCCGAGGTTCCGGCCGCCTTCGGCGGTGCGGACGAGCCCGTGCTCCTGGCCAAGGGCCTCGACACCCCGCGGCGTCCGCAGAACCTGCAGTACTCCGCGCCGAGCGAGGACGGCTCGACGTCGGTCGCCGGCGAGTCGCGCAAGGCGCGCCGTGCGCTGCACGGCGAGGCGAGCTCTGCGGAGAGCGACGGCCGCACGTTCCCCGGCACGCCGCGCAACGCGCAGTGCCCGTGCGGCTCGGGCAAGAAGTACAAGCTCTGCCACGGCCTCAACGAGTGACGACGGCGAGCTAGCGCGTTCTGCGGCAAGGCGCCGCAGAACGCGCTACCTCGCCGCCCTTTGCGCTACCTCGGGAAGGATGCGCTACCGCGACGTGTCAGCCGAGCTCGAGCACCGCCACCCGCCAGACGCCGCGTCGCGCCTCGAGACGCACGGCCGCCGCCCGGACGCAACCGTCGTCGTCGAGCACCACCGTGGCCTCGGCGACGTCGTCCCCGAGCCGGACCAACCGGACCCTCCGCACCAGGACGGGCCGTGTCGGCGCGGCGGGCGGCCGGGACTCGCGGGTGAGGCGCGCGCGCTCGGTGAGCTGGTCCAGGACCCGCGGCGTCACCCACCTGGCGAGCTGGCCCGCGCTGCGCTCGCCACGCAGCACCTCGACCGCGGCCCGCACCACGGAGCAGCACTGTGCGGTGGGATCGGGCGGCGCGGGCGCCGGCTGTGGCGCGAGCGGTCGCTGGGGGAGGTCCTCGCTCGTGTCCGGCATGGTGCGCTGGACACCCAGCCGGACCCGGCGCACGGGCGGCGCCGGACGCGTCGCGTCGAGGCGGCGCGCGGGGCCGGTCGAGCCGGGCGGCGCCGAGACCCGGAGGCGGGCCGGGGCGGCGGCGCCCTCGGGTGCGGCGTCCGAGCGGCTGCGCCCGGCGGGTTCGGTCAGCGCGGTCATGAGGTCCTCCGGTGGCAGCAGGCGAGGTGGGGCGGGTCGGTCGGTCCGTCAGGCCGGTGCGCGCAGCACCTGGCCGGGCAGGATGATGTCGGGGTCGCCGCCGATGACGTCCCGGTTGGTCTCGTGCCAGCGCACGACGGCCCGCAGGATCTCGGTGTCGGTGGCGTCGCCATGGAGCGTCGCGGCCGCGATCGACCACAGCGTGTCGCCCCGGTGCACGACGACGGTGCCGTCGTCCGCGCCCTGGTGCGGTCGATGCTGCTCGGCCGAGGTGGGGGCGGCCGTCGTCGACGCCGTCAGCTCGACCTCGCTCCGGTCGACGTCGTTCCGCGCGACGTCGTTCCGCTCGACCTCCTTCCGCTCCACCGGTGCGGCCGGCTCGACCACGGCGGGCGCGAGCTCGGTGGCGCTGGGTTTCGTCTCGGTCCCGGCCAGCGCCTCGGGCGCGGCCGAGGTGTCGACGGCGTCCACGACCTCCGACGTCGGCTGCCAGCCCAGGTCCAGGGGCACGGTGGCGGCGGGTGGCGGGGGAGCGGGGAGCTCGTCAGCGCCGGGTGTCGCGTATGCCGTGGCCGGCACGAGCACCAGGCCTGCGCCGACTCCCACGCCCACGGCGGTCCGTGCCATGCGCTGCACGGCGCCCGGAGCGATGCGCCGCAGCGCCGCCTCGCCAGTGTGCCAGGACCGTCCGAGGCACGCGGCGGCGACGCACGCGAGCGCGAGCAGCGCGCTCAGCGCGAGCCATGCCGCGGCCACGGCGCCGCCCGCGACGACGCCGAGCTCGACCCAACGGTCCACGCCGACCGTACGAGGCTCGGCCGGCAGCAGCACACCGAGCCGCACGACGAGGAGCACTGCCGCTGCCGCGCCGGCCGCGACGAGCGCGGCCAGCCCGACCGAGCTCGCTCCGGCTCGGGCGCGCAGGTTTTCGGCAGCAGCCGATCGGCGGTCTTTCGTGCGCATCGGTCCTCCATCATCATCATCGGCAATCGATGATGTCATTTGATGCCAGTTGATGTCCTTGGATGCTGGACAGTAACCCGTGGCGGTACGCGCTGTCCAGAGCAAGGCATGCTGGAGCGTCGTCGATGCAGGAAGGGGCGTGACTGTGACAGGGGAGCCGACTCGGTGGGAGCTGCTGTTCGCCGACCTCGAGGCGCGCATCGCCGCCGAGGAGGCGGCCGAGCGGGAGGGCGCGGTCGCGGAGCTCACGCGCGCCGAGCACGCCTCGATCTCCGCGGCCGACCGACTCCGGGCGGTCGTCGGCGTGCCGCTCCGGCTCGAGCTGCTCGACGGTGAGCTGCTCGACGGGCTTCTGCGCCGGGTCGCGGCGACCTGGCTCCTGCTCGACGGGCGGGGCGTGCGAGGGCGCGTGCAGCACCTCGTCCCGCTGCGCGCCGTCGCGGGCGTTCTCGGTGCCGGAAGGCAGGCTGCCCCGTCGACCACCAGGTCGGACGGGCTCGGTCTGGGCACCGCGCTGCGTGGACTGCAGCGCGACCGCGCACGCGTGCTCGTGCGCACCCGGGCGTCCTCGACCATCGGCCGGATCGCGCGCGTCGGCGCGGATCACCTCGACCTCGACGACGTCGAGCGGCGCGACGCTCCTGTGCGCCTCGTGCCGTTCTCCGCGCTGCTGCGTGTCAGCGAGGCGTGAGCGCCTACAGGTCGCCGGCGTCGATGCGCTCGCGCGTCCGGGCGTACTGCCCTTCGATGTACTCCTCGAGCTTGGTCGCCTCGACGCGCCATACCTTCTTGGGCCCCACCTGGATGGCCGGGAGCTCGCCCGAGCGCACGAGCGAGTAGGCCTGCGCCGCGGAGATGTTGAGCATCTCCTGTACGTCGGCGAGGGAGAGGAATCGGCTGGCCATATCGGCAGTGTGACACAGCGTGGATATCGGATGCGCTTTGTCCACAGGCGACGGCAGAATGCGTGCTCGGATGCCAGATGATGATCTCTGGTGCGTCACCGCGACGTGCGTGAGACCCGACCGAACGAGCCCTCCGGAGGACTTCGTTGAGCCACGACCAGCTTCCCGCGCCCGTCGCACCGCGCCTGCGCCGGCCCACCTGGCGCGATCCGCGTCTCGTCGTCGGCGTGGTGATCGTCGCGCTCTCGGTCGCTCTCGGCTCCTGGGCCGTGTCGTCGGCCGGCCGCACCGTCCCCGTGTACGCGGCGGCGGGAACCCTCACGCCCGGTGAGCAGGTCGCTGCCGACCGGCTGCACACCGTCGACGTGCGCCTCGGCGCGACCACCGACCGCTACCTGCGAGCCGACGAGCCGCTGCCCGAGGACCTGGTCGTCCAGCGTGTGGTCGACGACGGTGAGCTCGTCGCGCACACCGCGCTCGGTGCAGCCGACGGCGTGGACGTGCGGTCGGTGGCCGTGCCGGTCCGCAGCGGCCTGTCCGACCGCATCCGCAAGGGTGCCGTCGTCGATCTGTGGTTCGTGCCCGAGTCGTCCGCGGGCTCCGACGCCCCGGCGGGCAAGCCAGAGGCCCTCGTGTCCGGCGTCGTCGTCGAGCAGGTGGACACCTCCGACTCGGGGCTCGTCGTCGCCGAGGGTGGCACGCTGCACGTGCTGGTCCCGACGGGCGACCTGCCTGTCGTCCTCGGCGCGCTCTCCGCCGCCGGCAGCGTCGCCGTCGTCCCGGTGGCCGGCTCATGATGGCCACGGTGACCGTCCTGTGCGCGGTTCGCGGCGACGACGAGACGGCGGTCGTCGTCGCGCTCGGCGCACCTGGGTCCGGGGCGACGGTGACCCGCCGGTGCGGCGACCTCGCCGAGCTTCTCGCCGCCGCGGCGGCCGGCGCCGGAACGGTCGCCGTCGTCTCGGCGGACCTGCACGGCCTCGATCGCGAGGCCGTCGGGCGGCTCCATCAGGCGGGCGTGCGGGTGGTGGCGCTGCCCGACGGCGGCACCTCGGTCGAGCGCCTGCGGGCGATCGGTGCGGACTCGGTCCTCGAGCGGCTCGACGAGGCGGCGCTGCTCGACGCCGTGCGGGACACCGCGCCCCTGCGCGACGTCGCGTTCGCGGCCGACTCCGACCCGCTCGACGTCCCCGGCGCAGCCGCCCCCGAATGGCCCGAGACCGCACCGGGCTCCCGCACGCCCGGCACGGTCGTGGCCGTCTGGGGCCCGGTGGGCGCTCCGGGGCGCACGACGACGGCGATCGAGCTCGCCGCGGCGCTCGCCGGACTCGGCGGACGTGCCGCGCGGCGGCGCCGTCGCCCAGAACCCGACGCCCCGATGCCTGTCCCGGGCACCGCTCTGGTCGTCGACGCCGACACGTACGGGTCGGCGCTCGCAGCCCGGCTCGGTCTGCTCGACGACGCCCCGGGGCTCGCCGCCGTCGCCCGCGCGGCCGGCCAGGGCACCCTCGACCTGCGGACCCTCGCACGGCACAGCCCTGTCGTCGCGCCCGGGCTCCGGGTCCTCACCGGCATCACGCGCGCGGCGCGCTGGCCTGAGCTGCCCGCGAGCGCGATCGAGGTCGTGCTCGAGCACGCACGCGAGCTCGCGGACTTCACCGTCGTCGACTGCGGGCCGGTCATCGAGGCCGACGAGCTGCTCATGTACGACACGCACGCGCCGCAGCGCAACGGCGCCACGCTGGCGGCGCTGCAAGCGGCCGACGTCGTCGTGGTCGTCGGCGCCGCGGACCCGGTCGGCGTGCAGCGGCTCGTCCGCGGCCTCGAGGACCTTCGCGAGGCGCCGGTGCCGGTGAGCGGGCAGACCGTCGTCGTCGCCAACCGCGTCCGGCCCTCCGCCGTCGGGCCGAAGCCCGAGACCGCGGTCCGCGACGCCCTCGCCCGGTATGCCGGCGTCGAGGAGGTGCACGTCGTGCCCGACGACGGGCCTGCGCTCGACGCGGCCGTGCTTGCCGGGCGCACGCTCGCCGAGCACGCGCCGTCGTCCGCGGTACGCCTCGCGTTCGCCGAGCTCGCCGACCGTGTGCGCGCCATGGTGCTCCAGCCCGCCTGACTCGGCAGACTGTGCCCATGCGCATCTACGTTCCCGCGACGCTCGACGAGCTCGACTCCGCCTCGGTCACCACGAACGGGGCGCGCTGGACCGTCGCGTCGCGGGGGGCGCACGCCGTCACGGCGGCGCTCGCCGCGGCGCTCCGGGACGAGGACGCCGAGGAACGGGAGTATGCAGCGTTCCTCGCGGCCGCGCACGACTCGCTCGCGCTCGTCGCCGGGCGACCCGGCGCGCCCCCGCTGCGTGTCGTGGTCTCGCTCGAGGTGCCCGACGCCGTGGTCTCCTCGGGAGCGCTGGATGCTGCGCCGGGCGCGGACGCCGCGCCGTCGGCGGTCCGGGTCGCGCGCGAGGTGACCGTGCCGATCGTCGCCGTGCACGTGGACGAGCCGGTGGCCGCAGCAGACGTGCGTGCGGTGCTCGCGGCCGCCGACGAGGATCCGGCGTTCGACGTCGCGCTGCAACGCGTCACCGATCGCGACCTGCTCTGGTACGACGCGACGGAGGTCCACCAGATCCCCCGTCCCTGAGGTTGTGAGCGGACTTTTCGCCCGGTCTGGCACGCCAAACCGGGCCAAAAGTCCGCTCACACCCTCAGCCGAGGTAGACGAGGACCTCGTCGTGCAGGTGGCCGTTCGTGGCCAGCGCGTTCGCGCCCCACGGCCCGGGCCGGCCGTCGAGCGAGGTGAAGCGGCCACCGGCCTCAGTCACGATCGGCACGAGCGCGGCCATGTCATACACCTCGAGCTCGGGCTCGGCAGCGATGTCCGCGGCACCCTCGGCCACGAGCATGTACGACCAGAAGTCGCCGTACCCGCGGGTGCGCCAGCACTGCCGGGTCAGGTCCAAAAAGCCGTTGAGCTTCTCGCGCTCCTCCCACCCGGACAGCGAGGAGTAGGTGAACGACGCGTCGCCGAGCGTGCTCACGCCGGACACCTGCATCCGCGTCGCGGCGGCGAGCGACTTGCCCGTCCACGCACCGGACCCGCGGGTCGCCCACCAGCGCCGGCCCAGCGCGGGCGCCGAGACCAGGCCGACGACCACCTCGTCGCCGTCGGCCAGTGCGATGAGCGTCGCCCACACGGGCACACCGCGCACGAAGTTCTTGGTTCCGTCGATCGGGTCGACGATCCATCGCCGTGCCCCGCTGCCCGCCGACCCGTACTCCTCACCGACGATCGCGTCGCGCGTGCGCGCTCGGCCGAGGTGCGCCCGGATGACCTCCTCGGCCGTCCGGTCGGCGTCGCTCACGGGCGTGTCGTCCGGCTTGGTCTCGACGTGCAGGTCCACCGCCCTGAAGCGGGACATCGTCACCGCGTCCACCTGGTCAGCGATCACGTGGGCCAGGCGCAGGTCGTCGTCGTAGCTGCGCACCGGGCCGCTCGTCGGGCTGGGGGACTGCTGGAAGTGGGCCACGGTTACACGCTAGCGGTCCCGACGCCGTGAACCGTCTGAACGACAGGGACCGGACGGTGCGTGTCGCCCCCACCGCGAGACGTCTGCTGGCAACGAGCGTGCTGACTTTGTCCTCAAACCGTCGGTTTGAGGACGAAGTCAGCACGCTCGTTGCGCAAGCCCTGCCGATGCCAGGGTGCGCGAGCTCAGTCGGCCACCGAGCGAGACGCGAGGAGGCGGCGGAACGACGCCAGCCGGGCGCCCCGCGCGGCCCGGGTCTCGTCGTCGGACGAGGCCTCGACCCACTCGTCGAGCGCGCAGTCGGGCGCGTCGTCGAGGTGGGTGCACCCGCGCGGGCAGCCGTCGGCGACCTCGTCGAGGTCCTCGAAGGCCGCGAGCACGTGGTCGATCTCGACGTGCGCGAGGCCGAACGACCGCACGCCGGGGGTGTCGATGACCCACCCGTCGTGCTTGGCGCCCGACGGGGCCACAGGCAGGCGCAGCGCGACGGCGGAGGTCGAGGTGTGCCGCCCGCGCCCGGTCACGTCGTTGACGTCGCCGATCGCACGCCGCGCGTCGGGCACGAGCGCGTTGATGAGCGTCGACTTGCCGACGCCCGAGTGACCCACGAAGACGGACCTGCGCCCCACCAGGCGCGAGCGCACCTCCTCGACCGACGCCGCGTCGTCGTACCGGGTCACGACGACCGACACGCCGATGGGCTCGTAGAGGTCGTGCAGGGGAGCGGGGTCGGCGAGGTCGGCCTTGGTGAGACACAGCAGGACGTGCATGCCGGCGTCGTACGCCGCGACGACGCAGCGGTCGATCATGCCCGTGCGCGGCTCGGGCTGGGCGAGCGCGGTCACGACGACGAGCTGGTCCGCGTTCGCGACGACGATGCGCTCGTAGGGGTCGGTGTCGTCGGCGGTGCGGCGCAGCACGGACGCGCGATCCTGGATGCGCACGATCCGCGCGAGCGTGCCCTCGTCGCCGGACGCGTCGCCTACGATGTCGACCCGGTCACCGACGACGGCACGCGTGCGTCCGAGCTCGCGCGCCTTCATGGCGATGACCTCGCGCTCGTCGTCGGTGCCCTCGCCGACCATGAGCCGGTAGCGGCCGCGATCGACGCCAATGACAAGGCCCGTCAGCGCGTCGGCGTGCTGCGGCCGCTGCTTGCTCCGCGGCCTCGACCCGCGCTTGGTCGGGCGCGCGAACCGCGCCTCTTCGTCGATCGTGTGGCGCGCCATCAGGCGCCGGTCCCCACCGTCCGCTCGCCCCCGAGCATGCGCGTCCACATCCGGTCGAACCCGGGCAGGGTCTTGGCGGTGGTGTCGACGTTCTCGACCAGCACGCCCGGCACGCGCAGCCCCAGCAGCGCGGCCGACGTCGCCATGCGGTGGTCGGCGTAGGTGCGGAACGTCGCGCCGTGCAGCGGCCGCGGCGTGATGACCAGGCCGTCGCGCGTCTCCTCGCACCGCCCGCCGAGGCGCGTGATCTCCGTGGCGAGCGCGGCCAGCCGGTCGGTCTCGTGCCCGCGCAGGTGCGCGATCCCGCGCAGCCGGCTCGGGGAGTCGGCGAGGGCCGCGAGCGCGGCGAACGTCGGCGCGAGCTCACCCGCGGCGTGCAGGTCCACGTCGATCCCGTATATCTCGCCCGTGCCCGTCACCGCGAGGACTCGCGTGCCGTCGTCGGACTCCTCGTCGGTGGAGACGCGCCCGCCCATGCGCTCGAGCAGCTCCGGGACCATCGCCCCGGGCTGGGTGGTCGACGCCGGCCAGCCCGGCACGCGGACGGTCCCGCCGGCCGCGAGGGCGGCGGCGAGGAAGGGGGCGGCGTTGGACAGGTCCGGCTCCACGCGCACGTCGCGCGCCGCGATGGAACCGGGGGAGACGTGCCACATCCCGTCGCGGGAGTCGTCGACCTCGACGCCGACCTCGCGGAGCGTCGCGACGGTCATCTCGATGTGCGGCAGGCTCGGCAGCGTCGCGCCGATGTGCCGCAGCGCGAGGCCGTCGTCGAACCGGGCGGCGGCGAGGAGCAGGCCTGAGACGAACTGGGACGACGCCGACGCGTCGACGTCGACCGCGCCGCCGCGCAGCGAGCCACGGCCGTGCACGGTGAACGGCAGGTGCGTGGGGAGGTCGGGGCCTTCGGCCGTGACCTTGACACCGAGCCCGCGCAGCGCGGCCAGGACGGGGAGCATGGGGCGCACGCGTGCCTCGGGGTCGCCGTCGAACCGGACCGGGCCGTCGGCAAGTGCCGCCACGGGCGGCAGGAACCGCATGACGGTGCCGGCCAGGCCGGTGAAGACGTCGACGTCGCCGGTGACGCGGCCGGGCACCACGCGCAGGGTGCTGGGCGCCTCGCCCTCGGTGATGTCGGCGCCGAGCGCGCGCAGCGCCGCGATCATGAGGTCGGCGTCGCGGCTGCGCAGCGCGCCGCGGAGCGTGCCGGGCCCGGCGGCGAGCGCGGCCAGGACGAGCAGCCGGTTGGTCAACGACTTGCTGCCCGGGATCTCGACGGTCGCGTCGAGCTCGCCCGGCGCGACCGGAGCCTCCCAGAGCGCCTCGGGCGCGGGAGAGGGTCCGGTGGCGGGGCTGGCGGGCGTGCTCGTCATGGGCTCCAGGCTAGTGGAGCGGCCCGGCCCGACGGCGGAGCGTCCGAGTGCGTCCGAGGGCGGGGAGCTCAGTGGTTCAGGTCCGCCAGGGCCTTCTGGCCCCGCTTGGCGGCCTTGCGCCCCTGCTTCGCCGCCTTGCGACTCTGCGCCGCCGCGCGGTGCGCCGCTCTCTCCGCCTTGTGCGCGGCGGCGGAGACGGTGTCGCCCGCGCGATGGGACGCCGTGGCGGCGGAGCGCTTGGCCGAATTGACCGTCCGCGACGCCGAGCTCGCCACGGCCGTGCGGGCGTGACCCACGCGATAGGAGAGGCCGGGTCGCCCCTCGAGGTCGGCGCCCGCGATCAGTGCCGCGCCGATCCCGCCGAGGTTGCGCGAGAACTTCGCGGTTCTCTCCTTGCGCTCGGCGCCCTTGGACGTGAACGGCTGGTTGACGACGGCGAGCGGCACCGTGAGCGCGGCGAGCGACAGCGCGGCGGTGCGCGGGGTCTTCCCGATTGCGAGCGCGATCCCGCAGACGACGGTCAGGACGCCGTGCGTGCGCACGAGCGCCGTGACCTGCGCCTGGGACAACGGCGATCTGCCGAGGCGCTCGGTGACGAGTGCGGCCCCCTCGCGTGCCCCGGCCGCGTGCTCGGCCGGATGCATCACGGCCTGCACGCCGTCGTACACGAACGAGGAGGCCAGCAGGGGCCTGGCGAGTCGACGGAGCAGCATGAACCCACCTTGGCAGACACGCGCGCGCCTCGCTCTGTGAGCGCGTGCGCCGGTCAGCTGCAGCGGTCAGCCCTGCGGTGCACCCTCCCACCAGTCGTGGTGGGACCGGGGCGGCCGGCGCGTGCCGAGCCCGTCGCGGCGCACCGTGACGCCGAGCGCCACGAGGTAGCCGATGCCGGTCAGGACGAGGAGGATCAGGATTGCGGTCATGGCAGTAACGATGCGCTTGTCGAGATTCGGATACGAGTGGCAGGAGTGCCATGATCCATCGACATTCTGCCAGCGCTGTGGCAGGGTTGGCGCATGATCGAGAAGGTGGCCGCCGTCGTCGTCCCGGGTGTCGCCCCGTTCGAGATGGGCATCGCCTACGAAGTGTTCGGCATCGACCGCAGCGACACGGGCGGCCCGAGCTTCGACTTCACCCTGTGCACACCCGAGCCCGGACTCGTGCCGACCAAGGGTGGCTTCCCCATCGGGATCGAGCGCGGCCTGGACGCGACCGAGGACGCCGACGTCGTCATCGTCGTCGCCTACGGAGTCGAGACCACGCTGCCTCCTGCTCTGCTCGATGCGCTGCGTCGCGCCCACGAGCGCGGCGCCTGGCTCTTCGCGGAATGCTCGGGCGCGTTCGCGCTGGCCGAGGCCGGACTGCTCGACGGCCGCCGGTGCACGACGCACTGGATGTACACCGACCGGCTCGCGGCCGCCGTCCCGACGGCGAAGGTCGACCCGGACGTCCTTTTCGTCCAGGACGGCCGCATCCTCACGAGTGCCGGCACGGCCGCGGGGATCGACGCCGCGCTGCACCTGGTGCGCACCGAGCTCGGCGCTGAGGCGGCCCGCAACATCGCGCGCAGGATGGTCGTGCCGCCGCAGCGCGACGGCGGACAGGCGCAGTTCGTCGTCGATCCGCTGCCCCGCGAGGGCGAGTCGCTCTCGGGGCTGCTCGCCTGGATGCGCGAGCATCTCGACGAGCAGCACACGGTGCCCGCGCTCGCGCGCCGGGCCATGCTGTCCGAGCGGACGTTCGCCCGCCGTTTCCGCGACGAGACGGGCACGACGCCGCTCGCGTTGCTGACGCGCCAGCGCGTCGCCCGCGCGCAGGAGCTGCTCGAGTCGACCGACGCGTCGATCGACGAGATCGGCCGGCTCGTGGGCTTCGGCAGCGCCGCCGTGCTGCGGCACCACTTCGCGCGCACGCTTGGCACGAGCCCCGTCGCGTACCGGCGCCGGTTCGCCTGCGCCGACGAGATCGCGTCCTGACCGGCGTGCGACGACGACGTGGCGCGCACCACTGCCGTCGGGCACGGGCGAGGGAATTCCCGGCGCGCCGTCGAGGTTGCACCACAACGTGGAAGCCTGCCTCGCCCGCCCCGAGACGACCGCGGCCCCCGTGCGCCTCTTCGCCCTCCCCGACGTCGTCGCCGGCGTGACGAAAGACGCGTTCGATTCGTCGCACGAGGGCTGGACGGCACGGCTAGGCTCGACAGCGATGAGCCAGAACCTGCCGCTGGAGCCCGCTGACGAGCCTGTCGACGAGGCGACGGCCGGCGACGACGAGGTGGGCGAGGACACGGACCGGGCCCCTGAAGGGGAGGACCCGACCGCCCGCGCGGCGCGCTTCGAGGCGGACGCCCTGCAGTACCTCGACCAGCTCTACTCCGCCGCGCTGCGCATGACGCGCAACCCCGCGGACGCCGAGGACCTGGTCCAGGAGACGTTCACCAAGGCGTTCGCGGCCTTCCACCAGTACAAGCCCGGGACCAACCTCAAGGCCTGGCTGTACCGCATCCTGACCAACACGTTCATCAACAGCTACCGGAAGAAGCAGCGCGAGCCACAACAGTCCCAGACCGAGGAGGTCGAGGACTGGCAGATCGCGCGCGCCGCGTCGCACACCTCGCAGGGCCTGCGCTCCGCCGAGGCCGAGGCGCTCGACCGGCTGCCGGACTCCGACGTCAAGCGGGCGCTCGCCGAGCTGCCGGAGGACCGGCGCATGGTCGTGTACTACGCGGACGTCGAGGGCTTCCCCTATAAGGAGATCGCAGAGATCATGGGAACGCCGATCGGGACGGTGATGTCCCGGCTGCACCGCGGGCGCCGACAGCTGCGCGAGCTGCTCGCGGACTACGCGGCGCAGCGAGGACTCGTGGGGACGCGCGGAGGGACCACGGCATGAGCGACAGCCTCAGGAGCGACACGGCGTCGTCCGCGATCACTCCGATCCCGCACGAGACTCCGCACGGTGAGTCGGAGTGCGAGCATGCGCGGACGCACCTGTACGAGTACCTGGACTCGGAGATGACGCCCGAGGACGAGCAGCGGATGCGCGCGCACGTCGCGCACTGTGCGCCGTGCCTGTCCGAGCTGAGCGTCGAGGAGCTCGTCAAGCGGCTGGTCAAGCGCTCGTGCGCCGAGCGCGCCCCCGCGGGGCTGCGCCTGCGCATCCACGAGCAGCTGACCGTGATCGCCGCGAAGGGCGCCTGACACGAAGGGCCGGACCCGTCACGGGTCCGGCCCTTCGCGCATCCAGGCGTCCTCAGGCGTTGGGACGCTTGCCGTGGTTGGCGGCCTTGCCCTTGCGGGCACGGCGCTTGCTGCCGCGCTTGCTCATGGTTGTCTCCTCACGAAGAGTGGACGCGGGGTCGACACATGGTCCCACACGGGGAGCCCTGGTCCGGAATCGGTGCTGGTCCACGGCGCGACCGCCGCGGACCCCGGCTAAGGTCGAGATGACGAGCATCGCAGACCAAGGAGCACGCATGAGCACCGAGTCCTGGGCGGTCGCCGCCCCGCAGACGCTCGACGTCGCCGACGTCACAGAGGTCAAGGTCCGGATGGTGGAGGGACGGGCCGAGGTCGTGGCGGACGAGGCCGCGACCGGTGTGCGGGTCGAGGTCAGCAGGGTCGGCACCCGCCCGCTGCACGTCGCGCGCGACGGCGGCGTGCTGCGCGTGGGCTATGACGGTGCGCGGCTGCAGGGCTGGGTCGACCGGCTCCGCGGTGTCAGCCCGGACGCCGAGCGCGCGGTCGTGCGGCTCGTGGTGCCCCGGTCGGTGCGGGTCGATGTCGCGACGATCGGTGCCGAGGCCGAAGTCTCCGGTGCGGAGGCGCCCGTCGTGAAGACCGTCACCGGGGCCGTCCGTGCGTCGGGTACGTCGGGCTCGCTGTCGCTCAAGACGATCTCGGGCGGCGCGAGCGTGACGGGGCACACGGGCGACGTGTCGGCGTCGCTCGGCTCGGGTGCACTCTCTCTCGACGGGGCACTCGGGCGCGTGACCGTGAACACCGTCTCGGGGCCCGTGAGGATCACCGGGACCGGGACGAGCCCGCTGGTCGACATCAAGAGCGTCTCGGGGCCCGTCGAGGTGTATCTGGACGCGGGCACGCCGGTCAACCTTCGGGTGCGGGCCATGTCGGGCACCGTGGTCCTCGACGGCTCGGTGCTGCCGAGCACCGGCCGCCCGTTCGCCGTGGACCACGCGGAAGCGCCCGCCGAGGGACGGGCAGCGGCGTACGTGTCGGCGGCGCTCACGACGGGGACGGTCACGGTCACCCGCTCCTGACGCCCCGCGGCCCGCCCGCAGGCGGGCCGCGCGCCGGTTACTCGTCCGAGGGCAGACCCAGCCAGCCGTGCCAGCCCGTGTGCAGCACGAGCCAGGCCATGAGCCCGTATCCCGCCTGCCCGGGGTAGGTGCGGCCGTTGGTCGCGAGGTCGGCGAGCCACTGCTCGTGCTGGGCGAGCGGCGTGTACGTGTCGACGTACGGCACGCGGCGCCGGCTCGCGACGTCGGCGAACGCGGCCGACAGCTCGGCGATGCGCTCGCCCTCCTCGGGCCGGCCCGGCGGTGGCCCGACGACGAACGCCGGGATCCGGCTCGAGTCGGCGACGTCGAGGATGTTCGCCAGGTTGAGGCGCGAGCGGGCGACGGACAGGCCGGAGCCGACGTCGTGCCGACCGAGCGCCACCACGAGCCGGTTCTCGCAGTCGGACTCGGGACCGAACCGCGACTCCGTCTCCGCCTGCCAGCGCGCGCCGAGCGCCGACGTCGTCTCCCCGGGCACGGCGAGCGTGAAGGTCATCGCCGGGCGGTCGAACCGCGTGCGGGCCATGACCCGGCCGGTCCAGCCGAGCGCGCGGGCGTCCCCCACGCCCACGCTGAGCTCGTCGCCGACGACGCAGATGCGCACCTCGCGTCCTGCCACGGACCTCTCACCGCCCTTGCTCGATCTTGCGCCGCCATTGTGTGTCACCGCGGCTGCAGCCGACCGGATCCCACGCCGTGGTCCCCCTGGGGCGTTCGGGCGGTCGGGCCCAGCCCGGAACATACCGCGGGCCGGGCCGGTCGACCCGTCTACTCCAGGGTGATTCCCCACCGGACCTCGTGCTCCTCGCCCGGTGCGAGGCGCACGAGCCGGTCGCCCGAGTTGAAGGCGTCGGCGTAGCAGCTCATGGGCTCGGCCGCCAGGCCGATGCGCTCGTGCTGCGGAATGTGGTCGGCAGTGCAGACCTGCCAGCAGTCCATGGACTCGTCCATCCACACTGCGGCCGTGCTCCCGTCGGGGCAGCCGAGGCGGATCCAGGCACGGCCGTCGGCGTCGCGGACCGGGTCGGTCCAGGCGTCGTCGAGGTCGAGACTCTTCAGCGACCGGGTCTCGCGCAGGTCGTAGTCACCGGTGACGGGCTCGGTGCCCGTGGGGAGCAGCCGGTCGTCGACAGTCACGTGCGTCGCGGCGTCGACGCGCACGGTGCACTCGTCGAGCTCGGCGCCGCCCGTCGAGAGCCACGGGTGGAAGCCGACGCCGTACGGCGCGGTCCCGGCACCGACGTTGCGGGTGCGGACCGTGACGGTCAGGCCGCCCGGGCCGAGCGCGTACGTGGCGCGGGTGACGAGCTGGAACGGCCAGCCCTTCTGCGCGGGCAGCGCGAGCTCGAGCGTGACGGAGCTCTCGGACCTCTCCACCGCGGTCCAGCGGTGCCAGCACGCGAGGCCGTGCAGGGCGGTGCCCCGGGCGGGCTCCGAGATCGGCAGCTGCTGCTGCTCGCCACCCGCCGTGTAGGCGCCGTCGCGCAGGCGGTTGGGCCACGGGACGAGGACGGCACCGTTGTAGACCGGCGCGTGCTCGCCCTCGGGGAACGGCACGGTGACGTCGCGGCCGGCCACCGTGTACTCGCGCAGCATCGCGCCCACCTCGGTGATCGTGGCGTGCTGATCGCCCGAGGAGATGGTGTGCTGGGTGCCCGACGGGGCGGGGATGGTCTGGGTCGTGTTCACGCTCACACGGTAGTCGGAGAGCCGTATCCGCGGTGTCGGCGTAGCGTAGGGGGGTTGACCCCTGGACTGGAGGAACGATGGAACAACGGGTGCTCGGCCGGACCGGCCGGATGGTGTCGGTCGTCGGCCTGGGAACCTGGCAGCTCGGGGCCGACTGGGGCGAGGTGAGCGACGCCGACGCGCGCGCCGTCCTGGAGGCGTCGCTCGACGCGGGCGTGACCTTCTTCGACACGGCGGACGTGTACGGGGACGGGCGCAGCGAACAGCTGATCGGGGCCTTCCTCGCCGACCACGCCGACGCCGGGATCACCGTCGCGACCAAGATGGGCCGCCGGACGGACCAGGTGCCGGAGAACTACGTCATGCGGCACTTCCGCGAGTGGACCGAGCGGTCGCGGCGCAACCTCGGCGTCGAGACGCTCGACCTGGTGCAGCTGCACTGCCCGCCCACGGCCGTGTACTCCGACGACGCGGTGTTCGACGCGATGGACACGCTCGTCGCCGAGGGTGTGATGGCGGCGTACGGCGTGAGCGTCGAGACGGTCGAGGAGGCGATCACGGCGATCCGGCGTCCCGGCGTCGTCTCGGTGCAGATCATCCTCAACGCGTTCCGGCTCAAGCCGTTCGAGAAGGTGCTTCCCGCGGCCTCGGAGGCCGGCGTCGGCATCATCGCGCGCGTGCCGCTCGCCTCGGGTCTGCTTTCCGGGCGGTACACCAGCGACACGACGTTCGCCGAGAACGACCACCGCTCGTACAACCGCCAGGGCGAGTCGTTCGACGTCGGCGAGACGTTCTCGGGCGTCCCGTTCCAGGTGGGCGTCGAGGCAGCCACGGAGTTCGCCGCGCTCGCGCACCAGGTGATGCCGCAGCTCACGCCCGCGCAGGCCGCGATCGCGTGGTTGTGGCAGCAGCCGGGCGTGTCGACGGTCATCCCCGGCGCGCGCAGCCCCGAGCAGGCACGGCTCAACGCAGCCGCCGGCTCTGCGGAGGTGCTCGGCCCGCTGTTCACCTCCGGCGTGCGCGAGATCTACGAGGAGAAGATCAGGCAGCACGTCCACGACCGCTGGTGATGCCGAGGTAGAACCCCTCTCTCCGAGATAGAACGGTTCTCGCCGAGGTAGCGCGTTCGCGCTCGAGGTAGCAGGCCCGACGACGGCACGTGCCGTCGTCGGGCCTTCGCACGTTCTCCTTGCCGGACGGCGTTCTACCTCGCGGACGACGGAGCCCCGCCCGCGCGGGTGCGCGGGCGGGGCTCCGGACGGGACGTCAGCGGCTGCGCGTGAACGCCTGCTCCATGAGCACGGCCTGCTGCTCCTTGTGCCGCTTGGCGGTTCCGGCCGCGGTCGACGCGGACGCCGGCCGCGAGACGACGGCGACGCGCGGCAGGTCCTCCGGGAGCGCCAGGTGCAGGTACGACCAGGCGCCCTGGTTCTCCGGCTCGTCCTGGACCCACACGACCTCGGCGTTCGGGAACGTGGCGAGCTGCTCGCGGATCTGCGGCTCGGGCAGCGGGTAGAGCTGCTCGAGGCGGATGATCGCGGCGCGGTCGTCTTGGCGCTTGAGGCGCTCGGCGATCAGGTCGTAGTACACGCGGCCCGTGCACAGGATCACGCGGTCGACCTTGCCCGGGTCGATCGAGCCGTCCGCGACGCCGGCGTCGCCGAGCACAGGCTCGAACGTGCCGGTCGTGAAGTCCTCGACGCTCGACGCCGCGGCCTTGAGACGCAGCAGCTGCTTGGGCGTGAAGACCACGAGCGGGCGGCGCGGGCGGTCGTAGGCCTGCTTGCGCAGCAGGTGGAAGTACGACGCCGGCGTCGACGGCTGGGCGATGGTCATGTTGTCCTCGGCGGCGAGCTGGAGGAACCGCTCGACGCGCGCCGAGGAGTGGTCCGGCCCCTGGCCCTCGTAGCCGTGCGGCAGCAGCATGACGACCGACGCCGACTGGCCCCACTTCTGCTCGGCCGACGAGATGAACTCGTCGATGACCGTCTGCGCGCCGTTGACGAAGTCGCCGAACTGGGCCTCCCACAGCACCAGGGCGTCTGGGCGCTCGACGGAGTACCCGTACTCGAAGCCAAGGGCCGCGTACTCGCTCAGCGACGAGTCGTAGACCCAGAACTTCGCCTGGTCACCCGACAGGTACAGCAGGGGCGTCCACTCGGCGCCGGTGCTGCGGTCGTGCAGGACGGCGTGGCGCTGCACGAAGGTGCCGCGCCGGGAGTCCTGGCCTGCGAGGCGCACCGGCGTGCCCTCGATGAGCAGGGAACCGAAGGCCACGAGCTCGCCGAAGCCCCAGTCGATGCCACCCTCCTTGGCCATGAGCTGGCGCTTCTCGAGCAGCTGCATGAGCTTGGGGTGGACGGTGAAGCCCTCCGGCGGCGTGACGTGCACGTCGCCGACGCGCTCGAGGACCGAGTGCGAGATCGCCGTCTTCCAGCCGACCATGGTGCCCGCGTCGGACCGCTGCGACTCCGGACGCTCGAGGCCCGCGATCTCCTCCGTGCCCTCGGGCACCGTGTACGCGCCCGACTTGGTCTCGGTGAAGACCCGTTCGAGCTGAGCCTGGTAGTCCTTGAGCGCCTGCTCGGCCTCCTCGACCGTGATGTCGCCGCGAGCCACGAGGTTCTTCGTGTACAGCTTGCGCACCGACTGCTTGGCCTCGATGAGGTTGTACATGAGCGGCTGCGTCATCGACGGGTCGTCGCCCTCGTTGTGCCCGCGACGCCGGTAGCAGATCATGTCGATGATCACGTCGCGGTCGAACTGCTCGCGGTACGCGAACGCGAGCTCGGCCACCCGTACGCAGGCCTCGGGGTCGTCGCCGTTCACGTGGAACACCGGGATCTGGTAGCCCTTGGCGACGTCGGTCGCGTAGGTGGTCGAGCGCGACGACGACGGACCGGTCGTGAAGCCGACCTGGTTGTTGATGATCACGTGGATCGTGCCGCCGGTGCGGTAGCCGCGCAGCTGCGACAGGTTGAGCACCTCGGGGACGACGCCCTGGCCGGCGAACGCGGCGTCGCCGTGAATCAGGATCGGCAGCACCGAGAAGCCGTCGCCGCCGAGGTCGATACGGTCCTGCTTGGCGCGCACGATGCCCTCGAGCACCGGGTCGACCGCCTCGAGATGGGACGGGTTCGCGGCGAGGTAGACCTTGGTCGTGGCGCCCGACTCGGCCGTGAACACGCCCTCGGTCCCGAGGTGGTACTTCACGTCGCCGGAGCCCTGGACGCTCTTCGGGTCGAGCTGGCCCTCGAACTCCTTGAAGATCTGCGCGTAGCTCTTGCCCGCGATGTTGGCGAGCACGTTGAGCCGGCCGCGGTGCGCCATGCCGACGCCGACCTCGTCGAGGCCGTTCTCGGCGGCCTTCGACAGGATCGCGTCGAGCAGCGGGATGACCGACTCGCCCCCCTCGAGCGAGAAGCGCTTCTGGCCGACGTACTTGGTCTGCAGGAAGGTCTCGAACGCCTCGGCGGAGTTGAGGCGACGCAGGATGCGCAGCTGGTCCTCGCGCGGCGTGCGGGCGTAGCCGGACTCGAGCCGGTCCTGCAGCCACTTGCGCTGGGCCGGGTCGGAGATGTGCATGTACTCGATGCCGATCGAGCGGCAGTACGACTCGCGCAGCAGGCCCAGCGTGTCCCGCAGCGTGGCCTTCGGCTTTCCGCCGAACCCGCCCGTGGGGAACAGGCGGTCGAGGTCCCACAGCGTCAGGCCGTGGTTCTGGATGTCGAGGTCGGGGTGCTTGCGCTGGCGGTAGGCGAGCGGGTCGGTGTCTGCCATGAGGTGGCCGCGCGAGCGGTACGACTGGATGATCTCGGCGATCTTGGCAGGCTTGGCCGCCTCGACATCGGCGTCGGTCGTGTTGTCGCGGACCCAGCGCACGGGCTCGTACGGGACCCGCAGCGCGGCGAACACGCGGTCGTAGAAGCCGTCGAGGCCGAGCAGCTTGCTGGCGAGGATCTTGAGGAACTCGCCCGACTGCGCACCCTGGATGATGCGGTGGTCGTAGGTCGACGTGATCGTCATGACCTTCGACACGCCCATGCGTGCGAGCTGCTCCTCGGACGCGCCCGCGAACTCCGCGGGGTAGTCCATCGCGCCGACGCCGATGATCGTGCCCTGCCCCTGCATGAGGCGCGGGACCGAGTGCACCGTGCCGATGCCGCCGGGGTTGGTCAGCGAGATCGTCGTGCCGGCGAAGTCCTCGACCGTGAGCTTGCCGCCGCGGGCCTTGCGCACCAGGTCCTCGTAGGCGGCCCAGAACCCGGAGAAGTCGAGCTCGTCGGCCTTCTTGATGCTCGGCACGAGCAGCTGGCGCGAGCCGTCCGGCTTGGCCAGGTCGATCGCGAGGCCGAAACCGACGTGCGCCGGCTGGACGATGCCCGGCTTGCCGTCGACGACCTGGAAGTGCGCGTTCATGACCGGCATGTCGGCCAGCGCCTCGACGAGGGCGAAGCCGATGAGGTGCGTGAACGAGATCTTGCCGCCGCGGCCGCGGGCGAGGTGGTTGTTGATGACGATGCGGTTGTCGACCATCAGCTTGGCGGGAACCGCGCGCACCGACGTGGCGGTCGGCACCTCGAGCGACGCCTCCATGTTGGTCACGACGCGCGCGGCGGGGCCGCGGAGCTTCTGCACGTCGTCGGTCGCCAGGTCCTCACCGGTCGTGGGCTTGCTGCGCGCGACCTCCGCGTACGGTGCCGTCGCCGGCTGCGCCTCAGCCACCGGGCGCGGGTTGGCCCGCTCGGCCGCGCTCGTCGTCGGGTCGGCGGGGACGGGCGCCGGGCGCACCGTCTGCGCCTCCTCGGCGGCGGCCGTGCCCGAGGTCGCGCGGCCCTGGCCGCGGGGCGACTGGGGCGCGGACTCGACCGCGGCGGGGGCCTGCGCGTCGGGCGCCAGCTGCGCGGGCGCCGACGCCGGGGAGCTCGACGCCGACTCCCTGGCCGCCTCCGCCCCCGACGCGCCGTCGGAGCCTTCCTGCGACTCGGCCGGCGTGTAGTCGGCGAAGAAGTCCCACCACGCGGGATCGACCGCGTTCTTGTCCTTGAGGTACTGCTCGTAGAGCTCGTCGACGAGCCACTCGTTGGCTCCGAACGACGCACTCGCTGCGCTGATCGACTCTGAACCAGCCTTCGGGGACACCACGCGCGGATCGCCCACTTTCACCACATTGCTATGTCGGATCTGTGCCGTTGCCCGCTGAGCCGGGCAATGTCCAGCCTATGCCCTCAGCCGTGACGCGCAGCGGAGCTGCGACGGGCCCGATCCGGCGCGATATGGCCGTTCGACACCTAGCCCGACCGGTGAGTAATAGGTCGGGAAACGACACGTCGTCGTTGCGTCGAGCGACGTCATGCGAGGCCCACGAGCGAGAGACGAGCGCATTTCCGTGTGAGGTATCTCACGTTTCGCGCCGGTGGTGCGGCGGCCGCCTCACTCGTCGGTCTCGGTGGTCACTCCCGGCGCGGGCCGGGCGACGACGGGGAGCGTGACGCGCATCGTCGCGCCGCGCGTCGTGTCGGCGACCTCGACGTGCCCTCCGTGCAGGTCGACAGCCCAGCGGACGATCGCGAGCCCGATGCCGGTCCCGCCGCTCGTCGAGCCTGCATGCACGCGCGCCGGCGTCGAGCCCCGGGCGAACCGCTCGAAGATGCGCTCGCGGTCCTCGGGCGCGATGCCGGGACCATCGTCGCTCACCTCGATGACGACCTCGTCGTCGATGGGATAGGCGTCGAGTCGCACGGTGCCGCCGTGCGGCGAGTGCCGGATCGCGTTCTGCAGGAGGTTGGTCACGACCTGGCGCAGCCGTTCGGCGTCGGCCTCGAGCAGCAGGTCCGGCGGGGTGACGTCGACGACGTAGCTCAGCCCCTTCCCGGCGTCGACCATCGAGACCGCCTGCGCGCACTCCTCGAGGAAGTCGCCGACGGCAATGTCGCTCAGCACGAGCGCCGACGCCCCGGCCTCGACGCGCGACAGGTCGAGCAGGTACGTCACGAGCCGGGTCAGCCGCTCGGTCTGCTCGAGCGAGAGCTCGAGCGAGGCCTTGGAGGGCTCCGTGACACCGTCGACCATGTTCTCGAGCTGGGCCTGCAGCGCCGCGACGGGCGTGCGCAGCTCGTGCGAGACGTTCGCGATGAGCTCGCGCCGGATCCGGTCGCTGTTGTCCAGGTCGGCGGCCATCATGTTGAACGCCTCGGCCAGCTGGCCGACCTCGTCGCGACTCGTGGCGCGCACGCGGATCGAGTAGTCGCCGTCGGCCATCGCCTGTGCGGCCGCCGTCATGTCGCGCAGCGGCGACGTCATCCCGCGCGCCAGGATCTGCGTCAGCACGAGCGACAGGAAGATCGCGAGCGGGAACGTCCGGCTCGGGCCGAGCTCGAAGCGCAGACCGACCCATGTGACGAGCACGGCGAACGTGACGGTCGCCGCGACGAGCAGGCCGAGCTTGGTCTTCAGAGACCGGACCGGGTCGAGCGGGCGCACGTCCGGCAGCCGGTGGTGCTCCTTGCGGGGCTTGCCCTGCGGGCCGTGCGGCTCGGCCACCTCAGCCCGCCGGGGGTTCGAACGCGTATCCCACGCCGTGCACGGTGCGGATGAGGTCCGCACCGAGCTTGCGGCGCAGCGCCTTGATGTGGGAGTCGACGGTGCGCGTCCCGCTCGCGTCCGCCCAGTCCCACACCTCGGCGAGCAGACGCTCGCGCGTGAGCACGGTCTTCGGCGAGCTGGCGAGCATGACGAGCAGCTCGAACTCCGTGGGGGTGAGGTGGACCTCCTCGCCGGCGCGGTGCACGCGGCGCTGGGCGCGGTCGATCACGACATCGCCCATGACGATCGGGGGGTCGGTGGGCGTCGCCACGGCGACCTGGTTCGCCCGCTCGACCCGCCGCAGCAACGCCTTGACGCGCGCGACGAGCTCGCGCATCGAGAACGGCTTGGTCATGTAGTCGTCCGCGCCGACCCCGAGGCCGACGAGCATGTCGGTCTCGTCGTCGCGGGCCGTGAGCATGAGGATCGGCACGGGCCGGTCTGCCTGGATGCGCCGCGTCACCTCGAGCCCGTCGATTCCGGGCAGCATGACGTCGAGGACGACGGCGTCGGGCTGGAGCCGGGCCGCCGCGTCGACGCCGGACAGGCCGTCGCGCGCCACCTCGACGCGCCAGCCCTCCGCGGACAGTCGCTGCGCGATCGCCGTGGCGATCGCAGGCTCGTCCTCGACGACGAGCACGGTCGCGCTCTGCTGGCCTGCGACGGCCTGGCCGGAGCCGCCGGCCGCGGCAGGGGGAGTGGTCGTCATGGCCCCATCTTGCACTGCGGACCTGGGCGCGCGCTGAGGGCGCGCTGTCCGGGACGCGTTCGGCGCGGCTGCGTTACGATCGGTGCCACGATGGACGACAGTCGATATACCAGCCCATCCCGTCACCGCAGTCCGCTGCGAGGTCTCCCGTGCTAGGCGACTTCCTGATGGTCGCGTTCGGCGTAGTGCTCACAGCCGGCACCGCCGTATTCGTCGCGAGCGAGTTCTCCCTGGTCACGCTCGACCCGGCCGTCGTCGGCGCCGACGACGAGGAGGGCGACAGTCCGTCGCCCGGCCGGGCCGGCCCGTCGGACCGACGGGACCGCGCAGTCCGCGCCGGGCTCAAGCGCCTGTCGACCGAGCTCAGCTCCGCTCAGGTCGGCATCACCATCACGACGATCCTGCTCGGGTACACCGCGCAACCCGCGCTGCTGTCCCTGTTCGGTGACGCCTTCGCCGCGACCCCGATGGGTCGCGGTCTGTCCGGCGTGCTCGCGGGCGTCCTGTCCCTGATCCTGGTCAACGGTTTCTCGATGCTCTTCGGGGAGCTCATCCCGAAGAACTACGCGCTCTCGGCGCCGCACGCGACGGCGCGCCTGGCGGTGCCGCTGCAGCGTGCCTTCACCGTGGCGTTCCTCCCGCTCATCCGGGTCCTCAACGGCTCCGCGAACGCGCTCCTGCGCCGGGTCGGGGTCGAGCCGCGCGAGGAGCTGTCCGGCGCGCGGACGCCCGCCGAGCTGCTGTCGCTCGTGCGCCGCTCGGCGCTGGAGGGCACGCTCGAGCAGTCGGTGGCGACGCTGCTGACCAACTCGATCGAGCTGCACGAGCTGAGCGCCCGCGACGTCATGACCGACCGCACGCGGATGGTCGTGGTCGAGCGGGACACCACGGCCGAGGAGGTAGTGGCGTTCGCCCGCCGCACCGGGCACTCGCGGTTCCCGGTCATCGGGGACGACCGCGACGACGTCGTCGGCCTCGTGCATCTGCGCCGCGCCGTCGGCGTCCCGCACGCCAAGCGCCCCGAGGTCCCCGCCGCCGCCCTCATGGACGACGCGCCGCGGGTGCCGGAGACCGTCGGGCTCGGGCCGCTGCTGGTCGAGCTGCGGTCGTTCGGGCTGCAGATGGCCGTGGTCGTCGACGAGTACGGCGGCACGTCCGGCATCGTCACGCTTGAAGACGTCGTCGAGGAGCTGGTGGGCGACGTCGCCGACGAGCACGACCGGCGCCGAGCCGGCGCGGTGCGCAGCGGTGACGGCTCGTGGGTCGTGCCCGGCGTGCTGCGGCCCGACGAGCTCGAGGAGAGGACGGGTCTGGTGGTTCCCGAGGACCCCGCCTACGAGACCCTGGGCGGCCTGGTCATGGCCGAGCTCGGACGCATGCCCGACGTCGGCGACGTGGTCGAGATCGACGGCGTGGCCCTGCGCGTCGAGGCGATGGAGGGCCGCCGCGTCGAGCGCGTACGCGTCCGCGTGGTGAGCGACGACGCTGGCGGCGACGGCTCCGGCCCGCGCAGGAACGGCTCGGCTGCGAGGGGGTCGCGATGAGTACCACGACCGCACTCGTCGTCGGCCTGCTGCTCCTGGCGGCCAACGCGTTCTTCGTCGGCGCCGAGTTCGCCGTCCTGTCGGTTCGCCGCAGCACCATCGAGCCGCGGGCCGAGGCGGGCGACCGCCGGGCCAGGACCGTCCTGTGGGCGATGGAGCACGTCTCCCTGATGCTCGCTTGCGCCCAGCTCGGCATCACCGTGTGCTCCACCGGCCTGGGCATCGTCGCCGAGCCGGCGCTCGCCCACATGCTCGAGGAGCCGTTCCACGCGCTCGGTGTCCCCGAGCAGCTCGTGCACCCCGTGGCGATGGCCATCGCCCTGGCGATCGTGGTGTACCTCCACGTGGTGCTCGGCGAGATGGTGCCGAAGAACCTCGCGGTCGCCGGCCCGGAGACCGCCGCGCTCTGGTTCGCTCCGCCGCTGGTCCTGCTGGCGCGCGTGATCAATCCCGTGATCGTGGCGCTCAACTGGGTCGCCAACCACGCGGTGCGCCTCACCGGCGTCGAGCCCAAGGACGAGGTCGCCTCGACGTTCACCGCGGAGGAGGTCCAGTCGATCGTCGAGCACTCGCAGGCCGAGGGACTCCTGCGCGACGAGCAGGGCCTGCTCGCGGGCGCGATCGAGTTCTCCTCGCGCACGGCGGGGGAGGTCATGGTGCCCGTGTCGGAGCTCGTCACGGTCTCCGGTGGCACGACGCCCGACGACGTCGAGCACCTCGTCTCGCGCACCGGCTTCAGCCGGTTCCCCGTGGTCGAGTCGGACGGCGCGGGGGAGGACGTGCTCGTGGGCTACCTGCACCTCAAGGACGTCCTCTATGCGACGAACGGCGACCGGTTCGACCCGGTGCCACCGTGGCGCGTGCGGGCGCTCGCCTCGGTGGCGCCCGATGCCGAGGTGGAGGACGCGCTGCGGGCGATGCAGCGCACCGGCTCGCACCTGGCGCGCGTCGAACCGACGGGCGGCGCGGCGGGGGCCGTCGGCGTGGTCTTCCTCGAGGACATCCTCGAGGAGCTCGTCGGCGAGGTGAGGGACGCCATGCAGCGGCGGCGCCCGCCCGTCTGACGGCCGGGGGTGCGCCTCCGCGACCTCGGGACTTGGCGGTGGCGCGCGGCAACGTTATGGTTCCGTGACAGATCGCCGTTCGGCGAGATGGGCGCGAGGTACGGAGGTGTCGTGGAGGCGAGCCCGCAGGGCGACCAACGGCCCCCCGCCTCCCGTCGCGCACTTCGTGAAGCCGAGCTCGCCCGCTCCGGCCGCCGCCCCCGCAAGCGGTCCTCCAAGCCGGCGCACGCCGCCGTCTCACCGGGCCAGGCCTGGATCACCCGCCTGACGGTGCTCGGATCGCTCGCTGCCGCGACCATCGCGGTGCCGCTCGGTACGGACGGTGCCGCCGGTGACGACTCGCCGTTCGACCTCGACACGCGCCCCCAGGGTCCGACGACGCTCGAGGTGCTCCGCGACCCCGGGCAGGCGCCGCGCACGTCGGCCGCGATCGCCGCACAGGTCCGCGAGACCCGCGTCGACGTGGCGGCGAGCCGCTCGGCGGACCGCGACCCGCTGCCCGGCTGCGACCCGGACGCGCCGGTCGAGGGCACCAACGGGCAGCTGGCCGACCACTCGCTCTGCGCCCTGTGGCAGGAGGGCGAGGCGCTCCGGCCCGACGCCGCGGTGGCCCTGAGCGCGCTCAACGAGGCGTTCCGCGCGCGCTTCGGCCGCGACCTGTGCCTTGTCGACAGCTACCGCTCGCTCGCGTCGCAGTACTCGGTCAAGGCGAGCCGCGGGTATCTCGCGGCGACGCCTGGCCAGTCGATGCACGGCTGGGGCCTGGCGATCGACCTGTGCTCGAAGGAGACGGGCAACGCCGAGGTCTACCGCTGGCTGTGGGAGAACGGCGCCGCCTACGGGTGGGAGAACCCGCCGTGGGCGCAGAGCGGGGGCAGCGGCAACTACGAGCCGTGGCACTTCGAGTACCGCCCCGGTGTCGAGCAGGTCTCGTACTGGCACTGAGCGCGACGTAGCGCGTGGGCCCGAGAGCGTAGGCTCGCTCCATGTCCACCGAGTACGCCGACTTCGAGTTCGAGCGGCGCTTCCTCGTCCGGGAGCTGCCCGACGCGCTGCGTGATGCACCCTCGCTCATCGTCCAGTCGTACTACCTGTCCGACGGCGGGTTCGCCCTGCGCGTGCGCGTGCAGGCTGCCGGCGTCGAGGCACGGCTGGACTCCGAGAGCGATCCCCGTGACGTGCTCGATGCGTACGGGGACAAGATCGACTTCGCCGCCGTCACCGTCAAGGGCCCGGCGGCGGGTGGCACCCGGTACGAGGCGGAGCGCGAGCTGGATCCCCACGTCGCCGTCGAGCTGGTGCGCAGGGGCGGCGCCCGCGTGCTCAAGACCCGCTACGCGGCGTGGCTCGGCGCCGACGGCTGGTCGATCGACGTGTTCGGCGGCGCGAACGACACGCTGATCGTCGCCGAGTGCGAGCGCTCCGGTCCGGTCACCGAGCTCGAGATCCCGGACTTCTGCATCACCGAGCTCACGGACGACCGGCGCTTCTCCAACGAGTCGCTGGCCATCAGCCCGTACCGCGAGTGGTCGGCCGGGTACGCGAGCGAGCTCGCGGCGTCGGGCACGAGCTTCCGCGACGACTTCGGTCAGAACCGGCCGCTCTCGACGGACTGAGCGGCCGGCTCGCGCCACGTCGCCGCAGATCGCGCTACCTCGGCACCGAGCGCTCGTCCGGGCCGACGTACGCCGACAGCGGCCGGATGAGCGAGTTCGCGGCCTGTTGCTCCATGATGTGCGCCGTCCACCCGGTCACGCGTGAGGCGACGAACAGCGGCGTGAACGTCTCGGTGTCGAAGCCCATGAGGTGGTACGCCGGGCCAGAGGGGTAGTCGAGGTTCGGGTAGATGCCCTTGCGCGCGAAGAACTCCGACTCCAGCGTTCCGTACAGCTCCGCCAGGTCGGGCCTGTCGTAGTGCTCGACGAGCGTCTCGAGGGCGGCCTTCATCGTCGGCACACGAGAATCGCCGTGCTTGTAGACCCGGTGCCCGAAGCCCATGATCTTGCGCTTGGCCCCGAGCGCCTCGTCGAGCCACGCAGCGACCTTGTCGGCGCTGCCGATCTCGGTGAGCGTCTCCATGACGGCCTCGTTGGCGCCGCCGTGCAGCGGACCCTTGAGCGCCGCGATCGCGCCCACGACCGCCGAGTGCAGGTCGCTCAGCGTCGACGTGATGACGCGGGCGGTGAACGTCGAGGCGTTGAAGGAGTGCTCGGCGTACAGGATCATCGACCGGTTGAACGCGTCGACGACGACGGGGTCCGGCTCGGCGTCGAAGGTCATCCAGAGGAAGTTGGCGGCGTAGTCGAGATCGTCGCGCGGCGCGACGACCTCCCGGCCGTGGCGTCGACGCTGCCCGTAGGCGACGATCGCCGGCAGCACGGCATACAGCCGTACGCTGCGCGCGATGTTCTCCTCGACGCTGCCGCCCGCCTCGAGCGAGGAGAGCCCGGCCGCCTCGCTCGCTCCGATGACGCTCACCGCCGTACGGACCTCGTCCATCGGGTGCGCGTCGGTCGGCAGCAGGTCGATCGCGGCGCGCACGTCGTCGGGGAGCTCACGATGCTCGCGCTCGAGCGTGCGCAGGTCGGCGAGCTGCTGCGACGTCGGCAGCTCGCCGTGCCACAGCAGGTAGGCGACGGCCTCGAACGGCTGCGTCGCGGCGAGGTCTTGGACGGGGTAGCCCCGGTACAGGAGCGAGTTCGTGTCGGAGTTGACCTTCGAGATCGCCGTGACGTCGGCGACGACGCCCGCCAGTCCCTTGCGGACCTCGGGCTCTTCGGCGGGGGAGGTCGGCTGGGTCATCAGTGCTCCTTTGCGCCGTGCGGGTGGTTGTCGTCGAGCGAGAAGTCGAACACGCCCGCGTCGAACGTGCCATAGGCGGCGTAGTCGACGAGCTCGTAGAGGCGCGCGCGCGTCTGCATGTGCTCGACCTGCGAGGCGAGCGAGCCCTCGGCGCGCAGCGCGTCAAGGCCACGTTCAGCCGCGCCCATCGCGAGGCGCAGCAGGGACACGGGGTAGATGACGAGGTCGATGCCCGCATCGGCGAGCTGGCGGGTGCTGAACAGCTCGCTCTTGCCGAACTCGGTCATGTTCGCCAGGACCGGCACGTCGAGCGCGTTCTTCATGGCCTCGAACTCGCCCAGGTCCCGCATGGCCTCGGGGAAGATCGCGTCGGCGCCGGCGTCGACCAGAGCCCTGGCACGGTCGATCGCCGCTCCGAGGCCCGCGACGGCCCGGATGTCGGTGCGTGCCATCACGAACAGGTTCTCGTCGCGGCGTGCCGTGACCGCCGCGCGGATCCGCTGCAGGGCCGTCGCGTCGTCGACCACCTGCTTGCCGTCGAGGTGCCCGCACCGCTTGGGGTTGACCTGGTCCTCGACGTGCAGGCCCGCGACACCGGCGTCCTCGAGCGTCTGGACCGTGCGGGCGACGTTCATCGCCTCGCCGAAGCCCGTGTCGGCGTCGACGAGCGTCGGCAGGTCCGTCATGCGTGCGATCTGACCGGCACGCGTGGCGACCTCCGTCAGGGTCGTGAGCCCGACGTCGGGCAGGCCCAGGTCCGCCGCGACCACCGCGCCCGAGACGTAGACGCCGTCGAACCCCTTGTCCTGGATGAGCCGTGCGGCGAGCGGGTTGAACGCGCCCGGCAGCTGCAGCAGCCGACCCGAGCCCAGGCGCTCGCGGAATGCGGCGCGCTTGGCGGCCGGTGTCGTGGTCGAGTACAGCATGGGCGTCTCCCTAGAAGATGCCCGCGCCGACCGGGTGCGCCCGCAGCGGGTCGTCCAGCGGCGTGACGGTGAGGCCGGCGAGCTCGTCCGCCGTGAGCTCGGGCAGCCGCTGCGCGACGTCGAGGAAGCGCTCGACCTCGTCGTCGGCGAGGACGCCCGCGGCGAGCGTGCGGAACTTGTCGACGTACTGCTCGCGCGCGAACGGCCGGGCGCCGAGCGGGTGCGCGTCGGCGACGGCGATCTCCTCGATGATCCGGCCCCCGTCGGACAGCTCGATCTCGACGCGGCCGCCGAACGCCTTCTCGGACGGGTCGGTCGAGTGGTAGCGGCGGGTCCACTCGGAGTCCTCGGTCGTGGTCACCGTGCGCCACAGCTCGATCGTGTCCGGCCGACCCGCGCGCTCGGGCGCGTAGCTCGCGACGTGGTCCCAGGCGCCGTCCTGCAGCGCGACCGTGAAGATGTACGGGATCGAGTGGTCGAGCGTCTCGCGGCTCGCCGTCGGGTCGTACTTCTGCGGGTCGCCCGAGCCCGAGCCGATGACGTAGTGCGTGTGGTGGCTCGTGTGCAGGACGACGGAGCGCACGTTGGCGGGGTCCCGCAGCCAGGGGTTTTCGGTGCCGATGCGGCGGGCCAGGTCGATCCATGCCTGCGCCTGGTACTCTGCCGAGTGCTCCTTGGTGTAGGTGTCGAGGATGGCCGTGCGGGGTTCGCCCGGGGCGGGCAGCGGCACGGTGTACCGCGCGTCGGGCCCGTCGAGAAGCCAGGCGATGACACCGTCCTCGCCCTCGTAGATCGGGCTCGGGCTCGTCTGCCCGCGCATCGCCCGGTCGACTGCCTCGACCGCCATCTTCCCCGCGAACGCGGGGGCGTGCGCCTTCCACGTCGAGATCTCGCCCTTGCGCGACTGCCGTGTCGCCGTCGTGGTGTGCAGTGCCTGGCCGACGGCCTGGTAGACGGTCTCGGCGTCGAGACCGAGCAGGGTGCCGATGCCGGCCGCGGCGGCCGGTCCCAGGTGCGCGACGTGGTCGATCTTGTGCTTGTGCAGGCTGATGCCCTTGACCAGGTCGACCTGGATCTCGTACCCCGTCACGATGCCGCGCAGCAGCTCGGCTCCCGTGCGCCCCAGGTGCTGCGCGACGGCGAGGATCGGCGGGATGTTGTCGCCCGGATGCGAGTAGTCGGCCGCGAGGAACGTGTCGTGGTAGTCGAGCTCGCGCACGGCGACGCCGTTGGCCCAGGCCGCCCACTCGGGGCTCGTGCGCTCAGGGCTGCCGACGATCGTGGCGCCCGCGCCGCCCCGCGAGACCGGGTGCGCCTCGGCCTGCGTGCGCGCGGCAAGGATCGGCGCCCGGCCGAGCGACGCCGTCGCGACCGCCGCGTTGTCGATGACGCGGTTGATCACCATGTCGGTGACCTCCGGCGTCGGGTCGAGCTGCTCGGCCGCCACCTCGGCGATCTTCCAGGCGAGCTGCTCCGGGCGCGGGAGCGGCTCCTCGGAGCGGTAGACGCGGACGGTGTGGTCGATCATGCGGGCTGTCCTCCGGGTCGCGGGGATCGTCGTCGCCGCCTGACGTCGTCGTCGACGGCTGCCCATGGAACGTAACGCCTGCAGGTCGCGCCGTCCAAGCGACCGCACCTCACCCCGCCGGTGGCTACAGAATGTCCCCCTCCCGGCGCAGGAGCGGGGACATTCTGTAGCCACCGGCCCACGGGGTGGAGACGCAAAGAAAGACGGGCGGGTTCGCCGTCGCGAACCCGCCCGTCTCGATGAGGTGCGCCTGAAGGGACGCGAACCCCCGACCTTCTGCTGCGGAGCCCGGGTCAGCGATCCAGGCGAGTGCGGACCTTCGCAGTTCCTCAGGACTTCGTCTGTGCCGGAGGAGGGCTTGTGCCGCGCACTGTGGCTGGATGTCGTCAGGCAGATTGTCAGGCTACGGACGTTCGCGGCGGTGGGGACACTTCGAGGCGCCGGACCGATAGCGGAGCACAAGAGGCTGTCGGAGGCCCGGGTCAAGGGTGGCCGCAGGCCATCGCCTAGCGACGCCGTAGGCGCCCTTGACGCGGGGTGGAGACGGCCGGAGGCTCGGCTGTCGGTCCGGGGCCGGACGTGAAACGAGGCACGAGCTGGGCTTGAGGGTCTGTCTTCAGAATGCGTGCACAGCGCTACGGTGTCTCGGTGGCAGAAGACCAGGGCGTGAGGTTCTATTCAGTTCTCGGTGTGTTGGTTCCCCTTGGTGCCGTAGTGCTCCTAGTTCTTGCGATTCGGATGTTCCTGCCTGGCCCGGACGGATCTCGGCGCATCGTTGGGGGTTCGCTATTGGTAGTGGTTGCGGCGCTCTTGATTGCGGCGACCGGAGTTGGCTGGGGATGGTGGACGCTCTGGCTTTAGTCGCGCGTGGGCGAGTTGGCCACGGCGCGGCGTTCAGGCGCGACAGACGACGGCTGCGTAACCGCGAAGCGCTGGCCGGCGAGAGCATGAGGCGGTTCCGGATGACTCCCGGGCCGCCTTCGTTATGTGGGCGGTCGGACGGGCGGGTGCGCCGTGGGGTGCGCGGAGCGAGCTTGCGAGCGGAGCGCGGGGCCCCGCGGCGCGGGCCCCGCCAGGGAGACCGCCCGCGCGGCGGAGCCGCGCCTTGAGTCAGTAAGGAAAGTCCTCACGGGCAGACGCCGGGAGTATTGCCTTGACTCAGGAGGTGCTTGACACATCTGTGTCAGGACGTGCTTGACGTTTCGCCCTGCCACGGCGGAGCGGGCGACGTACCAGCTCGATGACGAAGACCGCCCAGAACGGCGTAACGCTCAGGAAGATGACCACCAGGACGACGCCGGTCACGGTCCAGTGCAGCTGAGCAATCATCATCCCCGCGAGGATCAGGCCTCCGAAGGCGACCAGTAGTCCCATCACGACCGCGCTAAAGACCAACCGGGCCGTTGGCTGCCATTGCACGGTGTGCAGGGTCCGCGTGAGCAGGGTCCGTGCTCCCGCCCGCTCGGCTTCCCGCTCAGCCCGCTGGCTGGGGGACCAGTCGATCTCGGGCTGCCGTCGGAGCCGACGGACCAGGCGGAGCCCGCTGAACCCCGCCGCCATCATCAACATGAGAGCGGTGACCACGAGCATCGACTCGTCCCACGCCGGAGCATCCACTTGACGTGCACGCTCCGGGTCGGCGGCGTCGTAGACAACGTCGACAACCTCACCGACGACGGGCCGGCCTGACCGGGCGTCGAGGGCCACCTCAGCACCAGCCGCTGGCCCCCCGGCGAGGCGGACCCAGAGTGTGTCAGGCCGTAGCGACCTGCCCCGCCCGGTCGGAGCCTCGTACCCGAGCGCGACAGCCTCTGACGAGACGCCTTGCTCGGCGAGCAACGCCCGGTCCTCGAAGAAGCCCGCGACCGTGTCCACGCCGACGAGGATGCTAAGCGGGCCCAGGAGGAAGGTCGCCAGGGCGGCGAGCAGGAGCTCCCGGAGCTCCTTCCGGTTCCACGGCGTCCTCGCCATCGCTTTCCCGTCTCGAGGTGTCCGACGTGCCGGGACGAGGCTAGCGCCCGTGCAGAGAACCGCCCCGATCCCACGACGCGTCAAGCACGTCCTGATACACGGGTGTCAAGCAGGTCCCGAGACAGGACAGACGCCGGGAGTATGGGTGTCCTGTCTCGGGACGTGCTTGACACCCGTGTATCAGGACGTGCTTTACACCCGCCGCGTGGCGGGCTCCCCAGGTCGACGAAGCTCGCGGCGTGGTGCCCGTGTCGAGGTGCTGTACCTGATCTGGCCGCAGATCACGTGGACGGATCTGGTAGACCATGTCCGTGCGCTCTGGGGGCCCAGCGGCGCCGCCACATTCGTGATGTCGTGAGTCGAGCGATGGAGGATCCGGTGGCGCGACGGCGTGTTCGGGGGAGCTGGAGCTGGGTCGCCTTTCTGGTGTTGGTGGGGCTGTCGACGGGCATCAAGATCGTCGACCAGGCTCGCGCAGATGGCGGGTGGGACACGGCGCTCGTCGTCGTTATCTCAATCCTCGGCACGGGGCTCCTCGTCTGCCTCCTGGTGTGGGGCCAGAACGCGCAGACCCGCCGATTCATGACA
>VJZX01000100.1 GCA_009663185.1 Isoptericola halalbus
CCCACCGTGGAGATGTCCGGTTCCACGATGGTCTTCGGCCTTCTCCTCATCGGGGCGTACTGGACGGACCTGGTCGCCCGGGACAACCTGGTCGAGGTGCAGACGAGTGCCGCCTGCCCGCTGATGCTCGCTGTCATGCTGTTCCGGCCTCGCCTGTACTCGGCCCACCACGCTCACCGTGCGGCACGGCCGGTGACGCGCGACGGTCCGTTCCCGCGCGGCTTCGCCCGTTTCAACCGGGCAGTGGCGAACCCGGTCATCCGACGGTTCGCAGGATCCGTCGGACCGCTGAGTCTCGTGAAGCACCGCGGGCGAAGGACCGGGAGGACATACGCCACGCCGGTGATGTCGTTCACCACGCATGGCGGTCTCGTCGTCGGAGTCGTGTACGGCAGGCGGTCGGACTGGGTCAGGAACGTCCTCGCTGAGAGCGCTGTGGAGGTCAAGCGGCGCGG
>VJZX01000101.1 GCA_009663185.1 Isoptericola halalbus
TCGTTCCCGATAATGGTACATATGCCATTAATCAAACCACCTTACGATATGATTCCTGCGTTCTTTAAGACAGTGATTAAACTGTTCAAGTCTTTAACGGCAGTCGTCACGTCGGTTGCTGTAGATGCGGAAACAGCCGCACCCTTCTTCACTCCGCCGATTGTAGTTGTTGTGGCGGCAGGGAGAGTGTATGGAACGCCCGCCCCTATCATACTGCGAATATTCACTTTGTTTTCAGATGTTGGAGCACCTGACAGTAGACCAAGCACATCAGCGTTACTAACCATCAATTGTTGAAGAGCCGCTTTATTCTCATCGGTCGTATTGGCTTGTAGAAAAGCCTTAACATTACCGTCTGAGAATAGCAGGTCTTGAAGGTTCTTCTTATTTGTGTTAGTAGTTTCACCATTAATCAGTGCTTTAGCGTCTTCATTTTCGATAATGAT
>VJZX01000102.1 GCA_009663185.1 Isoptericola halalbus
TGGCGCCTCATCATCGGTCTGGCGGGACTGTGGATGGTCGTCCTCGCAGTCCGCCCGCCCGGAGACCTGCCGAGCAGCAGCGTCGAGGTGCTCGACGCCGGCGCACGAGGACGCGATGGAGTGCTCGTCCTCTTCCCGCGGCATACCTTGCGCCCGCTCGACAAGCCCGACGGGTCCCCGTGGACCCTGGCACGGCGACTCTCCCCCGCTCACGCGAGCCGGATCGTCTCCTACCTCCGCCTGTGCGGGGTCGCCGCACGCGAGGGCACGGACGGAGTGGTGGTCGGCGCACGGCGACTCGCGAAGTTCGCCCAGCTCATCGCCTCGCTCGTCCTGCTCGGCGTCTGGGCCGAACCCGGACGCTGGGGTGTCCGAGGCCCCGCCATGGCGGGCGTCGCCGTCGCACTCTGGCTCGCGG
>VJZX01000103.1 GCA_009663185.1 Isoptericola halalbus
CTTCACGGCTGACCCGCTGTTCCGTGCCACGAACGTGTTCAACGCCGCTGGTGTGGCTGTGACGTCTC
Source organism: Isoptericola halalbus (assembly GCA_009663185.1). Lineage (GTDB taxonomy): Bacteria > Actinomycetota > Actinomycetes > Actinomycetales > Cellulomonadaceae > Isoptericola > Isoptericola halalbus. The sequence continues at coordinate 69 of VJZX01000103.1, forward strand.
CGAAGATCGCTGCTGCGAACTACGACCTGCCCGACATGTCCACGCCTTACACCGCCAACGGTGGCGTGGCTGTGTCGCCGCTGGTGCAAGCCACGAATCTGACGAACGCCCTGGCTGTGACCTCCATCACCAACCAGTACGCTACGGATGCTTCCATCTCGGCCAAGACCGACTGGCTGTTCTCCATGCCCACCCGCCGCTACAACGTGGCCGCGAACTACGCTGCGGCTAACCAAAGCCCTGCCGACACGTCCAACGTTCGTCTGTTCACTGATCTGAACGGCAGCGGCGGCGTGGCCGATGAGCGTTTCAACCCCACCAACACTTCGCTGCAAGCTGTGGGCGGCGCG
>VJZX01000104.1 GCA_009663185.1 Isoptericola halalbus
CTGGTTTCGACGTGGGTTCGGAATCGGTGTGGTGCATGTCGAGCTTGAGTGGCGCTCGTAAATCTGCATTCGACAAACTAACTGCAAACGACGAACGTTTCGCACTCGCCGCTTAAACACCGGTGAGCCTTGCAACAGCACGCTGACGGGCTGGGCAAGGGGGCCGCAAGGCCTCCCGGCTGCAAGGTTATTCACGTCAGCTGGCCTCCTGCCGGGTACCTTGGCATGGGGCGAGATCCAAGGGTGCTGGCCTTCCTTGCAGCGTGCGGCTGCGCGGCTTGGAAGGTGAGATCCAAAACAGACCGCTAAACATGTAGATCTGCCCGAAGAAGGC
>VJZX01000105.1 GCA_009663185.1 Isoptericola halalbus
GCATCTTCGGCGCTACATGTTTAGGCAATCATTAATCTCGATACCCGCTGCGGACCGCCACGCCACAAAGTACCCAGTCTGTATAATCTTTAATGCTTCAACCACAGACGGGGCATCCACACGATCTAGTGAAGAACCGACCCCAGTACGACTAAGTGTCACTAGAAAGACTTAGAACTGAGGGCATTCAGCAGGTTATTAAGCTGCGATTGCGTAGGTTTCGTCGTTTGCGACTATATTTAAACGAATTTTTAACGAGCTTTCGCCACTCGACATGCTCCTAGGAATTCATACTTCCGGTCGAAACCAAAAATAC
>VJZX01000106.1 GCA_009663185.1 Isoptericola halalbus
CGTACTTTGACAGCCTTTCAGGAAAACAGAAATTGAATCGGGTGAACCTTCGGGGGAACTAAAGATCAAGGGAAGTCCCTGAGTTGCAAGAAAAAATGAAGAAGGCGAAAGTCTTTTGAAAAAAGAAAGCAATTAAAGGAGGTACCGGAATTAAGAAGAAGAACTCTACGGAGGGAAACAACAGAAACCGGTGACATTGAAAATAGTCGACCGCTCGTGAGAGCAACGGACGAAGATCATGTCGGTAAGAGATACACAAAACTTGATGCTGTTGGGCAACTACGGTTAAACAACAGTTTGGAAACGGGA
>VJZX01000107.1 GCA_009663185.1 Isoptericola halalbus
CCGGAATTGACAGGATGGAGATAAGTAGGTAAGCATGCAGCGCGTTGGGTGAATTAGCGCTTTAATCTGAACGCTCAAACTTACAAATGGCGAAAATAACTACGCCTTAGCTGCCTAATTTAGAATTAGCATAGCTTTTGTCCCGCCGGTTTTCCGTTTCATCGGATCGGCAATCGGGGCATCGAAAGATGAAACTGGCCTGCTTAGGGTGTGATAACCGGGTAAGATAAAGCACCTAAGGAAGACGGTACAGGTAAGCGGCTGACCTTCCCCTTCCCTACAATTAAACAGAAGCTAAGCATGTA
>VJZX01000108.1 GCA_009663185.1 Isoptericola halalbus
CAGCGGGTGACGGTGCCCTCGGTCACCGACTCGCCGAGCGCCGGGAGCGTCACCTCGGTGCCCTCGCCGCCGCCCTCGCCGCCGGCCGACGGCTCGGCGCCACTAGGACCGGCCTGAGCCTCGGCGGCGGGCACCTCCGCCTGCTTCTGCTCCGCGGCCTGCTCGGCCTCGGCCGGGGCAGACTCCTCGGCGGGTGCCTCCTCGGCGGCGGGCTCGGCGGCCAGGGCGGCCTCTCCGCCGCCCGCTCCGGAACCGTCGCCGATGACCGCGAGGTCGGCGCCGACCTCGACCGTCTCGTCCTC
>VJZX01000109.1 GCA_009663185.1 Isoptericola halalbus
GAAAAATAACATGCAAATTTCACAAGCGGGCATCAACTTAATTAAGAGCTTTGAAGGTTTACAACTGAAAGCATATAAAGCTGTTCCGACTGAGAAGCATTACACCATTGGTTACGGTCATTACGGTTCCGATGTTTCACCTAGTCAGGTTATCACTGCTAAACAGGCTGAAGACATGTTACGTGATGATGTGCAGGCTTTTGTGGATGGTGTAAATAAAGCATTAAAAGTATCTGTCACCCAAAATCAATTTGATGCAC
>VJZX01000011.1 GCA_009663185.1 Isoptericola halalbus
GCGAGGCGGCAGCCGCGGGCGGCGGCACCTGGCCGAGCGACGCGAGGGGGACCTCCGCGACGGCCGGGGCGTCGAACGCGGAGATCCGGGCAGGCCCGACGGGCGCGGGCGGCGCCGGGGTGCCGGCGTCGGGCACGGACGGGCTCGCCGCCGAGCTCTCCGTCGACGCGGGCTGACCGTCGGCGGCCGGCTTGCGGCCGAACAGACCGCGCTTGCGGTTCGCGTTGGCGGCCTCCCGCGTCGCGCGCCGCGTCGGCAGGTCCGACATCAGATCCTCGAACGCAGGCAGCGACTCGAACGCCGAGCCCTCGGCCTGTACCGGAGCAGGCTCGGCCGAGTCCGCCGCGGTCGGCTCTCCCAGCGCGTGCTCGGCGGGCAGGGGCTGCAGGGACTGCTCCGGCGCGAGCGGGGCTCCCGACGTGGGCGCCCAGGCCGACGGCGCCGGAGCGGAGGCCCGCTCCGGCGGGGCTGCCGGAGACCAGTCGGACTCCGCAGGCGTCTGGTCCCAGGCGGACGCCGCCCGGGCTGGCTCCCAGGCGGACGCCGCGGGAGTGGGCTCCCATGACGATGCGGGAGTGGGCTCCCATGACGACGCGGCCGGGGCGGGAGCCCAGGCCGGCTCGGCCGGGGCCGGCGTCGGGTCGGCGGCAGGCGTCCACGCGGACTCGCCGAGGCTGCCGGTGGCCACGCGCGGCTCGGCCGCCGGCTCGAACGGCGCCACCGCCGGCTCCTCCCCAACGGGCGTCGGCTCCGCCCGAGCCTCGTGCGGCCGGCCGAGCGCGTCCGGCAGCGAGGCCGGGTCCTCGGTCAGGGCGTCGAGCTGGAGCGTGGTCTCGTTGTCGGAGGTGTCGAGCGCATCCATCGACCGGAAGCTCGAGAACAGCGCCGTGCGCTGGTCGACGCCTACCGCGGGCGCGGAGACCGGCTCCGGCTCGACCGGCGCCAAAGGCATCTCGGAGAGCGCGCGGGCACGGCTCGGCAGGGACGAGCCGTGCCCGGCGACCTCGCTCGGCGGCGTCCATGCCTCGTCGGTCGCGTCCTCGGAGAAGTCGGGCAGCTCCGGCGCCTGGAGCGTGGGCAGCACGATCGACCCGGAGTCGGGCGCGGGCTCGTTGCGGCGACGGCGGGGCATGCCCGTCGACGTCGTGCCGTCGGTGAGGGCGTCAAGGTCGACGGGCACGGCCGCGGGCGCCTCGGGCTCGGTGGGCGCGGAGGAGAATCCGGACGCCGCCGACGCGGCGGGCGCGGTCGGGAGTGGCGCCGTCCTGGGCTCGGAGAAGCTGACGGGCTCGGGCGAGCGAGAAGGCTGCGGGACCGCAGGAGCGGCACCTGTCGCGGGCACGGTCGCCGGTGCCGGGCCGGCGATCACCGAGCTCCGCTCGGGCGCGCGCTGCGTCAGGCTCGCCGCGGCCGCCTGCGTCGAGGCCTCGAGCGGGTCGGTCGGCTGCGGGAGCGGCACGGCGTTGTCGGGCAGGAACAGCGCGGTGGGGAACAGGACCGTGGCGACCGTGCCCTCGCCGTTCTCGCCCGTCGCGAAGTGGACGGCCGCGCCGAGCCGGTCGGCGAGACGCCCGACGACGAAGAGGCCGAGGCGCTGGGCACCGACCGCGTCGGAGGCCGCACGGCTTGCGACCTTCGTGTTGGCGTCGGCCAGCTCGTCGGACGTCATGCCCAGTCCGTGGTCGCGGACCACGACGACCACGCCGCGCTCGTCCTGGCCGGTGCTGACCTCGACAGGCGTGTGCGGCTCGGAGAACATCGTCGCGTTCTCGAGAAGCTCAGCGAGCAGGTGCGCGGCGTTCAGGGCGTTGTGGCCGAGCATCAGCGGGTCGACGCGAAGGTCGAGGCGGACCCGGTCGTAGAGCTCGATCTCGGACGACGCGGTACGGATCACGTCGGAGACCGGCATCGGCTGGCGGACGCGGCGGCCGGAGTCGATCCCGGCGAGCACGAGGAGCGACTCCGCGTTGCGGCGCATACGGGTCGCCAGGTGGTCGAGCCGGAACAGGTTCGACAGCGTGCTCGGGTCCTCCTCCGAGCGCTCGAGCTCGTCGAGGAACGCCAGCTGGCGGTTGAGGAGGACCTGGTCGCGGCGGGCGACGTTGACGAACATCTCCGCGATCGAGCCGCGCAGGGCGGCCTGCTCGCGCGCGACCTCCATGGTCGTCGCGTTGACGTCGTTGAACGCCGCGGCGAGGCGGCCGACCTCGTCACGCGACTCCACCGGGATCTGCACGAGCCCGACCGACGGCGCCTGGCCGGGGACCGCCATCTGCTCGACCATCTGCGGGAGCCGCTCGCGGACCTGCGCGGTCGCGTGCGTCAGGCGGCGAAGCGGCACCACGATCCGGCGAGCGATGATCAACGCGAGGACGAACGAGAGGACCACGACGCCGAAGGCGGCGCCGGCGGTGAGGGCCAGGCGCTCCCACGAGTCGTCGGCGAGGCCCCTCGCGTAGGTCTCGGTGGCGTCCCGGATCTCGTCGCGCACGGGCCGGGTCTTCTCGACCCACTCGTTCGAGAGGGTCGACCACTGCCGGGCGACGGCCGGCTCGACGAACTCGAAGTTGCTCGTCAGTACGGCCTCGCGGATGACGCCGAAGTCACCCGAGAACGACGGCACGAAGGCGTAGCCGGGGAGGCGATCGAGCGCGCGCTGCGCGCTCGACCGGAGGCTGTCGGACTCGCTGATGAGGGACAGCGTGCGCAGGAGCGTGTCGTTGTCGGCCTCCTGGCCGGCGACGAGCCTGCCGAGGACGTAGCCGACGTACGGGCGCTCCTCGGTGTTGCTCAGCAGCACCTCGTCGATGGCGACGTAGGCGTTGATGCGCAGGGCGAGGTCACGGTCGCCCGTCGTCGCGGCGAGCACACGCGGCAGCTCGAGCGCGTTCTGGATCAGCTCGTTGTACCGGTCGGTGGCCTCGGCCACCGGGACCACGCCCTGGGCCACCTGGGCCTGCAGCCGGTCGACCGGGCCGCGGTCGTTGATCGTGCGCCGGACGGACGCGCCCACCGTGGCGTCGAGCGCGTCCGTCTCCAGCGTCTGAAGGATCGCGTCGCGCGCGTCGAGGGCGGCGTCGGTCTCCGCCTGGGCCTCCTCGAGCTGACCCTTCGAGCCGGGGATCCCGAGCGAGACTGCGATGTTGAGCGCGCGCTCGGCGGCGAACGCCGTGCCCGCACGGTCTTGGGCCTCGAGGCTCGCGATGAGATCCGACGTCTGCTGCGCCTTGCGCATGTCCTGGTAGGAGGACCAGGAGATCCAGACCGCCACCATGGCAAGGACGAAGATCGGCACGGCGAGTGTCGCAAGGATCTTCCCGCGAACGCCCAACCTGCGGAGCATCGGTACCTCTCTCCATCACTGTTCGGTCAGAGGCTGCACCGAGCATCGCTCCAGCGCGGCCCCCGATGAGTGCCGGACACCCCGGGAGGCCTGCCTTCGCGCCGCTCGGAGTGCCGGGAGAGGCGCACGGGTAGGCTCCACCGGTGTGCGAGCGGTCACGATATCGGCACCAGGCACTTCAAGGAAACTCGCCCTATCCCAGGTGAACCTGCGCGAACCGGGCGCAGGCGAGGTGACGATCGATGTCGTCGCGTCGGGCGTGAACCGCGCTGACCTGCTGCAACGTGCCGGTCAGTATCCGCCGCCGCCCGGCGCGCCCGACTGGCCGGGCCTCGAAGTCTCCGGTGTGGTATTGGCTGTCGGGCCCGGCGTGTCCTCCCGGCGTGTCGGCGAACCTGTGGTTGCGCTGCTCGAAGGAGGCGGCTATGCCGAGCAGGTCGTGGTCCGCGAGACCCAGGTGCTGCCGGCGCCGGACGGTGTCGACCTCGTCGATGCCGCAGCCCTCCCGGAGGCGGCGTGCACGGCATGGAGCAACCTCGTGGACACGGCGGGCCTGAGGGCCGGTGAGTGGGTCCTCGTCCACGGCGGCTCGGGCGGCGTGGGCACGATCGCGGTCCAGCTCGCCGCCGCGCTCGGGGCGCACGTCGTCGCGACCGCCGGCGGTGCGGAGCGGGCCGCCCGCTGCGTCGAGCTGGGCGCGGTAGCGGGCCTGGACCACCGTCACGACGACTTCGTCGCCGGCGTGAGGTCCGCGTCCGCGGGCCACGGCGCGGACGTCGTGCTCGACGTCGTCGGCGCCAAGTACCTTCCCGACAACGTGCGCGTGCTGGCGCCGGGCGGACGGCTCGTCGTCATCGGACTGCAGAAGGGGCGGCGGGGAGAGCTCGATCTCGGTGCGCTCATGGCAAAGCGTGCACTGGTCACGGGGACGACGCTGCGTTCGCGCACGCCCGAGGAGAAGGCCGCGATCGTCGCGGCCGTCGGCGAGAAGGTGTGGCCGCTCGTCGCCGACGGCAGCGTGCGACCGGTCGTCCACGCGCGCCTGCCCCTCGCCGAGGCGGAGGCCGCACACGACATGCTCTCGACGGGCGAGGCGTTCGGCAAGGTCCTGCTGCTGCCCTGACGCGGGGCGCCGGGCTACGACAGACTGATGCCATGACGGACCCCGACGCGAGCACCCCCGACGAGACGATCCAGGCAGGCGAGCCCGGCGACGACGTGTCAGACGCATCCGTCGACCCGGCGACGGAACCCGACCACGCCCGGGTGGTCCACCCCGACGGCACCGAGGTCCCTGTGGAGGCCGACGACGCGATCGAGGACGACGAGGACACCTCGCGCATCGAGGAGCCCGCCAAGGTCATGCGCATCGGCGGCATGATCAAGCGACTCTTGGACGAGGTGCGCGACGCCCCGCTCGACGAGGCCGCACGGACGCGCCTGGCCGAGATCCACGAGCGCTCGATCCGCGAGCTCGAGGACGGGCTCTCCGACGACCTCGTGGAGGAGCTGCACCGCATCACCCTGCCTTTCACCGACGACGTCGCTCCCTCCGACGCCGAGCTCCGCGTCGCGCAGGCCCAGCTCGTGGGGTGGCTCGAGGGGCTCTTCCACGGCATCCAGACCGCGCTCGTCGCGCAGCAGATGGCCGCACAGGCCCAGCTGTCGCAGATGCGCCGGCAGCTGCCGCCGGGTACGCATCCCGCACCGTTCGGTCCCGGCCACGGCCACCCCCACGAGCACCGTCCCGAGGACGGGCGGCCCTCCCCCGGTCAGTACCTCTGACGCCGGGACCGCGCGGTCAGCGAGCGCCTGGGCAGCCCGCTACTTCGCGGTCGCGGTCATCGCGATCGCCCCGGAGACCAGCGCGAGCCCGACGAGCTCGGGCCAGGTCGGGACCTGCGCCAGCACGACCGCGCCCACGACGACGGCGGTGGCCGGCAGCAGCGCGAGGAGCACGGAGAACGTCGCCGTGCCGACGCGGCGCAGCACGACCTGGTCGAGCACGTAGGGGATGGCCGACGAGCACACCGCGACGACCAGCAGGAACGCGAGCAGGCCGGCGTCGGGCACGACCGTGACCACCGAGGCACCGAAGAACGGCGCGAACGCGACCGCGCCCGCGAGCATGCCGACGGCGAGCCCGTCGATCCCCGCACCGGCACCCGCGACGCGCTTGCCGAGGAGGATGTAGCCCGCCCAGCAGGCCGCTGCGGCCAGGATCGCCGCGAGCCCCACCACGACGTCGCCGCGGTCGAGGTCCGACTGCAGCGTGATCCCCGCGAGCAGCACGACGCCGGCGGCCGCGACGACGATCGCGCCCCGCTCGCGCCAGCCGCGGCCCGTGACCGCCGCGACGGCGACAGGCCCGCAGAACTCGATCGCCACCGCCACGCCGAGGGGCAGATGGTCGATGCCGATGTAGAAGGCGATGTTCATCGCCGCCAGCACGACGCCGAACAGTGCGGCCCAGGCGAGGTCGCGGCGCGTCCAGGTCCGGCGCCACGGGCGCCGCCACGCCAGGAGCACGACGGCGGCGAGCACGATGCGCCACCAGCTCACCGTGGGCGCACCGAGCCTCTCGAAGAGCCCGACGGCGACCGCGGCGCCCAGGTAGAGCGTCAGTCCCGAGACGACGAAGAGTGCCGGCGCGGGCACGCGGTCGAGCGCCCCGGGAGCGACGGCGGGCGGGCTCGGAGGAGGCGTGGCGGGCGCGGATGACACGCGGGGAGCCTACGCCGCAGGCTCGTGAGGCGGCGGACGAACAGACCCGGCCCGAGCGATGTGAAGAAACGGTCGACAAATGCTGGACGCGGGGTGAGCGGTCCTCTACTGTCCGAGCGGCGGCCGGGTGTCTCCGGCCCGATCACACGACAAGCGAGGTCATGATGAGTTTCACGGACGCGATCAAGTCCGTCTTCCGCCAGTACGTCACCTTCTCCGGCCGCGCACGCCGCTCGGAGTTCTGGTACTGGGTCCTGTTCAGCGTTCTCGTCGGCGTCGTCCTGAGCGCCTTCGCCGGCGCCACCGGCGGCTTCCAGGTCGACCCCGCCACCGGGCTTCCCACCTATGGCGCCACCGGCATCCTGGCCAACCTGGTCTCCCTGGCGCTCTTCCTTCCGAGCCTCGCCGTGACCGTGCGCCGCCTGCACGACACCGACCGCAGCGGCTTCTGGTGGTTCATCGGTCTGGTGCCGTTCGTCGGCGGGATCATCCTGATCGTCTTCACCGCCCTCGCCGGCACTCCCGGGCCGAACCGCTTCGGGCCCGACCCGAAGGGTGTCGACGCGGCAGCGCCCGTCGGCGTCTGACGACCTCGCCACCACACGACGGCGGCCCGAGCATCTCGCCCGGGCCGCCGTCGTGCTGTACGGACTTCTCAGCCCTTGACCGAGCCGGCCAGGAGGCCGCGCACGAAGTACCGCTGCAGTGCGATGAACACCACGAGCGGCACGGCGAACGAGATGAACGCGCCAGCCGTGAGGACGTGCCAGTCGCCGCCGCGCGAGCCGGCCATCTCGGCGATGGCGACGGTGATCGGGCGGTAGGCCGGGCCGGTGAAGGTCAGACCCACGAGCAGGTCGTTCCAGACCCACAGGAACTGGAAGATCCCGAACGCCGCGATCGCCGGGACGAGCAGCGGCAGGAGCACCTGGAAGAAGATCTTCACGTGCCCCGCGCCGTCGACCCGCGCCGCCTCGACGAGCGACGGCGGGATGTCCTTCATGAAGTTGTGCAGCAGGAAGATCGCCAGCGGCAGCCCGAAGATCGTGTGGGACAGCCACACGGTCCAGAAGCTGCCGGCGACGCCCGCGCGGACGTAGTCGCTCAGCAGCGGGATCAGCGCGACCTGGAGCGGGACGATCTGCAGCGCGAACATGGAGACGAACAGGACGTTGCGTCCCCGGAACTCGATCCACGCGAACGCGTACGCGGCGAACAACGCCAAGGTGATCGGCATGACCACCGCTGGGATCGTGATCGCGAACGTGTTGACGAACGCCGACGAGAGGTTGGTGCCGCTGCCGTAGAGCGCCTGGTCGTAGTTGTCGGCAGTGAACTCGGCCTCGCCGTTGAACAGACCCGGGATGAGGGTCCACCAGCCGGACCGGCGGATGTCGATCTCGGGCCGGAACGACGTGACGAGCAGGCCGACCGACGGGATCGTCCACAGGACCGCGATGATGATCGCGGTGAACGAGGCCCACGGCGAGCTGAGCTTGCCCTTCGCCGCGATCGCGCGCTTCTCGAGGCGCGTCAGCTTGCGGGGCTGGGCCGCTGCCCTGTCCTCGACCGGCGTGGTCGCCACCACACCGCCGGGCGTCGGGGTGCTGGTCATCGGATCTCCTCCGTCTTGCGCATCTGCCGCACGTTGTACGCGATGATCGGCACCACCAGGATGAACAGGACGACGGCGAGCGCCGACGCCAGACCCTGGTTGTTCTGACGGAACGCCTGCGTGTAGAACTCGTTCGCGACGACGTCGGTCCCGAACTGGCCTCCGGTCATCGTTCGCACGACGTCGAAGACCTTGAGCGTGCCGATGGCGATCGTGGTCAGCACCACGACGAGCGCCGGCCGGATGGAGGGGACGGTGATGTACCGGAACATCCCGGCTCCGTGCAGGCCGTCGAGCCGGGCGGCCTCGATGATGTCGTCCGGGATGGCCTTGATCGCCGCCGAGAGGACCGTCATCGCGAAACCGGTCTGGATCCAGACCATGACGACGATGAGGAACCCGGTGTTCCAGGGCTGGTTGATGAGGAACTGCTGCGGCTGCAGGCCCAGCCACACGAGAACCTGGTTGAGCAGGCCCGTCTGCCGGACCCCCGGCTGGTCGGGGCGGAACTCGTAGACGAACTTCCAGATGATCGACGCGCCGACCATCGAGATGGCCAGCGGCACGAACACGAGCGACTTGGCGAGCCGCTCGTACCGTGTCCGGTCGACGAGCACCGCGTAAATCAGACCGATCATCGTGCTCGCGGCCGGCACCAGGATCACCCACACTGCGGTGATGATGAGCACCTGCTGGAACTGCGGCGTCGTGAAGGCCGTGACGTAGTTGTCGAGTGCCACGAACTCGTTCCCGCGCCGGTCGAAGAACGAGTTCTTGATCGTGATGATGCCAGGCCGGATCAGTCCGTAGGCGATGAGAAGGACCGCCGGGCCGGCGAACGCCAGTGCGACCACCCATGCCGGGATCCTCTTGGGGCGGTCCACCAGGAACAGCAGGGCGCCCATGATGACGGCGAAGAGAAGGACGCCCACCACCATGAGCATGAGCTTCTCGGCCGTGTTGTCAGGCTCGATCAACCAGGTCACCGATGACCTCCTTTGGCAACGACGAAGACCGGAGCCGTCGGGTCCGCGGCGTCCGCCGCGGACCCGACGGCCCGGCCATGGTGGCTACATCGGCCAGCGGTTCTCGATCCGGTCGACGACCTGCTGTGTCGAGTCGCCCGTGAGCCAGTCGACGATGCCGGTCCAGAATGTCCCCGAACCCACCTCACCGGGCATGAGGTCGGAGCCGTCGAAGCGGATGACCGCGTTGGGGTCGGCGAGGATCTCGAAGGACAACCTGTCGAAGTCGGTCGCGAGGTTCGCCGGGTCGAGGCCCGTGTTCGCGCTGACCCAGCCACCGCCCGGTGTCGCGATCGCCTTCTGGTTGGCCCAGTCCGCGCTCGACAGGTACGTCTGGAATGCCTGGACCTGCGGCTCGTCGCTGAACGCGAGGGGGAACTCGCCGCCTGCGAGGACCGGCCTGACGTCGGTCTGGTCGGTCGGCAGGTAGAACGCGTAGACATCGCCGTCCTCACCCACCTCGGTGCCCTCGGGCCACTGGGTCTGGTAGAAGTTGGCCTGCCGGTGCATCCAGCACGAGCCCTCGAGGATCGGGTAGCCCGCATCGGTCCACGGCGTCGTCGCGATGGAGTCGACGCCGCCGAGCCCGCCGTTGACGTAGTCCGGGTTCTTGACGATCTCCCCGGCGGCCTCCCACGCCTCGATGATCTGCGGGTCGTTGAACGGGATCTCGTGGCTGATCCACTGGTCGTAGACTTCCGGGCCACCCGTGCGCAGCACCATGTCCTCGATGAAGTCCGTGAGCGGCCAGCCCGTCGCGTCACCCGACTCGACGCCCGCGCACCACGGGATCGCGCCCGAGTCGGCGATCGTCTGCGAGAGCTCCAACAGCTCGGTCCACGTCTGCGGGATCTCGTAACCGGCCTCCTCGAACATCGCCGGCGAGTACCAGACGTACGACTTGACGTTCGAGCCGAGCGGGGCGGAGTAGAACGTGCCGTCGACCGTGCCGTACCCCTTCCAGTCCTCGGAGAAGAACTCGTCGACGTTCGCCTCGGTCTGCGGCGGGGCCGGGACGACCGCGTCCGGGAAGTCCGTGACGATCGTGTTGAGCAGACCGGGCTGAGGCATGTAGGCGATGTCCGGCGCGTTGCCGGCCTGGAGCCGCACGAGCAGCTGCGCCTCGAACTCACGCGAGCCCTCGTACACCACATCCACGCCGGTGCACTCCTCGAACGCCACGTAGGACGCCTCCTGCTGCTCGGCCTCTGGCTCGACGATCGAGGTGTAGATGGTGACTTCCGTGCCCTCGAGGTCGCCGAACTCCTCGTATGCGGCGCAGTCGATGTCCTCGGCGGTACCGCCGTCGCCACCGTCGCCACCGTCGCCGCCGTCGCCACCGCCACCGCCGTCGCCGCCTCCGCACGCGGCGAGGACGAGCGCGAGGCTCGCACCTCCAGCCGCGAGCGCCAGGCTCCGGCGGCGCGCCGTCGTCGTTCGTCTGGTCATCGCTAACCCCTCCACTGCGTCGTGGTCCGACCGGCGATGCCACTGGTCGGTCCGGTGCGGGCACGGCATGCCGCTGACCTCGGCACACGTGCCTTTCCTGAGTCGACCGCAGGCCACCGGGTATGCGCAACCGGAAGACCCGGATTCTTCGGTCACGACTCGGTGACGATCCGTGACACCCTTGTGCCATCCCCTGCACGGAAAGGACCACCATGATCGAGCTGAGGACCCCGCGCGAGATCGAGGAGATGCGCCCGGCCGGCCGCTTCGTCGGCGAGGTGCTGACCGCGGTGCGCGAGGCCGCGCGCGTGGGGACGAACCTGCTGGAGCTCGATGAGCTCGCGCACCGGATGATCAAGGAGCGCGGCGCGGAGTCCTGCTACATCGACTACCACCCGTCGTTCGGCGCCATGCCGTTCGGCAAGGTCATCTGCACCTCGGTGAACGACGCCGTCCTGCACGGCCTGCCGCACGACTACGCGCTGCGCGACGGCGACCTGCTGAGCATCGACTTCGCCGTCGCCGTCGACGGCTGGGTAGCCGACTCGGCCACGTCGTTCGTCGTGGGGACGTCGCCGACGCCCGAGCGCGCGGCGGCCGACGAGAAGCTCATCCGCACGACCGAGGTCGCGCTCGAGGCGGGCATCGCCGCCGCGCGTCCCGGGAACAAGGTCGGCGACATCTCGGCCGCGATCGCCGAGGTCGCGCACGCCGCGGGCTACTCGATCAACACCGACTTCGGCGGGCACGGCGTCGGGCGCACGATGCACGGCGACCCGCACGTGCCGAACGACGGCCGCGCGGGGCGCGGCTTCCCGCTGCGGCCCGGTCTCGTCATCGCCATCGAGCCGTGGTTCCTCGAGACGACGGACGAGATCTACACCGACCGCGACGGCTGGACCCTACGGTCCGCCGACGGCTCGCGCGGCGCGCACAGCGAGCACACCGTCGCCATCACCCAGGACGGCCCGATCGTCCTCACCGCCCGCGGCTGAGCGCGACGTAGCGCGACGCACCGTGAGGTAGCGCCGCGAACGTGCTACCCCGGCGAATGCGGCGCTACCTCGCGAGGAGGGAGCGCAGGAGCTGGGCGGCGCCGTCGTCCTCGATGCTGCCGGTGACCTCGTCGGCCGCCTCCTTGACGACGGCGTCAGCGTGGCCCATGGCCACGCCGTGCGAGGCCCAGCGCAGCATCTCGACGTCGTTGCGCCCGTCGCCGATCGCGACGGTCCGGTGCGGCTGCACCTGCACGCGGCGCCGGACCTGCTCGAGCGCCGTCGCCTTGCTCACCCCGAGCGGCGCCAGGTCCATCCAGGCGGTCCACCCGACGGCGTAGGTGACGTCGTCGAGCCCGAGGCGCTCGACGAGCGCGTGGAAGTGCTCGCTCGTCGACTCGGGGCTGCGCACGATGACACGCGTGACCTCGCCGGACCACAGGTCCTCGAAGTCCACGACCCGGTGGTCGCCGTCGAGCTCGCCCTCGGGGAAGAGCGCGTTCATGCGGAACCCGACGCCGACGTCCTCGACGGCGTAGCGCGCGTCGGGCAGCTCCGTGCGCAGCAGGCGCAGCGCGGGCTCGGGGTCGAAGGTGACGACGTCCTCGAGCGCCCAGCCCTGCGGCCGGCCGGGGTCGAGGCGTACGGTCACGGCGCCGTTCGAGGCGACCATCCAGCCGGTCTCGATGCCGAGCTCGGCCGCGATCGACGTCATCGCGATGAGCGAGCGCCCGGAGGACAGGACGATCTCGTGCCCAGCGTCGCGCACCTCGCCCACGGCGCTGCGCACGGCGTCGGACATCGTGCCCTCGTAGTGCAGCAGCGTGCCGTCGATGTCGAGCGCGACGAGCAGCCGGTCCTCCGGCGTCGCAGGCATGAGCGCGCCGGCCTCAGCGCACCGGCTCGAGCACCTCGAGCCCGCCCAGGTAGGGCCGCAGGCCCTCCGGGACGCGGACCGAGCCGTCGGCCTGCTGGTGGTTCTCGAGGATCGTGACGATCCACCGCGTGGTGCCGAGCGTGCCGTTGAGCGTCGCCACGGTGCGGGTCCCGTCCTCCGTCCGCTCGCGGACGTTCATGCGCCGCGCCTGGAACGTGGTGCAGTTCGACGTCGAGGTCAGCTCGAGGTATCGCTCCTGCGTCGGCAGCCAGGCCTCGCAGTCGAACTTGCGGGCAGCGCTCGACCCGAGGTCGCCGGCCGCGGTGTCGATGACGCGGTACGGCACCTCGATCTTGGCGAGCATGGCCTCCTCCCAGGCGAGCATCCGCTCGTGCTCGGCCGCGGCGTCCTCGACCGTGCAGTAGCTGAACATCTCGACCTTGTGGAACTGGTGCACCCGAATGATGCCGCGCACGTCCTTGCCGTGGGACCCGGCCTCCCGCCGGTAGCAGGCGCTCCAGCCGGCGTACCGGCGCGGGCCGTCCGACAGGTCGATGATCTCGTCGCCGTGGTAGCCCGCGAGCGCCACCTCCGACGTGCCGACGAGGTACAGGTCGTCGCGCTCGAGGCGGTAGACCTCGTCCGCGTGCGCGCCGAGGAAGCCCGTGCCGCGCATCGTGCCCGGGGTGACGAGCGTGGGCGTGATCATGGGCGTGAAGCCCTCGGCCACGGCCTGGTCCATCGCCGCGTTGAGGATCGCGAGCTCGAGGCGCGCCCCGACGCCGGTGAGGAAGTAGAACCGCGAGCCGGCGACCTTGGCGCCCCGCGCGGTGTCGATCGCGCCGAGACCCTCGCCCAGCTCGAGGTGGTCGCGCGGCGTGAAGCCCTCGGCCGCGAAGTCGCGCGGCGCGCCGACCTCCTTGAGGACCACGTAGTCGTCCTCGCCGCCGGGCGGGGCACCCTCGATGACGTTGGGGATCCGGAAGAGCAGCTCGTCGAGCTCGGCCTCCGCGTCGTTGGCCTCGGCCTGCCGCGCCTTGACCTCCTCCGACAGGTGCTTGGTCTTGGCGAGCAGCGCGGCCTTCTCGTCGCCCGATGCCTTGGCCACCTGCTTGCCCAGCGCCTTCTGCTCGGCACGCAGCCGCTCGAACTCCGTCAGGGAGGAGCGCCGCCGCGCGTCGGCGTCGAGCGCCGCGTCGACGAGGTCGGGTTCGTCGCCGCGAGCCCGCTGGCTGGCGCGGACGACGTCGGGGTTGTCGCGCAGGAGGCGGAGGTCGATCACGCGCGCAAGCCTAACGTTCGCCCGGCGGCGGGCAGATCCCGGCCATATTAGGTTTCGATCATGCCGCCAGAGGTCGTGCTGGGGATCGTCGCGCTCCTGCTCGCCCTCGCCGCGCTCGGACTCGTCTTCGTGGTGTGGCGGATCGACACCCGCACGTCGCGCACCGTCGTCGAGCCCGAGGCAGGCGCCGAGCGTCCGGCCGCGCGTCGAGACGCGATGCGCCGGCCACAGCTTGCCGTCGTGATCAACCCCTCCAAGGAGGGCGCGGACACCCTCCGGGAGCTCGTGCTGCGGGTGTGCGCCGAGGCCGCGCTGCCCGAACCACGGTTCTTCGAGACCACCGTCGAGGACCCCGGCACGGGCCAGGCGCACGAGGCGCTCGACTGGGGCGCCGACGTCGTCGTGGCCGCCGGCGGCGACGGCACCGTGCGCGCGGTCGCGGAGGCGATGGTCGGCACGGGAAAGCCGATGGGCCTCATCCCCGCCGGGACGGGCAACCTGCTCGCCCGCAACCTCGACATCCCGCTGACCTCGGTGCGGGAGGCGCTCGCGGTCGTGCTCGGCGGCGAGGACCGCCGGATCGACGTCGGCTGGGCACGCGTCCTCGAGTACGCCGACCGCCCCGAGGAGCGCCCCGACAGCATCCCCGACGTCCCGCCCCCGCCGCGCGACGCCGCCGGCGAGCCCGAGGTCGCGGGCGCCGCCCACATCTTCCTCGTCATCGCGGGGCTCGGGTTCGACGCCGCGATGGTCGCCGACGCCGACGACCAGCTCAAGGCCAGGGTCGGCTGGGTCGCCTACTTCCTCGCGGGCGTCCGGCACCTGCACTCGCGCCGCATGCGCGCTCAGATCACGCTCGACGACCAGCCGCCGGTCGAGGCGCGGCTGCGCACCCTCATGGCCGGCAACTGCGGCCGGCTGCCGGGCGGCATCACGCTGCTGCCCGACGCCGTGATCGACGACGGCGAGCTCGACATCGCCGCGGTCGACACGCGCGGCGGCCTCGCGGGCTGGGCGCAGCTGCTCGGCGAGGTCGTGATCCAGGGCGCGGGGATGCGCAACGACCTGCCCGGCAAGATCGGCCGCATCGACCACGTGCGAGCCAAGCGTGTGCGCGTGGTCGTGCCGGGCGGCGAGCAGGCGCAGGTCGACGGCGACCCGCTCGGCCGGGCGGTCGAGCTCGAGATGTGGGTCGAGCAGCGCTCGCTCGTGGTGCGCACCGCGGGGTTGCCCGCGACGGCGTGAGGTGCGACGACGGCGCGACGGTCGTGTGAACGTCCGTCGCACCGCCTGCGCGAGCGAGCACGGGTGACTCGGTCCCCGCCCCGGACCCGCATAGGCTGGCGACGTGAACTCGCTGGTCCGCATGCTCGCCGTCATGGTGGCGGCCTTCGCGACCCTGCTCGGGGCCGCCGGACCGGCGCTCGCGGTCGGCGACGCGCGCACGTCCACCGACGCGCAGACACCTGCCGTCCTGGTGGGCGTCGCGGGCCTGCAGTGGTCCGACGTCGACGCGGCGCGCACGCCGAACCTGTGGCGTCTCGTGGGCAGCGGGTCGGTCGCCTCCGTCTCGGTACGCACGCTGACGCCCACGTGCCCCGTGGACGCGTGGCTCACGCTCTCGGCGGGCGGGCGGGTCGTGGCAGACCTCGACGACCGCGACGAGCCCGACCCCGTCCCGGACGCCGACGCCCCCTCGGCCGAACCCGCGCTCGGCTGCTCCGACCTGCCCACGCCGCGCGCGACGTCGGGCGTCGAGAGCGCCACGGTGCCCGGCTGGTCCGGCCTCGTCACCCAGGACCCGCTCGCCCCGCCCACGGCCGAGCCCGGGGCGCTCGGCGCCCTCACCGACGAGGCCCGCACGTGCGCGACGGCGGTCGGCCCCGGTGCGGCCGTCGCGCTCGCGGGGCCCGGCGGTCTCGTGCCGCGCTACCTGTCCGACGCGGCCGAGCTCACCAGCGTGGACATCGCGGAGTGCCCCGCGACCGTCGTCGACCTCGGCGCCCTGCCCGACGCCGCCGCCGAGCGCACGGAGGCGCTCGAGGTCCTCGACGCGCAGATCGGCTCGCTCGCCGACATCGTGCCCTCGGGTGGGCGCCTCGTCGTCGCCGGCATCTCGGACACGCCGCTCGGCCCGTCCGACCTGCAGGTGGTCGTCGACTGGTCCGCGCCGGGCGGCCAGCCGACGTGGCTCACCTCGACGTCGTCGCGGTGGCCCGGCGTCGTCGTCCTCGCCGACCTGAGCGCCACGGTGGCCGACGCCCTCGTGGCCGCGGGCGACCTCGAGGAGGGATCCGAGGCCACCTCGCCGTTCACCGGGTCGCCGCTCGAGCGTGGCGAGGTGCGCCGCCTCAGTGCCGCGCGGACCGTCGAGAACCGCCGCTATCTGGGCGTGCTCACCGAGACCGTGCCGCAGATGACGCCCGTGCTCGTGGGGACCCTCGCGCTTGCCGACGTGCTCGTGGTGGGCGGGCTGCTCCTGTCCCGGCGGCGTGCCGCCGCGCGGGGCGCGACAGAGCGGGGCGCGACAGACACGGCGCCCGGTGCGGGACGCCGGCACAGCCGCCGCCTGGCGCTCGCCGTGCTCGTCGTGGCGTCGGCGCTGCCCGTCGCGGCGACGCTCGCGACGATGTCCCGCTGGTGGGTGTGGCTCACGCCAGTGACGACGCTCGCGCTCGCGCTCACGTCGGCGGCGCTCGCCGTCGGGCTCGCAGCATGGTGGCTCGCACGCCTGCTGCCCGCGTCCCCGTGGCGCCTCCCGACGACGCTCGCCGGCCTGACCTGGCTCGTGCTCACGGTCGACGGGCTGACCGGAACGACGCTGCAGCAGGGCTCTCTCCTCGGGCCCGCGCCGGCGCTCGGCGCCCGGTTCTACGGGTTCAGCAACACCGTGTTCGCGGTCTACGCGGTGGCCGGGCTCGTGCTCGCCGCGGGCACCGCGGCGATGCTGCGCGGCCGGGGCCGCCCGGGTGCGGCGACGACGGTGGCGGGCGCCGTCGGGGTCGTGACCGTGGTGGTCGACGGGCTCCCGCCGTTCGGGGCGGACCTCGGCGGCATCCTCGCGCTCGTGCCCGGCTTCGCGGTGCTCGTGCTCGGCATCGCGGGCGTACGCGTCACGTGGGGCCGGCTGCTCGGCGTGGGCGCGGCGACCGTGGCGCTGGTCCTCGCGGTGGCCGTGGCCGACTTCGCCACGGGACCCAAGACGCACCTCGGCGGATTCGTCCGGTCCGTGCTCGACGGGCACGCGTACGGCGTCGTCTCGGGCAAGGCCGCGGGCGCCTGGGCGACCGTCGCGAACCCCGCCGGTGCCATCGTGCTCCTGGGGTGCGCGGCGCTCGCGTGGGCGCTGCTCGACCCCGAGCGGTGGCGCCTCGACGGCGTGGCCGCCGCGTACGCCGGGCAGCCCCTGCTGCGCCGGCTCGTCGTCGCGCTGGTGACGACGGCGGTGATCGGGACCCTGCTCAACGACTCGGGCATCGCGGTCGCGATGTTCGTGGCGCTCGTGGCCACGCCCGTCGTGCTCAGCGGCCCGCTCGAGCACGCCGAGCGCCCCGGCAGACGCGCCCCCGAGGTGGGCCAAGGCCTGGCGGAGGGCGCCGTGCCGCCACGCTCCCCCGGCGTCATCGCGACGGGAGGCATGGTCGCCGGCGTGAGCGCGGCGGTCCTGGTCGCGCTGCTGCTCGGCGCGACGGCGCTGCCGGCCCGCGGGCTCGCGAGCGCGGGCGACGTGACCGCCCCGGGCACGCCGGTGATCGGCGAGGGCGAGCCCGTGGTGCTGATCGGCACCGAGGGGCTCCGCTGGGACGACGTCACCCCGGTGCAGACGCCTGCCCTGTGGGAGCTGCTGCGCGACGGCGCGAGCGCGGCGGGCGTGACACCCGCGGTCACGGGAGCGTCGGGCGACTGCACGGCCGCGGGCTGGCTCGGACTCTCGTCCGGCCGCAGCCCCGTGACGGCCGAGTCCGTGGACGGCACGTGGTCGTGCCGGCCCTGGGCGGTCGAAGCGCGGGGCGAGGGCGCCGTCGTCGGCGGCTGGGACGACCTCGTCAGGCTGCAGTCCGGCTCGGAGTTCCGCCCCCGCCTGGGCGTGCTCGGCGCGGCCCTCGCCGACGGCGGCGTCTGCACCACCGCCGTCGGGCCGGGTGCGGCGCTCGCGCTCGCCGCGCCTGACGGATCGGTCGACCGCTACCGCGACCTCGACGCCGCGCTCGACGACCCGCGGGACACGTTCGGCTGCCCTCTGACCGTCGTCGACGCCGGCGCGGCTCCCTACCACCGCACGGGCACGGGCTCGACGTCGCGCCCCGTCCCGGCAGACGCGACGGCCGACGGCGACGAGCGCGCGAGCGCGGTGCGCGCCGTCGACACGACGGTGCGCCGCGTGCTCGCGGTGGTGCCCGACGACGCGACCGTGCTCGTGCTCGACGTCGGCAACCCGGCGCCGGCCCGCCCCGCACTCGGTGTCGGCGTCGCGGACGCGGACGCCGGCGACGCGCCCGCCTACCTGACCTCGGCCGCGACGCGCTGGCTCGGCGTCGTGCGCCTGCTCGACGTACCGACGACGCTCGTGGAGGCGCACGGTCTGGCCCGACCCGTCGACGTCAGCGGCGCACCCTTCACGCTCGCCCAGGAACGACCCTCGGACACGGCCGACGCCGTCGCCGAGCTCGCGGGGATCACGGACCGCGACCACTCGCTGCGTGTCACGACCGGCGCCGTGACGACGGTGCCCACCTACCTCTCGCTCATCGCGTTCGGGCTGGTCGTGCTGCTCCTGCCGCGATGGCGGCGCGCCGGGAGAGCGCGGTCGGTCGCGGGGCTGTCGCACCTGCTCGACGGCGTGCTGCTCGTCTGCGCGTCGGTCCCGGCGGCGACCTTCCTCATGTCGGCGTGGGCGTGGTGGCGCGTCGAGAACCCGACGATCGGGCTGTGGAGCTCGCTGCTCGCGAGCACGGCCGTCGTCGCGCTCGTCGGGGCGCTCGCGCCCCGCCGGCCAGCGTGGGCCGGGCCGACCGTCGTCGCGACGCTCACGTTCGCGGTGCTCACGTTCGACGCGGTGCTCGGCACGCCGCTGCACCGCGGGAGCCCGCTCGGGTCGGCGCCGACGCTCGGCGGGCGCTACTACGGGTTCGGCAACCCGACGTACTCGGTGTACGCGGTCGTGGCGGTGTTCTGCGCCGCGGGGCTCGCGACGCTCGTGGCGCGCCGCTGGAACCGGGTCGCCGGAGCGGTCGTGGCAGGCCTCGTCGGGCTCGTGACGCTCGTCGCGACCGTCTGGCCCACGTTCGGCGTCGACGTCGGCGGCGGGCTGGTGCTGCTGCCGGTGTTCGTGGTCCTGGTGCTCGGCGTCCTGGGCGCGCGCCTCACGTGGCGGCGCCTGGCAGTCGCCAGCGGGACGGGCGTGCTGCTGGTCGCGGTCATCGGCGTCCTCGACTGGCTGCAGCCACCGGACGAGCGCTCCCACCTCGGGGCCTTCGTCCAGTCGGTGCTCGACGGCACCGCGCTCGAGACCGTGCTGCGCAAGGCGGGCTACGCGCTGCGCTCGTTCGGCGGCGGCCTGCCTGCCTGGCTCACGCTGGCGGTGCTGGTCGGCGTGGCCCTGGCGCTGTGGGGCCCGCGGCCGGTGCGGCGGTGGCTGCCCGCGAGGTGGCTGGCGCGCGTCGAGGCGTCCTCTCCGCTGCTGCGGTCCGTGCTCGTCGCGCTGCTGGTGGCGGGCGTGGGCGGTGCGCTCGTCAACGACTACGGCATCCGCGTGGTGACGATCATGCTGTTCGCCGCGGTGCCGCTCGTCGGGCTGCTCGTGCTGCGTACCGATGATGCGCGCGAGGTCGTCGCGCAGCCGCAGCCCGATCCGACCGAGCGCCAGGAGGCGCGGGCCGGCTAGGTCGGTGGTGCACGTCAGCGGCGCACGTCCGCGGGGCCCGAGCCGCGCTGCTGGCCGATTCCGCGCACGGCGTCGAGGGTGCCCCGCAGACGGCGGGCGTTCACGGCGAGGACGACGTCGCGGTATTGCGCGGCACGGTGCAGCTGGCCCCTGAGGTCGTCCGACGAGGGGCGGTGGCGCAGGTCGCAGGGCACCTCGACGGCGACGTAGCCATGGCGCAGCAGGTCGATCGTCATACCCGTCTCGACGCCCCAGCCGTGCGCGAGCGGCGTCGCGGCCTCGAACGCCTCGCGCGTGAGGCAGCGCATCCCGGACAGTGGCTGCGTGGGGCTCCAGCCCGTGAGGTGCTGGATCGCGCGGCGGGCCGTCCCGACGACGATGCCGCGGCCGCCGGCGCCCTTCTGCGGCGGCAGGAGCGCTATCGACACGTCGGCGACGCCCTCGCGCACGGGCGCGACCAGCGGCGCGGTGTTGACCGCCGTGTCGCCGAGGTCGCCGTCGAGGAACAGCAGGAGCCGCGGCGGGCGTCCGTCGGCGTCGCGCATGGCGACCACCGCGGCGCCGGTCTCCATCGCGGACGCCTTGCCCCGGTTGTGGGAGTGGCGCACGACGACGGCACCGGCGTCCCGCGCGACGTGCTGCGTGTCGTCCTCAGAGCCGTCGTCGACCACGAGCACGAGGTCGACGTGCGGGATGGCCCGGGCCGAGCGGACGGTGGCCGCGATGCGCTCGGACTCGTCCTTGGCGGGGATGACGACCGCGACCCGCTGGACGTTGCGCCCTCCGCGTCCCGCCGTCGGGCGAGGCGTCTTGGCGACCGGCATGGTGCCCGCACGACGGCTGCCGGTCGCCCCGGCGTCGGCGTCCGGGCTGGCGGCGCTCGTGCCTCCCGATACCACGTCCGATCGTGTGCCGCCCGCCCCGTGGTCCGTGTTCACGACTCCCTGCCTGCTTGGTCGACGGAGATCCTTCGGCCGGAATGGCCGGGGATCGCTCGTGCAAAGAATTCCCCCAGAACTCTACTCCGTCCGAGGCCGGGCCTTTGCGCAAGAACCGGGACCCGAGGGAACCGAACGGGTGAAGATCTCGTGACCGGACTCGTCGACGGTGACGGGTGTCTCAGCGCAGCGTGACCTGACGGGAGACGATACCCGCTCGCGCCCGCCGCTGGTTCGCGTCGAGCGGCGCCGTCTCGGCGAGCGCGGCGTCGAGGCGCTCCGCCAGCTCCTGGATCGGCTCCTCGAGGTCCGCCGCCTCGGTACCGCGCGGCAGCTCCCAGACGGGCACGACGAGCCCGCACGCCCGGAACATGCCGAGGAACTTGCCCCCGGCCAGACCCGACTCCCGCGCCGCGTGCAGGCGGGCGATCGCGTCGACCACCTGGTCCTCGTCCTCGCTGCGCGCCCAGCGCAGGAACTCGCGCGACATGCGGCACCAGTACGCCGACGGCACCGCGGACACCTTGACGGTGGGGACCGTCGACTCGGCCGCCTGGTCGAGCGAGGCCCGGAGCTCGTCCGTCATCTCGGCCGCCGAGTCGAGCCAGTACTCGTAGCCCTCGTGGACCGTGACCTCGAACGGCACGGAGGTGTCGAGCACCTCCTGCAGTCGCGGGGCGCCGGCGGCGTCGAGCTGCTCGGGCACGATGCCCGTGCCCGGCTCGGCCTCGATCGCGGCGAGCAGGGCCGCGGCGAGGTCGCGGCTCAGGTCGTCCGCGCTCAGGACGCCCTGCAGGGCGAGCAGCACCGTGCCGTCCTCGCGGTGCAGCGCGCACCATCCGGCCGGCAGGACGGTGGTGATCACGACGTCGCGGGCGCCGTGCTCGGCGGTGGTGCGGGCCGGCGCCGTGGCCGACGGCACGATCTCGCGCATGGCGACCCAGTCAGCCTCCCCGGGAAGACCCTCGAACGGACGCAGCACGAGCTCAGAGGCGGAGGACTTGGCCATGCCCGCGATCCTAGCGGTGCACTCGCGAACGCGATCTGTCCCGCCACGGCGAACCGTGACGGGACAGATCGCGTCATTCAACGGTGCGGCGTCAGCCCAGCAGGCCTCGACGTCGCGACACCCACAGGAGCAGGCCACCGGTCAGCAGTGCCAGGGCTGCGAGACCGACGTACGTGCCGATCGCCTCCGGACCGGTCACGACGAGCGGCGGCTGCGGCGGCTGCGGCTGCGGCGGCTGCGGCGGCGGCACCGGCCCCTTCGGGCACTCGGCGTCCGGGCCGAACGTGACGTCGAGCGTCGCCGTGACCGAGCTCACCGTCGTCCACGCGCCCGGCAGCGGGTGGTCCCAGGCGAAGCCGTCCTGCAGCGAAGCTGTCACGGTCACCGTGTCACCACCTGAGTACGGGCCGGCCGGGCTCACCGAGTAGGTGATCCCCGTCGTCGTCGCCAGGGTCAGCGTCGGACGCGTCACCGTCTTGCCGTCCGGGCACTGCGACTGCGTGACGGTCGGGGCGACAGGGCCGACGAAGACGCACGGGTCCTCGCCGAACTCGACCACGAAGATCGCCGTCGACGCGTCGGACAGCTCCCAGCCCGCAGGCAGCGGGTCGACCCAGACGAAGCCCTCCGCCAGCGTGGCGACCACGTTGACGATGTCACCCGGGTCGTACGGACCGGCCGGGACGGCGGTGTACGTGATCGCCTCGGTGTCGTCGGCCAGCTCGAGCGTCGGCGGCGTCGGCTCGCCCTCGGGGCAGACCGACTCCGTCACGGTCGGGGCGACCGGCCCGACCTCCTTGGGGCAGTCGACCGTGTCGAACGTGACCGTGAAGGCCGCCGTGGTCGGAGACGTCTCGGCCCAGCCCTCAGGCAGCGGGTCGGCCCAGACGAAGCCCTCCGCCAGCGTGGGGGTCACGACGACCGTCTGGCCGCGCTCGTACGGCCCCTCGACGTCCACGCTGTACGTGATCGCCTCGGCGTCGTCGGCGAGCTCGAGCGTCGGCGCCGTCGGCTCCCCACCACCTGGCGGGCAGACCGCCTCGGTCACCTTCGGCGCGACCGGCGCGACCTCCTTGGGGCAGTCGACCTTGTCGAACGTGACCGTGAAGGTCGCCGTGGTGGCCGATGTCTCGACCCAGCCTTCCGGCAGCGGGTCGACCCAGACGAAGCCCGCGTCCAGGGTTGCGGTCACCGTGACCGTCTGACCCGGCTCGTACGGCCCCGCAGGATCGACCGTGTACGTGATGCCATCGGGCTCGGTCGGCAGCGTCAGGGTCGGCGCCGTCGGCTCACCACCCCCCGGCGGGCAGACCGCCTCGGTGACCGTCGGGTTGACCGGCGCGATCGCCACGAGCACGGCGTTGGCGAACAGCGGGACCGTCTGCGTGCCGGCGCCCGGCACGTTCTCTTCCGGCCCTGCCCCCGCGTTCTGCGAGATGGTCATGCCGCCGCTGCCGGCGTGCAGGTTGCCCGTGATGGTGCCGGGCGGGTTCCCGCAGGTCAGCGTCGCGTGGTACTCGACGACGATCGTCTCGCCCGCCTCGACGTCGGTGATCGCGCTGGTCAGCGAGATCTGGCCGTCCGACCAGGTGCCCGAGACGGACGTTCCCGAGATCGTCTCCTCCCCGTCGCTCACGTAGCCGGAGTCGCCGACGGCGAGGAACGCCGTCACCTCCGTGATACCGACCTGGTCCTGGTTGCCGAACCGCGTGTCGAAGTCGGTCGTGACCTCGAGCACCGACTCGCCTCCGGGCGCGTCGGCGGCGACCTCGACGATCTGGAAGTAGATGATCGTGTCGCCACACTCGAAGAACCGGTTCTGCGTGTTGCTCGTCAGCTGCGTCTGCACGTTCGACGAGTCCGCCGTCCCCGGGTTCGCCGTCGTGTACGTGTCCGGGTGCGCGGCCCGGAACATCACCTGCAGGTCGCCCGAGTCGGGTCCGGGGCCGGCCGTGTCGACCAAGATGCCGACGTCGCCCTCGTTCTTCCCGGAGTCCTTCTTCTTGGCCGTGTCCGTGGCCTTGCTCTCGCCCGACGCGCCCGGCGACTCGGCGGGCCCTGCAGGCTCCTCGGCGGGAGCCTCCGCCTCGCCCTGGTCCGTCCCGGGCTCCTCGGCAGTCTCCTTCACCGGCTCCGCTGCCGGCTCCTTCACCGGCTCCTCGGCAGGCTCCTCGGGCGCCGGGGTCTCGGTCTCGACGGCGTCCTCGCCGCCGGAGTCCTCGACGACCGAGGCTGACTCCTCGGTCGTCGTCTCGACGGCGGTGGACGTGTCGTCTGCGGCCGTGTCGTCGGCGATCGCGGGTCCGACCCCCGCGAGGCCACCCGCGGTGGCCAGGACCGCGGCGACGGCAGCTCCGAGCAGCCTGGGCCCGGTCTGCTTCGCACGTCGGCGCCTGTGGCGCGGCGACGCCGCCGGTGGTTGAGGACTGCTGCTCCGAGTGTGTCCCATCGTTGCCTCCATGACCCGAGGCCCCGACGGCCGTGCATCCTGCGCACACGGCTGGGGCCAGAAAGCCCCCTGTACAAGCAGCGTCATCCCGCACGTGGCCCCCCGTATCGGGCAGGTCGGGTGAAGTTCCCCCGTATGGGGGTGAAAAGGCACAGACAATAGGTGCGAACGGCGCGAACCCGTCCCCTGAACGCGGTCCGTCCCGCCATGGCGAACCATGACGGGACGGACCGATCTGTCGCTGGAGCGGCGTCAGCCCAGCAGGTCCCGGCGTCGCGACAGGGCCAGCAGCAGCCCGCCGGCCAGGAGCACCAGTGCCGCCAGACCGACGTAGGTCCCGATCGCACCCGCACCGGTCGCGGCCAGCGACGTCTGCGACGGCTGCGACGTGGGGTCCGAGTGCGACTGCGACTTCGAGCCGGACTGCGGGCCGGACTGCGAGCCGGACTGGGAGCCGGACTGCGGCTGCTGCCCCGGCACCTCCGGGTCGGTCGGCACCGCCGGGTCGGCCGGCACCTCCGGGTCAGCCGGCACCTCCGGGTCGGCCGGCGCCTCCGGGTCGGCCGGCACCTCCGGGTCAGTCGGCACCTCCGGGTCAGTCGCCTGGCACTCGACCGCGGCGAACGTGAGGGTGAAGATCGCCTCGGTCGCCGACCTCTCGAACCAGCCTGGCATCTCGCCCCAGGCGAAGTGCTCCGCGGCGAGCGTGGCGGTCACGATCACGGTCTGTCCGGCCGCATACGGACCCTCCGAGTCGACCGCGTACGTGATGACCTCGGAGTCCTGGGCCAGCACCAGCGACGGCGGCTCCAGCTCGCCGTCGTGGCAGACGGCCTGGGTGACCGTCGGCGCCTCCGGCTGCACCGGCCCGCACTCGACGCCGTCGAAGGTGACGGCGAAGGTCGCCGCGGTCGACGACGTCGGGACCCAGCCAGCAGGCAGGGTGCCCCAGGAGAAGTCCGGAGCCAGTGTCGCGGTCACCGTGACCGCCTGGCCCGGCGCGAACGGCGCGGCTGGGCTGACCGCGTACGTGATGCCTGCCGGCCCGGTCGGCAGCGTGAGCGTCGGCGGGTCCAGCTCGCCGACCTCGCACACCGCCTGCGTGACCGTCGGGTCGAGCGGCACGAGCGCCACGAGCACCGCGCCGGCGAACAGCGAGACCGTCTGCCTGCCGGCGCCGACGTCCTGCGGCTCGTCCGCGCCCGCGTTCTGCGCGACGGTCACACCGCCGCTGCCCGCCTGCAGGGTGCCCGAGACGGTGCCGGGCGAGGTTCCGCAGCTCAGCGTCGCGTGGTACTCGACGACGATCCGGTCGCCGGCTTCGACATCCGTGATCCTGCTGGTCAGCGAGATCACACCGTCGGACCACGTGCCGGGGGCGGAGGTCCCGCTGATCGCCTCCTCCTTGTCGCCCTGGTACCCGGAGTCGTCGAAGGCGAGGAACGCCGTCACCTGCGTGACGCCGACCTGGCTGTCGGTGCCGAACCGGGACTCGAAGTCGGACGTGACCGTGACGACGGACTCCCCGGTCGCGCTGCCCCCGACCGTGATGATCTGGTAGTAGACGATCGTGTCGTCGCACTGGAAGTACCGCTTCTGCGACTGGGACGTCAGCTGTGTCTTCACGTTCGCCGAGTCCGCCGTTGCCGGGTCGGCCGTGGAGTAGTCGTCCGGGTGCGCCGCCCGGAAGATGACCGAGATGTCACTCTTCCTCGGCCCCGAGCCGCCCGTGTCGGCCATGGTGGCGGCCGGCTCGGCGGACTCGCCAGCAGCGTCGTCCTTCGTCTTCTTCCCGCCCGACCTGCCAGGCGACTGGGCGGCAGGCTCCTCGCCCTGCGCCGGGGCCTGAGCCTCGTCCTCGTCTGTGACGGGTTCCTCGACCGGCTCCTCGGCAGCCTGCTGCTCGGCCGGCTCCTGCTCCTCGGCCGGCTCCTGCTCCTCGGCCGGCTCCTGCTGCTCGGCCGGCTCCTCGGGCTGCGGGGCTTCGGTCTCGACGGCGCCCTCGGCGCCGGTCTCCCCCACGACCGCCGTCTGCTGCGTCTCGGTCGTCTCCTCGGCGGACTGCACGACGGCGTCGTCACCGCCGCCGTCGTCAGCAATAGCTGGCCCGGCGGCGACGAGGCCGCCGGTCATGGCCAGCGCACCGGTCAACGTCGCGCCGACGACGATCCTCACGGCACGCCCGACTCGAGCCGGCGTGCGGCGGAAGGTCGCCGCACAGTGTCCTGCACTTCTCAGAGCGTGTCGCATGTCGCCCCCCTGCAATCAGTGGGGCGAGTCGCTGCGCACCTTGTGCGCGCAGAGTGGTCGATCGAGCCCCAGCACTTGCAGAGATGCAGCGCAGACCCGATGCATGACTCGGGAAACCGGGTGAAGCCCGCCGACGGCGAGGGTGAAGTCAGGACCGGCGCCTCGCGACGGCGGACACGCGCGACGCCCCCGGCAGCGCCGACGACGAAGGCATCGATGGGGTGACAGGAGGATCGGGTCTCAGCCATGGTGGGGGCCTTTCGCGAGCGTCGGGGTGGCTGTACCCACACTCGCTCTCGGACCTCAGCGCCCTGCCGAAGATCCTCAAGGGCTGCCCAGGATCGGTCACGAGTTCTTGAGGTTGCTGAGGTTTCGTCCCCGCTCGTTGCCCGTCACTGCGCCCCCAGCAGACGCGCCGTGATCTCGTCGAGCACAGCCGCGACGCCGTCGCGACCCTTGGCGGCGGCGGAGTCGCGGAACGTGCCGACGAGCTTGACGGCACTGTCGATGCCGATGCGGACGCCGTCCGCCTCGGCGCGGTCCCACTCGGCCACGACGCGCCCGGTGCCGTCGCCGATCGGCTCCAGCCACCGCTTCGGGACGGTCCAGTCGCCGTCGCCGTTGAACCGGACGTCGGCCGAGGTGGTGTCGAGCGTCGTCACGGTACCGGTGCGGCCCTGGTGCGCGCCGCCGGTGACGCGGACCGTGTCGCCGACATGGATGCGGCGGTGCACGACCTGCGGCTGGAAGCCGTCGGTGTCACGCTCCGGGCTGCGGTGGGCGCTCATGGTCCCCATCCCCCTCCGACGTCGTCGGTCTCGTCGATCAGCGCGACCAGGGCCCCTGTGCTGCTCCGAACGTGTCGCATGTCGCACCTCAGCTCAAGGGGGCGCGATGCTGCGCGCCCGCTGCGCGCAGGGTGTTGCGGTCGGGCCCCCGCACACTCTGTGAGAGGCGGCGCGGGGCCGGCGTGTGACTCGGCCATGGGGGTGAAGTGCCCCGGGGCACAGGGTGATATTCGGGCCGGATCGCGTGGCGAGAGAGCCTCCCGCGCTGCCCCGGCTACAGGCGGTCGAGGTGCTGCAGGATCGCGCCCTCGCGCAGCGCCCAGGGGCAGATCTCGACCTCGTCGACGCCGAGCGCGCGCATCGCCTCCTCGGCGACGACGGCGCCCGCCACGATCTGCAGGGCGCGGCCCGGCCCGATGCCGGGCAGCACCGTCCGGTCGACGGACGACAGCCGCGCGAGCCGGGGCTCCCAGTCCTCCAGGTGCACCCGGAGCATGCGCCAGCGATGGTCCGGCCCGAGCACGTCCCGGGGCATGCCCGCGAGCCGGGCGAGCGAGCGGAAGGTCTTCGACGTCGCGACGGCGTGGTCCGGCGTCGGCGCGTCACGCACCGGCCCGACGGCGGACGCGAGCACGTTGCGGGCGTGGACCCGAAGGCGCTCGACGTCGGCCTGCTTGGGCGGGTCGTCGTCGAACAGGAACTCGCGCGTCATCCGGCCCGCCCCGAGCGGCACGGAGAGCGCGACGTCGGGCTCCTCGTCCACGCCCGTGGCGATCTCGAGCGAGCCGCCGCCGATGTCGAGCAGCAGCAGACGGCCGGCGCCCCAGCCGTACCAGCGGCGCGCGGCCAGGAACGTCAGACGGGCCTCGTCGTTGCCCGACAGCACCTCGATGGGAACGCCCGCCCGCTCCGCGAGCGCCGCGAGCACCTCCGGGCCGTTCGTCGCCTCGCGCAGGGCCGACGTCGCGAGCGCCAAGGTGCTCTCGGTCCCGTGCTCGCGCCCGACGCGGGCCGCGCTGTCGACGGCGTCGGTCAGCGCGGCGACGCCCTCGGGCGAGATCGAGCCGTCAGGCTCCAGGTAGCGCATGAGGCGCACCGTCGTCTTCGCGGAGGCCTGCGGTACGGGTCGCGCCCCGTGGCGCGCGTCCATGACGAGCAGGTGCACCGTGTTGGAGCCGATGTCGATCACGCCGAGCCGCACGGGGCCACGGTAGCTCTGCAGGGCCGCGACCCGGGCCGTGCCCGACCGGTGAGACGCCGTCAGCAGGGCGAGGCGCTGTGCGCGTCGACGAGCTGCTCGGCCCCCGCCACGACGCCGGCCTCTGCCGCGCGGGCACGGGCGAGCGCGTCGGCGCGCACAGCCACGATCTTGTCGTGCAGCCGGGCGTGCAGGCGCGCACGCACCTCGCGCGCGATGGCCTCGACGTCGGACTCGTCGGGCACAGCGCCTCGTGCGGCGAGCTCGGCCGTCAGTCGCTCGACCGCCGCGGCGACCTGGCGGCGCACCTCGGTCTCGGCCTCGTCGAGCAGCGCGACGACGGCCGCGTCGGCAGCACGCCCCAGACGCGTCTCCTCGAACCGGCGGGCGGCGTCGTCCACGATCTGCCGGGCGTGCCCGACGACGTCGCGCGCCATCGCGGGCGCGTGCGCCTTGAGCGTCGCGAGGTCGAACAGCAGCACACCCTCGACGTCGGCGACACGCGGGTCGACGTCGCGGTGCAGCGCGAGGTCGAGGATGACGAGCGGGGCGGGCTCCGGCTCGTCGCCGGCGCGCGCGGCCGCACGCTCGCGCGCCCGGACCACCGCCGCGGCGTCGAGCACGTACTCGAGAGATGCCTCGGGACGCAGGCCGCCCGCCGTCGCGCCGATCGTGACCGAGCCGCCGCTCAGCAGCTCGCCGGCCGGGCCCGACGCCGAGGCCGACAGGCGCCGGCCGCGAGCGCCCGAGCACGACACCACGAGGTCGGCGTCCTCGAGCGTCGCGACCAGGTCGGCGACCGGCTCGATGCCGTGCGACTCGGCGAACACCCGGGCGCGCCCGGACTGGGAGTAGACGCGGACGTCGCCGCAGCCGCGCGCTCGCAGGGCCGCGACCGACGCGCCCGCGTACGAGCCGGTGCCGATGAGCACGGCACGCACCCGGCGGTAGGGCGGCAGCTGCTCGCCCGCGAGATCGAGGCCGAGGGCGACGACGGACCGGCCGGCCGAGCCGAGCTCGGTCTGGTGGCCGACCTTCTTCGACGTGCGCGACGCCGTCTGGAACAGCAGCTCGAGCGTCTTGGACGTGGTCTCGTCCTCGCGGGCGACCTCGAGCGCGCGCTTGACCTGGCCCGCGATCTCCCGCTCGCCCACGACCATCGAGTCGAGGCCGGCGGCGACGGAGAACAGGTGCTCGGTGACCTCGGGGCCGGTGCGGACCGTGAACGACTCGGCCGCGACGTCGGGCGTGATGCCCGAGCTCTCGGCGACGAGCTCGGCGACGTGCCGTGTCGCGTGGCGCACCGAGTCGCCGTCGAGCGGCGCCTCGACGTCGAGGTAGAGCTCGAAGCGGTTGCAGGTGGAGATCACCACGGCCCCCTGCACCGGACGGCACGTACCCACGACCGTGCGGCCCACGGACTCCGAGCCGGTCGACAGCCGTTCGAGGGCGTCGAGGTCCAGCTCGCGGTGGGAGGCGGTGAGGGAGAGGAGAACCACAGTGGGTCCAACTTTATGAGGCTCAGCGGCTGGGGGCAGAATCGTGGACCGTGACATCCCCCACGCCTGGTCCTGCCCACCCGTTGCCGGCCGACCACCCGCTCGTCGACGGCCGGACGGCCCGCTCGCCGCTCGTGCGGGCGCTGCGGGGTGATCGTCCGGAGACGACGCCGGTGTGGTTCATGCGGCAGGCGGGCCGGTCGCTGCCCGAGTACCGCGAGGTCCGCCGGGGTGTCGGGATGCTCGAGTCGTGCCTGCGGCCGGCGCTCGCGGCGGAGATCACGCTGCAGCCCGTGCGCCGCCACGGCGTGGACGCGGCGATCTTCTTCAGCGACATCGTCGTGCCGCTGCGCCTCGCCGGAGTCGGCGTCGACATCAAGGCCGGCGTCGGGCCGGTCATGGACCAGCCGTACCGGACCGCGGACGACGTCGCGCGGCTGGTCGAGCGCGAGCTCGACGACGCGGCGCTCTCACCGATCCGCGAGGCGGTCGCGCTCACGGTCGCCGGCCTCGACGAGTTGTCAGCAGGCCGTGACCCTCACGGTTCACCGGGTTCTGACAACTCGGTAGGGGTGGGCGCCGTGCCGCTCATCGGGTTCGGCGGGGCGCCGTTCACGCTCGCCGCGTACCTGGTCGAGGGCCGCCCGTCGAGGGACCACCTCGCCGCGCGCACGCTCATGCACGCCGACCCGGACACGTGGCGCCGGCTGACCGAGTGGACTGCCGAGCTCACGGGCCGCTTCCTGTGCGCGCAGGTGCTCGCGGGCGCCTCGGCCGTCCAGCTCTTCGACTCCTGGGCCGGCTCGCTCTCGCTCGCGGACTACCAGGCGCACGTCGCGCCGTCGTCGGCCCGCGCGCTCACGCACGTCGCGGACCTGCCCGTGCCCGGCATCCACTTCGGCACGGGCACCGGCCACCTGCTCGCCGCGATGCGCGACGTCCCGCGCGCCGCCGGTCTGGTGCACAGCGCCGTCGGCGTCGACTACCGCACGCCGCTCGACGAGGCCGCCGCCGCGCTCGGCGCCGACGTGCCGGTGCAGGGCAACGTCGACCCGGCGCTGCTCGCGGCCCCGTGGGAGGTGCTCGAGGCGCACGTGCGCGACGTCGTCGCGCGCGGCAGGGCCGCACCCGGGCACGTGCTCAACCTGGGCCACGGCGTCCCTCCCGACACGGACCCAGCCGTGCTCACCCGCGTCGCCCGGCTGGTGCACTCGCTGTGACCTTTCCCGGCCCGACGGGCGCCGCGGGCGAGGCCGCGGTCGACAGACCCGAGGAGGACGTGGACGCGGTCGTCGTCGGCGGCGGTATCGGCGGGCTGGTCGCCGCGTACACGCTGGTCGGCCGAGGGCTGCGCGTGGTGCTGCTCGAGGCCTCCGGCCGCGTCGGCGGGCCGGTGCGGGGCGGTTCGTTCGCCACGCTCCCCCGCGTCCCGCTCGACCTCGGCGCCGAGTCTTTCGCCGCGCGCGGGACCGCCGTCGCCGACCTCGCCGCCCAGCTCGGCCTGCGCGTCGTCGAGCCCGCGAACCGCCCCGCGTGGGGCTTCGCCGCGGGGCGTGCGTTCCCGCTGCCGGCCGCGGGCGTGCTCGGCATCCCCTCCGTCCCGTGGGCGCGCGACGTGCGCCGTGCGATCGGTTGGCCCGGCGTAGTGCGCGCCTCGCTCGACCGCGTGCTGCCGCGGTTCGTCGCCGACACCTCCGACCTGGGCGCGTTCGCCCGCTCCCGCCTGGGCCGCCGCGTGGCCGACCGGCTCGTGGCACCGGTCGCCGCGGGCGTGCACTCGGCGCCGCTCGACCGGCTCGACGTCGGGACGGTCGCACCCGGTCTCCTCGAGGCGTTCCGGCTCGAGGCATCCCTGTCCAAGGCGGTGGCGTCGCTCCGCGCGGCCGCACCCGCGGGCTCGGCCGTGCGCGGGATCGACGGCGGCATGCACGCGCTCGTCGAGGCGCTCGCGGGCGAGATCGCCGCGAGCGCCGAGGAGTGGGTCGACTCCCCGCGCGTCGACCAGACGGGCCCGATCCACGCGGCCGTGCGGCTCGGTCAGGCGGTCGTGGGAGTCGACCGCGCCGACGGCGGCGGCGGGTGGGCAGTGCGCACCGCCGACGGCGGGCGGGTCCGGGCGTCGCGGCTGGTCGTCACGACGCCCGCCGTGGCGCCGCTGGTCGCGCCGTGGGTCGGCGACGGGAGCCTCGCCGTGCCGCGGCCCGAGCGCGGCGCCGACGTCTGGCTCGCGACGCTCCTCCTCGAGGCCCCCGAGCTCGACGCCGCGCCCCGCGGCTCCGGGGTGCTCGTCGCGCCCGACGACGACGGGCCGGCCGTGCGGGCCAAGGCGCTGACGCACGCGACGGCGAAGTGGCCGTGGCTCGCCGAGCGCGTGCACGACGCCGCGGGCCCGGGCTTCCACGTCGTGCGGCTCTCGTACGGGCGCCTCGGCACCGAGACCGTGCCACCCACGGCCGACGAGGCGGCGCGCGACGCGGCGACGCTGCTCGGCGTCGACCTCGCCGGCTGCGTGCGCGACCACCTGCTGCAGCGGTGGAACGGCGCGCTGCCCCCGCCGACCCCCGCCTACCGGGCCGACGTCGCGGCCTTCGCCGCCGCCGTCGGGCACACACCCGGGCTCGCGGTGACCGGGGGCTGGGTCGCCGGGACCGGGCTCGCGGCGATCGTGGCGCACGCGCAGGCCGCTGTCGTGGCGCTCTGACGGCTCGCCCGCTGTGACGTCGACCTCGACCCCCTCCCCCGGTTGTGGACGCCCCGGGCTCCTGGGGGAGACTGGAGGGGTGAGCATCCCCGTACAGCCCGGTACCGCACCGCTGCGCCTCGGCACCCGGGGCAGCGCGCTGGCCCTGACCCAGTCGGGCCTGATCGCGCGCCGGCTCGAGGAGCTGCTGGGCCGGCCGGTCGAGCTCGTCCGCATCCGCACCGAGGGTGACGTCAAGACCGGATCGCTCGCGTCGCTCGGCGGGACGGGCGTGTTCGTCACGGCGCTGCGCGAGGCGCTCCTCGACGGGCGCTGCGACGTGGCGGTGCACTCGCTCAAGGACCTGCCCACGACCCAGCCGCCCGAGCTCACCGTCGTCACGCCCGAGCGCGAGGACCCGCGCGACGTCCTGTGCGCGCGGGACAGGCTGACGCTCGACACCCTGCCGCGCGGAGCGCGTGTCGGGACCGGGTCGCCGCGCCGGGCCGCGCAGCTCCAGGCCGCACGCCCCGACATCGAGATCGTCGACATCCGCGGCAACGTCGACACCCGCATCGCGCGGGCGCTCGGGCCCGACGCCGACCTCGACGCCGTGGTGCTCGCGCACGCCGGGCTCATCCGGCTGGGCCGCACCGACGTCGTCACCGAGGTCCTCGCGCCGAGCGTGGTGGCACCAGCGCCCGGGCAGGGGGCGCTCGCGGTCGAGGCGCGCACTGCCGATCTCGGGCCCGACGCCGCCGACGGCGGAGTGCTCGCAGACGCGTTCGCGGCGCTCGACCACCGGCCGACGCGCCTCGCCGTGGTCGCGGAACGCGCCGTGCTGGCCCGGCTCGAGGCCGGCTGCGCCGCCCCCGTGGGAGCGCACGCGCGCGTCGAGGACGACGCGCTGCTCCTGGGCGCCGTCGTCTCGCGCGTCGACGGGACCGAGCAGCTGATGCACCGCGCGAGCACCGAGCTCGGCGCCGACCTGCCCGTCGCCGACCTGGACGCGGTCGCGACCGAGCTGGGCGAGCGGGTGGCCGCGGCGCTGCTGGCGGACGGCGCGGCCCGGCTGGCGCCGCTGGGCGGCGCCGGCGCATCAGCGGTGAGCCCTGACGTGCCGGCGCACGAGGCGCCGCGCGTCGACGCCGCACCGCTGCACACCCCGACCGGCACCGACGACCCGGAGGGCGCGTGAGCGTGCCTGTCGTGCTGGTGCCGCGCGCGCCCGCGCGCGCCGCAGACCTCGCCGCGCTCCTGCGCGACGCCGGTGCCGAGGTCGTCGTCGCAGCCGTGATCGAGCGGGCGCCGGCTGAGCAGACGGCGGTGGTCGACGAGGCGGTGCGCGACCTGGCGGCCGGGGCCTACGCGTGGGTCGTGGTGACGAGCGTCAACGCGGTCGACGCCCTCGTGGCGGCTGCCGCCCGGGCCGGGGTGCCGCTCGACGCGAGCGCCCGTGCGGCCCGGTGGGCCGCCGTCGGGCAGGCGACGCGGCGGGCGCTCGAGGCCGCGGGCGTCGGGGTCGAGCTCGTGCCCGACGGCGAGGCGTCCGCGGCTGGTCTGGTCGCCGCCTTCTCGGAGCTGTCAGACGCCGGTGACCCTCCAGGGTCACGAGCTGCTGACAGCTCGGCGAAGGAAGGGCGTGGCCGCGTGCTGCTGCCGCTCGGCGACCTCGCGAGCCCGACGCTCACCGACGGGCTCACCGCGCTCGGCTGGTCGCCCGACGTCGTGACCGTCTACCGGACCGTCCACCGCGACCTGCCGCCCGACGTCGTCGAGCGCGGGCGTGCGGGCGGGTTCGACGTCGTCGTGGTCACCTCGGGGTCGGTGGCCCGCGAGGTCGCGCGACAGCTCGGGACGCGCGCGCCCGTCGTCGCGATCGGGCAGCCGTCGGCCGAGGCCGCGCGCGAGGCCGGGCTGCGCGTCGCGGCCGTCGCCGAGCGCCCGACCGACGACGCGCTCGCCGCCGCCGTCACCGCCGTCCTGTCCTCGCACCTGAAGCCGTCGCGCAAGGAGAACGCATGAGCACCTCGGGGATCGTCTACCGCCCGCGCCGGCTGCGCACGACGCCGCGCATGCGCCGCCTCGTCGCGGAGCACCGGCTGCACGCGGCGGACCTCGTGCTGCCGCTGTTCGTCAAGGAAGGGCTCGACGAGCCCGCCCCGATCAGCTCGATGCCCGGCCAGGTGCAGCACACCGAGTCCACGCTGCGCGACGCCGTCGCCGCGACCGCGCGCGCCGGGCTGGGCGGGGTCATGCTCTTCGGCATCCCGGCGCTGCGCGACGCGACGGGCTCGCAGGCCGAGGCGCCCGACGGGATCCTGCAGCGCGGCATCCGCATCGCGCGCGAGGCGATCGCCGCCGTCGAGCTCCAGACGGGGCGGCCGGGGCCTGTGGTCATGGCGGACACGTGCCTCGACGAGTTCACCGACCACGGGCACTGCGGCGTGCTGACGGACGGTCCCGACGGCGAGACCGTCGTCGACAACGACGCGACGCTCGAGCGGTACGCCGCGATGGCCGTGGCGCAGGCGCGTGCGGGCGCGGAGGTGGTCTCGCCGTCGGGCATGATGGACGGCCAGGTCGCGGTCATCCGCGACGCGCTCGACGACGCGGGCTTCGAGCACGTGGCGATCCTCGCCTACAGCGCCAAGTACGCGAGCCCGTTCTACGGCCCGTTCCGCGAGGCCGTCGACTCGGCCTTGACCGGCGACCGGCGCACCTACCAGATGGACGCCGCCAACGGCCGCGAGGGCCTGCGCGAGGCGGACCTGGACCTCGCCGAGGGCGCGGACATGGTCATGGTCAAGCCCGCCGGCTCGTACCTCGACGTGCTGCGCGGCGTCGCGGACCGCTCCGACGTGCCGGTCGCGGCGTACCAGGTCTCCGGCGAGTACGCGATGATCGAGGCCGCGTCGGCCAACGGCTGGATCGACCGCCGGGCCTCGATCCTCGAGTCCGTGCTGAGCATCAGGCGCGCGGGCGCGGACGTCATCCTCACCTACTGGGCGCTCGAGGTCGCCGAGTGGTTGCGGACGAGCGCTTGAGGACCCACCGAGCTGTCAGGACCCCCACGCTGGAAGGAAAATGATGACGGACACCGCAGGCCTCGGGCCCGTGGCGAGCGCGACGGCGGGCAGCGCCGCCCTGACCGACAACCACGCGGCGTTCCTGCGTGCGCAGGCCGTGATCCCTGGTGGCGTGAACTCGCCCGTGCGCGCGTACGGCTCGGTGGGCGGCGACCCGCGCTTCCTCGCGAGCGCGCGCGGTGCGTACGTGACGGACGTGACGGGGCGCGAGTACGTGGACCTCGTCGGCTCGTGGGGGCCCGCGCTGCTGGGCCACGCGCACCCCGACGTCGTCGCCGCGGTCCAGGAGGCCGCGGCGCGCGGGCTGTCGTTCGGCGCCCCGACCGTCGCCGAGGTCGAGCTCGCGGAGGAGGTCCGACGACGCGTGCCGCCGGCCGAGCGCGTGCGCCTGGTGTCCACAGGCACCGAGGCGACGATGACCGCCATCCGGCTCGCCCGCGGCGCGACCGGCCGGCCGCTCGTCGTGAAGTTCGCCGGCTGCTACCACGGGCACGTGGATGCGCTGCTCGCCGAGGCCGGGTCCGGCGTCGCGACGCTCGGGATGCCCGGGACGTCGGGCGTGACCGAGGCGTCCGCCGCCGAGACGCTCGTGCTCCCGTACAACGACCTCGCCGCGGTCGAGGCGGCGTTCGCGCAGCACGGCTCGCACATCGCCGCCGTGATCACCGAGGCGTCGCCGGCCAACATGGGCGTGGTACCGCCGGCCGAGGGGTTCAACGAGGGCCTGCGCCGGATCACTGCCGCCCACGGGGCGCTCCTGATCCTGGACGAGGTGCTCACCGGCTTCCGCGTGGGCCCGTCGGGCTGGTGGGGCCTGGAGAACGCAGTGCTCCGCGAGCAGGGCGGCTACGGCTGGACGCCGGACCTGTTCACGTTCGGCAAGGTCATCGGGGGCGGCATGCCCGTCGCGGCCCTCGGCGGGCCGGCGTCGATCATGGACGAGCTCGCGCCGACCGGGCCCGTGTACCAGGCGGGCACGTTGTCGGGGAACCCGGTCGCGGTGGCCGCGGGCC
This sequence comes from Isoptericola halalbus, assembly GCA_009663185.1. Classification (GTDB taxonomy): domain Bacteria; phylum Actinomycetota; class Actinomycetes; order Actinomycetales; family Cellulomonadaceae; genus Isoptericola; species Isoptericola halalbus. The sequence goes on from VJZX01000011.1 coordinate 36,108, forward strand.
TCGCGACCCTGCGGCTGGCCGGCGAGTCGGTGTACGCGCGGGTCGACCACGTCGCCGGGGTTCTCGCCGACGCGCTCTCCGAGGCGCTGACCGCCCAGGGCGTGCCGCACCGCGTGCAGCGGGCCGGCTCGCTGTTCTCCGCGTTCTTCGGGACTTTCGCGGCCGAGCACGGGGTCCGCGACTACGCGCAGGCCCAGGCGCAGGAGGTCCTCCGGTACCGCGCGCTGTTCCACGCGATGCTCGACGCGGGGGTCAACCTGCCGCCGTCGGTGTTCGAGGCGTGGTTCGTGTCCGCGGCGCACGACGACGACGCGGTGAACCGCATCCTCGACGCGCTGCCCGCCGGGGCGAGGGCTGCGGCAGGCGCTGCCGCCTGAGCATGTGAGGAGGGGCCCGGGTGCCCCGGCTTCAGGCCGGGGCGCCCGGGCCCTCTGACGTGCGGACGGGATGCCAAGCCGCGCACCGGCGCGAACCGTCAAGAACCTCAAGAACGTCAAGAACGATCTTGAGCAGCCCTCGAGGATGTTCGGCCGAGCGTTGAGGTCTGGGCCACAGGCTTGGTGCAGCCACCCAGACGCTCGACGAAAGGCACCACGATGGCTGAGATCCGACGCTCGTCCCGCACTACCAAGGCGCTCGTCGCCGGCGCTACCGCCGCGCTGCTCCTCGGGGCCGGTGGCGGCACGTTCGCCCGCTGGCAGGACGAGTCACCCGTCCTCGAGGCGAACCGCACGTTCACCTCGGGCACCCTGACCATCGACGCTGCCGCGGGCACGTGGACCGACGCGAGCGGCGCCGCCGTCCTCGACCCGACCGCCTACCTCATGATCCCGGGCACGAAGCTCATCTACACGACCACGGTCGACGTCGGGCTCACGGGCGCGGGCATCAAGGGCCTCGTCGAGACCGACTTCAAGGGCATCGTCGGCACCACCGAGCTCGCCCAGGCGCTGAAGGTGGGGATCACGTTCGACGGCGAGGACATGACCGTCGAGGCGACGGAAGCGACAAGCCGGACGCTCACCCAGTCGGGCACGCACCAGCTCGTCATGACCGTCACGTTCCCCGCGACACGCGCCGACGGGACAAGCTGGGGCACCTTCGCCCAGGGCAAGACGGCCGACCTGACGGCGATCTCGATCGAGCTCGTGCAGATCTGAGGCACCGACATGGCCACGGTTCGAGGAGCGGGCGCGCTGGCGGCGGTCGCCGTCGCCCTGCTGCTGCTCACCGGCACCGGGGCCACCTACGCGGGGTGGATCGACACCACCCAGGTACACCCGGACACCACCGTCACCAGCGGCGTGCTGCGCACCGAGCTGGTGGGAAGCGCGGTGTCCGTCGATCGGGGCGGGGCGACGATGTCGGCATCGGCGCCCCTCCTGCCAGGCGACGTCGTCGTGATCACGACGTCGGTCCGCCTGGCCGTCCGCGGCGTCGCCGGCGAGCTGACGCTCGACGCGACACACGCCGCGGACGCCTTCGCGGCCCGGGGCGTCACCCTCGGGACGCCGAGCATCGTGGTCGCGGGCCTTGCCCCCGGGCCCGCGACCGCGGATGCTCCGACCTGGCGAGGCGGCGTGACCGAGGCCGACGACGGCGCCCTGGTCACCGCGACCGTGCGTCTGCCTGTCCACACGGATCTGGCCTCCACAGCGCAGGGGCAACTCGTCGACCTCGCCGCCGCACCCGTCAGCTGGGAGCTCGTGCAGGACAGCACCCTCACGGGGTGGCACGACGGCGAACAGGTCGCGCTCGAGGCCGTGACGACCGACCGGGTCGGGCTGACGGTGACCCGCACGGGTGCTGCCACCGCGAGCGTGACCAACACCTCCGGATCCGCATCGGTCACATGGGCACCGACCGAGGTGTCCGCGGCACCCGTCGACGGGACCACCGACGCGGAGGCGACCGGGGTGCTGTCCGGCCTGACGATCGGCTACGGCACCGACTGCTCGTCCATCCCCCGCTGGCAGGCGGAGGCCGGCGGCGAGACCCGCCCCGTCACGGGCGCCGGGGCCGCGCTCGTGGCCGGCGCGAGCTCCGGGATGTGCGCCCAGGTCGCGCCGACCGACGCCGTCGCGCTGGTCCGCATGTACGGGGCCCGCACCGTCACGCTCACGACGACAGTCACCGCGGCCGCCGACGTCGCCCCGGCCTGGACCGCGACGGGTGAGGCGCCCGCCACCTACCAGGTCGCGTTCCCGCAGCCGACGGGGCTGAGCTGCACCAGCGGCTCCTACCTCCTCCTCACCGAGACGCCTGCGAGGCTCGCTTGGACCTGGGCCGGCAGCACCACGTCCCAGCCCGCCGTGGCCCTGTGGGAGCTCGTGACCCAGCGCACCGACGGCTCGTGGCGGACGGTGGCCCAGTCGGTCACGAGCGCGCTGCGCGCGAACGTCTACCGCTCCGAGCTTGCCTCGAGCGGCACCGCGCAGGCCTTCAAGGTCCGCGCCTACCCCTTCTCCACCTCGGGCGGCGTCGACCGGTCGGTGTTCGTCGAGTCCGACACCGTCGCGCTGCTGCGACGGGACCTGCTCGACGCCGCCGTGTGCGACGGGTCCCCCCAGCCGAACACCGACCCCGCCGCCGCGCCCATCCCGGGAGGTCTGTCATGACCCGCACCCTCGCGCCTCGTCGCGTGCTCGGGCACACCGCGCGCCTCCTCATGGCCGCCGCGACCCTGGCCGTCATCGCTGCGGTCGTCGCGCTCGTCGCGGTGCCCTGGGTCATGGGCTGGATGCCGCTGACCATCCTCTCGGGCTCCATGGAGCCCACGATCCCCGTGGGCAGCCAGGTCGTGGTCGACCCGATCGAGGACGAAGCCGACGCGGCCCGCATCCAGGTCGGCGACGTGGTCACGTTCATGCCGTGGCCCGACGACCCGACGCTCGTGACCCACCGCGTCGTGACCCGCAGCGTCGGCACCGACGGCGCGGTCACCGTCACGACGCAGGGCGACGCCAACGACTCCGCCGACGGTCTCGACCTCACCTCGCGCGAGCTGCGCGCCGTCGTGCAGTACCACGTGCCCTACGCGGGCTACGTCGCCCAGCTGCTCGACCGCGGCCAGAAGGTGCTCGGTGTCGTGGCAGTCGCCGGCGCGCTCGGCGTGTACGCCGTCGTCGAGCTCGTCCTGGCCGCGTGCGACCGCCGTCGCGAGGCGTCCCGCACCGGCAGGACCGTGACGGCGGGCGCTACGAGGACCGAGGAGTCGACGCGATGACAGGGATACTCGACCAGAGCGTGCTCGCGGAGCTCGCCAACGACATCGGCGACCAGGCCGCGCGGCAGTTCACCGACCTGTACCGCGCGGCCCTCGGGCGGCGGCTCGACGTTCTCGCCTTCTCCGCCGCCAGCGGCAACGCGTTCGCCACCTACGAGGCCGCGGCCGGACTGGCCTCGGCGAGCGCCATGGTGGGCGCGACGCCGCTGGCCCAGACGGCATGGGCCGTGGCACGCGACGCCATGCGAAACGGCACGGTGCCCCAGACCGAGACGCTGCAAGAGCTCAAGCGGCTCGCACGCGACACCGAGACCGCGCTCGCCCGCCAACCCGGCGACGACGATCCCGACCCGCCTCAGGCGCCCTCGAGCCGGTAGCCCAGCCCCCTGACCGTGTGGATGAACCGCGGACTCGTGGGGCTGTCCCCGAGCTTGCGCCGGACGTTGGCCATGTGGACCTCGACCGCCCGGCGGTCCGCATCGGTGACCCCGCCGCCGCGGGCGTACTGGTCCGGCCAGAGCACACCGGCCAGGTCGCCCTTGGGTACGATCCGGCCGCGTGCTGCGTGGAGAGCGGCGAGGAGGTCGAACTCCGTGCGTGTGAGAGGGACCAGCTCACCACCCAGGCGGACCGTGCGGCGGGCGGTGTCGACCTCGAGGTCATGATCGGCCGGAGGGGGCGCGGGCTCGGCGGGCTCCGCCACCCGAGCCGACGCCGGGGCGTGGCCGGCGCGGCGCAGGAGCGCCTCGACGCGGGCCCGCAGCTCGCGGGGCCGGAACGGCTTGGTCACGTACTCGTCGGCGCCGGACTCGAGGCCCAGGAGCGTGTCGGGCTCCTCTCCCCGGGCGGTCAGCATGACGACGACGGTGTCGGAGAACGTCCGCAGCCGGCGCACCACCTCGAACCCGTCGATGTCAGGAAGGGTGACGTCGACCGTCGTCACGACGGGCTCGTGCGCCTTGACCAGGGCTACGCCCTGCATGCCCGTCGTCGCGCCGTGCACGGTGAACCCGGCCTGCGCCAGCGTGATCTCGATGAGCTCGCGGATGTCCTCGTCGTCCTCGACGACGACGACGACGCCCCGCCCCCAGGTGTCGTCCATCTGCCGAACGTAGCAACCACGGCGCCATGCCGCCTGCCCGCGTGGCGGGTGGTCAGCTCACCGGCAGGCGAGCGGGCCGTACGACGCCTCGTACGACGACGAGCGCTCTCCGACCGAGCCGGTCACCGTCACGGTCCCGGCCGGCGTCGCGCCCGACGGGACGGGGAACGGCTGCACCGTGTCCTGCCCCGCCCCGAGAGTGACCGTGCGCGCGGCGCGGTCCGAGCCGAACGTCACCCGGACCGGCTGAGTCTCTTCGTTGAGGACCTGCACCTCGATGCTCCCGGTCCGTGCGATGCACCGAGACTCCGCGGAGACGGCCAGCCGCACCGCACCCGCCAGCCGATCGTTCGTCACGTCCGCGACGAGCGGAGCGAGCGCGAGCCAGTCGATGTTCGGCGCCCACGCCGTGCCGTTGCCCAGCGTGAGGTCTCCGTCATCGGTGACCAGGTCGACCGGCACGGTGTGCGTCCAGAAACCCTTCCAGGAGTAGTTGTGCCGGAACGCTCCGCGGGTCGTGCCACCCCCGGCCTCCGTGACGTCGAGGAAGCGGGTGATGACGTCCGTGTTGTAGTCGTGCCCGGTGTTCTTCTCCGCGTTCGCATACCGGACGACGAGGTTGTACGGCCCTGCGCCGAGATCTGCCGGCCGGTCGAGCACCGCGAAGCTCGCCGCTCCGCCGCCGAGCCAGCCCAGGTGCTGACCGGAGGCGTTCGTCGGCTCGGAGACGCGCTCGAGCCGCGCGCCGCCGTGGAGCGTGACGGCATCCGGGTTCTCGGCCTCGGTGCGGTACGCCAGCGCGTCGGAGCCGGCCGCCCGGACCGTCGTCAGCGACGACAGGTCCACGCCGTCGGGGGAGGTCACCACGAGCTGGCTGACGCCGGCTGCGAGGTGGACGCGGGCCGTCGAGCTCCAGCTTCCGGCCCTCCCGGCCGCAAGGCCCGGCACCCGCCGACCGTTGAGCGACAGGCCCACGGTCGCCTCGTCATCCGCCCGGTACGCGAGCTGGACGTCGTAGTAGCCGGTCTCCCGCACCGCGACGTAGAAGGTCGCCGATGCGTCGCCGGCCAGCCGGACGGAGCCGGCTTCCCGGCCGTCGACGTAGCGGATCTCCGCCCCGTCGAGCCGTGCCAGGTTCGCCGGGTAGGTGTCCGTCTCCGGACCGTCCACCCGCGTCAGGTCGAGCTTGTCGACCGAGATGTCGGAGCCGGGCAGCAGGGTCTGCCCGTCGGCGCTCATGCGCAGCGAGAGCTCACGCGTGCCCGCCTCGAGGTCCAGGAGGACCTCCGCGCGCCCGCGGTACGACCACCCGAAGCCCGCCTCGTACTCGACCGTCACGGCACGCTCGCCGTCGACGAACAGCGCGTGCTTCCCCGGACCGATCGCCGGCCCGTTCACGCCCGCGACGACCCCGAACCGGTACGTCCCCGTGGTCGGCACGTCGAGGGTCCAGGTGAGCGACGACCCGACCTGGTTGGTGCTCCCGACGTCGCGCTGCCCGCTCGCGGCGAACGTCCAGGCGTCGCTCATCGACTGCGGGTACACGACGACGTCGGTCAGGCGGGTGTCCTCGGCCTCGATCTCCGCGCGCCACGTGGTGTCGACGACGGGCGGCACCGCGAGCGACGGGGTCACGACCACCTGGAACGCCGACAGGCGGTCGCCGCCCGGCACGGTGACGTCGAGAGCGCCGTCGGTCAGCGCCACCCGCTCGGCGAGGACGACGGGAGGAGCTGGTGCGGCACCCTCCTGACCGCTCCACCGTGCCTCGCGGACCTGGACGTCGACCGTGCTGCCGAAGACCGTCGGGTCGAGACCCGACAGGTCGAGCCGAACGTCCCGTGAGCCGCCGCCGTACAGCACGCTCGCCTGAGGCTTGGACTCGTCCAGGGTCGCGATGCCCTGCACCGTGTCCACGGTGTCGAGCGCGGGCGGGGTGAGGCTCACCGTCTCGCCGGTCAGGTCGCCGTACCACTTGAGCAGCCACCACGCGCCGTTGGCGCTGTTGGACTTGGCCATGTTGTCGTTGAGGTTGCCGGCGAACGTCCAGTAGGCGGTCTGCGCGTCGACCTTGGTGTCCTCGAACATCGCGAGCCACTGCACGAGCTGGCCGGGCACCGACATGTCGCGCCGCATCGCGTACTCCGTGATGTTCACCGGCAGCGAGTCGATGCCGAGCTCGCGCTCGAGCTGCCGGTACTCGCGGTGGTGCGTCCGGTAGGTCGCGAGGTTGGTGATGCCGAGCTCGTGCCACGTGACCATGTCGGGCATCACGTCGTGCTGCTTGGCGTACTCCAGCCAGTCACGCGTGCGGCCCGGCTGCCACCGCGTGTCACCCGTCCCGGCGATGCGCGCCTCGGGATAGACGTCCTTGATCGTCTCGTAGACGGCCTTCCAGTCGGCGAGGAACGTGTCCTTCTGCACCGGCCAGTCGCGGTACCAGTTGCCGTCCGGCTCGTTGAACGGGGTGAACACGTACCGTTCGGGGTGGTCCGAGTCCTCGACGACGCTCGTGACGACGGTGCGCACGATGTCGAGGTACGTCTCGAAGTCCGCCGGGCGCCGACCACCGTTGTAGGGCCAGTCCGGGTAGTAGTCCTGGATGTTCGTCATGAGGTACTCGCCGCCGTTGCGGAAGAACTGGTCCTCCACCTCGAGCGGGTCCCCGTTGGGGTGCTGTGCACCGCGCGGCGCCTTCTGCGTGACGTTCAGCGGCCGGGCGCCGGCCACGATCGCGTCCGTCGGGACGCCGTCGTCGCCGAGACCGTAGAGCATGCCGGACGCACCACCGCGGAAGGCTCCCGTGGAGCTGGCGAAGTCGACCTCGATCAGGTCGACGTCCTCGGCGTGCGCCGGCAGCGCACCGGCGCCTGTGAGAGCGGCCACTGAGATCACCCCTACCGTCCCGGCGGAGCCTACGAGCCGCCGCCACCTGTCCCTGCTGCTCGCGGCACCGACCCTGGTGCCCCGCGCCCTGTGCGGGCGTGTGCCTGACTCCATCGTCACGCTCCTCTCGTCACCGATCCCGCCCCGGACGGTCCCCCGCCGGTACCCGTCATCTGCACACCTCGACGTGGATGAGGGCGGCCTGGTCCGGGTGGAGTGCCGGAAGCTGGACACCGACGTCCCGCAGGACGGCACCGGTCAGGTGGACGCCGTCGCGCCACCAGGCCGGGTGGACGCCGGGGTCGAACGGCTGGGCCAGCTCAGGGGGCCCGCTGGGCCGCACGTGGTAGGTGGAGGTCGGATCGAGACCGGGGAGGCGCGCCCGACCAGGTGGCCACGTGACGTGGCGCTCGCGCACCGTGACCGCGTAGAGCGCCTCGTCGGCGCCCGGACGCACCGCACCGTGCAGCCAGAGGTCGCCGCCCTCGAGGTCGCGCCGAACGACGCGGCCTGCGTGCACCAGGTCGCGGTGCTCCCGGTAGAAGGCCACCCATGCCGCGAGCTCGGCCCGCTCGGCAGGCGAGGCTTCCCTCAGGTCCCACTCGATACCGAAGTGGCCGAACAGCGCGGTCGCCGCGCGGAACGACAGATCCAGACGACGGCCCGTCGTGTGAGCACGGTCTGCGCCGACATGGCTGCCGACCAGCTCGGGCGGCAGGAGCTGCGCGGTCCAGCGCTGGATCTGCTGTCGCTCTCGGGCGTCGATGCAGTCGGACGCCCACACCCGGTCCGTGCGCTCGAGGATCCCGAGATCGACGCGCGCGCCGCCGGAGGAGCAGGACTCGATCTCGAGCTGCGGGCAGGCGGCCAGGATCTCGTCGATGAGCGCATAGGTGCGCAGGGTCTGCTCGTGAACCCCGGGGCGACCCGTTCGCGTGGAACCGGCGTCCACGAGGTCACGGTTGTGGTCCCACTTGATGAAGTCGATCCCGTACTCACGCACCAGCCCGACGATGCTGTCGCGCACGTGCGCGTACGCACCAGGATGACTGAGGTCGAGCACCTGCTGGTGCCGTGCCTCGACCGGCATGCGACCAGGCACCTGAAGAACCCACTCAGGGTTTGCGCGCGCGACGGCGGAGTCCAGGTTGACCATCTCGGGCTCGAACCACAGGCCGAACTGCATCCCGAGCTCACGAACCCGCGCGACGAGCTTGTGCAGCCTGCCGTCGCCCCACACGTCGTCGGAGACGTGCCAGTCCCCCAGTCCTGCCCGGTCGTTCCGGCGTCCGCCGAACCATCCGTCGTCGAGCACGAAGCGCTCGACCCCGACGTCGGCGGCCAGGGTCGCGAGGTCGCAGAGCGCGTCGAGCTCGTGATCGAAGTAGACGGCCTCCCAGACGTTCATGACGACCGGGCGAGGTGACGTGGGATGCCCAGGCCGCGAACGCAGGTACTCGTGGAACCTGCCCGCCAGGGCGTCGAGCCCGGCTCCGTGCGCGGCGTACAGCCACGGTCCCTCATAGCGCTCGCCCTCGGCGAGGACGACCTCACCGGGCAGCAACAGCTCGCCACCGAGCAGCAGCCGCTCCCCGGAGTAGGCCCGCTCGGCGGACATGCGATGGTTGCCGCTGAACGCGACGTGCACACCCCATGCCTCGCCGCGGTCGAAGTCGAGCCCGCGCTCCCCCGCGACGAGCACGGTGGCGGCGTCAGCACCGGTGCGGCCGCGACGCCCCTCGCGCACGTGCCCGCCGACGACGAACGGCCGCGTCTGCGGAACCCGCTCCTTCGCCCACCGACCCGCCAGGTCAAGGAGCTCGTCGGCATACGTCGGAACAGGCAGGGCGAGCTGGAGCCACTCGAGGACGTAGCTCTCGGAACCCACGTTGGTCAGACCCGCGCGCATGCGCAGCAGGCCCGAAGGCAGAAGCTGCATGACGATGGTGAGCTCGAGCTCGGCGATGCGGTCCTCGGCGCGGACCACGACGGCCCCGCCGGCTCCGTCGACGGCGTTCACGTCGACCGACACGGGGACGAAGCGCGGTGACCATGCTGCCCCTTGCCGGTGACCGGACAGGCCCGGCGTGCCCGTCCAGCCGGTCCACGACTCGGGCAGTACGGACACCGCGACCCCGGCGTCGACTCCGTTGGTGGCCAGCGCCGGCCGCGACGAAAGCTCGAGGTCGAGCAGCACCGCCTCGCTCGAAGGCCCGGGATCGGCGCCCCAGTGCAGGACCCGCGGGAGCGAGTCAGCCGGGAGTGCGAGGACGAGCGCGACGCCCGAGGCGGACAGCCGCGCAACCGAGGGCCAGGCGGCCAGTGCCTCGCGGCCGCTGGTCTCAGCCATCGCCATCGGTGTGCTCGCCACAGCTCGTTCCCATCCTCGGTCCCGCTCCGGCGCGGGTTCTGCAAACGTTGGTCAGAACGTACCGGCAGGGCGGCGCACTCTGCAAACGTTGGTCAGGATCGTGCCGAGCAGCGCGTCTGGCGGCGCTGGACGGAGCGCGGGGCGAGCCGACGGGCCGGTCAGCCGCGTCTCGGCGACCCGGTGCTCGCGCGTCGCACCAGGGAAGGGATCGCGGACGAGTCGGCCGGGCGCGCACCCGTCTCGATCCAGTCGACGAGCAGGCCGAAGGTCCGTCGGCCCAGGTCGGTGAAGTCCTGGGCGACCGTGCTCAGCGGCGGGAGCCACATCTCGGCGAAGGGCTGGTCGTCGAACCCCATCACGCTCACGTCCTGCGGGACTCGGCACCCTGCCTCGGCCAGGGCACGCATGACGCCGATCGCCAGCTCGTCGTTTCCGCAGAGCACGGCGGTGACCTCGGGGTCCGCCGCGAGCAGCCGCCCGGCCTCGTAGCCGGAGGCCGGGTCGTACCCGGCCTGGACGACGCGCGGGACGGGGGCGCTCGCCTCGCGGAGCGCCTTCCGCCAGCCCCGGCTGCGTCCGCTGCGCATCCGGGTGGCCGGGATGGCCACGTGATGCACCGTGCGGTGGCCCAGCGAGAGCAGGTACTCGGTGGCGGAACGCCCCCCGCTCTCGTCGTCGAGGAAGGCGTGGGGCCGCCGGCCCGTGCGCCGGGGGGCGCCCGCCGCCGCGACGACGGGAACGGTGTCGGGAAGCGCCTCGAGGGTGGCGACGCCCACGGTGTCGAACTCGATGACGACCGCGCCGGCGAGGGGCTGGGACAGCACCATGTCGACCGAACGAGCCACCTGGTCACCGGACTCGACCACCGTGATCGTCACGACATAGCCGGCCGACCGCGCGGCCTCCTCGATCCCCTGCAGGGTCGCCGCGTACCCGTACCGCAGCGTGTTGCGCGCAAGCACGGCCACCGTCGACCGACGGCCGCTGACCAAGGTCTGCGCCGCGGCGTTCGGCCGGTACCCCAGCTCCTCGACCGCCGTCATGACGCGGGCGCGAAGGCGCGGGCTGACGGGCGTCCTCCCCGTGAGAACCCGCGAGACGGTGGACACGCTGACCCCGGCCTGTCGCGCGACGTCGCCGAGGACGGGCGGTTGGTGTCCCGGGTTCCTCACGGGGGCAGGGTAACCGCCTACCCGGGTGCACCGTCGCCGCCAGGCCCTTCGGCTCCTGGCCGGGCCGCGCCGCACGGCAAGCCTCAAGAACATCAGGGCGATCTTGAGCAGCCCTCAAGGTTCTTCGGCCGGGCGCTGAGGTCTGGGCCGCAGGCTCAGTACAAGCACTCCAGAAGCTCTCGAAAGGACCACCGCGATGCACTCCATCCGAGCTTTCTGGATGCCTAGCCTCACGGTCGCGGGCCTCGCCCCCAGACCCGCGACCGTGGAACCCGAGCCGGGCTCCGGCGGCGACCGAAGGGCCGCTCCGGCCGGTGTCCTCGACGTGCGAGTGCTCGAGGAGCTCGCCGACGACCTCGGCCACCTCGCCGCCCGTCGGCTCGTCAGGGAGTTCAGCCATGCACTCGAGCAGCGGCTCGGGCGCCTCGCCGCCGCGGTCTCCGACCGCAGTGCGTGGGCCACGTACGACACGGCCGCAGAACTGGCCGCCGCGAGCGCCGTGATCGGCGCGGTGCCGCTGGCCCGGGCGGCCTGGGCCGTGACCACGGACGTCGTGCGCCATCGCACGCTGCCCTCGACCGAGACGCTGCGGCGTCTCGAGCGCCTGGCCCGGGACACCGAGGCCGCGCTCGCCCGTCAGGCACAGGGACGACGAAGCTCGCCGGCCTGGCACCGACCGGCGGCAGGCGACCGGTAGCACAGTCCCACCCAGGCCGCTCCCAGTTACCGCCCGGCTGTACGCGCCGTGAGCTTCGTCGCTTCTTTGGTAGGTTGCGACCCGACGACGCTCGAGGGGGTTCGGCCGTGGGTGCTCTTGGTACTGCGAGAAGGATGCTCTCGGCCCTCGTGCCGGCCGTGGTCACGGCCATGGTGACGACCTGCGTCCCGGCTTCGGCGCTGGGGCCTACGCAGGGTGCCGCGGCCGACAGCACGCCCCCGACGTTCACCTCGGCGACCGTCCCGGCTGCGGCCATGAAGGCGATCGACGGACAGCGGACGGTGACGTTCACCTACCACGCGACCGACACAGACAGCGGCGTCGCCACCTACGACGTCCGTTACCGTCTGATCCCGCGCGACGGCGTCGCCGGCGAGTGGACGTCGCCCGCGTCGATGCGGTCGACGATCGCCGCGAGCCAGGGCGTCATCGTGCTCAAGAGCACCACCGTCTGCTTCCAGGCCCGTGCCCGCGACCACGCCGGGAACGTCAGCGCATGGACGACCTCACGCTGCACGTACGTGGACGGGACACGGCCGACGATCCGGTTCACGGATGTCCCCCAGCGGTTCCTGCCGCGCAAGCTCGCGACCGCGACCATCACCGAGACGGAGGTCCACCGACGTCCGGCCGTGTCGTACGCCGGGTCCGACGACCGCCGCGTCGTGCGCTACGAGGTCCGGATGCGCGAGTACGTCGGGTACCGGCCCACGGCCGTGTACCGCACGGGATGGAGCACGAGCGAGGGGTCCACCCGACGCACGACGTTCCGCCCCTACCTGGGCGCCGGACGAACGGTCTGCACCCAGGTCCGCGCGGTCGACGCCGTCGGGCATCGCAGCACGTGGACGAAGCGGCCCTGCACATCTCTGCCGTTCGCCGGCTCCGCGCTGCTCGGCGACCAGTCGAAGGCCGCGGTCGAGCATCAGCGCACGTCGCTGTGGCCCGGGTCGAGCGCGAGGACGTTCGGCACCGTCCGAGGGGGCGCCGTACGCGTCGGGTACGTCGCTTCCCCGTCAGCCGGGTCCTTCGACGTGTTCGTAGGGGGCCGCAAGATCGGGCACGTCGACGCCCGGGCGCGTACGTGGCAGGTCAGGCACACGACCTTCCGCACGTCGACGCCGTTCGCCGGCGTCCGCCTGAAGTTCCGCGGGACCTCCGGGTACAGCGAGATCCACGACTTCCTCATCCTGCGGGGCTGAAGCGACACACACCGGGCACGAGACCCCGTCGCCTTGACTTGGTACCCCTAGGGGGTATGGTGGACGCATGAGCGAGACCACCGCACCCACCGCCGTCGAGCACGAGTCGCACGACGGCCCGCACGGCTACGCCTCCGACAAGGAGGGCTACCTCAAGCGGATGCGCCGCATCGAGGGCCAGGTGCGGGGCATCGCGCGCATGATCGACGAGGACGTGTACTGCATCGACGTCCTGACGCAGGTGTCCGCCGTCACCAAGGCGCTGCAGGCGGTCAGCCTCGCGCTCGTCGAGGACCACCTCGGGCACTGCGTCGTCGACGCCGCCCGGACGTCGCCCGACGAGGGCGCCGCGAAGGTCCGTGAGGCCGCCGACGCCATCGGCCGCCTCGTTCGCAGCTGAACCCACTCCGCGCAAGCTGAACACACCCCGCGCAGGTGAACCCACTCCAAGGGAGAGAACCACCCATGACCACCGTCACCGCGCTGTCCGTCTCCGGCATGCACTGCAACCACTGCGCCTCCTCCGTCACGCGCGAGCTGAAGACCGTGAGCGGGGTCGAGGAAGTCATCGTCGAGCTGCACGCGAACGAGACGTCGTCCGTCCGGGTCGTGTCCGACGAGCCGCTGCCCGAGGATGCTCTGCGCGAGGCGATCGACGAGGCCGGCTACGACGTCGTCGGCGTCGCGGTTCTCGAGGACGCCGTCGCGGCCGAGTACGCCCAGCAGGCGCCCGCGCGCCAGGCGTCGCGCACGCTGCCGATCGTCTCCGGCTGACCTACCGGATGTCCACGCACACCGATCACGCTCCCGGCACCGCGCCCGAGACGGCCCCTGCCGTCCCGCTGCGCGAGGTCGAGCTCGCCGTCACCGGGATGACCTGCGCGTCGTGCGTCGCGCGGGTCGAGCGCAAGCTGACGAAGGTCCCGGGCGTCGACGCGACGGTCAACCTGCCGCTCGAGAGCGCGCACGTCGTGCTCACGCAGCAGGTGTCGGACGACGAGCTCGTCAAGGCGGTCGAGGCCGCGGGGTACGAGGCCCGGGTGACCGGCTCGCGCTCGGTGGCCCCGGACGCGGTGGACGAGCAGGACGGGCACGAAGCCGGCCACGAGGAGGCCGGGGAGCACGCCGGTCCCGTCGAGTACCGCGGCACCGACCTCCTGCGCCGCCTCCGCGTCTCGGCGGTGCTCACCGTCCCGGTGCTGGCCCTGTCGATGATCCCCGCGCTGCAGCTCACCGGCTGGCAGTGGATCGTTGCGGCGCTCGCGCTCCCCGTCGTCACGTGGGGCGCCTGGCCGTTCCACGTCGCGGCGGTGCGCGCGGCGCGCCACGGGGCCTCGACCATGGACACCCTGGTGTCGGTAGGCGTGACGGCGGCGACCCTGTGGTCGCTGTGGGCGCTGCTCCTTGGCGGCGCCGGTGAGCTCGGCATGCGCATGGAGGCCACGCTGCTCCCGAGCCGGGAGCACACGGGCATGCCCGAGCTCTACTTCGAGGTTGCGGCCGTCGTCACCACGTTCCTGCTGGCCGGCCGCTATGCCGAGCACCGCTCCAAGCGGCGCGCGGGCGACGCCCTGCGCTCGCTGCTCGAGCTCGGGGCGAAGGATGCCGAGCGGGTCACGCTCGGGTCGGACGGCCGCCCGGCGGTCGGGCCCGGCGGCGGGTGGGTCACCGAGCGTGTGCCCGTCGCGGTGCTGCACACGGGCGACGCGTTCACCGTCCGGCCGGGCGAGAAGGTCGCGACCGACGGCGTCGTGCTCTCCGGGACCTCCGCCGTCGACACTTCGCTGCTCACGGGTGAGCCCGTGCCCGTCGACGTGGGCCCGGGTGACGCCGTCACGGGCGCGACGGTCAACACCTCGGGCCACCTGCTCGTGCAGGCCACGCGCGTGGGCTCGAAGACGACGCTTGCTCAGATCAGCCGGCTCGTCGCGCAGGCGCAGACCGGCAAGGCGCCCGTGCAGCGCCTGGCGGACCGGATCTCGGCGGTGTTCGTGCCGGTCGCGTTCGGGATCGCGGTGCTGACGCTCGCCGGGTGGCTCCTGGCCGGGGCGAGCCCGCAGTTCGCCTTCACGGCCGCGGTCGCGGTCCTCATCATCGCCTGCCCGTGCGCGCTCGGGCTCGCGACGCCCACGGCTCTGCTGGTCGGCACGGGCCGCGGCGCGCAGCTCGGCGTGCTCATCAAGGGCCCCGAGATCCTCGAGTCGACGCGCCGCATCGACACCGTGGTGCTCGACAAGACCGGCACCGTCACCGAGGGCCGCATGCGGCTCGAGCGCGTGACGCCCGCCGACGGCATCGACCCCGACGAGGCGCTCCGCTACGCCGGCGCCGTCGAGGCGATGAGCGAGCACCCAGTCGCGCAGGCGATCGCGTCCGCGGCCCGCGAGCTGTCAGACGCCGGTGACCCCAGAGCGTCATCCCCTTCTGACAGCTCCACGGAGGAGTCGGAGGAGTCGGAGCAGGAGCAGGAGCAGGAGCAGGAGCGGGGGGCGCTGGAGGTCACGGGGTTCGTCGCGACGCCGGGCGGCGGCGTCGAGGGCCTCGTGCGCGCCGCGCACTCCGGCCTCGGCACGGGTGGTGCCGGCACGGGCACGACGGCGGCGCTCGCGCTCAACGCGCGCCGGGTCGTCGTGGGGCGGCTCACCTGGCTCGACGGGAGCGACGTGCGTGTCCCGGACGAGGTGCGTGCTGCCGTCGAGAGGGCCGAGGAGTCCGGGGCGACGACCGTCGTCGTCGCGTGGGACGGCACCGCGCGCGCGGTGCTCGAGCTGCGCGACCCGGTCAAGGCGACGTCCGCGCAGGCGGTCGCCGAGCTGATCGAGCTCGGGCTGCGGCCCGTGCTGCTCACCGGCGACTCTCAGGGTGCGGCGCGCGAGGCGGCGCGGCAGGTCGGGATCGCGCAGTCCGACGTCGTCGCGCGCGTGCTGCCGCAGGACAAGACGCGCGCCGTGGCCCGGCTCCAGGCGGAGGGCCGCGTGGTGGCGATGGTCGGCGACGGCGTGAACGACGCAGCGGCGCTCGCCACGGCCGACCTCGGCCTGGCGATGGGCACGGGCACGGACGTCGCGATCGAGGCGAGCGACATCACGCTCGTGCGCGGCGACCTGCGTGCCGCGCCGACGGCCGTGCGGCTGTCCCGCGCGACGCTGCGGGTCATCAAGCAGAACCTGTTCTGGGCGTTCGCGTACAACACCGCGGCGATCCCGCTCGCGGCGGCCGGGCTGCTCAACCCGATGATCGCGGGCGCGGCCATGGCCGCGTCGTCGGTCCTCGTGGTGAGCAACTCGCTGCGCCTGCGCCACGCCGGCTGACGTTGTGAGCGGAGTCTTGGCCCGGTCGGCGACCCCCGACCGGGCCAAGACTCCGCTCACAGCACCCGGGCCCGGCGCCCTACGCTGGGCGCGTGTCCGCCGTCGTCCCCGACCCCTCCCCCATGACCGCCCGCACGCCGCGCGAACGCCGGCGCATCGGCGCCGAGATCTGGATCGTCCTGGGCCTGAGCCTGGGCCAGTCGGCCGTGTACGCCGTGGTCAACATCGTCGCGCGCCTGACCGCCACCACGCCGCTCGCCCAGCAGACGGCCACGCTCAACGCGAGCCAGTCCGAACGGCCGCTGCTCGACCTGACCTACCAGCTGCTCGGCATCGGGTTCGCCCTCGTCCCGGTCGCGCTCGCGCTCTTCCTGCTCAGCGCGCGGGGGACGAGCGGGCTCGCCGCGCTCGGTATCGACCGCGCGCGGCCCGGGCGCGACGTCGCGTGGGGCGTGGGCCTCGCCGCGGCGATCGGCATCCCCGGACTCGCGTTCTACGCGCTCGGCCGGCTGCTCGGGATCACCGTGTCGGTGCAGGCCAGCGCGCTGAACGAGCACTGGTGGACCGTGCCTGTCCTGATCCTGGCCGCGGGAAAGAACGCGCTGCTCGAGGAGGTCATCGCCGTCGGGTACCTCTTCGAGCGGACGCGCGACCTCGGGTGGGCCCGCGTCCAGCTCATCGCCGCGAGCTCGCTCCTGCGCGGGGCGTACCACCTGTACCAGGGCATCGGGCCGTTCCTCGGGAACGTCGTCATGGGCCTGCTGTTCTCGTGGTTCTACACCTCGCGCTGGGGTCGACGGCGCGTTCTGCCGCTCGTCGTCGCGCACCTGCTGCTCGACGTCGTCGCGTTCGTCGGGTACGCGCTCGTGCCGGCCGAGTGGCGCACGGCGCTCGGGATCACCTGACCCGCGTGCGAATACCCAGGCCTGATCCGCCCTCGCGACATAAACTCGCCGACATGTCCGGAGCGAGCGCCGCTGGCCCTGTGCGCGACCCCGCACACGACCCGGCGCCCCCCACGGGGCCCCTGCAGGCCCTGCTCGGCGGCGACGTGACCGCGGGCGAGAAGTCGGCCGACCTCGTCCGTGTCGTCGACACGCCCGAGACCAGGGTCCGGCATCCGTCAGACCTGCTCGGCATGGTCCTCAGCGCGCTGGGCGTCGCGCTCGTGCTCGTGCTGTCCGTCGTCGCGCACGCCACGACGGAGGGCGTCACCCAGGACGTGCAGGGGTTCAACACGCTGCTCGGTCGCATCCTGTTCATCCCCGTCGCGCTGCTCGAGGGCCTCGTCGTGCTGTTCGTCCCGGCCGCCGTCCTCATCGAGCTGGGCGTGCGCCGGCTCGGCCGGCAGGTCGTCGAGTCGATCTGCGCGGCCGCCGTGGGACTGATCCTCGGGATCGTCGCGGGCGTCCTCGTCGTGCGCCTGGGCAGCGACGAGCTCGTGCGCGGGCTGTCGGTGTGGCGGGACGGCCGGTGGACCCTGACGATCCCCGGCTACGTCTCCGCGATCGCGGGCCTCCTCACGACGGCGGGCCCGCGCACCCGCCGGCGCACGGTGCGCTGGTCGTGGAACGTGCTCTACCTCGCGCTGTTCATCGTCCTCATCACAGGTCAGGTCTCGTTGCCGGGCATCCTGGTAGCGCTCCTGCTCGGGCGGTTCGCCGGCCAGGCCGTCCAGTACGTCTCGGGCGTGCGCAGCGAGCGCGCGTACGGCGCCGACCTCGTCGCGGCCGTGCGGCGCGCCGGCTTCCGGCCGACCGCGCTCGTGCGGGTGCGCGACGTCTCGACCGCCGCGAGTCCCGAGGTGCCCGACGACGTCACGTCCTACGACGCCGCGGGCGAGGTCGCGGCACGCAGCACGTTCGGCCGCCTCCGCGTGCCGGGCGTCCCGCCCGTGCTCGCGCCGCCCGCACCCGCGCCGCTCGACCTCGCCGACGACGCGCAGGCCGGGACACCGCCGTCGGACCCCGCGGCCGTGGCGCTCACCCGCGCGGGCGACAACCGCGTCTACGCGATGTTCGACGACGGCGGCGTGCGGCGTGACGTCGTCGTGCTCGACGGCGACCGGCAGGTCATGGGCGCCGTGCAGCGCCTGTGGCGCGCGCTGCGGCTGCGCGGGTTCGAGGGCCGCGCGTCGATCTCGCTCAAGGCCGCGGCCGAGCGCACGGCACTGCTCGCGTACGCGGCGGCGTCGGCGGGCGTGCGCACGCCGCGGCTGCTGGGGATCGGCGTCGCGGACGACTCGGTCGTGCTGGTCCAGGAGCACGCGCGCGGCGCGGTCTCCCTGCGCGACCTGCCCGACGAGGAGCTCGCCGGCGAGCGCGGCGACGCCGTCCTGGCCCGGGCGTGGGAGCAGCTCGGACGCGCGCACGCTGCCGGGGTGACGCACCACGCGCTGACGCCCGACGTCGTCCTCGTGCACCGCGACGGCCGCGGCGACGCGCATGTCTGGCTCACGGGCTGGGAGCAGGGCGAGATCACCTCGGGCGCGCTCTCGCGCCGGATGGACCTCACGCAGATGCTCGCGCTGCTCGCGCTGCGGGTCGGGGCGCGGCGGGCCATCGCCTCGGCCGTGCGGGCGCTGCCCGCCGAGGACATCGCCGCGATCGGCCCGCTGCTGCAGTCGATCGCGCTGCCCCCTGCTACGCGGGTCGAGGTGCGGCGCGTCAAGGGTCTGCTCGACGAGCTGCGCGAGGAGCTCGTCGCTCGGCTGCCGCAGGCCGACGTGCAGCCGCAGAACATCACCCGGTTCGGCGCGCGCACCGTCGTCATGGTCACGCTGACGATCGTCGCGATCTCCGTGCTCGTCACGACGATGAACTTCGAGGAGATCGCCGCGGCGGTCCGCACCGCGAACCCGTGGTGGGTCGCCGTCGCGTTCGCGCTCGGTGCCGTGACGTGGTTGGGCGCCGCGCTGACGTTCGTCGCGTTCTCGCCCGGGCGGCTGCCCGTGTGGCGGACGACGCTCACCCAGATGGCCGGGTCGTTCGTCGCGCTGGCGGCGCCCGCCGGTATCGGCCCCGCCGCGCTCAACCTGCGGATGCTCACGCGCCGCGGCGTCTCGACGCCCATGGCCGTGGCGACGGTGGCGCTCGTGCAGGTCTCGCAGTTCGTCGTCACGGTGCTGCTGCTCGTGGTGCTGTCGATCTTCACTGGCTCGGGCGGCATCGTCGAGCTGCCGTCGACGACGGTCCTCCTCGCGATCGCCGGCGTCGGGATCGTCGTGGTCGCCGTGCTGCTCGTGCCGCCCGCCCGCCGCTGGGCGTGGGACCGCGCCCGGCCGACCCTCGAGCAGGTCTGGCCGCGTCTGTCCCAGATGCTGGGCCAGCCCACGCGCCTGGCGCTCGGCCTGGGCGGCAACGTCGTCATGACGCTCGGCTACGTGCTCGCGTTCGACGCCGCGCTGGCCGCCTTCGGGCGGTCGCTGTCGCTCGTCGACGTCGCGGTCATCTACCTCGTCGGCAACGCGCTCGGCGCGCTCCTCCCGACCCCGGGTGGCCTCGGCGGCGTCGAGGGTGCGCTGACGGCGGGGCTCACCGCAGCGGGCATCCCGGCGTCGATCGCGTTCTCGGTGACGATCCTCTACCGGCTGGTCACCTACTGGGGCCGCGTTCCGATCGGCTGGGTCGCCATGCGCCACCTCGAGCGCAAGGGCGCCCTGTAGCCCTCCGCAACGTGCCTCCGCAACGTGCGTGCTGACTTTTCCCTCACAGGGGCGATATGAGGAAAGAGTCAGCACGCACGTTGCCTGACGGAAGACGCGGAAGGCCCGCCGCTCGCGGCAGAGCGAGCGGCGGGCCTTCCAGGACGCTGACGAAGGTCAGCGGCAGGTCACTTGGCGACCGACTTCTTCAGCAGCGAGCCGGCGCTGATCTTCACGCCGTAGCCGGCGGGGATCGAGATCTCCTCGCCCGTGCGCGGGTTGCGGCCCGTACGGGCGGCACGCTCGACACGCTCGACGGACAGCAGGCCGGTGACCTTGACCGCCTCGCCCTTGCCGAGGGACTCGATCAGGACCTCCTGGAACGCGTTGAGGGCGCTCTCCGTGTCCGCCTTGCTGAGGCCGGACTTGGCAGCGATGGCCGAGACGAGCTCGGACTTGTTCAGCGACATGCGAATCCCTTCTGACGGATCACGACGCACGGGACCCGAGCGTCGTCACGTTCTCCAGTCTGCCCGGCACGAGGCCGGAAGACCGGGAACACACTAAGGAACATCGGCGGTTTCATGCGACTTTTCGCGCGCGCGGCGTGGCAGATCCCCGCGCCGGCGCTCACCTGGCGTCGTCGCCGATAGGCTGGCGAGGTTCCCCACCGAGGAGGTCCGTGATGGTTCGGCCCCCGGACGAGGTCGTGCTGCTGGCCGACGACGGCACGCCCGTCGGCACCGCGCCGCGCGCGACCGTGCACCATGAGGACACGCCGCTGCACCTGGCGTTCTCGTGCTACCTGCTCGACGACGGCGGCCGGGTCCTGCTCACCCGTCGCGCGCTGGTCAAGCGCACCTGGCCGGGCGTGTGGACGAACGCGTTCTGCGGCCACCCGCGCCCCGGCGAGGCCTTCGAGGACGCGGTCCACCGGTATGCGCGCCACGAGCTGGGGACGACGGTGACCCGCGTGCGGCCCGTCCTGCCCGACTTCCGGTACCGCGCGGTCGACGCCGGCGGGGTCGTCGAGAACGAGGTGTGCCCCGTCTACGCCGCGCGTCTCGAGGGCCTGCTCGCGCCCAACCCGGACGAGGTCATGGACCACCGCTGGGTCGCGGTCGACGAGATGCTCGATGCCGTGGCGGCCGCGCCGTGGGCGCTGAGTCCGTGGATGGTCGAGCAGGTCGGGCGCTTCTCGGAGACCGGCCGGTTAACACTCCTGGCGGCGTGACCGCAGGCTGAGGCGCCACTCGTTGCGGTCGCCCCGGCGCGTGCGGCTCAGCTCGTCCACCGCCCGCCGGACGAGCAGCAGGCCCCGCCCGCCGGTGGCGAGAACCGGCGGGTCGGGCGGCTCGAGGTCGACCATGACATCGGTGGCGTCGTCGACGATCTCGGCGTCGAGCGTCGTGCCCCCCGCGCGCAGCGCGGCGGACACGTGCACCGGGCCGGGGCCGGTCGGGGTCGCGTGCCGCACGATGTTCGTCAGCACCTCGACGACAGCGGTCTCAAAGCGGATGCGCGCGGCGTCGGGCACGTCGGACGCCGCGCGCCACAGCTCCTCGAACGCCTCGTGCAGCTCCTCGAGCAGGCCCGGTTCGGCCGGCCCCTCGAACCGCACCGCGTGATCGTCAGGCATCGAGCGCTTCCTCGACGCTGTCGAAAGGCCGCAGGACGCGGTCCATCGTCGTCAGCTCGAGCACCGTGGAAACCTGCTCGGTGGGCCGGGCGATCCGTAGGTCGCCGCCCGCCGTGCGGGCACTGCGCAGGCCGCCGACGAGCGCGCCCAGCCCCGAGGAGTCCATGAACGCCGTCTCGCCGAGGTCCACGACCACGAGCGTCCGCCCGGAGCCCACGGCCCGCTCGACGAGCGCCTTGAGCTCGGGGGCCGACGCCATCGTCAGCCGCCCGCGCGGCACGATGACGGCGGCCGTGCCGTCGACCTCCTGAGTTTCGTACTCCACCTCAGCTCGCTCCTTCCCTGCCGGCCGGGTAGCCCCGGTAGCGCAGCGCCTGGACGATGACGCTCAGGACCAGCAGGTCGTAGACGACCCACATGAGGTTCACGCTCGTGTCCGCCCAGTCCGTATACCCGAGCGCGGCCCGGACCGCCCCGACCACGGAGGCCGTCACGAGCATGACGATGACCGCCAGCTGCGGCCAGACGACCCGCCAGGCGCCCGCCCCCTCGCCGCGGACCTTGGGTGTGACCTTGAACGTCAGCGGGCGCCCGCGCCAGACGTTGGCCGCGGCCGTGAGCGTGGCACGGATCCAGACCGGGAACAGCGCGAGGCTGTACTGCTGGCCGCGCCACGTCCGGACCCCACGCGCGGCGACCAGGAACAGCACCTGGCTCGCGGCCTGGAACGCGACGAAGCGGGCGAAGAAGTCGACCGACCACGCCGTGACGGGGAGCACGCCGAGGCAGAGGAAGAGCACGGGGCACAGGAGATACACGACCGCCGCGAAGCCGGACAGGTACGACCACATCGTCGAGAAGTACATGAGCCGCTGGCCCAGGCTCAGCCCCGGCACCCGCAGCGGATTCTCCTTGAGCATGACCTGCAGCGTGCCCTGTGCCCACCGTAGACGCTGGGCGACCATGCTGGACAGGTCCTCGGGCGCGAGGCCGAGGGCGAGCACCTCGTGGTGGTACACGGTGCGCCAGCCCTGGGCGTGCAGCCGCATCGCCGTCGCCATGTCCTCGGTCACCGAGACGGTCGCGACCGGCATCAGCGGCTGTGCCTCGTCCACGCGGTCGACGTCGACCGCCCGTACCAGCGCGCGGACGGACTCGACGGCGCCGAGCGGTGACCAGTCGCGCTCGGCGAGCCGGCTCAGCGCGTCGTCGTTCACGACCACGGCACCGAGCTCGTCGTCGCGCTCCATCGCGAGCGCGCCGATCGCCCGCAGGTCGTCCTGGATCGTCGCCACGTCCCGTGCGACGACGGACGCCGACGCGTCGTCGACGGCCCGCTGGAAGTCGAAGGTGACCGCGCCGACCGCCTCGCCGACGCGGAGACGGGAGAGCGCGACGTCCGCCGCCGACATGACCTGGTCGAGCGCCGCGGCCTGGGTCGGGTTCGCCGCGCGGCGACGTGCCCGGCCGAGCATCCGTCGGGCCGTGCTCAGCGCCTGGCGGACCGACCGCTCGGTCTCCCGCACATATCCGACGATCCCGAGCTGCATGAGCGACTCGCGGCGCAGCACGGCGTTCGACCCGCAGAAGAACGCCGCGTTCCAGCCGTCCTTGCCCTGCTGGATCGGGCCGTAGAACAGCGGCGCCTGACTGCCCAGCGGGTCGGCCTGGGTGACGTTCGTGAAGTGCTGCGGCGTCTGTACGAGCGCGACCTCCGGATCCCGGAAGTACCCGAGCGTCCGGTCCAGGATCGTGGGCTCGGGGATCTGGTCGGCGTCGAGGATGAGCAGGAACTCCCCCTCGGTCAGGAACAGGGCGTTGTTGAGATTGCCCGCCTTGGCGTGCCGCGGGCGCCCACGCCAGTCCTCGGTGCGCACCACGTACCCGACGCCGGCCTCGTGCGCGGCATCGCGCAGCGTGGGGCGAGCACCGTCGTCGAGCACCCACGTGCGGTGGGGGTACGTGATGTCCCGTGCCGCGACGGCGGTACGCAGCACGAGGTCGATCGGCTCGTCGTAGGTCGTGATGAGGACGTCCACCGTCGCGCCGTCGGGTGGCGGGGGCGGCTCGGGACGCTCCCGTGCACGCCACATCGTCATCGCGAAGAGGCTCACCTCCACGAGGCTGTACGTCTCGGCGACGACGAGCGGCACGGCGATCCACCAGGCGTTCCAGTTGACCGACTCGAGCCAGCGCCACACGACGTAGTTGAGCCCCAGCACCACGGTCAGTACCGCGAGCACGCGCAGGACGTCGAGCCGCCGCGTCGCCGCTGCTGTCGCTGCTGCCGTCGTCGATGCCCCCGGGCGCGCAGGCAGTACCCCCATGCACCGAAGGTATCCGGCATCGCGTCGGCCTGCCCGACACGTCGCAGGTCCGTCGAGGACGCCGTAGTCTGCTGAGACGGGCCCGGTGCCCGTCTCCGGGGGGCGGAGGGTGCAGGGGTGAGTGCGGGAAAGGGCGTGGCGCCGAGCATGAGGCGCGGGTCGGCCCTGACCTCGCGCGACCTGCGCAAGATCCTCTGGTTCGCTGTCGCCTACGCGCTCGCGGTCTACCTCGGGCTCCTCACGACTCTCGACGAGGCGGGCTTGAGCATCGTCTGGCCGGCCGCCGCGGTCTCCGTGCTCTGGCTGGTCGCCCGGGCGGGCCGGCCTCGGCTGTGGTTCGACGCCGCCCTCATCGCCATCGTGACCACGGCGGTGGGCGTCGTGAGCGGCGCGCCGGTCGCAGCGGCCGTCTTCGGAGGTCTCCTTGCGTCGCTGCAGGCCGTGGTGTGCGCCGCCGTCATCGCCCGTCGGGCCCGCCGCGTGTGGCTCGCGAGCTGCGGCCGGGCGCCGCGGCTGAACGAGTTCCTCTGGTTCGTCACCGCGGCGGCCTGCGGCGCCCTCGCGTCGGTGCTGCTGATCGTGCTCGCAGTCGCGGCGTACAGCGGCACCGTGCCGTGGGACCACGTCCTGCTGTGGTGCTCGAGCAACGCCGTCAGCGTCCTCGTGCTCGGCTCGGCAGGATTCGTCATCGGCGAAGCCGTCCGACGCCGGCGCTGGAAGGGCGACGGCGCGTCGAGCACGACGGCAGGGACCGCGGAACGTGTCGCGTGCCTCCTGGCCGCCCCCGTCGTCTACATCGCGTGGTTCAGCTGGCTCGACGAGCGTTCGATCTTCTTCCTGCTGCTGACCCTCACGGTCTGGGCCGGTGTCCGGCTGCCCTCGCGGCTGGTCGTCGTGCACGTGGTGCTGGTGAACGTCGTGATCGTGGCGCAGGCGATCCTCGAGACCGGGGTGTTCCTCCGGTTCGACACGTTGACGGAGTCCGTGGCCGTCGCGCAGCTCTACGTCGGCATCGTGTGCGTGCTCGGGCTCGGGCTGTCGCTCGCCGCGGAGGAGCGCTCGCGACTCATCGCCGCGCTGACCGTGGCATCCGACGGCGCGGCCGCGCAGGCCGGGTTGCTGACCGCGATCGTCGAGACGATGTCCGAGGGTGTGCAGGCCGTGGACGCCGACGGACAGGTCGTGGCACGCAACCCTGCGGCACGACGTCTGCTCACGGGCACGACCGACGCCACGCCAGGCGGCGGCCTCGGCCCGGAAGCTCGCCTCGCCGACATCGCCGGTCTGAGGACCCTCGACGGATCGCCCGTCCCGGACGACCGGCTCTTGTACCGCGGTGCCCTCGATGGCGAGGAGGTGGCCGAGGTCGACCTGCTCGTGCAGCCTCCCGGGAGCGCCGACTCGCGCATCGTCACGTTCACGACGGCGCGCATCGCTGACGCGTACGGAGGCGGGGCCGTCACCGTGATGCGGGACGTGACCGCCGAGCGGCAGGAGCTGCGTCGCGCGGCGCTCGTCCAGGCCAGCCTGCTGCCCACCCATGCGCCGGACCTGCCCGGGTACGACATCGCCGCCCAGGTCGTGCCCGCGGGCTCGGTCGGCGGGGACTTCTACGACTGGCAGGAGGTCGCGGGCGGGGTGGTCGTGACGCTCGCCGACGTCATGGGCAAGGGACCAGGGGCGGCGATCCTGGCGGCCACGACACGCTCGGTGCTGCACTCCGGCCAGGATGACGACGTCGCGGCCGCGATGAGCGCAGCCGAGCGAGCGATGGCCGACGACCTGGCCAAGACCGGGGCCTTCGTGACCGTGGTCCGCACCCGGCTGGACGCCGCGTCGGGCCGGCTGACGCATGCCGACGCCGGCCATGGCCTGAGCTTCGTCGTGCGCGCCGACGGCTCGGCCGACCGGCTCGTCGCCACGGGCCTTCCGCTGGGCGTCGGCGTCGACGTGCCCCGCACGGCCAGGCAGACCGTGCTCACTCCCGGCGACGTGCTGCTCCTCCTGTCCGACGGCGTCATGGACGCGGCCGGCGGCTCGGTCGCCGACCTTCGCCGGCTCGAGCCCATCGTCCGCTCCGCCACGAGCGCCACTGAGGCCGTCGAGAGGGTGCTGAACGTCGTCTCCGCCGCGGGCACCCAGGACGACGACCTGACCGTCGTCGCGCTGCGCCGCGCGAGCTGACGTCGACGGGCGTGGGCTCCGGCGCGAACGTGACGCTCAGTCCTGACCGGGGGGTCCGTAGCCCGCATGCAGCTGGCGACGGGTGCGCCAGATCGCGGCGGCCGCGATCGCGACGAGCGCGGCGCCGAGCAGCCACGGCATGCCCGAGCCGTCGGACCCGGTCTCGTCCGCGGCGCCGGTCGCCTCGGGCGCGGGCTCGGCCGTCGGGTCGCCGGCCTCGGCGGCGGTGTCGGTCGCGGTGGGCTCGGACGCCTGGGTCGGTGTCGGGGAGGGCGTCGGCTGCTCGGCGACCTGGAAGCCGAACGTCCCTTGGATGGGATGTCCGTCGGAGGAGACGGCGCGCCACACGACCTCGTAGCGGCCGCCCGGCAGGTCCGACGGCAGGGTCGCCGTGACCTCGGGCCCGTCGACCGTGACTACGGCCTGCGCGTCGCCCAGCGGTGTCCTGACGACGACCTCCGTGCCCGCGTCGAGGATGTCGGCGCTGTAGGTGAGCACGATCTGGACGGGCGGCGCGGTGAGCTCGGCGCCGGCGGGCGGGTCGGAGGACTCGAGCCGGTCGTGGGCACCGGCCGGGCCGGCGGTCGCGACGGTCAGTGTCGCGGCGCCGAGCAGCGTGGCCGCCAGGGCGAGCAGCACCGCGAGCGCGGCGGTCACCCGCGGCCCGAGGACAGGCCGTCGCACGACGGCGGCACGGGCGGACACGGGGACGGTGCGGTTGCTCAGGGGGTTGTTCGGCACGAGGCGACCCTAGTCCGAGCGTGCGCTGCTCCGGCAAGCCGGGCGACCGCCGTCGGGCAACGTCACACCTCCGGGCGGGCAGGCGGCGGAAGCGTTCCTAGACTCAGGGCGTGGACTTCTACTCCGCCTATGCCCAGGGCTTCGCGCGCGTCGCCGCCTGCACCGTCCCGGTCAGGGTCGCCGACCCCCGGGCCAACGCCTCGGCGATCCTCGCCGAGGCGCGCGCCTGCCACGACGACGGCGTGGCCGTCGCGGTCTTCCCCGAGCTGAGCGTGTCCGGCTACGCGCTCGACGACCTGCACCTGCAGGACACGCTGCTCGAGGCGGTCCACGCCGCGCTCGACGAGATCGTCGGCGCGAGCGCGACGCTGCGACCGATGCTCGTGGTGGGCGCGCCGGTCGAGCTCGGCAACCGCGTGCTCAGCTGCGCGGTCGTCGTGCAGGGCGGGCGCGTCCTCGGCGTCGCACCCAAGTCCTACCTGCCGAACTACCGCGAGTTCTACGAGAAGCGGTGGTTCGCGCCGGGCGACGACCAGCGCGGGCGGAGCGTGAGCCTGCCGTTCGGCGACGACGAGGAGGTGCCGTTCGGCCCGGACCTCATCTTCGCGGCCGAGGACGTCGCGGGGCTGCGGGTGCACGTCGAGGTGTGCGAGGACATGTGGGTGCCCGTGCCGCCGTCGGCGGAGGCGGCGCTGGCCGGCGCGACAGTGCTGCTCAACCTGTCGGCGAGCCCCATCACCGTGGCGCGCGCTGAGGACCGGCGTCTCATGGTCCGCTCGGCGTCCTCGCGGTGCCTCGCCGCCTACGTGTACGCGGCCGCGGCGCAGGGCGAGTCGACGACGGACCTGTCGTGGGACGGGCAGACGCTGATCTACGAGGCGGGCGACCTGCTCGCCGAGACCGAGCGCTTCCCGGACGGACCGCGGCGCGCGGTGGCCGACGTCGACCTCGACCGGCTGCGCCAGGAGCGGCTGCGCATGGGGTCGTTCGACGACAACCGCAGGACGCTCGCCGACCGGGTCTCCGCGTTCCGCACGGTGCGCTGGACGGTGCGGCCGCCGTCGGGCGACATCGGGCTGGAGCGCAAGGTCGACCGCTTCCCGTTCGTGCCGGACGACCCGGCGCGCCTCGCCCTCGACTGCTACGAGGCGTACAACATCCAGGTCACGGGGCTCGAGCAGCGGCTCGCCGCGATCGGGCAGCCCACGCTCGTCGTCGGCGTCTCGGGCGGGCTCGACTCGACGCACGCGCTCATCGTCGCCGCCAAGGCGATGGACCGGCTCGGACGGCCGCGCAGCGACATCCACGCCATCACGATGCCGGGGTTCGCGACGTCGCCTCAGACCAAGGACCGCGCGACGCGCCTGGCCCTGTCGCTCGGCGTGACCTTCGAGGAGATCGACATCCGGCCTGCGGCCGAGCAGATGCTCGGCGACCTGGGGCACCCGTACGCCCGGGGCGAGAAGACGTACGACGTCACGTTCGAGAACGTGCAGGCAGGCCTGCGGACCGACTACCTGTTCCGGCTCGCGAACCACCGCGGCGGGATCGTGCTCGGCACCGGCGACCTGAGCGAGCTCGCCCTCGGGTGGTGCACGTACGGCGTGGGCGACCAGATGTCGCACTACGCGGTCAACGCGGGCGTGCCGAAGACACTGATCCAGCACCTGATCCGGTGGGTCATCGACTCCGAGCAGTTCGCGGCGGAGACCAACGCGGTGCTGGGCGAGATCCTCGTGCAGGAGATCACGCCGGAGCTCGTGCCGACCGAGGAGGGCGCCGTCCCGCAGTCGAGCGAGGCGACCGTGGGCCCGTACGCGCTGCAGGACTTCTCCCTGTTCTGGACGCTGCGGTACGGCTTCCGGCCGTCGAAGATCGCCTTCCTCGCCTGGCACGCGTGGCGGGACGCCACGGCCGGTGAGTGGCCGCCGAGCTTCCCGCACGACGAGAGGTCCGCGTACGACCTGGCCACGATCCGGCGCTGGCTCGCCGTGTTCGTGCGGCGGTTCTTCGCCTCGCAGTTCAAGCGGTCGGCGCTGCCCAACGGGCCCAAGGTCTCCCCCGGCGGCACCATGTCGCCGCGCGGTGACTGGCGCATGCCGTCCGACGCGTCCGCCGCCGCGTGGCTCGTCGAGCTGGAGACGAACGTCCCGACCACCTGAGCCCCGCGGGAACTCGCCTGTTTCGAGCGACGTTGATCCCGGTATCGTGCACACCTGACCGGTGCCGCACCATCGTGGGTGCTGCACCCCTTCCTCACGGAGCGAGCCCCCCAGACCGCCGGAAAGGGCAATGGACAGCGACAGTAGACCGAGCACCCAGGCCACCGACCACCGCCGCGCGAGGGGGTGGGCCCGATGACCTGGGTGCTCACCCTGACGCTCGGGCTCCTCGTGATCCTGGTCATCACCGCCGCGACCGGATACTTCGTCGCGCAGGAGTTCGCCTACATGGCGGTCGACCGGTCCCGCCTGGGGGCGCGCGCGCAGGCCGGTGATGCCGCCGCGAAGCGCGCCCTGGCCGTCACCCGGCGCACGTCCTTCATGCTCTCGGGCGCCCAGCTCGGCATCACCGTCACCGGGCTGCTCGTGGGCTACGTCGCGGAGCCGCTCGTCGGGCGGGCGCTCGGCACGGCACTCGGCGGCGTGGGCGTGCCCACCGCAGTAGGCGTCACCGTCGGCACCCTGCTCGCGCTCGCGCTCTCGACGTTCGTGCAGATGCTCTTCGGCGAGCTCTTCCCCAAGAACCTCGCGATCGCCCGGCCGGAGCCGACCGCGCTGTGGCTGGCCAGATCCACGACGGTCTACCTCGCGGCCTTCGGATGGCTCATCCGCGTCTTCGACGCCGCGTCGAACGCCCTGCTGCGGGCGCTGCGCATCGAGCCGGTGCACGACGTCGAGCACTCGGCCACCGCGCGCGACCTCGAGCACATCGTGGCCGACTCGCGCGAGAGCGGCGACCTGCCCGCCGACCTGTCCGTACTGCTCGACCGGATCCTCGACTTCCCTCGTCAGGACGTCGAGCACGCGATGATCCCGCGGGCCCGCGTCGACGTCGTCCGCGACGAGGACGACCTGGTCCGCGTGCGCGAGCTCATGGCGCACGGCCACTCCCGATACCCGGCCGTCGACGCGGACGGTGACGTCGTCGGCGTGGTCCACATGACCGACCTGCTCGTCGGCGAGCGCCCGCCAGGCACCACCGCGGCCGACGTCCTGCGCCCGGCGCTCGTGCTGCCCACGACGATGGCGCTGCCGGACGCCCTGCGCGAGCTCTGGGAGACGCGCAACGCCATGGCCTGCGTCGTCGACGAGTACGGAGGCTTCGCCGGGGTCCTGACGCTCGAGGACCTCGCCGAAGAGCTCGTGGGCGAGATCACCGACGAGCACGACGAGGACGAGCCGCTCCCGGTCGCCCCGCACGACGACGGGGCCTGGCTCATGGCCGGGGACGTGCACCTGGACGAGGTCGAGCGCACGGTCGGCCACGAGCTGCCCGAGGGTGACTACGAGACGATCGCGGGCCTCGTCATCGCGGCCCACGGCGCGCTGCCCGACGTCGGTGACGTCGTGACCGTCAGCCTTCCCTTCGACCCGGCACTGCTGGCACTGCCGGAGGCACCGCCCGGCCAAGAGCTCCACCTCGAGGTGCTCGAGGTGGCGCGGCACGTTCCCTCGCGCCTGCGCGTCACGCTCGCGGAGGCGGCGTCCGAAGATCGTGCGGCCTGGCCCGGCATCGACGAGGAGGCTGACCGATGAGCAACCCATGGATCGTCCTGGTCGTCACGGCCGCGATCATCGCGCTCAGCGCGTTCTTCGTCGCCGTCGAGTTCGCGCTGCTCGCCGCCCGCCGCCATCGGCTGGAGGACGCCGCCCCCACGAGCCGCTCGGCGCGGGCTGCGCTGCGCAGCTCGACGGAGCTCACCGTCCTGCTGGCCGGCAGCCAGCTGGGCATCACCGTCTGCACCCTCGCCCTGGGCGCGACGACCAAACCGGCGGTGCACCACTGGATCACACCTGTGGTCGCCGCGTGGGGTGCGCCGGCCTGGGTCGCTGACGTCGTCGGGTTCTCGCTCGCGCTCGTCATCGTGACGTTCCTGCACCTCGTCGTGGGCGAGATGGCACCCAAGTCCTGGGCCATCGCCCATCCTGAGGCCACGGCGACGCTCCTCGCGCTGCCGATGCGCGCATTCATGGGGCTCACCCGGCCGGCGCTCGTCGCTCTCAACGAGGCGGCGAACTGGTGTCTGCGCCGGGTCGGCGTCGAGCCGGTCACGCACATGGCGACCGGGCAGAACCCCGAGGACCTGCGCCACCTCGTCGAGCACTCGGCCAACGTCGGAGCGCTCGACGCGGTCTACCTCGACCAGCTCGCAGGTGCGCTCGACCTGCGGCGCCTCACGCTCGCCGACCTGGTCGCCGCGCAGGCGGCGCCGGTGACGGTCACGGAAGACGACTGTGCGCGCGACGTGCGCCGGACGGCCCACGACTCGGGCCACCTGCGGATCCTCGTCCAGCCACCCGGGGCACAGCGCCCGTCGGGCATCGTCCACGTCCGTGACACGCTCCTGCTCGACGACGACGCGCCGATCACCGACGTGACCCGTCCGGTCTTCACCCTCGACGCTGACACGCCGCTGCACACCGCGCTCACGCGGATGCGCGAGACCGCCAACCACCTCGCCGTCGTTCCTGTGACCGGGGGCGTCGTCCGCGTCGTCACCCTCGCGGACGTCCTGGCTCACCTGTTCCCCCGCACCGTGGCCCAGGCTGCGGCCGGACGTACGGGCACGGAGGTCTGAGGTGGACGCCGAGACCTGGTGGAGCGTCGGGCTCGTCCTGCTCTTCATCCTGATCGGCGGGGTCTTCGCGGGCACGGAGTTCGCGCTCGTGTCGCTGCGCGAGAGCCAGATCGACGAGCTCGAGCGCCGCAGCCCGCGAGGACGTCGCGTCGCAGCCGTCGCGCGCGACCCCAACCGCTTCCTCGCGGCGGTGCAGATCGGCGTCACGGTCGCCGGATTCTTCTCCGCGGCGTACGGCGCGTCGACGCTGGCCCCCGACGTGGCGCCGCTGCTCCGGGGCCTCGGGCTGTCCGAGGCGATCGCGGCACCGCTCGCCCTCGTCGCGCTCACGCTCGTCATCGCCTACGGGTCGCTCGTCCTGGGCGAGCTCGTGCCGAAGCGCATCGCGCTGCAGCGCTCGGCCCAGCTCGCCCTGGCCGTCGGGCCGCCGCTCGACCGTTTCGCAACCCTCATGCGCCCGGTCATCTGGCTGCTGTCCCGGTCGACCGACGCCGTCGTGCGGCTTCTCGGCGGCGACCCGAACGTACGCAGCGACGCGATGACGGACGAGGAGCTGCGTTCGCTCGTGGTCACGCACCGCGGACTGCCCGACGACGAGCGGCGCATCCTCGACCGCGTCTTCGCGGCCTCGGACCGCTCGCTCGGCGAGGTCATGCGACCCCGCGGCGAAGTCGCCTTCCTGCCTGCCTCGCTCGCGCTCGACGAGGCCGCCGAGCACCTGCGCGACCAGCCGCACTCCCGCTACCCGGTCACGGGCGACGGGTTCGACGACGTACTCGGCTTCGTCCACGTGCGCGACGTCCTGCAGCCGACCGCCCGCCACCGAAGCGGAACGGTCCACGACGTCACCCGACCCGTGCTCGAGCTGCCGTCAACCAACCGGGTGCTGCCCTCGCTGTCGATCATGCGCGGCGCCGGCGTGCACCTCGCCGTGGTCGTCGACGAGTACGGCGGGACCGACGGCATCGTGACGCTCGAGGACCTCATCGAGGAGCTCGTCGGCGAGATCCGCGACGAGTACGACCCGCTCCCCGTCCACACTGCCGGAACCTACGACGCCGGTATGACGATCGAGGAGTTCGCCAGCGCGACCGGGGTCGAGCTCCCCGAAGGACCGTACGAGACGGTCGCCGGCTACGTCATCAGCGAGCTCGGGCGCCTGGCCGAGGTCGGCGACGTCGTCGAGGTGGCCGGGCGGCACCTCACCGTGGCCACGGTCGATGAGCGACGGATCCGCACCGTCACCGTCGACTGAACGTCCGACGAGCGTACCGAGATCGGGTCTGTCAGCGGGGCCGGGGAGCACGGATGACGAGGGCCTCCAGCGTCGCGTGCGCGCCCACCCGGTGCAGGGAGCCGAGCGCGTCGAGGTACGCCTCGACGAACCGCGGGTCCTCGGCCAGCGAGCCGAACAGCGCCCGGTTGCGGAGGAATGCCACGGGGTCGTCACTCTGGGAGCGCGCGAGCGGCACCAGCTCGCCCGCGAGCCTGTCGACCACCTCGATCGGCTCGCCCTGCTCGTCCACCCCCTCGGCGTAGCGGGCCCAGCTCGCGATGATCGCGGCCGACCGGCTGATCTCACCGCCCGTGCGGAGCTGCTCGCGCACCACGGGCACCAGCCACTTCGGGATGCGGTCCGACGTCTCCGCGCACAGCCGCGCGAGTGTGTCGCGCACGGCCGGGTTCCCGAACCGCTCGACCAGCGTCGTCTTGTACCCGTCGAGGTCGACGCCCGGCACCGGCCGCAGGGTCGGCGTCGCCTCGCGGTCCATGAAGTCACGGACGAACGTCGCCACGACCGGGTCCGCCATCGCCTCGTGCGCGTACCGGTAGCCGCTCAGCCACCCGAAGTACGCGATGGCCTGGTGGCTCGCGTTGAGCAGCCGCAGCTTCATGAGCTCGTAGGGCTCCACGTCGTCGACGAGCTGGACCGCCGCGTCCTCGAACGGCGGCCGGCCGAGCGGGAACCGGTCCTCCAGCACCCACTGGAAGTACGGCTCCGCCACCACGGGCCAGCGGTCCTCGATGCCGAAGCGCTCGCGGACGAGCTCGCGATCCTCGCCGGTCGTCACGGGGGTGATGCGGTCCACCATCGAGCTGGGGAACGCGACGGCGTCGTGCACCCAGCGGCCCAGCTCGGGGTCGCGCATGCCTGCGAAGGCCGAGAAGACCGCGCGCGCCTTCTCGCCGTTGCCCTGCACGTTGTCGCAGGACATCACCGTGAACGGCGGCAGGCCGCGCTCCCGGCGTCGGGCCAGCGCCTCCACGACGTAGCCGAACACCGTGGTGGGAACGGCCCCGGGCCGGGCGTCCGCGACGAC
The DNA here is from genome assembly GCA_009663185.1 of Isoptericola halalbus. Taxonomy (GTDB): domain Bacteria; phylum Actinomycetota; class Actinomycetes; order Actinomycetales; family Cellulomonadaceae; genus Isoptericola; species Isoptericola halalbus. The sequence goes on from VJZX01000011.1 coordinate 69,752, forward strand.
GGCGGGCGTCGTCGTGTCGAACTCGCCGGTGACCTGGTCGAAGTTGTAGCCGCCCTCGGTGACCGTCAGTGACACGATGCGGGTCGCCGGGTCGGCGAGGCGCTCCAGCACCACCTCCGGGTCGTCCGGCGCGTACAGGTACTCGACGAGGCTGCCCACCACGCGGGCCTCGAGCCTGCCGTCCGGGTGCTTGGTCACGAGGGTGTAGAGGCCGTCCTGCGCTCGCAGCGCGTCCCGCATCGCGGCGTCGCCGGGCATGAGGCCGACGCCGCAGATGCCCCACTCGCGAGCCTCGCCGCGGCGCAGCAGCTCGTCGACCGCCAGTGCCTGGTGCGCCCGGTGGAAGCCCCCGACGCCGAGGTGGACGATGCCCACCTCGATGCCGGAGCGGTCGTATCCGGGCAGGTCGACGCCGGGCGCATCCCGTGTCGAGAGGCTGACGAGCGGCGTGCCGAGGTCCAGGGTCACTTGATCGCTCCCATCGCCAAGCCGCGGACGAGCTGCTTCTGGGCGATCCAGCCGGCCGCCACCACGGGGACGATCGCGACGGTCGACGCCGCCGAGAGCACCGACAGGAACTGGCCGCGCCCGTCGACGAAGCTCGTGAGGAACGGTGGCGTCGTACGTGCCACCTGTGCGGTGAGGAGGTTCGCGAGGAAGAACTCGTTCCACGCGAAGATGAAGCAGATGAGGCCGGCCGCGGCGACGCCCGGAAGGACGATCGGCAGCACGACCCGGAAGATCTCCGTGCCCAGCCGGGCGCCGTCGAGCTGCGCCGCCTCGATGAGCTCACGCGGGACCTCGGCGAGGAACGACCGCATCATCCACACCGCGATCGGCAGGTTCACGCCGATGTAGAGGATCGTCAGCCACGTCACGTTGTCGAGACCGCCCACGGACTGCAGCAGCAGGTAGACCGGGATGATCGACGCGGCGACCGGCATGAAGCGCGTCGAGATGAAGAAGAACAGGGCGTCGCGCACGTTCACGATCGGCCGGATGCTCAGGGCGTAGGCGGCGGGGACCGCCAGCGCCAGCACCAGCAGCGTCGACCCGAGGCTCGCGCTGAGCGAGTTGATCAGGTACGGGAGCATGTTCCGGCTGAAGACCGTCTCGAACCGGTCCAGCGTGAAGTCGGGGGCGAACGTGGGCGGCATCGTGGCGGCCTGGCTCTCGGGCTTGAACGCCGTGAACACCATCCATGCCACGGGGAAGAAGAAGGCGAGCACGAGCACCCAGGTGACCGCCGTCACCAGGGACCCGCGGAGGCGTGAGGTGGTCATCGTCCCAGTCCTTCCTTCGAGAAGACCTTGAAGAGCGTCCGCAGCGCGACGGTGGCGACGACGATCGTGATGAGCACCGTCATCACGCCGTACGCGGCGGCCTCACCGACCTGCAGGCCGACGAACGCCCGCTCGTAGAGCAGGTAGGAGAGCGTCTTGGTGCCACCCGTGCCGCGGGTCATGATCGCGACGGGGTCGAAGACCTGCAGCAGCATGATCGAGGCGAGGAGCACGGAGATCTCGACGTACTGCCGCAGGTGCGGCAACGTGATCGCGAGGAAGGTGCGCACCGCACCCGCGCCGTCGACCGCGGCAGCCTCGAGCACGTCCTTGGTCTGCGCCTGCAGACCGGCCAGCAGGATGAGCATCGCGAACGGCGTGTACTGCCAGGTGAGCACCAGGATGATCGTGACGATCGGGACGTCCGTGTTCCACGCCACGGGCGGGATGCCGACGAGTCCGAGAGCCCAGTTGGCCATCCCGGTGGTCGATTCGAGGATCGACCACTTCCACACGAGGGCCGCGGCCGCCGGCATGACGAGGAACGGCGTGATCATCAGCGTGCGGGCCGCGCCCTGACCGGTGAAGCTGCGGTCGAGCAGCACGGCGAACAGCAGGCCGAGCAACGTCGAGAGCAGAACCGAGCTGCCCGTGATCAGGACGGTCGAACCGAGCGACGACAGGAACGAACCGTCGCGCAGCACAGTGGCGTAGTTGTCGAGGCCGGCGAAGTCCCGGTCGCCCGGACGCAGCAGGTTCCAGTTCTGCAGGGAGTAGTAGATCGTCACCACGAAGGGGATCTGCGTCAGGACGATGGAGGTGGCCAGCGCGGGCCACAGCAGGGCGCGGGAGACGGCGAGGCCCCGCGGCCGGGCGGGCTTCGCGGCGGGCGCCGCCGGCCGGCCGAGGCGTCTCGTCGTCGGGGTGCTGGTGAGAGTTGTCATGTCGCCTTCCCTAGGGCTCGGGACGTCCCCGCACGACGGCGGGGCGGGGCGCGGGGAGGGGGTCCCCGCGCCCCGACCGGCTACTTCTGGGCGTCGCCCGCCTCCTGGGCGAGCCGCTGGGCGCGCTCGAGCACAGGTCCGAGCTCGCTGCGTCCTGCGAAGACGTCGGCCAGGTCCTGCGAGACCTGGTTGCCGAGGTCCTGGAACTCCGGGATGGTGACGTACTGGATGCCGGTCCACGGCTGCGGCGCCACGCCGGGCTGCTCCGGGTTCACCGCGAGCATGATGTCGCGCGTGATGGGCGCGAAGGCCGCCGCGGCCTCCTGGTACTCGCCGATCTCGTAGGTCGAGTTCCGCGCGCCCGGAGGCACCCGGCTCCAGCCGAGCTCGTTGCCGACGAGCTCGTGGTACTCCTTGCTCGTCGCCCACTTCACGAACTCGACCGCGGCCTCACGGTTCTGCGTCGTCTCGGGGACCGCGAGGTTCCACGACCACAGCCACCCGGACTCCTCGGTCTCGACGACCGGGGCGTGCGCGTAACCCATCTTCCCGGCGACGTCCGACGACTCCGGGTCCTCGAGCAGGCCCGCGGCGACGGTCGCGTCGACCCACATGGCGGACCGGCCCTGGCTGACGTTGTTCAGGCACTCGGTGAACCCGGTGGACACCGGGTCGGCCTCGCCTGCGTCCTTGACGAGGTCCACGTAGAACTGCACGGCCTCGGTGAACTCCGGGGAGTCGACCTGGGCGTCCCAGCTCTCGTCGAACCAGGTCCCGCCGAACGTCTGCACGACCGTCGTCAGCGGGGCGAACACCTCGCCCCAGCCGGGCTTGCCGCGCAGGCAGATGCCGTCGACCGTGTCCGAGTCGAGCTGCCGCGCGTAGTCCGCGACCTGCTGCCACGTCGGGCGGTCGGGCATCGTCAGGCCGGCCTCGTCGAAGAGCTCCTTGTTGTACATCAGCATCGACGACTCGCCGTAGAACGGGACCGCGTAGAGCGAGTCGTCGAGCGTGAGGGCGTCCCGAACAGGCTCGAAGAGGTCGTCGACGTCGTACTCCGCGTCGGACTCGAGGTCCTGCGTGAGGTCGGCGAGCCAGCCGTTCTCCGCCCAGATCGGCACCTCGTAGGAGCCGACCGTGACGATGTCGTACTGACCACCGTTGGTGGCGACGTCCTTCGTGACGGCATCACGCAGGTCGTTCTCCTCCATCTGGATGAAGTTGACCTTGATGTCGGGGTGGTCTTCCTCGAAGGCGGACTTCAGCTCCTCCATGTCCTTCATCTGCGGGTTGTTCACGGTCGCGAGCGTGAGCTCGACCGTTCCGCCCTCCTCGGTGCCGCCCCCGCCGCCGCCCGCCCCGGCGCAGCCCGTCAGAGCCAGCGCCAGCGCACCGGCCGCGAACCCGGCGGGCACGGCCTTCCGGCGCACCTTCGTCGTGAGCATCATTGCTTGGACCCTTCTCGTCACACTGCGTCGTGGGATCTGCCGTGTTCTGGAGCACGGACTTCTCACATGCTCGGAGCGGGGTCGGGAGCGGGTCAACGACGGTGATCTTCAACCGGTCACCGGGAGCTCGGGAACGCACAGGCCCCCGGGTACCGGCGCGCAGCGTCATCGGCCGTCCGGGGGCGAACCGGGCATGAACCGGGCATCAACTGGTTCCTCCGGGGGACCAAAACGGTCACGCTCCGGACGCGCTCACGCCACCTGCGCGTCACACCTGGACGATGTTCGCCCCGGCCGCGTGGAAGGCGCGCGCACGGGCAGCGGTGAGCTCCGTGCCGGTGATCATCGCCTCGAAGTCCTCGAGGCCGGCGAACCGGACGAAGCTCGTGACACCGAACTTGTGGTGCGCGCCGACGAAGATCCGCCGCCTGCTCACCTCGATCGCCGCGGCCTTGACGCGCGCGACCGCCGGGTCGGGCGTGGTCAGGCCGTCCTCGATGGTGACGCCGTTCGCGCCGATCAGCCCGAGGTCGAGCCGGAACGTGCGGATCATGTCCACCGACGGGCCGTCGACGACGCCGAGCGTCTTCCCGCGCACCCGCCCCCCGATCATGATGACCTGCACGTTCGGCCGGGCGGACAGCTCCATCGCGACCGGGAGGGACGCCGTGACCACCGTCAGCTCACGGTCACGCGGCAGGGCCCGCGCGGCGAGCAAGAACTGAAAGCCCTCGTCGACGAAGAGCGTCTGCGACTCGCCCAGGCGCCGGGCCGCCTCCGTCGCGATCCGCGACTTCTCCTCCGGAAAGTTGTCGCGGCGCTCCGAGAGCGCCGTCTCGAACGAGCTCGACTCGACAGGAAATGCGAGCCCGTAGCTGCGTCGCACCAGGCCCTGCGCATCCAGCTTGCGCAGCTCGCGGCGGACGGTCTCCTGCGAGACGGACAGCAGCCGGGCGGCCTCGCTGACCTCGATCCGCCCACGACGGCGCACGAGGGCGAGCAGCTCCTCGGTCCGTGAGGCCTGGCGCGGATCGCGCCCCGGCTGTGTGGACCCGGCGCCGGCGGACACGTCGAACGCCATCGTCAAGCCTCCTGTCGGTTCCTGCACCCAGTCTGCCGGGTACGACGACATCCGCGAGCCACCGGGCCTGCGAGCCGTTCGCCCTCGCGACGCGTCGCGCGCGGAGGCAGGCTGGATCTGAGGTGGTGCGGCCATGGTCTTTGCCGATCGAGCGGACGCCGGCCAGAAGCTGGCGGCGATGCTCTCGCACCTCCGAGACGAACCGGTCGTGGTCCTCGGCCTTCCCCGAGGCGGCGTGCCGGTCGCCTTCGAGGTCGCGACAGCCCTGGGTGCGCCGATGGACGTGATCGTGGTCCGCAAGCTCGGGGTGCCGTTCCAGCCCGAGCTCGGGATGGGTGCCATCGGCGAGGACGGGGTCCGGGTCATCAACGACGGGATCATCCGCAGAGCCCATGTCTCGCAGGACCAGCTGGCCGAGGTCGAGTCCCGCGAGCGGCGCGAGCTGGAACGCCGCGCCTCGCGGTTCCGTGGCGACCGACCGCGGTTGTCGTTGGCCGGCCGCACCGCGGTGGTGGTCGACGACGGGATCGCCACCGGCTCGACGGCCCGCGCGGCCTGTCAGGTCGCCCGCGCACACGGTGCGGCGCGGGTGGTGCTCGCCGTGCCGGTCGCACCCCCCGGCTGGGCCGCCCGGTTCGGCGGCGACGCCGACGAGCTCGTCTGCGTGGCGACCCCGGAGCCGTTCGGTGCGATCGGCCAGTTCTACGACGACTTCGCGCAGACCTCCGACGACGAGGTCGTCGACTGCCTCCAGCGCGCGAACAGGGAAGCGGCGGCGGGATCACGGACCGCGGGCGGGGACCCGCCGTCGCACGACGACGAGCGCGACGAGGAGGTTGCGGTGCACGCCGGACCCTTCCGCCTCGGCGGCCATCTCACCGTGCCCGCGGCGGCCACCGGCGTCGTGCTGTTCGCGCACGGCAGCGGCAGCAGCCGGCACAGTCCTCGCAACCGCTACGTCGCCAGGACTCTCAACCGGGCCGGCCTCGGCACGCTCCTCTTCGACCTGCTCACCACGGACGAGGAGCGGGACCGGGCCAACGTGTTCGACGTCGACCTCCTCGCTCGTCGCCTCCTCGACGTCACCCGCTGGCTGCGCACCCAGCCCGGGCTCGACGACATACGCATCGGCTACTTCGGGGCGAGCACCGGCGCGGCGGCGGCACTGTGGGCCGCCGCCGAGCCCGACGCCGACATCGCGGCCGTGGTGTCCCGCGGTGGTCGCCCCGACCTGGCCGGCCCGCGACTGGCGACGGTCACGGCACCCACGCTGCTCATCGTCGGAGGCGACGACGACGTCGTGCTCGACCTCAACCGCCAGGCCCAAGCCCAGCTTCAGCGGTGCGAGAACCGCCTCACCGTCATCCCCGGCGCCACCCATCTCTTCGAGGAGCCCGGGACGCTCCAGGCTGCCGCCGACGCAGCGCGCGACTGGTTCACCCGCTACCTGGCCGCAGGCCCGGACCGGGCGGGGTGACCATGAAGGTCGCACTGGCGGGCGACACCATGCTGGGCCGCAAGGTCGCCGAGCGTCTGGCCGTCGTCGCGCCGACCGAGCTGTTCAGCGACGAGCTCGTGGCCGTCGCGCACGAGGCGGACCTGTTCGTCCTCAACCTCGAGTGCGCCGTCTCGGAGCGGGGCGAGCGGTGGCCCGACCCGGCCAAGGCGTTCTTCTTCCGCGCACCACCCGTCGCTGCCCAGGTTCTCCGGCACCTCGGGGTGAGCTGCGTGACCCTCGCCAACAACCACGCCCTGGACTTCGGCACCGACGCGCTCCTCGACACGTTCAAACACCTCGCCGATGCGGGGATCTCCTGGGTCGGTGCGGGTGTCGACGAGGCTTCCGCCCGCGCGCCCGCCGTTCTCGAGGCCGCCGGCCTGCGGGTCGGGGTCGTGGGCGTCACCGACCACCCGGCCGAGTACGCAGCCGCGCCCGGCCGACCGGGCGTCGCGTTCGCGGGCCTCTGGCACGCACCACCGCCGACCTGGCTGCTCGAGACCATCGGCGGGCTGGACACCGACGTCGTGCTGGTGACGCCTCACTGGGGCCCGAACATGGTCTCCGAACCCGTCCCGCAGGTCCGCGCGGCCGCGACCGCCTTCCGGGCGGCCGGCGCCACCCTCGTCGCGGGCCACTCCGCCCACGTGTTCCACGGCGTCGCCGACTCCGTCGTCTACGACCTCGGTGACTTCGTCGACGACTACGCCACGGAGCCCTCCCTGCGCAACGACCTCGGGCTCCTGTTCCTCGTGACCTTCGACGTCGCCGGGCGGCTCGTGCGGCTCGAGGGCGTCCCCCTCGCGCTGGACTACTGCTTCACCCGCCTCGCCGCACCCGAGGAGGCTCGCTGGATCACCGACCGGTTCCGGCGCGCCTGCGCGGCGCTCGGCACCGAGGTGGAGGTTGTGGGCGGCCGGCTTGTCGTCGAGTGGGACCGCCCATGAGCCACACCTGTCCGGTCGTCCCCGGCCGGGTGGGAGTCAGCGGGCCGTGAGGAACTCGAGCATGAGGGGGCCCGCCGTCGTCGACCCGCGGTCGCCGTCCTCGACGAACACCGCCACGGCGAGGTCGCCCGCGATCGCGAGCATCCAGACGTGCTGCCGCGAGCCGTCACCGTACTGAGCCGTCCCGGTCTTGGCCCCGACGATGCCCGGCACGTCCGCGAGCGCCGACGCGCTGCCCTCGGTCACGACCCCGCGCATGAGCTCGCGCAGCCTCGCGGCCTCGTCGGCAGTGAGGTTCGACGCCGGCACCTCGGTCTCCTCGTCGGCCGTGGTCTCCTCGTCGGCGGCGTCGTCGGCCGCGAACGCGTCGTCGGGCCGCACGAGCACGGGCTCCACCCGCTCACCGGCGGCGACGCTCGCCGTGACGGTCGCCATCGCGAGTGGCGAGGCGAGCACCGTGCCCTGACCGATCATCGCCTCGGCGTGCGCCGTCCCGGTCGCCTCGGCGGGGACCTCTCCCCCGAACGCCGGGACGCCGACCGACCCACCGACGCCGAGCCCCAGGTCGGCCGCCGCGGCGGCGAGCGCACCCGGGTCGACGACGTCGCGCTGGCCGATCATCGCGGTGTTGCACGAGTGCGCGAACGCGGTGGCCAGCGGCACGTCGCCGAGCGCCGACGTCGGGTAGCCCGGCACGTTCTGGTACGTGCGGCCGTCGACCGTGATGGTCCGCGGACACTCGACCGTCGAGCCGGGCTTCAGGCCGGCTCGCAGCATCGCGAGCGCGGCGACGACCTTGAACGTCGAGCCCGGCGCGTACTGCCCGAGTGTCGCCGTCGACCACCCTTCGCTGCCCGGGCCGCTCGCGGTCGCGAGCACCTCGCCCGTCGACGGACGGAGCGCGACGATCGCGCTCGCCGGCTCGACGTCGGAAAGCACCTCCTCGGCGTGCTTCTGCAGCGCGACGTCGAACGTGGTCTCCAGCGGCGTGCCGTCGACCGGGTCGACCGAGAACGCGACGCGCGAGACGTCGTCCTCGCCCGGCTCCCCGTCGGCCGCGACCTCGGCGGGCACGACGTTCACGGCGATGCCGTCGACGCCCGCCAGCCGCTCGTCGTACTGGCGCTGCAGGCCCGACAGTCCCGTCGTGTCGCCGGCGTGGACGCGGCCCTCCGACTCCTCGACGATCTCTGCCGTCGCCTCGCCCGCGCGGCCGAGGATCGGGCGCGCGAACGTGCTGGTCGGCGCCAGCAGCAGGGTGGACGGCAGCACCGAGACGCCCGGGACCGCGCGCGCGTCGTCGGCCGTGAAGGCGGTGCCCGGATTCCTCTGACGGATCGTGATGGCCTCGACGAACGCCTTGTCGCCCGCCGCCTGGACGCTCGCGACGTAGGCGTCGGCGTCGAGCCCGACGAGGTCGGCGAGCGCCCTCGCCGCCCCTTCGTGCTCGTCCGGGTCCAGGTTCATCTTGTCGATCCCGATCCGCCAGACTTCGCGCTCGGTCACCAGTGGCTCGCCCGCCCCGTCGAGGATGTCGGCCCGCTGCGCGCGCAGGCGGTCGACGTCGAGCCGCTCGCCACCTGCGAGCTCAGGGACGAGGACGTCGGGCTCCCAGACGACCTGCCAGGTCCCGGGCGAGTCGCTGCCCTCGGCCGGCGGGGCGAACGCGAGGTCCGCCGTCGTCGTGTACTGCCAGTGGTCGGTCTCCGTGAGCGGCCACGTCCAGTCGAGGGTGGCGGTCGCGGTCGCCGCGCCGTCGTCGCCCTCCACGACATCACCCACCTCGGCGACGGTGACCTCCCACGCCCGCTCGGCCGTCGCGGTGGTGACGAGCGGCTCGAGGATCTCGGTGAGCTGGCTCTGCGGGTCGGCCGACGTCGTCGTGACGAGCTCGACGCCGGACAGGTCACCGGAGCTCAGGGCCGCGACGAGGCCGTCCGCGGCGTCCGACGCCGGCGGCCGGTCCGGGCCGGTGCACGCGGCGAGCAGGGCCGCCGTCGAGACGAGGAGACAGGTCAGCACGAGGCGAGAGCGGCGGCGCACCCTGGTGAGGTTAGCGCGAGGGTGGCACTCTGGGAGGCATGTTTGTGCGACGAGTGCTCGCGGCAACCGCGGTCTCGGCGGTGATCATCATCAGCGGGGCGGTGATCGCCCAGGCGTCGCACGTCCCGCCGCCGACGTCGGTGACCTCGTGGCGCGAGCACGACCGGCAGAGCGCGGGGACCACGTTGATCGACGTCGTGACGGTCACGCCCGCGCTCGGACGAGCGGTTGAGCTGCAGGAGCGGGTCGACGGGCGTTGGGTCACCCGGGCGACGATGCGACTCGCCCACGGGTACACCGCGCAGCTCGACGTCCGCCTGACGCACCAGTGGACCACGCGTCCCGTGACGTGGTGGCGGCTGCACGTGCCCGCCACCGAGACGGCTGCGGCGGTCACGTCGGCGGTCAAGCGCGTCGAGGTGTCGTGGGAGGCGAGCGACGATCCGGCGAGCTTCCAGGTGCTCGTCAACAAGGAGCGCCCGCTCGATCCGGTCGACTGGGCTCCGAGCGCCCTCCTCCGGCCCGACGTCGCCGCCGTCGGCCGCCACGACCAGCTGAGGCCGGTCGCGGCCCGGGCGCTCGAGCGGCTCACCGCCCGCGCGCACGACGCAACGGGCGAGCAGCTGGTTCTCGTGTCTGGGTACCGGCCGTACGGGTACCAGCACGAGCTGCACGCGCGCTACCTGCACGAGCACGGGGCCGCCGAGGCCGAGACGTTCTCCGCCCGCGCCGGGCACTCGGAGCACCAGACGGGCCTCGCGGCCGACGTGACCCAGGCGGGCGTGCCGTTCACGGACTTCGGTACGACGTCGCTGGCCCGGTGGGTGGCCGGCCACGCGTGGGAGCACGGGTTCGTGGTGCGTTACCCCGAAGGCGCCGAGCGACTGACCGGGTACGCGGCCGAGCCGTGGCACCTGAGGTACGTCGGCAAGGACCTGGCCGCGTACCTGCACCGTGGCGGGGTCGCCACCCTCGAGGAGGCGTTCGGGACCGGTCCGGCGCCCGACTACGCGCCGAGGTAGAAGCGCGTCGTCGCCGAGGTAGAGGAGATCCGCGCGGATCTCCTCTACCTCGCCGCGAAGGGCGCTACCTCGGCGAGGGCGGTGGCCATGCGGTCGACGGCGGTGGTGAGGAGGTCCGGCGACGTCGCGAGGTTGAGCCGCAACCAGCCGACTCCCCCGGCACCGAAGTGCGAGCCGTCGGCCAGAGCGACCTTCGCGCGGCGCAGCAGGAACCGGTGCGGGTTCTCGCCGGGTGGCACGGCGTCGCGCAGGTCGAGCCACGCGAGGTACGTCGCCTCCGCGGGCTGGACCCGCACGGCCGGTCCCAGCTCGGCGAGCAGGCGCGTGGCGAGCGACCGGTTCCGCGCGACGCCCGCCAGCAGCGCGTCGAGCCACGCGTCGCCCTCACGGTACGCGGCCGCGTGGGCGAGCACCGCCAGGTGGTTGACCGCGTGCCCCGCCTCCTCGGGGATCCGCCGCAGGTCGTCGGCCGCCTCCGGCCCGCACAGCACCGTCGCAGCGCGAAGGCCGGCCAGGTTGAACGCCTTCGACGCCGAGTGGACCGCGATCGCACGCTCGGCGCCCGCCACGGACAGCAGAGGCACGAAGGATGGCGCGCCGCCGCCGTCGGGCAGGCGCTCGAACGTGAACGGGGCGTGGATCTCGTCGGCGACGACGCGCACGCGGTAGCGGTCCGCGAGCGCCAGCACGGCCTCGAGCTCGGTGCGCGTGTGGGCCGTGCCCGTGGGGTTGTGCGGGTTGCACAGCAGCAGCACCGCGCGTCGTCCCGACCCGGGCCCGCGCCCGTTCGCGGCGGCACCCGTCGCCTCGGCGAACGCCGCCTCGAGCGCCTCGAGGTCGAGCCGGCCGTCGCGCAGCGGCGCCTCGACGACCTGCCGGCCCTCGTTACGGGTGAACCCGTAGAACGGCGGGTAGACGGGTGGGGTCACGACGACGGCGTCACCCGGCCCGGTGAGCACGCGCAGGACCTCGACGATCGCGACCATGACGTCGGCGAGCGTGCGGCTCGTGCCGACGTCGGGCACCCATCCCCAGCGCCGCTCGGCGAACGGGGCGAGCGCCGCGGCGTAGTCGGTGCCAAGGTCGTAGCCGGTGTCCCCGTCGGCGAGCGCGCGCGTCACGGCGTCGACGACGAACGGGGCCTGCGGCACGTCCATCTCGGCGACGAACAGGGGCAGGACGTCGGGCGCGTACATGCGCCACTTGAGGGAGGTCCGGCGACGGAGGTCGTCGAGGGTGAGCTGGTCGAGCGGGGAGTCGGTCACGCCCTCCGGTCTACCAGACGCGGCCGCCCGTGGCGCCACGTGCGTGAGCGGCGACGCGCGCGGGCGCGTCGCCGCTCACGGGCCTGCGTTCCGCTCAGACCTCCACCGACGTGGGCTTGACCACGGGCACCCAGTCGTCCTCGCGCAGCACCGGCGGAGCGTCGTCCGTACGACCGGCCCAACCGCGGGCATCCTCGATCGTCGCGGTCAGCAGCTCGCGCAGGCGGTCGTCGACGTCGGGGACGAACGCCTCGCTGATGCCCTGGACCGCCGTCGACACGACGGACGGTGCGGCGTCGCGCACGAACCGCTTGGGGCGCACGTGCGTACCGGCGCAGAAGCGCCGGGCCCAGTCCGCGGTGCGCGGCACGGCCGCGAGCGCCGCCTCGCTCTCGGGAGCGAGCGTGCCCTCCGGTCGTTCGTCGAGCACGTCGAGCATGCGCTCCGCGCCGATGATCGCCACGGCGAGCGTCTGCTGCCTGTCGGCGGGCGCCACGGGGAGCGCCGTCTGCGCCGCACGCAAGGCGATCTGCACGTCCCAGTGCGGGTCGTCGCTGGTCAGCCCGATCACGGACGGGATCAGCGGGGCGAGCTTGGGGCGAGCCTCGTCCGAGGTCAGGTCGTTGACGGCGCGCGCGAGCATCGCCAGCAGCGGGTGAGTGCACTGCGGGTGGTCGCTCCACCGCTCGCCGGCGAGGAAGGACGCGAGCTCCATGAAGCACGCACCCTTCTTCGGGTTGCGGTGCTTGCCGCGTCCGAGCATAGGCAGGGCGTCGAACGTTCCTGCTAGAGATTCGTTCACGAGTCCACCCTCCGTATCGGTCCGGTCTCTCCAGTGTGCGACCGGTGTGACCTAGGTCGCAACGGCTGGGGCCCCGCTGAGCCACCTCAGGCGCCCTCGGCACCCCTCAGAGCGGATTTCTGAGGTACCCGGCGCCTCAGGTGTGGGCGATCGACCGATCCCCGCGGCACCGCCTCAGGACGAGGTTGGTACTACCAGCGAGGAGAGGGACGAACGATGAACCAGACATGGGGACCGGCACTGGACGCGGAGCTCGAGTACCGCCGCGAGCGCGCGGCGCGGGCGTACGGGACGCCGACGGCGTGGGCGCGCCTGCGGGCGTGGGGTGCGGCCCGGCGTGCGACCCGGTCGCAGGCGCTCGCCACCCGGGCGCGGGACGCCGTCGAGCGGTTCGCGGACACGATCGACACGATCGCGGCGCGCACCGACGCCGAGTGGGAGGCGCGCGTCGCACGGCGCGCGGCCGAGATCGAGGAGGGCCTGGAGGGCCTGCGCCCGCAGGCGCTCGGGCGCCGGGCGGCGTGAGCGCCTCGTGAGCGCGCGGGGCACGACGGCGAACCCAACCCTGGGCGAAATCCGCTCGGTGGGTGTCGGTGCCGGGTGGGACGATCCTGTTGTGCGCCGCTCGTCACGCATTCCCCTGATCGCCCGCCGGCCCGAGGTCGCCGGGTTCCGGCGCGCGCTCGAGCGCGCCGCCGCCGGGGAGCCGGGCGTGCTGCTCGTGGGCGGCGACGCCGGCGTCGGCAAGACGCGCCTGGTGAGCCACCTCGCGGCCACCGCGGAGCAGGCGGGGGCGCGGGTCGTCGTCGCGCACTGCGTCGACCTCGGCGACGTCGGGATCCCGTACCTGCCGTTCACCGAGGCGCTCACGCACCTGCGTCAGCCTGCCCCGTCGACCCGCCCGGAGGCCCGCGCCGGGGCCGACGACGGCGCGGCGCGGGTCGCGGAGCTGGTGGCGCAGCGGCCGGCGCTGGCCCGGCTGCTCGACCCGGCGGGCGCGCGGGCCGGCTCCGACGCGGAGCACGCGGAGCGACTGCAGCTGTTCGACGGCATCGCGTCCTCGCTCGCAGCGGCGGGACGTCCCGGCGCGCCGCTCGTCGTGGTGATCGAGGACGCGCACTGGGCGGACCCGTCCACGCGCGACGTGCTGCGCTTCCTCGTCGCCCGGCTGCGGTCCGAGCACCTCCTGCTCGTCGTGACGTACCGCAGCGACGACGTCGACCGTCGGCACCCGCTGCGGCCCCTGCTGGCGGAGCTCCACCGCCAGGAGCGGGTCGAGCACGTCGAGCTCGACCCGTTCACGGCGGACGAGCTGCGCGAGTTCACCACGGCGCTCAATGACAGCCCGCTGCCCGAGCGGGAGTTCGCCGAGGTGCTGCGCCGCTCGGAGGGCAACGCGTTCTTCGCCGAGGAGCTCGTCACCGCGGGCCTGGAGTCCGGCATGCTTCCGTGGTCGCTCGCCGACGTGCTGCACGCGCGGATGCAGCACCTCGACCCGTCGGTCCAGCAGCTCGCGCGGCTCGCGTCCGTGGCGGGCAGGCAGGTGCGCGAGGACCTGCTGCGCGCGGCCGCCGAGCGCATGCGCGGTCTCGAGGACCCGGCCGTGGTGGCCACGGCGCTGCAGGAGGCGGTGGCGCAGCAGGTGCTCGGCGTCGAGGACGCGCACCTCGCGTTCCGCCACGCGCTGCTCGCGGAGGCGCTCTACCTCGACCTCCTGCCCGGCGAGCGGGTGACGATGCACCGCGCCTACCTCGCGGCGCTGCTCGCGGAGCCGGGCCTCGGCTCAGCCGCCGAGCGGGCGCACCACGCGCTGCAGGCGCACGACCTGCCGACGGCGCTCGTGGCGTCGTCGGAGGCGGCCGAGCGGGCGCGGGACCTGCTGGCCCCGACCGAGGAGCTGCGGCACCTGGAGCAGGTGCTCTCGCTGTGGGAGGCCGTGCCCGACGCCCGTGAGCGGCTCGGGCGGGACCGGGTCGCGGTCGCGTTGCGCGCCGCCGGGGCGGCGGCCCGGAGCGGCCAGCGCCCGCGCGCCGAGCAGCTCGCGCGCCGAGCGGTGGACGCGCTCCGCGACGACCCGCAGCGACAGGCGCGGGTCCGGCACAACCTCGCCCGCTACCTCCTCGACGTCGAGGACCTGCGCGGCGCCGCCGAGCAGACGGTGCTCGCGCTCGAGGTGCTGCCCGCCGACCCGACGCCCGACCTCGCCTGGACGCTCGCCGTGCGGGGCCGGGTCGAGCTCAACCGGGACGCCGACGACGAAGCACGCCGCTACCTGGAGCAGGCCGTCGACGTCGCGCGCGAGGCGGACGCTCCGGGCGCCGAGGCGGACGCGCTCGCCTCGCTCGCGATCCTCGAGGTCGGCGACCCTGAGTCCGCGGCCCGCCTGCTCGAGGCCGCGCTCGCGCGCGCGGTCGACGCCGAGAGCCTCAACACCGAGCTGCGCTGCTGGTACAACCTCGCCACCACCTGGTACTACGCGGGACACATCGACGACGCCGAAGAGGTGCTCGGCCGCGCCATGGCACGCGCGCGGGACACGGGCATGTCCTGGAGCTCGTACGGCTCGGCGATGCACCAGCTGGCCGAGCTCGTCCTGTACGTCCGCGGCAACCTGGCCGAGCCCGCTGGGCTCGACGGCGTGCCGTCGTCGGAGGCGATCTTCCTGGCCGGCGCGCGGCTGTACGCGGCGGTCGCGCGGGGCGACGAGGACGCGATCGCGCGGGCCGAGGCCATGCGGGCGGACTGGGACATCGACGGCTTCGTCGCGCTCACCTCCGGCGGGTGCCGCGTCGACGCGCTCACATGGGCGGGCCGGTACGACGACGCCCTCGAGCTCGCCGAGGAGGTGGCCGACCACCTGGGCGCGATCTGGAGCACCTACTTCCTGGGCCGCATCTGGATCTCGGCCCTCGCCCTGGCCGCGCTCGCAGGCGCGGCCGAGGAGGCCGCCGTCGGGCCGGAGGCTCCTGAGCAGACCACGCGCCGTGCCAGGGGCGACGCGCTGCTCGCCGTCGCGCACGAGACCGCCGAGCGCGGCCGGCCCCGCGGAGGCCGGCTCGGCCCCGAGGGCCTGGCGTGGCTGCGGCGTGCCGACGCCGAGCACGCCCGGCTCGTGGCGGCCACCGGCGGCGAGCCCGCCGACCCGGACGTGTGGCAGGCCGCGGTGCGCGAGTTCGACTTCGGCTACCGGTACGAGGTGGCGCGCTCCCGGTTCCGCTGGGCGCAGGCGCTGCGCGCTGCGGGCGACCGCAATGCCGCCGAGCTCGAGGCGGCCGAGGCGCTGCGCGAGGCCGAGGCCATGGGCGCACGGCCGCTCGCCGACGCCCTGCGCGCGTGGGCGCGCCGGGCGCGCGTACCGCTGCCGGGCGGACGACGCGAGGCGACGTCGGCCCTCACCGAGCGCGAGGAGGAGGTGCTGGCGCTCGTGGCCCGGGGCCTGTCCAACCGGCAGATCGGTGAGCGGCTCTACATCTCGACCAAGACGGTGAGCGTCCACGTGTCCAACGTGCTCGCCAAGCTCGGTGCGTCGGGACGGGCCGAGGCCGTCGCCGTCGCGACCCGACGGGGGCTCCTGGAGGTCTGAGCTCGGGACCGTTCATACTGGGCTGGTGACGGAGCCCCTCGTCGTCGGCACCCTGGCGAGTCGCGGCCCGGCCGCGGGCATCGCCGACGAGGTGTTCGACCGCATCGCGCGGCTCGTGCACCGGCACCTCGACGTCTCCGCCGCAGCCGTCGTCCTGCACACGCCGGACGGCTTCGTGCTGCCCGGCGCCGTCGGGATGCCGGTCGCGACGCAGAGCTCCCGCGTGGTGCACGGCGCCCGGCCCGTCACGGCGCTCGTCACCCAGACCGGCGCACCCGTCGTCGTGCGCGACGTCGAGCACGACCGGCGCGTCGAGGACATGCAGTCGATGCGGGACCTCGGCGCCGTCGCATTCGCCGGCTTCCCCGTGCACGACGGCGAGGGGCACGCCGTCGGGGCCCTGTGGGCGGTGCACGACGAGCCTCGCGAGTGGACCGAGATCGACGTCGCGACGCTCTCCGACCTCGCCGCCGCCTGCACGAGCGAGCTGCGGCTGCGGGCCGAGCGCGAGCGCGCCCGGCTGGCCGAGCAGGTGGCATTCCGGGCGCACCGGCGCTCGCGCTTCCTGCTCGGGCTGAGCGAGCGGTTCGCGGGCGTGACGACGGTCGAGGAGGTCGAGGACGCGCTCGCGCACACCGTCGGCGAGGGCACGGGGGCCCGCTGGGTGTCGCTCGCGCTGGTCGACGAGGACCGCCGCCACCTCACGTTCGTGACGGTCGGCACCCAGGAGCCGGGTTACCCGGCCGAGATGCGCTCGACGCGGCTCGACGAACCTCGCCCGGACACGTACGTCGTGCGCACCGCGCAGCCGCTGCACTTCCGCGACCACGACACGCTCGTCGCGGAGTACCCGTCGATGGGGCCCGTCGGGCTCGTGTCGACCGGCGCGCGCTCGTTCCTGCCTGTGGTCTCGGGCGGTCGGGTCGTCGGCGTCGTCGTGTGCGTGTGGGAGCAGCCGCGCGAGCACGACGCCGAGGCCGCGATGCTCGAGGCTGCGCTCAGCCGGTACGTCGCGCTCGCGCTCGAGCGCGTGGCCCTGCTCGAGGCGCGCCGGCGCGTGGCCACCACGCTCCAGGAGTCGCTGCTCACGACCGCCGCGCCCGCCGTCGCGCACCTCGACATCGCGACCACCTACGCGCCCGCGGCGCGCACGGACCAGGTCGGCGGTGACTGGTACGACACGGTCGTGCTCGACGACGACGCCGCGCTGCTCATGATCGGCGACGTCTCGGGGCACGACGTCTACGCGGCCGCGCAGATGGGTCAGCTGCGCTCGATGCTGCGCGCGCTGGCGTGGAGCCACGACGAGTCGCCCGCGATGCTCCTGACCCTGCTCGACCGCGCGAACGAGAAGCTGGGCCCGCGTGCCACGGCGACCGCCGTCGTCGCGCGCCTCGACCGCGACCCGCCGTGCCCGCGCGACGTCGCGGCCGGGCACCCGGGCGAGCGCGCCTACACGCTCACGTGGTCGACGGCCGGGCACCCGCCGCCTGTGGTGCTGCGTGCCGACGGGCGGGTCGAGCAGCTCGCCGCGCGGCCCGACCTCATGCTCGGCATCCAGCCGTCGACCGCCCGCACCGACCACACCGCCCACCTGCATCCCGGCGACACGCTGGTGCTGTACACCGACGGGCTCGTCGAGGAGCGTGGCACGCTCATGTCCGCCCGCATCGTGGAGCTCGGGCGCGTGCTCGCGGCGTCGGCCGGCGTGGCGACGGCGGCACTGCCGCGCACGCTCGTGCGCAAGCTCGTCGGGCCGCGTCAGCGGGACGACGTCGCGGTGCTCGCCGTCCGGATACGCGTGCCCGCGCCGTCGGGCTGGCCGGCGCCGGCGGGGCACGCGAGCGCCGAGCGCCGCGTCGCGGACTCGCTGTCGGACCTGGGCCCGGCGCGCCGGTGGGTCGACGACCTGCTCGAGGACTGCCAGGTCGACGACGAGCAGCGCCGCACCGCGATGCTGCTCACGAGCGAGATCCTCACCAACGCCCTCGAGCACGGCCAGGCGCCCATCACCGCGACCGTCGAGGTCGACGACCTGCGGCTACGCGTCGGTGTGCGCGACGGCTCGACGGAGGAGCCCCAGCTCCGGTCGCCCGAGCCGCACGACCTGTCGGGCCGGGGCGTGCTGTTCCTCGAGCGGCTCGCGTCACGGTGGGGCGTCGACAAGCACGACCCGTCCGACGCCGTCGGGCGGCACTCCGAGGCCGCCGAGGGCAAGACGGTCTGGTTCGAGATCGACCGCGGGGCGCACCCGCTGACCGGCGCGATCCAGCAGGTGCGCATGCACCCCCGCACGGGCGCGATCCCGTTCGCGGGGAGCCTGCTCGCCGCGCTCGAGCCGGGCGACGGCGGCGGGGACGGAACCGACTGAGGCTCCTCGGGCAGACGCCTGTCGGGGGCGCGGCGTACGGTGTGAGACGTGACACACACGGTCGACATCGAGGACCCGAGAGAGACCGGCGACGTCGGCGCGCTGCTCGAGGTGTACCGCGGCGAGCTCACGGGCTACTGCTACCGGATGCTGGGCGGCGCGTTCGAGGCCGACGACGCCGTCCAGGAGACGCTCTTGCGCGCCTGGCGGGCTTACGACCGGTTCGAAGGACGCTCGTCGCTGCGGTCCTGGCTGTACCGCATCGCGACCAACGTCTGCTTCGACCACCTGGGGTCGAGCAAGCGCCGCGAGAGGCCCATGGGCCTGGGCGGTCCGAGCCCCGCCGAGATCGAGTACTTCGGCGAGACGCTGCCCGAGGAGCGCTGGGTCGAGCCCCTGCCCGACGACGCCGTGCTGCCGCGCGAGGGCGACCCGGCCGACATGGCGGTCGGGCGCGAGTCGGTCCGGCTCGCGTTCGTCGCGGCGCTCCAGCACCTGCCACCGCGCCAGCGGGCCGTGCTCGTGCTGCGCGAGGTGCTGCGCTGGTCCGCGGCCGAGGTGGCGACGCTGCTCGACACGTCGGTCCCGTCCGTCAACAGCGCCCTGCAGCGGGCGCGCGCCACGCTCGGCGCCAAGGCGCTGCAGCGGGACGAGTCGAGTGGCGCCACGCACGCGGGGTCGTGGACCGACGTCGACACCGAGCTGCTCGAGAAGTACCTCGACGCCTTCGAGCGCTACGACATGGACGCGCTCGTCCGGCTGTTGCGCGAGGACGCCGTGCTCAACATGCCGCCCTACACGCTGTGGGTGCAGGGCCCGGAGGAGATCGTGCGGTGGATGGTCGGCCCGGGCGCCGCGTGCCGCGGTTCACGATGCCTGCCGACCCGGGCGAACGGCTCGCCCGCGTTCGGGCAGTATCGCGTCGACCCGGCAGGCGGATGGACACCGTGGTCGCTGTCCGTGCTGGAGCACGACGGCGCCGGGCGGGTCACCGGCATCACGGCGTACCTCGACACCGCGACGTGGTTCCCGCGGTTCGGGCTTCCGCCGCGCCTCGACTGACGACCCCGCGACTGACGACCTCGCGACTGACGGCCGCCGGCCGCTGGCATCATGGGGCGGGTGACCGCCGCCCCCTCGCCACCGCATCGTGATCCGCGGCTCCTGGGACTGGTCGCCCTCGGCGGTGCGGTGGGCTCGGGGCTGCGGTATGCCGTGGCGGCCGCGCTGCCCGGGGAGGCCGGGACGTGGCCCTGGGCGACGTTCGCGGTGAACGTGGTCGGCGCGTTCCTGCTCGGCTGGCTGCTCGAAGCGATCGCGATGCGCGGGCCCGAGACGTTCGGCCTGCGCCGCCTCCGCCTGTTCGCAGGGACGGGCGTGCTCGGGGGGTTCACCACGTACTCGTCGCTCGCGCTCGAGGCCGAGCGACTGGCGGCCCACGGGTCGTGGCCGACGGCGCTCGCGTACGGGGCGGCGACGCTCGGCGTGGGCACCGTCGCCGCGATGCTCGGGGTCGCCGCCGGACGCAGCACGCCACCGAGCACGCTGGGCCGGCTGCTGCGGGGAGGCACCCGGTGAGCGGGCTGCTGAGCGTGGTGCTCGTGGGCGTGGGTGGCGGCGTAGGTGCCGCCGCCCGGTTCTGGGTCGCGGACACCATCAAGGCCCGGCGGCCGTCGGGCTTCCCGTGGGGCACGTGGATCGTCAATGTCGCGGGCTCGCTCGCCATCGGGTTGGTCACGGGCTGGCTCCTGCTCGGCGGGTCCGGTGAGCACTGGCGGCTCCTGCTCGCGACCGGGCTGTGCGGCGGGTTCACGACGTTCTCGACCGCGTCCGTGGAGACCGCCACGCTGCTCCAGGCCGGCCGCGTGCGGCTCGCGGTGGCGCAGGCCGTCAGCACGCTGCTGGTGACCGTGGCCGCCGTCGTCGCAGGCATCGCCGTCGTCGGCCTCCTGGCGAGGTAGAACCGCGCGCCGCGAGGTAGAAGAGCTCCGGCCGAAGTAGAAGAGATCTCGGCGAGATCCGTTCTACCCCGGCGCAGACCGTTCTACCTCGCGGAGTCGGTGGCAGGTGCCAGGCTGTGCCCATGAGCCTGATGCTCCTCGACACCGCGAGCCTCTACTTCCGCGCGTTCCACGGCCTGCCGGACACGCTCCGCTCCCCCGACGGCAGGCCCGTCAACGCGGTGCGCGGCCTGCTCGACATGATCGCGTTCCTGGTCACCGAGCACGGGCCAGACCGGCTCGTCGCCTGCTGGGACGACGACTGGCGGCCCGCGTTCCGCGTCGAGGCGATCGCCTCCTACAAGAAGCACCGGGTCGCGGAGGAGACCGAGAGGGGCGCGCCCGACGTCGAGGTCGTGCCCGAGGCGCTCACGCCGCAGATCCCCGTCATCGCCGAGGTCCTCGCCGCGCTCGGCGTCGCGCGCGTCGGCGCCCCGGGCCATGAGGCGGACGACGTCATCGGCACGCTTGTCGCGCGCGAGGTCTCGCGCACGCTGCCAGGCGGCGGCACCCGCCGGGTCGACATCGTCACGGGCGACCGGGACCTCTTCCAGCTCGTCGACGACGCCGCGGGCGTGCGCGTCCTCTTCCCGGCGCGCGGGGTGCGCGACCCGGACGTCGTCGACCAGGCCAAGCTGGCCGAGAAGTACGGGATCCCGACCGGCGCCGCCTACGCCGACATGGCGATCCTGCGCGGCGACCCCTCCGACGGGCTCCCCGGCGTCCCCGGCATCGGGGAGAAGACTGCCGTCAAGCTGATCGCCACCTTCGGCGACCTCGACGCGATCCGCACCGCCGCCGCCGACGGCGCACCTGGCCTCACGCCGTCCCAGCGCACGCGGCTGCGCGAGGCGAGCGACTACCTCGACGTCGCACCCGTCGTCGTGCACGTGGCCGGCGATGCACCCGTGGGCGAGGTCGACGACGTGCTCCCCCGCGCGCCCCGTGATCCGGAGTCGCTCGACGCGCTCGCCGAGCGGTGGGGCATCCGCTCGAGCGTGAACCGCGTGCTGGCCGCCCTCGAGCGCCGCTGGTCCTGACCCGTCAGGCGGTGAAGACGCAGAACTCGTTGCCCTCCGGATCGGCCATGACTGTCCAGCCGATCTCGGTGTCCTGGGGGCGCAGGACCCGCGCCCCGAACGCCACGAGGTCGTCGACGGCCACGCCCTCGGCGAGCGTGACGTCCCAGTGGATGCGGTTCTTGACCGTCTTGGGCTCGGGCACGGGGGCGAAGTCCAGCGACTCGAACGGGACGCCTGCCGCACGGTCGAGCGACCACACGTCTTCCTCGGCGTCATGCTCCAGCTCGCCGCCCAGCACCTCGCGCCAGAACTCGGCCGCCCGCCTCGGGGTCCCGCAGTCGACCGCGACGTGCTTCAGCCGGTAGTCAGGGACCTCGCTCGGCGGGTCAACCGTGAAGACGCAGAACTCACCGCCTTCCGGGTCGGCAAGGACGGTCCAACGGAACCGTCCCGGCTCCGTCAGGCGGGGACGGTCGGCGAACTCGTCGAGCGAGGCCGCCCGGACGTCCAGGTGCACCCGGTGCTTCACCGTCTTCGGCTCGGGCACGGTGTTGATCCACACCGTGCGCGACGGGACCGGGTCGTCACCCGCGTCGAGCAGGACCACCCCCCCGTTGTCGAGGGACTCCGCCCGCAGACCGAGCGTGCGCGCCCAGAAGCCGCCGAGGGTGGCTGCATCGCCCGCGTCGATGCAGAGATCCTTGAACGACACCATCCCCATGCGCGCCAGCCTATGCGGGCGGGCATGGGGAGCGTCCCCGTGCTGAACTGAAAGGGAGCACCGCCGCCCGGCCCCCTGAGGGAGGACACCATGCCCGCACGCGGAGATCTGCCCGAAGGCGCGCCGGCCTGGATCGACCTCGGTGCGCGCGACCTCGACGCTGCGATCACCTTCTACACGAGTCTGTTCGACTGGGAGCACGTGAGCCTCGGCGAGGAGTTTGGCGACTACGGCCACTTCCTGCTCCAGGGCGAACCGGTGGCAGGCGTGGGGCCGCTCCAGGACGAGGACCAGCCCGCGGCGTGGAGCGTCTACCTGTGGACGACGGACGTCGACGCGACCGCCGCGCGCGTCACCGAGCACGGCGGCACGGTGCTCCAGGGGCCCGAGGACGTGCCCGGTCAGGGTCGCTTCCTGAAGACGCGCGACCCCACAGGAGCCCCGGTGGCGTTCTGGCAGGCCTACGACAACCGAGGTTTCACCACGGTCGGCGAGCCTGGCGCGCCGGCGTGGTTCGAGCTGTGGACGAACGACTACGAGACCGCGGTCGCGTACTACCGCGACGTCGCCGGCTGGGACACGCACGAGCTACCGAACGACGAGGGCCTGCGCTACACCACGCACGGCAAGGGCGACGACTCCTACGCCGGCATCTACGACGCCACGTCCGACCTCGGCGAGCACGGGACGCCCTCGTGGGTCGTCTACTTCGGCACATCCGACGTCGACGCCTCGGTCGCGCGTGCCCGCGCGCTCGGCGTCGCGATCCACGGCGATCCGCAGGACAGCCCGTACGGCCGGATGGTCGGCGTCCAGGACCCGAACGACACCTGGTTCCAGCTCATCTCGGTCTGAGCCCAGCCGGTGACTACAGATTGTCCCCGTTTCGGACTCGAACGGGGGACAATCTGTAGCCACCGGCCGGACAGTCAGCCCGTGTTCTGCAGGCCGGCGCTGATGCCGTTCACGGTCAGCAGCAGCAGGTGCTGCCAGCGGTCGGTGTACCCGCCGTCGACCCACTCGCCCGAGTCGGCCGTGATGCCCTCGCTCGTGCCCTCGGTGCGCAGCGCCCGCAGCGCGCGTACCTGCAGCAGGGAAAGCGCGTCGACGTAGGGCGAGCGCAGCTGCACGGCACGGCCGAGCACGCGCCTGTTGGCGAGCGGCCACGGGTTGCCGGTGACCCGCAGCACCCACTCGCGCGTGAGGCTCAGCTCGTCGAGGACCATCTGGGCGAGGTCGTCGCGGTCGCCGAGCGCCAGGTACTGGGCGGCGATGCGCTCGTCCGTCTTGGCGAGAGACATCTCGACGTTGTCCAGCAGAGTCATGAACAGCGGCCACTCGCGGTAGGCGGCCTGCAGCTCGGCGATGCGGTCGGGGCTGTCGCCGAACTCGCTCAGCGCCGTGCCCAGCCCGAACCAGCCGGCCAGGTTGATGCGTGCCTGCGACCAGGAGAAGACCCACGGGATCGCGCGCAGGTCGTCGAGCGAGTTGACCGACAGCCCCCGCTTGGCCGGCCGGGAGCCGATCGGCAGCAGGCCGACCTCCTCGAGGGGCGTGACCTGCGCGAACCACTGCGGGAAGCCTTCCGACTTCACGAGCGCATGGAACCGGGCACGCGAGGAGGCGTCGAGCGAGGCCGCCACGCGGGCGAATCGCTCGGCCGTCGCGGCGTTGCGCTTCTCGGTCGACGGCGCGGAGGCCAGTAGCGTCGCGGCCGCGACCTGCTCGATGTGCCGCGCGGCGATCGTCGGGTCGCCGTAGCGCGCGAGGATGACCTCGCCCTGCTCGGTAAGCTTGAACCGGCCGTCGACCGAGTGCGGCGGCTGGGCCAGGACCGCCCGGTTGGCCGGGCCGCCGCCGCGGCCGAGCGCGCCGCCGCGCCCGTGGAACAGCGTCAGCGTGATGTCGTTGCGCCGTGCCCACTCGGCGATGCGCGACTGCGCGGAGTGGAGCGCGAGCGTCGCGGCGACCGGGCCGACGTCCTTGGAGGAGTCCGAGTACCCGAGCATGACCTCGACCCGCCGGCCGTTGGCCGCGAGGCGCCGCTGCACCTGGGGCAGGGCGAGCATGGCCTCGAGGATGTCGACCGACGCCTCCAGGTCGGCGAAGGTCTCGAACAGCGGGATCGCGTCGATGACCGGGATGTCCTCGGCCTCCTCGAACGCGAGCTCGGCAAGGTGGTACACGGCCGCCAGGTGCTCGGGCGCCTGCGTGAACGACACGATGTAGCGACGGGCGGCCCGCTCGCCGAACCGGCGCTGCACGGCGCCCAGGGCGCGGAACGTGTCGAGCACCTCGCGCGTGCGGTCGGACAGGTCGCCGTGCACGCCCTTCTCGGCGATCTCGTCGAGCGCCGCCCCGTGCACCTGCGAGTGCTGGCGTACCTCGATCTCGGCAAGGTGGAAGCCGAACGTCTGGACCTGCCACACGAGCTTCTGCAGGTCGCCGTACGCGGCGCGCGACGCGCCGCCGTCGACGAGCGAGTCCTGCACGACGCGCAGCTCGGCCTCGAGCTCCTCGGGCCGCCGGTACGCGAGGTCGGCGTCGCGGCGTCGCGTGGCCCCGATCCGGCCCGCGATCGCGAGCACCGCCGCGCGGTGCGGCTCGCGCGGCGACTCCGCCACCGCCTCCGCGACCAGGTTCTCGGAGAGCTGGCGCATCCGCTGCCACAGCGCCTTGAGCGCGGGCGACGCCGGGGTTCCCGACTCGTCGAGGGTGAGCTTGCGCCCGACGGTGCGCGCGGCCTCCTCGAGCGCGACGAGCGCGTGCTCCGCCGCGAGCGTCGCAGCCTGCCGCGTGACCTCGGCGGTCACGTTCGGGTTGCCGTCGCGGTCGCCGCCGATCCACGACCCGAGGAACACGAAGGGGCGGGCCACGGGAGCCTGGCGCCCTGCCTCGCCGTCGAGCAGCCAGTCGTCGAGGCGCCGGTAGACCTCGGGGAACGTGTTGAACAGCGTGGCGTCGAAGACGCCCATGGCCGTCTTGACCTCGTCGAGCACGGTCGGCTTCGACACCCGGATCGGCGAGGTGCGCCACATCGTGTCGATCTCGGCGAGCAGCCGGCGCTCGTTCTCCACCAGGGTCGTGCCGCCCGGGCGCATCGTGTCGCGCTCGGCGATCAGGTTCGAGATGCGCCGGACCGCGCCCGAGATCGCCCGACGCCGGGCCTCCGTCGGGTGCGCGGTCAGGACCGGGCGGAACTCGAGCTCGCCCAGACGCCGCAGCGCCTCGTCCCGGCCGACCTCCTCGGCCAGCTGCGTGAACGCGTGGGGCAGCGACTCCTCGACCGCACCGGCTTGTGTCTCGCGCTGGCGCAGCACCCGGACGCGGTGATACTCCTCGGCCAGGTTGGCGAGGTGGAAGTAGCACGTGAACGCGCGTGCGACCTGCTCGGCGCGCTCGAGCGGGAAGCCGGCGACGACGTCGGCGGCCTCCGCGAGCGCCGCACCGCCGTCGTCGGCCCCGTAGGCCCGGATCGTCAGCTCGCGCAGGCGCTCGACGTCGTCGAGCAGGTCCTGTCCGCCCGCCTCGCGCAGGACGGTGCCGAGCAGGCCGCCGAGCAGACGGATGTCGTCGCGCAGCGGGTCGGGCATCTCGTGCCGTGCGACGACACGCTCGATCGCGCCCGAGGTGACGGGCGCGGGCGCCGCGACGGCGCCGGTGGGCTGTCCGTGGATGTCGCTCACGATCCAAGAGACTAAGCCGAACCACGTTTGAACCGAGCATTGCGTCCGATCGGTGGTCCTGCCCGACGCCGGCACCCGGCCGGCCTCGGCAGGCTCGCACGCGTAGTGCCAGGATCGGAGCATGACCTCATCAGCAGCGTCGCAGCAGCGTGTCGTGGTCACCGGGGCGAGCGGCCGGCTCGGGCCAGCCGTCGTGGAGCACCTGGCCGCCCACGGCTGGGACGTCGTGGCCACCGACCGGGTCGCTCCCCCGCCCGGCCTGCCGGCGAAGTTCGTGCGCGCGGACCTGGGCGAGCTCGGGCAGCTTGTCGAGCTGATCTCCGGCGTGGACGAGTCCGGGCCGGCCGACGCCGTCGTGCACCTTGCGGCCATCCCCGCGCCCGGCCTGGCGCCCAACGCCACGACGTTCGCCAACAACGTGCCCGCGACCTACAACGTGTTCCGCGCCGCGCAGCTCCTGGGCATCCGCAACGTGGTGTGGGCGTCGAGCGAGACCGTGCTCGGCCTGCCGTTCGCGGTGCCGCCGCCCTACCTGCCGGTCGACGAGGAGTACCCGCCCGTCCCGCAGTCCACCTACTCGCTCGGCAAGACGCTCGAGGAGGAGATGGCGCGCCACTTCACGCGGTGGGACCCGCAGCTCAAGCTCGTCGGGCTGCGGTTCTCCAACGTGATGCGCCCCGAGGACTACACGGGCTTCGCGAGCTGGCAGGACGACCCCGCCGTGCGGCGATGGAACGCCTGGGGCTACATCGACGCGCGCGACGGGGCGCAGGCCGTGCGGCTCGCGCTCGAGGCCACGTTCACCGGGTTCGAGGCGTTCGTCGTCGCGAACGCGGACACCGTCATGGAGCGCGACTCGGCCGAGCTGGCCGCCGCGGAGTTCCCCGACGTGCCGCTGCGCCGCCCGCTCGAGGGCCGCGAGACGCTGCTGAGCATCGACAAGGCGCGCCGGGTGCTCGGCTACGAGCCGCAGCACTCGTGGCGCGACGAGGTCTGAGCAGCGGTCCAGCCGTGCAGTGCGTGACGCTGAGCATCGACGCTTCGCACTGCAATCGAGCCCGACGCGCACCGGACGCGATCGCCGTGCCGCGACCGCATCGGTTCCCCAGCGTCTCTCGCGCGCAAGCCGCCAGTCCTCCGCCATCTCGACAGAAGTGGCGGCAAGCAGCGAACGCGACGGTCGGTGAGCTTCCACCCTTCGACTGCGTGACCCGGGACGAAGGTCCCTGGAGGACGCCGATCGTCGGATGGACCATCGAGCCATGGCAAGACCATGGTCGCGTCGGTTGACAATCGCCTTCGCGATGGCGGCCGGCTATCTGGCGTGGCACCGGCTCGGTCGGACCTACGGGTCCACGGCGGCCGAACGGCGGACGACGATGCCCGGCGACCACCTGGTGCGTTGCCCGCAGGTCGTCGCCACCCATGCGGCGACGATCCCGGCCCCGCCCGACCGGATCTGGCCGTGGCTCGTGCAGGTCGGTTGGCACCGGGGCGGCTGGTACACGCCGCGGTGGGTGGATGTGCTGCTCTTCCCGGACAATCGGCCGAGCGCCGACGCGATCCTCGAGGACTTTCAGAGCCTCCAGGTCGGCGACTTCGTACCGGACGGTGCACCCGAGACTGAGTGCGGGTTCGTCGTGCGCGAGTGCGAACCCGACAAGCACCTGGTCCTGGAGTCGACGACGCACCTTCCACTCTCGTGGCGGCGGAGGGGAACGGCGCGCCTGCACTGGACATGGAGCTTCGTCCTTCGTCCGGTCGCCGACGGGCGGGCGACCCGCTTCGTGTTCCGCTGGCGAGCCCGGACCGGTCCCTGGTGGTTCACCGCAGGCGCGCACCTCGTGATCGTCCCGGCGGACTTCATCATGTCGCGCGGCATGTTGCGCGGGCTGCGCACCCGCGCCGCGCGGCAACCGCCTGCAGACAGAACCCGGGCTACGGCCCTGGCCCGAGGACGTGAGCGACGGTGACCGGGCGTCGGCCGCTGCTGCTCGCCGCCGTGGCGGCGAGCAGCCAGGACACCACCGGACCACCGCGCAGCGCACTGATCGGCACCGTGGCCGGTGGGCGGTCAGCGGCAGCTGACACGCCGAGCTTCCGCAGCCGAGTCGAGATGGGATCGCAGCGAGCGGGAGGGAATCCATGGACGTGACCGGTGCAGGTCAGCCGTCCGCCCGGCAAACGGGCTGGCGCGCGTGGGTGCGGGATCATCCGTTCTTGGCGTTCGTAGCGTTCGCCTACGCCTGGTCGTGGCCGCTCCTGGTGCTCTCGGTGGTCGGGGGCGGCCAGGTGCCCCTCGTGGTTGCCACGGCAGGGCCGACCGTGGCCGCCGCGATCCTCACTCGGGTCCGGGGCGGCTCGCTCCAGAATTGGCTCCGCCCGCTGTGGCGGTGGCGGGTGGGGCCGAGGTGGTGGGCCTACGCGTTGGGACTGCCTGCACTGCTGTACGGCGTGGTCAACCTGGTACTCCAGGTCCTCGGGGAGCCGGTGAACTGGGGGCTGGCGATCGACCGGCTGCCGCCCTACCTCGCCACCTTCGGGGTGGTCCTGGTCTTCGCGGGGCTGCTGGAAGAGCCCGGTTGGCGGGGGTTCGCGCTGCCGCTGCTGCAGACCCGCTTCTCGCCGCTGGTAGCCACCCTGGTCCTCGGCCTGGTCTGGGGCGTGTGGCACGTCCCGGTCTACGGTCCGCTCGGCTTCGTGGTCCCTACGGTGCTGGCGTTCTTCTACACACTGCTGTGGAACGCCACACGGAGCGTAGGGCTGTGCGTCCTGCTCCACGCGAGCTTCACGCCCGCCCAGGACAACCTGATCCTGATGGCCCGCGACCGGGCATACACAGGTGCCCTGGACGCGCCGGACTGGGCGATCCTCGGCACCTATCTTGCCGCCGCGCTGGTCGTGATCCTCGCCACCAGGGGCCGCCTCGGACACCGGTCCGCCGCCGACGCCGGAGGGCCGCTCTCACAGCCGAGCACCGGCGATGAAGACCGCCGGGACCGCGGAGACGCGGGCGCGCCCCATGGCACATCGACCACGAGCAGCAACCGCTCCAGCAGTCCGCCGGCTCCCCCTGGTTCGCGGTCGGGTCGCGGGGAACCCGGACGACCCCAGCCGGGAGGACGTCACGGTGGGTGAGGCAGACGCCACCGGGCGCTCAGGCGCACCCCCCGCCACTGTCGGACAGTCCGACGGGTCGTGCCGGGCAGCATCGCAGAGGAGCTCTACCTCGAGATCAATGACGTGGCGCCGCTCTTGGTGGTGGTGCCTCTCACGCTCCGACCATGGACTTGGACGGCCAGTCGAGCAACACCAGGCCCACGATCAGGCCAGCATTCACGGCCTGGATGAACAGGAACCACGGGTGGAAGAACAGGACCATCAGCCCGAACGAGACCGCCAGCCCGATCACCGCAACGGACCGCCACCACTCCGCGTGCGCCCACAGCCCGATCCCCGCCGCTACCAGCAGGGCCGCCGCAACGAGGGCCCCTACGACGGCCAGGCCTCGTTGGTCACCGAGCAGCCAGGAGTGGCTCGCCCGGAACGGCTCACCCTCCTTGGCTGGGGTTGCCCACATCGCCACGTGGATGCCTCCGTGGGCGATCAGGAAGGCGATGAACAAGAAGCGCCACACATCGATCGGCTCCTCTCCAGGGTCGGGTCACGTAGCTTGCGC
This sequence comes from Isoptericola halalbus, assembly GCA_009663185.1. GTDB lineage: Bacteria > Actinomycetota > Actinomycetes > Actinomycetales > Cellulomonadaceae > Isoptericola > Isoptericola halalbus. The sequence goes on from VJZX01000011.1 coordinate 99,147, forward strand.
ACGCTCTCCGAGGCCCACTCGGTCGTCTCAGGCCTCCACCATCCGGAGGTGGGGAGCCCGGTCATGCCGATCCCCTGGGGGCCCGGAGCACGTCCTTGAGCTCGGCGCTCGGCTCGAGGGCCCCCAGGAGCCGGACGGCGACCAAGACCTCCACCACCGCCAACAAGCCGATCGCCAGACCGACACCCGGCGCCCACCCCAGCCCCCGTGCGGCGGCCACCGCCATGAGGGAGACGATCCCAACCGCAAGGGAGGCCATCGCCACGAGCAACGCCGGGGCCAGCACGTATCCCCACGCCCGGCGTCGTACCAGGAGCACCCCGGCCAGCACCACTGCGGGCAAGAACACGGCCAGGTCCAGGACATGCACGGGGTTCGTCACCAGACCGGCCTCTGCCAGTGCCTCGGGGACCGTCCCGGAGAGAATGGGCGGAACGATCTCCGACAGCCACAGCAGGTAGAAGACCGATCCGATGGTGATGAGCACCACCGAGGTGGTGCGCACGGGGGCCCGGTCGGTGAACTTCGACCGGACTCGCACGGGATCGATGCTGGAGAGCCCGCCGATGAGCGCGTACACGGACAGGCCCAGGACCACCACCCACACGAGAAACAGGGGCCCGAAGTGAACATCGAAGGAGTAGATGACGTAGGTGTACGCGCTGTAGACCAGGATGCCGGTCCACCCCAGGTACGCGCGGACGGAGCCCCGGCCTGCCGCGATCGCCAGCAGCAGAAGCGCGGGAAAGGCCACGAGGTTTGCGATGTCCTGCCCGATCGCCTGGGCGGCCCAGTCTGCAGTCTCGTCCCCGTAGATCCGGTCGTCGAGGACGATCCCGATCACACTTCCGGTGACCCCGAGGACCACGATCGGGAGCGTGAGCCACAGCCAGAACGGGACCCGTCCCTGCCCCGGGGAGACGTTGGCCCCGGTGGGGCTGGGTTCGTGTGCTGTCGCCATGTCAGACCTCCAGTCGCTTGGCGTCTTGGACAGCACTCTTCATCTGATCCAAGATCCTCACCGATGCCCAGAGCCCATGCATCACCGAAGCCGGGAACGCAGCGTTGGACGAGGGCCTTCGTGCACCCGCCCTGGTAGAGCTTCCGGTCCCCCGACAGGCTCCTGCGCAAGACCGCGATCGTTCGACGACTGACGTCAGAAACGGCCAGTTCTGGATCGTCGGGCGTGGTTGTCGAGAGTCGACCAAACGCCCTCGACGCCGGTTGTTCAGCGCGGAAGGATGACGCCACGTCCCTGGTTTCCGCTGTGCCCGCCGGCATCCGTCCCGCCACGCCCGACGACGCCTCCGGCTGTGCGAATGTCCACCACACGTCGTGGGTGGAGACCTATTCCGAGATGACGGCGCACGCTTCATCGACGAGCGTCTCGGAATCGCCTCGGTTCGCCACGTCCGTTAGCGCCACCGGAAGTTTCCAAACTTCCACAAGCCGATAGTGCGCGCTCAGAACCGGCCGTCTGTGACGTCGTTCGTCGCGCGTCGGTGCCCCCAGCCTCACAGCTCGGCGGCCGCGAGCGCCTGACCCGCCACGGTGATCTCGACGCGCTCGACGTCGGTCAGCGGCACGGCCGACGCGGCGGAGAGCCCGCGCGACTCGGTTCCCGACGCGGTCCACGTCGCGGCGACGGTGCGGCCGCCGTCGCTGTCCACGAGGACGAGCTCGTAGGCGATCGGCGCGGCTCCGTCGTACCTCGGCCCCGCCGGCCGCTCGGGGTAGCTGCAGCTCCACTCGAGCTGCGTGCCCCAGGCGCGCGCGGTCGCGGTGAGCGTCGCGCGCACGTCGAGCGCGCCGACGGGCTCGAGGTCCACCGTCGAGCCCTCGGCCACCGCGGGTGCCGACGGCACCCCTCCGGGCACGCCCCCGGAGTCCCCGCCGCCGAGGGTCAGCCCCGTCAGCACGCCACCGACGACCAGCGCGGCCGCCGCGGCCAGGGTGACGGCCCGCCGTCGGGCACGCGACCTGCGGGCCGCGGCCGCGAGCGGGGCAAAGGGCACGACGTCGGCGCCCGCGTCGTCGTCGGACGGCTCGCCGAGCAGCGCGAGGGCGTCCTCCGGCGCCAGGCTCGACAGCAGGCCGGGGACGCCCGCCAGCTCCGCGACGGCCTCGCGGCATGCCTCGCAGCCCGCGAGGTGCTCCTCGTACTCGCGCCGCTCGGACGGGCCGAGCGCACCCAGGACGTACGCCGCGTCCCACTCGCGGTACGGGTCGGCGGCGCGGCCGCCCGGCCGATCGATAGGCTCCGACGCGGTCATGGCGTCACTCCCTTCTCCTGCAGTGCGAGCCGCAGGGCGCGCAGCGCGTAGTGCATCCGCGACTTCACGGTCCCGGCGGGCACGCCCTGCTCCTGTGCCAGCTCGGCGACCGTCCGCCCGCGGTAGTAGGCGCCGACGACGACGGCGCGGTGCTCGGGCGAGAGCTCGACGAGCGCGTCGGCCACGAGCCAGGCGTCGAGGACCGCCTGGGTCGCGTCGGGCTCGGGCGTCTCGGGGACCTGGTCGGTCGTGCGCTCCCGCGCGTGCCGGGCGCTGCGCAGGTGGTCGACGACGAGGTTGCGGGCCACGGTGAACAGCCACGCGCGGACCGACTCCTCGGGCCGCTCGAGCACCTCGGGGTGCCGCCAGAGCCGGAGCAGCGCCTCCTGCACGACGTCCTGCGCCTCGGCGTCGTCGCGCGTGAGCCGCGCGACGTACCGGTGCAGCGCGGCGGCGTGCGCGGCGTGGATCGCCTCGAGGAGCTGCTCGTCGGTCCGCACGCGGGTCTCATCCCTCCCGCTCGAGGTGGAGCGAGAACTCGACGCTACCCTCGCCGTCGACCGTGACGAACCCGAGGGACGGCGCCTGGACCCCGAAGTCGGAGAACGTCACCGGCACGCTGCCGACCACCTGCGCGCCGGCGTCGGTCGCCGCGACCTCGGCCATGACCGTGGCCTCGCGCGTCACGTCCCGGATCGTCAGGTCGCCGGTGAGCTCGACCTCGGTCTCGTCAGCGGTCAGCGTCGCGGGCTCGGTCAGCTCGAACGTCGCCGTCGGGTACGTGCCGACCTCCATGACCGTGCCACGGAAGTACGCGTCGCGCGGTGGCTCGTCGGTGGCGATGCTCTCGACGTCGACGACGACGGACGCGTCGGTGATCGTGCCGCCGTCGAGGGTCACCGAGCCGGTCACCTCCTCGGTGCGTCCCGTGACCATGACGTCCTCGCCGCGCAGCACCTCGTGCACGCGGTAACCGGCGAACGACCCGTCCGCGACGACCCACACGCCGTCGAGCGACGCGGCGTCGGGCAACGGGCCGCCCGTCTCGTCGAGCGTGGGCGCGTCGGCCGCCGCGCGGTTGGCCCAGTCGGCGTACAGCCCCGGACCCCACACCACCGCGGCGGTCCCGCCGATCACCGCCGCCACGCCCACACCGATCGCGACCTTCGCCACTCTGCGCACGATTCCGCACCGCCTCCGCTCGAGGCGCCCAGGCCGGGCGCTCCTACCCGGCACGACGAGCGGGGGGCCCGAACGGTTCATTGCGGCGCCGGTGAACCGTTCGGGCGTGCGTCCCGTCGTACGGGGTGAGGAACGTTCCGATCCAAGGAGGCAGCATGCGACGCAAGCACGGTCTGGCACTCACGATGGTCACCCTCGCGACGACGCTCGCGACGGCGACCGCCTGCGCCGGAGGGGACGAGGAGCCGGGCGCCACGGACACCGGTACCGACACCGGCATGGAGGAGCCGGCCGGCGACGCCGTGCTCGCCACGGGTGACAGCGAGCTCGGCGAGATCGTCGTCGACGGCGAGGGCATGACGGTCTACTACTTCTCCAACGACGTACCCGACTCGGGCGAGAGCGTCTGCGAGGGCGAGTGCCTGGCCGCGTGGCCGCCGGTGCATGCCGACGGCGAGGACCCGCAGGTCGAGGGCGTCGACGCCGAGGTCGGCACCATCACCGGGACCGACGGCGAGCTGCAGGTCACGCTCGACGGCCGGCCCGTCTACCTGTACGCGGGCGACTCCGCGCCCGGCGACGTCGCGGGCCAGGGGCTCAACGACGTCTGGTGGGTCGTCGCGCCCGACGGGTCGGAGATCACCGAGCTGCCCGGTTCGGGATCGGACTCCGGCTACTGACGTCAGATCGAGTCGAGGATCCGGCCGCGGGCGGCATCGCGCTCCGACCGTGTGATGCTGCCCGCGGCGTAGAGGCGGTCGATCTCGGCGAGCCGCTCCTCGAGCGTCTTGCCGGGCTCGCTGCCCGACGGCGGCTCGGGCGCGGGTGCTCGCACCGCGGCCTGCGCGGGGTCGGCCGGGGCCATGGTGCGGCTCTGCGCCCAGCGCACCTGGAGGTCGGTCTCGGGGTCGAGTGGATCGATGCCCGCGTCGTGCAGCTTCTTGGCGCGCCGGGCCGCCATCGCAACGCTCGCGATCGCGACGGCGACGAACGCGACCATGAACAGGCCCCCGAACCCCTCGATGAACATGCGCACGCTCCTTCGTCGGATGTGCGCGCACCGTAGCAGCAGCGATGCCCGAGCGCACCGGCGTCGGAGGTCGCACGTAGGGTGTGGGCCATGAGCGTGAAGATCGGGGCCCACGTCGACTTCGACGACGCCGTCGCGCAGGCGAAGGAGATCGGGGCGGACGTCGTGCAGGTCTTCGTGTCGGACCCGCAGTCGTGGAAGGTGCCGCCGCTCGCCCACCCGGGCGGCGCCGAGGCGTACCGCGACGAAGTCGCCGCAGCCGGGCTCGACGTCTACGTCCACGCGCCGTACGTGATCAACGTGGCATCCACGAACAACCGCATCCGCATCCCGAGCCGCAAGCTGCTGCAGCAGGTCATGACGCGCGCCGAGGAGATCGGCGCCCTGGGCGTCGTCGTGCACGGCGGACACGTCACCGCCAAGGACGACCCTTCCGCCGGCTTCGACAACTGGCGCAAGGCGATCGACGCGCTCGAGTCGGACGTGCCGGTCTTCATCGAGAACACCGCCGGCGGCGACTTCTCCCTGGCACGCCGGCTCGAGCGCATCGAGCAGCTCTGGGCCGCGGTGATGCAGGCGAACGGCGCGGACAACGTCGGCTTCACGCTCGACACCTGCCACGCCTGGGCCGGCGGCATCGACCTCGCGACGGCGGTCGACGAGATCCGCGGCATCACCGGGCGGATCGACCTCGTCCACGCCAACGACTCGCGCGACGCCGCCGGGTCCGGCGCCGACCGGCACGCCCACTTCGGGCTCGGCACCATCCCCGAGGACCTGCTGGTCGGCGTCATCACGGACGCCGGTGCGCCGGTCGTCTGTGAGACGCACGGGGACATGGGGCCGGACATCGCCTGGCTGCGCGAGCGGCTCGCGTAGCCGGGAGAGGATCCTACGAATCGCTAGCGCAAGAAACCCAGTCTTCCTTTCGGTACGAGACCTCCTGATCGCAGGATGACTGGGTTTCCTTCAACAAGCTCAGGCGTTGCTGCAACTGCTCGCCGCGCCGACACCAGGCGCCCGCCGGTGCGTCAGAACGACAGCACGCGCAGCACCAGCGCAGCGGCCGAGGCCACGGTGAGCACGACGGTCGGCATGGCTCCCTTGGCGTCGCCCGCACGCAGGTGTGTCACTACGCCGCCGACGAAGTACAGCACCAGGCAGGCGGCAGCCGCGACACCGAGGTACTCGACCCAGCTGCCGACGATCAGCCCGGCGGCACCCGCGACGAGCAGCCCGCCCAGCACGGGGACGAACCTGCGAGCCACGCCCAGCCCGACGAGCTGGTCGACGATCGCCTGCTGGCCGGTCACCTTGGTGAAGCCGGAGAACAGCAGCGCGAGCGAGAGCAGGGACGAGACGACGACGTACGCGATGAACACGCGGGGACTCCTTCGATTGGCCCGGAACCGGGCAGACCAGCGCCACCTGAGGCGGCGGCAGGGGGAGTCTGCTCGACCATGGGTGAGTTGCCAAGCCGCACGGAAGCAACTTACGGTGAGTAAGTGACAGTGGAGAGCATGACGCCCCGCGGCGACCTGCCGCCGGTCCCGCAGATCGACTCGGTTCCGTGCACCGTCTTTCAGCGCACCCTCGAGCGCGTGGGTCAGCGCTGGTCCGGTGCGGTGCTCTTCGCGGCGGTCGCCGGCGCACGCCGCTTCGGCGAGTACCGGCGTGCGGTCGCAGGCATCTCCGACCGCATGCTCGCTCTGCGCCTCAAGGAGCTCGAGCGGGACGGGTTCATCGAGCGCGAGGTGATCCCCTCGACCCCGGTGCAGATCCTCTACCGGCCCACACCCGCCGGCGCCGAGCTCATGGCCGCGCTCCAGCCGCTCGCCGACTGGGGACAACGGCACGCTCCCGCCCTCGCCGAACGGGAACAGCAGTAGGCGCTCGCCAGGACCAGATCCTCAGACCAGCCCGGCGTCGTGCATCACGATCGCGGCCTGCACGCGGTTGGCCGCGTCGAGCTTGGTGAGGATGCGCGAGACGTGCGTCTTGACCGTCGGCACGCTCATGTAGAGCTCGCCCGCGACCTCGGCGTTGGACAGCCCGCGCGCGACCGCGAGCGCGACCTCGCGCTCACGCTCGGTCAGGCTCGCGACGCGCTGGGTCGCGGCTCGCCGCCCGTCGGGTGCGGACGACCGCGACACCGTGGCGATGAGCTGCGACGTCACGCTCGGCGACAGGGTCGGCTCCCCCGCCGCCGCCGCGCGCACCGCGGCGACGAGCCGGTCGGGCGGCGTGTCCTTGAGCAGGAACCCGGCCGCCCCGACGCGCAGCGCCTCGAGCACCATGTCGTCGGTGTCGAACGTCGTGAGCACGATGACGCGCGACGGCGTCCCCGCCGCGACGAGCCGGCGCGTCGCCTCGAGCCCGTCCAGGCGCGGCATGCGGATGTCCATGAGCACGACGTCCGGCCGCTGCCGGCCGACCAGCTCGACGCCGGCGGCGCCGTCGGGTGCCTCGCCCACCACCTCGAGGTCGGGCGAGCCGCCCAGGATCAGGCCGAGCCCGGCACGGACCAGGGCGTCGTCGTCGACCACGACGACCGAGACGGGTTCGCTCATGGGGCCCACGGTAGCCAGGTGGACACGACGAACGCGCCGCCCGCCGACCCGTACGCGAGGCGGCCGCCGACGAGCTCGGCCCGTTCGGTGAGCCCGACCAGGCCGAGACCCGACGGCGGCGGCGCGCCGACCGGCGTCGGCTCCGGACCGACGCTGCGCACCGGGTTGCGCACCGCCAGTGACAGCCCCTCGCCCGGCTCGCCGTCGACCACGACCGTGACCGGCGCCCACGGCGCGTGCTTGCGCGCGTTGGTCATCGCCTCCTGGACGATGCGGAAGGCGTGGCGGCTCACGGCCTCGGGGAGCTCGGTGAGGCGGCGCGCCCGGACGTCGAGATGCACCTCGGTGCCGCTCGCACGTGCCTCGTCGACCAGCTCGTCGAGGTCGGCGAGCGTGGGTTGCGGACGCTCGGGGCGACCGGGCCCCTCCTGCTCCGCCGCCCCGCCGTCGGTCTCGCGCAGCACGCCCAGGACCTCGCGCAGCTCGGTGAGCGCGGCGTGCGCGTTCGACTGCACGACCGCCGCCGTCTCGACGACCTTCTCGGGTGGCAGGTCGGTCCGGTACGCCAGGGCGCCGGCGTGCATCGCGACGAGCGACATGCGGTGGGCGAGCACGTCGTGCATCTCCCGGGCGATGCGTGCCCGCTCGTTGACGCGCGCCTGGGCCACGCGGCTGGCCTGCTCGCGCTCCGCGGTCTCGGCGCGCTCGCGCAGCGACTCCAGGTGCTCACGCCGCAGCCCGATGTACGCGCCGATCCACACGAGCAACGCATAGCTCACGACACCACCGATGACGTCGATCACCGCGGAGTACCCCTGGTCCACGACGACGGGGTGCAGCACGCCGTACACCCAGCCGGCGAGCACGAACACGACACCGACGACGCCGATGCGCCACCACCGGCGGTGCGTGGCGAGCGAGACGACGGCGATGACCTCCGCGCCGACCACCGAGATCGAGACGGCGGTCGCCGCGGTGAGCACGAGGGCGACGGTCAGCGGCGCCCTGCGTCGCAGCAGGAGCAACCCGAGCCCCACGAGGAAGAAGACGAAGTCGAGCGCCCACAGGAAGTCGGGAACCACCCGCTCGCCCAGGTCGACCTCGTACGCGATGAGGGCGGTGACGGCGACGCCGAAGAGGGCGGCGACCGTGATGCGCCACACCTCGCCCCACACTCGGGCGGCGCGGGATCGGGTGGGCACGCCCCGAGCCTAGGCACCGAGCATGACCTGGGCATCCGCCGTCGGGCCACCGCGCGTCATCCCATCGGACGACCCCGGTCGACCTGCTCGGCCGACCCAGGTCCATGCGGCCGGCCGATGCGCGCGCCCGGCGCGTGGCGGGACCGTGGAGCCATGATCACCGTGGAGCGCCTGACCAAGAGATACGGCCCTGTCGTGGCCGTGGACGACGTGTCGTTCACCGCCACCCAGGGCCACGTGACCGGATTCCTCGGGCCCAACGGCGCCGGGAAGTCCACGACGATGCGCATGATGTGCGGGCTCACGCCCGCGACGTCGGGCACCGCGCGCATCCTCGGTGTGCCGTTCGCGGCGCTGGCCAACCCTGGCCGCCGCGTCGGCGTCCTGCTCGACGCGTCCGCGCAGCACGCGGGCCGCACCGGCCGCGAGGTCCTCACCCTCGCCGCGCTGCTCACGGGCGTCGACCGGCGTCGCATCGACGCCGTCCTCGACCTGGTCGGCCTCACCGACAAGGAGGCTGCGCGGCGCGTCGGGACGTACTCGCTCGGCATGCGGCAGCGGCTCGGCATCGCCTCCGCGCTGCTCGGCGACCCGGAGGTGCTCGTCCTCGACGAGCCTGCCAACGGCCTCGACCCGGCCGGCATCCGCTGGATGCGCGACCTGCTGCAGGACTTCGCCGCGCGCGGCGGGACCGTGCTGCTCAGCTCGCACCTGCTGCACGAGATCGAGCAGGTCGCCGACCGGCTCGTCGTCATCGGGCGCGGGCGCGTCGTCGCCCAGGGCGCCAAGGACGACCTGCTGCGTCGCGCCGGCACGTTCGCCCGCTCCGACGACGACGCGGCGCTCGCCGCCGCGCTGCGCGGCGCCGGGATCGCCGTCGTGCCGCTCGCCACGGGCGGGCTCGACGCGGAGGCCGAACCGGCCGTCGTGGCAAGGACCGCGAGCGCGGCCGGCGTCGTCGTCACCGAGCTGCGGGCGGCCGGCTCGCGCGGGCTCGAGGACCTGTTCTTCGAGCTCACGGCCGATGACGCGCGCGAGGAGGTGTCGGCATGACCGCGACCACCTCCTCCCTGACGACCACACCGACGACCGCGCCCCCGACGGCGCAGGTGCGCCCCGTCTCGTTCGCCACCCTCACGCTCGTCGAGTGGCGCAAGCAGCTCGACACGCGCGCCGGGCGCTGGCTGCTCATCACGATCGGCATCGTCACCGCGGCGGTGCTCGTCATCACGGGCGCGGTCGGCGACGGCAACGTGCCGTTCGGAGGGTTCCTCCTCGGCTCGGCCACCCCGATGGCGATGCTGCTGCCGATCGTCGGCATCCTCGCCGCGACGTCGGAGTGGTCGCAGCGCACCGCGCTCGTGACGTTCACGCTCGAGCCGCGCCGCACCCGCGTCGGCCTGGCCAAGCTGGTCAGCGCGGCGGCGTCGGGCGCGGCGTTCTTCGCCGCGGCGCTCGCGGTCGCGGCGCTCGCCCACCTGTGGGTCGTCTCCTTCCGCGGCGCGGAGCCGAGCTGGGACGTGCCGCTCGACGTCGCGCTGGGCGCGCTGCTCCTGGTCGTGCTCGGCATGGCACAGGGTGTCGGCTTCGGACTGGTGCTGCTCAACACCCCTGCGGCGATCGTGTCCTACCTGTTCATCCCGACGCTGTTCTCGATCGTCGGCTCGCTGATCGCCGCGGTGCGGGACACCATGCCGTGGATCGACCTCGGCACGGCCAGCGAGCCGATCCTCATGGGGACCGCCAGCGGTCAGGACTGGGCGCAGCTCGCCACGGCCTCACTCATCTGGGTCGTCGCGCCGCTCGTGGGCGGGCTCGTGCGTCTGGCGCGCAGCGAGATCAAGTCGGCCTGACAGGGCCGGTCACAGGCGCAGGTCCTCGGCTTCGAGGACCGCGCGCCAGCCTGGTGGCACGGTGCCCGACGGCGGCACTCCCTGCAGGCGCGGGCCTGCGGCCGGCAGCACGTCGGCCGCAGGCAGCGGCCCCAGATCGAGGTCCGCGAGGGCGGCGACGTCGGCCACCGGCAACTGGAACGTCCGGAACGGCCCGAGGGGCGGCAGCTCGCCCACCGCGAGCGCCTGGGCGGTCGCCGCCCGCAGCTCGGCCTCGTCGAGCTGCGGGCTCTGGTCCAGGACGAACGCCGCCGAGCGCAGCGTGGCCGGCGACGCAGGCGGGCCCGCCCACGCGGCGACCTTCCAGAACCGGCGCGGGATGGCGACCCCACGGTAGACCGGGTCGTCGAGCGCGAAGACACAGCCGGTGTGCACCACGAGCCGGTGCCGGTGAGCCTCGGCGTACTCGAACACATGGTCCTCGAGCCCGTTCCACAGCTCCTTCGACTGGTTGAACCGGCCCACCTGCGGGGCCGCGTTGGTGTACACGAAGGTCGCCTCGCCCGCCTTGCGCGCGGCGTCGTCCGAGCCCCACATCGGGTCGCGGCGCCGCACGAGATGACCGCGGTCGAGCGCATTCCGGTGGTAGAGCTCGGGACCGGCCTGCTCGTGCTCGGGCGCATGCGGGTCGAGCCGCCACGAGCCCGTACGCCGCAGCGGGCGCAGGCTGGCCCCGTCAATCGTCACCGCCGTCGCGGCCGCGAGGCGGCGGGCCGGGTCGAGCAGGATCGAGAAGTTGGGATGGTCGAGGCGCCGAAGCTCCCGTCCGGCCTCGCCTGGCGGGGGCGCGGGCAGCGGCACACGCACGGCGTCGTCGGGACCGAGGAACGTCGCGTCGTAGCCCGTCACGCCCCCACCTCAGCAGATGGCGGCGCACCCGGCCAGCGGGGCCGCAGCGCTCCGACGTGCGGGGACGCCTCGCCGGAGCGACGATCCGAGCGTGCAGCAACGCGCAGCCCTCCGGTCCGCGGCGCGCCTCGCGACGAGCGCCGCGGCCGTCGCGATGCTTGTCGGCGTGCTCGCCGGGACGCTCACCGGCTGCACCCCGGCCGGCACGCGCTCGGACGCGGCGAACGTGCTCGGCAGCATCGTCGAGCACCTCGAGGCGGCGTCGTCGGCGGTCGCGACCGCGACGCTTGCCGTCGAGCTCCACGAGCAGGGCCGGCTGCCGGCCGTGACCACGGACGCGGCGGTCGACGACGCGACCCTCACCGTGTCCGAGGCGGTCCACGGGATCACCACCGTCGTCGCGCCCGACGCCGGCACCGCCGGGCTGCGCACGACCGCGATCGGCGCCGCGAGCGCCGCTCTCGGACCGGTGGCCGACGTCCGCACGTGGCTCGCCGACGGCGCGCCCGAGGGCGACGACCTCCGCACCGCCCTCGACGAGGCCGCCACCGACCTGGAGGCGGCGACCACCGCCGTCGAGCAGGCCGAGGCGGCGCAGTGAGGGGGCCGCTCGCCGTCGCGCTCGGCATCCTCACCGCGATCGGCGGGTTCCTCGACGCGGGCGACCTGGTGACCAACGCGGTCGTGGGGTCGCGGTTCGGGCTGACGCTCGCCTGGGTCGTCGTGATGGGCGTGATCGGGATCTGCGTCTTCGCGCACATGTCGGGCAAGGTCGCGGCCGTGTCGGGGCGCGCGACGTTCGAGATCATCCGCGAACGGCTCGGTCCCCGGGCGGCGGGCGCGAACCTCGTGGCGTCGCTCGCCGTGACCGTGCTGACGCTGACCGCCGAGATCGGCGGCATGGCCCTGGCGCTGCAGCTCGCGAGCAGCGTCGAGCGCCGGCTGTGGATGCCGGTCGCCGCGCTCGCGGTGTGGCTCGTGCTGTGGCGCGTGCGCTTCCAGGTCATGGAGAACGTCACGGGGCTGCTCGGGCTGACGCTCATCGGGTTCGCCGTGGCGCTGTACCTGCTCGGGCCCGACTGGGGCGAGCTCGCGCGGCAGACGCTGCAGCCCGCCGTGCCGCCGTCGGAGGGCGCGGCGGTCTACTGGTACTTCGCGATCGCCCTGCTCGGCGCCGCGATGACGCCCTACGAGGTGTTCTTCTTCTCCTCGGGCGGCGTCGAGGAGCGCTGGACGGTCAAGGACCTCGCGACGTCGCGGCTCAACGTGTTCGTGGGCTTCCCGTTCGGCGGCGTGCTGTCGATCGCGATCGCCGGGTGCGCCGCCGTCGTGCTGCTGCCGCTCGGCATCGAGGTCGACGCGATGTCGCAGATCGTGCTTCCCGTGGCGCAGGCGGGCGGCCCGCTGCTCCTCGCCGTCGTGATCGTCGGGCTCGTGTCCGCGACGACGGGTGCGGCGCTCGAGACCGCGCTCTCGGCGGGGTACACCCTCTCGCAGTACCTCGGCTGGTCGTGGGGCAAGTTCCGGCGGCCCGCGGAGGCGGCGCGGTTCCACGTCGCGATGATCGTGGCTCTCGTCGTCGCCGTCGGCGTGCTCATGACGGGCGTGGACCCGATCGCGGTCACCGAGTACTCGGTCGTGTTCAGCGCGGTCGCGCTGCCGCTGACGTACCTGCCGATCCTCGTCGTGGCGAACGATCCGGAGTACATGGGCGAGCACGTCAACGGGCGGGTGCTCAACGCGGTCGGCACGCTGTACCTGGTGATCCTCGTGGTCGCGTCGGCGGCCGCGGTACCGCTGATGATCGTGACGGAGGCGGGCGCATGAGCACGGGCCTGCTGCCCGAGCCCGACCAGCCGGGCCGCGTCGTCGACGCCGAGCTCCACCTGCTCGACCGGCAGGTGCTCGACGTCGACGGCGAGCCCGTGTGCACGGTCGACGACCTCGAGCTCGGGGCCGTGGGAGACGACCCCGACATCGACCGGCCCCTCGCCGGCGACACCACGGTCGTCGTGACCGCGCTGCTCAGCGGGCCCGTGCTGGGCGGGGTCGTGGGCGGGCGTCCCGACTCCTCTCGCCGGCACCGGATCGCGTGGCGGTACGTGACCGACATCGGCACGGCGGTCCACCTGGGGGCGCACGGCGAGCAGTTCTCGGCGACGTGGGTCGAGCGCTGGCTGCGCGAGCGCGTCTTCAGCCGCATCCCCGGCGGACGGCACGACCCGGAGGCGGACGAATGATCGCCGGCGACCTGATCGACGTCGAGGTGCGCGACGCCGACGGCGAGCGCCTCGGGTACGTCGTGGACCTGCGGCTCGTGCTCGACCGCCCGCCCGAGGCGGGGGCCGTCCTCGCCGGCGCGCGGCTGCACGGGCTCGTCGTCTCGCCGCGGACGCGGACCTCGTTCCTCGGGTACGAGCGCACGAGCGTGCGCGCGCCCTGGCCGATCGCGCAGCTGCTGCGCCGGCGGCACCGCGGCTCGTTCCTCGTGCACTGGCCCGACGTCGCGTCCGTGCCGTCACTCGACGCGACACGCCGGGGCAAGGGTGCGATCGTCGTTCTACGGCGCGGGTTCGACCGCTACGACCCCGCGCTGACGTAGCACGCTGACGACGACGTTAGCGCGTCGACGACGACGTGGCGCGGGGTCGTGTGCAAGGAACCGAGCGCCGGCCACACAGACGGGACGGGGCCGGGACACGCAGGGAGCGGACATGGTGGGACGAGCGGTGGCCGTCGCGGCCGCAGGAACAGTCGGCCTGGCCGCGCTCGTGGTCGCCGTCGTCCTGGGCCTGGTCGCGGCGCACGGCGCGACGTTCTGCGCGACGACGGGATATCTCAACCTCGCGCCGGTCGTGATCACGTCGGACGCCCGGGTCGACGCCGTCGCCGCGTGCATCGGAAGGGGCTGCAGCCCCGTGGAGCTGACCGCGGACGACGGCGGCACGTGGGAGGTCCCGCAGCAGGCACCATACCTGGGCGGCGGCGCGCGGGTCGGCGCGGTCGACGAGGTCACGGTGTGGGCCCAGTCCGCGGGCCGGGTGGTGGCCGAGGGGTCGTTCGCGGTGTCCCGCGTGCCGCTCGGCGGGGCCGGCCGTTGCCCGGGACCTTTCGACTACGCGCCCGTGAGTCTCGCAAGCCGCTGAGACCCGAAGAACGCGCTACGTCGCCGCATCAGACCGTTGCTAACGATATATCGTTGATGTATCTTCGATGGTGTTCGGTCGAGCGCTCCCGCTCCCGGACGCGACAGAGCTCAGAGGAGACAACCACGATGCGATCCCCCTTCTTCGACCCCTTCCCCCCGCGCGGCGGCAGCCGTCGTCGACGCGGCGACTTCCCCGGCCCCGAGCTCCCCGGCGGCCCTGCCGGCCCGTTCGGGCCGTTCGGCCCGGGCGGCCCTGGCGGCCCTGGCGGCGTGCGCGGCCCGCGCGGCCC
>VJZX01000110.1 GCA_009663185.1 Isoptericola halalbus
CTAAGGCGAGGATGAAAATCGTAGTCGAAGGGAAACGGGTTAATATTCCCGTACCAGACAATATTGCGATGTGCTGACGGAGAAGGGAAGGTTAGCCTGGCGACGGTAGTCCAGGTGAAAGGCGGTAGGTAGCATGAGTGGTTAAAAGAACTGATGCGTTAATCCGAGAACCGAGACGAAGTAACTACGGTTATGAAGTAACTGGTACCAGACTTCCAGGAAAAGGCACTAAGCTTCAGATATTGAATGACCGTAC
>VJZX01000012.1 GCA_009663185.1 Isoptericola halalbus
GCCGCGACCGCGACGAGCGCCGCACCGGCGCTCACGCCGCTCCAGGCGAGGAACCGGCGCCGGTCGACGGTCGTGCCCGGGGCCGGGTGGTCGCCGGCCCGCGCGTCCCCTGCCGCAGGCACACGCACCACGAGCGCACGCAGGAGCACGACGCCGACCCCGACGCCCAGCACGCTCGGCACCGCCCACATCGCGGTCGCCGCGGGCCGGGCCGCGGCGACGAGCCCGCCCACGATCCCGACCACCGCGAGGAGCACCGCGCCCCCCGGCGGTCGGCGCGCCTCGAGCCACCCCGCGAACGCGGCGCCGGCGGCCAGGACCACGCCCATCGTCGCGAGCAGCACGGCCTTGTCAGCCGTGCCGAACCACGCGACCGCGAAGTCCTTGAGCCACCCCGGCACGCCGTCGACGACCGCGGCACCCGCCGCCAGCAACGGGCTCGCGGCCGGGTCGACGAACGCGGCCACGAGCTCGGCCGACGCGAGGCCGGCACCGGCGGCGACCACGCCCGCGAGCGCCGCCCACCGCCCCGTCGTCGTTGTACGCATGACCTCAGCGTCCCACTCACGACCCGCCCGCGGCACCGCACACCGAGCCCCGCCGCGATCCGTCACAAGGTCGTGAGAACTTCCGGCTCAACCGAGGAGCGAGTCCGCGTCCACCGTGAGGTGGACCGTGTCCCCTTCGATGCGCGCGACCTCGTCCGCGGCCGCGAACCGGTCGCCCTGGAACAGCCCCGCGGCGTCGATCCGGACGTACCCGAGCCGGGCGAACCGCGCGCGCGCCTGCTCGTGCAGCTCGCGGTCGAGCATCGACCCGACGAACGCATCGAACGCGCTCGTGTCGGTCTCCTCCTGGCCCTCCGCAGTGACGGTGCCCGGGTCCCCGGCGCGGACCTCCGCGACAGTCCCGACCCGCTTCCCGCCGCGGTCGACGACCTCCATACCCTCCCGCACGCGGGCGAGCTCACCTGGCTCAGACATCTCGTCCTCCTCCGACGGCCTCGGGCTCCATCGTGAGCACGGCGGCGGGGCTACGCATGCGGACCGTCGCGCGTGGACTTCGACCTGAGGGGCACGACGGCGAGACGCCAGGCCCACGCGACGACACCCGCGACGACGCGGCCCGCGCTCCCCTGCGCGGCCTCGTCGTACTACGCTCGACGCCGGATCACGGGCCGCGACTGGCCCGTCGGCGCGACCCGGGTCTGGGCCGCGGTTCCGCGTGACGCGAGATGGCGCGTCCACCCGTCGTCCGACCGAACCTGCGGAGCCTTGTCGTGCCCCGACGCACCCCTGCCATCACCGTTCCCGCCCTCGTGCTCTCTCTCGGCCTCGTGGCCGCCTGCTCGCCCGCCGACGCGGGCACCTCCGCCCCGCCCGACGGCGAGGCGAGCGCCCCGACCGGCGACGTGACGTCGTCGTACCCGCTCGAGCTCGACAACTGTGGCGTCGACGTGACGTTCGACGCGCCGCCCGAGCGCGTCGTGACCATCAAGTCCTCGACCGCCGAGATGCTGCTTGCCCTGGGCCTCGGCGACCGGGTCGTCGGCTCGGCGTTCCTCGACGGCCCCGTTCCCGACTCGCTCGCCGACGCCGCGGCCGGCACACCCGTCGCCGAACCGTTCAGCGACGAGGTGCCCGGGACCGAGGCCGTGCTCGCGCTCGAGCCCGACCTCGTCTACGCCGGCTGGGAGTCGAACGTCTCCGCCGACGGCGCGGGCGACCGCGACACGCTCGCCCAGCTCGGGGTCAGCACGTACGTCTCGCCCGCGGCGTGCAAGGGCGAGGGCTACATGCCCGACCCGCTCACGTTCGAGACGGTGTTCGCCGAGATCGCCGAGGTCGGCTCGATCTTCGACGCCGACGACGCCGCGGCGCAGCTCGTCGGGGAGCAGGAGGCCACGCTCGCGTCGGTCACACCCGACGGCCGCGGCCTGGACGCACTCTGGTACTCCTCGGGCGACGACATCCCCTACGTGGGCGCGGGCATCGGGGCGCCGCAGATGATCATGGACGCGGTCGGGCTGACCAATGTCGCCGGGGACGTTCACGACACGTGGACCCCGTTCTCCTGGGAGCAGATCATCGCGGCCGACCCGGACGTCATCGTGCTCGTCGACGCGCTGTGGAACTCCGCGGACGACAAGATCGCCCGGCTCGAGTCCAACCCGGCGACGGCCGAGCTCACCGCGGTGCGCGAGCAGCGGTACCTCGTGATCCCGTTCCCCGCGACCGAGGCCGGTGTGCGCAACGTCGACGCCGTCGTCGACCTGACCGACCAGCTCACCGAGCTCGACATCGATGAGTGACGTGCGGGCGCCCGCCCGCCCCGGCCGGGCCGTCGTGACCGGGATGATCGCGATGGCGGCACTCGTGCTGTCCGTCGTCGTCGCCGTCACGATCGGCCCGGCCGAGCTCGCGCCCGCGGACGTCTGGCACGTCGTGGCCACCCGTCTCGGGGTGGGCGACGCGCTGGGGTTCGCGACGCCGGACCGCCTCGTCGACGGCATGGTCTGGCAGCTGCGCCTCCCCCGCGTGCTCACGGCCGCGGCCGTCGGCGGAGGGCTCGCGGTGTGTGGCGTCGTCATGCAGGCCCTCACGCGCAACTCGCTCGCCGACCCCTACCTGCTGGGCCTGTCGTCGGGGGCGAGCCTCGGCGCGGCGTGCGTGCTCGTGCTCGGCGCGACGGTGCTGCTGCCGGTCGCCGCGTTCGCCGGCGCGACGGCGGCGCTCGCCGCGACCCTGGGCCTCGCGGCCGCGGCGGGGCGGGGCTCGTCCGGCGGCGTGGGTGGTTCGACCCCGACCCGCACGGTCCTGGCCGGCCTCGCCGTCGGACAGCTCGCGGCGGCCGCGACGTCGTTCGTCATCTTCTGGTCGGCCAAGGGCGACCAGTACCGCGAGATCCTGTCGTGGCTCATGGGGTCCGTCGCCGGGGCCACGTGGACCTCCGTGGCGATCGCGGGCGGCGCGGCGCTCGTGCTGGGGACGCTGCTCGCCTCGACAGGGTCCCTGCTCGACGCCTTCACCTTCGGCGACACCGCCGCCGCCGCGCTCGGCGTGCCCGTGGTGCGAGTGCGCTGGCTGCTGCTCGTCGGGGTCGCCCTCCTCACGGGGGCGCTCGTGTCGCAGTCGGGCTCCATCGGGTTCGTCGGCCTGATCCTGCCGCACGCCGTGCGGCTCGTCGTCGGCGCGCGGCACCGCGCCCTGCTGCCGCTGTCGGCGCTGTGCGGCGCGACGTTCCTCGTCTGGGCCGACACGCTCGCCCGCACCGTGTTCGAGCCGCGCGAGCTGCCCGTCGGCATCGTGACCGCTGCGATCGGCGCGCCCGTGTTCGCGCTGCTGCTGTGGAACCGAAGGAGCAGCGCATGAGCCTGTCCGCCACCACGCGTCCTGACTCCCGCGACGCCCGAACGAGGTCCGACCTCGTCGCCGAGCGCGTCCGGTGGGCGGCGGGCGCCCGGCTGATCCTCGACGGCGTCGACGTCACCGCACCGGTCGGCGCGGTGACCGGCCTGCTCGGCCCCAACGGGTCCGGCAAGTCGACGCTCCTACGCATCGTCGCCGGCGTCCAGCGGCCCGACGGCGGGAAGGTCGCCCTGGTGGACCACGACGCCGCCGACGACCTGCTCGCCATGCCACGGCGGCGGCGCGCCCGCACCCTCGCATTCGTCGAGCAGGACGCCAGCACCGACCTGCCCGTAACCGTGCTCGACGCCGTGCTGCTCGGCCGGACCCCGCACCGCGGCGTGCTCGCCGGACCCTCGAACGACGACCGCCGTATCGCGCGCGGAGCCCTCGAGCGCACCGACGCCCTCGACCTCGCCGACCGCGACGTCGGCACGCTCTCGGGCGGCGAACGCCAGCGCGTGCACCTGGCCCGTGCACTCGCCCAGCAGCCGCGCGTCCTGCTGCTCGACGAGCCCACCAACCACCTCGACATCGCCGCGCAGCTCGCCACGATGCGCCTCGTCCGGTCGCTCGCCGGCGAGAGCGTCACCGTGCTCGCGGCCCTGCACGACCTGTCGCTCGCCGCCGCGACGTGCGACCACGTCGTCCTGCTGGCCCCGGGTCCCGACGGCGGACGGGTGGCCGCGGCGGGTCCGGTCGACGAGGTGCTCGTCCCCGAGGTCGTCGACCCGGTCTACGGCGTCCGGACCACCGTGCTGCGCCACCCCCGGAGCGGGCGCCCGGTCCTGACCTTCGACGAGTGAGCACGCCCTGATCGGCTCACCGGTTCACCCAAGAGCACTCTGGCGTCCCACCACCGAGCGGGCGTTAACTGGAGCCAAGAACCCGGACGACCTGTCCCGGGCCGCCCGGCCACCCAAGCTCCAGGAGGTGCGCCATGGGACAGGCACGCGAATTGATGGACCGGGGCACCCGGGCGGGGATCTCGGGAGACCTCGACACGTTGCGCGAGATCTACGACCCCAACGTGGAGGTCACGACGCCGGACTCAGGGACGCTGCGCGGCGTCGAGGCGTTCATCGAATGGAACCGCTCCTTCATCGACGCGTTCTCCGACCGCGACTACCGCACCGAGCGGTCGCTCGAGACCGAGGACTGCGCCATCGACCAGGGCGAGTTCATCGGAACCCACACCGAGCCGCTGGCGCTGCCTGACGGGACGAGCATCCCGCCGACCGGCAAGCAGATCCGGGTCCGAGCCCTCGACATCGCCACGGTCTCGGACGGAAAGATCGTCCGGCACGACTTCTACTTCGACCAGCTCGAGATGCTCACCCAGCTCGGTCTGGCTCAGGGCGGCGCACCGACGGCGTAGCGTCGCCTGTGACGCGACGATGCGTCAGGGCCCGGCGGACCCCGCAGGCGCGGGGTCAGGAGCGGCTCATGGCGCGGCGCTGGATCGCGCCCATGAACCGGACGACCTGGCGGCGTGGCAGGAACTTGCTGGCGACGGCGAGCATGCGGCCGTTGGTGATCACCGACGGCGGGTTGGAGCGGCGGTCGAGCGTGTCAAGGGCCATCGCCACGACGTCCCGGGGGGTCGCCCGCTTCGTCCCGTAGTCGGCCGACTGGCTGCCGGCGGCGTCGAAGAACTCGGTCTGTATCGCACCGGGACTGACGGCGAGGACGCGCAGGCCGGTGCCGCGGGTCTCTTCCCACAGCGATTCGGTGAAGCTGAGGACGAAGGCCTTGGTGGCGCCGTAGACGCTCAGGTAGGGGGTCGGCTGGAATCCGAGCAGGCTCGCGACGTTGATCAGGACGCCGGTACCGGCGGAGGTCAGCGGGTCGATATAGGCGCGGCTGAGGTCGACGAGTGCGGCGACGTTCAGCGCGATCATGCTCTGGAGGCGCTCGGGGTCCTCGTCCGTGAGGGCGTTGTGGGTGCCGAAGCCGGCGTTGTTGACGAGGCCGGTGGCATGGATCCCGCGGGACTCGAGCTCGGCGCGGAGCGTGCGGCCTGCGTCGGGCTGACCGAGATCGCGGGCGACGGCGGTCACGGTGACGCCGTGGGCGCGGGTGAGGTCGTCGGCCAGGCTCTCGAGCCGGTCCGCCCGGCGGGCGACGAGCACGAGACTCGAGCCGCGGCGGGCCAGCTGGCGAGCGAACTCCTCGCCGAGGCCGGAGCTCGCCCCGGTGACGATGGTGGTCTGGTTGCGATAGTCGACGCTGCTCATGTCCTACACGCTACGCACTGATGTGCACTGCGTGCAAGTCTCTGCACCATGCGAATGGTCGTACCATGGGTGCATGGTCCAGAAGCCGACTCCGATCCGTGAGCAGACACGGGCCGTGGTCCGTTCCCTGCTCGCCCAGACCGCCCTCGAGCTGTTCGCCGCGAAGGGCTACGACGACACGACGGTCGAAGAGGTCGCCGCCGCGGCGGGCGTCTCCCGACGGACGCTGTTCAACTACTTCCGCAGCAAGGAGGACCTCGCACTCGGCGGCATCTCCGAACAGGGCGAGCTGATCGCCGCACGATTCGCCGAGCGCCCGGCGGACGAGGACCCCTGGGCGTCGCTGCGCGCGGCGTTCCGGGTGCTCGAGGAGATCGAGACCACCGCCGAGCGCCGGCTCGAGGTGGTCACCATCCTGTTCGGGAACGAGTCCCTGCGTCCCGGGCACGCGGAGAAGCAGGCACGCTGGCAGGACCTGCTCGCACCGCTGATCGAGCCTCGGCTGCCCGACTCCGGCCGCCGGGCCTTCGAGGCACGGGCGATCGCCGCCGCGGCCATCACCTGCCTCCAGGCAGCCTTGGAAGAGTGGGTGCGCCGGGGCGGGCGGGTCGACCTGTTCGAGCTCTACGACACTGCCGTGCAGGCGATCCGGCGCCTCGCCTGACGCCTGAGTGGGCCGGATCTCTCCTCGCGGGGGGCGGTCAGCCTGCGGGGGCCGGGTGCGGGTGAGCCGCCGTCGTCGGACGATGGAACGCATGCCGATCTCACCGAGGCTCGCCGGCGTCGCCCGCCATCTGAACCCGTACATCCTCAAGGTCTCGGGGCGGATGCCGCCCTGGGCGACGCTGCACCACGTCGGTCGGGTCAGCGGGCGCCCCTACCGGACGCCGATCGCCGCGTTCGCGGCGCGCGCGCCCCACGATCCGCCGTCGGAGGGCAACCCTGTGACGCCGGCGAGCGCCCGGGACGTGCTCGTCGTGACTCCTCTTCCCTGGGGTAGCGACGCCGACTGGTTCAAGAACGTCCAGGCGGCGGGCTCGGCGACGCTCACGCGCAAGGGTGTCGACTACCGGGTCGACCGGGTCCGCGTCGTCGGCCCGACCGAAGCCGAGCGCCTCCTCGGGATGCGCGGGCGCGCGATGGTCCAGGGTCTGCGCACGACGGAGTTCATGGTCGGCAGGGTGCGCCCCGCCTGAGCGGTGGAGAATGGCGCCATGGCAACCGACCTGTGGATCACCGGCGACGCAGACACGGACATGCTCTTGGCCGAGGACCCGTTCGCGCTCCTGATCGGGATGCTGCTGGACCAGCAGTACCCCATGGAGCACGCGTTCGCCGGGCCGAGGAAGATCAGGGACCGCCTCGGGACGCTCGAGCCGCACGCGATCGCGGACGCCGACCCCGACGAGTTCGTCGCGATGGCGACGACCCCGCCGGCCATCCACCGGTACGGCCGGTCGATGGCGGGACGCGTGCAGGCGGTCGCCCGCGCGCTCGTCGACGAGTACGACGGCAACGTCACCAAGATCTGGACGTCGCCAGGCGCGGAGGGCACGCCCACCGGCGCGGAGATCCTGACCCGCCTGCAGGCGCTCCCGGGCTTCGGCAAGCAGAAGGCGCAGATCT
This sequence comes from Isoptericola halalbus, assembly GCA_009663185.1. Taxonomy (GTDB): domain Bacteria; phylum Actinomycetota; class Actinomycetes; order Actinomycetales; family Cellulomonadaceae; genus Isoptericola; species Isoptericola halalbus. The sequence goes on from VJZX01000012.1 coordinate 7,271, forward strand.
TCCTCGCCCTGCTCGGCAAGCAGCGCGGCGTGCAGCCCCCGGGCTGGCGGGAGGCGGCCGGGCACTACGGCGAGGACGGGTCGCGCCGCTCCATCGCCGACGTCACGAGCGCCGAGTCGCTCGCCGAGGTCCGGGCGTTCAAGAAGGCCGCCAAGGCCGCCGCGAAGTCCGGCTCCTGACCCTCCCCCACGGGGGCTCTCCGGTTGCGAAACCGCTGGTCCGACGCACGATGGGCGCATGCCGTCGAGCGCACCGCGGACCGTCGCCGCACTCGCCGCGCTCGCCGGCGCCCTCACCGCAGGTTGCGCCGGCCCGGATGCCACGGAGGCGGACGCGGAGGCCGCCGTCACCGCCTTCTACGCCGCGGTCGAGGCCGGCGACGGCCAGGCCGCGTGCGACCTGCTGCTCCCCGACGCCGCCGAGTCGCTCGAGCAGGACGCCGAGGCGCCGTGCGCGACCGCCGTCGTGGACGACCCGAACGTCGGGCAGGAGCTCGCGCACCGCGCGGCCGACGCCGCGGTGACCGAGGTGCACGTCGCGGGCACGCAGGCACAGGTGGTCACGGCGTCGGACACGGTGTTCCTCGCCCGCTCGGGCGAGCGCTGGATCATCACTGCCGCCGCTTGTACGGAGCGCCCTGAGCGGCCCTACGACTGCGAGGTCGAGGCATGACGCTGCAGCGCGTGATCTTCACCGCGACTCTGGTGCTGGTCGCCGTCGGACTTGCCGTCGCGATCGTCCTGCCGGCGGTGCACCGATGACCCGGGCCGGGACGCCGAGGCGGCCCGTCGGGCTGCTCAAGGAGAACTCCCTCAGCCTCTTCTTCGCGCTCATCTTCCTGGCCTCGCTCGTGGCGCAGGCGTTCGTCGGCACGGCGTTCTTCAACCGGGAGCAGCTGTCGGGGGGCCTGGAGCCCGTCGGCGTGGGCGACTATGTGCTCTCGTCGGCGTACTGGGTCGACATCACGGAGAACTGGCAGTCGGAGTTCCTCCAGTTCCTGCTGTTCGTCACCGCCACGGTGTGGTTCGTCCAGAAGGGCTCGCCCGAGTCCAAGGCGATCGAGAAGGCCGGGCGAGAGTCGGACAAGGACCAGAAGGTCGGCCAGTACGCGGAGGAGAGCTCGCCCCCGTGGGCGCGCGCGCGTGGCTGGCGCCTGTCGGTCTACTCGAACTCGCTGGCCCTCGTCATGGGAGCGATCTTCCTGGGCTCGTGGCTCGCCCAGTCCCTCGGCGGCGCCGTCGCGTACAGCGAGGAGCAGCTGCGCAACCTCCAGGACCCGGTCACGTGGACCGAGTACCTCCTCCTGCCGGACTTCTGGTCCCGCACGATCCAGAACTGGCAGTCCGAGTTCCTCGCCGTGCTCGCCATGGTCGTGCTGTCGATCTACCTGCGCGAGCGCGGATCACCCGAGTCGAAGCCCGTGGGCACGGCCCACCAGTCGACCGGCGTCCAGGGCTGACGCACGGTCCCCGCCGAGGTCTTGGAACGCGTGCTACGCGGCGGCGCATGCCGCCCCGGCAAACCTGACGCCGCCGTCGAGCGTGGGTATTGACCCTGTGCAATCCTGCAAAAGGACCCCAGTCGAGCAGCCAGCTGGGCATGAACCGACCCACCCGAAGTGGAGGCTGTGATGGACGACAAGGTCAAGCTCGCCGGGCTGTTGCTCGGTGGATACCTTCTCGGTCGGACGAAGAAGATGAGATTGGCGCTCATGATCGCCGCAGGCATCGCGGGCAAGCGCTTGAAGGACGAGTCGCAAGGGGCCGGGCTGCTGGGTGGCCTGGGCGGACTTCGCGACTCCGTGCTCTCGTCGCCCGAGATCAAGCGACTGCAGGGCGAGGTCACGGGCAAGCTGGTGGGCGCCGGGAAGGCCGCCGCTCTCGCGGCCGCCAACAGGAGGATCGACTCGCTCAGCTCCACGATCCAGGACCAGACCGAGCGCCTCCGAGCCATGCAGCCTCCGTCCGCGCCCGAGCCAGGCGAAGAGCCGGAGGAGGAGCCCGCCGAGGACGTGACCGAGGAACCCGCCGAGGAGGAGCCGGAGGCTGAGGCCGAGGAGGAGCCCGAGGCTGAGGCCGAGGAGGAGCCCGAGGAGGAGCGCAAGCCGCCCGCTCGGAGCAGGAGCACCCGGAAGAAGGCCGGGGACACCGGCGGCGGAACCGACACGACGGCCAAGTCTGCGCGCGCCCCCGCGAAGAAGCCTGCCGCGCCGCGCCAGCGGAGGGCCTCCGGCTCCCGCAAGTCGAGCTGACACGAACGGCGCGAGGAGAAGTCATGAACGACAAGTCCCGGAAGTCCGCCACCAGCGGACCTGGCGCCAACAGCCTCCCGCTGGCGCCGCTGAAGGACTCGCTGGGCGGGTTCGCGAAGGCCGTCGGCAACCGTGCGATCGACAAGGTGTCCGAGAAGGCGGGCGGGGTGACGGAGCGTCTCACCGGCTATGCGGAAGGGCGCCCTTCGCCTGCCGCCGCGGCAGCCGGCAAGGGCGCCGAAGAGATGGTCGACAACGGCTCACCCCTCAAGGCGGGCGTCAAGGCGGCCGCGACCGGCCTGAAGGAGGCCGCGACCGGCGTGTCGGACAAGGTCAAGAACCTGTTCGGTGGCAAGGGTGGCGGGAACGGCAAGGCGTTCAAGTTCAACAACATCGTCGAGTCGATCGACGTCGGCGCTCCCGTGGATGTCGTGTACAACGCGTGGACGGAGTACGACCGCTGGCCCGACTTCATGAAGAAGGTAGAACACGCCGAGCTCGACCCGGACGAGGGCACGGTCGCGTTCAAGGGCCAGGTGTTCTGGTCGCACCGCCAGTGGGAGACCACCATCACCGACCAGATTCCCGACAAGCGGATCGCCTGGGACTCGACCGGTCAGAAGGGCCACCTGAGTGGCGTCGTGACGTTCCATGAGCTCGGCGAGGACCTGACCCGCGTCGTCCTGGTGGTCGAGTACCACCACAAGGGGTTCATGGAGAAGACGGCGAACATCTGGCGCGCCCTCAACCGGAGGCTGCGGCTGGAGCTCAAGTTCTTCGTCCGGTACGTCATGACCGACGTCGTGCTCCACCCCGACGACGTCGAGGGGTACCGGGCCGAGATCCAGGACGGCGAAGTGGTGCGCACCCACGACGAGGTGGTCGAGGAGGAGTCCGCGCGAGCCGAGGAAGGCGAGGAGTACGACGAGGAAGACGAGTACGACGAGGAGGGCGAGGACAGCGAGGAAGACATCGAAGAGGAAGAGCCGCAGGAGGCTCCGGCCCAGGCCCGGTGAGCCGGGCCCCACAAAGGAGGCAGCATGGGAGAGCTCACTACGGCCCGCTCGCGGGGCTATATCGACCGTCCCTCGTCGTCGTCGCTCGCCGACGTCGTCAACATCATCCTCGACAAAGGTCTCGTCATCGACGCCTTCGTCCGCGTCTCGGTCGTCGGCATCGAGATCCTCACCATCGACGCCCGCATCGTGATCGCGAGCGTCGACACGTACCTGCGTTTCGCGGAGGCCACCAACCGTATGGACCTGGAGAGGGTCGGCGGGCGCGACCTTCCGGAGCTCGTGGACGATGTCAGCAAGAGCGGCTCCCACGGGAAGACGAAGGGCATGCTCCAGGGCGCGAAGGAGGCGCTGTTCGGCGACGAGGACGAGAAGGGTCGCGCAAACAAGGCCAAGGAAGAGGAGGCTGCGGAGGCTGAGGCTGAGGAGAAGCCGAGGCAGCGGAAACCGCAGGAGCAGCCCCGACGCCGGCCTGCCCGCAAGGAGCAGACGTGAGCACGAGCGCGACCGGGGACGTCGACGTGCGCGTCGGGCAGAGCCTGTACCTCTACGGCCTGGTGATGCCCGACGCGCACGTTCCGGACGACCTGACCGGACTCCAGGGCGAACGGGTGCGCGCCGAACGGCTCACGTACCTCACCGCACTCGTCTCGGATCTCCCGGGCGAGCAGGTCGTCGGCCTGCCCGCCGAGCTTCGCGCGCACGCCTTAGTGCTCGACCAGATGGCCAGCATCTGTCCTGTCCTGCCCATGCAGTTCGGCATGATCGCCGACGGCCTGGACGCCATCGGCTCCGCGGTTCCCACGGAGCGCCAGCGGACATTCGCCGAAGACCTCCGCGAGCTGGCCGACGTCGTCCAGCTCAGCCTTTCCGCGCGCTACCACCAAGACGCCGTCATCGCCGAGCTCGTCCGTGAGGAGCCGGAGATACGCCGGCTCCGAGAGCTCACGCGCGGACGGCCCGAGGAGGCGACCTACGAGGCGCGCATCCGGCTGGGCGAGCTGGTCGTCGCGGGGTTCGACCGCAAGCGGGCGGTGGACGCCGACCGCCTCGAGCGCGCGGTCCTGCCCCTGGTGCAGAAGCTGCGGTACCGCGAGGTCACCCAGGTCGACGCCGTGCTCGAGGCCGCCGTCCTCGTCCGCAGGGACGCGGTGGCGCGCTTCGAGGAAGGGCTCGAGGGCGTGGCCGCCGGGCTGGCCGGGCGCATCGCACTGCGCCTCGTCGGACCCCAGGCACCCTACGACTTCGTCGAGGAGGTGTGAGCCGTGGGCCTGATCAGTGCCCTGGTCACGCTGCCGCTCGCCCCGGTTCGGGGCGTCGTCTGGATCGCGGAGAAGGTCCGAGACGAGGCCGAGCGCCAGTACTACGACCCCGGCACGATCCGTCGGCAGCTCGACGAGGTGGCCGAGGCCCGGGAGAACGGCTCGATCGACGACGCGGAGGCCGACGCCCTGGAGGAGGCTCTCGTGGCCAGGCTCGTCGAGGCCAACCGCCGCCGGCGGCAGGGAGGGCAGTCATGAGCCAGGACCCGAAGGACGCGGCCGACGCCGAGCGCCGTCCCCGTCGTCCGCGCTCCGAGGCCGGGCACGCTCGACCGTCGGACAGCGCCGAGCGCCGGAGGCGCCCGCGCGAGGCGGAGGACCGCAAGCCGGTCCACACCCGCACCGAGGCGGACGAAGGCGAGCGCAGGAAGCCGGAACAGCGAACGACGCCGGACGGGCTCGACGCCCGCGGGGCGGTGCGCCGAGCCCTCGAGGAGCTCACCGCGCTCACCGACCGCGCCGTCGAGAACGTCGTCGGCATCGAGCGTGACGACGACGCGTGGACGGTCACCGTCGAGGTCCTCGAGGACGCACACATCCCGAGCACGTCCGACATCCTGGCCGAATACGAGGTGCGGCTCAGCGCCGACGGAGACCTCCTCGGCTACAGCCGCGGACGGCGGTACGTCCGCGGCCGGACAGAGGCCTGAGGTGGCGTGCCCGGCAACCAGAGAGGCGGCACCATGACCGTGGTCAGCGGCCCGGGCGGCGCCCTGGAACCGCGACGCTCGCGCGACGGGACGCTCGAGCACGTGATCGAGACGGTGCTCGACAAGGGGCTTGTGCTCAACGCCGACATCATGGTGTCGGTCGCCGGAATCGAGCTGCTGGGCATCCGGATCCGCGCCGCGCTCGCCTCGTTCGACACCGCCGCACGCTATGGTCTCGAGTTCCCTGCCGGGACGGACCGGGACACGGTGGCCTGGCAGCAGGCTCTCGAGCCGAAGGAGACCTGCCCGAGCTGCGGCAAGAGCTCGCCGAAAGCACAGCTGCTCGAGGAGTACTGCCCGTGGTGCGGGTGGGAGAGCGCCCTGGCGCTGCGCGAGGGCTCGGCCCGCGCCGTCGAGCCTGCCGAGGACGAAGGAACGCCGGACGAGGACGACGGCCGCGATGACTGAGCGCGTGCTGACGACCCGCACGGGACCCGACCGCGAGGCGTCGTCGGCCATGGAACCGACCCGGGACCCGCGAGTCACCCTGCCCGACCTGCTGGACGTGCTGCTCGACAAGGGCGTCTACCTCGACCTCGACCTCATCGTCACCGTCGCAGACATCCCGTTGATCGGTGTGAGCCTGCGCGCCATGGTCGCCGGCATGGAGACGATGCTGGAACGCGGGATGATGCTCGACTGGGACGAGCAGACGCGCGAGTGGGCCCGGCGCTCGCTCTCGCGTCGTGTCCCGCTCGCCGACGACGAGGACGTCGTCGCGCGGATGGCGGGCGGGCACCGCCAGGAGGAGCCCTACGTCACATGGCGTCCGGGGATCGTCTACCTCACCACCCGGCGGGTCATGGTCTGGCGCGCCGACCCTCGCGAGCTGCTCTGGCAGGCGCCCCTCGACCAGATCACCGAGGTTGCCCTGGAGTCCGAGCGCAGCATCGGGGGCGACGAGCGCACCCGGGTGGCCGTGACCACCCCCGCCGGGAGAACGCTGCTCTCTGCGGCGACGCCCGAGCGCCTCGGCGCCCAGCTGCGCGAGGCCGTCCTCGGCGGGCCTGCGGCGGTACCTGAGAGCCGCGCGGAGGCGCTGCTCCAGGCGAGGGTCTGGTACCTGGAGGACCTGGCCGGCGGGTCGGTGTGGCGGGGCGGGACCGGCACGCTCCACCGCACCGACGGCCTGACCTGGAAGGGCGTCCGCGACGCCCGGCCCGCGGTCCGCCTGAGGCCGGAGCAGGTCCGATCCGTCGACGTGGTCCGGGGCCGCCGGACGCCGGTGGGCCGCGAGATGCTCGTCGTGCGCGGCGACGCGACCACCGCCCGTCTCGCCACCGAGGACACGGCACGCTGGGCCGAGGCGTTGTCCGACGTCGCGGGAGCGGGCACCCTGCCGGGAACGGGAGGAGGGACATGACGCTGAGAGTCGACGAGAGCAGCCTCAAGGACGGCGTCCTCACGCTCGTGCTGACGCTCGTCGAGGTCATCCAGGAGGCGCTTGAGAGCCAGGCGGTGAGACGCCTCGAGAGCGGCGACCTCACCGAGGAGGAGCAGGAGCGGCTCGGCCAGGCCTTGCTCGACCTCGACGACGCGCTGGAGGCGATCAAGGCCGACCACGGCCTGACGACCTCGGTCGCGGACCTGCGGCGCGGGCTCGACGACGTCGTCGACGAGATGATCGACAAGCTCGTCAACCCGGATCGCTGGTCCCAGGAGTCCCGGGAGGAGGGTGCGTGACCGACGCGGAGAGCCTCTACGTCTACGCGGTGGTGCGCGGCGCCCCCGCCGAGCCAGGCGTCGGCATCGACGGCGCTCCGCTGGACGTCGTGACGGTCGGCGAGGGCCTCTGCGCCGTGGTCCACCACCACACCGGAAGCCCGTACACGGGCGCCGACGACGACGTCCGGCGCTGGGTCGTCGAGCACAGCGACGTCGTCGACCGCCTCTGGCAACGCGGGTGCACCCTGCTGCCGATGACGTTCAACGTGATCGTCGCCGGCAGCGGCGAGGAGTCGGCCCGGCACCGGCTCGAAGCGTGGCTGACGGCGCACTCCGAGGAGCTCCTCGTGCGGCTCGACCTGCTGGAGGACCGGGTCGAGCTGCGGGTGGAGATCGGGCTCGACCAGGAGGAGGTCGCGCGCGAGGACCCGAGTGCCGAAGCCGTGCGCGCCGAGCTGGAGGGACGGCCGCCGGGAGTCCAGCGTCTCCTGCGCAAGCGGCTGGAGCGCATCGAGCGCGACCTGACCGACGCCCTCGCCGACGAGCTGTACCAGGAGTACCGCCGTCGGCTCGCCGGGGTGTCCCAGGAGCTCACGGAGAACCGGCAGGCTCGGGCCGAGCCCGGCGTCGTCTCCGTGCTCAGCGTCTCCCTGCTCGTGCGGCAGGAGGAGCGCGAGGTCGTCGGGCACGAGCTGGCGGCGATCCGGGACGAGCAGCCCGCCGCGCGCATCCGGTACCTCGGGCCGTGGCCCCCGTACTCCTTCGCGGACGTGTCCGTGCCGGAGCAGCCGGCCGCCGGCTGACCGGGCGGTCCGGCCCGCGACGTCCGGCCCTCTGCCTTAGGGTCCTGCCATGACGACGCCCCGCATCGAGTTCGTGCCGCTCGGCTCCGCCCCCCGCCCTGCCACGGGCGACGACCTCGCCGCGCGCGTCCGGGGGCTGCTCGCCGCCAGCGCAGGCTCCGGGATCACGGGCCTCGACGGTGCCCGCACCACCGGCGTGCTCGACGGCTCGGACATCGAGTCGTTCGAGCTCGACCTCACCGGGGTCACGTTCGGCCCGCAGAGCAAGCCCACCGTCGACGGGTGGGCATCCCCGCAGGTGACGAGCCGCGTGCCGGCGACTGCGGTCCGGCTGCGTCTCGACGCCCACCCGCTGACCGCCATCGACCTGCCCGTCGACGTCACCGCCGAGGCCCAGGGCATCCGGTTCGCGTGGGTCGAGGGCACCGACGGGACGGTCGGCGCTCAGCCGATCGAGCCCGACCACGACCACCCGGTCACCGGGCACGCACGCGTCGCCGTCGACCAGCGAGGGCTGGCCGGGATGGTGCGCGGGATGCTGTCGGTCGCCCTCGCGTCGCACGGCGTGACCCTCACGGACCTCGGCGTGGACATCAGCTCGCAAGGACCGCGCGCCGTGAGCGTGCACGCCAGCGCCAAGGTGCGCAAGGGCTTCCTCGGAGCGAGCGCCGAGGTCACCGCGTCGGCGGAGATCGACGAGAGCATGGTGCTCGTGATCGACGACGTGCGCCTCACGAGCCCGAACCCGCTCGTCGCGGGGATGCTCGCGATGGTGCGCGGGCGCGTCGAGGGGATGGCGAACCGCCGAATCGACCTGCAGGCCGCGCTGCCACCCGGCGTCCGCCTCGTCGACGTACGGCTCGACGCCGGCGAGCAGCTCGTGCTCAGCGCGCGGCTGGGCTGAGGCTCAGCGAACTTCTCGCGCGACCCACGCGAGGTAGTCGGCGTTCCCGCCCTGCACAGGCGTGGTGAGCACCTCCGGCACGTCGTACGGGTGCCGCTCCACCAGGAACGTCTCGAGCGCCCCGGCCCGGGCGGCAGTCGTCTTGAGCACAGCGCGCCACTCGGTCGCGGTCTCGATCGCGTCGTACCACCAGTACGTGCTCACCAACGGCCCGTCGACCTGCCCGCACGCCGCAAGCCGGGCGGCGACGGCGTCGCGCACGAGCGCGTTCGCCACGTCCTGGGAGTTAACGGTCGTCACCACCTGCACGACGTCGCTCATGCCACCGACCGTAGCCGCCGACGCCGGCCGAGGCCGCCGCACCGACCGCGAACCCCCGACCCCAGCCCACCGGAGACCACTTCGAGCACGCCATCTCTGCCGCTACCGCGCCGGACAGCGGCAGAGTTGACGTGCTCAAGAGGAGGTGGCGGGTCAGCCCTTCACCGCGCCCGCGCTGGCGTTCATGATCCGGCGCTGGAAGACGAAGAACAGCACCGCCACGGGGATGGTCATGATGACCGCGGCGCCGAGCTTGAGCGGGTACTGCGTCCCCTGGCTGAGGGCACCCGACGCCAGCTGGGCCACGCCCTTGGTCAGGTTGAACAGCTCCTGGCTCTGGGACGCCACGATGAAGTGGGACAGCTCGTTCCACGACCCTTGGAAGGACAGGATCACGATCGTGACGAGCGGCGGCCGTGCCATGGGCAGGACCACCGACCAGAACACGCGGAACGTGCCCGCCCCGTCGATGCGCGCCGCCTCCTCGACGCTCGGCGGGATCGACTCGAAGAAGTTCTTCATGATGAAGACCCCCGCCGCGTCGGCCAGGAGCGGGATGATGAGGCCCGCGTACGAGTCGTAGATGCCGAGCGTGTTGATCACGAGGAACTTCGGGATGAGCAGGACGACGCTCGGCACGGCCATGACGGCGACGACCCCCGCGAAGACCACGCCCCGGCCCCGGAACGGCAGCCGCGCGAGCGCGTAACCGGCCATGGAGACGAACATGACGCGCCCGAGCGTCACGACGAGCGTCACGATCACCGAGTTCTGGAACCACAGCGGGAAGTCCGAGTTGAGGAACAGCCGCTCGTAGGCCGCGGTCGTGAACGTCGCGGGCACGAGCGACAGCGGGTTCCCCGCGGCGTCGGCGGTCGTCTTGAACGACGTGGAGATCGAGATGAGGAACGGGAAGATGTACACGACGGCGAGCGCCACGAGCAGCGCGTAGACGAGTGACGTCGTGGTCATCCACCGCGCGGTCGGCGGGCGCCGCCCAGGGGGAGCTCCAGCACCATCGGCTCGCACAGGTGCGTCGGCGACGGCGGTCATGGCTTCTCACCTCCCGGGGTGCCGCCCGTACGGTAGAACCGCTTGCGGGCGGGGACGATGTCGCGCTCGACCAGCACGATGCGCTGGACGATCGTCATGGCGACGATGATCGCGAAGAGGATGAACGCGATCGCCGCACCCCTGCCCCACTGCTGGCCGTTGAACGACGTCTCGTACGACAGGTACGCGGGTGTGAGCGTCGTCTTGCCGGGCGAGCCACGGGTGCCTGTGTAGATCTGGTCGAACACCTGCCACGTGCCGATGAGGCCGAGCGTGACGACGGTGAAGATCGTCGGGCGCAGCATCGGGATCGTCACGTACCGCAGGCGCTGCCATGCCGTCGTGCCGTCGACCATCGCGGCCTCCTCGACCTCGCCCGAGATGTTCTGCAGCGCCGCGAGGAAGAGCAGCATGAACGTGCCCGACGTCGTGAAGATCGCCATGATGATGAACACGCACATGGCGACGCTGGGCCCGGCCAACCACTGCCACCAGGACAGCCCGAGGAAGGGCGCGGACTGCAGCGGCGCGGGCGGCTGGTCGACCCCGAGGGCGTTCAGGATGACGTGCAGCACGCCCCGCGGGTCGTCGATCCAGTTGGGCCCGTCGACGCTCAGGTAGCTCAGCATCCGGTTGACCGAACCCGAGGCGGTGAACAGGAACAAGAACACGACGGTGATGGCCACCGAGCTCGTCACCGACGGGAAGTAGAAGGCGGTGCGGAAGAATCCCTTGCCGCGCAGGATCCGGCGGTTGACCAGTACCGCCAGCGCTAGTGAGAGCGCCGTCTGGATCGGCACCACGAGCAGCACGTAGTACGCGTTGTTCCGCAGCGACGTCGCGAAGTCGCGCTGCGCCAGGCCCCCGCCCGCGAGCAGCTCGGCGTAGTTCTGCCCGCCCACGTAGTTCGCGTCCCCGCCGAACGGGTTGCCGCGCCCGGTCCAGTCGGACACGCTGACCCACGCCGCCATGATGATGGGCAGCACGAGGAACAGCCCGAGCAGGACCAGCGTGGGGGTGACGAACACCCACCCCGCCGCGGCCTGCTCGGATCGGATGTTCCGGCCGGGACGACGACGCAGCGGCTGCATCGTCGTCCCGGCCGGCCGGTTCGTGGCCACGGCGCCACCGCCTCCATGGAGGACTGCACCGACGTCAGGATCGTCTGCGGGTCGGCATTCTTGAGGCCCTCGAGCTGGGCGTTGAAGTCCGCGATGACCTCCGCGATGCCCTCGACCGGCGGCACGCCCTGGGCGTAGTCGACGCCCTCGATGAAGGCCGACTGCTCGGGGAACTGCTCGGCCCACTGGTCACGGACGGACTCGACGGACGGCATGACGCCGAAGCCCTCGGCGAACGTCATCTGCTGCTCGTCGGACACCAGGAAGCGCACGAGCTCGATCGCGGCCTCCTTGTTGTCCGAGTCCGCGGCGATGCCCCAGCAGTTGGTGAACTGCAGGGTGCCGGACCCGCCCGGGCCTTCGGGCAGCGGGACGACGGTGTATTCGATGTCCGGGAAGTCGTTCGTCAGCGCGCCGACGACCCAGTTGCCCTCGATGGTCATGGCCGCCCGGCCCGTGCCGAAGGCCTCGCCGCCCCAGCCGGAGTCGACCGCGGACGGGTACGCCGCAGTGCCGTCGGCCAGCATCTCCTTGACGAAGGCAAGCGCCTCGGCGTTCTCCGGGGTGTCGACGTTCGCCGATCCGGCATCGTCGACGAGCCCGCCTCCCGCCTGGGCCATGAACGTGCCGACGCGCTGCCACTCGGGTCCGAAGCTCAGGCCGGCCTGGTCGCCCGTCGTGAGCTGCTCGGCCACGGAGCGCAGGTCGTCCCACGTGGTCGGGTAGTCGGCCTCGGTGAGCCCGGCCTCCTGCCACGCGGCGTTGTTGATGACGAGCGCGAGCGTCGAGAAGTCCTTGGGCGCGCAGTAGAACGTGTCCTCGTAGGTGAACGACTCGACGAGCGTCGGGTAGAAGTCCGCCTCGATCTGGTCCGCGTACGGCTCGAGCGAGCCGTTGGCCGCGTAGCCGGCGAAGTGGTCGACGCCGACGTAGAACACGTCGGGCGGCGAGCCGGCCGCGAAGCCCTGACTGAGCTGCTGCGGGAGATCGGCCGCGACGTTGAGGTTGGCCTCGGTACCGGACTCGGCGGACCAGGCCTCGAGCGCCTCGGTCACCGACTGTGTCTCGGCGTCGCCGGACGATCCGATGAGCACCTCGATCGGTCCACCGCCGTCACCGCCGTCGCCGCCGGTGTCACCGTCCTCGTCGAAGCCGGACCCGCCGCCGCAGGCCGCCAGGGTGAGCGCCGCGACCGACGCGGTGACGGCCGCGAGCGAGCCGCGGGCCCGGCGTGTGGACCTGCTGGTTCGTGAGGTCGTCGTTGACATCGTGTTTCTCTCCTTCGGTGTGGATGAGGCGCCCGCGCTGGGGGTCAGCGTGGGGCGCGGGTCGTCCCGCGGACGACGAGATAGGGCTCGATGAGTGCCTGCCGGTTCACGGCGTCGGGGCGCCCGTCGATCTGGGCGCGCAGCAGCTCGACCGCCCGGGCCGCGACGTCACCGACGGGCTGGGCGACGCTCGTGAGGTCGACGGCGCCCGCGACGGGCGTGTCGTCGAACCCCGTCACCGCGACGGGCGCCCGGTCGGGGCGCGACGTCGCGAGCTCGCGCACGGCGGCGAGCGCGCCGAGGGCGATCGAGTCGCTCACGCACACGAGCGCGGTGACGTCGTCGCGGACGAGCGCCCGGTTCGCCGCCGCCGCGCCCTGCGCCACGCCGTCGTCCATCGTCCGGTGCACGACGGCGTCGCCCGCCAGCCCGGCATCGGCGAGGGCCTCGTACCATCCGGCGTGGCGGTCGTCCCCGACGCCCGAGCCCTCGGGCCAGCCGAGGAACGCGATGTGCCGGTGACCGGCGTCGAGCAGGTGCCGGGTCGCGGCGCGCGTGCCGGCGCGGCCGTCGATGTCGACCCACGCGTGCTCGTGCGACGTCCCGTCCCCGGTGCCGGCGTCGTCCCACGGCCGGCCGAACGACACGAACGGCACGTCGTGGTCGGCGAGCCACCGGGTGCGCGGGTCGCCCTCGTGGGTGGCCGTGAGCACGAACCCGTCGATGCCCGTCGTGGCGCGCAGGTTCTCGTACTCGCGGATCTCGGCCTCGTCGTCGTCGGCGGTGAAGAGCATGACGCGCAGGCCCGCGCGCTGCGCCTCGTCGGTGAGCGCGTGCAGGAACCGGTCGAGAACCTGGCCGCTGATGCCGTCCGTCGTGGGCGGCATGCGCAGGCCCAGCACGTACGAGCGGCGCGTGCGCAGCTGGCGCGCGACGACGTTGGGCCGGTAGTCGAGCTCGGCGATGGCCCGCAGGACGCGCTCGCGCGTGTCGGGCAGCACGACCTCGGGCGAGTTGAGCACGTTGGAGACCGTCTGGCGCGACACCTTGGCGTGCGCGGCCACGGTAGCCAGCGTCGGCCTCGACTCCTGTGCCATGTCGCTCCCTCGCGATCTCTCCGGCCGCGCTCTCCGCGGTTTGAACGATCTAATACAGGACGATAGCCTGAACTCTTAGATCGTTCAAGTCACCCTGACCCGCACCGAAGGAGTCGCACCATGGCTGGAGTCCAGCCGTTCCTGCACGACCTGCTCGTCACGCTGCGAGCGCCCAGCCAGGTCTGGTGCGCGCGCGGCGGGCAAGTCCGTCCCGACGGCGCCCAGGGCGTCTACCACGCCGACGTGCGCGTGCTGAGCACCGCCGTCGTGCGGGTGGACGACGTGGAGCCCGAGCCGATCTCCGCCGGTCCGTCCGGGCCCGGCGAGCTCGAGGCCGTGGGCGTGCTGCGCATGATCGACGGCCCCGGCCCCGACCCGACGGCGATGCTGCGCCGGCGACGCACCGTGCGCCCGGGGCAGGTGGTCGAGGAGCTCGAGCTGTCGTGCGCCACGGCCGACCCGGTCTCCGGCCGCGTGACCCTGCGCGTCGCGAGCGACCTCGCGCGCATGGAGGAGATCAAGCACGGCGTCGAGACCTACCCGGTGGCGCCCACCGCCGCGCCTGACGGCGTGACGTGGAGCGACGGTTCCACCGTCGTCGAGGTCGACGCACCGGGCGCGTCGGTCGAGATCGACGACGACGGCGCGACGCTCGTCTGGGACGTGACCGTCACGCCCGGCGAGCCCGTCACGCTGAGCTGGGGCGTACGCACCGAGGTGCCGAGCGTGGTGTCCGCGCCGACGAGCCCCGAGCCCGAGTGGTCGGCCCTGACAGTCGATGCGGACGACAAGCGGCTGGCTCCCCTGGTGCTGCGTTCCCTCGAGGACCTCGCGGGGTTGCGCATGAGCGCGGACTTCGCGCCGGGCGACACGTTCCTCGCGGCAGGCGCGCCCTGGTTCTTCACGCTCTTCGGGCGTGACTCGCTGTGGGCGGCACGCATGCTGCTGCCGCTCGGCACCGACCTCGCCCGCGGAACGCTGCGCACGCTCGCGGCCCGACAGGGCGCGGTGACGGACGTCGACACCGCCGAGGAGCCGGGCAAGATCCTGCACGAGGTACGCAGCGCCCCCCTGAGGATCGACGACGGCACGACGCTGCCTCCGCTGTACTACGGCACGGTCGACGCCACCTGTCTGTGGATCTGCCTGCTCCACGATGCCTGGCGCTGGGGCATGGCTCCCGAGGATGTCGAGGCGCTGCTGCCAGCTCTCGATCGCGCGCTCGCCTGGATGCGAGACCACGGCGACGCCGACGGCGACGGGTTCCTCGACTACGCCGACACCAGCGGGCACGGGCTGAGCAACCAGGGCTGGAAGGACTCGGGCGACTCCATCCAGTGGCACGACGGCCGGCTCGCCGAGGGGCCGATCGCGCTCAGCGAGGTGCAGGCCTACGCGTACGAGGCCGCCATGGGCGGGGCCGACCTGCTCGACGCGTTCGGGCGTGACGGCGGGGCCACGTGGCGTGCGTGGGCCGCCGAGCTCAAGTCACGGTTCCGGGGCGCGTTCTGGCTGTCCGACGACGACGGCCCCTACGTCGCGATCGCGCTCGACCGGCACGGCAAGCCCGTGGACTCCGTCGCCTCCAACATGGGCCACCTGCTCGGCACGGGACTGCTCGACCCGGACGAGGAGCGGTCGGTGGCGCGGCGGCTCGTGGCCCCGGACCTGAGCTCCGGCTACGGGCTGCGCACCCTGTCGGCCGGCGCGACCGGGTACTGGCCGCTGCGCTACCACGGCGGCACCGTGTGGACCCACGACACCGCCATCACCGTGCTGGGCATGGCCAGGGCCGGGCTGGGCTCCGAGGCGGCGGTGCTGGCGCGCGGGCTGCTCGAGGCCGCCCCGCACCTGGGCTACCAGCTGCCCGAGCTCTACGGCGGCAACGCCGTCGGCGACGGACCCGGGCCGCTGCCCTACCCCGCCGCATGTCACCCGCAGGCGTGGTCCGCCGCGTCCGCCGTCACGCTGCTCACCGCGATCCTCGGCCTGTCGCCGTCCCTCGACGCCGACGGCGGGCTCGACGTCGCGCCGATCGTCCCGTCACCGGTCGGAGCGCTCCACGTCGAGGGCCTGCGCGTCGGGTCGACGCGGTTCGCGGTCGACGTCGACGCCGGTGGTGCGGTCGCGACCTCGGCGTCGTGACGGCCTCACCCCGTCAACGGGTACGCGACGAGGTCGCCGTGCGACGCTCCCCCGTCCACCTCGACGCCGAGCGACGCGACCGGCCGGGGGACGACGTGCGCGAGGGCGGCGCCCCCGGCGAAGACCTCGACCACGGGCCCGTCCAGCACGACGCGAACGTCGCCCCCGATCAGCGGCACGGACTCCGGGTGCTCCGGACCGACGGGGCGGAGCACGCCGCCTCGGACCGTGAGCCGTAGGTGCTCGGCGCCCGACGCATCGCGGAGGACGAGGTCGGAGTCCTGCATGGGTGACCAGACGACGTCTGCGGCGGCCGGCACGCGGACGTCACCGTCCCGCGGCGCCACCGGCTCACCCCGGCGCGCAGCCACGCCGGGGTGCGGCGCCGCGACGACGCTCGCGCCGTCGGGCCCGAGCTCGAGCCGGTGCGGGATGCTGTTGGCGCCGGCCCAGCCGGCGTCGGCGCCGCCGACGCCCGGCATCCAGTAGATGATGCCGCGCTCGGCGTCGAGGTCGCGCAGGGCCGAGCCGGCGTAGTAGCCCCGGCCGTACGTGAGCCGGCCCCATCGCTCAGGGGTGAAGACGCCGTCGGCGTAGGTTCCGACGGCACAGGCCTCGTAGAACGTCTCGGTCGGCCGCCATGCGGCGACGGTCAGCACGTGCTTGTCACCGAGGGCGAAGAACTGGGGGCACTCCCACACGTCGCCCGCCCACACGGGATCCTTCAGGGCTCCTGACCGGGCGAGGAACTCACCGTCGTACCGCCAGGTGTCCAGGTCCGGCGAGGAGTAGGAGAGCGCTGTCGCCGTCCCGTCGGTCCTGCCGGCGCCCACGAGCATGCGCCAGCCGTCGCCGTCGCGGAACACGTACGGGTCCCGGAACGCGACGACCGGGTACCCCTCGGGCAGCTCGGCCACGACCTCGCCCTTGACCCACGTGTCCCAGTCGTCGTCGGCGGCGCGCGCGACGCGGATGCGACCGACCCGGAAGTCGTCGACGTCGACGGAGGTGTAGAAGATCCGCGCGGCGCCATCGTCGGGAACGACGACGCAGCCCGACCAGCAGCCGCCGTCACCGTCGCCCGGCTCCAGTGCCACGGGCCGCGGGTGCCAGGTCAGTCCGTCGTCGGAGACGGCGTGCCCCCAGCGGCACTCCGGCGCCCACTCTGTGCGCCCGGGGACGTGCTGGAAGAACAGGTGGTAGCGGCCGCGGTGCACGACCGGGCCCAGCGGGTCGTTGATCCAGCCCGCAGGCACCGTGTGGTGGAGGACCGGCCGGAAGACCGCGGAGCCCGGGGCCGGCGCAGAGGTCTGCGTGGTCATGCTTCCATCCTTCCCTCGGCGTCGAACGACGCACGGATCTGCCGCGACCGCTCGGCGTTGCCCGCCTCCCACGCGTCGACCTCGGCGCGCCGCTCCGCGCGGACCCGGTCGCGCAGCGCGACGAACTCCTCCATCCGCGCGGCCGTCGCCTCGCGGGCCGCCCTCTGGTCGGCTGTGAGCTCCGGGAGGCCGGTGTGCGCGACGGCGTCGCGTGGCCGCAGCGGGAGCCGCTCGTCGACGGGCGGGATCGTCAGGACGGGGCTGGGCAGCGTCTGGTACCAGTACGCGACCGACGACCAGTCGTCGGAGAGATGGTTGGCGTGCCCGTGCTCGAACGTCACCCTGATCCGCGTGCTGAAGCGGATCGGGTCGACCAGGTGGAACCGGTACGAGTGGTGGAAGCCGGGGACGTCCTCCTCGTGCACGATCGTTCCGTTGAACAGGTACGCGTTGCGCTGCATGCCCCACGCGTGCCCGAAGTAGTCCTCCATGCCCGTGCCGTGCAGGCTCGGCGGCCACGTGTCGTCGTCGATGAAGATCATGTCGTCGCCCTCGCCCCACCACGAGCCCTGGAAGTGGCGGACCGCGAGGGTGCAGCCGACGTAGTGGCCGCTCCCGGTGGTCTCGAGCGCGACGTAGTTGTCCTTGCCGTCGAGGTTCGCGATGGCGACCTCGATGCTGTTCGTCTGCAGGTCCGGGCCCCAGCCCGGGTTCGGCCGCGCCTGGCGGTAGTGCGCGTGGAAGTATGCGACGTCGCCGGCGAGCGGCTCGCGGTACAGCTCGTAGTCGACGTAGAAGTACTGCAGGTAGGGCACGTCGTTCTGGTTCTCGACAGTGACGCGCGCCCGCCGGGCGAACGGCATCTGGAAGTATGAGTTGAACGCCGCGCTGCCGCCGAACGTGTGCTCCTCGGGCTCCTTGGCCGACACCGACAGCGGCAGCGACTCGTACGACCCGGACAGCGAGTTCATCAGCCCGAAGAAGTCGCCGAGCGGTGCGACGACGCTCGGCGTCTCCTGGTCGTCCCAGTAGATGCGCAGGACGACCTTGCGGTAGTAGTCCGGGTCGACGACCTCCCAGCTCACACCGAGCGCGTTGTGGATCTCGAGCATGGGGACACCGACGACGTCGGTCGGGATCTGGCCGGGTCCCGGCTGCAGCCGGCAGGACTGCGTCATCCAGATGTGCGTGATCACGCCCGGGCCGTGGAGATCGGCCAGCACACGCTCCTCGCCGGGCATGACGATCCAGTTGTCGCGGTTGCGGCCCGTCTGGTCCCAGCTCGAGGCGCGCGCCGTGCGCGCGTCGCGCAGCCGGGTGACGTCGGCGAGGAGTCCGGCGCGGGGTCCGGAGGTGGTCATCAGGGTCCTTTCGGGTATGAGGGGTCAGCCCTTGACGCCGGACTGGGTGAGGCTCGCGATGATCCAGCGCTGGGCCAGGAGGAAGAGCACGAACGCGGGCGCGATCGCGATGACCGTCGCGGCCATGACCTGGGCCAGGTTTCCGGCACCGTACGGGCCGAGCAGGAGCACGAGCGCGAGCGGGAGCGTCGCGGTCTCGGTGCTGCTGAGGAGGATCGACGGCGCGAAGTACGCGTTCCAGCTCGTCAGGAACGTGATGATCCCGAGGGTGGAGACGCCGTTGCGCGCCAGCGGGAGCGCGACGAGCCGGTACGTCCCCCACGCGGAGGCGCCGTCGAGCCGTGCCGCCTCGAGGATGGACTCCGGGAGCGACAGGAAGAACTGCCGCATGAGGAAGACTCCCAGCGCGCCGGTGAGGCCCGGCAGGATCAGGCTCAGGAGGTTGTCGACCAGCCCCCACGAGCTCATCATCAGGAACAGCGGGATGATCGTGACCTGCGCGGGGACCATGAGGGAGGCCAGCAGCAGGACGAAGATCGAGCTCCGGCCGGGGAACCGGAGCCGGGCGAACGCGTAGCCGGCCATAGGCGCGGTGACGATCATGCCGACGCTCGTCGCGATCGCCACGATCGCGCTGTTGAGCATGTTGCGCAGGATCGGCACCGGGCCGCCCACGGCGTCGGCGAAGTTCGACCACCGGAACTCCGTGGGCAGCCACTGCGGCGGCAGGTCGTAGGCGTGCCCCGGCGACCGCAGGGACGTGGTGAGCATCCACAGGAACGGGGCGATCATCGCGACCGCGCCCAGCCCCAGCAGGACCATCGCGACGACCTGGCCCGCGCTGACGCGGCGCACTCCCCGCCGTCGGCGGGCGATCGGGGCGGGACGATCCCCCGGGAGGACCGGTCGCGCCTCGGTCGCGCCCGCCTCGCCGGCGGGCAGGCTGACGACGGCGTGGTTACTCATAGTGGACCCACCGCTTCCTCATCCGGAACTGCACGAGCGTGACGACGAGGATCAGGGCGAAGAGGCTCACCGCGATCGCCGACGCGTAGCCCATGTCGTACGAGCTGAACGCCTTCTCCGTCAGGTACATGACGACGCTGCGCGAGGAGTCGCCGGGCCCGCCGCGGGTCAGGACGATGATCGACTCGTAGATCTGGAAGGCGCCGATCACCGTCGTGGTGACGTTGAAGAACGTCGCCTGGCTGATCATCGGCAGGACGATCCGTCGGAACCTCTGCCACGGCCCCGCCCCGTCGATCTCCGAGGCCTCGACGACGTCGCGGGGCACCTCCTGGAGCGCCGCGACGTAGATCAGCATCGCGAACCCGATGTTGCGCCAGGTGTCGACGACGATGACCGTGACCTTCGACATCGACGGGCTGTTGAGCCAGTCCACGGGCGCGACGCCGATCGTCGACAGGTAGTAGTTGACGATTCCCGTGTCCTTCTGGAACAGCGCCTGCCAGATGATCGAGACGTAGACCAGCGCCACGAGGTACGGGAAGAAGTACGCCGAGCGGAACAGGACCGTGAGCCAGCGCGGCATGTGCTGGTTGATGAGCACCGCCGCCGCGAGCGCGACCGCGTTGATGAGCACGACCGCGGCCGCGACGTAGACGAACGTGTTGCCGTAGGTCTGCAGGAGACGCTCGTCGCCGAGCATCTTCGTGTAGTTGTCGAGACCCACGAGCTCCGGGGGCCGCAGGATCGTGTACTTCGTGAGCGAGAGGTAGATCGCGGCGAGGACGGGCCCGAGGACGAAGACGACGAACCCGAGGACGGACGGTGCGATGAACGCGTACCCGGTGATCGCCTCGCGCCGGACGGCCGACGTGCGCCACGTGCCGGCGGCCTGGCGGGTGCTACTGGTCGGCGAGCGCATCGCGGACCTCGTCGTCGGCCTTGGCGAGCTCCGTCTCCACGTCGGCCCCGGCCATGATCTTGTCCATGGCCCGCATGAACGCCGGCTCGAGCGTGTTGAAGACCGTCGGGGCGGGTACGGGCCGCGCCGACCCGATCGACCGGTAGTAGAGGTCGGCGCGGGCGGGGAACTTCGCGAACTCCTCCGACATCGCCGCCACCTCCATCGACGGGACGGCCGCACCGGCGGTCGCCCAGTCCTTCTGCGTCTCCTCGCTCGCGAGCGCCTTGATGAGCTCCCACGCGAGGTCCGGGTTCTCGGAGGTCCCGGAGATCGCGAACCCGCCGCCGCCCCAGACCGTCGTCTGCTCGGTGTTGCGGGGCCAGGGCAGGACGTCGTAGTCCGTGAAGCCGGCGTCCTCGAACGGTCCGACCAGCCAGTGCCCGGCGCCGGTCATCGCGACCTTGCCCGCCGGGAAGAGCTGGTACGGGTCGGCGCCCTTGGGCTGCGGGGCGACTCCTCGCTCGACGACGAGGTCGCGGACCCACTCGATCGCCTCGACCGTCGCGGGGTCGGACATCGTGGGCTCGGAGAGGTCGTCGCTCATGGTCGACGCCGAGCTCGTGTAGAGCCACGGCATGAGGCCGAAGTTGAAGTACGGCAGCCCGAACCCGTAGACCTTGTCCTCGCCGGACCCGGTCGTGAGCTGCTCCGCGATCTCGACGAAGTCGTCCCAGGTCCAGTCGTCGGCCGGGCGCTCGATGCCTGCCTCCTCGAACATCCGGGTGTTGTAGTAGATGAGCATCGAGTTCCACGTGTTCGGCACGAGGTACTGCGACCCGTCGGAGGAGAAGCCCTCGACCAGGGTGGGGTTCATCGCCTCGAAGAGCGGGCCCGACTCCGGGTCGTTGGCGAGGTAGCCGTCGAGCGGCGCGAAGAGCTCGTTGTACACGCCGAGCTCGAAGCCCTCGGTCGCGATGTTGATGACGTCGGGCGCGTCACCGGCGGCGACGGACGCGACGAGCTTGTTCACGTACTCGGTCCACGTCGTGATCGGGGTGAAGTCGTTCTTTACGGTGACGTTCGGGTAGGCCTCGCTGAACCGCTCGATCGCGGCGTCGTAGACCGCCTTGTCGGCGGGGTCGCCCCAGTTGGAGATCGTGATCTCGGCAGTGACGTCCGACTCGGGCGCGGTGTAGGGGCCGTCGGTGCCGGGGGTCTCGGCCGGCCCGCCGCCGGAGCAGCCGGCGAGGGTCACGAGCCCGGCCGCGACGGCCGCGGCGGTGAGCGCGCGGGCGCGCCTGCGGATGGTTGCCATGGAATGCTCCCTTGCATCTGTGGTTGATCGAGGCCCGCGCGGCGCGCGGAGCGAGACAGGACGGCTCAGGCGTGGCGCCCGAGCGCGGGACCGACGGCGGTGGAGTCGCGCTGCTGGACGACGGACGGGATCCGGACGGTCTGCGGCTCGCGGTCCTTGTCGGCGATCCGCTCCCGCAGGAGGCGCACCGCCGCGGCACCGACCTCGAAGGCGGGCTGGCGCACGGTCGTGAGCCGAGGCTGGAACAGGTCGGGGTAGGCGAAGCCGTCGAACACGGCGAGCGCGATGTCGTCCGGCACGGCGATCCGGGCGTCCTGCAGCGCCTCGAGCGTCTGGGCAGCGAGGACGGTCGAGCACGCGATCACCGCCGTCGGCAGCGACGTCGCGAGCGCGGCCGCGATGTCGGCGGGGACCGTGTCGGCGCCCCGCTCCCCCTCGACGACGAACTGGTCGGCGCGGTCGAGGCCCGCCTCGTCGACGACCGCGAGGAACCCGTCGCGCCGCTCGCGCAGCGTCGGGACCCGCGTGTCGCCGGCCACCAGCAGCATCCTGCGGTGGCCCTGCCCCACCAGGCCGCGGACCAGCCCGCGCATCGCGGCGTCGTTGTCGGCGCCGACCTGGTCCGCGTCGTCGACGCCGAGGCGGTCCATGAGCACGAAGGGCACGTCCGAGCCGCGCAGCTCGGCGAGGACCTCGTCGCGCGAGCCGGCCACACGGGCCAGCACCATCCCGTCGACCCGGCGCTCGAGGAGTGCCCGCACGGCGTTCTCCTCCCGCTCGGGTGACTCGTCGGAGTTGGCGAGCAGCAGCGTGAGACCCTCGGCCGCGGCGGCCTCCTGGACCCCGTGGACCATCTCGGCGAACGCAGGCTCGCCCGCGTCCGACACGACGAGGCCGATGCTGTCGGTCCGCGAGCGCCGCAGCGCGCGCGCCAGTGCGTCCTGGCGGTAGCCCGACTCCTCGACGGCGCGCAGGACGCGGTCCTTCGTCTCCTGCTCGACTCGCCGCGTGCCGTTGAGCACGTGCGAGACGGTCGTCACCGACACTCCCGCCAGCCGAGCCACATCACTCATCCGGGCCACATCGCCTCCAGCCAATCGTTTGCGCGATCGATTGCGTCCCATCAAACGGCGACAAACGGTCGATGTCAAGAGGGAGGATCGAAACTCAGCCCCGGTGGCGACGGAGGGTCGCGAGCACCTCCGCGCGGTGCGGCGCGGCCTCTTGCGCCCCCGGCCGGGTCACGGCGAGCGCACCGGCGACTCCCGCAACCCGCGCAGCCTCCGCCAGGTCCACGCCACGCGCCAGCTCGGCGGCAAGCACGCCGCAGAACGTGTCCCCCGCTCCGGTGGTGTCGACGGCGACGACCTCGATCCCCGGGACGCGGACGTCGAGGCGGCCGCGGCGCGCCACGAGCGACCCCTCGCCACCCAGGGTCACGACGACGGCGGGCACCCGGGAGAGCAGCACGCGTGCGAGCTCGGAGGGCTCTTCCGCGGGGTTCTCCCCTCCGCGTCCGGCGAGGTCGGCCGCCTCGTGCTCGTTGACGACCAGAACGTCGACCGCACGCCACACCGCGTCGGGCAGGTCCCGCGAGGGCGCCGCGTTGAGGACGAACGGCACACCGGGCCGGCGCGCCCCGGCCGCAGCGACGACGGTCTCGACCGGGATCTCGAGCTGCGCGAGGACGACGTCGGCCGACGCGATCAGCTCTCTCGCGCCGTCGTCGACCGTCACGCGGTCGTTCGCGCCCGGGGCGACCACGATCGCGTTCTCCCCGTCGGTCGACACCGTGATGAGCGCGGTGCCGGTCGGGGCGCCGACCCTCGGCACGCCGTCCGTGCGCACCCCCGCCCCGGCGAGCGACCGCAGGAGGAGCTCCGCGCCGTCGTCGCGCCCGAGCGCTCCGACCAGCACGGTGTCGGCCCCGCCGGCGCGCGCAGCCGCGACGGCCTGGTTGGCGCCCTTGCCGCCGGGACTGCGGCGCAGCTCGCCGCCGAGGATCGTCTCCCCACCGCGCGGGTGCCGCGGCACGTCCACGACCACGTCGACGTTCGCCGATCCGACGACGACGACGCGCCCGGCGGCGTGCTCACCACCGCTGTTGCCCATGCCCTGCTCCTGGCTCACGCGACCGATCGTGCCGTGCTCAGCGGTGCGCCGCGACGGCATCACCGATCGCGGCGCGTGTCGCGTCGTCGACGGCGGGCAACGCCATCCGCGACGCCCAGGCGGCGCCGTCGCGTGCGGCCATCGCCGCCTTGAGCCGCGGGACGGTCGGACCGACCAGCGGGACGATCTCCTGCACGACCCGCTGGAGCCCGTCCGCGGCGGGGTCGCCGGCGTCGAGCGCCCGCGCGAGCGCGGCGAACGTCTCGGGGAATGCGCTCGAGACCCCGGACACGACGCCGGTCCCGCCGGCCGCGAGGACCGCCGGGAGCGTGGCGTCGTCGCCCGAGTAGAGCTCCTGGCCCTCGCCCAGCACGGCCGCATACTCGGGCAGCCGCGCCGCGGCCCCGCCCGAGAGCTTGGCGCCCACCATGCCCGACAGCGCCATGACGCGCGCGAACACCTCCGGCTGGACCACCATCCCGGTCCGCTCGGGGAAGAGGTACGCGTAGACCTCGGCCTGCGGGTGCGCCTCGGTGAGCGAGCGGAAGAACGTGACGACGCCGTCGTCGTCGGTCGGCAGGTAGTACGGGCTGAGCAGGGTGAGGCGCCGGATGCCCAGCGCTGCGACGGCGTCGGCGAGACGCAGCACCTGCCGCGAGCTGCCGTGACCGAGATGCGCGATGACCCGCTCCGTGCCAAGCATGTCCACCGACCGCCGGAACAGCTCGACCCGCTCGTCGTCGTCGAGCGCGGGGAACTCTCCGGTCGTCCCGGCGACGAGCGCGCCGCCGACGTGCGGCGCGATGGCCGCGAGCGCCGCGTCGTAGGCCGCGAGGTCGAGGTCGCCGGTGGGCGTGAACGGGGTGGGTACGGCGCTGATGATGCGAGCGGTCATGGTCTTCCTTCGAGTCGGTGGACGACGGCGGTCGAGCAGGTCAGGAAGCGAGGAGCGCGAGCGGGACCACGGCTTCGACGATGCCACGGCGCTGCCAGGTGTAGGTGATGAGGAGCCCGTCGCGGTCCAGCACCGCCGCCGGGTAGGAGTACTCGCCCGTGCCGTCGGTGCCGACGCCGCCGTCGGCGGGCTCGAGTGCCGGGCCCGGGGGCGGCGGCGACGGGACGAGCGGCGGCTCGTCCTCGACAGGCGTCCGACCGTCCTCGACGACGAGCGTCTGCCGCCACGTCCGTCCGTCGTCGCCGGAGAGGGAGACGACGAGCGGGCAGCGAGCGCCCCAGTCACCTGCGACGGGATTGTGGACGCACGCGACCCGACCGCCCGGCAGGGCGACCACGGCGAGCCCTGAGTTGTTGTTCGGCAGGTCGGTCGGCTCGGCGACCGACCACGTCCGGCCCCCGTCCGTCGAGGACGAGCGCAGCGCCCGGCCCTCGGTGCTGCGCAGGAGAGCGTGCACGCGCCCGCCAAGGACCCACAGGGCGGGCTGGATCGCGCCGGCGCCCCGCAGACGCCGACGGTCGAGCGGGATCGGTGCGGCGTGCCACGTGCGGCCGCCGTCCTCGGAGCGGTCGACGAACGGCTGCCAACGCGGGCGGTCACCCCATTCCTCGGTCGACCCCGGGGCGAGCCACGCGCCCCCGGAGGCGAGAACGGGCGGGTTCTTCACCGGCCCGCGGCCCCCGACGTCGCCCGGGACGAGCTCGGCCGCGTCCGACCACGTCCGCCCACCGTCGGTCGAGCGGCGCACCCACGTGGTCCAGGCCGAGATCCGTGCGCCGCGACGCAGGAACAGCCAGAGATCGCCCGCCTGGCCGTGCGCGAGCACCGGGTTCCAGCGCGCGACCTCGCCCGCGTCGATGACGACGGGCTCCTCCCAGGGACCTCGCGGTCCCCGCCGCGCGAGCCACACCCGGTTGTCCGGGGTGCCCTCGCGCGTGCCGGCGAACCAGGCGGCGAGCGCCCCGTCCGCGTGGGTGAGAACCGTCGACGCGTGCGCCTGGCGCCAGCCGGGGTGGTCGACCGCGACCCAGCGTCGGCGCACGCGCGGGACCACCTGCGCCGCACGAACGTCCGGAGTCACCGGCTGCGCCCGGCGGCGGCGCGCGGTCGCTCGGAGGGCGCCTCCGCACGGCGCGAGGCTCGCACCCGGGCGACGATCGGCGTCGCGAGCCCGACGAGGGCGAGCACCAGCAGCACCGCCGAGATCGGCTGCGTGACGAGCGCCGTCGGGCCGTCGATGAGCAGGGTGCGGCGCAGGTTCGCCTCGGCGAGCGGGCCCAGCAGCAGGCCCAGGACGACGGGGCCGGCCGGGAATCCGGTGCGCTTCATGGCGAGGCCCAGCACACCGGAGCCCAGCATGACCCACACCGTGTACATCGAGTTCGTGGTCGTGTAGGTCCCGACGACGCAGAAGATGAGGATCCCGGCCCACAGGAAGTGGTGGGGCAGGTCGAGCAGCCGCACCATGCCGCGCATGCGCACGAGACTGATTCCGAGTGACAGGACGGTCGCGACGATCATGATTGCGGCGATCGTGACGACGAGCTCAGGGTCGTTGCTGAACAGGGACGGCCCGGGCTGAAGTCCCCAGATGACCATCGACCCGATCATGACGGCCATGACCGAGTCGCCCGGGATACCCAGGGCCATGGTCGTGGTCAAGGAGCCGCCGAGCGTCGCGCTCGACGACGTGTCGGCCGCCGCCAGGCCCTCGAGCGAGCCCTTGCCGAACTTCTCGGGCTCCTTCGACATCCGCTTGGCGCGGTCCCAGCCGATCAGGCCGGCGATGTCGCCGCCCGCGGCAGGGACGATGCCGACGACGGTGCCGATCACGGAGCCAAGGGCGAACGGCTTGCGCATCTGCGCGAGCTCACCGCGCGTGGGCCACCACCGGCCCAGGGAGGAGATGGGCCGGAGCACGTGCGCTCGATGCACCAGGAGCTGGTCGAACAGCTCCGCGATGCCGAAGAGGCCGATGATCACGGCGATGAAGGGCAGACCGGAGTTGAGGTCGTTGACGCCGAAGACGAACCGCTCGTCGCCCGTGACGGGGTCGCGGCCGACGGTGGCGATGGCAAGACCGCCGATGCCGGCGATGACGCCCTTGAGGATCGACCGGGAGGAGATCGAGATCATGACCGTGAGGCCGAAGACGACGAGCGCGAACATCTCCGCGGGTCCGAAGTTGAGCGCGAGCTGCGCGATCGGCCGGGCCGCCAGGAGGAACACGGCCATGGACACCAGGATCCCGCCCGTGGTGACGAACGATGACGCGACGAGCGCGAGGCCGGCCTTGCCCTGCTTGGCGAGCGGGTAGCCGTCCAGCGTGGTGGCGATGGCGGCGGGCGTGCCGGGCGTGTTGACGAGGATCGACGGGATCCGGTCGCCGTAGTTGGCGCCGACGTAGATCGTGAGCAGGACCGCGAGGCCCTGCACCGGCTCGAGGGTCAGCGTGAAGCCGGCCGCGAGCGCGACGGCCATGGACCCGGTCACTCCGGGGAAGGCACCCACGAGGGTGCCGACGAGGAGCCCGGCCAGGAGGCAGACGAGCACCGTCGGGTCGAGCAGCGGGGCGAGCCCGTCGACGAGGACGTTCACAGCGGCACCTCGAGAAGCGTGTGGAAGAGCAGGTAGATGAAGCCGGTCGTCAGGGCCGGGAAACCGAGCAGCACCTGCCATCCACGGCCGCCGAACACCGCGGTCAGGGCGAGGAGAAAGACGGGCGTGGCGGCGAGGAACCCGACCAGCGGCCACGCGACGAGGTACGCCGCGGTGAGCGCGACCGTGATCCCCACGCGCACGAACCCCGCGCGGGTGGACGCCTCCAGGTCGTCGCGCGATGCCGGCCGCACGACGGACACGACGAGCAGCGCGACGGCCAGGACGAGGCCGACGGTCCCGAGGAGCTCCGGCCACCACCGGGGGTCGACTCCTCCGGTCTCGGCACGCAGCTCGATCCGGCGCGCGAGGAACGCCAGTGCACCGAGGAACACGAGTGCACCCAGGGCGGAGGTGATCTCGAGCGGTCGCGAGGTCGGCGCGGCGGGTACCGCGGCCTCGTCCGACGAGCCAAGGGCGGGGGCCACCCCGTCCGTACGGGACGGGGTGGCCTGCGAGTGACGAGCCTCGTTCATCAGCCGTTCCCGAGGATCGTCCCGAACCGGTCGTACTCGGTGCTCACGAAGTCCGCGAACTCCTCGGCCGTCTTGTAGACCGGCAGGGCACCGGAGGACGAGACGGTCTCGACGAAACCGTCGGACGTCGCGGCCTCCTCGATCGCGCTCTCGAGCGTCGACCGGACGTCGTCCGGCAGGCCCTTGGGTGCGTAGATGCCGCCCCAGCCGCCGAACTCGAGGTCGTAGCCCTCCTCGGCGGCCGTCGGCACGTCCGGCAGGTCGGGGTGGCGCTCGTCGTGGAAGATGGCGAGCGCCCGGACCTGGCCCTCGGCCACGGCGCCCGATACCTCGCCGGAGCCGGCGACGGCGGCGTCGACCTGACCGCCCATGGCGGCGGCGAGAGCGGGAGCGCCGCCGTCGAACGGGACGGGCGTGACCTGGGCACCGGTCGCGTCGGCGAGCCCGAGCGCCGCGGCTTCCCAGATCGATCCGGCGCCGGAGTTGGCGACGGAAAGCGGCTCGGCGTTCGCTCCCTCGATGAAGTCCGCAAGCGTCTGGTACGGGCTGTCGGCCGGGACGACGAGAACTCCCGGAGCGAGCATGATCTGCCCGAGGAAGTCGTAGTCGGCCGGGTCGACGTCGAAGTTCTGGTGGCCCAGCATCGCGATCTCGACGGGGACGAAGCCGATCGTGTAGCCGTCGGGCTCTTGGTCGGCGACGTACTGCATCGCGGTCGAGCCGGACGCACCTGGCCGGTTCTCGACCACGATCGACGTGTCGAGGATCGGCTCGAGCTCTCCGGCGAGGGCGCGCGAGGTCAGGTCGGACCCGCCGCCGGCAGCCGCCTGGACGATGAGCGTGATGTCGTCGCTCGGGTAGTCCGCCTCGCCGCCGGTGGCGTCGGCGCCGGAGCAGGCGGAGATGGTCAGCGCGGTGGCGGCGAGCGCGGCCCCGGTGGAGACCGAGCGTGTGCTGCGTCGGGTCATGCGGTATCAACTCCCTTGTCGGTACTGCAGCGGGCTGGTGGTGCGGTCGGGTGCGAGTCAGGGCTCGGCGACGAACCGTGAGTAGGCGGTGAGCATCCGACGGTGCGACCCGTCAAGGTGCTCTTCGAGGAGCGCGAGCGCTCGGGCGGTGTCTCCGTCCTGGACGACCTGCAGGAGAGCCGCGTGGTCGCCGAACGTCGGCGCAAGGTCCTTGTCCTCGGCGTTCGTGACGGCGAGCATGCCCGCGAAGGTGGGGCGGTACTGCTGCCAGATGGCGTCGAGACGGCGGTGGCCGGAAGCCGCGTAGAAGGCGGAGTGGAAGTCGAGGTCGGCGGTGGCGAACGCCGTCGGGTCCTGGTTGTCCGCGGCCTGGCGCATGCGGTCGAGCGCGGCAGCTGCGGGGCCGTAGTCGGTGCTCGCGTCCTCCATGCACAGCCGCACGGCCTCGAGCTCGAGCAACCTGCGGAGCAGGTAGAGCTCCTCGATGTCGTCCAGCGTGAGCCCGACGACGAACACGCCCCGCCGACGCGACTCGACCAGCCCCTCGGTCTCGAGCTGGCGAAGCGCGTCGCGCACCGGGCCCCGGCTCACGTCGAACGTCTCCGAGAGCTGAGACTCGACGAGATGCGTGCCGCGCCGCAGCTCCCCGGTGATGATGAGCCGGCGCAGGTGGTCGACGACGTGCTGCCCGAGCGCCGGAGCTGGACGCACGCTCAGCGCCTCGCTGCGCCACTGACTCTCGACGGTGCCCACCGGACCTCCCTGTCCGTCGGATTGCTGGTTCCCCGAGGCAGCGCTGTAATCGATTGCTGCTAACGGTTAACCGTCAACGTAGGCCGTTGGCCGACGAAATGCAACACTCCACCTCAACGGCCGCCGGTCGAGCCCGGCGTGCACCAGAGTGGTCGCCGCACCCGATCCCAGGAGGTCACATGACGCGCATCATCGACGTCGCCCGCCGCGCAGGCGTCTCGACGGCGACCGTCTCGCGCGTGCTCAACGGCAAGAACGTCCGGCCCGAGCTCGCGGCCGCGGTGCGTGACGCGGTCGGGGAGCTCGGGTACTCCCCGGACCGCACCGCGCGCTCGCTCCGTCGGCGGCACAGCGAGGTCATCGCCCTGGTGTTGCCCGACGTCGAGAACCCGTTCTTCACCGCCGTCGCGCGCGGGGTCGAGGACGCGGCGCTCGAGGCCGGGTACTCCGTCGTCCTGTGCAACACGGACGATCGCCGCGACAAGGAGGAGCGCTACCTCGGTGTCGCGGACGACGAGAACATGGCGGGCGTGATCCTCGCGCCGGCAGACGCTACCCCACCGATCGGCCGGCTCGTCGAGCGAGGTCGCAGCGTCGTCGTCATCGACCGCCGCGTCACCCACGACGTCGACCAGGTGACGTTCGACAACCGCGCGCTCGGCTTCCGGGCCACGAAGGCCCTGGTCGACCGCGGATTTCGCCGTATCGCGTGCATCACCGGCCCCGAGACGACCAGCACCGCCGTCGACCGCGCCGAGGGCTGGCGCGACGCGCTGCACGACGCGGGCCTCGTCGCGGACGACGGCCTGCTCGTCCACGCCAACTTCCGCGTCGACGGCGGCTACGAGGCGATCGGCACCCTGCTCGGCCGCTCACCGGCGCCCGACGCCGTCCTGGCCACCAACAACCTCGCCGGCGTCGGAGTGCTGCGCGCACTGGCCGACAGACACGGCGGACCCGCGCCCGCACCGGCAGGGGACGACGGATCCGCAGGTCCGGTGCTCGGCGTCGGGGTGGTGGGCGACCTGCCGTTCGCGACGTCGCGCACGTCGGACGTCGTCATCGTCCCGCTCAACCCGCGAGATCTCGGAGTGACGGCAGCCGGTCTCCTGCTCGAGCGGATCGCAGGGAGCGACGCCCCCGCCCGGCAGCTCATCCAGGAGACCGAAGATCACCGAGAGGGCGTCCGACCGGTATGACCGACGGATCGGCCTTGCGGCTGTAATCGATTACTGGCATCCTCGGCCCATGGCTGACACGAGCCCCTACACCCTGCCCCCGATCCCCGAGCCGCTAGTCGCACCCGAGAACACGGCCTACCTGATCGCCTCCGGTGACCTGCGCGAGTCCGCCAACGTCGCGGGCTGGCCGACACAGGTGGAGCTCGAGCGCATCCTCACCGACGCGTTCGCGGCGAACGGCTGGAAGATCGTCCGTGCCAACGAGATCGACCGCCAGACGGGCCACGGGTTCGTCTCGAGCCAGCGCATGGGCCTCGAGATCTTCAAGACCATCCCGCCGGACGCCCCGCTTGTCGTCGCCGAGGCGGTCTGGCAGTACTCGCACCACGTGCTCGCCGGGCTGCGCACGCACCGCGGGCCGATCCTCACCGCCGCCAACTTCGCCGGCGACTGGCCCGGCCTCGTCGGACTCCTCGGCCTCAACGCCAGCCTGACGAAGATGGGCAAGCCGTACGCGACAGTCTGGACCGTCGACGGGACGGACGCCTGGTTCCGGGACGCCATCCGCTCCTGGGTCACCACCGGGCGCATCGAGCACGACGACTCGCACGTCCACCCTCTCCCCGCCCTGCCGACGTCACCGGAGACCGAGCTCGGCGACGCCGTCGCTACCCAGCTCCTGCGGGACAAGGCGATCATCGGCGTTTTCGACGAGGGCTGCATGGGCATGTACAACGCGATCTTCGACGACGAGCTCCTCAACGGGATCGGGATCTACAAGGAGCGGCTCTCCCAGTCCGCCCTGTGGGCCGAGATGCAGCGAGTCACCGACGACGAGGCCGACGAGGTCCAGCGCTGGCTCGAGGACGTCGGCATGACGTTCCGGCTCGGCAACGACGAGGCGACCGAGCTCACACCGACGCAGCTGCGCTGGCAGCACAAGATGTACATCGCGGCCTTGCGCATCGCGGACGACTTCGGGCTCGACGCGGTCGGCATCCAGTACCAGCAGGGCCTCAAGGACCTCTCCCCCGCGTCCGACCTGGCCGAGGGCCTGCTCAACAACGTCCAGCGGCCGCCGGTCCGCTCGCGCGACGGATCGCGGGTCCTGTGGGACGGCCAGGCGTTCCCGCACTTCAACGAGGCGGACGAGGGAGTCGCGGTCGACGCGCTGGTCACCCACCGCGTCTGGACCGCGATGGGGCTCGACCCCGCGACGACCCTGCACGACGTGCGCTGGGGCGAGGAGTACGACGGGCAGTTCGTCTGGGTGTTCGAGATCTCGGGCTCGGTGCCCGCCTCGCACCTCGTGGGCGGCTACGCCGGCGCCGAGGGCTGGCGGCAGGACCCGGTCTTCTTCCCCGCCGGAGGATCGACGATCAACGGCGTGTCGAAGCCCGGCGAGATCGTGTGGTCCCGGGTCTACATCGCCGACGGGATCCTCCAGGTGGACCTCGGCCGCGCCTCGGCGATCGCGCTTCCCGACGACGAGACGTGGCGACGCAAGGAGGCCACCAACCCCGAGTGGCCCATCATGCACGCCGTGCTGCACGGCATCACCCGCGACCAGTTCATGGCGCGGCACAAGGCCAACCACCTCAACGTCGCCTACGCGCCCGACGCCCGGACGGCCGACAAGGCGCTCACGGCCAAGGCGGCGTGCTTCGCCGCGCTCGGCATGCCCGTGCACCTGTGCGGCGAGACGGTTCTGGCCGGCCAGGCGATGGCGTGACGTCCTGCGGTCGTGCTCAGTGCGCGAACAGGGTGGCGTCGAACATGTAGCGCGAGGCGCGGTAGATGTGGCGCCCGAACTCGACGACCGCGCCGGCGTCGTCGTAGGCCGTGCGCTCCATGGTCAGCAGCGCGGAGTGCGGCTCCTCGTCGAGGACCTTGGCCTCAGCCTCGGTCGCCGTGCGCGCGCCGATACGCTGCCGCGCCACGGCCGGCTGGATCCCCCGCTGACGCAGCGCCTCGTACAGCCCGAGGGTGTCGAGCTCCTCGCGTGAGGGAGCGGTCTGCACGTCGAGGTAGTTGCTGAGCACGGCGAGCGGTTCGCCGTCGGCCAGGCGCAGCCGCTCGACGTGCACGACAGGGGTGCCGACGGGCAGCTCGAGCGCGCTCGCGACGTCGGAGTCCGCCGGGATCGTCTCGTAGCCGAGCACCTCGGTCGACGGGTGCCGGCCGGCTCGCTCGAGGTCCGACTTCAGCGACGTGAGCTCGACCGTGCGGCGGATGCGTTCCGGCGCGACCCGCGTGCCCACGCCGCGCTTGCGGACCAACCGGCCCTTGTCGACCAGCTCTTGCAGCGCCTGCCGGGCGGTGGGTCGCGAGATGCCGAGGCGGGCCGCGAGCGCGACCTCGTTCTCGAGGAAGTCGCCCGGCGTCAGCGTGCCAGACTGGATGTGACTCTCGATCGCCGTGGCGACCTGGTGGTAGAGCGGCACGGGGCTGGAGCGATCCAGCTCGATGCGCAACGGATCAGCCACGCTGAGCCTCCTCGGTTCGGGCGATCGGCTCGTCGGCAAGCCGCCGTCGACGACGGTCCTGCTGGGGACCAGCGTATGTCCGGACAAAATCGCGTTCCATCGCAGCGACCTCCTGGCGAGCGCGCTCACGCACGGCGGATCCGCACGGTCGTGGTGCCCGGCGACGACCAGGTCACGTAGAGGCGAGGGCCGGCGAGTGCGTCGGTCCCGTCGAGGAACTCGTACGCCTCCCCCGGTCGGTACACGGGCGGCGACGCGTGGTCGGCACCGATCGGCTGCTCCACGCGGAGCGTCGCGCCGGTGCCGACGACCTCCGCCGCCCTGGTCAGGCGGAACCGGCCGTCCCCCAGGTCGTCCGCGCCGCGCACCTCGCAGTCCCACGGCAGCGCCAGCTCGAGCGCGTGCGGAGCCGCGAGCCCGCGCGTCGTGATCCCGAGCGTCACGCCGTCGTCGGCGAGGTCGAGCACGACCTCGGTCTCGAGCCGCACGACGTCGCGACGCCGCGCTGAGAACGCCATCGACGCCGCGAAGCGCCCCTCGAACTCGAGCGCGTACGCCCCGTCGGGCCGGCGCCGCGCGGCATCGAGCGGCTGGTAGTACGACGCCGCGATCTCCTCGCGCAGCACGACCCGGTCGCCCACGTGCTCGACATCCGTGGCCCGGAACGGGCCCAGCCCGAAGAAGTCCCGCGACAGCCGCGCCGAGCGCACGCCGACCCCGCCCAGGCCCAGCCGCAGGAACGTCGGGTTGCAGGCGAGCCCCGAGGCGACCCGCCCGGCCGCCGGCACGTCCGAGCCGCCGTAGACCGTGACCCACTCCTCGCCGCGCCGCCGGCGCAGCAGCCGGCTCCCGGCGAACCACCGGCTCCCGGCGAACCACCGTTCGCCCGCGCCCGCGACCCGCGGCTCGCCGGCACCCATGTCCCCCGCCGCGAGGAGCCCGGCGCGCACGTCGCCGTCGAGCAGCGCGCGCGCCGCTGCGTGGACCGCGTCGACGTGCTCGGCGGACGCTGCGCGCCGTGTCGCCTCCCGACACCGCGCACAGGCCGCGGCGAACCGCGCGAGCTGGTCGAGGAACGGCCCGAGCGGGTACGACTCGTACTTCTGGTCCTGCCGCCGGGAGTGCACGGTCTCGATCCCGCCGTCCGGCGCGGCCAGGTCGAGCTGGGCGTGCAGGTTGGCGTGCACGACGTCGAGCAGGTCGTCGCGACCGAGCGCAACGGCGAGCGTGAGCAGCGACGGGTTGGACACGTGCGCCGCGTAGTTGGGGCTGCGCTCGCTGTAGATGCCGTCGGCGTCGACGTCGACGCCCTCGGCGAGCCACTCGCGGGCGCGGTCGTGCGCCTCGGGCGCGCCGAGCAGGGTGCCGAGACCCGCGAGCGCCCCGGCGATCTCCCACCGATGGTTGGGCGTGTGCACGCCGCCGGCCACGAGCGCGGGCAGCGACCGCCGCAGGATGCGGTCCACGCGCTCCCGGACGCCCGCCCACGCCGACCCGCGACGCAGCAGCGTCAGCGCGAGCACGCCGTCGGACACCGTGAACGCGGAGTCCGGCGGGGAGGCCAGGTTGTCGCCCGACGAGAACAGGCCCGTCGGCTCCTGGAGCGCCTCGAGCTCGCCGAGCCAGCCCGTGGCCGCCGCCTCGAGCGTCGCCCGCTCAGGGTCGCCGTCGTCGTGCCCCGCGACGACGGCGGCCAGCACCATGGCCATGAGGCCGCGGTGGCCCCGGGCGCGCTCGGCCGTGGCCGTGGCACCGGAGGCGAGGTCGTACGCCCGGTCGCGGGCCTCCCGGGCGAGCGACGCCGCCAGGTCGTCGGCCACCGGGTCAGTCCTTGAGGCCGGAGTTGATGTCCGCGCTCATGATCTGCCGCTGGAAGATGGCGAAGAGCACGATCATCGGGATGAGCGAGATCACCGACGCCGACAGCAGGACCGACCAGTCGATGTTGTCTGCGCCGACGATGCTGCGCAGGGCGATCTGCAGGGTGTAGCGGTCCGGGTCGCGCAGGATGAGCAGGGGCCAGATGTAGTCGTTCCAGCGCCACTGGAAGGAGAAGATCGCGAGCACCACGGCGATCGGCTTGGCCAGCGGCAGCATGATCCGCAGGAACAGCCCGAACTCGCCCACGCCGTCGATCCGCGCGGCCTCCATGAGCTCGTCGGGGACCGTGGCGAAGTACTGACGGAACATGAAGA
Organism: Isoptericola halalbus; assembly: GCA_009663185.1. Lineage (GTDB taxonomy): Bacteria > Actinomycetota > Actinomycetes > Actinomycetales > Cellulomonadaceae > Isoptericola > Isoptericola halalbus. Next base: position 42,599 of record VJZX01000012.1, read on the forward strand.
TGCCGGTCGCGGTGATGATCGACGGCACGATGATGCCGGCGAGCGTGTCGTACATGCCCAGGTCCCGCACGACGATGAACGAGCTCGGCATGATGACCTCGGTCGGCAGCATCGTCGTCGCGAGGATGCAGATGAAGAACGCCTTGAGCCACCACGCCTTGTACTTCGCGAACGCGTAGCCCGTCATGGCGCTGACGAACACGGTGAGCGCCGTGGTCGTCACGGCCACGATCGTCGTGTTGAGGAAGTACTGCTGGAAGTCGAACCGGTTCCATGCCGTCGCGTAACCGGAGACGGTCCAGGTCTCCGGGAACAGCGTCAGCGGCAGGCTGAAGAGCTCGAAGCCCGGCTTGAACGAGCTGAGGAGGAACCAGGCCGTCGGGAAGATGTAGGCCGCGGCGAGGACCCAGAGGATGACCGTGCTCGGCACGGCGCGCAAAGTCTTCACGAGAGGTCCCTCCGGCGGTCGAAGCGGAGCTGGATCAGGGCGATGACGATGAGGATCACCATGAGCACCATCGAGGCCGCGCTTGCGTAGCCGATGTTCGCCCGCTCGAAGCCGGTCTGGTAGATGTACTGGACGATCAGCCGGTTCTGGGTGCCAGGTCCACCGGCGTTGAGCGCCTGGATCATGGCGAACTCCTTCATGGAGCCGATCGTGGTCAGCAGGATCACCATGAAGGACGTCGGCGCGAGCAGCGGGAGCGTGATCCGGCGGAACCGCACCCAGGCGCTGGCCCCGTCGATCTCGGCGGCCTCGAGGTAGGACCGGGGAACGTTCCGGATCGCCGCGATGAACAGCAGCATGTTGAATGCGGTACCGCCCCACGTGCCGACGATGAGGATGAGGATCAGGGCGAGCGTGGGGTCGGTCTGCCAGTTGGGCCCCTGGCCACCGATCGACGTGATGACGAAGTTGACGACGCCGAAGCTCTCGCCGAACAGCCACCGCCAGATGACGCCGGCGACGATGGGCGAGATCAGCCAGGGCAGGAAGAAGATCACGCGCGCTGGCGTCTTGCCCGTGGCCAGCGAGCTGGTCAGCAGCATCGCGATGCCGAGCGACACGACATAGTGGGCGGGCACCGCCAGCGCCGTGTAGACGAAGGTACGGCTGAGGGACCGGTAGAAGTCCTCGTCGGCGAAGAGCTCCTGGTAGTTCTCGAACCCGATGAAGTTGAGGTCCCCGACGCCGCGGTAGTCGGTGAACGAGTACATCAGCCCCAGCGCGCCCGGCCACAGGAAGAAGAGCGCGAAGAGCACGACCGCGACGGCGATGAACGCCAGGGGTGCCACCGTGTGCGAGCGTGAGGTGCGCCGCCGGCGCTGCGCGGTCGTCGAGCCGACGGCGGCGGGTACCGCCTGCGTCGTGGGTGTGCTCATTGCTGCTCCGAAGGTCGTGACGGGGCTGCCGTGCGGGCCCCCTGGCGCGCGGGCGCCAGGGGGCCGGCGGGCCTTACGGCAGGGCGCCCAGCTGGTCCGACAGCTGCTCGTTGATCCGCTGGATCGTGGTGTCGACGTCCTGCTCGCCGTTCAGGTACCGGATCGTCTCGTCGCGCACCGGGTCGCCCTCGGTGGACACGCCCTCGATCTCGTAGGCGAGCTCCTTGGCCTTGATCTCGCCGACGATCGCCGGGGAGTTGGCGATCTCCTGGTTGTAGAGCTCGAACGCCTCGGCGTGCGACTCGTACGTCACCTCGAGGCCGTCGATGGCCGGCAGGAAGCCGGACGTCTCGGCGAGCTCGCGGTAGTTCTCCGGGTCGTAGAGCCACTGCACGAACTCCAGGGCCGCGTCCTCCTGGCCCGAGCCGTCGAAGACGACGATGTTCGCCGCGTTGCCGAAGTTGGTGGCCTTCACCGGCTGCTGGGGCATGGGGACCGACGCCCACTCGAAGTCGGCGATGTTGACCGCGAAGTCGGCGATCTGCCACGAGCCCGACATGTAGGAGACGACGTCGCCGCTCTTGAACAGCGCGTTGGGGTCGTCGCCGGACAGCCACACCGAGCGCGGCATGAACTTGTCGTCGTTCAGGCTCGCGAAGTACTCGAGCGCCGTCTTCGTGGCGTCGTTCGTCGTGAACTGACCGGACTCGTCAGCCTGGAAGTACTCCGAGCCGAACTCGTACAGGAAGGCCTTGAGCCGGTGCGAGGACTGGTCCACGACCATGCCGTAGGTGGTGTCGGTCTTCTGCTGGACGTCCTTGACGGCGGCGACGTACTCGTCCCACGTCCAGCTCTCGTCGGCGGTGGTCGGGTACTCGACGCCGGCCTCGTCGAAGAGGGTCTTGTTGATGAACATGCCGACCGCGGTGATGTCGGTCGGGATCGACAGCACCTTGCCGTCGGGGTCGACGGCGGCCAGGTCGGTGCGGATGTCGCTTCCGTCGGTGACCGGGGCCAGGTCGACCGTGGCGTCCTTCCAGACCGGGTCGACCGCGCCGACACGCGCGAGCGCCGGCAGGTCGTTGGCCTGAGCGGCGTTCTTGAGCTTGGTCGGAAGGTCCTCGTTCGCGATGTCGACGATCTCGACCGTCACGCCCGTCTCTTCCTGGTACTTCTCGGCCATGTGCGCGAAGCCGCCGCCCTGGTTGGCGTCTCCCGAGAGGAAGAACTGCAGGGGCTCGTCGCTCGGGGCCTGCTCACCACCGCCGCCGCCCGAGCCGCACGCGGCGACGAGGGCGAGCGTGACGGCGCCCGCGAACGCACCTGGGACGCCTCGGCGTCGGATCTTCTGAGAACGCAACATCGTGTCTCTCTCCTTCGCGGGCGCTCAGCAGCGAGCCGCCCCGTCGTCCTGGTCGCTGGTAGGGACCAACGTTCCTTGGAAAACGCTTGCACGGGCCTTGTGCGATTGTCAAGAGTAGCGGACAACCACCTGACATACCTCGGTCCGGCCCTCGCGCGCCATCGATCGTCGACACCAGATCGACCGGCGGGTCACCGCGTACGGCGCGCTGATCGTCGCCAGGCTGGGTTCAATCCGCACCCTCTCGGAACGCTGGCCGCACGTCGGCGAAGTCGTACTCCTCGACGGAGACCGTGAGCATCGCCCGACGCTGCTCCGTGTCTGGGCCGCTGCTGCGGAAGGTCGCCAGCGCCCCCTGCGACTCCCAGCGCTCGAAGATGTTGACACGCCCAGGGTCGACCAGGTCCGCGCAGATCGCGAAGTCGAGGCAGCCCACTGCTCGGCGAGCCTGCTCGACGATGAGCACACAGCCCGCGAGGTAGGACTCGCGCTGCTGCGGCTCAACGGTGATGTGTCCTGCAACGATGACCATGGGTGCGCTCCGGTGCTCTCGCCTTCGTGTCCAGCCCGCCGGGCTGTTCCGCTGAGAGACCTCCAGGGCAGGAGAAGATCATCGGTGGGGCGTCCTGGCGGCGATCACCCGGCCGTGAGCCGCAGCCCGATCGTCGCGGGCGCGGGGCGCAGCGTGGCCTCGCGCACGACGCCGGGACCGCACGCCGCGCTGCCGACGCCGTGCTGGCCGGCGTCGAGGTGGAGCCACAGCGCGCCGTCGGGGGTCAGCTCGTGCGGGTGCGCAGCGGCATCGAGGGCGGCGTCGGTCCAAGGCCGGGCGGTGAGCTCGAACCCGGGGACCGGTCGGCCGCCGATCTCCACGTGCCCGGCCCGCACCGTCAGCGGGCCTTCGGAGAGCCCGAAGGTGGCGCGCGTGACTCCGCGCCGGGCGCCGTTCTCCTGCGGGTGCGTGTAGTCGGTCTGCAGCTCGGCGACGGTGTGCCGCCAGTGGCCACCGAGCGCGGCGCGGCGCGAGTCGGCGTACGACTCCCCCGGCCCGAGCCCGACCCAGTCGACCGCCACGCCCGCGGCGTCGGACTGCTCGAGGCCGAGCAACCAGCCCAGGCGCGCGAGCGGTCCGGGCCAATCGCCCTCGGGCGCCAGGTGGATCGTCAGGTCGGTCGTCGCGTCGTCGACGGCGCGCCACTCGTAGCGCACGGCGAACCCGCAGCCGCTCGGGGCCCCGGCCGCCCGCCCGGTGACCACGACGGCGTCGCCCTCGACGCGCACCTCGTCGATCCGCTCGTGCAGGCGGCGAAGCCCGGCGCGCTCCCACGCCTCGCCGTCACCGATCGCGGCCGTCCACGAACGGGCGCGATCGTTGTCGGTGCGGGCGCGCCAGGCGTCGACGCGCGCCTCGCGCACGGGCGTGCCGGCGACGGCGACCGGGCGCCCGGTGGCGTCGAGCGTGACCGCGCCGAGGTCGTAGCCGCCGTCGGATGTGCGTCCGACGGCCCGCGCGCCGGCGCCCGACGCCGGAGCGTGCCGCAGCGACGCGGGACGCAGCAGCACCTGGCCGGCGCCCAGCTCGAAGCCCTCGGGCGCCCAGTCGGGCCGAGCGTCGTCGTCGAGCAGCGCGCGGACGGTCCACCACACGGGTGCGCCGGCCGGGGCCTCGGAGAAGTGGTCCTCGAACGCGTCGGCGCCGAACGCGGCGCGGGCGTCGACGTCGACCCACTCCCCCGGCGCGAGCGCCGGGAGCTCGAGCTCGCCGCTCGCGAGCGTGCCGCCGTCGGACACCAGCTCCCAGACCCAGCGCACGTGGTCGAGGGAGGTGAACGCGTAGCGGTTGCGGATCCGCAGCGCGCCGTGGTCGTGGGGCGCCCCCGTGATGCCGACCGGCGCGTAGACGGCCGCGAGCTCGACGAGCCCGGGCGAGGGCGTGCGGTCCGGCAGTACGAGACCGTCGGCGATGAAGGTGCCGTCGTGCAGCTCCTCGCCGAAGTCGCCGCCGTAGCCGAAGAAGCTGGTCCCGTCATCGGTGCGCGTGGCGACTCCGTGGTCGATCCACTCCCACACGAACGCGCCCATCATGCGCGGCGAGCCGTCGACGAGGTCGATCTGCTCGGTCAGTCCGCCCGGTCCGTTGCCCATGGCGTGCGCGTACTCGCACAGCACGAACGGCATGGCCCGACGGCGGGCGTCGGTGACGGCGTCTGGCAGCGGGTCCTCCTCGCGCCGGGCGATGAGGGCCATCTCGTCGATCGGCGGGTACATCCGCGAGTACACGTCGACGTGTGCGCTCGACCAGTCGCCCTCGTAGTGCAGCGGACGCGAGGTGTCGAGCTCGCGGATCGCGGTGGCCATGACCTCGAGGTTGCGTCCCGGGCCGGCCTCGTTGCCGAGCGACCACACCACGACGCTCGGGTGGTGGGCGTCGCGGCGGACCATGCGCTGCACGCGGTCGGCGAGGACGGGCGCCCAGGTCTCGTCGTCGGTCGGGTTGCCGCGCCAGCCCTGCATCTCGAAGCCGTGCGTCTCGAGGTCGTTCTCGTCGATGACGTACAGGCCGTGCTCGTCGCACAGGTCGAGGAAGTGCGGGTGCGGCGGGTAGTGGCTCGTGCGCACCGCGTTGACGTGGTGGCGCTTCATGAGCAGCACGTCCTCGAGCATGGTCTCGCGCGTCACCGCCCGGCCGCGGGTCGGCTCGAACTCGTGGCGGTTGACGCCGTACAGCTTGACCGGCGCACCGTTGACGGTGAAGACGCCGTCGACAATTGCGATGGTGCGGAAGCCGACCTTGAGCGTGACAGTCTCTGCCGGGGTGCTGACCACGAGCTCGTACAGGCGCGGGTGCTCGGCGCTCCAGGGCTCGACGGCGGCAGTCGCCTCCATGCCGGCACGCAGGTCGAGGCCGAGCTCGGGGACGGTGATGCTGACGTCGCCGTCGGCGGCGTCGGTCTCGACGTCGACGCGCAGCCGGCCCGTGCGCGTGGCGGAGTCGAAGCCGGCGTCGACGGCGACGTGCTCGATGCCGCCGTCGGGCCGGTGCTCGAGGGTGACATCGCGGAAGATGCCGGACAGCCACCACTGGTCCTGGTCCTCGATGTAGGTGAAGGCCGACCACTGCGTGACGCGGACGGCGAGCAGGTTCTCGCCGTCGGTCAGCGCGTCGGTGACGTCGACCTCGGTGGGCAGACGCGAGCCGTGCGAGGTCGCGAGCACCTGACCGTTGACCGCGACCTCGAACCACGAGTCGACGCCCTCGAAGCGCAGCACGACCCGGCCACCGGTGCGCCAGTCCGCCGGGACCGTCACGGTGCGGCGGTACTCGCCGGTCGGGTTCTCGTTGGGCACGTGGGGCGGGTCGACCGGGATCGGGAACTGGACGTTCGTGTATGCGGGCTTGCCGTGCGGCCACGCGTCCGGGGCGCCGGCGAGCTGCCAGTGGCCGGGGACCTGGATCGTGCCCCAGCCCTCGCCGGTGCCGTCGTCCGAGGGCTCGACGCCGGTGACCGGGTTGCCGAACAGGCGGAAGCGCCACTCCCCGTTCAGGTCCACGCGGCCCGCCGTCGAGGCGCCCAGCGGCGGGCGGAACCGGGCGGGGCGGACCCCCGCGGGGACGACGACGGACTCGTGCGTCGGGCGCAGCGCCATTGGTACTCCTCGGTCGTGGGGGTCGGGGGCATGTCGGGTGTGGTGACGTCACCATTCGCCCCCGCACAACCCTAGACGGCGTCCACCGAACCAGACCAGGGCGCCCGGATCATGAAAGCGGGAAGCCCCAGGCATGGGCTGCCGACGACGGCTCGTTCACGCGCCCACCGAGCGCGCGCTCGTCTCTGCCAGACTCGCGGTCATGAGGGTGAGCGCCGCGCAGGTCCGGGAGGCGACAGCAGGCGACCTGCCGGCGCTGGCCGCGTTGCGGTGGCGGTGGGCGGTCCCGGACCGGCCGCCCGGCCCCGGAGACCTGGAAGCGTTCGAGGCTGCGCTGGCCGCGTGGCTGCGTCAGCGCGGGGGCGATGTGGTCTGCGTCGTCGCGGCAACCGGTGATGAGCTGGTCGGCATGGCATGGCTGGTCGTGTTCGACCGCGTGCCCAACCCCGACGCCCCGGTCCGGCGCACCGGCGACGTGCAAAGTGTGTTCGTCCTGCCTGAACACCGCGGCGACGGCGTCGGGAGTCGCCTGATCGCGGCGGTCTGCGAGGCGGCTGACGGGCGTGGGCTCGCGAAGCTGACCGTCGACTCCAGTGCGCGGGCGGTGTCGCTCTACGAGCGGTGGGGCTTCACGAGGTCGGGCGCGCTCCTGCAGCGCGCCGCCTCAGGCGTGGTCACCGGGGCATCCGGGCAAGGGTGACCAGCAGGTTCGCGTAGCCGAGGGCATCGTCGATCGCCCGGTGGGTGTGCTCGATGTTGCCGAACCACTCGGCGGGTAGCCGTGCCGTGGAGACCTCCGCGACCGGCTGGCCCGTGATCGCTGCGGCGTAGGAGCGCAGACACAGGCCCGGCCCGTCGAACAGCCGGTCGGTCTCGTAGGGCCCCTGGACGAGCCCGTATCGGGTGAAGCGACGCAGGTAGTAGTCAATCCAGCCGCCGTCGAACAGGACCGGCGACGCGGCGAACGTGCGCGGGCTGGGCAGCGACCGCACCCAGGTGACGAATCGGGCCATCACTTCGCCGACCGGCTCCGGATTCGTGGTGGCCGCGGCCCACGCCTCGGGTTGGGTCTCGAACCACGCACGGGTGTCTGGGTTCGGCGCCGCGCCAGGTAGAGGTTCGAGGACGGCCTCGAACCGGCCGTGTTCGGTGCCGTCGACCGTCATCGCGACGGAGGCGAAGGACCGCATCGAGTTCGCGCCGGGCCATGGCCCGTCGACCTCGATGTCAGTCACCACGTATACCCACTCGTCCGTGCTCGTCACAGCGGGTCATGATGCCCGAAGACGCGGCTCCGTCTCGCCCTTCGATGCGGCGGGCCCTGGCCCGGTGAACGACACTGCGCGTCAGGGGCCGAGCAGCGCCGCGGGAACGACGGCGACGCCGTCGCGTCGACGGTAGGCGTGTCGTCCGGTGGTGATCACGGCCATGTCCGCGAGCTCGTCGCCGAGCTGGTCCCTGAGCCACAGCAGATGGCGGACGTCGTGGTCGTCAGGAGTCGCGACGAGCTTGACCTCAAGAGCGACGACGCGTCCCCCGACGCCCGTGACGACAAGGTCGATCTCGCGTCGCCCGTTCCAGTCGCGAAGGTGGTGGACCTCCGCCTCCCTGAGCTGTGCGTACACCTGGACGTCGAGCGTGACGAGAGACTCGAAGAGGGCCGCGAGCATCGTCCCGTCGCGGGCGCTACCCGACCCGTCCCGTCCACGCAGCATGGCCTGAGCGTCGAGGTTCATCAGTCGCGCCGCGAGCGCCGGGTCTGCCAACTGGTGCTTCGCCGTTTGGCTCAGCCGGGAGAGGTGCGAGCCGACAGGCATCCAGGCGGGGGTCGGATCGAGCAGCCAGAGCCCGGAGAGCGCGTCGCGGTAGGTCAGTGTCGTGGCCTTCGCGGGCTTGTCGCCCTGGTTCGGGGTCGCCGCGTCGAGAATCTCGCCGTACTTGGCGGTCGACGAGGTCGCCGCCGCATACGCCGCGAGCCATGCGCGCAGCGCCTCGGGCCGCCGTACGGGATATCCGTGCTCGGCGAACTCCCGCTGCACGATGTCGGTGAGATACGTGTCGAGAGCGGCGCGCCGCAGCCGCGGTGACGGCTCGCGACGCACTGCCGGCAGCCCCGAGCCGACGATCTCTTCGACGTAGTCACCGAGGACGACATCGGTCTCGCCGCCGATCTCGGCAATCCCCTCGAGCATCGCACCGAGGCTGACCGTGGGAACCCCGACGCCACGCTCGAGAAGGCTCATCGGCCGCATCCGCATCCCGACGATCCGGCCTGCCCCGGAGTGGACTGCCACGCCTCGCGGCGCGGAACTGCCCGTCAGGAGGAACCGGCCCCGATCGGAGACCGCGTCGACGGCCCGCCGCACACGGTCCCACGCCTCCGGCCACCGCTGCCACTCGTCGACCAGCAGCGGCCCCGGCAGCGTGGTGAGCAAAGTCGGGTCGGCGCGCAGCCTCGCCACATCGTCTAGCAGGTCCAGCGCCAGGACGGACTGTGCGCGCCGGCGGGCCGTCTCTGTCTTGCCGACACCGCGCGGTCCGTAGAGGGCTGTTGCCCGCAGGAGCGGCTGCAGCTCATCAAGGAGATCATCGATCACGCGGCGCACATAGCGGGCCATGTGCATCCTCCCTGGTGTGGCGTCCTATCGACCCTTGCACACACACGCTAGTAGTCTCCGCACACACCGTCTACCAGTCCTTGCACACACCTGGACGGCGGAGGATCTCCAAGCCGCGGAGACGATCGTCGAGACGATGAAAACGTTCCTCTCGCGGGTCGGGTCCCGGGGGCACACTACGAATTCGAAGGCGCGTCGACTGTGTGTGGCATGCTCGGCGATGCACCGGGCCGGGCGATCCTCAGCGTCACGATCTGGAAGGGACGCAGCTCCAGGGCGATGCGGCGTCCGACGGCGTCGAGCGAGCGCGCCCGGGGCATACCCTCGCCCAGCGGTTGCTCGGTCAGACCGACCTCCGCGACGCCCGCGACGTCGAACCCGGCGGACAAGGTCGCCCGCGCGCGCCGCCCGAGGGCCTCGTAGACGCGGACGACGACGTCGCCCGACCGGTCGTCGGCGAGCTTGACGGACTCGATGCGCACGCCGGGGTCGGAGCTCGACATGACGCTCCACGGATCGAGCCGCCGCGCGGCCGTGCCTGCCGCGAAGCGCAGCGGCAGGTTCAGCTCGTACCCGGCGGCGACCGCGTCGGCGACCGACGCGCCCGGCACGACGGCGTAGGCAAAGACGTGGTGGCCCTGGTCCTGGTGCGGGTCGGGCGACTTCGCGGCCCGCACGAGGCTCAGGCGGACCTGTGTCTCGACCTGGCCGTCCGCACCGACGCTGCGGGTGATGTCGTGGCCGTACGTCCCCGCGTTGACGACGGCGATGCCGTAGCCCGGCTCCTCGACGTGGACCCACCGGTGCGCCATGACCTCGAACCGGGCGTCGTCCCAGGACGTGTTCGTGTGCGTCGGGCGGCGCACGTGCCCGAACTGGATCTCCGCCGAGTGGTGCTGCGCGTGGACGACGAAGGGCAGCGCGGCCTTGAGGAGCTTCTCGCCCTCGTGCCAGTCCAGCTCCGCCTCGAGGTGCACGCGGGCGTCGTCGGCGTGCAGGGAGATCCGCTGCGTCACCCGGGACGCCCCGAACGCGCGCACGACCTCGACGCGCGCTCGCAGCGGCCCGCTCTCGACGACGCTGATCGACTCGGCGTCGACGAGGTCGCGCACCGTGTGCCGGTAGTGCGCGTCGATGTCCCACGCGTCCCACGCGTTCGGCAGGTCCTGGTGGAGCTGGAGCAGGTTGGCTGCCCGGCCGGTGGGCACGAGCTCGCGGTCCGCCTGCCGGTCGAGGATCGAGGTCGCCAGGCCCCGGGCGTCGATGCGCACCTGCACCAGGTCGTTGCGCAGGACGATGTCCTCGCCGTCGCGCCCGGCCGTCACGGGGTGGGCCGGCTCCCAGGGCTCGAACGGCGCCATCCCGTGGCCGGGCACGCTCACCAGGCCGGCCGGCTCGCCGTGCTCGTCGAGCACGAGCTCGACGCGGCGGTGGTCGGCCGCGTTGACGACCGCCCCGTCGGCCTCGAGATGCTTGAGCGCGTGCTCGATCAGGGCGTCGAGCCGGGCGAGGCTCTGGCCGTACTCCTCCTCGTTCTCCCGGTGCACCCAGGCGATCGACGAGCCCGGCAGGATGTCGTGGAACTGCTGCACGAGCGTGGTCTGCCAGAGGCGCTCGAAGTCGTCGTACGGGTACTCGGCGCCCCGCAGCGCCGCCGCGGTCCACCACAGCTCCGCCTCGCGCAGCCGGTGCTCGACGAGGCGGTTGCCGCGCTTCTCGCGGGCGTGGGACGTGAACGTCCCCCGATGCAGCTCGAGGTAGAGCTCGCCGACCCACACCGGCGCGTCCGGGTACTCGGCGCGGGCACGGGCGAAGAAGTCGTCCGGACTCTCGATCTGCACCCGCGGCGATCCCTCGAGGTTCGCGACCCGGCGCTGGCGCTCCATCATCTCGCGGATGGGGCCGCCTCCACCGTCGCCGTACCCGAACGGCACGAGCGACGTCGTCGCCCTGCCCTTCTCGCGGAACTCCCGGACCGCGTGGTGGAGCTCCTCTGCCTCCAGCGTCGAGTTGTACGTGTCGATCGGCGGGAAGTGGGTGAAGATGCGGCTGCCGTCGATGCCCTCCCACCAGAAGGTGTGGTGCGGGAACGTGTTCGTCTGGTTCCACGAGATCTTCTGCGTGAGGAACCACTCGGCGCCGGCCAGCCGGGCGATCTGGGGGAAGGCTGCGGTGTAGCCGAACGAGTCGGGCATCCAGATGCCCGTGGTGGTGACGCCCAGCTCGCGCTCGAAGAACCGCAGGCCCTGCGTGAGCTGGCGGACCATGGCCTCGCCACCGGGGAGGTTGCCGTCGGGCTCGACCCACTGCGAGCCGACGACGAACCACCGGCCGTCGTCGACGGCGGCCTTGATCCCCTGCCAGATGTCCGGGTACCTCTCCTTGACCCACGCGTACTGCTGCGCGGACGACGCCGCGAACCGGAAGTCCGGGTACCGCTCGCCGAGCGCGAGCACGTTGGCGAACGTGCGCCCGACCTTGCGCTTGGTCTCCCGGATCGGCCAGAGCCACGCCGTGTCGATGTGGGCGTGCCCGACGCCGCTGAGCACGTGCGCGGACGCGTTCGCGGGCCTCGCGAGCACGTCGGCGAGCTCGGCGCGCGCCGCGGCCGCCGTGCCGACGATGTCGTCGAGCAGCAGCACGTCGAGCGCCCGCTCGAGGGCGCGCAGCACCTCGTTCCGTCGCGGGTCGGTCTCGGGCAGCTCCTTGAGGAGCTGGTAGAGGACCTCGACGTCGAACCGCAGGGCCCACACCTCGGGCTCGAGCACCGCGAGGTCGGCGGTCGCGAACGTGTAGACCGGGTCTGTCGGGGCGGTCGACTTCTCCCCGTAGACGGTGGGGACGAATTCGTTCTTGAGGATGTCCGGGTTGGCGGCGGCCTCGAGGAAGAGGTGCACGCGCTCGCCGCCTGCGGCCTCATCGGCGATCGGGACGTAGAAGTTCCGCGGGTGGATGCCCTTGACCGCGACGCCGTCGGGCGTGAACACCAGGCCCTCGGCCTGGTTGCCCGGCCAGTCGCCCTGGAACCCCGGGTCGAGGAGCAGCTCGACGGTCCGCCCCGCCCACTCCGTGGGCACGGTACCCGTGATCTGGAACCACCACGTCGACCAGGGGCGGCCCCACGGGCGTCCGACGGCGAAGTCGGTGTACGTCGCGTCCAGCGCCTCTCGGACCGGGACCGGTTCGTCGGGCACCTCCCACGCGGACAGGGCGACGGGGGCGCGGGCGGAGTAGACGGCCGGGACGATCCGCTCCGTGAGGACCCGGTGGATCCGCTCCTCGACGAGCTTCTGGTTCTGGTGCATGGGTGGTGTGCCTCCGAAGGGACCTCGACGTCAGACGAGGTAGGACAGCTCGGGAAACGTGGCCGTGGCGCTGTCGAGGAGCGCGCGCGCGACCCTGACCGAGTCGATGAGGGGGTGGTGAGCCAGGGCGCGCAGCGCAGCCGTGCGCGAGCCGCCGAGGCCCGCCAGGATCGTCTGGCGCTCGACGTACTTGACGGTCGTGACCAGTCCCCTGCCGAAGTCCGGCACCACCGCTCCGGGCACCGGGTGCGCGCCGGCGGCGTCGACGACGCACGGGACCTCGACGACGGCGTCGTCGTCGAGCCAGGCGATCGCGCCGGCGTTGGGGACGTTGAGGATGAGGCGCGAGCGCTCGTCGTGGGCGATCCCGCGCATCAGCGCCAGCGCGACGTCCTCGTAGCCCCCGGAGACGAGGTCGTGCTCGTCACGCTCCCCTATCCCCGCCGAGTGGCGGTTGGTCGCCATGTAGGTCGACTCCCGATCGAGCCGCGCGGCTTCCCAGACGGCGAGCGGGTTCCGGTCGCCGTGAGCGTCCGCCCAGAAGCGGGCCTGCTGGTCGAGGAGGTAGCGAGCGCGGGTGCGGGACGCGAGCTGGTCGGAGTGCAGCACCTCCCGCCGGGACGAGTAGTAGTGCAGGTACTCGTTCGGCAGCGCGCCCAGGGCCCGGATCCACTCCGCGCCGAAGAGCCGCCCCTCCTCGAACGACTCGATCCGCGCGGGGTCGCGGAGCACCTCCGGCAGGAGATCGACGCCGTCGACTCGCAGCCCGGTGAGCCAGCCCAGGTGGTTGAGCCCGGCGTACTCGACCTCGACGCCGGGGCCGACCCGGAGCCCGAGCGACGAGAGCGCCCGCCGCGCGAGGCCGATCGGCGAGTCGCAGATGCCGATGACCCGGTTCCCGAGCACCTGCGACATGGCCTCCGTGACCAGCCCGGCGGGGTTGGTGAAGTTGATGACCCACGCGTCCGGCGCGACCCGTTTGACGAGGTCGGCCAGCTGCATGACGGTCGGGAGCGTGCGCAGGGCGTAGGAGACGCCGCCGAAGCCCACCGTCTCCTGCCCGATCACCCCGTGGGCCAGGCCGATGAGCTCGTCGTGCGCACGCCCCTCGAGGCCTCCGACCCGGACGGCCGAGAAGACGAAGTCGGCACCTCGCAGCCCCTCGGCCGCGTCCGTGTGGGTCGTCACCGCGGGGGCGTCGTCCACGCCGTCGGCGAGGGCGGCGAGAATCCGGGCCATGGTCGCCAGCCGCTGCTCGTCGACGTCGACGAGCGCCACGGATGTCACCCGTCCGGGCTCGCGGTCGCGCAGCAGCGCGGCGTAGACGAGCGGCGTGCGAAAGCCGCCACCGCCGATCACAGCAAGTCTCATGCGACGAGGACCTCCACCTGCTGGGCTGCGAGGGCGCCCGCGATCGGGCCCGGCACCTCGGCGTCGGTGATGAACCGCGCGACGTTGGGTGGGAGCCTCACACGCCCGAGCCCGGTCCCCGGGAACTTGCTGCGGTCGGCCAGCACCGTGAGGTCGAGCGAGACCTCGGCGATGGCCTGCTTGACCGGGACCTGGGCCATCGTGGTGTCCCGCAGGTCGCCCGTGTCCGACACGCCGCTGACACCCAGGAACGCGTGGTCCGCGCGGATCATGCGCAGGCACTCGGTCGTCAGCGGGCCCGAGACCGACCGGTACACGGGGTCGTAGTCCCCCGGCAGCATGACCAGGTGCGCGGTGCGGCTCTCCCGCAGCGCCTCGTAGATGGCCAGGTTCGCGGTGATGACGGTGACCGGGCGGTCGATCAGCAGGCGTGCGAGCTGCAGCGTGGTCGTCCCGATGTCGAGGATGACCGACTCCCCGTCGGCGATCAGCTGGGCGGCGCGCGCGGCGATGCGTCTCTTGGCGTCCCGGTTGACCGGCACGACGCTGGCGAACGGGGCGTCCTGCTCGCCGAGCACGGCGCCGCCGTGGGCTCGCCGGATCGCCCCCGACCGGTCGAGCTCCTGCAGGTCGCGGCGGATCGTCGCGACGCTCGACCCCGTCACGGAGGCGAGCTCGTTCACCGTCGCAACGCCCACCTTGCGAAGGTGTTCGAGGATCACCCGCTCTCGTATGTCTCTCACGCGGACGACGCTACCACAATCGCTCAATTTCGCTCAGTTACCGAATCGCAACACTCAAAACTTGTAGATTTCCGCGCACAGATGTGCTACTCCTTACGGACCGGCTCACCGAGGAGGATGGATGCACACCGACGCACGCGTCGAGCCACCCGCTCCGACCGTCCGACCCGAGATCGCTGCCCCGAACGGCACGCACGTGGTGGACGCCCTCGTGGTGGGCCAGCTGTTCCTCGACGTCGTCTTCGCCGGCCTGCGCGGCAGCCCGCGGCCCGGCGAGGAGGAGTGGACCGCCGACTTCGGCTGGGGGCCGGGCGGGATCGCCAACATGGCGACGGTCGCCGCGCGGCTCGGAGCGTCGACGGCGATCAGCGCCGCCGTCGGCGACGACCCGCTGAGCACACTGTGCAGGGAGCGCCTCGAGGCCGAAGGCGTCGACGTCACGGGGCTGCGCACCGTGGCCGGGTGGTCGCTGCCGGTCACGGCCTCCCTCGGCTTCGACGGCGACCGCGCCCTCGTGACCGGCGGGACACCCGCACCGCGTGAGCTTGCCGAGATCCTCGATCCCGAGATCCGGCCCCGCGTCGCCATCGTCCACGTCGACGACACGACGCACGACGTCGTGCGCCCGCTCGCCGACCGCGGCGCGAAGGTGTTCGCGGACCTCGGCTGGGACGGCACCGGAGCCTGGGACACCACCGTCCTCGACGGGCTCGACGGCTGCTACGCCTTCGTCCCCAACGACGCCGAGGCCATGGCGTTCACCCGGACCGAGACCCCCGAGCAGGCGCTGGAGGCACTGTCCTCGCGCGTCCCCCTCAGCGTCGTCACCCTCGGCGCGCGGGGCGTCCTGGCGCTCGACGCCGCCACGGGCGAACGGGTCCGGGTCGAGCCCGTCCCGGTCGACGCCGTCGACGTGACCGGTGCCGGCGACGTGTTCGTCGCCGCGCTCGCGGTGGCGACGCTGCGCGACTGGACGCTGCGCGAGCGCGTCGACTTCGCGGCGCTGGCTGCGGCGGTCACGGTCGCCCGCCCCGGCGGCGCCGCGACCGCACCCACCCGTGCGGGCCTCGTGAGCTGGCTCGACCAGCACCCCGGCGCCGCCATGGCGATGCGGTTCGCCTTCCTCCGCGACCCGTACCGGTGACCCGCCGCCACCGTCCGAACGCTCGCCCCCGAACGACTCGACCGAACGACTCGACCGAAGAGACACAGGAGAAGAACCCCATGAGACTCACGACCTCACGCGCCCCGGCCGCGGCGCTCGCAGCGGCCGTCGCACTCTCCCTGGGCCTGACGGCCTGCTCGAGCGCCCAGCCCGCCGACGGGAGCTCGGGCGGCGACGGGTCGCTGAGCCTGTGGATCTGGCCCGGCGGACTGAGCGAGACCGTCGTCGAGACCGTCACCGACGAGTACGCCGGCGGGGACCTCGAGGTGTCGGTCATCGGCGACGACTTCAAGAACAAGCTGCTCACCAGCTTCACGGCCCGCTCCGACATTCCCGACATCACCGGCGTCAAGGGCGAGGACATGCCCTACTTCCTGCAGGAGCCGGATCTGTTCACCGACCTGAACGAGCTCGGCATCGACGACATCGTCGGGGAGTTCCCGGAGTGGAAGCTCGCCGAGGCCACCACGGCGGACGGGAAGTTGCTCGGTCTGCCGATCGACATCGGCCCGACGGGGCTGTTCTACCGCGAGGACATCCTCTCCGACGCCGGCCTGCCCACCGACCCTGTCGAGCTCGCGGCCGCGACGTCGACGTGGGAGGACTACTTCAGCTTCGGCGAGCAGCTCAAGGAGGCGACCGGCGCCCACCTCCAGGTCTCGCTGGGGGGCCTCTTCGGCATAGCGATGGGCCAGAGCGAGACCAAGTTCGTGAGCCCCGACGGCGAGTTCCTCGGCGAGAGCGACGCCGTGCGCCACGCCTGGGACCTCGCGGTGGAGGCCCGGGACCGTGGCCTGGTGGCCGGGCTCGAGGACGGCAGCCCCGACTGGGCCTCCGCGGTCAACGCCGGCGCCCTGCCGACGCTGGTGGGTGCGGCGTGGTACGCCGGCGACATCAAGGGCAACGCGGCCGACACCGCCGGCCTGTGGCGCGTCACGCAGACGCCCGGCGGGCCCGCGAACATCGGCGGCTCGTTCCTGACGATCCCCGCCGCCACCGAGGACAAGGCCGCGGCGCTCGAGGTCGTCAAGGCTCTCCTGAGCCCCGCGAACGAGGCCGTCATGTACACCGAGACCGGCAACTTCCCGGCCCGCACCGCGGCCTTCGACGAGCCCGGCCTGCACGACGGCGACGACTTCTTCGGCGGTCAGGACACGGTTGCGGTGTTCGCCGAGGCCTCGGAGAACATGCCGATCGTCTACAACAGCCCGCTCGACAACCAGGTCTCCGCCCCCTACTTCACGGAGCTGGGCAACGTGCAGACCGGCAAGGACCCTGACCAGGCGTGGGCCGACGCGGTGGCCGCGGCCAAGGCGGCCCTGGAGTCCTCGTGACGCTCACCGCTCGTACGGTGACGGCTGGGGCGCGCGCCTCGACGCGCCCCAGCCGGCGTCGGACCACTCCGGTCTGGCCGATGTACGTCGCGATCGCGCCGTTCTTCGTCCTCTTCCTGTGCTTCGGCCTGTACCCGACGGCGTCCTCCCTCGTCCTGTCCTTCCAGAAGTGGAACGGCCTCGGCTCCGCGGAATGGGTCGGCGTCGACAACTACGTGCGGCTCTTCTCCGACACGACGTTCTGGCTCTCGGTGCGCAACACGTTCATCATCTTCGCCCTCTCGACGATCCCGATGATGATCATCGCGCTGGCCGTGGCCGCGATGCTCAACAACGCCGTGCGCTACAGCACGACCCTGCGGATCGCCTACTTCGTGCCGAACATCACGTCGGTGGTCGCGATGGCGATCCTCTTCGGCGCGATCTTCGGCGAGACGTTCGGGCTTGCCAACGCACTCCTCAACGGGCTCGGCCTGCCGGACTTCCGATGGTTCTCCACTCCGTTCGGCATCCAGCTCACCGTGTCCATCCTCATCACGTACCAGTGGACCGGGTACAACGCGATCATCTTCCTCGCGGGCATGCAGTCCATCAGCAGCGAGGTCTACGAGGCGGCCACGATGGACGGCGCCGGCCCGGTCCGGAGCTTCTTCTCCATCACGATCCCGCTGCTGCGCCCGACGATCATCTTCGTCCTCATCGTGTCGATCATCACGGGGCTGCAGAGCTTCACCGAGGCACAGGTGCTCACGAGCAGCGCCAGCACCACGAACCCCAACAGCGGCGGGGCCGGCCAAGGCGCTCTCACGATGGTCCTGTACTTCTACCAGCAGGCCTTCAGCTACAACAAGCTCGGCTACGGCGCCGCGATCGCGTGGGGGATCTTCCTCATCATCCTCGTCTTCGTGATCATCAGCTGGCGCTACAGCCTCAAGAGGGAGGACCCGACGCGATGAGCGCCACCGTCACGTCAGAACTCTCGACAGCGAGCTCGAGCGCGCTCCCGGAGCGTCCCGCGCCGCCCGGCAGACGCCGTCGTCGTCAGGTGGGGCTCTACCTGATGCTGACGTCCGGCGCCCTGGTCTCCGTCTTCCCGCTCTACTGGCTCGCCGTGATCGCGAGCAACACCACGAGCGACATCTACCGGTCGCCGCCCAAGCTCCTGCCCGGCGGCCACCTCGTGGAGAACATCGGCAAGGTCTTCGACCGGGTCGACTTCCTCGCTCCGCTGGCGAACACCGTCGTGGTGGCGGTCTCCGTCACGTTCCTGGTGCTCTTCTTCGACTCGCTGGCGGCGTTCGCGTTCGCGAAGTTTGACTTCCCGGGCCGCAACGCGCTGTTCACGCTCGTGCTCGTGATGTTCATGCTGCCGATGCAGCTGGCCATCATCCCGCAGTTCATCACGATGGTGAACCTGGGCTGGGTCGGGCACCTGCACGCGCTCATCATCCCCGCGGCCGCGAACGCCTTCGGCATCTTCTGGCTGCGCCAGTACATCAGCTCCGCGGTTCCCGACGAGCTGATGGACGCCTCCGTGATCGACGGCGCCGGCTTCATGCGCCAGTACGTCACCGTGTGCCTGCCGCTGATCCGACCGGGCCTGGGTTTCCTCGGGCTGTTCACCTTCATCTCGACGTGGAACGACTACCTGTGGCCGCTCACCGTCCTGACCGATCCGGACCGGGTCACGCTGCAGGTGGCGCTGGCGCAGCTCAAGTCGGCGTTCGGCCAGGACTACGGGATGATCATGGCCGGCGCCCTGCTGGCGGTCGTGCCTCTCCTTGTCGTCTTCCTCATCGGGGCTCGGCAGTTCATCGGAGACATCGCGAAGGGGGCGATCCGGTGACCCCCGCGGGGATCGTCGCGGTCGACGACGCCGTGCGTGCCGAGGCCGTCGACCGGATGCGCGAGCGCCGCTTCGGGATGTTCATCCACTGGGGGCTGTACTCCCTCGCTGCCCGCAACGAGTGGATGCGGCACCGCGAACGGACGCCCGACGTCGACTACCGGCGCTACCTCGACCACTTCGAGCCGGACCTGTTCGACCCCGCGGCCTGGGCCGACCTCGCCGCGGAGGCCGGGATGCGGTACGTCGTGGCGACCACCAAGCACCACGAGGGCTTCTGCCTGTGGGACAGCGCGTACACCGACTTCTCCGTCGCCGCGACTCCGTGGGGACGGGACCTGATCGGCCCGATCACGAAGGCCTTCCGCGAGCGCGGCCTCGGCGTCGGGCTGTACCACTCGCTCATCGACTGGCACCACCCGCAGTTCCCGATCGACGGTCTGCACCCGCTGCGCGACGACGACGCGGCGCGTGCGGAGTCGCGCGACGTCGGCGTGTACCGCGAGTACCTGCACGCCCAGGTGGTCGAGCTGCTCACCCGGTACGGCGTCATCGACCAGCTGTTCTTCGACTTCTCGTATGAGGACCACGTCCACGAGGGCACGCCGGTCTGGGGCGGCAAGGGCGCGCGGGACTGGGGCAGCGAGGAGCTGCTCGCGACAGTGCGGCGACTGCAGCCGGGCATCCTGGTCAACGACCGGCTCGGCATCGGTGGCGACTACCTGACGCCGGAGCAGTACCAGCCGGCGGCGGCGCCGACTGTCGACGGCCGGCCCGCGATGTGGGAGGCGTGCCAGACGATCAACGGCAGCTGGGGCTACGACCGCGACAACGCCGCGGCCAAGTCGCCCGACCTGCTGCTGCGGATGCTCGTCGACACGGTGGCGAAGAACGGCAACCTGCTGCTCAACGTCGGGCCGACCGCTCGGGGCGAGCTCGACCCCGTGGCCGTGGACACGCTGCGGGCCATCGGCCGGTGGATGGCCCGGCACGGGCGGGCGATCCACGGCGCGGGCCCGTCCGCGTACTCCGCGCCGCCGGACTGCCGGTACACCCAGCGCGGGAACCGCCTCTACCTGCACCTGTTCTCGTGGCCGTTCGAGGCGGTGCATCTGCCCGGGCTCGCCGGCCGGGTGGAGTACGCCCAGCTCCTGCACGACGCGTCCGAGATCCCGACGGAGGTGCTGCCGACGGACCAGGAGTCGCACATGACCAGCGCCGCGGGCACCGGGGAGGACACCCTGACCCTGTGGCTGCCGGTGCGGCGACCCGACGTCGCCATCCCGGTCGTGGAGCTGTTCCTGCGTGAGAACGGCTGACCGCGGTCCTGGCCCGCTGAAGGCGCCGGGCGGCGCCGGGTGTCAAGGGCCGAGCAGGGCCGCCGGTACGACCGCGATCCCGTCCGGCCGGCGGTAAGCGTGCGGTCCGGCGGTCACGACGATGGCGTCGACGAGGTCGTCTCCGATCTTGGTCTGCAGCCACCGCAGATGTTTGAGGTCGGCGTCGGTCGGCGTGGGCGTCAGTTTCGTCTCGATCGCGAGCACCCGACCGTCGGGCCGCTCGACGATGACGTCGACCTCATGATCCCCGTTGCGTGTTCGCAGGTGTGACGTCGTCGCTCCGCTGACCTGGGAATAGACCTGGACGCACAGGGCGACCAGGTGCTCGAACAGCGGACCTAGCATGTGGGCGTGCCGCCCGCGCAAGAGAGACTCGGGAGTGGCTCCCAGGAGCCGGGCAGCCAGTCCCGGATCGGCGAGCTGGTGCTTGGGCGAGCTCGCCAGTCGGTCGAACTCGTTGTGCGTGGGCAGCCAGGCTGGCAGCGGGTCGAGGATCCACAGCGCGCTGAGCACGTCGCGGTAGGCGATCGTGGTACTGCGCGCAGGCTTGTCCCCCTCGCCAGGGGTCGCCGCCTCGAGGATGCGGGTGTACTGCGTGGTCGTGGACGTCGCCGCTGCATACGCAGCCATCCATGACATGAGAACGCCGGGTTTGCGCACGGGGTATCCCTGCTCGGGGAACTCTCGTTGGGCGACGTTCTGCAGGTATCCGTCCAGGAGCGACGGCCGGATACGCGGGGGCTCGTCGTGGATGCCAGGGAACCCGGAGGCGACAATCTCCTCCGCATAGTCGGACAACCGCACCGCGGTCGCCCCAGACACCTCCGTGTCGCCGTCGAGCAGGGACGCAAGGCTCACCGTCGGGGTCTCGACGCCGCGCTCCATGAGGCTGAGCGGCCGCATCCGGAACGGCACGATGCGTCCGGCTCCCGAGTGCACGGTGGGCCCCTCGCGGGGCTGAGCTTCCCGTCAGGATCAAGTGTCCGCGCGGCACCCCTGCGTCGACCGCCCGGCGAGCCCGGTCCCACGACTCGGGCCATCGCTGCCACTCGTCGATCAGCACCGGTCCGGGAAGAGTCTCCAAGACCTCGGGCTGGGCAGCGAACGTCGTTCGCTCGACCTCGCTGTCGAGCGAGATCACTGTTCGCGCGCGCCGGCTCGCCGTCGCCGTCTTGCCCACGCCCTTGGCTCCCTCGATGGCGACGGCGCGAAGGTTCGGCTGCAGCTCGTCGAGCAGGGTGTCGATCACGCGGCGTCGGTAGGTGCTCACCTGTCAAAACTACATCTAGCAGGATGTGTACGCTACATCTAGCAGAACTTCTACACTCCAAAAAGCAGAGACGCCACGCTACATCGAGCAGGTCCGGCACCGAGGATGCCGTCAGACCGTTCTTGTACCGGCGCGTCTCCGACCGCACCCACACCGGTACTGCACTGCGGCTCATCCGCCGGCGACCAACCCCTGTCGCCGTCGTTCGGCGTGTCGGAACCAGGCTCCTGAACTAGGTTTCCTTGCACAACGGTGAACGGAGACGAGCCTTGTGACGCACACCGAACCGTGGCTCCGCATCATCGAGGATGCCCGCCACTACCCGTCCCCGCACAACTCGCAGCCCATCAAGCTCCGGCCGGTCGACTCCCGCGCCGCGGAGGTCTACTACGACCTCGACCTGGGTCTCCCCGCCGAGTCGTTCGGTATCCCCTTCGGTCACGTCTGCGCGGGCGTCTTCCTGGAGTCGCTTCGTACCGTGGCGGAGGGGTTCGGGTACGGCGTGGCGGAGAGCCTCGACCACTCGGAGATGGATTTCGGAGGCACTGACCGTCTGCACTCGCTCGGCACGGTGACCCTCACACCCCAGCCCGTGACCGAGCAGGCGCAGGAACGCCTGCAGTTGTTCCGGGCGCGGCGCACGTCCCGCCGTCCGTACGACGCGAGGTTGGTTCCCGCCGAGGCCATCATGGCCGCGACCGAGGTGGCGAACGCCGGCGGCCACACCTTCCACACCACCTCGGACCGTCGGACCGTGCGCAGACTGGTGCACATCAACCAGGCAACGCTGTTCTCCGATCTGCGCAAAAGCGCGGTGTACGAGGAGATCATGACCTGGTTGCGCTTCAGCAAGGAGGAGGCCCGCAATCGGGCCGACGGCCTGAGCGCCGAGGCGATGCTCATGCCCGGCAGCCTGCTGAGGTTCGCGATGACCCACCGTGGCCTGTGGGAGGCGCCGGTCATCGGCGGGGCTATCCGCGCCATGTACCTGAACACCATGCGCGGCGTCCGCCAGCTCGGCTGGCTGGAGGGCCCGTTCGGAAAGCCGACCGACTACGTCGAAGCCGGCCGCACCTTCATGAAGGTCTGGCTCGAGCTCACCGCCCACGGCGTCTGGCTCCACCCGTTCGGGACGGTCATCACCAACCCAGACTCGCACCGCGCCTTCGCGCGGGAGGTGGCCGCCGACGAGAGCGGGGACCGCATGACCTGGATGCTCTTCCGGTTCGGGTACAGCAAGACCCCGCCCTTGGCACACCGTCGTCCCGCGACGTCGATGCTGATCGGAGCTACCTCATGAAGCGTCTTCTCGCCTTCGCGCTCGTGGGCCTGGTCGACGGCGTCGTCCGCCCGCTCACGCACAGCGTCCACACCCACAAGCTGCTCCTCGGCCCGGGGATCGAGCCCCTGCGATGGTGGTTCGGCCGGCGACGTGCCTGGCACACCTTCGAGCTCGCGGCCCGCCACGTGCCCGCCTACCGCGCCTTTCTCGCGGAGCGCGGCCGCGGCGGACGCCTGCGGTTCAGAGGCTCGCTGACCGAGGCCTTCCGTCAGATCCCGGAGATGGACAAGGAGTCCTACATCAAGCGGTGGAGCATCCCGGACCGCTGTTTCGGTGGAGAGCTCCCTCGTCGCGGCGTCGTGGTCGACGAATCGTCCGGCAGCTCGGGGACGCCGACGAGCTGGGTCCGCGGGCGTGAGGAGCGCGCCGCGACACGTCAGCTGCTCCAGGTGGGCTTCGCGCGGACTGCGTCCACCCTGACCAAGCAGCCGTTCGTGCTGAACGCGTTCTCCCTGGGGGCGTGGGCGACCGGCATGAACGTCACGACATCGCTGACCGAGATCACGATGATCAAGTCCTGCGGGCCCGACAAGGACAAGATCATCAGCACGATGAAGGAGTTCGGGACCGACTACACCTACATCATCACCAGCTACCCGCCGTTCCTGAAGTCACTGTTCGACGACGACCGGCTGGACTGGGACGAGTACGACATCGTTGCCGCGTTCGGGGGTGAGGGCATCAGCGAGAACATGCGCTCCCACATCCTGCGCTACGCCCACAGCGCGTTCGGTTCCTACGGGGCCAGCGACCTCGAGATCAACCTCAGCATCGAGACCGACTTCACCGTCGCGCTCCGACGTGCGATCAGCGAGGACCCGCGCCTGTCCGACCACCTGACCAAGACCGGTGAGTACGGCGTCCTGCCGATGATCTTCCAGTTCAACCCGTACGACTACCTGGTGGAGAGCAACGATGACGGCGAGCTGATCGTCACGATCGTGCGGGACCGGAACATCAACCCGCGCATCCGGTACAACATCCACGACCGCGGTCACGTCATGCGCATGCGCGACCTTCTGCCCGTCCTGAAGGAGCTCGGCCACGACGAGGTCATCAGGGAGAAGTTCCTCGATCTCCCGCTGCTGTTCCACTACGGGCGTTCGGACCTGTCCGTCGACTACAACGGCGCCGTCGTCGGCCCCGACGCGCTCCGGGACGTGATCTACAGCAACGCGGAGCTGCTCGAGGCGGTCGAGAACCACCGCCTGATCAGCTACGAGGACGCGAACGGTGACCGGCAGCTCCACATCGCGCTCCAGCTGACCGCGGGCGCGACGGCTGCGGGCACTCTCGACCAGGCACGGTTCCGGGAGCTCGTGATGGACGAGCTTCGTCGCCGGAACGGGGACTTCCACAACGCGATCCGCACGGCGCCGGACGGCACGCTCCCCACCATCGCGTTTTACGCGTTCCACGCCGGACCGTTCGCCGAGGACGGCAGCAAGCTGAAGAACGAGTACGTCTGGCAGCTCCCGCAGGGCGGCCTGGACCGGTGGGAGGTCGACCTCACCCACGTCGTCGCGCGGCAATGACCGCCGGTGGTTCCTCCCCAGGGGATCCGATCTCTGCGACGATCGACGGCATGAAGCAGGGCACCAGCATCGACGTGGCGGCCTCGCCGGACCGGGTGTGGGACGTGCTCGTCGACGTCGAGCGGTGGCCGGAGTGGACTGACTCGGTGACCAGCGTCCGGCAGCTGGATTCCGGGCCCCTCGCCGTCGGGTCGCGAGTCGAGATCTCCCAGCCGCGGATCCCGACCGGCACGTACACGGTGACCGCGCTCGAACCCGGCCGCGCCTTCACGTGGGAGCAGCGACAGCCGGGCAGTACCGTGTCTGCGCACCACGAGTGCGCCCCGCTGCCCGACGGCGGCACCCGGGTCGAGCTGAGCGTCGTGATGAGCGGGGCAATCGGCGGGGTCGTCGGGCGGCTGTACCGAAAGCTCACCGACCAATACCTCGCCATGGAGGCGACGGGCCTGAAGTCCCGCGGGGAGACCATCGCGCCCTGAAGCGCCGCGGTGCTCACTACATCGCCAGATGGCTCTTGGTGACGGGACCCCGAGGAGCGGTCCAGGTGCTGTGAGAGCCGATCAGTGGGTACAGATCGCAGGATAGGCCCGTCGGAGCCTGACCCGGTTTCCCGGACACGGTTGGTGTGGTGATCATGACCGGGGACCTCCTGGGTGTTCGGTGGGGACTGGCGGACCTGATACGTCGGCTCGTCGTGGCGGGTGCCAGTGACGCGGACGACGACGTTGCCGCGCTTGGGGTCGGTGTCGACGATGCGCTGCCCTGACGCCGCCACGGGGTCATCTAGGCTCCGAGGCATGCTCATCTGGATCAACGGCGCGTTCGGCGCGGGGAAGACCCAGACCGCGTTCGAGCTGCGGCGTCGGGTGGTCGACGCGCACGTCGCCGACCCTGAGCTCATCGGCTTCGCCCTCCAACGGACGCTCCCGCGCGCAGCGCGCCCCGACTTCCAGTACCTCGCCCCGTGGCGTTCCGCCCTCGTCGACATTCTTCAGCAGGCCGAGGCCGCCCACGCTGGCCCGGTGCTCGTGCCGATGACGATCGTGCGTGACGACTACTTCGACGAGATCGTCGGCGGCCTGGGTTCCCGCGGCGTGGACGTCCGCCACTACGCCCTCGTCGCGAGCCCGGAGACGCTGCTCAAGCGGCTGAGCACCCGCATCGCGTTCGTGCGCTCCGGCCTGCGCCGTGAAACCTGGGCAGTGCAGCAGATCCCGCGCTGCGTCGCCGCCCTCGCTCAGGAGCGCTACGCCATGCACGTACACACCGACCACCGGACGACCGACGAGGTCGTCGAGTGGATCGCCGCGGACGCCGGCCTCGCGCTGGCCGCGCCCCGGCTGGCGCCGTGGAGGTACCAGTTGCGCCGCCTCAAGGTCGGCATCGACCACATCCGGTAGGCGCGGCCAGCCGTGGCACCCGGCCGGTAGGGGGCCTTGGAAGGCCCCTACGCGACGTCCCAGTGGTCGTTGGTGTCCCACCGCCAGGAGGCCCACACCGCGGCACCGAGGCAGGCTCCGAACAGGATGGGGACTGCTCTTGGGTTCACGCTTGCTGCTGGGCGCGAACGGTTTGACGGTCCGGGCTGGTCGCCATGGTCGCCATGGTCGCCGACGGGGCGGTGCGGGGCCAGGTCCAGGCGTACCGCAGGATGAGGGCGAGAACGATCACTTCCAGTGCGACGCCGAGGCCGTAGAAGTGCGTCCAGGACTCGCCCACCGCGTTGAATGCCGAGACGGGGACGTAGACCGAGGCCACGATGAGGTTCATGATGCGGTTCGCCCGGGCGGGCAGCGTCATCGACAGCACGACCATGAGGATCGGGATGGCCATGAGGGTCAGCGCCGTGGTCGCAAAGGTCTGGGTGATGTCGAACTCCCAGACGATGCCGGCGAGGATGTCATCGATGACGCCGGGCCTGAAGAAGGCGAGAATGTCCACGTAGACGTACAGGAACATGAAGCTTGTCCACGCTGCGGCGAGCTTGGCTCTCACCGGGATCCGCTGGTCTTCCAGTGTGGTGGTGGTGGTGGGTTGACGTGGTCTCATCATGGGCTCCGTTGTCGTGGTGAGGATCGGTAGGTCCACGATCGCTGAGCCCGGCGGCGGGCATATCGGCCCGGAGGCTGGAGTTCGCCCGGCCGATGGCATGGTCTCTCTCTCGTCCTTTCGGCGGGTACGCCGAGGCGCGCCGATCCCTAGGCTGGAGCCGTGGTCACTGTCCGGCGTTCCATCTGGCATGAGCCGCGGCCTGCTGACGCCCCACCTATCGGTCGTCTCGACTGGCTGCTGGTGGGCGTGTTCGCGGCCGCAGCCTTGGTCGAGGGCATCGTTCGGCCGGGCTTGGCCTGGCGACCCCTTGTGACGGTGCTCGCCCTGGCGCTGGTGCCTGCCCTGCTCTGGCGGCGGGGCCGCCCCCTGATGGCCGCCCTGGTCGGGTGGGGCGTCGCCGGGCTGCTCTCGGTCCTCCAGCTGACTGCGCACGCCGGGGACCTCGGCCTCTACTCCATGATGGCCGTCCTGATCCTGCTCTACTCCCTGGTGCGGTGGGGCTCGGGACGGGAGATCGTCTTGGGGACGGCGTTCGTGTCAGTCGTCGTCGCGCTGGGGATGTACGCCTCCTCCGTGGGCTGGGCCGACGTTTTCGGCGGGAGCGTCCTCTTGCTGTTGTTCGTCGCCCTCGCGGCGCTGTTCCGCTACCGCGCGGACCTCTGGCATCGCCAACAGCGCGAGATCCGCAATCAGGAGCGGGTGGCGCTGGCGCGCGAGCTGCACGACACCGTGGCCCACCACGTCTCGGCCATCGCGGTGCAGGCGCAGGCCGGTGGCGTGGTCGCCGGCATCCAGCCTGAGAAGGCTGCCGAGGTCCTGGCCGCGATCGAGTCTGAAGCGTCGCGAACCCTGGCGGAGATGAGATCCATGGTGCGGGTGCTGCGTGAGGAGGAAGCCGTCGCCTACTCACCGCAGCTGGGTGTCGCGGACCTGCCTGCTCTGGCACGCGCCGACGCGACGCCCACCGTCGAGGTCTCGCTGGACGGTTCGTTGACCCGGCTGGCACGACCCGTGGACACCGCGCTCTACCGGCTCGCGCAGGAGTCGCTGACCAACGCCGTTCGGCACGCCCGGAGCGCGACCCGCGTCGGGATCGACGTACGCCGGGAGGGCGACGCCGTCAGGCTGCGTGTCAGCGACGATGGACAGACCGATCCGGGGCCAGCCCCGGAGCCTGGGTTCGGCCTGTTGGGCATGGCCGAACGCGCCCAGCTCCTCGGCGGATCGCTCTCCGCGGGGCCGGGGCCCGAGGGTGGCTGGGTGGTCGAGGCCGTGCTGCCGGTGGAGGCGCTGGCATGAGCATCCGTGTTGTCGTAGCCGACGACCAGGACTTGGTCCGGACCGGGCTGGTGATGATCCTCGGCGCACAACCCGACCTCGAGGTCGTGGGGGAGGCAGCAGACGGGCTCGCAGCGCTCGAGTTGGCGACGCGGCTGCGTCCCGATGTCATCCTCGTCGACATCCGGATGCCCGGGCTCGACGGCGTCGAGGTGACGCGGCGCCTGGCTGGGCCAGACGTGACGGACCCGATGGCGGTCGTCGTGATCACCACTTTCGACCTCGATGAGTACGTCCTCGGCGCCCTACGCGCCGGCGCCCGCGGCTTCCTGCTCAAAGACGCCGGACCGGAACTCCTCGTGCAGGCCATCCACGCGGCGGCCAACGGGGACGCGCTGATCGCCCCCAACGTCACCCGCCGGCTGCTGGCGACCTTCGCCGACCAGACGCCGGTGGTACCGGTCCAGCCCATCGACCCGCTCACCGAGCGCGAGAAGGAGGTGCTCGCGCTGGTGGCACGGGGCCGAACCAACGCCGAGATCGCCACCGAGCTCTTCGTCGGCCTGAGCACGGTCAAGACCCACGTCGCATCGTTGATGACCAAGCTCGGCGCCCGCAACCGCGTCGAGATCGCGATTTGGGCATACGACGCCAGACGCGTGAGAGCCGATTAGTGGGGTACAGATCGCAGCGTAGGACGGGCTGCAAAGACTCTCACAACCGATGGACCGACTAACCGGGGTCACGCCATTGGGGCCGGAGGTTTCAGAACCCCCGCTACACCCTCACCTGCGATGAGCCGCGAAACACCGACCCGATAGGGGATCCCCGCTTGCGGCAGAGCGAGCTACTTCTCGAACCACGCTTGTCGTGCGTGCCACATGAAGTCACTCACTGCCGCGCCGCAGCGCTCGCTACGAGCAGTCCTCCGTCACCGCGTCGTCGGGCGCGCACAGCACGACGGTGAAGGGCACCGTTCCGACGCCTGTGCCGTTCCCGAGCCGGTACCGGACCTGGAATTCGTCACCGGACGTGGCCGATCCCGCAGCGGAGGACCGTGCAAGCTGGATTCCCAGTTCGTCCACCGTGGAACTGTCACACGGTGCCGAGACTGTCCTCGCCGTCGGATCGAATCCGGCTGTGGAAAGGTCGACGGCATCGGCGCCGAAGAACGGATCGTCGTCATGCGGACGGACTGCGAATGCTCTGACCTCCATTGTGGATCCGTCGTCGACGGTGACCGACTCGATCTGTACGCGGTCGCCCGTCGAGCTACAACGGGGATCGACCCGAAACTGTAGTCGCCGCCGGCCGCGACGTCCGGGACGGTTGCTCCGAACGGCCCTTCGAGAGGAATAACCACCCGGCCACCCGACTCGCCGGTGCAGGCCGTCAGACCGGTTGCGATGACGATCGCCGCGACCGCGATGGACAGGCCGTCGGACCTCATGGTGCGCCCCCTCGTCCTTCACATTCCAGCCGATCTGGCGATAGGCAGATGTCGGGAAATGTGACGGAATTGCCGAAACTGGAACGAAGAGTAACGAACTGACAAGTACTGCGTTGGGATGTTGAGAGTCTCCTGAGGTTCGCCCCGACGCATCGGCTGCCTGCCACTCCGCCGACCCGGCATGCCCATCTCGACGGATAAGAATCACACACGCTCGCCCGCTCCGTGCGAGGTTCTTATCCAGGCAGGCTACAAACGAGCACGCCGTCGACGCGCCGCGTCACCGTGCTGTCGTCGCGCAGCTCCGCGGGTAGGACGTCGGTCGGGGCGTCCTGGAACGCCACCGGGCGCAGGAACCGGCGCAGGGCGGTCGCGCCGACGGACGTGTGCTGCGTGTTCGTCGCGGGCCAGGGACCGCCGTGGTGCTGGGCCCACGTGACGGCCACGCCCGTGGGCCAGCCGGAGAACAGCACGCGGCCAGCCTTGGCGGACAGCACGTCCACGAGCGACGCTCGATCGTCGGTGTCCTCGCTGTGGATCGTCGCGGTCAGCGAACCGGGCAGGACCGCAAGCGCCGCGTGGAGCTCAGCCTCGTCGTCGTAGGTCACGAGCAGCGTGGCGGGGCCGAACACCTCCTCGGTGAGGGCTTCGTGCGACGCGAGGAACCGGTCAGCCGGCACGGTGAAGACACCGGCAGAACCCGGTCCGGCCGGCTCCACGAGCGCCGACACTCCCTCAAGAGCACCGAGCCGGGCCGTGCCCGCGGTGTACCCGGACGCGATCGTCTCGGTGAGCATGGGCATCGCCTCGCGCCCGACGGCGTCGGGCAGCGCCGCGGCGAGCCGCGAGCCGGTGGGCACGAACACCACGCCCGGCTTCGTGCAGAACTGCCCCACTCCCAGGGTGAAGGACCCCGCCAGCCCGGCGGCGAGCTCACTCCCTCGGCGCGCGTCTGCCGCGGGGGTGACGACGACGGGGTTGATACTGCCGAGCTCGCCGTAGAACGGGATGGGTCGCGGACGGGCCGCGGCACGGTCGGCGAGCGCCCGCCCGCCGCGGAGCGACCCGGTGAATGCCCCAGCGTCGACGGCCGGATGCTCGACGAGCGCGACCCCGGCGTCGAACCCCTCGACGAGGCCGAACACGCCGTCGGGCGCGCCGGCGGCCCGCAGCGCCTGGGTGACGACGTCGGCCGTAAGCCGCGAGGTGAGCTCGTGTCCCGGGTGCGCCTTGACGACGACGGAGCACCCGGCCGCGAGCGCCGACGCGGTGTCGCCGCCGGCGACCGAGAACGCGAACGGGAAGTTCGACGCCGCGTACACCGCGACGGTCCCGACCGGGACGAGCCAGCGGCGCAGGTCGGGGCGCGGCGGCGTCGCCGTCGAGTCCGCGTGGTCGATGATCGCCTCGAGGTAGGACCCCTCGAGGATCACGTCGGCGAACAGGCGCAGCTGGCCCGTCGTGCGCGCGACCTCGCCCTCGAGCCTGGCCTGCGGCAGGTGCGTCTCGCGCATCGCGACGGCGACGAGCTCGTCGCGTGCTGCGTCGAGCCCATACGCGACGGCGCGCAGCCAGCCTGCGCGCTCGTCGCGGCTCGCGCGGCCGGCGGCGGGCTGCGCGGCCGCCGCGGCGCGGACGACGACGTCGACGCTCTCGTGAGTGATGGTCGTCATGCTGCGAGCTCCTCTCCGCGCGCCAGGATCCGGGCGAGCGTCTCCGTCTGGGCCGGGCTTGGGTCGACCAGCGGCGCGCGCACCGAGCCAACGTTCATGCCACGCAGCCGCAGGCCGGCCTTGATGAGCGAGACGGCGAACCCCGGGGTCTCGTCCCGCAGCCTCACGAGCGGGGTGTAGAAACCGTCGAGCAGCGCACGCTGACGCTCGTCGTCGCTCGCGGTGTAGGCATCGTAGAAGGCGTTGGCGATGCGCGGTGCCATCGCGAAGGTCGCCGACGAGTACAGCGGGACCCCGATCGCCCGGTAGGCGACCTGGCTCGACTCGGCGGTGAGGAGCCCGTTGAAGAACTGCACGTCGGTGCGGCCGGCCCGGCGGGCGGCGAGCACGAACCGCTGCATGAGCGCCACGTCGCCGGCGCCGTCCTTGACCCCGAGGACCTGCGGGTGGTCCAGCAGCCGGACGACGGACTCCTCCGTGAGCCGGGCGTTGCCGCGGTGGTAGGCGATGAGCGGGAGCGACGTCGACTCGGCGATCGCCTCGACGTAGCGCACGAGCCCGTCCTGGGGCGCGGCGACGAGGTAGGGCGGCATGACGAGCAATCCGTCGACGCCGGCCTCCTCGGCGATGCGCGCGCACTGGCGCGCGTGCCCGACCGGTCCGCCCACGCCCGTGATCACCGTCCCGCGCGAGCCGTCGGGGCCCGCCGTGCACGCGGCGTCGACCCCCACCCACACGACCGTGCGGTACTCGTCGACCGAGAGGGCGTGGAACTCCCCCGTGCCGCACGCGACGAACGCCGCGCCGGCCGCTTCGGCGAACCCGCTGCGGACGTGCTCGGCGAGGACGTCCTCGTCGACCCGGTCGGCGGCGTCGAACGGCGTGACGGGGAAGAAGAGCACCCGCTCGAGGGCAGGGAGCCCAGCACAGCCGGGTGCCTGGTGATGGACGGCGACATCGTGCGAAGAGCTCATCAGTACCTCGGAAGCGTCGGCGAGTAGGTCGGGTCGAAGCGCTGCAGGTAGCCGGAGTCGTCGCGGACCGATCGCCCGGAGTCCACGAAGACCTTGTGCTGGCGCTCGAGGGCGGCCTCGTCGAGCACGACGCCGAGGCCCGGCGCGTGGGGCACCCGCACGGCGCCGTCGACGATCTCGAGCGCGCCGGGCATCACGACGTCCTCCGCGCGGTTCCACGGGTAGTGGGTGTCGCACGCGTACGCGAGCTCGGGCGTCGCGGCGGCGACGTGGGTCATCGCCGCGAGCGAGATGCCCAGGTGTGAGTTCGAGTGCATCGACACCCCGACGCCCCAGTGGCCGCAGATCGCGGCGAGCTCGCGGGTGTGCCGCAGCCCGCCCCAGTAGTGGTGGTCGGACAGCACGATCTGCACCGCGTCCTTGGCGAACGCCTCGGCGAGCTGTTCGAACGTCACCACGCACATGTTCGTCGCGAGCGGCTGGGAGACCTCCCGCGCGACGGCGGCCATGCCGTCGATGCCGAGCACCGGGTCCTCGAGGTACTCGAGCACCCCGTCGAGCTCGGTGGCGACCCGCACCGCGGTGTCGTGGGACCAGGCCCCGTTGGGGTCGATCCGCAGCGGCAGCCCGGGGAACGCCTCGGCGAGCGCGCGGATCGCAGCGATCTCCTCGTCGGGACCGAACACGCCGCCCTTGAGCTTGATCGAGCCGAAGCCGTACCAGTCGATGAGCGCCCGCGCCTGGGCGACGATCCCGACCGGGTCGAGGGCCTCGCCCCACGCGTCGGGCTCGACGTCGTCGACCGCGTCAGAGCGCGGGTGGCCGGCCCACTTGTAGAACAGGTACGCCGAGTACGGCACGCGGTCGCGGACCCGGCCGCCGAGCAGCTCGGCGACGGGCAGGCCGGTGAGCTTGCCCTGCGCGTCGTGGGCGGCGACGTCGAGCATCGAGTAGACGACCCGCCGGTCGCGTCGGCTCAGCGGCCCGGCGTCCCCGCCGAGCGCGGCGTTGACGGCCGCCTCGATGCCGTTGAGGTCGAACACCGACAGGCCGACGACGGCGGAGCGGACCTGCTCGACCCGGCGGGCCACCTCGGCGCCGCCGCTGCCCTCCCCCAGCCCGACGACGACGCTGTCTCCGCCGCCGTCTCCGCCGTCGACCCCGCCGTCAACAATGAGCTGGACGATGGTGCGCAGGGCCAGCGGCTCGTGCACGCCGTCGGCGTTGAGCAGCGGCGGGTCGCTGAAGGCGATGGGTGTGACGATCAGGTCTTTGATGATCAACGCTCAGCCCTTCGTGGCGCCGGAGGCGATGCCGCGGATGAGCGACCGCTGCATCGTCAGGTAGATGATCAGGCTCGGCAGCAGCGCCAGCAGCGCGCCCACCAGGAGTACCCCGGCGCCCACCCGCGCGTCGCTGCGCAGGAGGCTGAGGGCGACGGTGAGCGTGTAGTCGTCGGGGCTGTCCGCAGCGATGAGCGGGAGGAGGTACTGGTCCCAGATCATCATGAAGCCGAAGATCGTCGCGACGCCGAGCACGGGCTTGCACAGCGGCAGGATGATGCTCCACAGCATGCGCAGCTCGCCGACGCCGTCGAGGCGTGCGGCCTCCTCGATCTCGAGCGGGATCTCCTTCATGAACTCCGTCATGACGAGGATCGAGAACCCCCACACCGCGACGGGCAGGATCACGCCCCACGGCGTGCCGCGCAGGCTGATGCCGGTGCCGGCGACGTCGCCGATGACCTGCGAGAGCGGGATCGCGATGATCTCCTCCGGGAGCATCATCGTCATGAGGAAGAGCAGCATGACGAACGCCTGGCCCTTGAACCGGTGCCGGGCGAGGGCGTAGGACACGAGGATCGCGACGGCGATCTGGATGACCAGTCCCCCGCCGACGATCACGAGCGAGTTGGCGAAGTAGCCGAGCACACCCTGGGCGACCGCCGTCTCGAGCGGGAGCAGCGAGGGCGCGGCCGGGATCAGCCGCAGTGCCGTCGAGTCGGTCTGGGCGTCGAACGCACCGGAGAGCACGAGCACGAACGGCAGCGCGAAGATCGCCAGCACGACCGCGCAGAGCACGAAGCGCAGCACGTTGGATGCGCGAAACCCGGGCTGCCAGCCCAGCGCGCTGTCGAACCGGCTGTCGGCCTGCCGGCGGCCGGCGCGTGCGAGGAGCTTGTCGTCGACGGTGCTCATGGTCAGGCCTCCTTCCGGCGTGTGAGGGTTCGGGCGACCACGGTCAGCAGCAGCGTGGCGAGGAGCAGCAGCACGGAGGCGGCCGAGGCGACGCCGAGGTTGTTGGCGTCGAACCCGAGCGAGAAGGTCCGGGTCATCCACACCTCGGTGGACCCGGCCGGGCCGCCGCCGGTGAGCACGTAGACCTCGGTGAAGATGCGCAGCGCACGGATCGCCGCGAGCGTGAGCACCACGCTGATCGCCGGCCGCAGCGCCGGCAGCACGATGTACCGCAGGCGCTGACGGGTGGTGATGCCGTCGACGGCGGCCGCCTCGTACAGGGCGCGGTCGATGCCGACCAGCCCGGCCAGGATGATGACCATGTTGTAGGGCGCGGCCGTCCAGATGCCGACGACCATGACCCACAGGAGCGCCGAGCTCGGGTCGCTGAGGAACTGCTGGGCGGGCAGCCCGAGGGCACCGAGCACCTGGTTGGCGAACCCGGTCTCGGTCGGGAAGAGGATGATCCGCCAGACCTCGGCGACGACGGCGACCGCCGTCACGACGGGGAGGAACACGGCGGTGCGCACGAACCACAGGCGCCGTGACGTGCCCTCCATGAGCAGGGCCAGCAGGCCGCCCAGGACGAGCGCGCCGAGCGTTGTCCCTACCGCGAGGACGAGCGTGTGCCGGAGCGCGTCGATGAACCGCGGGTCGCCCACGATGGTCGCGTAGTTCCCGAGGCCGAGCCACTGGTCGCCGAGGAACGGCTGGACCTTGTAGAAGCTCATCCGGATGCCCTCGAGCATCGGGCCGAACTTGAACAGCATCGCCAGGCCCAGGCCGGGGACGAGGAACAGCCACGGGACGAGCTGGCGCCGCAGCGCGTACCACCGCCGCCCCGGGGGCACCTCGACCGCCCGTGGCGGTTCGAGGGTCGAGGTGCCCCGGGGGGCCGACAGGGTGGTCATCCGGCCAGCCCGTCGGACTCGAGCTGCGCGGCGACCTGCTCGTTGATGGAGGTCACGCCGGCGGCGACGTCGGCGTTGCAGTCGGCCGCGATGGCGTTCATGCCGTCGGCGACGATCTGCCGGTACGGGAGGAAGTCGATCGACCACGGGAAGTGCTTCGAGTCCGCGTAGGCGTCGGCCACGAGGTCCCAGCGCTCGTCGTCCTTGACCTCGCCGACGTTCACGTCCTGGTTGACGGGGAGGCGCACCACGGGCTGGGCCAGGACGCCCTCGTCGTTGGTCTCGGCCTTCATCATGAGCTCCTGCGCCTCGGGCGTGATGAGGAACGCGGCGAGCTGCTTCTGCAGGTCAGCCTTCTCGGAGCTGGCGCCGAGGTAGATGTTCTCGCCCTCGGACCACGACGTGGCGCCCGCGGGGCCCTCCGGCATCGGGATGACCTCGACGTTCTCCTTGCCCACCTGGTCGTCGAACGTGGAGATGTTGTACGGCCCGGTGAGGTAGATGCCGGCCGTCCCCTGCCCGAAGAACGGTGTGTCGGCCGTCGTCAGGTTGACCGAACCGGGCACGACGACGCCGGGCGTGCAGAACTGCTCCTGGATCCACTCCACAGCGGTGCCCGTCTCTGGGGAGTCGAAGACCGCGGCGAACGTGCCGTCCCCGTTGTCGGCGAGGATCTCGCCGCCCGCCTGATAGATGTAGGGCACGCCCCAGCGGAAGATGTAGCCGCTCTGGGCACTGCCGGGAACGACCATCCCGTAGGTGTCGTCCTTGCCGTTGTCGTCCGGGTCCTGCGTGGCGAACGCCTCGGCGAGCTCGGTGAGCTCCTCCCAGGTCTTCGGCTGCTCGAGCCCGAGCGCCTCGCGCCAGTCGCGGCGCACCATCGTGACGACCGCCTGGCGCGAGAACGGAATGGCGTAGGTGGTGCCGTCGGTGGCGACGTTCTCGTCCCATGTGGACTGCGGGATCGCGTCGCCTCCCTCGATCTCGGCCGGGTCGACCGGCAGGACGAGCCCCTGGGAGACGTAGTTGCCGAGCGAGCCGGCGTCGTTGACGAACACGTCCGGCAGGTCGCCCTGCTGTGCGCGGGCCTGCAGCTGCGTGTCGAACTCTTCCACCGGCTGGTAGTCGATGGTGATGCCGGTCTGCTCGGTGAACGCGTCGAAGGCGAACTGGTAGCTCGCCGCGGCCTCGGGGCCGCTGCGTGTCCAGACCTCGAGCGTCTGGTCGCCGCCGTCGGCACCGTCGCCGCCGGCGTTGGCGGAAGAGGAGCAGGCGGCCAGACCGCTGGCCGCCAGGGCCGCGACGCCACCGATGGCGCCGAAGCGGGTCAGTCGTGGATTCACCGTTGAGCTCCATTCACGTATGTGAACACGTTCGCGATTCGGAACGTGTCTGCACTGTAGGATCGCCGACGAGATACTGTCAACGAGTTCGTGCGACGACGTCATGCGATCGAGAGGGAGGCTCAGGTGGCACCACGCCGGTACCTGATCACCGGGGCGGCCGGGAAGGCGGCCCGCGGGATCCGGCCGATCCTGCGGGCCCAGGGCATCGAGCTCACACTGCTCGACCGCGCGCCGCTGACGGCACAGCCCGGAGAGACGGTGGTGCGCGCCGAGCTCACCGATGCCGAGGCCGTGCGCGCTGCCGTACGCGGCGTCGACCTGGTGGTCCACCTCGGCGGCCTCCCCCGCGAGCATCCCTGGCCGGACATCGCGAGCGCGAACATCGACGGCACGCGCGTGCTGCTCGAGGCGTCGGCCGCGGAGGGGGTGCGGCACGTCCTGATCGCCAGCTCGACGCACGTCGTCGGCTTCTGGCCGATCCCCTCGGCGCCGGTCGACGACCTCCCGGCGCGACCGGACTCGTACTACGGCGTGAGCAAGGTCGTGATCGAGAGCCTCGGCTCCGTCTTCGCCGACCGGCACGACATGGTGGTCACGCTGGCCCGCATCGGGACGATCGAGGAGGCGCCGTCGAACCACCGGTCGCTGGCGACCTGGCTTTCGTACGCGGACTTCGTCCGGCTCATCGAGGCGGCCGCGTCGCACGACACCGCGGGAGCGCACATGGTCTGGGCGATCTCCCGCAACACGCGGCGCTGGTTCTCCCTGGAGCCCGGCCGCAAGATCGGGTACGAGCCGCAGGACGACGCCGAGGCGTACGCGGCTCTGGTTGGGCCGGCCAGCGACAATCCCGACAACGGGCTCATCGGCGCCGGGTTCGCCGACGCCGCGCACCCGCTGGGGGTGGCCTGGTGACTGCTTCCGAGTACGAGACCGAGCCGGGGCGCTCGGCCCGTTCGGTCAAGTCGGCCGACCGCACGCTGCAGATCCTGGAGACGCTCGCGGCCGCCGACGGCCCGATGTCGGTCGCCGAGCTCCACCGCACGGTCGGGTTCCCGCGCTCGAGCCTGCACCAGCTCGTCCACACGATGGCCGCGTCGGGGTGGGTCGAGTTCACGGGCGACGGCAGCATCGCCATCGGGTCGCGCGCGCTCGTCGTGGGGACGTCGTACCTCGACCGTGACCCGGCCCTCCCCCACGCTGTCGCGACCCTCGAGTCGTTGCGCGAGGCGAGCGGGTACACGACGCACTACGCGCGGCGTGAGCAGGCGCACGTGCTTTACCTCGCGACACGCGAGACCAGCGACTCGCACCGCGCGACGTCGCGGGTCGGACGCCGGCTGCCCGCGCACGCGACCGCGCTCGGCAAGGCGCTGCTCGCCGAGCTCAGTGCAGCCGAGCTCGACCAGGTGCTCGGCGAGGGGCCGCTCGCGGCGCTGACCGACGCGACGATCACCGACCGGAAGATCCTGGCCGCCGGGCTCGAGCAGGTGCGGGCCTCGCGCGTGGCCTCCGAACGCGAGGAGAACACCCCGGGGGTGTGCTGTGTGGCCGCCACCGTCGGCTACCGCATCCCGGCCACCGACGCGATCTCCTGCTCGATCCCCGTGGGCCGCGCGACCGAGGCCGAGCTGGCTCGGGTGGGCGGGCTACTCCTCGCGGCGGCCGACGCGCTGGGTGCGCGGCTGCGCGCCGCCGGGGTGCGCTGATGGTCACCACCTTCTGCGCCTACCCGTGGGACCTGATCGATGATCCGGCTGCTCCCGGCCGGGTGACGGCGGCGGGCGCGGACGGCGTGGTGATCGCCGCCGCATACCACTCGGTGCGTGCTGCCACGCCGCTGCACCCTTCGCGGGCGGTGGTCGACGCCGCGAGCGCCGCGTACTACCTGCCGCTCGACGAGCGCGTGTGGTCCGGCTCTCACCTCCGCCCGGTGACTGACACACCGTGGGTGGGCGAGGACGCGTTCGTTCGGTCTGCGCGGGCGGCACGCGACGCCGGCCTGCGCGTCGAGGCGTGGGTGGTGCTGACGCACAGCACCGCCGTTGGGTCTCAGCACCCGCAGTTCACGGTGGTCAACGCGTTCGGTGAGCGGTACCTGTACGCGCTCTGCCCCTCGGCTCCTGAGGTGCGCGACTACGCGCGGCGGCTCGTGGAGGGCGTGGTGCGAGCGTTCGACGTGGACGGGCTCATGATCGAGGCGTGCGGGCCGCTCGGTGTCTCTCATCTTGGCCATCACGAGAAGACGCAGGGCGCGGACTGGTCGCCTGTTGCCGAGAACCTGCTGTCGGTGTGCTTCTGCGACGCGTGTCAGGTGTTGTTGGCGCGCGGCGGCGTGGACGTCGCGCGGCTTCGCCGAGAGGTCCGGGAGGGGCTCGCCGCGGAGGCGGCTGGGCGCCACGGGACGACCGAGGGCCATCTCACCGACGCGGTGGGCCTGCTGGTTGCGCGGGCTCAGGCGCGCCGGGAACTGATTGCCGCGGTGCGCGAGGCGAGCGCTTCGGTCGGCCGCGTCGTCGTGCACGGACAACCCGACCCCTGGGCGACGGGCCCGTTCGCGGCGGTGTTCGACGACGCGGCGTCT
Organism: Isoptericola halalbus; assembly: GCA_009663185.1. Classification (GTDB taxonomy): domain Bacteria; phylum Actinomycetota; class Actinomycetes; order Actinomycetales; family Cellulomonadaceae; genus Isoptericola; species Isoptericola halalbus. The sequence goes on from VJZX01000012.1 coordinate 81,367, forward strand.
TTCGACGGCGTTGTCGTGCCGGGCGCACTGGTGATGGACGGTGCGGAGACGGTTGAATGGCTGGGCTCGCAGGTAGGCGACGGACGGTTGGGCGGGTACTTCGTGGCGCTGCCGCCAGCGACCCCCGCGTCCATCGCCCAGGACTGGCCGCGGGCGATCGCCGCCGTCGACGACGCGTACCTTTATCACCTAGGGCTCCTTTCGAGAGCGAGGCTTGAAGCGATCGGCGAGACGCTCCGCCCTAGGCGCGCGTTAACAACGTGACCCGATAGATGCTCGAATCGGACCGGCCAAGCTCGTCGTCTACCGCTCATCCAGGCGGGTCCGAGTCTCGCGTGCCAAATGCGAGTCCCAATGAAACTGACGGTGGTCCAGCTACCGCCCGGCGCCGTCAACCTCAAATTGGTCTGGACGCGCCCGCTGACATGCGTTGAGTCACTCGCGCCCATCGAATCGGCCTCTGCAAGCAGCCCCGTCCAGCACCCGGTGCCGCACGGCCGCCCCCGGGGCGCTACGCCAGCGGCGACAGTGCGCAGCAGGAACCTGAGGCCAACGCCGCCCTCATCCCCCGCATCGAGACCGCGCCGCACGTACGCCCAACGGAAGGTGTGCGAACTCGATCAGGGTGAGACGGCGCTCCAATGACCGGTGGCGCAGCCAGCGGCCGTCGAGGGTTGCTCCCGGCCAAGCCCAATGCTCGGTATGATCCAGAGATGATCGACCAGCTGCGGCTTGTGCGCTTTAAGGGATTCCAGCAGTTCACTGTTCGATTCGGAAGCAGTGCGCTACTGGTGGGTCCCAACAACGCCGGAAAGAGCACTATCGTTTCTGCTCTGCGCCTGTGCGCCGTCGCAGCTCGCGTGGCCATGCGTCGCAACCCTTCCGAGAGCTTCAGCGACAACGACAGGTGGGTGTTGGGGTACCCCCTGAGCATGGCCGCCGGCAGCGGATTTGTCGACGAGAACGTCAGACACGAGTTCCGAGAAGAGGCCTCGCGGCTTGAACTAAAGTACAAGTCTGGCGCTCTACTGCGCATCGTCTGGCCCGTAGATGGCCAGTCACCGTTCTTTTACGTTTTCGACGATAAGGGGCCCGTCAAGGTCGCGCCAAAACGCGCTCGCGAAATCCTCACCCCAATGGGGATAGTTCCCACCCTGACGCCAGTCGAATTTGATGAGAGCGGACGTGATGCCGCATATATCAAAGACAAGATCGAGACCCGACTATTCAGCAGGCATTTCCGCAACCACCTGAGCCATCGCAAAGCGAACGAGCCTCAGATGTTTGCTGACTTGCGAACGTTCCTCCTTCAGAATACGGTCGAGCTTTCTTCGCTTGACGTCCACAGGACCGTGCGGGACGGCAATGTATGGGTCGATGTCTACTACACAGACGCCGGAAGCCCCGTGGAGAAGGAACTCTACTGGGCCGGTGATGGACTGCAGATCTGGCTTCAGCTGCTGTTCCATATTTGGCGGAATCGAGACGCGCCGATCCTCGTCTTGGACGAACCGGACGTCTTCCTGCATCCGGATCTTCAAAGACGCCTTGTTCGCGTCCTTGAGGAGAATCCCCAACAGGCCATCCTTGCCAGTCACGCACCAGAAATGACTAGCGAGGCGGCCCCGGGGACGGTGACCTGGATCGAGCGGAGTCGTCGCAATGCCAAGAGGGTTACGGACGAGAAGGGCTTTGGCGATCTGACCAGCGTTCTCGGTAGCGGCTTCAACCTCGCCGTAGCCAGGGCATTGCGCTCCCGCGTCGCTCTCTTTGTCGAGGGGGACGATATGCAGCTGATCCGCATCGTCGCGAAGCGCGCCAAGTTGGACATGCTTGCCACAGAAAAGTCCCTAGCAGTGATCCCGATCGGCGGATTCTCGCGGTGGCCAGGCGTTGAGGCCTTCTCCTGGTTGAAAAGCGAGTTCCTGGGTAGCACAGTGCAGGTGAGAGTTCTCCTAGATCGCGATTACCGCAGCGCCGCGGAAATTGAGTCAATTGAGAATCAACTTGAATCAGCCGACGTCGCTGCCCACATCTGGCGCCGGAAGGAGATCGAGAACTACCTCCTGGACTCGGACGCGATTGCTTCTCTCGCGGGCGCTACCGTTCTCCAGGTTGAGTCTTTGCTGACGGACATCGCTAACGAGGTTCGCGATCATGTCGAAGGACAGCTGGTTGCCCGGGCGATCCAGGGCGCGCCGCGAGGAGTTGATCCAGCCACGACCACAACAACGACGCTTACCGAATTGCGACAGCGGTGGTCGAACGCAGAGGAACGGATCGCGCTCGTACCGGGCAAGAAGGCGTATGCGATGCTGAATGACCGCCTTCAGAAGGGCGGCTTCCGCGCTGTCACGCCCCGGAAAGTTGCCTCCCGCCTCAATCTTGAGGGCGTTCCGGAACTGCTTCAAGCACTGACGGCCATCGATGACGCTCTCCGCTGACCCGCGGGATCTGCCGCCTCGACATGCCGCTCCGCAGTTGGCCCGGCGCGTTGCTGACCGTTAGAAGCACGAACTCGGGGCGGTATGCCGGGCGCGACCGGGGATTCAGCCGTCAAGCCAAGCACCACGTGGGGCTCGGACAATCTCGGAGGGAGACGCGGCGCCGCGTGACTGACGTCAGGAGCAAGCGCGTCTCTGCGTCCGTCGAGTAGATCAGGGTGCCCACCATCCCGCGCGTGAGGAGCACCTTGTAGGTATTGCGTACGAGACGGTCGAAGTCGGCGTCGCTCACAACACTCCGGCTGCGGAAGGCCGGATCGCGGGACGCGCCACGCTGCGCGACCCAGCCACCCCGGCCGCCATTGGCCCCAGACCGCCAGACGAGGTCGTCGCCGATGATGACGCCGTTCCAGTCGTATTCGAATCCCTGCGCGGTGTAGACGCAGCCCACCTGTCCGAAGCCAGCCGTATCCGTCGCCCACAGTGCTGCCGGGGGCGCGCCGCCGATAGACCGGTCCCCGCGCAGGTTCCACGGACGGGACCAGTCGCCGATGACAACGTCAGGCACAAGGCTGCCGTCGTCCCGTGGATCGGACCAGGGCCAGCAGTACCCGGCGGTCATCCGAGCCCCGTAGCCTTTATCGCGCTGAGTTTGCAGGCGCGACTCAAGTTCCTCCGGAGACTCGACAATGTCGACATCGAAATTGTCGTCGGTCTCCCACACGACGGCTGCTCCAGCCGGGTCCCCGTCGAGGCCTAGCAACTGTTCTACCCACTGGATATACGCCAGGCTTCCGCCTGCACGGAACTGGTCGTCGAGGTCGACCTGGCGCACAGGGATGCCTCGTCGGACCGCTGCCGCACGGATGTCCTCGATGCGGCCGATCTCCCCAGGACGCACGACCTGGTTCTGGTCCAGGAGGAAGACCGGCACCCGCGCCGCGTCAATCAGCTCGTCGACTTGGGGTCGAGCGCGCTCGCGCATTTCCTGTCTGGTCCATCGAGAGACCGACTTCTCCCGGATCCGGTGTGCCTCATCAGCGACGAGAACGTCAAGACCGTTCTTCTCGGCCGCCATGAAGCTGTGGAAGTACTTGAAGAGCTCCTGTGCACGGCGCGACCCTTTGCCCGCGACCTTCCGCAGGGTGATCGTGAAACTGCGCGAGCCTGTCGCGTGCAGCACGGACCTTCCTTGGCGCGCGAGCTCGCCGACCAAGGACAGCGCGATCACCGACTTGCCCGACCCGGGACCCCCTGTGACGAGGATGACCTCTTTGGTGTCCCCGCGTCGTGCCTCACCGACGGCATGCATCACCAACTCGTACGCAACCCGTTGCTCGTCGAGGAGTTTGAACTGCTCCCGCTTCTGGATCTCGTCGGCTGCGACCGCGAGAAGCTGCCGCGACGGCGCGACCGCCGATCCCGCAAACATGTCGGCGACCTCTGCGCCAGGCACCTCAGGCGAGAGGAGGGACCTGAGGTGCTCGTGGAACCGCGCCCGACGTTGCCCCGTGAATAGTGGCGCCGTGGCGATTGCGGGCACCGTGAGGAGATCGGCAACGGCGTCGTCAACGGCGTTGTGAAGGTATGCGACGCCCTGAATCGCCTGTGGATCATGCTCGAAGGCGCGTAGGAAGTCCCTCAGGTACTCGACGTACCCCGCAACCTGCAAGCTGGGGTGAAGAACCTCGCTGTACCGCGCGCCCTCAGGGTCGACCAGCGTGTCGCTGCCTGCCCACCTGTGTGCACGACCCCACTGCTTCAACTCAACCACCACGAACGACGGGCGGCCGGTCTTGGGGTGCACTCCAGCAAGGACGGCGTCGACGCGCTTAGACGTCAGAGGAAGCTTGTGCTCGAGCAGAACCTCGACGTTTTCAAGGCCCGCATCTCGGAGGTCCCGAGCGAGCGCCGGCAGAGATGCCATCCAAGAGCGACGTTCGCCCGGACCGACGGGGACGCCCTGGTGTGCGAGCTGGGTGGCCAGGTGTCTCTCCACTGCCGACGCATCCGCGTCGAGCGACGAAGCGAGTGAGGTAGCCGAGTAACGGACGATCGACACCGATGTGACCCCAGAGCAGCACGAAGGAACGTGCGGCGGGGGACATATCCGTGCGGAAGTCCGTCAAGTACCGCGAGCAAGCGACACTGTAGTCGGGGATCGACCAGGAGGCACCCGAAGCGAGCGAGCCCTTCGTCCACGGAGAGGCCCAAACCTCAACACCGGCAAGGAAACGCGCCGTGGGCCGTCTCGGGAAGCGGTCTCAGTCACTGTGACAGACGCAGAGATGGCTGGTCCGGAGAACAAGATTCTCCATGCCAGGTACGGCCCAGAGAGTGTGCTTCGCGCCCTTTGCGCCATGCCGCGCTCGAGCCCCGGCTCGACGACCGTCATGCTGTCCGACGACGGCTCCGACGTCTGCGCGTACCTCACCGTCGCCGACTGCAGCCGGACCACGCAGCTCGAGGTCGACGTCCACGATCGCGACACCGCCGCCAACCCCTGCACACGCGCGCGTGCGCTCAAGGCTGTCGTCGACGGTTCGTCGCCGCGCTCGAGCGCGCGGTCGCAGAGTCGGGCGTGATGTCACGCCCCGACAAGCAGGCCCTTCACTGACCGCGGCAACGACGCCCGGGTGCCCAACCGCCGTCGGGCACCCGGACTCGGCGCCCGCCGGAACCGGCGCGCTATTGACCCACATATACAACGATGTACGATCACGTCCTACAACGATGTAGAGGGTCGCGGCCACGAGCCCGGCACCCCGTTCGACGACGAACCACGAGGAGACCTATGACCGCCCGATGGTCACGCCCCGTCGCCGCCCTGGCGGCCGCAGCCGTCGCGCTGCCGCTGTCGGCCGGCGCCGTCGCGGTCGCCCACGCGACCGGCACCACGCACCCGGCCACCGCCACCCTGGCCGCGGCCAAGCCGACAGCCCAAGACCCCGCCGCACCACAGTTCGCCGACGTCGAGGTGCACGACCCCTCCCTCGTCACCGCCGGCGAGGAGCACTACGTCTTCGGCTCGCACCTGGCCGCGGCCAAGACCGAGGACTTCGTGCAGTGGGAGCAGGTCGCCAACCACGTGACGCCCGAGAACCCGCTGTTCGACGACGTCACCACCGAGCTCGCCGAGACCTTCGCCTGGGCCGAGACCAGCACCCTGTGGGCGCCGGACGTCATCCAGCTCGAGGCCGACGGGCGCTTCTACATGTACTACAACGCCTGCCGCGGCGACTCCCCGCGCAGCGCGATGGGCATCGCCGTGGCCGACGACGTCGACGGCCCGTACACCGATCTCGGCATCATCCTGCGCTCGGGCCACCGTGCGGGCGAGGGGCCGAGCGAGGACGGCACGACCTACGACGCGCGCATCCACCCCAACGCCGTCGACCCGGACGTCTTCTACGACGCCGAGGGCCGGCTGTGGATGGTCTACGGCTCCTTCTCGGGCGGCATCTTCACCCTCGAGCTCGACCCGGCCACCGGCTTCCCCCTCCCCGACCAGGGCTACGGCACGCACCTCACCGGCGGCAACCACAGCCGCATCGAGGGTCCGTCGATGATGTACCACCCGGAGACGGGGTACTACTACCTGTTCGCCTCGTTCGGCGGTCTGACGTCCGACGGCAGCTACAACATGCGCGTGATGCGCTCGGAGAACCCCGACGGCCCGTTCGTCGACGCCGCCGGCAACGACATGCGCGAGGTCAAGTCCGACCCGAGCCTGCCGATCTTCGACGACGCCTCGATCGAGCCGTACGGCACCAAGATCATGGGCAACTACCTCTTCCAGCGCGACGTCGGCGCGCCGGGGACGGGCATCGGCGACGGCAAGGTGTCGCCGGGCCACAACACCACCTACCTCGACCCCGAGACCGGCGAGATGCAGCTGATCTTCCACAGCCGCTTCCCGGAGATGGGCGAGTTCCACCAGGTGCGCGTCCACGAGATGTCGATGAACGCGAACGGCTGGCCCGTCGCCGCGCCCTACCGCTACGCGGGCGGGCACCCCGTGGAGACGTTCCAGCGCAGGGCCCTCGTCGGCGACTACCAGCTGGTGACGCACGACAAGAAGATCTCGCCGGAGATCCGCACCGCCGTGAACGTCACGCTGCGGGAGGACGGCCGCGTCTCGGGTGCGTCCCAGGGTCGCTGGCGCCTCTACGACGAGAACCGCCTGCACCTGACGATCGGCGGCGTCGCCTACGACGGCGTGGTCTCACGCGAGTGGAACCCGACCACGTCCGCGTGGGTCGACACCTTCTCGGTGCTCTCCGCCGAGGGCGTGTCCATGTGGGGCAGCGAGCTGGCGCCGATGACCGACGCGGCGGTCGTCGATGCCGTGCTCGCCGACCTGAAGGTGGCCAGCCCGGTCGTGGCCGACGTCGAGCTGCCGACGGTCGGCACCCACGGCTCGTCCATCGCCTGGACCTCGAGCGACCCCGCGACCCTCGCGGCCGACGGCACCGTCACTCGCCCGACCGGCGAGGACGTCACCGTCACGCTGACCGCCCGGGTCACGCGTGGCGGCGCGACCGGCAGCACGACGTTCGACGTCGTCGTCGCGGCCGTGCCTGCGTCGGGCCTGGTGGCCCGCTATGCCTTCGACGGCGACCTGGCGGCCGCCGACGGGAAGGTCGCGGCCGGCATCGTCACCGGTGACCGCATCGACCGCACCGGTGGTCAGGTCTCCTTCGGTGCGGGCGTGCACGGGCAGTCGGTGGTGCTCGACGGCGCCAGCGGCGTCCGTCTGCCCGACGGCCTGTTCAGCGGCCACCACTACTCGGTGAGCATGTGGCTCAAGCCCGAGAAGCTGACCCCGTTCACGACGTCGTTCTTCGGCGCGCGGAACAACACGAACTGGGTGAGCCTCGTGCCGACGGTCGGCTGGGGTACCAACAACACGATGCTGTGGTCCGGCTCGAGCCGTTACTACGACGGCGACACCGGCACGCGGATCCCCACCGGCGAGTGGACCCACGTGGTGTTCACCGTCGACGGCGGCGACGTGACGATCTACCTCGACGGCCAGGTCGTGCACACCGGCACGAACTTCCCGGACGTGTTCACGACGCCGGACGGCGTCTTCGCGCTCGGCGTCAACTGGTGGGACGTCCCCTACCAGGGCGAGATCGACGACCTGCAGGTCTACCTCGGCGCTCTCGACGCCGAGCAGGTCGCCCAGGTGGCCGCGGGCGAGGTCGCGCAGTTCTGACCCGACGCCCATCCGGAGACGAGAGCCCGGGTGCCCGACCGTCGTCGGGCACCCGGGCTCGTTTCCACCAGCGCAGGCCCCCGGAACTGAGCCGACGACGAAGCCACGAATCCGGCCGTCTCCGAGCACACGCGCATGGTGATTCATAGCACCCATTGCTATAGTCGCTCTATGACGAGCCGCCGACAGGTGCTCCGTGAGGTGATGCTCCAGACGGGCACCACCCAGTCGCAGCTGTCCCGGCTCAGCGGAGTCCGCCAACCGAGCATCAGCCAGTTCCTCTCCGGCAAGGTGGACCTCAGCGATGAGCAGCTCGACCGATTGCTGTCATCCATGGGCTTCCGACTTCAGGTCGAGCGAAGCGCGATCGTCCCGCAGCTGACCCGCTCCGAGCGCCGGTCGTGGCAGCTCCACCGCCGCCTCTCGACGCACCTCAACCGTCAGAGCTTCCAGGAGTGGAGACCCACGATCGAGCGCAACCTGGATCGCCTCGGCGAGCGGGTGACCGGCCAGCCCCACGAGCGAAACCTCGAACGCTGGCGCGATCTCGTCGACCGGGGGGACGTGCCCGGCCTCCACCGCGTTCTCACCGGCCTCGACCGGAGCTCGATCGAAATGCGTGAGGTCTCCCCGATGTCGGGGCTGCTCAGCCAGGAGGAGCGAGCCGAAGTGGTCTCCCCGCCGACCACGCAGTAGACCGCAAGCTGGAGCCCGGGTGCCCGACCGTCATCGGGCGCCCGGGCGTACTCATTGCAGGCGCCGGAAGTCGTCGATCCAGCCGCACCTCACCGAGCAGCTTCGCCGAGTGAGCGGACGCTGTCGAGGTCGCAGACGGCCGGGTCGACATAGACGTCGCGTGCGACCGCGCCCCAAACAGTGTGGCGGTCTCGTCCGAGCTCACACCCGCCCGACCTACGACGTCGCGGGTCGGCAGGTCCCTGAGCACTGGTCCGGTGAGCCGCGCACCGACGCCGTCTGTATTGGCTCGTGCTCGGGGGACGACACGTGGCCGTTCCGACATCGTCGGTGCACTTGCAGGCCACCTGACAGCCACCTGGCGGGCCTAGCGTCAGGTCGACGAAGTCGACGAAAGGTCACACCGACGATGACCCTCACCCTCAAGCTCGTGCGGCACGGGCAGACAGTCCTCAACGCACGCCGCCACCTGCAGGGCGCCTGCGATTCTCCCCTGACCCGCACGGGCCGCGCCGGCGTGCGCGTCACCGCGCAGTACCTGGCCGGGCACCGGTTCGACGCCGTCTACTCCTCGCCGCAGGGCCGGGCAGTCCACACAGCAGTCGAGATCCTCAAGCACCACCCGGACCTCCGACTCACCGTCGACAGGGACCTGCGCGAGCTGTCGTTCGGCATCTACGAGCGCCAGCCCGAGCACGCGCTCGACGCTGTCGAGCCTTGGGCCACCTTCATGCCGGCGATGCTCGCCGGCGTCCACCCCGGCGTCGGCGGCGGCGAGTCCGGGGCGGAGTTCATGGGCCGCGTACGGGACGCGTTCGCGCGCATCACCGCCGCGCACGGGGAGACCTCCGACGACGCGCACGTGCTCGTCGTCGGGCACGGGCTCGCGCTGGGCGCCTACCTGGCGACCGTGGACCCGAGGGGGCTGATCGCCCTGCCGAACGCGTCCGTGTCGACCGTCGAGGTGTCCGACGGCGTCGCCCGCCTTGTGGCCGCGGCCGTGGACGTCGCGGGCCATGGGTCAGTCGCGGCCCGGCAGGCGCCCGCGATGGCCGTCGCTTCTGCGCCCTGAGATGCGATGTCGGAGGGTCGTGGCAACTTGTGGTCGTGCCCGATCGACCTGACGTCCCCCTCGACTACGTCGAGCGCCTGCGCACCTTGATGGACTTCCCCGAGTGCGTCGAGGAGGACGCCTGGACCGGCGTCCGCTGGCGCGTGCGCGGCAACACGGTGGCACACGTGTTCGGGGGCGAGGACCAGCGCTTCCGAATCGTCTTCCGGGCGGAGCCCGAGGAGGTGGCGGCGTTCGAGCACCTGGGCGACCCCTACTTCAAGGCCGAGTGGGGCAGCAACGTCGTCGGCATCCTGCTCGACGACCGCACCGACTGGTCCGAGCTCGCCGAGCTGCTGACCGACTCGTACTGCATCCAGGCGCCCGAACGGCTGGCCGCTGCCGTCGACCGGCCCTGACCCCACCTGCGGGTTCCGGGAGAAGTGCTCGCTCGCCGTCGCCGTGAGCATAGACGTGCAGCACCCGCACACACAGCCGGGGCAGCAGTCAGCACTGGTCTGGCACGACCCAGGACGTCCGGTTAGGCTTTCCAGGCACTTGTGAATCGGTTCAAGCCCGGCCGACGATGATGTCGTTGCAGGCACCGCCGTCGTCCGGCACACCGGAGGACGACGATGTCACCCACCCACCGCAGAACTCTCACCAGATCGGTCGCCGCTGCGGCAGCCGCCGCCGTAGCCCTCGCGCCACTCACGCTCGCCCAGATCGCCGCAGCCGACGACGCGACATCGACCGCTGTCGTCGAGCAGCGCTACGACTTCGGCTCGGCGACCTCGCCGGTCGCCGACGGCTACGCCCGCGTCGCACACACGACGCTCTACTCCGCCGGCGCTGGCTACGGACTCTCCCGCCAGGTCGCGGTCCGCGACCGCGGAGCCCCCGACGCGCTGCGCCGCGACTTCACCGTCGGCACGACGACGTTCTCGACCGACGTCCCCGACGGCACGTACTGGGTCACCGTCACGAGCGGCGACCAGATCGCCCGCAACCTCACCACGCTGACCGTCGAGGGCCAGGCCCAGGGCACGCTCGACGTGAGCGCCGGCAGCTTCGCCGAGTGGGCGGCCGCCGTCGAGGTCGCCGACGGCCGGCTCGACATCGACGTCGCGCGCGACGGCCGCCTCAACGGCGTGACCGTCTCGTCTCAGCTCCCGCCCGCGGGCCTGGCGTCCGACGTCGAGGTCGACGGCACCCAGGTCTCGGTGAACCTGTCCTGGGAGCCGCGCACCGACGCCGTTGCGTACCGCGTGTACCGGGCGATCGGCAACAGCGAGGCCACGTTGGTCGGCGAGACCACCGCGCCCTCGTTCACCGACGCCGACCCGACCATCCGGCTCGGTGACGAGCTCACCTATACGGTCACGCAGGTCAACGCCGAGGGCCGCGAGTCGGGCCCGTCCGAGCCGCTCGTCATCGAGGCCGCGGACGAGGAGCTTGACCCGCCCGCCGCACCTACGAACGTGCGCATCGAGGGCGCGCAGGACGCGACGTCGTCCGACCTCGTGTGGGACGCCGTCGACGGCGCGGTCGCCTACGACGTCTACCGCACCGACCACGAGTCCCACGCGTGGCAGCTCGTCGAGCGCACCGAGGCGACGACGAGCGCGCTCGACGTCGGGTTCGGCAGCGACTGCTGCTTCCGCTGGTACTACCGCGTGCACGCGGTCGGTGCGGGCGGCGTCTCCGAGCCGTCCGAGCCCGCGGAGATCTCGCGCATGATCGAGGCGATCACGGTCGCCGAGATCGACACGAGCGCGGCGGGCGGCGGCGCCCGGCCGTGGTTTGGCGATCTCACGGGCGACGGCCGCGCCGAGATCGTCATGGTCCAGCCGCACCACCTCAACGCCGGCGCCCTGTACACCGGGCCGATGGTCGCCGCGATCACCGCGTACACCGTCACGGGCGAGCAGCTCTGGCAGATCGGCGAGGTCGACCCGCAGGGCCGCAACAACAGCCAGGACATCCCCGCGCAGGTGGTCGACGTCGACGGCGACGGTGACCTCGAGGTCGTCGCGATCATGTACCCCGACGGCGACACCGGAGCCGAGGGCCGGTTCTATGTGTTCGACGGCGCCACGGGCGAGTACGTGCGCGACTTCGCTCTCCCCCACCCCGAGGCGCACGACGCGATCGTGTTCGTCGACGCGGACGGCGAGGGCCACCCGGACGAGATCCTGCTCAAGAACCGGTACTCCAAGGTGTGGCTCGTGACGTCCGAGGGCGAGATCCTCTGGGAGCACGAGGGCAACACAGGCCACTACCCGTGGCCGTACGACTTCGACGGCGACGGCCGCGACGAGATCATGGTCGGCTACGACATGCTCACCGCCGACGGCGAGCTGCTCTGGAGTGCCGACCTGCCCGACCACGCGGACACGATCTGGGTCGCGGACATCGACTCCGACGGCACCGCGGACGTCATGCTCGGCGGCGCCTCGACGTCGGCCCACCGCTGGGACACCGGCGAGATCATCTGGGTCAACGACGACACCGTCGAGTCGCAGAACATCATGGTCGGCGAGTACCGCACCGACCTGCCGGGGCTCGAGACGTTCGGACTCGACCGCATCGACCGGTCCTCGAACGGCCTGGACGGGCTGTTCATGATCGACGCGCAGGGCAACACCGTCTGGAAGGAGCAGCGTCAGACGCGCGGCTGCTACGGCACCATCCCTGAGCCGATCCACAACTGGACCGGCGACGGGACCGACCAGATCATGGTCTGGAACCGCGGCTGCGGCGAGCCCACCGGCATCTATTCCGGCGAGGGCGACTTCGTCACCGAGCTCGACGACGTCCGTCTCTGGCACGTCGACATCTGCGGCGACACCAAGGAAGAGGTCGTCGAGTACGCCATGGGCTCGTGGCTCAAGGTCAAGTCCAACGGCGGGTGCGACCTCGACGCCAAGGTCACCGGCGTCCAGCGCCCGCAGGCCAAGCGCGAGTACAACTTCACGCGCTACACCGCCGGCGAGACGCCGGTCGCCGCCGTCATCACCTCGCAGCCATCGAGCGTGACCGCGGCCCCCGGCTCGCTCGCGACGTTCACCGTCGAGGCGGCCGGCGCAACCGGCTACCAGTGGCAGCACCTCGTGCGCGGCGCGTGGAAGGACCTCAACCGCGAGACCTCGCCGTCGCTCACCGTGCGGGCCACCGTGCCCGACGACGGCACGCGCTACCGGGTGGTCGTGTCCGGCATGCCCGGGGCCGAGCCCACGGTGTCCGACGACGTGACGCTGAGCGTGGGTGCCGGCGACGGACCACGCTGAGCATGACCTGAATCGCGATGCAACGTTGTAAGGTCGTGGCGTGGCCTCAGGTCGACGCCGTTCCTCGGCACCAACGCTGCATGACGTGGCACGCCTTGCCGGTGTGTCCTTCAAGACGGTGTCCAACGTCCTCAACGACCATCCGCAGGTCCGTGACACCACTCGCGAGCGCGTCCTCGCCGCCGTGAACGAGCTCGGCTACCGACGGAACCTGACGGCCCGCAACCTTCGGATGGGCCGGAGCGGCGCGATCAGCCTTGCGGTGCCCGAGCTCAGCCAGTCGTTCTTCGCCCAGCTCGCCGACGACGTGATCCAGGTCGCGGCCAAGAAGGACCTTGTCGTTCTGGTCGAGCAGACCGGTGGCGACCGGGAGCGCGAGCTGGAGGTCCTGCGAAGCCCGCGCCTGGCTCAGACCGACGGCCTGCTCTTCAGCCCGCTGGGCCTGCGCCCCGAGGACGCGCGGCCGGAGCTGCTGGCGACGCCCACCGTGGTGCTGGGCGAGCCGCTGTTCGCCGGACCCGTGGACCACGTCACGATGCAGCACCGCGCGGCCGCCCGTGCCGCCACCGAGCACCTGCTGGGCATCGGGCGGCGCCGCATCGTCCTGCTCGGAGCCCACGACGGCGAGACCGCGACCGTGGCAGACCTCAGGCACAGCGGCTACCGCGAGGCACTCCACGACGCCGGCGTGGCGCTCGACCCCGCGCTCGTCGTCCCGATCGACGTCTGGAGCCGCCCGAACGGCGCCCGGGCGATGGCCGCTCTGATGGATACGGGGGCAGAGTTCGACGCCGTGTTCGCGATGAACGACGACCTGGCGCTCGGCGCTCTGCGTTCACTCCAGGAGCGCGGGGTGCGCGTGCCGCAGGACGTGGCCCTCATGGGCTTCGACGACATCTCCGACGCGCAGTTCTCCTTCCCGAGCCTGACCACCGTCGAGCCGGGCCGCCACGAGATCGCCCGCCTCGCCGTGGAGTACCTCGTCGAGCGCGTCGGCGAAGCCGACGCCGGGCCGGTCCCGGCCCGGACGACGGCGCCCGACTTCCGCCTCGTCGTGCGGGAGTCGACGACCCGCTGACCGGCTCCCCCGCGCCAGCTCTTGACATGAGTGCGCGGGCGGGGCACGCTCTACTTACAACGTTTACTTACAACGTTGTGGGCGACGCCGTCGCTCGCCTCACGGAAGGAATCTCGCAATGAAGCGGACCACCATCGCACTGACCGCGGCGCCGCTCGCACTCGGAATGGTGCTGGCCGGCTGCTCGAACGAGCGGACCCCGGCTGACGACGCCGGACCCGTCCAGCTCACGTTCTGGCACGGGTACACCGAGGCCGACGGCGACGTCCTCGAGCAGATCGTCGAGGACTTCAACGCATCGCAGGACGACGTGCAGATCAGCACCCAGATCAACCCGTGGGACGTCATCGACGACACGCTGCTCCCTGCGATGTCCGCAGGCAACGGGCCCGAGATCGTCGCCATGCCTGCCGAGCGCCTGCCCGTCTACGCCGACCGCGGCGCCTTCGTCGAGCTCGACGGGTTCTACGAGAACGATGCCGCTACCCCCGACCTCAACCAGGGCGCGCTCGACATGGTGACGGTCGAGGGCGTGCGCTACGGCGTGCCGACCGGCTTCGTGCCGCTCGCGATGTTCTACAACACCAAGCTCTTCGACGAGGCCGGCGTCGAGGTGCCGACGACGTGGGACGAGTGGGTCACGGCGGCGCAGGAGCTCACCGTGGACGAGGACGGGGACGGCACCCCTGAGCAGTACGGCGTCGCCCTGCCGGACCACGCGACCGTGGCGAACGGCGTCTGGCCCACGCTCTTCTACGGCAACGGTGGCGACATCGTCCGCGACGGGCAGGCCGTCATCGACTCGCCGGAGAACAAGGCGACGCTCGAGTTCTGGCGGTCGGCGATCACCGAGCACCAGATCTCGCCCACGGGCCTGGACGGCATCGCGGGTGACGGCCTGTTCAGCTCCGGGCGCGTCGGCATGTACATCGGTGGGCCCTGGATGGCGTCGATCTGCGAAGAGAACTCGCTCGAGTGCGGTATCGCCCCGGTCCCGGCGGGACCGGCCGACCAGGCGTCGTCGGCGATCGGCGTCGCCATGGCCCTGACCGAGCAGGCCGACGAGGCGCAGCAGGAGGCGGCCGAGAGCTTCTTCTCGTACTTCCTCGCGCACGAGCAGGCGGTGACCTGGTCGCTCGGCTCGGGATGGCCGCCCCTGCGCACCGACGTGACCGAGGCCGAGGTGGCGGACAACGCCGTCGTGGCGTCGCTCACCGAGCAGGCCGAGCTCGGACGCCCGCTGCTGCCCGGCGTCGTGAACTCCACCGACGTCCTCGAGGCCGTCGACAACCTCACGCAGAAGGCGCTCGCCGGAGGGGACATCGACGCTCTCCTCGCCGAGGCGCAGACCGCGGTGCAGTCGGCGCTCGACAGCTGAGTGCACGCCCTCTCACGGGAGATCTCATGAGTACCGTGCATGCGGCCGGTTCCCGGCCTCACCGCACCTACCGCGC
>VJZX01000013.1 GCA_009663185.1 Isoptericola halalbus
GAGCGCGGCGAGCGGGTCGCCGCCGTCCCGGGCCTGGCGGGCCTGCGCCGTCGCGGCCTCCGCCTCGGTGTGCGCTACCGCGACGGCGGGGTCGCCCGGGGCCAGCCGGCCGGCGTCGGTGATGTCCTGCGTGATCGAGGCGATGCCTCGGTCGAGCCGGGGCCCGGCCTCGGCGAGGTCCGTGCCCGCGCGCTCGACGGCGTCGAGCAGCGTGACCGCCTGCCCGAGCGCGTTCTGCGCGGCACGCGCGTGCGCGACGGCGACGGCCTTCTTGCGCTTGTCCAGGGCCGCGCGGCCCTCGACGACGGCCTGGCGCGCGTTCTCGGCGAGGGCGAGCGCCTGCTCGGGGTTGGTCGCGACGGACTCGAGCGCCGACGCCGGATACACGGCGCGCAGCCCGGCGAGCGTCTGGCGGGCCACCTCGACGCGGTCGGTGATCTCGCCGGCCCGCTGCTCGGTCTCGTCGAGCACCTGCGGGGCGCGGGCCTGCAGCTGGCGGAGGTTGTCGAACGCGGCGGTCTGGGCGTCGAGCGCGTCAGCGGCACTGTCGCAGAGCTTCAGCAGCTCGACGAGCATCTGACGCCGCTGAGGCTCGGACTCCGGGATCTCGTCATCGAGCTCCTGGCGGATCCGGAACGCGCGGCCGACGTCCTGCTTGGCCTGGGCGAGCGCGGTCTCGAACTCGCGCGTCGCCTCGAGCCCGAACTCGGCCTGCGCGAACCCGAGCTCCTGCTCGGACGTCCGGATCGCGTCGTCGATGCTCACGAGTGCGCTGCCGGCGCGGCGGTCCAGGTCGGCGGTCGCGAGCGACTCGAGCGGGTCCTGACCGGGGGCGCCCCGACCCCGTCCGGGCCCGACGCCGGTGCCTGCCTCGGCCGCGCGCCTGCGGCCGCGGTACCACGCGTAGCCGCCCACGCCGACGAGCGCGAGCGCGCCGATGCCCACGAGCGCTCCCGTCGGGATGCCGTCGTCGCCGCCGAGCACGCCGCCCGAGCCGCCCGCGACGTCGATCGTCGCGTCCGCCGCCGCGACCGACGTACCCGCCCAGTCGTCCTCGCGCAGCGCGTCGACCGCGGCGTCCTGGATACGGTCGAGGTCGGAGTCGGTCAGCGCGATGCCCTGGTCGACGCTCAGGCCGTAGACCCGGTCCTCGGTCGCGACGGCGAGGAGCAGGTCGTCGCGACCGAGCCGCGCGTTGTTCGCCGTCGCGTCGGCCCACTCGAGGCCGTCGAGCCCGTCGAACGAGGCCACGTACACCACGAACAGCTGGTACGGCGTCTCCGTGGCGACGCGGTCGAGCGCCTCCTGCACCTCGTCCGCGCGGCCCTCGAGCGCCCCGACCTCGTCGGTGACGTCGCCCTCGATGTCGGGCAGCGGGGGCACGGCGTGCGCCGGCGCGGCGGTGAGCGTCGCGAGGGCGGTCCACGCCGCTGCGAGCAGGAAGGCAGCGACGGCTGCGGCCGCACGTCGCAGCGCGGCCGGATGCGCAGGATTCACGCGATGCATCGTGTCGCGGGGGAGCGCGGCCCGCAATCGGAATGCACCATGACGTGGGGAGATATCGCTGCGGCGGGCAAACGTCGCCCGCGCACGGAGGGGGACCATCGTGAAGCTCGAGGACGACGTCACGACTGCCGAGGTCTGGCGGGCGGGCGATGCGGACCACCGGTGGAGGGCAACCCTCCACGAGCCACGCATCGTCGCCCGAGGCGGTGCTCCCAGCCACGACGAGGCCGTCGACCAGGTCACGTTCGCCTGCCGCGCGCTGGCCGGTGACGCCGCCGGCTTCACCGAGCTGGACGCGCGCGAGTACGTCGCCGGCCAGACGTGGGTGTTCGCCAGGACGATGCCCGAGAACCCGCACGAGTACGTCGTGCTCACCAGGTCCACCCGGCCGCACCAGCACCTGGCGTTCCGTCAGCTCATCCGCGCCCGGGGGGTCGTGAGCACGTTCGGCGGCCGGGAGTTCTGCTACCTCGACATCGACGGCCACCGGTACTGGGTGCCCCCGACCGACCCGGCGCCTGACGGGCAGAGCTGGACGATCATCAACCGCAAGGCCATCCGAGCACCGGAGGAATCATGAGGTCTGACGACACCAGCCGTGGGTGGCGCCCCGAGACGCCCCACCGGTGCGGTCACGCGGCCGGGTCCGCGGCCTCGCGGAGCTTGTCGAGCAGGGGCTTCGCCGCGGTGTCGAGGAACTCGTGCTGCTTCTCGTCGCCGATCTGGATGATCGCCAGGTCGGTGAAGCCGGCCTCCCAGTAGGCAGAGGCGGCCTCGACGATCGCGTCGAGGTCCGGGCCGCACGGGATGGAGCTCGCGACGTCGTCGGGCCGGACGAACGACGCGGCCCGGGCGAACGCCTCCGTCGTGGGCAGGTTGGCGTTCACGGGCCAGCCGAGCCCGTTCCAGCGGAACTGGTCGTGCGCGCGGGCGACCGCGGCGTCGGCGTCGAGGTCCCACGAGATCGGCATCTGGCCGATCTTGCGCGACGGCGGCAGGGACTTCTCGCGGCGCACCCGGTTCCACCGGTCGATCACGCTCGGCTTCGGCTGGGTCGCGATCAGGTGGTCGGCCAGCGGCGCGAACAGCTCGACCGAGTGCCGCCCGGAGACGGCGACGCCGATCTCGACGGGAGTCTCGGGGACGTCCCACAGCCGCGCGGAGTCCACCTGGAAATGGTTCCCGCGGTAGCTGAGCAGCTCGCCGGCGAAGAGCTCGGCGATGATCTCGAGCGCCTCGTACAGCAGCTCGTGGCGCTCGTCGACGGCAGGCCAGCGCGTGCCGACCACGTGCTCGTTGAGGTTCTCGCCGGAGCCCAGTCCGAGCGTGAACCGTCCGTCGGAGAGCAGGCCGAGCGTCGCCGCCTTCTGCGCGACGACTGCCGGGTGGTAGCGCAGGGTCGGGCAGGTCACGTACGTCATGAGGCCGACGCGCTCGGTCGCGTGCGCCACCGCGCCCAGCACGCTCCACGCGTACGGGGAGTGCCCCTGCGACTCCAGCCACGGGAAGTAGTGGTCGCTCGAGACCTCGAAGTCGAAGCCGACGCGCTCGGCAGCCACCGCGTACTCGACGAGCTGCTTCGGGCCGGACTGCTCCGTCATGAGGGTGTAGCCGAATCGAGTCACGCCTCCACGGTGCGGCGGTGCGCCGCGTCCCGCACGTCGACCGAACGGCCGAGGGACCTACGCGACGGCGTCGAGGTCCTCCGCGTCGACGATGCGGTAGGCGTACCCCTGCTCGGCGAGGAACCGCTGCCGGTGGGCGGCGAACTCCTGGTCCACGGTGTCGCGCGCGACGACGGCGTAGAAGTGCGCCGTGCGCCCGTCGGACTTGGGCCGCATGACGCGCCCCAGCCGCTGCGCCTCCTCCTGTCGCGACCCGAACGACCCGGACACCTGGACCGCCACGGACGCCTCGGGCAGGTCGATCGAGAAGTTCGCGACCTTGCTGACCACGAGCCGCGAGATCTCCCCGGACCGGAACGCCTCGAACAGGCGCTGGCGCTCGCGGACCGTCGTCGCGCCGGTGATGAGCGGCGCGTCGAGGTGCTCCGCCAGCTCCTCGAGCTGGTCGAGGTACTGCCCGATGACGAGCACCTGGTCGTCCGGGTAGGAGGCGACGATCCGCTCGACGACGCGGTTCTTGCCCGGCGCGCACGCGGCGAGCCGGTACTTGTCCTCGGGCTCGGCGGTCGCGTAGACCATGCGCTCGTGCTCGGGCAGCGTGAGCCGCACCTCGACGCAGTCGGCGGGCGCGATGTAGCCCTGAGCCTCGATGTCCTTCCACGGCGCGTCGTAGCGCTTGGGCCCGATGAGGGAGAACACCTCGTCCTCGCGGCCGTCCTCGCGCACGAGCGTGGCCGTGAGCCCGAGCCGGCGGCGCGCCTGCAGGTCCGCCGTCATGCGGAAGACCGGCGCGGGCAGCAGGTGCACCTCGTCGTAGACGACGAGCCCCCAGTCCCGCGCGTCGAGCAGCTCGAGGTGCGTGTACACGCCCTTACGCCTGGTCGTGAGCACCTGGTAGGTCGCGATCGTGACGGGCTTGATCTCCTTGCGTGCGCCCGAGTACTCGCCGATCTCGTCCTCGGTGAGCGACGTGCGGCGCACGAGCTCGTCGCGCCACTGCCGGGCGCTGACCGTGTTGGTCACGAGGATGAGCGTCGTCGTGCCGGAACGGGCCATCGCGGCGGCGCCGACGATCGTCTTGCCCGCGCCGCACGGCAGCACGACGACGCCGGACCCGCCGTGCCAGAACCCGTCGACGGCCTGCGCCTGGTAGGGGCGCATCGCCCAGTCCTTGGCCTTCTCGTTCGGGGTGCGGGGCTTCGTCGTGGGCGACAGGGCGATCGGGTGCTTCTCGCCGTCGACGTAGCCGGCGAGGTCCTCGGCCGGCCAACCGAGCTTGACCAGCACCTGCTTGAGGTGGCCGCGCTCGGACGGGTGCACGACGACGGTCTCGTCGTCGAGCCGTGCGCCCACCATGCCCGTGGTCCGCCGCGACTTGAGCACCTCCTCGAGCACCGCGCGGTCGGTGGACTCCAGGACGAGCCCGTGCGTCGGGTGCGACACGAGCCGCAGCCGGCCGTAGCGCGCCATGGTCTCCGCGAGGTCGACGAGCAGCGCGTGCGGCACCGGGTAGCGCGAGTACTCGATGAGCGTGTCCACGACCTGCTCGGCGTCGTGCCCCGCGGCGCGCGCGTTCCACAGCCCGAGGTTCGTCAGGCGATACGTGTGGATGTGCTCGGGCGCGCGCTCGAGCTCGGCGAACGGCGCGATGGCGCGGCGTGCGTCGTCGCCGCGGGGGTGGTCGACCTCGAGGAGGATCGACTTGTCGCTCTGGACGATGAGCGGGCCGTCCGTCATGCGGTTCCTTTCGTTCGTCCTTCGTTTCTACCTCGCGAGAAAGTGCGCTACCTCGGCGGAAAGCGTGCTACCTCGCGGGAGAGTGCGCTACCTCGCGGGGCGTTCCTCGACCTCGGGGGCCGGGGAGACCGACGCGATGCGGTGCACCGCGATGGTCAGCTCGGCCTCGCGGTCGGCGTCGAGCGCGCGCAGCCTGCCGCCGTCGAGCCGCAGGGGCTTGAGCTCGCGCCGCTCCAGGCCGCCGGTGCCGCCGACCATCTCGACCCACACCCGTCGCCCGTCGCGCAGCGCGTCGTGCAGGAGGCCCAACGCCTCGCCCGGGTCGTCTGTTCCGCGGCGTCCGGCACGTGCGGCCACCCGCGCCGCGGCATGGGTCTGCCCGACGGCGGCACCCGCCCGGTCCGCACCGTTGCCGGTCGCGGCGCTCGCCGCGGCCGGGGTGCCGCCGTCGGCGAAGCTCCAGCCGTCGGCGGGGCTCCACCCGTCGGTGGGGCTCCAGCCGTCGGCCGAGATGCCGCCGTCGGCGGCGCGCAGCCGCGCGACGAGCGAGGCCCGCCCCTCGTCGGTGACGGGAGACGTCGTCGCCGAGGACGTGCCGCGCCGCCCGAGGCCGGAACGGTCGACCCGCGGCACGGCGCGCAGCCGCCCGAGCACGCGGCCGTCGGGCCCCTCGAGCGCGGACAGCAGGCCGCGCTCGCGCAGCGCGTCGTGCAGCTCGGCGGGCGGGACGGAGGCGGCGAGCACGGTCGGCGCGAGCCGGACCAGCCCGAGCGAGGCGAGCCGCGGGTCCGCGACCAGTCCGGCGAGCACGGTCGGGTCGGCGGCCCGGACGTACGACGACGCGCCGCCGATCCGCAGTGCCTCGTGGCGGCGCGCCGTGTCCCGCACGAGGTACTCGAGCGGCTGCGGCACCGGCACGGGGGACCGGCGTGCCAGCTCACCGAGCAGCTCGTCGGCGGTGGTGCCGTGGTCGAGCGCGCGCGTGACCGACGCCGGCGTGAACCGCACCGTGAGGGCCGCGCCGCGCGACTCCGCATCGGCGGCGCGCTCGAGGAGCCGCGCGAGCGCCATCGAGGGGCGGCCGGGCACGATGCCCGTGAGGTCGCCCTGCAGCAGGACCTCCTCGACCTCGAGCGGCAGCACGGCGCGCAGCGCGTCCTCGAGCGCGGTGTCGGACCGGGCGTCCCCGGGCAGATGGTCGGGCACGTGGGCGAGGAACGCCCGGCCCGGCGCGGAGATCGCGCCCGCACCGGTGACGCCCAGCAGCGCGGCCTCGCGCAGCAGGCCCGCCACCGCCGGTTCCGGCGGCACCGCGCGCGGCGTGCGCCAGCGCAGCACCGTCATGACGTCCTCGAGCCCGAGCGCGGTCCCCGGCTGCTCCGCGAGCACCGACAGCACCTGCCCGCGCAGCCGCGGCACCCACGGCCGGTGCAGGTCGGGCGACAGCGGCGCCCGGACGTTGCCCTTCTCGTCGCGCGACCCCACCTGCCACGGGGTGCGGCGCGAGCCCGCCCACGGCTCGACGAGCAGCGCCCACCGCGCCGCGTCGTCGAGCTCGTCCCACGTGTCGGCGCGCGTCGTGGGCGCGTACGACGCCGGGGCGTCGCCGTCGTCGGTCACGAGGCCGGCGCCCGCGGCGAGCTCGACGACGAACGCCGCCGTCGTCTCGTCGATGCCGATCGCCTGCGCGGTGCGCCGGAGCTCGCGCACGCCGAGGCCGCCCGCCCGCAGCACGGGCGGCGGCTCGTCCTCCCACGCCGCGATGAGCCGGTCGACCCACCGCACCAGCTCGAGCGCCGCGCTCACGGCGTCGGAGTCGGCGCTCGCGGCGGGGACGGTGCGGCCCTCGGGCCGTGGCGCGGCGAGCTCGGGCGAGCGATGGGTGCGTCCGCCGCGCAGCGAGAGCCCGACGTCGCGCGGCAGGAGCACGTGCCGCGCGTCGGAGCGCAGCAGCAGCCCGGCGTCGACGAGCGCGTCGACCGCGCGGCGCGGCCCTGTCCCCGGAGGCGGCACGACGCCGACCGGCGGGCCCCACGCGAGCGCGTCGAGCACCTCGCGCGCGCCGGGAGGGAAGGCGTCCCCCGACGTCCGTCTCTGTCCGTCGCCTTCCGGGGCCGGATCGGTGACGGACAGAGACGCAGGTTGCTCCGACGCCGGCCGGGCGGGGCCGAGCCCGGCGGGGTACGGGCCGAGCGCCTCGTCGAGCCCGGGCGACGGTCGCAGGTCGGGCTCGCCCGGCTCGCCGGCGTCCCACAGGAGCGCGGCCTCGAGCGCCGCGTCGATCATCTGCCCGACGACGGCACGCGCGTCGGGTGCGTCTGTCGCGGTGGGCTCGGTCTCGGTCCCCACGCGGTCGGCGCCGATCGCGGCGACCACGCGCTCGGGGCTCACCGGGTCGGGGCCGCCGTCGGACAGAGCGAGGACCGCCTCGAGGAGCTGAAGCGTCCGGGCGTCGGAGTGCGCGAGCGCGCGCTCGAGGCTCGTGCGGCTCGACGCGCGCGCCGCGAGCGAGCGCAGCGTCGAGGGCGACGGCGTCGCGAGGTCGGGCCGGGCGCGGAGCAGCGCGACGAGCGCGGCGTCCGGGCGGGTGCGGATCGCGTCGGTGAAGGTGCGTGGGGCCGGCGTACTGGCCATCTGATCGATGCTACGCGCCCCGCCTGTGCGGGCTCAGGCGACGACGGCGGCGAGCTCGCCCGCCACGGTCGCGCGGCAGACGTCCTGCCACGGCGTGGGCTCGATGCCGAACCGGTCGCGCGCGGCGGGTTGCTCGGGGTGTGTGCCGTGCCACCCTGACGCACATGACTGAACGGACGACGGCGCGCACGGTCCGGGCCCGGGCACGGGAGGGCCTGACGCGCGAGATCCTCGCCGCGGCGCGCGAGCGACTGACCGCCGAGGGACCGGCCGCCCTCTCGCTGCGGGCCGTCGCACGCGACGTCGGGATGGTGTCGTCCGCGGTCTACCGCTACTTCCTGAGCCGCGACGCGCTGCGGACCGCGCTGATCGTCGAGTGCTACGACGAGCTGGGCGCCGCGGTCGAGAGCGCGGGGGCCGCGGTGGACCGCGCCGACCTGCCCGGACGCTGGCTCGCCGCCTGCCGGGCGGTGCGTGCGTGGTCGGTCGAGCACCCGGGGGAGTTCGCCCTGCTGTACGGCACGCCCGTGCCCGGGTACGCCGCGCCGCAGGGCGCGAGTTCGTGGTCGCGCGGGCCCTGACCACCGAGGCGCCGCCCGAGACCGTCGCGCGCACGCTCATGGCGTGGACCACGGTGTTCGGCACGGTGTCGTTCGAGCTCTTCGGGCGCCTCGTCGGCTCGGTCACCGACGCCGCGGCGTGGTTCGACGCCGTCGCGGTGCGGCTGGGCCGGGACCTGGGGATCGGCGTCGCCCGCCGCGAAACGGATGCGACGACGAGGCCCGCCGCCCGGTAGCCTGGGATTTCTGGCCGCACGTTCGCACGGACCCGTCAGGACGGGGCGCGCGGCCGTCCCCGAGCAATCGAACGAGTACGAAGAGGTTCAGGTGCCCACCGGCAAGGTCAAGTGGTACGACGAAGAGCGCGGCTTCGGATTCATCGCGGGCGACGACGGCGGCGAGGTCTTCCTGCACGCGTCGGCTCTGCCGGCCGGCTCGACGAGCCCGAAGCCCGGTACGCGCGTGGACTACGGCGTCGCGGACGGGCGCCGCGGCCCCTCGGCGCTGTCGGTCAAGGTGCTGGACCCGGCCCCGTCGGTCGTCAAGGCCAAGCGCAAGCCGCCGTCGGAGATGGCGACCATCGTGGAGGACCTCATCACGGTCCTCGACCGCACGGGTGACCAGCTCAAGCGGGGCAAGTACCCCGAGAGCGGGGCCGCCAAGCGGGTCGCGACGCTGCTGCGCGCCGTCGCGGACGACCTCGAGGCCTGAGAGGACAACCCATGGTCACCGCTGCAGCCGACGCGCCCCCGCGGACGCGCCGTGTGAGCGCCCGGGCGCGCAACGACGCCGTCCTGCTGGGGGCGGCCGACCTGGCGCGCGCCGCTGCCGAGGAGGTCGCGGGGTCACCCTCCGACGTCGGGGAGCACCTGGGTGCGGTCGCCGAGGGCGATCGCCTCATGTCCCACCGGTTCGCCGCCGCGATGCCGGGCTACCACGGCTGGCACTGGACCGTCACGCTCGCCCGCGTGCCGCGGGGCCGCTCCGCGACGGTGTGCGAGGTGGAGCTCCTGCCGGGCGACGAGGCGATCCTGGCGCCCGAGTGGGTGCCGTGGTCGAAGCGCCTGCGCCCCGGCGATCTCGGCCCGGGCGACACGCTGCCGTACCGGCCCGACGACCCGCGCCTCGAGCCGGGCTGGGCGGAGCTGGGCGACGACGACATCGACGACGTCGCGCGCGAGCTCGCGCTGACCCGCGCGCGCGTGCTGTCCCCGACCGGGCGCGACGCGGCGGCCGAGCGCTGGTACCGCGGGTCGCAGGGCCCGACGTCGCCGGTCGCCGTCGCGTCCGCGGCCGAGTGCATGACGTGCGCGTTCCTGGTGCCGCTGTCCGGGCCGCTGGGTCAGCTGTTCGGCGTGTGCGCCAACGAGTGGTCGCCCGACGACGGCAAGGTCGTCTCGCTCGACCACGGTTGCGGTGCCCACTCCGAGACCGACATCGACCGGCACGGGAGCGAGTGGCCCGCGGACGCGCCGCTCATCGACGACACCGTGATCGAACCGGTCGAGCTCACCAGCGGCGACGTCGGCGCCGGCAGCGACGACGAGACCACGTGACCGCGGACGCCTTCGAGACCGCCGCGCTGCGGCACGCGGTCGCGGAGGCGTGGCTCGGGTCCGGCACCCGCTTCCGCGAGGACGCGAACACCGAGGAGGACCACGCCCGCGGCTATTACCGCGACCGCGTGGTCGTCGAGCTCGCGCAGAACGCCGCCGACGCGGCGGCCCGCGCGGGCGTGCCCGGCCGCCTGCTGCTCCGACTCGAGCGCTGTGAGCGGACTTTTGGCCCACTCTCGGACGCTGAGGCGGGCCAAAAGTCCGCTCACAGCGGGTACCGGCTGATCGCGGCCAACACCGGGGCGCCGCTCGACGCCGAGGGCGTCGCGTCGCTCGCGTCGCTCCGTGCGTCGGCCAAGCCTGCGGACAGCGGGCAGGTCGGCCGGTTCGGCGTCGGCTTCGCGGCCGTGCGCTCGGTGTCCGACGACGTCGCGGTCCGCTCGCGAACCGGGGGCGTGCGGTTCTCCCTCGCCGCGACGCGCGCGCTGCTCGACGACGTCACGTCGGGCGGGACGGAGCGCGCCGCACGGCTGCGCGCGTCGTCCGGGGAGCGCGGCGACGCGCTGCCGGTGCTCCGCCTGCCCTTCCCCGCCCCCGCGCTGGGGGAGCGGCCCGACGACGACGGCCTCGCCGAGTACGCCACCGTCGTCAAGCTGACCCTGCGCGACGAGGCTGCGGTCGAGTCCGTGCGCGCCCAGCTCGACGCCGTCGACGACGGCCTCCTCCTCGCCCTGCCGTCCCTCGCGGAACTGCTCGTCGAGCGCTGTGAGCGGACTTTTGGCCCACTCGGAGGGCCGGAAGCGGGCCAAAAGTCCGCTCACAGCGGCGAGGTGGAGCGGCTCGGCGACGTGGGGGAGCGGTGGGTCACGGAGCGACGGTCGGGCGCGTTCGATCCCGACGACGTCGCGGACCTGCCCCTCGAGCAGCGGCGCGCGGACTGGTCGCTGGTCTGGGCGGTGCCGCGAGCGGGCGCCGCCGCCCCGCAGGTCCCGCCCGTCCTGCACGCCCCCACGCCGACAGACGTGCCGCTGACGTTCCCCGCCCTGCTCGTGGCGTCCTTCCCGGTCGACCCCGGCCGCCGCCAGGTCCATCCCGGGCCTGCCGCCGCACGCCTCGCCCGGGACGCAGGCGTCGCCTACGCCGACCTGCTCGCGCGCCTCGCCGCCGACCCCGACCACCCGCGCGACGTGCTCGGCCTCGTCCCCACCGGGCTGCCGGCGTCGGACGTCGACGCCGCGATCCGCGAGGCCGCGCTCGACACGCTGCGCGGCACCCTGATCCTCGCCCCGCCGCACGTCGCGGGCGGCACCCGAACGCCCGACACGCACCACCCGGTCGCGCCGCAGGACGCCGTCGTCATCACCGGCCCTGCGGGCGAGGACGAGTCGCTCGTCGCCGCGCTGGCCCCGGTGGTCCCCGGCCTGGTGGCACTGCCGGCCCGCCACCACGCGGTCGCCCGGACGCTCGGCGCGGCGACCGTCAGCCTCGCTGACATCGTCGACGACCTCCCCGACGGCCTGCCGCCGCACCGCTGGCACGAGATCTACGCGGCTCTTGAGCACCACGCCGCCGACCCCGGCGTCCTCGAAGCCCTCGCCGGCGCCCGCGTCCCGCTCGCCGACGGCCGCACCGTCACCGGCGTGCGCGGCACCGTCGTCCTGCCGGAGGGGGAGGACGACCCCGCGCTCGCCGCGATCGCCCGGACGCTCGGCGTGCGCGTCGTCCACCCCGACGCCGCCCACCCGCTCCTGGTCCGCGCCGGGGCCTCACGCACCGACCCGCGCAGCCTCCTCACGGACCCCGGCGTGCGCGCAACGGCGCTCGCCGCGGCCGACACGCTGCTCGACGCCGGCCCGGACGCCGTCCGCCCCGGCCCGGTCGCCGGGAGCATCGTGGGCCCGGTCGACGCCGTCGCGCAGGAGATCGTCGACGCGGTCCTCGCACTCGTCCGTCTTGCCCTGCCCGCCGACGCGTCCGTGGCCGCCGAAGCGCCCGGCGCCGGGGCCCACCCGGAGATGCCGTTCTGGCTCGGTGAGCTGCCCGTGGTCACCGCCGACGGCGAGCTCGCGCCCCTGCGTGAGACGACGCTCCCCGGCACGTGGGCCGCCGACGTGCTCGACGCGCTCGTGCCCGTCGCCGACGACGCCGCAGCCCGGTACGGCCCCGTGTCGCTCGCCGCCGCGGGCGCGCACGCCGGCCTGGCCGTGTACACCGTGCCCGACGTCGTCACCCCGGACATCGATGACCTGCCCGGCCTCGAGCGCGACGGCGACGAGGAGCAAGGCCCCGACGACCCGGCCGGATGGCTCGCCGTGTGGTCCGACTACCTCGCCTTCCTCGCCGAGCGCCTCGGCCCGGGCGTCACGGTCGGCGACGTCGAGGCGGTCGCCGACCTCGACGCCGTCGCGGACGACGCGTGGCCAGAGGTGCTGGGCCGTCTGGCCGGTGACCCCCGCACGCGACGCGCGCTGCTCGGCGCCCCACGCCCCGGCACCCCCTCCTACACCGCGTGGTGGATGCGGGACCGGTTCGGCGCGCCCTTCGCCCTGCACGACGACGTGCCGCTGGTCCCGCCGGCGCCCACCGCACTGGAAGGGCTCGACGACGAGGTGCGCCGCGCGCTCGGCGGGGTCGACGGGCTTGCCGAGCTCGACGCCGGCGACTGGCCGACGGTGCTCGAGCGCCTTCCCGCAGTCGGCGCGGCGGTACCGCTGCGCGAGGCGCTCGCGGTGTGGCGAGGGCTGACGGCGGTGGCACGCGGCCTCGACCCCGATCGCCGGACGTCGGCACTCGACCCCCTTCCCGACCGGCTGCCCGCCCTCGAGGCGGGCACCGCCGTCGTGCACGCCGCGGACGACCTCGAGGTGGCCGGCAGCGCGCGGTGGGCGCAGCTCGTGCCGGTCGTGCCGGCCGACGAGGCCGACGCAGCGGCGCTCGCGGCCCTGCTCGACCTCCCCGTCGCGGGCGACGAGGGTGTGCCGGAGCCGGACTCGCCGGGCGAGCGCCGGCGGACCGACCCGCGGGTCGCCGCGCTCGACCCGCGCGTCGGTGACCACTGGTGGGCGCACGACGAGCTCGTCGTCGACGGCGTCGCCGTCGCGTGGTGGGTCACCGCCGACGGCGAGCCGCACGCGACGGGGGAGCAGGCCCTGGCTCAGGCGCTCGCGGACCTGCTGGGTCGCCCGGGCCTGGCCGCGCTCCTCGAAGCGGTGATCGCCGACCCGGACCAGGCGGACGCGCTCTGGTCGGCGACCGCCTGGGACGCCGACCGCTGAGAATGCCCTGCCGGCGAGCCTAGTCCTCGCCGCGGTACTCGCGGCGGTGGCGCCGCTCCCAGAGCAGCCCAGCTCCGCCCAGCAGCAGCCCGATGACACAGGTGGCGACGACCTCGGTCGTCGCACGGCCGAGGATCGCGAGCACCCCGAACACCACCAGCGCGAGCAGCCATACGGCCATGCCGGCCAGCAGGATCCGGCGCAGGTCCACGCGCAGCGGCGGGGGGCCGGGACGCCGCCGCTCCGGGTGGAGAAGGAGCGTGACGATGGAGGGCACTCCCCGAGTTTATGTCGCGCCGTCAGACCGGCCACCGGACCTGCGACGGCCCGCGGACCGGCCTTCGGCGGGGCACTTTCACCCACACTTTCACCCCGGGGTGAAAACCGGGGTGAAAGGGGCTCGAAACCCTGTTCACGGGACCGCTCGCCGTTCCAGATTGGAGTGCACTTCCGCGTGGTGGGGGCACCGCGGTCTCGGAGAGCAGCAGGAGATCACAGTGGCCCTCAGCGTCAGCACGAGCCTTGGCAGGCCCAACGTCCTGGCCGCGAGCCGGGCGGGTCGGCTCGGCGAGGTCCGCGAGGCGTTCGGGAGCCCCTCGTGGCGCGGCATCTACCGCCGACGGCTGGTCGCGACGGACGTCTTGATCCTCGCGCCGGTGGCAGCCCTCGCCGCCATCCCGGCCTGGGGCCAGCTCATGGGCGCGGGGTCGCGCGTGGTGTGGGCGCACGCACTGCTCACGGCGGCCGTCGTCGGAGGCTGGCTCGTGTCTCTCGCGCTGAGCCGTGCCTACGAGCCGTGCGTGTACGGCTCGGGTCCCACCGAGTACCAGCGTGTGTTCGACGCGACGTGGCGATACCTCGGCCTGCTCGCGCTCGTGTCGTTCGTGCTGCAGCGCCCCGGTGTGCGGACGTACCTGCTCGTGGCGTTCCCGCTCGGGACCGTCGCCGTCCTCGCCGGCCGGTGGGCCTGGCGCGGCTGGCTCCACCGCCGCCGTCGCATGGGCGGCTGGACGACGGCGGTGCTCGCGATCGGCCTGCGCGACCAGGCCGAACGGCTCGTGCGCGAGATGAACGACCGCCCCGGCTCGGGCTACCGCGTCGTGGGCGTGTGCGTGCCCCCGGGCCAGGTGCAGCCGGGCGAGGAGATCCTCGGCGTACCGGTGCTGGGCGACCTCCGCGGGGCCGGGACGATCGCCGCGCAGGTGGGCGCCGACTGCGTCGCCGTCAGCGGCTCCGACGCGATCACGGCCGAGGTCGTGCGGCGTCTGTCGTGGGAGCTCGAGCCCGTCGGCGTGGACCTCATGCTCACCGCCGAGCTGGCCGACGTCGCGGGCCCGCGCATCACCGTCACGCCCGAGCAGTCCGTCTCGCTGCTGCACGTCGACGCGCCGCGGTTCAGCGGCCCGAAGTACGTGCTCAAGACGCTCACGGACGTGATCGGCGCCGCGGTGCTCACCGTCCTCCTGGCGCCGGTGCTGTGGCTCTCGGCGCTCGCGGTCGCTGTGAGCAGCGACGGGCCGATCTTCTACGTGCAGGAGCGCGTGGGCCGAGGTGGCCGCACCTTCCCGATGCTCAAGTTCCGCACCATGCGCGTCGGTGCCGACGACGACCACCGCGTGCTCGCCGGCGAGAGCGACGGCAACGGCGTGCTGTTCAAACGACGCGACGACCCGCGCGTCACCCCCGTGGGCCGGTTCCTGCGCCGGTACTCGCTCGACGAGCTGCCGCAGCTGTTGAACGTGCTCGCCGGCCAGATGTCGCTCGTCGGGCCGCGCCCCCCGCTGGCTCGCGAGGTGTCCAAGTACGAGGCACGCATGCGACGTCGGCTCCTGGTCAAGCCCGGCATGACCGGGCTCTGGCAGGTCGGCGGACGCTCGGACCTGTCCTGGGAGGAGACCGTGCGTCTCGACGTCTTCTACGCCGAGAACTGGACACCGTTTGGCGACCTGCTCATCCTCGCCCGCACCGCCAAGGCCGTGTTCGGCGCCCGCGGGGCGTACTGATCATGATCGGTGTGCAGAAGCCGGGAGCAGAGGTACGGGAATGAGTGATCGCGACGAGTTCCTCGCCTGGGTTGATGGCCCGCTGTACGAGGCTGAGCTCGCACTGCACAACGGTGACCCGGCGCCACGGCGGGCACAGTGGTCCCGCAACGAGCCGGTGAGCGTCCTGGGTGCATGGCGCAACGCCTACGGCCAGGAGCAGATCGACGAGCTCTTCACCCACCTCGGCAAGAGCTTCTCCGACTGCAGGTCGTTCGCCTTCGACACACAGGCGTACGACGTCGTGGGCGACATGGCATACACGGCGGGCCTGGAGCACACCGCGGTGTCGGTGGACGGGCAACCGCGCACCTACACGCTGCGGGTCACCCAGGTGTACCGGCGCGAGAACGGCGGGTGGAGGGTCGCCCACCGCCACGGCGACACGGCGACGGCTTGAGCGTGGACGGCCGTGAGCTCAGGGCGTCTGCTCCTGTGTGTTAAATCGCAGTCACGATCCGCGTATCGCGTCCTGCGCGCTCCTCCGCCTCTGGCACCATTGCGGCCATGGCGAACCAGACCATCGCGCGGCCGACGACCGAGCTGAGCGCGATCGACCGCTTCTTCAAGATCACGGAGCGCGGCTCGACGATCGGGACCGAGATCCGCGGCGGTCTCGTCACCTTCTTCGCGATGAGCTACATCGTCGTGCTCAACCCGCTCATCATCGGCACGGTCCCGGACGGCACCGGCCAGTTCCTTGGCGGCGGCACCGAGGGCCCCAACCTCGGCATGATCGCCGCGGCCACGGCGCTGGTCGCGGGCCTGGTCACGATCGCGATGGGCGTGTTCGCCAACTTCCCGATCGCGCTCGCGACGGGCCTCGGGCTCAACGCCGTCGTCGCGTACTCGATCGCCAGCCTCGAGGGCGTCACCTGGGCCGACGCCATGGGCCTCGTCGTCATCGAGGGCCTCATCATCCTGGCGCTCGTGCTCACCGGCTTCCGCGAGGCCGTGTTCAAGGCCGTCCCGGTCGAGCTCAAGACGGCGATCAGCGTCGGCATCGGTCTGTTCATCGCGCTCATCGGCTTCGTCAACGCCGGGTTCGTCAGCCCGGGCGTGGGCACCGTCGTCACGCTCGGCAACCTGGGCACCTGGCCGGTCCTGGTGTTCGTCGTCGGGTTGGTGCTGACGATCGTGCTGTTCGTCCGCAAGGTGCGCGGCGCGATGCTCATCGCGATCGTCACCGCCACGGCGCTCGCTGTCGTCATCGAGAACACGCTGCACGTCGGCGCCAAGACCGAGGACAACCCGAACGGCTTCAACCTCAACGCCCCGGCGTTCGACGGTGTTGTCACCGTTCCGGACTTCGGTCTGCTCGGGCAGTTCTCGCTGCTGGGGTCGTTCGAGAACATCGCGACGGTCACGGTGATCCTGCTCGTGTTCTCGCTGCTGCTCGCCGACTTCTTCGACACGATGGGCACGATGGTGGCCGTCGGCGGCGAGGCCGGCCTGCTCGACGAGAAGGGCAACCCGCCGCGGACCCGTCAGATCCTCGTCGTCGACTCGCTCGCCGCCGTCGCCGGTGGTGCGGGCAGCGTCTCGTCCAACACCGCGTACGTCGAGTCGACGTCGGGCGTCGGCGAGGGTGCGCGCACCGGTCTCGCGTCGGTCGTCACGGGCGTCGCGTTCCTGCTCGCGACGTTCCTGTCGCCGATCGTCGCGCTCGTGCCCTACGAGGCGGCCGCGCCCGCGCTCGTGTTCGTCGGCTACCTGATGATGGCCCAGGTCGCGGCGATCTCGTGGAAGAACGTCGAGATCGCGATCCCCGCGTTCCTCACGATCGTCATCATGCCGTTCACGTACTCGATCGCCGACGGCATCGGTGCCGGCTTCATCGCGTTCGTGCTCATCAAGCTCGCGCTGGGCAAGGTCCGTCAGGTGCACCCGCTGATGTGGGTCGCCTCGGCGCTGTTCCTCGTGTACTTCACGCTCGAGCCCATCCAGGCGGCGCTGGGCATCTGACCTCGGGCTGCGGTCGCGGGTCAGCTCCGCAGGGCCGTGACCAGCCGCCCCACGTGGGCGGTGATCTGCGCGTACGAGGTCGCGTAGACGCCGTCCGCCTGCCGGTACGGGTCGACGACGTCGTCGTCCAGGTGCCTGCCGGCGAACAGGTGGCGACGCGCCTGCGCGGCGGACACGAGCGACCGCAGCCGTTCGGCGTCGGTGACACCGGTGACCGTCCCGGGCGGCACCTCGGCGGCCAGCCGCGCCAGCTCGCCCAGCGACAGCGTGCGGCGCAGCGCGAGCGGCTCGAGCTCGAGCACCTCGCTCCGGTGCTGCGCGGTGAGCGTGAGAACGAGGTCGGCGGACTGCACGGCGTCGGCCGTCAGCGGGCGGGAACGGAAGGCTGAGGCGTCGATCCGGTCGGCCGCCAGCAGCCGGGCCATCGGCTCGTGCACGGGCGCGTCGACAAGCCCCCGCGTCCCCGCGCTCGTGACGACGACGGACTCGTCCAGCTCTCGCCGCAGCAGCGCCTCGACGGCGGGCGAGCGGCAGATGTTGCCGGTGCACACGCACAACAGCTGCAGCGGCACGGATGTCCTTTCAGCTAGTCAAGGCGCGGTGGTGGGAGGGCATGGGTAATCTAACGCGGGCCGAGGTCAGTGACGATGTGCCGGTCGACGACGGGGGTAGTGGGTGGCGCACGAAGGCTGGGGTTCTGGCTGGTCGGGCGTCGCTCCGCCGGTCGCACCACCGCGCGCACGGCTCGGGCGTCCCGCGCCGGCCCTCCGCAGGGAGCACCGGCGCAAGACCCTGCGCAGGGTGCTGTGGACCGTCGTCGGGCTCGTGGTCCTGATCCTCGCCCTCGCGGTGTGGCTGGCGGTCGACGTGATGCGCGCCCGCGCGGCGATGGAGGAGGTCTCGGGGACGATCCTCGGCCTCGAGCAGCGTCTGCGCGAGGACCCGCGGGCTGCGGCGGCCGACCTCACGTCCCTGCAGGCAGCTTCTGAGCGCGCGGCGTCGGCGACGAGCGGCCCCCTGTGGACGCTGGCCGGGGGAGCCCCGTGGCTTGGCGACGACGTGCGGGCGCTGACTGCGATCACCAGCACCGTCGACCGGCTGGCCTCGGACGTCCTGCCCCGCCTGTCCGACGCGGCGCAGGCTGTGACGCCTGACCGGCTGGCCCCCCAGGACGGGCGGATCGAGCTGCAGCCGCTCGTCGACGTGCGTGACGACGTCGTCGCGGCGGACACGGCCGTGGGCTCGGCAATCGAGCGCGTCGCCGCAATCCCGCGCGAGGGACTGGTCGGCCCGCTCGCCGAGGCCGCAGACCTGCTGAATGCCCAGCTGACGGACGTGCGGATGACGACGGCGACGGCGGCGCGCGCGGTGCAGCTTCTCCCGCCGATGCTCGGTACCGATGGGCCGCGGGAGTGGCTGATCCTGGCGCAGAACAACGCGGAGCCGCGCGCGACGGGCGGCATCCCGGGCGCCGTGCTCCTGGTCCGTGCCGACGACGGCGAGCTGACGTTCGTCGACCAGGCCGGCGCGGTTGACTTCGGACGGTTCGATGAGCCCGTGCTCGAGCTGAGCCCGGCGGAGAACGCACTCTTCGGCCCCGAGCTGGGCCAGTACGTGCAGGACGTGAACTTCACTCCCGACTTCCCGCGGACGGCGGAGCTGGCCCGCGAGATGTGGCAGACCACTCGCGACGGGGACCCGCGCGGCGTGCTGTCGATCGACCCCGTGGTGCTGCAGTCGCTGCTCGCCGCGACGGGACCGGTGACCTTTCAGGATCCGGACGGGGCCGACGTCACGCTGACCGGTCAGGACGCGGCGGCCTTCCTGCTTTCTGAGATCTACGAGCAGTACGAGGATCCGCAGGTGCAGGACGAGGTCTTCGCCTCCGCCGCCGAGGCTGTGTTCTCGAGGCTGACGTCGGGCGACCTGGACGCCGCCCGCGTGATCGATGCTCTGGTGTCGGCCGCCCGGGACGGGCGCCTGATGGTGTGGTCGGAGGTGGAGAGTGAGCAGGATCACATACGCGGTACGGTCCTCTCCGGCGAGCTCCGCGGAGCGGTGCCCACAGCGGCAGGCGGAGTCGCTCCGGAGGTAGGCGTCTACCTCAACATGTCGACGGCCGGGAAGGTCGGGTACTACCTCCGCACGACGGCGACGGTCGAGGACGCCACGGAGCGCCCGGACGGATCGCAGGAATTCGTACTGCGCGTGCGGCTCGAGAACACGCTCAGCGAGGGGCGGGCCGACGACCTGCCACGATACGTGCTCGGCTCGGGGCCGGAGGATGGCACGATCCGGACGAACCTCCTTGTCTACGCGCCGCTCAATGGCGGGATCCGTGAGGCGCGGTCGGTGAACTCGGGCGCCGAAGGTGTTCTCGCACAGGAGCACGATGGCATCGTCGTCGGTGCCCGGACGGTCACGGTGGCCCCCGGGGAGATGCAGGAGCTCGAGTACCGGATCGTCTCCGGGAAGGGCCAGCGAGGGAATGTGCGGGTGCGCCTGACCCCGGGGAGCGCCGTCGACTGACGCTGCTTCTGGGTTTCCAGTCGCCCGAGTGAGGTGCGCATCACAGGATGCCGTGATTCGCTTGCCCCGGGCGCCGTTGAGTCGCAGCGGCGTCCGTGCCTAGTTCACGGGCTCACAAGCAGGGGGACGCAAGATGAATCTGCGACGCATTACATCCGTTGTCCTGGTCGGCGGCTTCCTCGCCGCCGCGCCGGCGGTCGCCGTTGCCTACGAGGCTGACGAGTACGACGTCGCGACCAGCGACACCACACCCGAGGTCGGCGAGCCGTTCACGGTCACCGTCGAGGGCCCGGACGGCAACCCTGAGATCACGCTCACGATCTCCTCGCCGACCGTCCCCGACAGCGCGATCGAGATCGCCGGTGAGCAGTCGCTCACCAAGGCGACGACCGACGGCGTGGCCACCTTCACCGTCACGCTCGAGGAGGAGGCGACCTACACGCTGGTCGCTACCGACGCGGACGGCACGGTGCTGTCCACGCAGACGATCACCGCCGTGGAGGACGCGGCCGCCGCACCGGGTGACCCAGGTGCCGACGGCGGCGGGATGCTGCCACAGACGGGCTCGGACGCGATGGCGTACATCGCCGGTGCCGTGCTCCTCGTCGCGGGCGGCGCGGCGGCCGTGGTCTACACGAGCCGACGCCGGCACACCCGCGTCTGACGCGATGGTCGATGCTCCGGGGGCGGCGTGGGGGCGCCCTCCCGGAGCATGCCTTTCCCTGAAGCATGGATGTGGGGGCAACCATGACCATCGAGAAGGAAGTTGAACGGCCTGCGCCTATCGCGGTTGGGACGCCTGTGCACCGTCCGCGGGCGATGCACTGGGAACGCTTGGTGCGGCGTCGGACGGCGGCCGCCGACGCGATCGCGGTTCTCCTGGCTGTGGGGACGGCATACATCGTAAGGTTCGACACTCCGGCGGTTTACGACCTCGGCGACATGGAGATCGGGGAACTCTACGCTCTCCTCTCCATCGGCCTCTTCATCGGCTGGCTGGTCGCACTTCGTATGGCCGATGCGCGCGACCTCAAGCTCCTGGGGGCCGGCCCTCAGGAGTACGCGCGGGTCAGCAACGCCACGCTTGCGTTCTTCGGCGTAGTGGCGGTCGTCGCCTACCTGGTCAAGTACGACCTAGCGCGCGGGTACGTGGCCATTGCTCTGCCGCTGGGGATCGTGCTCCTGAGTCTGGAGCGGTTCATCCTTCGACGGATCCTCGTCCGCGAGCGGGAGCAAGGACGCCACCTCTCGACAGCGCTCGTGGTGGGCGGACGAGACACGGTGGCGCACCTCATCGGCGAGCTGCGTCGTAATCCGCAAGCAGGGTTCGACGTCGTGGCTGCCTGCGTCCCGGGTGCAGACGCGGCTTCGGACGAGGACATCGACGGCATCCCGGTCGTCGGCTCGGTTCCGAACGCAGCCGACTTTGCCGGCCGCAATGCGATCGACGCCATCGTCGTGACCGGCTCGGACCTCGTCACGCCACCTGTTCTCAAGCGGATCGCCTGGGACCTCGAGCCATACGGGACAGACCTCGTACTCGCGCCCGCGTTGACGGACGTGGCCGGCCCGCGGATCCACACGCGGCCTGTGGTGGGCGTTCCTCTTCTGCACGTCGAGGCGCCCGGGTACTCGGGACCCCAGCACGTCCTCAAGCGAGTGTTCGACGTCGTCGGGGCGTCGCTTCTAGTTGTGCTCTTCTTGGTACCGCTGCTTCTGACCGCCATCGCCATCAAGGCGACGAGCCGCGGTCCGGCGTTCTTCCGCCAGGAGCGCATTGGCGTTGGGGGGAAGCCTTTCACCGTGCTCAAGTTCCGCTCGATGGTGGTGAATGCAGAATCACACCTCGAAGACGTGCTGGGGGAAGGTAACATCGGAGTCTTCTACAAGCCCAAGAACGACCCGCGGGTGACTCGCGTCGGCCGATTCATCCGGCGGTACTCGATCGACGAACTTCCGCAGCTGTTCAACGTCCTGAGCGGAAGCATGAGCCTGGTCGGGCCACGCCCGCAGGTGCGGATCGAGGTGGAGCAATACGACGACGAGGTAGGTCGACGGCTTCTCGTCAAACCTGGGGTGACTGGACTCTGGCAGGTCTCCGGGCGCAACAACCTCACCCTCGAGGAGAGCGTGCGCCTCGATCTCTACTACGTCGAGAACTGGAGTATGGCTGGAGACCTGATGATCTTGCTGCGAACGCTTCGAGCGGTGGTGGGTCGTGACGGCGCGTACTAGCCTGCCAGACCCTGATGGAAGTTGCTACTGAGGCTGGCGGTGCCGCTGGGCTTCCAGGTTGTGCAACGAGTCGACCACGGGCACCACACGATAAGGGGGTAGACGCGCCGTGCACCTCGTGGTGTCCCTTGCGATCGCAGCGCTCTCGGTCATCGTTCTGAAAGGCTCGATCTCCCGACTGTTTGAGCAGGTACGAGTTCCTGGGCGCGGCGCAATCGGCCTTGCTACGATCGCCCTAATATGGGGCGGATTCTTCAGCGACACTTCGGCGGCGGCCGGGCGCCCCGGCGCAAAGCTAGCGATGATCTTTGTGTTCGGCGCGCTCGTTCTCGTTGCGCCGCGCACACAACCGAGCGGGCCAGGTCGTCCGACATTGAACCCGATGGTTGCCATCGTGTTCTTGTGGCTCTGGCTGTTCCTCACCAATGCCGTACGCAACCCGGACCTTCCAGGCATCCTCCTCGCTGGCCGCTTCGCTTCCGGGTTGCCATGGATCGTCCTACTGCTGAGTTGGCGCCGTACGCCAATCAACCCGGAGCTATTGTCTGCCGTGGCGAGCAGCGGCTTAGCTCTCGTGGGAATTACCGCGCCATTCCTCCGTGAATCTGGATGGCGCGCGTGCGATCAGTACAAGTGCGGTGTTTTCGGAGGTTCGTTTGTCGGCCCGTTCACTTCAGAAAACTACATCGGCCAGCAGGCAATTCTGGTTGGCGCGCTCGCACTCGTGTCACTGGGCTGGAAGCGTTCACGTCAAGTCCAGATCCTGGTCGTTCTGCTGCTCGCGGCGACCGAATCACGAACCGCTCAAGTTGCCCTAGTTGCGGCGCTTGCCGCGCTACTCCTCGTGGGCCTCCACCGCTTCATCACGCGGCGCTCGTCATCGGGACCGCTCGCTTCAACCGTCGTCGCACTGCTGACGCCCTCCCTGTTTGTGACAGCAGCCCTCGCGCTCTTCTTTCGGGCCGAGCCAGGGAGTTATAGCAATCGCGGCAACATCTGGATTCGGGCGCGTTCCGTGCTCCAGGACGACCTGGTCACTGGATTGGGAATAGACCGCTGGGACCAGTTGCAGGCGGTCGGAGCGCTACCGGTCCACTATCCCCACAGCGTGTACGTTCTTATCATGTTCGCTGGAGGAGCGATCGGGCTCGTTGCGTTCGTCGCGTGGGTCTTGACATGCATTAGGGCGACGGCGCGCGGCTCCAAAGGTCCCTTCGCGGCACTTGTGTTCAGCGTTGTGTTCTTGACCGTGGGTCTGCTCGAAGTCACTTGGAATCCGCTGACCGTTGACGGTCTTACATGGCACGCGTTGGCACTGATATCGCTCACCAGTCCTGCAAGGATGGGTCACGAAAGAGCACTCCTTGGTAGGATCCGGCGTCGGCAACCCATCAGTCGGGAGCTCGTGTGAACTTGCGGATAGTGTTCATTGTCTCCGCTCTCGAGCCGCGGCTGGGCCTTGAGCGCGCCGTTATCGATTTGGCACATGCACTGGTGGAGAGTGCCACGGTCGAAATCTTGTGCATCGGAGGTCCTGTTCCATCGGACATAGATGAAAGAGTAGGAGTCTCGACGCTCGGTATGAACCTACTTCGCTGGAGGCGCGTCGCATCGATCAGGCGGATCCGCCGGTGGCTGCGCCGAACGCGAGCGGACCAGGTCGGCGTAAGGTGCGTGTATGTGGCGTGTGGTGTCTGGACTGCACTCCCGGCGCTGCTCGCCGGCCATAGGGGTGTCATCGTCTGGGAGCATTCGCTAAGTCGTGGCCGTACGAGGATCTTGGCGGAGAGGCGCTTGGCGGTGGCACAGCTCCTGGCTAGGTCACTCTACCCGCGTGCGCCGCTGGTCGTCGCTGTCAGCGAAGCATTGGCCAATGACATGCGTGGCTGGTCGTCGAGGATGTCGGAACGCGTGATCAGCATCCCGAACGTGGTGAACCAACCACCGGCGCCGCTGCCTACGCCAGATCCGGATCTGCCGCTTCGGGTGTTGGCGGTCGGATCGTTGACCCAATTGAAGAACCAGGAACTTCTCGTGGACGCGATGAAGCACCTTCCCACTTCCGCGAAGGCTTGGATTGTCGGCTCGGGCCCATATGAGGTTAAACTG
The DNA here is from genome assembly GCA_009663185.1 of Isoptericola halalbus. GTDB lineage: Bacteria > Actinomycetota > Actinomycetes > Actinomycetales > Cellulomonadaceae > Isoptericola > Isoptericola halalbus. The sequence goes on from VJZX01000013.1 coordinate 23,774, forward strand.
AGGCAGCGCATCCAAAGCCTGGGTCTAGCTGATCGCGTGCTCCTGAAGGGATTCCAGGACGGTCGAGAACTAGTGTCGGCTTTCAGGTGGGCGAATGTGTTTGCCCACCCGTCACTAAGCGAGACTTTCGGCATGGTGCTCTTTGAGGCGGCTCACCACGGGCTTCCCGTCGTTGCCCTCGACCGACCCGTGATGGCTGATGTCGTCGGATCGCTTGTTCCAGGGATGGTGTCCACGCTGGACCCTGCGTCGTTTGGGAACTGCCTGAAGGTGGTGCGCTCCAAAGTGACTGAAGGGGACATCGCCGAGGGCAAACGACTCCGAGCCGAGTACTGCTCATCGGCGAGTGTTGCCGCACGCTGGATGGAGGCGCTTCAAGAATGATGGACGAACTGGAGCTGGAGCAGGTGGGCACCGGGGTGGACTGGGCGGAGCTCGAGAGGGCAGGGGTTTCCGTCGTCATCCCCACGGTTCTGAGACCTGAACTGTACCGGGCACTCGATTCGGTTCGTAGACAGACCTTCACCGGGGAGGTACAGGTGGTTGTAGTTCTCGACCTTCCGGGTGATGTCGACGTTGGGCGGCTTCGCAACTTCCTGGCGGACGGTGATGTAGTTGTCTTCACTGGAGGTGGACGCGGCGCCGGATACGCGCGCAACCTAGGTGTGCAGGCTGCCGAAGGACGATGGGTTGCGTTCCTTGACGATGATGATGAGTGGCTGGCAGAGAAGCTCGAGAGCCAGCTGCTATTGGCGGAGACAGTCCGGCGGCCGGAAAGAACAGTGGTTTCGTCACGTGCAGTGTACGGGAACGTAGCGAGCTCCGCGGGGTCAACACCAGTCCCGCGCCAACTTATCGACGGCGAGCGCGTGGAGGACTACCTCTTCTTCAAGCGAACGCCTTCGGTCGGACGCGCGACCCTGTTCACGCCTACGCTCCTTGTTTCTCGGCGCCTCGCAGAAGAAGTCGCGTGGGCGACAGACCTCCCCCGCCATCAAGATTGGGACTGGCTCGTACGGTTGCGTCGGGCCGGTGCTGACATAGTGCAGCATCCGGACGTCTTGGTCAGAGTCTGGCCCGGGAGCGCTGATTCAATTTCCTCCGGAGCGGATTGGCAAACATCGTGTCACTGGGTCGCCTCTCAGGATGATTGGAGTCGACGCACGAGGAGTGACTTTATTGCTAGCGTGACGCTCCGATACGCGCTGCAAGCTCGATCATGGACGGGAGTCAGGACGTCGATACGTGAAATCTCACGTACTCGACGCCTTCCGAGCTTGGAAGCGAGTGGTTCGGCGCTGATCGGCGTCATACCGCGCCGACTCATCAATCGCTTGCTTGCTGGTTGGCGAAGATCCGCGCGGCGATAGAGGAGGGTTTCCCATGTGGCGGCTCGGACTACTATGCTTCTACGCTCTTACGCGATGGCTTCCGCCTTCGTGGTATCCAGGTGGGAGACTTTGGCGCGTCGCGCGTGCATGGACCGCGGGTAGTGCATTGATGAATCGGGGCCGATCGGTCAACATCGAGCATGGCGCGTACATCGGCCTTGGCCGGAGCCTATCCATAGGCGACAGGTCAAGCGTTGGAGTGCGCGCGGAGATTCACGGCCCGGCGACGATTGGTCGAGACGTCATGATGGGTCCTGAGGTACTCGTGTACGCTCTCGCGCATGGCACTGAGCGTCTAGATATTCCAATGATTGACCAAGGATATGCGCCGCCGAGGCCCGTCACGATCTGCGACGATGTTTGGATCGGTGCCCGCGCGATCATTCTGCCAGGAGTCACGGTAGGCAGCGGGTCCGTTGTAGGTGCGGGCGCTGTTGTGACGAAGGACGTCCCGCCTCACTCAATCTGTGTCGGGAATCCCGCGCGTGTGGTGAGGGCTCGGGACGGCGCGAAGGGATCCGATCGGAACCCCGCTGGTCGAGATGCATATGCGAACGGGCATGGCTACGATGGCACGCTCTCATAGGGCCTCGGGAATTGGCGGCGCGTTCGGCCGCATGACCGGTGTGCTTCTTGCGGGCCAATTCGCGAGGGTGGCAGTGCAGGCAGCATACTTCGTCGTCTTGGCTAGGTCCCTCGGTGTAAGAGCGTTTGGGGAGTTTGCGGCGATAGTCGCGCTGTCGGCGCTTCTGGTTCCGTTCAGCGCCCTCGGGAGCATCGTCCTTCTCATACGAAACGTTGCACGCGACGCGAGCTCAGCTGCAGCGCAGTGGGGGAACGCGGTCGTCCTGACGCTGACTTCGGGCAGCCTGATGGCGCTGGTGCTGGCATCGCTCGCGCCGGTCGTCGCGCCTCCCGGCGTTTCGGTTCCGACGGTGATGCTCGTCGCGCTTTCGGAACTGGTTCTCGCACGCCTCGTCGAGACGGCCGGGCTCGTTGCTCAGGCTCAAGACCGGCCCAGCCGACTTGCCATCTATCCAGTGATGCTCAACGGCCTGCGATTGGGTGCCGTTCTATGGCTCGGCAGCGCGGGTAGTCTGGGCCTGGAAAGGTGGGCGGTCGTGTACACATTGGCTTCGGCTGTCGTCGCTTGTGTTGCCGTAGGAGAAGTTACCTACTCGATCGGACGCTTCACGACGGACTTGCGCTCGTACGCAGCGGAGTGGCGCGACGGCATGCTGTTTGCGGCCGGCCTCTCCGCGCAGACAATCTATAACGATATTGACAAAGCGATGCTCGGGAGGCTCTCTGGCGGATTCGAGACGGGGTTGTATGCGGCAGCGTACCGGGTGATTGATATGCTCTATACGCCTGTTCGTGCAGTCGCATCTGCCGCATATCCGCGCTTCTTCCGATATGGGGCCGCCGGACCCGCATCTGCGGTTCGCTTCGCGCGCAGTCTAGCGCCGTTCGTCGTCGGATATTGCCTTCTGGCATCGATCACTCTGTTCTTTGCGGCGGATCTCGTTGCGGTCGTGCTGGGTCCAGAATACGGGGCTGCAGGCGCCTTCATTCGCGCGCTTGCCATCCTGCCGCTGCTCCGGGGAGTGGCTTACCTTGCTGCTGACAGCCTCGCGGGTATAGGGAGACAGGGGGCGCGGACTCTGCTTCAAATCGCAACGGCGATTCTCAACCTTCTCCTTAACGTTTGGCTGATCCCGAGCCATGGGGCGGTTGGCGCGGTGATTTCAAGCGTGCTGTGCGATGCGCTGCTGGCGGCGGGATTCTGGGTGATTCTTTTAAGACTCCGACGTCGTGAGGTGACCTGGGGTGCGCCGTAGGACACCGTCCGGGTGCTCACCGCTTTCGCGGCTGTGGGACGCAGCGAGAGTTTCCGCAGGACCGCGTGTATGCCGGTTGGTGCGGGCTCGAGCTTCGTCGGGCACGTCGGCGCGACGGTCGTTACGATCAGTGCTGTTCGGCGTCCTGTTGCGGACTTCCCTCCGACCTGCGCCGAGTAGAGAGGACTCGCCGTGTCGGTTGATCTTGTCGTCCTTGGCCTGGGCTACGTAGGGCTTCCGCTAGTCGAGGCGGCTGTCCAAGCGGGGCTCAAGGTTATCGGCTACGACGTAAACCGCCGGGTGGTCGACGGTCTGAACTCCGGGCACTCGCACGTGGACGACATCTCGAACGCGGCGGTGGCCGAGCTCTTGGATCGTGGCTTCAGCGCAACGATGGACGAGCGTGAGATCCAGGATGCCCGCGTCGCCGTAATCTGCGTGCCGACTCCGCTGTCCGTCGACGGTAGGCCGGAGTTGGGGGCGGTTCGGTCTGCGGCCGAAGCAGTAGCGCGCAACCTTTCGCCAGGCACATTGGTCGTACTCGAGTCGACGACCTACCCAGGGACGACGCAGGAGGTCATCGAGCCAATCCTTGTGGAGGGGAGTGGCCTGGTGGCGGGCGTGGACTTCTACCTGGCGTTTTCTCCAGAGCGCATCGATCCAGGCAACCAGGTGTACGGATTGGCAAACACGCCGAAAGTAGTGGGTGGTGTCACGAAAGGAGCTACCCGGCGTGCGGCGGACTTCTACCGAAGATTCGTCGATACCGTCGTACCAGCGAAGAGCGCCCGTGAAGCAGAGACCGCCAAGTTGCTTGAGAATACGTACCGCCACATAAATATCGCGTTGGTCAATGAGATGGCCCGATTCTGTCACGAGCTAGACATTGACCTGTGGGATGTCATCAACTTGGCCAAGACGAAGCCGTTCGGGTTCCAGGCGTTCTACCCGGGTCCAGGCGTCGGCGGACATTGCATTCCGATCGATCCAAATTATCTCAGCCACCGTGTGAAGTCGAGACTGGGCTATCCGTTCCGATTCGTAGAACTTGCGCAGGAGATCAACGCCACGATGCCGACCTACGTTGCGCGGCGTGCCCAGGACATCCTCAACCTCGACTCCAAGCCTCTCCGAGGATCGAGTGTCCTGTTGCTCGGCATTACCTACAAGCCCGATATTTCTGATCAGCGAGAATCGCCAGCCGTCCCGTTGGCCCAGGCGCTGCGGGTGCAGGGGGCGGACGTCCAGTTCCACGATCCGAATGTTGAAAGGTGGCTCGTCACCGGGGACCTTCTTGACCGGGTTGCAGACCTTGATGCGGCTGTGGGGCGAGCAGACCTCGTGATCCTTGTGCAAAATCACAGAGCTTATGACGCAGACGCTCTCGCAGCGGCCTCTAAACGCTTCTTCGATACGAAGGGTGTTACGTCCGGCCTAAATTCGTTTCGCCTTTAGTGTGCAGATTTCTGGTCGTTCCGCGTGGTCACGTTGTATGGCTCGGCTGTTCCACGTGACGCCGGCGTGCTGAGTCGAATGAGGAGATCCAATGGAATTGACCGACTATCTCAGCTTGGTTCGCAAGCGATGGTTGCTGGTAGTGGCGGCGGTCGCACTCGGAGCGATGGTCGCGCTCGTGGTTTCCCTCGTGATGCCGTCTGTGTACACAGCGCGCTCCCAGGTCTTTGTGTCGGTACAGGGATCGGATACAACTTCAGATCTGTTCCAGGGTTCAAATTTCACTGTCCGGCAGGTAAAGTCGTACACCGAGCTCGTCACTTCCCCCCCGGTCCTGCAGCCAGTTATCGATGAGCTTGGTCTGTCCGAGGACGCTTCTGAGCTTGCCGAGAAGGTGAGTGCTGAATCTCCTCTGGACACAGTCCTCATCAATGTCACGGCAAGTGATGAGTCTCCGGATCAGGCCGCGGGGATCGCGAACGCGATCGCATCGAGTCTGGGCCAGGTCGTGACGGAGCTGGAAACCCCTGGAGACGGTGGAGCTTCCCCCGTCCAGATCAGCACGGTGCGGACGGCAGACATACCCGATGAGCCGTCGTCTCCCAACGTCAAGCTGAACCTTGCGCTTGGAGTCTTAGTGGGTCTTGCGGTGGGCCTTGGTGTCGCGGTGCTTCGCGAGTTGCTCGATACCCGTGTGCGCACCGTCGAGGACGTCGAGGCCGTCACGGACACGTCCGTTCTCGGGGTCATCGGTTACGAGCCGGACGCACCAAACCGCCCTCTGATTGTCCAAGAGTCGCCGCAGTCGATGCGGGCCGAGGCGTTCCGGCGACTACGCACGAACCTGCAGTTCCTGGCTGTCGAAGGCCAGAACAACGCCATCGTGATGACCTCGGCACTGCCTGGCGAGGGCAAGAGCACCACCACGATCAACCTGGCGATCACGCTGGCCGACGCCGGCCAGCGCGTGGCGCTCGTCGACGCCGACCTTCGCCGGCCGTCGATCGCCAAGTACATGGGAATCGAGGGCTCCGTCGGCCTCACCACGGTGCTCATCGGACGCGCCGGCCTGGAGGATGTCATCCAGCCGTGGGGTAACGGCAACCTTGACGTGATCACGTCCGGCCAGGTTCCACCGAACCCGAGCGAGCTGCTGGGGTCCCGCAGGATGGCCGCGTTCGTCGAGGAGCTGACATCGCACTACGACGTCGTGCTCATCGACACCTCACCCCTGCTGCCGGTCACGGACGGCGCCATCTTGGCTCGGCTGGTCGGTGGCGCCGTGGTCGTCGTCGGCGCGGGCACGATCCACAGGGCGCAGCTCGAGGACGCGATCGAGGCGCTCACGACGGTCAACGCCAAGGTGCTCGGCATGGTGGTGAACCGGGTGCCGGTCCGCAGTGGCGGTGCCTACGCGTACCACTACTACGACTACACGAGCGAGGAGGCGCCCCAGCCCGACCGCAAGGGCAAGCGCCATCTACCCACCAGTGCGGGAGCGGTCGGCGCGCTCGGGGGTGCCGGGCGTCGCAGAAGCGCGCCGCGTCGACGTCTGCAGCGCAACCCGGCGGTGCCGACTCCCGCACCACTCGCCGACGCGGAACGGCCGCGTGTCCCCGTTCACTTCCCGCCGGTGCGCGCGGGCGAGGAGGACGAGCGGCAGTGACGGCCCGGCGCACCCGGCTGTTTGCGGGTGCGGTCACCGTCCTGGCGGTGGTCGTGCTCGCCGCGTGCGGTCGTGGCGGCACGGGAGGTCCAACGGCGCCGCCCGTCGATACCCCGACGGGCTACGACGTCGCCCACTCAGAGCCGGAGGACTACGCGGCCGCCGTCGTCGAGGAGACCAACGCCGCGCGCGCAGCCGAAGGGCTCGACGCGCTCGCGACGTCGGACTGTGCGGAAGAGCAGGCCCTCGCCCGGGCCGAGGCGCTGCGCGGCAAGCCGCTCGAGCACGCCCCGCTGACCTCCGTGCAGGACGCGTGCGACCCGCCGTCGGGCCTCACCGCGGAGAACCTCAGCCGGGCGGCAGCGGAGCCCGCCGACGTCGTGCAGGCCTGGCTGGAGTCACCCGGGCATCGCAACAACGTTCTGGGCCCCGAGCTCACGCAGGTCGGGGTGTCGTGCGTGCCCGACGTCGACGACGGGCAAGACGTGATGCTCTGCTCGCAAGTCTTCCTCGGCTGACGTGCTCAGGCAGCGGTGTCGAGCGCGACCCGGCCGTCGGCGAACGCCATGTTCGTCACGACGGTGCCGGGCTGCTTCGCCGCCAGCAGGCTCTGGACGTCGAGCGCGATGCGGGCGTCCGGACGGATCTCGACCGATCCGGGCGGCAGGCCCCGGTGGGCCACGACCTTCTCGACCCGGCCGGCGGCGAGGCCGAGCAGCTTGTGGGCCGGCAGCCCGCCCACGCTCGCGTCCACGGCAAGGACGGCGACGCCGCCGTCGAAGCTCTCGACGCGCAGCTTCGAGCGAACGGCGGGGACGAGCCGGGTGGCGAGCTGGAGCGGGCCCGGGAGGTCCTTCACCTGGCGGGCGTCGGCGACGACCTCGAGCTCGTCGCCGGTGCCTCCCACCGACGTCACGAACCGCGGCAGGTTCTTGCCGATCAGGCCCAGGGTGCTCAGCGTCTCTGCGAGGGAGTATTCGGTACGCACGGCGGACACAGTAGCGGAATGGGCGTTGCGGGCATACCGGCATCTACCGGGCCGCAGTGTCGCCCCCGACCTCGCCCGCTCGGACCTCGGTCGCCAGGCGCACCAGCTCGGCCTTCATCCAGGGATATGGATCGATGAGTGGTTCTGAGGCCCCGAGCTCCTGCGCCAAGGTCCGGACGGCGGGACCCGCGACGTAGTGCCGACCCTTGGTCTGACCTACCGGCTTGAGGAGCTCCGCGTCGACGAGAGCCTTGAAGTCGCGGCTCGCAGTGCGAGCATCGACCCCTGTCTGGTCCACGTACGTGGGCCGTCGCAGGCGGAAGCCGAGCAGCGCGGAGTAGAGCGCGTCGAGCGCACGGTCCGGAAGCCCTCGGCTGCTGAGGACATCGTCGAGGAGCTCGTACGCCCGTTGCGCCCGCCGCAGGCGTCTGCGGACCGTTTGCGCCTGCATGTGATGTGCTCGGAGATTGAAGCTGACCCACAGGTGTGCGTCGCCGTCAGGACGCCAACGCCCGTGTCCTGTGACGGTGAGGACTCGGTAGTAGTCCTCGGTGTTGGCTCCCAACCACTCTTCGATGCTCGCGAACTCCGGCTCCGCCACACCGCGACGGGCGAGCACGAGCGTCTGGAGCGCACGGGCCATCCGTCCGTTGCCGTCGCGGAACGGGTGGATCATGACGAGGTTGAGGTGTGCCATCGCGGCGTGAACCAGCGGATCGTCGCCGTCCGCACGGTTCAGGTCGGCCACGATCTCCTCCATCAGGTGCGGCACCGTGTCGGCTTCCGGACCCGTGTACACCGCGCGCCCCGAGCTCTCGTCGTGCACGTAGATATCACCGCGTCTGTACTGCCCCGGGCTCTTGCTCAGGTCGTGCGCAAGCATCATGAAATGCATCGAGCGAAGCGCCGACGCGTCGAGCTGGAAGTGGTCGTCCTTCGCCATCGCCAGGACATAGCCGAGGGCTTGGCGGTAGCCGCGGATCTCCGCGAACGTTCGCTGGTCCGCGCTCAGAGGTTCCTCGTCGTCGAGAGCCGCATCGGCGTCGTCCAGGGCGACGTGGTAGCCCTCGATGCTGTTCGAGCCCTGGATCGCCCGCGCGATCGCGGTTCGCCGAAGCCGACCCGTCCAACGGCGAGGCACGCGAAGGTGCTCGGCCAGCTCGTAGCGCATGGCCGAGATCTCCCCGAGGACTCGCAGATCGTCGAGGTCGAGGTCTGGTGCTGCGTACAGCATGGTGGCTGTCCTAATGTCTCGATTCATAGGACACGGGCCAAATCCAGCGGTCCGTGTCGCAAGAATAGAGACATTGTGCCATGGACTGCCGGCGGCGTGTCGCTCATGTGGGCCGCGAGGGTGCGCGCGGTGTCGGCCTTGGCGCTGGTCGTTACCGAGGGTAATGACCTAAGGTAAGAACCGTGCCGAACCCTCCCCCCGCCGCCCCGACGCCGGCCGGGGCCGGCGCTCCCGCCGCCGCACCGTCGTCGGGCACCAAGATCCCGCGCGACCGCACACGACCCGGCGCCCTCGGCGGCGAGCTGCGCGTGGCCCTGACCCGTATCTCCCGCCGCCTGCGCACGCAGCGCGGAGAGGCCGACCTGCCCGAGGGCCAGTTCGGCGTCCTGACCGTGCTCCACAAGCACGGCGAGCTGAGCCCTGGCGCGCTCGCCGAGCACGAACGCATCAAGCCGCCGTCGATGACCCGCATGGTCAACACGCTGGCCGAGCTGGGTCTGGTCGAGAAGACCGAGCACCCGACCGACCGCCGCCAGGTCGTCGTCCGGCTGACCGAAGCGGGCGCGCGCGAGGTCGCCGAGACCCGCCGGCGGCGAGACGCCTGGCTCACCCAGCAGCTGTCCCACCTGACCCCCGACGAGAGAGAGACCTTGGCCCGAGCTACCGACCTCCTGATCCGGATCGCCGCACGATGAGCGCGACGTTCTCCTCCCTGAGATACCGCAACTACCGCATCTGGTTCGGCGCAGCCCTCGTCGCCAACATCGGCACGTGGATGCAGCGCATCGCCCAGGACTGGGTCGTCCTGACCGAGCTCACGCACAACTCCGGCGTCGCCGTCGGCATCACGACGGCGCTGCAGTTCCTCCCGTTCCTCGTGCTGTCGCCGTGGGCCGGCCTGCTCGCCGACCGCCTCCCGCGCCGTCGGCTCCTCATGGCCACGCAGGGCGGCATGGGCGTGCTCGCCCTGGCCCTCGGCGCGCTCGTGCTGTCCGGGCACGTCGAGCTGTGGCACGTGTACGTCTTCGCGCTGCTGCTCGGCGTCGTCGCCGCGCTCGACAACCCCGTCCGGCAGACGTTCGTGGCCGAGATGGTGCCCGCCGACAGGCTGCCCAACGCCGTGGGCCTCAACAGCGCCTCGTTCAACGCCGCGCGCCTGCTCGGCCCGGGCGTCGCGGGCCTGCTCATCGCCGCCGTCGGCGCCGGCTGGGTGTTCATCATCAACGGCGTGACGTTCGGCGCGACGATCGCGGCCCTCGCGCTCATGCACGTGCGCGAGCTGCGCACGCTGCCGTCCGCGCCACGGGCCAAGGGCCAGATCCGCGAGGGCGTGCGCTACGTGAGCGGCCGCACCGACATCGTCGTGATCATGGTCGTCATGGCCGTGGTCTCGACGTTCGGCCTCAACTTCCAGCTGACGTCGGCCCTGATGGCGCGCGTCGAGTTCGGCAAGGGCGCGGGGGAGTTCGGGATCCTCGGGTCGGTGCTGGCCATCGGGTCGCTGACGGGCGCGCTGCTGGCCGCCCGGCGCGACCGGCCGCGCGTGCGGCTCGTGATCGGGTCCGCGTTCGCGTTCGCAGTCACGACGGCGGTCATGGCGCTCATGCCCACCTACGAGCTGTACATGCTCGCGTGCATCCCGGTCGGCCTGGCGTCGCTCACCATGATGACCGCGGCGGTCTCGACCATCCAGACGTCGACCGACCCGGTCATGCGCGGGCGCGTGATGGCGCTCTACATGATGGTCTTCCTCGGCGCGACGCCGGTCGGGTCACCGGTCGTGGGCTGGATCGGCGAGGCGGTCGGCCCCCGCTGGGCGATCCTCGTGGGCTCGATCGCGACGTTCCTCGTCGCGGCCGGCGCCACCGTGTGGACCGTGCGCAACTGGCACCTCAAGGTGCGCTACCACCTGGTCCGGCGGCCCCACCTCGAGGTCGTCTACCTCGAGGCGGGCGCCTCCCGCAAAGGGCTGCGCAGCGAGCTGCGCCGCGCCGACGCCAAGGACGCGGTGAAGGCGGCCTAGGCGTACCCGGCCAGGACGTTCGTGGCAGTCCAGGTCCTGTAGAAGGAGGACCTCCGGGCTGAGTGGAGATGTCTGAAGTCTTCACAGTCCGGAGGTCCTCGTGTCCCACGCTAACGCCCGCCTGACCGTTCGGGGCAGGCTGTTGATCGTCGAACGTCGCAGGCGAGTCCTGGGATGCGCGTCAGCGAAGAGAGAAGTCCACGACCTCGACGACGGCATCGTTCGGCATCGCCGGGTAGTGCCGGCGCAATCCGGTGACGTAGTCATCGACGGATCCGTCGGAAGCGATCCGCAGCCGGTCTGGGGTGAGCTCGTCGAGGCGGTAGCGCTGAACGCTCGTGATCTGCGCGGGCAGCGGTGGCCGTTCGTCGTCCTCGAAGTACAGCAGGACCGGTCCCGTGCTCCAGGTCTCGTCCCAACGAACCGATGAGGTCTTGGTCTTCTCAGCGACGGCCTCGTAGTACCGCCGGTTGAGGCGGAGAATCCGCTGCGCGTCGGCGTCGGGGAAGAAGTACGTGTCGGGCAGAAGCTTCGCGATCGGACGCATCCGCGGCCCGTCTGGGGTCGGCACCGCGACCACCAGGTCGGGGTGCAGATCGAGCATGGCTTGGCGGCACCGCCCGCAGGGCGGGATGAGACCCCGCGATCGATCCCCCGCTGCCGCCATCGCGACCAGCGGCCCGGCGTGTGCGGCTGCGGCCACCCCCATCGCCACGAACTCTGCGCACGGGCCACCCGTGAAGTGGTAGACGTTCACTCCCATGTGGAAGCGGCCCTGTGTATCGAGGGCTGCGGCAGCGACGGTGTGGTTGAGGTCGTCACCGAGCTCGGCAGCGCGTGATTCAGCAGCAGCAATGAGACGCAACTCGGAGCGCAGCGGTTTCATGGCTCATCTTTGCAGGCAGCCCACGCCTTCGGCCGCCTCGCAGCCGCTACCGCAGCTGCCCCAACTACGCGCCCCGCATGATCCTTGCTCGCCGCGGACCCGCGTCCCCCACCGGGCCGCCGAAGAGCCGGAGATCCGCTGTTCGTCGTGCTGGCCGCCGGGCTAGTGCTACAGCCGCGGGGCACGGTCACGATCTACGGCTGTAGTACTAGCGGTCTCCATACCTAACGCGTCGTGAGGCGCGGCGCCGAGGCGCGGGCGGCGCGCTCCTTGGCGAGCCGGATGCGCTCCTCGAGCTCCTCCTGCTCGCGCATCTCCGCCTCGGTCGGCCACATCGCCACGATGAACGTGAGCGTCAGCGTCAGGCCGACGATGACCAGGAGGAGCGGGCCGATGAGGTTGAACATCGTCACGCCCTCGCGCGGGATGCCCGGCGACCCGGTCACGTGCACGGCGGCCATGCCCGTGTAGTGCATGCCCGCGACGGCGACGCCCATGACCATCGCGGCGCCCGCCGTCGCGAGCCAGCCGCGCACGTGCACCGTGAGCCACAGGGCCGCGGTCGCCGCGACCACGGCGATGACGACCGAGACGCCGACGATCCAGCCCGTGTAGTGGATGTGCCCCGTCAGGCGCATCGCGGCCATGCCCATGTAGTGCATGGCGGCCACACCCAGGCCCGCGATGATGCCGCCACCGAGGAGGTAGGGGAGCCGGTCGCCCTTGAAGCCGACGAGGAACAAGCCGGCCGCGACGACGGCGATGGCCACCAGGGCACTGAAGATCGTCGTCGCCATGTCGTAGTTGATCGGCATGCCCTCGACCGTGAAGCCGAGCATGGCGACGAAGTGCATGACCCAGATCGCCGTGCCGCCGATGGCGACGGCGCCCACGAAGAGCCACACGACACGCTCGAGCGGCGTGCGTGCGGCGCGGGCGCGTGAGGTCGACGACAGGCCCGTGGCCGCGCCGATGCACGACGTCACGTAGGCGAGCAACGGCGTCACGAAGCCGTAGGTGAAGTGGTCTAGCTCGAGCATGCGTGCCCCTCGGGAGTTCGGCAATGTTCGGTCTAGTCGGGGAAACCTAGCAGGGCCCGGCCGTCGTGCCCAGGCCGCTGGTCAGGAAAGACGTCCGACGAGGTGGTCGACGCACGCGGTCAGCGCACGCACGTCGTCCGGTTCGACCGCGGGAAATGTACCGATACGAAGCTGGTTGCGGCCGAGCTTGCGGTACGGGAAGACGTCGAGAACTCCGTTGTCGCGCAGGGCCCCGATGAGGGTCCCGGCGTCGATCGCCTCGTCGAGGTCGATCGTCGCGACGACGGTCGAGCGCTCAGCGGGCTCCCTGACGAACGGTGTGGCCCAGTCGCGCTGCTCGGCCCAGGAGTACACGACGCCGGACGACTCCGTGCTGCGCGCCACGGCCCAGTCGAGACCGCCCCGGTCGAGCAGCCACTCGACCTGGTCGGCGAGCATGACGAGCGTCGCCACGGCGGGCGTGTTGAGCGTCTGGTCCTGGCGCGAGTTCGCCAGCGCCGTGGTGAGCGAGAGGAACTCGGGGACCCAGCGGCCGCGCGTGCCGGCGTCGGCCTCCACCTCTTCGGCTCGCGCGACGGCGGCGGGCGAGCAGATCGCGAGCCACAGTCCGCCGTCGGAGGCGAAGACCTTCTGCGGCGCGAAGTAGTAGACGTCCGTCTGTGCGACGTCGACGGGGAGCGCGCCGGCGCCGGACGTGGCGTCGACGACCAGGAGACCGTCGTCGGGTGCGGCGACACGCTCGATCGCAACCATGGCGCCCGTCGAGGTCTCGTTGTGCGGTGTCGCGTAGACGTCGACGTCGCCGGCCGGCCGCAGCCGGGCGACCGTGCCCGGCTCGGCGGTGATCACCTCGGAGTCCTCGAGGAACGGGGCGCGGCGCGTGGCGGCCGCGAACTTGGCACCGAACTCGCCGAACGCGGCATGCTGCGCCTTGCGCCGCACGAGGCACGCAGTCGCGACCTCCCAGAACGCCGTCGAGCCGCCGTTGCCGAGCGCGACCTCGTACCCGTCCGGGAGGCCGAACAGCTCAGTCAGGCCCACGCGCACCCGACGCACGAGGTCCCTGACGGGCGCCTGCCTGTGCGAGGTGCCCAGGACGGGCGACGCCGGGTCGCCCGCGGCAAGCAGAGCCTCGGCCTGCGCCGCGCGCACCTTGGACGGCCCGGAGCCGAACCGGCCGTCCGCGGGCAGCAACGACGGGGGAATCACGATGGGCATGGCGAATAGACTAGGGCCGGGCCGAACGAGGGAGTGGACGTGACCGACCTGATCGACACCACCGAGATGTATCTCAAGACGATCTACGAGCTCGACGAGGAGGGCATCACCCCACTTCGCGCGCGCATCGCGGAGCGTCTGGGGCACTCGGGCCCGACGGTGTCACAGACGGTCGCGCGCATGGAGCGCGACGGGCTCGTCGTCGTGACGGGCGACCGTCACCTCGAGCTCACCGACGCCGGCCAGGCCAAGGCGACGCGCGTCATGCGCAAGCACCGACTCGCCGAGCGGCTGCTCACCGACGTCATCAAGCTCGACTGGGAGCAGGTCCACACCGAGGCGTGCCGCTGGGAGCACGTGATGAGCGACCTCGTCGAGAGGCGACTCGTGACACTGCTCGACCACCCGCACCACGACCCGTACGGCAACCCGATCCCTGGACTCTCGGAGCTCGGCGAGCAGTACGAGGACGTGCCCTTCCTCGAGGGAGTGCAGTCGCTGCCGGCGCTGTTTGCCGGGCGTGCTCCGTCCGCGCCGGGGGCTCCCGAGGGCGAGGTGGCCGTGCGGCTGCAGCGGATCGCCGAGCCGCTGCAGGTCGACGTCGAGCTGCTGTCACGGCTGTCTCGCGACGGCCTCGTGCCAGGGGCGCAGATCACGGCCCGGTACGACGGCGTGGCCTACACCGTCGCGGTGGACGGCGCGGAGACCGTCCTCGACCTTCCCGAGGACCTCGCCAAGCACCTCTTCGTCGCCGCGCGGTGACCCCTTCGGGTACCGCCTCTTGCGACACGCAGACGGTCTGTCTGCGCAGGTCACGGCGTTGCGATGCTCGTTCCGTGATCGGAGCGTGACATCGGGGGGTGAAATCCGGTACGGTCGGACCGCTCGCAGAGGCAACCTCTGAGAGTGCTCGGTCGGACGCCGAACCCTGTCACCGATCGAGGACCACGGACGACCGCACGGCAGGGGCGGGGGACCCACATTCGGGCACCGGACACGGTGTCCTTGGGGTGAAGCCGGCCGGACCTTGGTCCGGACGGCCGGGTGCTTTCTCCCACCCGAACCCGACAGCTGACCTCGCAGGCGCCAGGAGAGGTAGAACGTGACCGCAGGTACCCGTGGGCGCCATCGCGCTGCTCGCCGTCCGATCGCCGTCGCTCCCAGCTCTGCCGCCGGCCGCCGTGCCGCGGTCGTCGCCACCGCCGGTGGCCTGCTGATCTCGACCCTGGGCACCGGGTCCGCCGCGCACGCCGCGCCGGTGGACAACGACGCGGCGAACAAGCTCAGCACCGTCGACCTCGCCGCACTGACCGACCAGGCGCGCCAGGCCCTCGCGGCCGCACCCGTCGTGACCGTCGCCGGCGACGCCGAGGTCTCGGTCGAGAGGATCCGCCTCGACAAGGTCGAGGACGCCATCACCCCGGCGCCCGAGCCGGAGCCGGAGCCCGTCGTCGTCGAGACGACCACCTCGACGGAGTCGACCGCGTCGGCCAGCGTCTCGGTCCCGGACTCGGCGATCGGCTCGACCATCATCTCGATCGCGTCGCGCTACGTGGGCGTCCCCTACGTCTGGGGCGGAGAGTCGCCGAGCGGCTTCGACTGCTCGGGCTTCACCTGGTACGTCTACCAGCAGGCGGGCATCAGCATCCCCCGCGACTCGACCTCGCAGCGCTACGCCGGCACCGTCGTGCCGTTCTCGCAGGCGCAGCCGGGCGACATCATCTGGACGCCGGGCCACATCGGCCTCTACGCCGGCGGCAACATGCAGATCGACGCGCCGCGCCCCGGCAAGACGATCCAGTTCCGCAGCATCTGGCAGTCGAACCCCACCTTCATCCGGATCGCCTCCTGAGTCTCGTTTCCTGAGGTCGTCCCACGACGCCCCGTCGCGCTTGAGCGCGGCGGGGCGTCGTCGTTGTGGGCTCGGCCCGGCGACCTGCGGCTCGTCCTCCGGCGCCGCCGTCGCGCCGCCGTCGCGCCGCCGTCGCGCCCTGCGGAGCTCGCGCCGAGGCTTGAGCAACGCGCGCGGGGCTCCGATCCCGGCCGCGCCGATCGGGTCGCTGCCGGCCGGTGCGCGGTGGTGACCAGTGCGCCGGGATCCTCGATGCTGGTCCGCCCGGCGGCGTCCGCCGGCAGCACCCTGTGGGCGGCGACCACGGAATCGCTCTTCCATCTCCCACTCCTTGGTTGACGGGCATACCCGTGCGGGGTATAAGTTGAAGTCTCACATACCCCCTAGGGGTATCAAGACGGAGGAGCAGGACGAATGAACATCCAGTTCGAGCACGAAGCGGCGGCGGTCCGATGAACGCGACCGGGCGCATCGGCGTCTACGCGGCCGGACTCGTCGTCGTGTTCGCGGCCTCGGCGGCGGTCGCGAGCGCGGTCGCTCCCGACAGCGCCGGCACCCCCGGGACCCCGTCACGGCAGGGGCACGACGCGGGACACACCTCTCCACGTGCCGCACCGTCTGTGCGAGGGCTCTCCGTCGCGCAGGACGGATACCTGCTCGGGGAGGTGGCCGCTCCGTCAGGCGTCGGCGAGGAGGGCGAGCTCGCGTTCCGCATCACCGACCAGCACGGCGGGGCCCTCACCGACTACGCCGTCTCGCACGGCAAGGAGCTGCACCTGATCGTGGTGCGCTCGGACGGGACGCACTTCCGCCACGTGCATCCGGAGCGGGACGCCGACGGGGTCTGGTCGCTGCCGTGGACGTGGGACGCCGCCGGTAGCTACCGCGTGTACGCGGACTTCGTGCCGGGCGACACCGGCGAGGCATCTGCAGTCACGCTGACCCGCACGGTGGAGGTCTCCGGCGACTACGCCCCGGCCGAGACCACGCCGTCGACCACCGCGTCCGTGGACGGGTACGACGTCACGCTGCACGGAGAGCTGCGCGCGGGCGCTGCAGTCGAGCTGACCGCGGAGGTCACGCGCGACGGCGAGCCGGTCACGACGCTCGAGCCCTACCTCGGGGCGTTCGGCCACCTCGTCGCCCTGCGCGAGGGCGACCTCGCCTACCTGCACGTGCACCCCGAGGGTGACGAGCCCGACGCCGGGGACCGCTCGGGCCCCTCCGTCACGTTCGTGACCGAGGCGCCGACCGAGGGCCGCTATCTGCTCTACCTCGACTTCCAGGTCGACGGACAGGTGCGCACGGCCCCCTTCACCGTCGACACCACCGGCTCCGTCCGCGACGAGCGCGACGAGCGCGACGACGAGACCGCCGTCGGGCACGGCACGACCGACCACGACCACTGAGAGGCGGAGCGATGACCACGTCCTCCACCCGGCCCGAGACGCCGGGCACGATCGTCGAGCTCGAGATCGGCGGGATGACCTGCGCCTCCTGCGCGATGCGCGTCGAGAAGAAGCTCAACAAGCTCGACGGCGTGACTGCGACCGTCAACTACGCGACCGAGAAGGCCCAGGTGACCGTCGCGGACGGCGTCGAGGTCGCCGCCCTGATCGCCGAGGTCGAGAAGACCGGCTACACCGCCGCCCTGCCGCGCCGCGAGCAGCCGGACGCCGGCGACACGGGCGAGACCCGCGACGGCGACGGCCCCGACGAGGAGCTCACCTCGCTCCGCCACCGGCTGGTGGGCGCCGTGGTGCTCTCCGTGCCGGTCATCGCGATGGCGATGACCCCGGCGTTGCAGTTCACCTCCTGGCAGTGGGCGTCGCTGACGCTCGCCGCCCCCGTCGTCGTGTGGGCGGCCTGGCCGTTCCACCGGGCCGCCTGGACCAACCTGCGCCACGGCGCGGCGACCATGGACACGCTGATCTCGCTCGGCACGACGGCGGCTCTGCTGTGGTCGGTGTATGCGCTGTTCTTCGGCACGGCGGGGACGCCGGGCATGACCCATCCGTTCGAGCTGACGATCAGCCGCAGCGACGGCGCCGCGAACATCTACCTCGAGGTCGCCGCCGGCGTGACCATGTTCATCCTCGCCGGCCGCTACTTCGAGAAGCGTTCGAAGCGGCAGGCCGGAGCAGCCCTGCGTGCACTGCTCGAGCTCGGCGCGAAGGACGTCGCCGTGCTGCGCGACGGCGTCGAGTCGCGCGTCCCGGTGGACCAGCTGCGCGTCGGCGAGGAGTTCGTCGTCCGGCCCGGCGAGAAGATCGCGACCGACGGCGTCGTGACCTCCGGATCCTCCGCCGTCGACGTCTCGATGCTCACGGGCGAGTCCGTCCCGGTCGAGGTCGGCGCGGGCGACGCCGTGACGGGTGCGACGGTCAACGCGGGCGGCCGGCTGGTCGTGCGGGCGGCACGGGTCGGTGCCGACACGCAGCTGGCGCAGATGGCGCGCCTCGTCGAGGACGCGCAGTCCGGCAAGGCGGACGTGCAGCGCCTCGCGGACCGGATCTCCGGCGTCTTCGTGCCGATCGTCATCGCGATCGCGGTCGGGGCGCTCGGCGCCTGGATCGGCGCGGGGGCGCCGCTCTCGGCCGGGCTCACCGCGGCGGTGGCCGTGCTGATCATCGCCTGCCCGTGCGCGCTCGGGCTCGCGACGCCGACGGCGCTGCTCGTCGGCACCGGGCGCGGGGCGCAGCTGGGCATCCTCATCAAGGGTCCCGAGGTCCTCGAGTCGACACGCGCCGTCGACACCGTGGTGCTCGACAAGACCGGGACGGTGACCACCGGCCGGATGAGCCTGGTCGACGTCGTGACGGCGGCCGGCACGGACCGCGCCGAGCTGCTGCGGCTCGCCGGGGCCCTCGAGCACGCGTCCGAGCACCCGATCGCACGTGCCGTCGCCACGGCCGCGGCCGCCGAGGTCGGACCCCTGCCGGTGCTTGAGGGCTTCGCGAACGTCGAGGGCAGGGGTGTCCAGGGCGTCGTCGACGGCCACGCCGTGCTGGTCGGCCGCGAGTCCCTCCTGGCCGACTGGTCCCAGCGGCTGACGCCGGACCTGGCCGAGGCGAAGTCGCGCGCCGAGGGGCGCGGAGAGACCGCCGTGGCGGTCGGCTGGGACGGCGAGGCGCGCGGTCTGCTGGTCGTGGCCGACACGGTGAAGCCCACCAGCGCCGAGGCGGTACGGCAGCTCAAGGACCTGGGGCTGACCCCGGTCCTGCTGAGCGGCGACAACGCCGCGGTGGCGGAGCGGATCGCTGCCGACGTCGGGATCGAGCACGTCGTCGCGGAGGTCCTGCCGCAGGACAAGGTCGACGTCGTCGCGCGGCTCCAGGCAGAGGGCAAGGTCGTCGCGATGGTCGGCGACGGCGTCAACGACGCGGCCGCACTGGCGCAGGCCGACCTCGGCCTCGCGATGGGGACGGGCACCGACGTCGCGATCGAGGCCTCGGACCTGACCCTCGTCCGCGGCGACCTGCGCAGCGCGGCCGACGCCATCCGACTCTCCCGCCGGACGCTGGCGACGATCAGGACGAACCTCTTCTGGGCGTTCGCCTACAACGTCGCCGCCATTCCGCTGGCGGCTCTCGGCCTGCTCAACCCGATGCTCGCCGGAGCGGCGATGGCGTTCTCCAGCGTCTTTGTCGTCGGCAACAGCCTGAGACTGCGCTCCTTCCGGAGCCTGTCGCCCGGCGTGTCCGCGGCACCCGCCGTGCGACGCGCCCGGACGCCGCGGCTGACCTACCGATCCGTTCACGACGAGGGGACGCACCATGTGCCAGCACCACGACCACGGCCATCAGCACGGCCACCAGCCCTCGCACCAGCACGCCGCTCCGGCGGATCAGCCGGGCGACGAGCTCTCCGAGTGCCCCGTCATGCCGGGCAGCATGGCGGTCAAGGCTGACGCCGAGGCCGCCGGGCTCGTCCGGGCGCACGACGGACGCACGTACTGGCTGTGCTGCGCCGCGTGCGGCCCGGTGTTCGACGCCGATCCCGCGCTTGACGCGGCGGCGTCATGACGAGGGCGGGTCGTGTCTGAGCCGGCCGCAGGCGGCGTCGCCGCCCACGCCGGAGGGACACCGAGGACGGGGAAAGAGAGGTGCGTAACAGACCGTGATCGAAACGTGACATTGATTCGGAACTCCGCTACGGTTTCAACCACTCGTCGGGTGACCACCCGTCGAGGCTTCGACCGGACGCCGAGTCCTGCCACCGGTCGGGGACCCCCTGACAGACACGGCAGGAGCGGGGGAACCACCTTCGGGCGCCAGAGATGGCGTCCTTGGGGTGAAGCCCGAGGGACCTCGGTCCCGACGGCCGGGTGCTTTCTCCCACCCGAACCCGACAGCTCACCTCGTAGGCGACAGGAGAGGGAACACGTGAACGAAGTACCCACGCGCGCCCGGCACCGCGCCGCGCGCCGTCCGCTCACGCCGATCAGCAAGCTCGCCCAGGACGTCAGCTCCTCGACCACCGGCCGCCGCGCCGCCGTCGTCGCCGCCGCCGGTGGTCTTCTGATGTCGACGTTCACCACCGCCACGGCCGCCCATGCCGCACCTGTCGCCGACGACGCGGCGAACAAGCTCAACACCGTCGACCTCGGTGCCCTGACCGACCAGGCCCGCGCGGCCCTCGAGGCGGCCCCCGTCGTCACGGTCGCGAACGACGCGAAGGTCTCGGTCGACACCCTCAGCCTCAAGAAGGTCGAGAACGCGATCACCCCGGCTCCTGAGCCGGAGCCCGAGCCGGAGCCCGAGCCCGAGCCCGTCGAGACCACGACCGAGGTCAGCGTCGCGGCGTCGTCGTCGATCGGTGACCAGGTCGCGTCGCTCGCCCAGCGCTACATCGGCACCCCGTACGTGGTCGGCGGCGCCAGCCCGTCCGGCTTCGACTGCTCGGGTCTCATCACGTACGTCTACTCGCAGTTCGGCGTCTCGCTCCCGCGTACGTCGAGCGACATGCGTTACGCCAGCAACGTGACGGTCGTCTCGGCGTCCGAGGCGCAGCCGGGCGACCTCATCTGGTCGCCGGGCCACATCTCGATCTACATCGGAGGCGGCCAGCAGGTCGAGGCGACCCGTCCCGGTGGCTGGATCGTCCGTCAGAGCAGCCTCTGGCAGTCGAGCCCGACCTTCCTGCGCGTCGACAGCTGACGACTTCTTCATCATGGGCGCGGCCCCCGGCCCTGCTCGTCCGGCATCGCGCCGGCGGCAGGCGGGGGCCGCGCCCATGTGCGCAGCACCCTGATGTGTGGCGCGCCGCGCGCGCTTTGCTGTGCCTTGGTGTGCCTTTCGCTACGCTTGAACGGCGACGGGTCCCCGAGGCAGTGGTCCCGGTCACGCAGACGGGAGGCGTGAGATGACACGACCGGAGGTCGTCCTGGTGGGCGTCGACGGTTCGGCGGCGAGCCTGCACGCGTTGGACTGGGCGACGGCGTACGCGAGGCGTGTGGGGTGGTCCCTGCACATGGTGTGCAGCTACTCGCTGCCGTCCTTCACGGCGGCGTCGCTCGACGGCGGCTACGCGGCGCTCGACGACACGGCGATCCAGGAGGGTGCCAAGGCGGTTCTGGCCGAGGCGCAGGCTCGGGTCGCGGACAGCGGCGTCCCGGTGACGGCGACGGTCGCGACCGGCGACGCCGCCGGCGTGCTGGTCGAGATGTCCAAGGAGCATGGCCTGGCGGTGGTCGGGACGCGGGGCCGTGGTGGCTTCACGGAGCGGCTGCTCGGGACGGTGTCGTCGGCGCTGCCCGCTCACGCGCACTGCCCCACGGTGGTCGTGCCGCACCGGGCCTCAGAGGGATCGGTCGACCCGAACCGTCGTGACGGCGACATGATCCAGGAGGTGCGCCGCATCGTCGTCGGCGTCGACGGATCACCCTCCGCCGAGGTGGCCCTCCGGCACGCCGTGGCGCAGGCGAAGGTCTGGGAGGCGGAGCTCGTCGCCGTGGCGGGCGTGCCCCTCGGCAGCGGGGCGGGGATCCTGGCGTGGCTGCCCTCGCAGATCGACCACGAGCAGGTGCTCGCAGACATCAAGGCCGGTCTGGACGCCATCGTCGACCGGTTCGAGGCCGAGAACCCGGGCATGACGATCAAGCGGCACGTGCTCGACGGCTCGGGGGCCGAGCTGTTGACGGAGTTCTCCGCGGCGGCCGATCTCATCGTCGTGGGCTCGCGCGGGCGCGGCGGCTTCCGCGGGCTGCTGCTGGGCTCCACGAGCCAGGCGGTGCTGCACCATTCCCAGTGCCCCGTGCTGGTCGTGACCCGCAAGTGCGACGAGGAGCTCCGCGAAGACGAGGTTGCCTGATGTTGTGAGCGGGCTGTTGGCCCACTCTCGCACGCTCTAGTGGGCCAAAAGCCCGCTCACAACCGCACGCGGCGCACCGTGGCGCGGTGGATCGCCGAACGGACGCGATCGATGAGCCCCGCGGGGTCGTGAGTGATGTCGTCAGCGACGACGACGATGACCGTCCACCCGAGCTCCTCGAGCCGGCGACGCCGCTGGATGTCGTCTCGCCACTGCGCCTTGTCGGTGCGGTGCTGGTCACCGTCGTACTCGATGGCGATCCTGTACTGCGGGTAGAACATGTCGACGCGCTTGACGTAGTCGCCGTCGGGCGCCCACACGATCTCGTTGACGACGGGGCACGGCAGGTTGGCGGCGACGAGCAGCAGGCGGGTGCGCGTCTCCATGACGGAGTCGGTGCCCGGGCGCATGCGCCCGATCTGCTCGCGCACCTGGACGATGCCCTTGACCTTGTGCGTGCGCTCGGCCAGGTCGGTCAGCTCGGCGATCGTGGTGCGCCGGCTCTTGCGGCGCATCATCGCGTCGCCGAGCACCACGACGTCGTCGGGCAGACGCAGGCCGGTCGCGACGTGCACGAACGTCTGGGCAGGCGAGGTCACCAGCAGGTCGCCGACCTTGACCGTCGCGAGGAAGGACTGCCGAGACCAGTGCGCGACGACGCCATCCCGGTCCGGGCGTGCGTCCGGGTCCCGGGTGACGACGTGGACGTCCTCGTCGTCCTCCAGGGTCCAGGGAACGTCGATGCCGAGCAGGCGCAGGGCGGTCACATGGCTGAACGCGACCCCGTCGTCGAGCACCTCTGCGAGGGCACGACACCGGGTCGCCAGTTCGTCGGAGGCCCCGGCCGGCAGGCGCACCCCGGTGAACGGTACTTGCCAGGTCTTGGAGCGCAGGCGCTTGCGCGTCAGCCCCGAGCGGAGTGCGTCGCGCACGGTGATCGGCGCGTCGGGTTCGTCAGGGATGGGTCTGAGCATGCATCGCAGGGTGCCCGAACGCAGGCCAACCCCGCCGCGGCTATCCACAGCCCCCGTGTGAGCGGACGTTGGCCCACTCTCGCTCGCGAGAGTGGGCCCAAGTCCGCTCACAGCGACGAGGGTCAGCGGCGGGTGCGGTAGAGGTGCATCGTGATGGGCCCGAACACGGCGGTGAGCACTACGGCCGAGATGAGCACCCACACGATCTCGCCCCCGTCGGGCTGCCCGGCCATGAGCCCTCGCACGGCCGTGACCAGGTGCGACACCGGGTTGATGTCGACGAAGCGCTGGAGCGCCGTCGGCATGGTCGACGGGTCCACGAAGATGTTCGACGCGAACGTGAGCGGCATGAGCACCATCATCGACACGCCCATCACCGCGTTCGGCGTGCGCAGCAGCAGGCCCAGGATCGTGAAGATCCAGCTCAGCGAGAACGCGAACACGAGCAGCAGCGCCACGCCCAGCAGCACGCCGACCGCGCCGCCGTCGGGCCGGAAGCCGATGATGAGCCCCAGCCCGATGCACATGACCGACGCGACCGAGTACCGCACCGTGTCACCGAGCAGTGCGCCCACGATCGGAGCCGGCCGCCAGATCGGCAGCGAGCGGAACCGGTCGAACACGCCCTTGGTGATGTCGGTGTTGAGCGTGTAGCCCGTATATACGGTCACGATCACGATCGTCTGCACCAGGATCCCGGGCAGCAGGAACTGGATGTACGCGGTCGTCGAGCCGGCCAGCGCCCCGCCGAACAGGTAGGTGAACATCAGTGTGAAGATGACGGGCGTGACGAGGACGTCGAACAGCTGCTCGGGCACGTGCTTGATCTTGAGCAGCGCGCGCCAGCCGAACGTCAGTGTCGTCGACAGGGCCGACGGGCGTGCCGGGCGCTCGCTCAGCGCCACGGCCTGACGCAGGCTCGTGGTGGTCACTCGGGCCTCGGCGGACGTGGTCATCGGGACACCTCCTCTGCAGCGACGGTCTCCCGCTCGCGGTCGCCGTCGGAGTCCTCGTCGGGCAGCGGCTTGCCCGTGATCGTCAGGAACACCTCGTCGAGGCTCGGCTGCCCGAGCGTGAACTCCGGCACCGCGATCCCCGCCTCGTCCAGGGCGGGGAGGATCTGCGCGACGGCGTGCGCGCCGTGGTCGGGCACGCGCGCGGTCAGCGCGTACGGGTCGGTCGGCAGCGTCGGCTCGGTCCCCAGCAGTCGCTCGACGACGACGGCCGCCTGCGCGCGCTGCGTGGCGTCGGCCAGGCGCATGGTCACCGAGCCCTGGCCGACCGACCGCTTGAGCTCGGTCGACGTGCCCTCGGCGATGACCTTGCCGTGGTCGATGACGGCGATGCGGTCGGCGAGCTGGTCCGCCTCCTCGAGGTACTGCGTGGTCAGCAGCACGGTCGCCCCGTCCTCGACGAGCACGCGCACGATGTCCCAGACCTGGTTGCGGCTGCGCGGGTCGAGCCCAGTGGTCGGCTCGTCGAGGAACAGCACGCGCGGCGCGAGGACGAGCGACGCCGCGAGGTCGATCCGCCGTCGCATGCCGCCCGAGTAGGTCTTGACCTGCCGCGCGCCCGCGTCCGAGAGGCTGAACGCCTCGAGCAGGCCGGCGACGCGACGTCGCGCTGCCGCGCCCTTGAAGCCGTAGAGGCGCGCGAGCATGAGCAGGTTCTCGACGCCGGTGAGGTCCTCGTCGACCGAGGCGTACTGCCCGGTGAGCCCGACGGCGGCCCGCACGGCGTCGGCATCGCGGGTGACGTCGTGGCCCAGCACGCGGGCCGTGCCGGCGTCGGGCTGGAGCAGCGTCGCGAGCATCCGCACGACCGTCGTCTTGCCGGCGCCGTTCGGTCCGAGCAGGCCGAAGACGCTTCCCGTCGGGATCGCGAGGTCGATGCCGTCGACAGCCTTGGTGACCTTCTTGCCGGACGTGAAGTGCTTGACGAGGCCGGTCGCCTCGACGGCGAGGTTCGGGCGGGTCGCGCCCGCCGGGGTGTGGCTCGCGACCTGCGTGTGGTTCGCGCGCTGCTCGATCGTGTCGTCGGACATCAGGGGATCCCCTTCGTGTGGCTTGGATCACGCTAAGACGTACGACGCGCCACCGACAGGGAATTCATCGCTCGGCGTAGGGCTCGCGCAGCACCCCGCGGACCATGTCGAGGATCGCGTCGTCGTCGAGGCCCGACGCGCGGGCACGAGCCACGAGGCGCCGCACGTCCTCGACCAGCGGTTCGCGCGCGGGTTCGCGGCCCTGCCCGCGCGACGCCGCGCCGTCGGCGACCGCCGTGCCGGTCCGACGTCGGGACGTCACGACGCCGGACGCCTCGAGCTCGCGGTACGCGCGCTGCACGGTCCCGACGGCGATGCCGAGGTCGCGCGCGAGGTCGCGCGACGCCGGCAGGCGGTCGCCGGGCGCGAGCGCGCCGACCGCGACGAGCCCCGCGACCTGGCTGCGGATCTGCTCGTAGACGGGTGTGGGGGAGGTGAGGTCGACGGTGATGTCGCTCATGCGGGACCCGTCGGCCGCCGGTGCACGACGGCGGTGACGACGCCGACGACCGAGGCGATCCCGACGACGATCCCGACCACGGCGAGACCCACGGCGAGTGCGACGAGGCCGGGCGTGTGGAACGTCTCGCCCGACGCGGACACCGGCCCGGCGGCGTTCGAGAGCGCGGCCCCCATGATCAGCAGCAGGAGCGCCGTCGTCACGCCGACGCAGAGCTGGACGCCGGCGAGGATGCGCGCCGCGGACGTGCGCCGCACCGCGTCGTCGTGCGGACGCGGCACCTCCGCGAGCGGCGCCCGCCGGGCCACCACCCGCAGCGTGCCCGCCGTCGCCAGCAGGGTCAGGGCCAGGCCGACGAGCAGCGGCACCCCGTACGCCCAGCCGGGGTAGGGCCCGCTCGCGCCGGTGATCACGCTGCCGTCGGCCGTGACGCGGACGGGGTGCGGCACGGCGGTGCCGTCGGTCGTCGCGGTCAGGCCCGCGACGACGAGCGTCACGGCCAGCAGCCCCGCCGCCGCGAGGAGCCACCGCAGGCGCCGGCCGCCCAGGTCGCGCACGGTGCGGCGCTTCAGGGGAGCCGAGCGAACGGCGCCGCGTGGCCGCGGCCAGGTGAGCTCGCCCGTGGCGCGCACCGCGCAGTACACGAGCGCCACGGCGAAGGGCCCGACCGCCAGGGCTCCTCCCGCGACCTTGGGTCCCGGGAGCCAGGACGCCGACCATGTGACCGGCAGGCTGAGCACGGCGGCCGTGGTCGCGACGGCCGCGAGGATGCTGGCCGCGGCGATCCAGGTCTCGTGGCGCAGCGCCGTCCGCGCGGCCGCGCCGTCGTCGACCCCGCGTCGCCCGGCCGCCCACAGCACCAGGACCGCGACGAGCCCGGGAACGAGGACGAACAGCGTCCCGACGATCACGGCGTTCAGGGCCACGACAAACCTCCAATGAACCAATGAGTTGCATCATTGAATCAGCCGAGAGATCACGGGGCAACCCCGCCGCCGTTAGGGTGTCGCGCATGTCCAGGAGTGTCGCCGACCACGTCAACGCCGCCTACCTCGCCGACTGGGCCGGCACCCAGGCCGGGTTCGCCCGCGTGCCCGGCGTCCAGCTCGCCGTGCTCGTGGGGGACGAGGTCGTGCTCGACGCCGCGTGGGGCGTCGCCGACGTCAGCACCGGCGAGCAGCTGCGCACGGACCACGTCTTCCGCGTCGCGTCGCACTCGAAGACGTTCACGGCCGTCGCGGTCGCGCGGCTGGCCGAGCGCGGCCTGCTGCGCCTCGACGACCCGCTCGAGGCGTACGTCCCGGAGCTCGAGGGGTCCGCCGTCGGGCACGTGACGGTGCGCGAAGCGCTCGGCCACACGGCGGGCGTTCTCCGCGACGGGCACGACGCCGACTTCTGGCAGCTCGGCGCCCCGTTCCCCGACCGTGCGGCCCTGCTGACCGCGGTGCTCGACGGCGAGGTGTTCGGCCGGGGCGAGCACTTCAAGTACTCCAACCTCGCCTACGGGCTGCTCGGCCTCGTGATCCGCGCCGTCACGGGCGTCCCGTACGCCGAGCACGTGGGCGCCGACCTGCTCCAACCCCTCGGCCTGGCCGACACCTTCCCCGAGCTCGACGACGAGATCGCGGGCCGCTGCGTCACCGGGCACAGCGGTCGCAGCCCGCACGACGACCGCCGCATCCCGGTCGCGCCGGTGACGACCGGCGGGCTCGCCGCGGCGACCGGGTACTGCTCGACGGCTCGCGACCTCGTGCGCTGGGCCGCCGCGCTGGGCGAGGGATCGGGCCTGCTGCGGCCCGAGACGCGCCGGCTGCTGCACCGCGACGAGTCCGTGATCGAGCAGCCGCATGCGCGCGTGCGCCGCTACGGGCTCGGGTTCGAGGCGCGCAAGATCGAGGGGCGACGCGTCGTCGGGCACTCGGGCGCGTTCCCGGGGCAGAGCACCCGCACGTGGTGGGACCCTGCCGGGCGCGTCGCCGTCTCCGTGCTGACCAACGCTGTCGACGGGCCGGCCGACGGCATCGCGACCGGGCTGTTCGAGCTGGTCGTGAAGGCTCTGGACGGTGCCGGAGAAGGTGCCGTCACCAACCTCGACCACTGGACCGGTCGCTTCGCCAACCTGTGGGGCCTCAGGGACGTCGTCCGCCTCGGCGACCGGCTGTGGCTGATCAACCCGCGCGAGCCGGACCCCCTCACGGGAGCCGAACCGCTCACCGTCGACGGCGACGTGCTGCGTCCCGAGCCGCACGCGGGCTTCGGCCCGGTCGGCGAGCCCGTGCACGTGCTGCGGGACGACGACGGCACTCCGGCCGCGATCGTCGTCGGCGGGGTGACGTCGTGGCGCGCCGAGGACTACGAGCGCCAGCGCCAGGCCCACCTGGCGTCGTTGTAGGTTGTGAGCGGACTTTTGGCCCACTCTCGGTCGCGAGAGTGGGCCAAAAGTCCGCTCACAACATCAGCGGGTGGCGGCCTCGGCCGCGGCGAGCAGGACGCACGTCGCGACGCCGTCCATCGCGGCGCGCACCTCGTCGAGCGGCGGCATCGACGGCGCGAGGCGGATGCTGCTGTCGAGCGGGTCCTTGCCGTACGGCCAGGTCGCCCCCGCCGGCGTCAGCGCGATACCGGCCGCCTTGGCGAGCTCGACGACGCGTGACGCCGTGCCAGGCACCACGTCCAGGGCGACGAAGTAGCCGCCCTCCGGCTCGGTCCACGTGGCCACGGCGGCGTCGCCGAGCCGATCGGAGAGGATCTCGACGACGGCGCGGAACTTCGGGGCGAGGATCTCGCGGTGCCGCCGCATGTGCTCGCGGACGGCCTCGGCGTCCGTGAAGAACAGCGCGTGCCGCAGCTGGTTGACCTTGTCGGGCCCGATCGAGCGGATCGCCAGGTGCTTGCGGAACCACGCGATGTTCCCCGGCGAGGAGGCGAGGAACGCGACGCCCGCGCCCGCGAACGAGACCTTCGACGTCGAGGCGTACATCAGCACGCGGTCGGGGTTGCCGGCCTCGGCGGCTAGGTCGATCGCGTTCGCGGACTTCGTCTCGTGCTCGGTCAGGTGGTGCACCGCGTAGGCGTTGTCCCAGATGATGCGGAAGTCCGGCGCGGCGGTCGGCATCGAGACGAGCCGGCGCGCCACCGCCTCGGACACGACGGCGCCGTCCGGGTTCGAGTAGGTCGGCACGACCCACATGCCCTTGATGCTCGGGTCGTCCGCGACGAGCGCGGCGACCGCCTCGGCGTCGGGCCCGTCCGGCGTCATCGGCACCGTGACCATGCGGATGCCGAGCTCCTCGCAGACAGCGAAGTGCCGGTCGTAGCCTGGCACGGGGCACACGAACGTGATCTGCTCCTCGCGCGACCACGGCCGCTCGCCACCCGGCACGCCGAACAGCAGCGCCTGCACGATCGTGTCGTACATGAGCGTGAGCGACGCGTTGCCCTGCGCGAGGAGCTGCTCGACCGGCACCCCGAGCAGCTCGGCGAAGACCCGGCGCAGCTGCGGCAGCCCGTCGAGGCCGCCGTAGTTGCGCACGTCCGTGCCGGTGTCGTCGGTGTGGACGCCCTCGCCCGGCAGGGCGAGCAGCGGCTCGGCGAGGTCGAGCTGCTGCGCGGACGGCTTGCCGCGCGTCAGATCGAGCTTCAGGCCGCGGGCCTGCAGCTCGGCGTACTGCTGCTGTAGCTCGGGCAGGCGAGCGGCGAGCGCGGGATCGAG
This sequence comes from Isoptericola halalbus, assembly GCA_009663185.1. GTDB lineage: Bacteria > Actinomycetota > Actinomycetes > Actinomycetales > Cellulomonadaceae > Isoptericola > Isoptericola halalbus. The sequence continues at coordinate 52,870 of VJZX01000013.1, forward strand.
CTCCCCGGTCATGGCCGCGGCGGTCGTGGGCTCAGGCGAGGGCTTGGTGCTCACACCGCGGACTCTACCGGGCCCGGCGGTCGAGCCGCCGGTCCAGTCGTGCGAGCGAGACGTACATGAGCACACGCAGGAACAGTCCCACGGCCGCGGCGTTCAGCCGGCGGGGCCACGGACCGGAGAGGTACGCCTCCTCCCACCACACGACGCGGCACCGGTGGCCGTCCACCGGCACGACGTCGAAGCCCGCGTCGCCGAGGAGCATCGGCCCCAGCTTGTGCAGCCGCGTGCGCCCGACGCGGCCGGCGGCGGTCGACGGGGTGGTGAGCTGCTCCACGACCATCCGGTCGGCGAACCCGCGCGCTCCGCGCCGGGCCCCCGGGCCGCTGACCATGGTGAACTCGTCGCCCACGGCCGGGCCGGCGGACACCCCGCCGTCGAGCCGCGTCAGCGGGATCCAGCGCGGATGGGTGCGCGGGTCGGCGACCCACGCGTAGGCGACCGACGCCTCGACCGGGACGAGACGAGTGACCTCGACCCGGCGGGCGCGGGGACCGCCGTCGGGCACGCTACTGCTCCACGCTCGAGCGCCGACGGCGAGAGATTGTCACGAAACTCGGCCGCGTTTCGTGACAATCTCTAGCCGTCGGCCGCCGGGGCACGGTCAGAGCTCCACGACACGCGGGAAGTGGTCCGGCGGCAGTCCGAACGCCTTGCGCGACTGCGCCACGACGCCGTGTCCCAGGGCGCGCCCGCCCACGACGCCGACCACCGCGCCCACGCCGAACGGCAGCAGCCGGCCGAGCGCGAGCGTGCCCTGCTTGGCCACCTGCCGACGCAGGAACCGGTGCGCGAGCGCCTTGTTGACCCGCTTGAGCGTGGTCTGCGGCATCGAGGTGAGCAGCACCTTGCCCCACGCGACGTTCGAGCCGCCGACCGCCTTCTCGACGTCCTTCGCGCCCTGGTCACCCAGCACGGTCGCGAGCAGGAGCGCCCGGCGCCGCGGGACGTCCTCGACGTCGATGCCGTGCACGTCCGCCACCGCGAGCGAGAAGGCCGCCGACGCCGCGAAGAAGGTCGCGATGTCGCCCGTGGTGAGCGCGGTGGCCGCTGCGGTGCCGACCGTCGGCACGGCCGCGGCCGCGCCGACCGCGCCTCCCGCCGTCCCGACGAGCGCCAGGTACTCCTTCTCGAGCATGCGGACGATCTGCGCGGGGCTCGCCTCGGGGTTGCGCCGGCGCAGCCTGTCGACGTGCCTGTGGATCGTCGCCGCGGGGATCGTCACGGCCTTGTCGAGCAGCGCGTCGAGCATCGGCGTCGGCCGGTACCTGGCCCAGCCTTCGACGTCGGTCGAGCTCTGCTTCACGACGACGTCGCCCGCCGGGGTGTCCGGCTCGCGTCCGCTCATGAGGTGCTCCCGGGGTCGGAGGTCGGTCGGGGTCAGTCCGACTCATCCTCCGAGGTGTCGCGGTCGTCCGCACGCGGCGGGCCGAACACCGCGGCCGGCACGTCCGCGCCGGCCTTGAGCGTGCGCCCCACGGTGCAGACCCGGTCGATCGAGCGCTGCGCGAGCAGGAGCGTCTTGGTGCGCGTCGCGTCGTCAAGCGAGGACAGGTCGATCTCGAACCGCTCGGTCAGGACCGGGTAGCGGTCCTCGGCCATGTCCTTGGGGTCCTCGACGCGGATCGTGACCTCGTAGTCGTCGCCGAGCACGCGCGAGAACTTGGTGTCGCTGCTCATGCCGGCGCACGCGGCGAGCGCGATCTTGAGCAGCTCGCCGGGCGTGAACACGGCGCCGGCGCTCGCGGGGCCGATCTCGACGGAGGCGCCGCGGGCGGTGTAGCCGCGGTAGGTCCGCGTGCCGGTGCGCTCGACCCACAGGGGGTCCGTCGGCGACGGCGTCACGGCGAGGTCCTCGGCGGACTGGGGCGCGGGGCCGGGCTCGGCGCTCGGCAAAGGGCCGGCCTGGCTGCGCGGGGCGGTGGTCTGGTCCGTCATGGGGTAGATCCTCCCACTGGTCGGGGTCTCTCACCCGAACGCTCCGGATGCCGTCGGCAGTCCCGGACCTTGGTTGCCGTGGTCAGGGCCGGCGGGCGTGCTCGTCCGCAAGGTGCGCGACGGCGGCCGCGAGCGCCGCGATGCCGCGTGCCACGTCCTGGTGCGACACCGCCTCGGCGGGGTGGTGGCTGATCCCGTCGGGGTTGCGGAGGAACAGCATGCCGACGTCGGTGATGCCGCCCAGCGCCATGCCGTCGTGCCCGGCGGGGCTGAACAACGTCGGCGGCTCGCCCGGCCCGGCGTCCGGTGCCGTGGCGATGCCGGCGCGCAGGACGTCGGCCAGCAGCGGGTCGCAGGTCACCGCGGCGGCGCTGTGCACCTGGCGGGCGTCCCAGCGCAGTCCGCGGCGGCCGGCGATCTCGTCGAGCGTCGCGGTGATCGCGCTCCACGTCAGGTCGCGCGCCGAGTCGAGCTCGCCGCGCAGGTCGAGCGTGAGGCGCGCCTCGCCGGGCACCACGTTCATCGCGCCAGCCGGCGTGTCGAGCCGCCCCACGGTGCCGATGACGTGGCGCTCGGCCCGGCACAGCCGCTCGACGGCGACCACGGCCTCGCTCGCCCCGAGCAGCGCGTCGTGCCGCGCCTCGTACGGCGTGCCGCCCGCGTGCCGCGCCTCGCCGTGCACGGCGATCTCGAACCGCCGTGCCCCCGCGATCGACGAGACGACGGCGAGCGGGAGCCCGGCGTCGTCGAGCACGGGACCCTGCTCGATGTGCGCCTCGAGGTACCCGACCAGGGACCCCGGCCGCCGCGCGGCCTCGCTCACCCGGTCCGGGTCGAGTCCGAAGTCGCCGAACGCCTGCCGCAGCCCGACGCCGTTCGCGTCGGTCAGGTCCCACCACGCCGGGTCCCACACGCCGCCGACGGCGGAGCTGCCGAGCAGCGCCTTGCCGAACCGCGTGCCCTCCTCGTCCCAGAAGCCGGCGACCTCGAGCGCGAACGGGAGGCTCTCCAGGCGGGGCCGCAGCAGCCGGGCGACCTCGATCGCCACGAGCACGCCCACGATGCCGTCGTACCGGCCGGCGTCGGGCACCGTGTCGAGGTGCGAGCCGAGCAGCAGCGCCGGGGCGTCGGGGTCCGCTGCGAGCGCTCGCGGGCCGACGACGGTGCGGCCCACCAGGTTCCCCGCCGCGTCCTGAGCCGCCTCGAGCCCGGCCTCCCGCATCCAGCCGGCGGCGAGCCGGTTCGCCGCGGCGTGCTCACGGGAGAGGTACACCCGCTCGATCCGCCGCGCGGCCGAGGAGACCTCGGCCAGCTCGTCGCAGCGCGCCATGACCCGGCGTGCGGCGGCGTCGACGGCGGCCGGGTCGAGGTCGAGCAGCATGGCGGGCATCAGGCGCCTGCCCCCGCGAACACCTCGACCGCGGCGTCGACGCCGCCGCCGTGCTTGACCGGGACACCGGCCCGGCGCAGCACCTGCTCGAGCGCGGCGAGGGTCGTGATCACGGCGTCCCGCCGCGCGTTGTAGCCCATGGTGCCGATGCGCCACACGCGCCCGTGCAGCGGGCCGAACGACGTCCCGATCTCGATCCCGTAGTCGGCCAGCAGCTCGCCGCGCACCGCGTCGCCGTTCACCCCGGCGGGGATCTCGACCGCCACGACGTTGTTCATCTTGTGCGCGACGTCGCCGAAGACCTCGAGCCCCAGCCCGAGCACGCCGGCCAGCATCGCCGAGCCGGCGACCCGGTGCCGCTCGACGACGGCGTCGCGGCCCTCGTCGAGGAGGACCCGCGCGCACTCCCGCGCCGCGTACAGCATGCTCGTCGCCTCGGTGTGGTGGTTGAGCCGTCGCGGCCCCCAGTAGTCGAGGATCATGCCGAGGTCGAAGTAGTTGGACCGGACGAAGTCGCCGTGCGAGGCGTCGACGTCGGTCGCCTCACGCAGCCCGGCCTCGATCCGCGCCCGGGAGCGCACCACCGCGACGGCCCGCTCCGACAGCGTCAGCGGCGCCGACCCGGGAGGTCCCGAGAGGCACTTCTGCAGGCCGGCGCTCGCGGCGTCGACGCCCCAGGCGTCCGCCTCGAACGGGTTGCCGCCCAAGGAGGCCGTCGCATCCGTGTAGAACAGCGCGCCGTGCTTGGCGGCCAGCGCCCCGACCTCCTCGAGCGGCTGGTTCATGGTCGTCGAGGTGTCGCCCTGCACGAGCGCGATCAGGTGCGGGCGCACGCGGGCCAGCGCGTCGTCGAGCACGGACGGCGGGAACACCTGCCCCCACTCGGTCTCGATCGTGTGCACCTCGGCGCCGGCACGGCCAGCGATCTCGGCCAGCAGGTGCCCGAAGCGGCCGAACACGGGCACCAGCACCCGCTCGCCGGGCCGCACGAGCGACACCAGGGCGGCCTCGATCCCGGCGCGCGAGGTGCCGTCGACGAGCACGGTCGCCTCGTTCCGCGTCCCGAACACCCGGCGGTACAGCTCCTGCGTCTCGTTCATGTACCCCGTCATCGCGGGGTCGAACTGGCCGACCATCGCCGCCGACATGGCCCGCAGCACGCGGGGGTCGGCGTCCACGGGGCCGGGGCCCATGAGGAGGCGGGCGGGCGGGTCGATCGGCAGGCTGGTCATGAGCTGCTTCCTGGTTCTGCGGCCGTAGCTTCTGCGGGGGTGGCTTCTGCGGTGGTGGCGAGCGCGCGTGCACGGCGCACGAGCGCGAGGTCGGTGCCGGGGGCCCCGAGCAGGCACACACCCACGGGGGCGGAGCCGAGCGGCGAGTCGACCGTGAGGAACGGCGCGGACAGCGCGGGCAGCCCGCCGACGCCGGCGAGCGTGGTCATGCGGAGCGTCGCGGCACGCGTGGCCTCGACGTCGGCCTGGGGTGCGGTGCGCGACGGAGCGGGGCCGGGCACGGTCGGCACCACGACGACGGCGTCGGTCACGAGGGCGCGGAGGCGCAGGCGGGCCTCGGCGAGCGACTCGCGCGCCACCGCCTCCTGGTCGGGCGTGACGAGGGCCGCGGCCTCGAACCGGTCGACGATCCCCGGACCGAGAGCCCCCCGGTGCTCGGCGGCCCAGGCGCCGTGGTTGCGCCACGCCTCGGCGGCCTGCACCACGCGGAACGTCTCGGCGAGCGCTGCCACCTCGCCACTGTCGTCGCGGAGGTCGACGAGCTCGACCGAGCTGACCTGCGGGTGCGCGGCGACGGCGTCGAGCCACTCGCGGAACGCGGTGCGCGTGGGCTGCTCGAGCGCGTCGACCAGCTGCACGGGGACGCGCACGCGCGTCGGCAGGTGCCCGGTTTCGGCGGCCTGACCGGCCAGCGCCCACGCGGCGACCCGCTCGAGGGTGGCGCCGTCGCGCGTCAGCCAGCCCACGGTGTCGAACGACTGCGCGAGCGGCACCAGGCCGTCGCGCGCCACGAGCCCGTGCGTGGTGCGCAGCCCCCACAGCCCCTGGTAGGACGCGGGCACGCGGATCGAGCCCGCCGTGTCGGTGGCCAGCCCGACGTCGACCTGCCCCGTCGCGACGGCGCTCGCGGGGCCCGACGACGAGCCGCCCGGGAGCGCACCGGGGAGCGCGCCGTTGGGCGGGGTCCCGTAGTGGGCGTTGGCGCCGGCGATCGAGTAGGCGAGCTCGTCGGTGCGCGCGATGCCCGCCACCGACGCGCCGCCGCGCAGCAGGTCCGCGACGGCAGGCGCCGTCGTCGTCTCCGGGCGGCGGGAGGCGAGCCAGGCGGGGTTGCCCGCGCCGACGCGCTGACCCGCGATCGCGAACAGGTCCTTGACCGCGACGGACAGGCCGGCGAGCGGGCCGTCGGGGGCGCCGGGCACGAGCGGGTCGCCGACGACGCGCCACACCGACCGGTCGAGAGCCGGGGCGCGCGCGGTGACGTGCGCGGCGGTGATGCGCCAGCGCCCGTCGAGGCGCTGCCACAGCTGGGTCTGCAGGCCGCGCCCGCCGTCGCGGAACGCCGAGACCGACACGAGCAGCGCCGCGTCGTCGCCCAGCATGCGGGTCTCGAGGCGCACGATGTCGCGCGGCGGGATGCCGCCGCGCGCGGCGCGGAAGGCCGCGATCTGCTCGTGCCCCACGAGCAGCCCGGCGCCGTCGCCGCGCAGCGTGCCCGGGCCTGGGGCGAAGGCGGCGTCGAGCGCCGCGACGTCGTCGGCCAGCAGCGCGGCCTCGTACGCCTCGAACGCGACGAGCAGGTCCGCGGGCGGGGCGGCTGCGGTCGCCGCCGTAGGCTCGGCGCTCATGGCGCTACCCCGTCGTCCACGGCGTCGACGGCCGCGAAGTCGGCGAGCCGGATTCGTGCGTGCGCGCCGCAGACCTGGTCCACGACCTGCGAGACGTCGAAGTTCGTGCCCGCCGACAGGTACGCGTAGGCCAGGTGCTCGGCCATGCCGTACCGGGCCTGGAGCAGCGCGAGCGCTTCGCGGACGCACTCGCGGAGTGCCTCGCCGAGGTCGGCGTCCTGCCCCGTGGGGACCAGGTGCTCGGGCGTGCGCAGCAGCGGGTACCGCGGTGACCCGTAGGCCGCCACGGCGAGCTCGCGCGGGACGACGTCGAGCCGCACCGTCAGGCGCAGCGACGCCTCGAGCGCGGTGAGCGCGACCTCGCCGTCGCCCTGAGCGAAGTGCGGGTCGCCCACGTACACGAGGGCATCATCGACCTGTACAGGCAGGTAGACCGTCGAGCCGGCGGTCAGCAGGTTGATGTCGATGTTGCCCCCGTGCCGGCCCGGCGGCACCGAGTGCGGTCGCTCGTCGCCGGGCACCGCGACCCCGACGATCCCGGGGAACGGAGCGAGCGGCAGCTCGACCACAGGTTCGCCGTCGTCGACCAGCGGCAGGACGCCGACGAGCGTGCCGTCCGCGCGTTCGCGCACCGGCGTGAACACGCTGACGTCCTGGGGGCCGCGGGGCAGCTCGCCGGGGAGCGCGCCGCGGCCGTGGCGGTTCGAGACGACGCCGTAGGGCACGCGCGGCGTCGCGTCGAGGACGGTGACGGCGAGGAGGTCGCCGGGCCGCGCGCCGGCGACGGCGATCGGTCCCGTGACGACGTGCGGACCGTCGGCGGCCGCGTCGCGCGGTGCGTGCGCCGCGATCTCTACCGCGTCGTCGAGCACCAGCTCGCGCGGCACGCCGTGCGAGCCGAAGTACGTCACCGGGTCGCCTCCCTGGTCAGGTAGCAGGCCCTCGTGGCTGACGGTGTCGATCGTCACCGTGGCCCCCGGCTCGACGACCAGGACGGGGACGTCGGCTGCGCAGGGGAGACGGCCCCACAGCACCGTCGCGGGCGACGACGGCAGATAGTGGTCGCCGGGCACCGTGCCGGCCCCCGACTGGAGCGCCGTGGCCGCGGCGAGCGCCTGCGTCGTCATGAGATCCTCCCGTTCGCGTCGACGGGTCGACCGTAACAGCCCGCTCGCGAATTGGTCCGACCAGTTACACAGGATTAACAAGGTAGCCTCGCAGTTGCAACACCTCTTCGCCACGTTGGTAGGACCAATTTCTCGCGTGAGAGGACCGAACATGGCAAGCCCGAGCTCGACGCCCGACACGGGGGCCGGCACGCCGCCCGTACGGCAGCCGTTGTACAAGTCCTTGTTCGCCCAGATCCTCGTCGCGATCGTGCTCGGCATCGCGGTCGGCGCCCTGCTGCCCGACGTCGGCGCGCAGCTCAAGCCGCTCGGCGACGCCTTCATCCGGCTCATCAAGATGATCATCGCGCCGCTGATCTTCCTCGTGATCGTCACGGGCATCGCCCACGTGGGAGACGTCAAGGCCGTGGGGCGCGTCGGTGTCAAGGCGCTCGTCTACTTCCTCGTCGCCTCGACGTTCGCGCTCATCTTCGGCATGGTCGTCGGCAACGTCGTCAAGCCGGGGGCCGGCCTGAACATCGACCCCGCCACGCTCGACGCGACGGCCGTGGAGGAGAAGACGCAGGGCGGGGCGCTCCCGACCGCGTCGGACTTCCTGCTCGAGGTCATCCCGACGTCGGTCTTCGGGGCCTTCGCGGAGAACGTGCTGCTGCAGGTGCTGTTCTTCTCCGTCTTCGTGGGTGCCGCCGTCGTCGTCATCGGGCGCGACAAGGTCGCGCCGTTCATGGACCTGCTCGACTCCGGCATGGCGATCATCTTCACGATCATGCGCTGGATCATGCGCGTGGCGCCGGTCGGCGCGTTCGGCGCGATGGCGTTCATCATCGGTCAGTACGGCCTGGCCACGCTCAGCACCTACGCGGTGCTCATCGCCGCCTGCTACGGCGCGGCGGCGATCTTCATCGTGCTCCTGTTCCTGGCCTCCTGGGGTCTCGCCCGCGTGCCGCTGTGGCAGTTCGTGAAGTTCTCGCGCCAGGAGTTCGCGCTCGCGCTCGGCACGGCGTCCACCGAGTCGGTGCTGCCGCGCATCGTCACCAAGCTGACGGCCGCCGGCGTGCCCCGCTCCGTCTCCGGCCTCGTGGTCCCTACGGGCTACTCGTTCAACCTCGACGGGGCGGCGATCTACCTGGCGATCTCGCTGCTGTTCCTCGCGCAGGCCTTCGGCATCGACCTCACGCTGGGCGAGCAGCTCGGCGCGCTCGGGATCCTGCTGCTCACCTCGAAGGGCATGGCCGGCGTGCCCGGCTCGTCGTTCCTCGCGCTGTCGGCCACGGCGACCGCGCTCGGCATCTTCCCCGTCGCGGGCGTGGCGCTGCTGCTGGGCGCCGACCGGATCATGGACTCGATGCGCGTCTCGGTGAACCTGCTGGGCAACTGCGTCGCCGCGTTCGTCGTCGCCCGTTGGGAGGGCACGATGGACGACGAGCAGATGCGCCGCACGTTCGCCGCCGACGACGTCGAGACGCTGCCGCTCGAGCCCGTGCCCGTGCCCGCCTGAGGGTGAAACCCCCATGTGGCCAGAGGGTGCGGGCCGCCGACGGCGGCCCGCACCATCGTCGCCAGACAGGGCGTCGGACTCCGTGGTGGGATGGCTTCTGTGGTGCTACTGGTGAACCATCGAGCGGAGTGGGCCGACGCGTTCCGCACTGAGGCGGCGCGTATCGGTGCGTGCCTGGGTCCGAAGGCGGTGGAGGTCGACCACATCGGCAGCACTGCGGTCCCGGGACTCGTCGCGAAGCCGGTGATCGACCTCGCGGTGCGGGCGGCGGCGGGCGTCGACCCGTTCTCCCTGGGACCGGAGCTCGCCACGATCGGGTACGCGCAGCACTGGGGTGGCCCGACGAACCACGGTGTCTACGTGCGGTCCGCCGACGGGGAGAGGACGCACATCCTGCACGCGTTCGCGGAGGACGAGTGGGAACATTGTCACCAGCGACTGTTCCGCGACAGGTTGCTGCGGGACTCCCAGGCTCGTCGACGGTATGCCGAGCTGAAGCAGTCGCTCGCGAACCGGCATGTGGGCGGGCGGGACTACACCGCGGCCAAGCGCGGGCTCGTCGAGCAGCTGGTGAACGACGAGCGTGCCCGCCGGGGGCTGCCGTGGGTGGCCGTCTGGGACAAGGAGTGAGCACGCCAGCAGCCAGCAGGACCTCATGGCACAGAAACGGCCCGGGATGACCACTGCCGAGACCCCCTCCGGGATGCTCACGCGCACGCGCGGGCCGCTCGCGGACGACATCGTGCGGCACGTCGAGCGGCGCATCGCGTCCGGCGGACTGAGCGCCGGGGCGAAGCTCCCGCCCGAGCGAGAGCTGGCCGCCGAGCTCGGCGTCTCGCGCTCGGCGCTGCGCGAAGCCCTCATGCGGCTGCAGGCGGCCGGGCTGGTCGAGCGGAGACAGGGCAGCGGCACGCGGATCGCCGAGTCCGCCCGGGTCGCCGAGACGATCGGCCGACAGCTCGGAGCCGCCGGCGCGAGCGCCGCGCACGCCGCCGAGCTGCGCGACCTCGTCGAGCCTCAGGTGGCCGGGCTGGCCGCCACACGCGTCGGGCCCGACGAGCTCGCCGCGCTGCACACGATCCTGCGGGGCTCCGCGGGCGAGACCGATCCCGACCGTTCGCTGCAGCTCGACCTTGACTTCCACCTCGCCGTGGCGCGCGCGGCCCGCAACCCCCTGCTCGAGTCGCTGTGCGACTTCACCGCGACCCAGACGCTGTCCGCCCGCGTGCACTCGCACCTGGACGAGGCCGGTCGGCGCCTCTCGCACCACGGCCACGCGCGCGTGCTGGCCGCGCTCGAGGACGGTGATGCTGTCGCCGCCCGCGTGGCCATGGCCGGCCACCTGCGCGAGATCCACGAGCTCATCGCCGCCCGCGCGGCCGAATCCCGCGGCTGACACCCCTGTCGAGCCGCAACCCCGGCGATGCCGCGCCGACGATCGCTCCCGAGGCGCCGACGACGACCGACCTACACTGACGGCATGACCGCGCCATCGCCGTCGGGCACCCTGATCCCCACGCCGTACGAGGACCTCCTGCGGGACGTCCTCGAGACCGGGACGCACAAGTCCGACCGGACGGGGACGGGCACGCGCAGCGTGTTCGGGCGGCAGCTCCGTTACGACCTGTCGGCCGGGTTCCCGCTGATCACGACCAAGCGCGTGCACCTGAAGTCGGTGGCGTACGAGCTGCTGTGGTTCCTGCGCGGGGAATCCAACGTGCGCTGGCTGCACGAGAACGGCGTGACCATCTGGGACGAGTGGGCCTCGCCCGACGGCGAGCTCGGCCCGGTCTACGGCGTGCAGTGGCGCTCGTGGCCGACGCCGGACGGCCAGCACGTCGACCAGATCCAAGGCGTGATCGACCAGATCCGCGTCAGCCCGGACTCTCGTCGGCTGATCGTGAGCGCGTGGAACGTCGCCGAGCTCGCCGACATGGCGCTGCCGCCGTGCCACCTGCTGTTCCAGTTCTACGTGGCCGACGGGAAGCTGAGCTGCCAGCTCTACCAGCGGTCGGCGGACCTGTTCCTCGGGGTGCCGTTCAACATCGCCTCGTACTCGCTGCTCACGCACATGGTCGCGGCCCAGACGGGGCTCGACGTCGGTGAGTTCGTGTGGACGGGCGGCGACTGCCACGTCTACGACAATCACGTGTCGCAGGTACGCGAGCAGCTCGCGCGCCAGCCGTACCCGTACCCGAAGCTGCGCCTCGCGCCGCGCGACTCGATCTTCGACTACACGTACGAGGACATCGAGGTGCTCGACTACCGGCACCACCCGGCCATCAAGGCCCCGGTCGCGGTGTGATCGGCCTGATCTGGGCCCAGGCGCGCGACGCCGCGGGCCGGCCGGTGATCGGCGCGGGCGGCGAGATCCCGTGGCGGGTGCCGGAGGACTTCGCGCACTTCCGACGCACGACGTCGGGGCACCCGGTCGTGATGGGCCGGCTCACGTGGGAGTCCCTGCCGCCGAGGTTCCGGCCGCTGCCGGACCGGACGAACGTCGTCGTGACGCGGCAGGCGGGCTGGGCACCGGACGGTGCGCTCGTGTCGGCGTCGCTCGACGAGGGTCTCGCCGCCGCCAGGCGCGCACCCGGCGGCGCGCAGGCGGCGTGGGTCATCGGCGGGGCTCAGGTGTACGCGCAGGCGCTGGACGTGGCGGACCGGTGCGTCGTCACCGACGTCGACGTCGAGGTCGCCGGTGACGCGTTCGCGCCGGAGCTTGGCGCCGAGTGGTCGTTGGTCGACGACGGCGCGTGGGCGACGTCGTCGGGTCCTGGCGCGCTGCGCTACCGCTTCCGGACCTACACCCGCGCGCCGCGGTAGGGACGGTCGGCGGTGCGGCGCCGCAGGTGGGAGACGATCAGGAGCACCGGCGGCACGAGGGCCAGCGTGAAGCCGCTCGCGGGCCCGGCGAGGGCCACGCACAGCCCCACCCAGCCGAGGAACCCCCAGCCGACGTAGCCGGGCAGCCGCTCGCCGCGCCGGGCTGAGCGCAGGATCAGCAGGCCGAGCAGCGCGACGACGACGGCGAACCCGCCGGGCTGCGCCCAGAAGGCCCGGAACGAGTCGGTGCTCGCGGTTCCGTCACGGAGCTCGCCGGCGATCCAGGCCGGCCAGTGCGCGTACATCGTGAACACGGCATGGAGGATCGCGATGACGATCAGGAGGATCCCGGCCGTGGCGTCGAGCCGGTTGGTGGTGCGCGGCGTCGTCGTCATGACGCCGGCGTGGCGGCGGACCGCCACGCCGGCCTCCCCTGCGGGTGAGCGCGGTCGCTCGCGTGGGTGATCGCAGGGGTCGGCTGACCGGGCCGTCGTGGGTTGAAAGGCTCCGGAACCTCTGCCAGAATCTCCGGTAACGGCTCAGAAACCGGTTTCCCACATGGTGGGGAATGGCTCCACCTTCTCAATGACGCGAAAGGCAGCCTCGTGAAACGAACCCGTACCAGGCTCGGCACGGCGCTCGTCGCCCTGACCGTCGCGGCGACCGGAGTACTCACCGTGGCACCCGGCGCCGTCGCCGAACCGGACGCGGCACCCGGTGACACGTTCAGCACGACCGACGCGGCGCCGGGCTGGGCCTCGCAGAACGGCGGCACCGTCGGCGGCGCCGGGGCCGCCGACAAGTCGATCCACGTGGTCACCGACCGCCGGGAGCTCCTCGAGGCCCTGGACAACGGTGGCGCACCGGACGCGCCCAAGATCATCTACGTCTCCGGCACCATCCATGGCAACGAGACCGACGACGGCACCCTGCTGGGCGAGCAGGACTTCGCACCCGGGTACGACTACGCGAAGTTCCTCAGCTGCTTCGGTCCCGAGGGCTGGAGCGATCAGGCCTACGCGTACTGCGGCCCCCAGCGCCGGCTCCGGGTCACGGGCAGCAACTCGATGAAGCGCCAGACCGAGATGAAGATCCCGAGCAACACCACGCTGGTGGGTCTGGGGGACGACGCCGGGTTCGACCAGGCCACCATCATGCTCCACCTGGCGCACAACGTCGTGATCCGCAACCTCACCATCGAGGCACCCGTCGACTACTTCTCCTGGTGGGACCAGAAGGGGAGCACGTGGGACGCCCGGTTCGACGCGGTGTCCGCGGTGACCTCCTCCAACATCTGGCTGGACCACGTCACCCTCACCGATGGGAACCATCTCGACCGTGACGCACCGACCGGCCCGGACGGCGACCCGATGAACCGGCACGACGGCCTGTTCGACATGAAGGACGGGTCGGACTTCATCACGGTCAGCAACTCCTACATCACCAACCATGACAAGGCGATGCTGCTGGGTTCGGGCGACGGGCACGTCGACCAGGACGGGGGGCGCCTCCGCGTCAGCTTCATGGGCAACTTCTTCGACGGCATCCAGCAGCGGTCCCCGCGCGTCCGATTCGGCCGGGTCCACGTGGTCAACAACTACTTCCTCGGTCGGGTGAACGACCCCGAGCAGCCGATGACGAGCGCTGCCGCCGTCGAGGGTGGGTACGACTACTTCCTCGGCCTTGGGTACGAGTCCCAGATCTTCTCGGAGCGCAACTCCTTCGACTACACGGGTCCGGGTGCCGACGCCACGGTCGCCCTGAACCTGTGGAACGCGACCCGGTTCGACGACGAGAGCTCGTGGTTCAACCAGCGACCGGTGGACCTGGTGGCGATCGCCGCGGAGCAGTACGAGCAGCGTGTCGCCGAGGTGACCGCGTCCGGGGAGCCGGTGCCGGACTGGGCGACCGCCGGCTTCACCCCGACGATCGACTGGACACCGCCGTACGAGTACGAGCCGCTCACCACCGCCGACGCGGTCGAGCGGCACGCACGGACCGAGACGGGTGCCGGGCACCTCACAGTTCCCGCACCGTAGCCGACGACGCACAGGAACGCCCCTCTCACCAGATGTCACTCGTAGCGGGAGGGACGTTCCGCCTGGATGGACTCGCCGCCGACGAGTCCGTCGTGCGTGTCTCCGTCGGACGCGCCCAGCCGGGCCGCGTACGTCTCGGCGCTGGAGAACGACCGGCGCTTCGACGGTCGCCTCGATGTGCCGACGCGAGCCAGCGTGACGACGAGGCCGTGCCGGTCGGCGAAGACCGATCCGAGGGCCTCGGCCGCCGCCTTGCTGACTCCGTAGTAGGAGTCGCGCCCGTGGCGCGAGGTCCTCGACCTGCGTCGACGGCACGGGCCAGAACCTGACGGCGTGCGTCGAGCTGGCGATCAGGACGTGTCGCACGCCCTCCTGAGCGGCCCCTCGAGCACCACCCGGGTGCCGTCGACGTTCGCGCTCGCGAGCTCGGACCACGGACGCCCGTGAGGGATGCCGCCGAGATGTTCGACCAGGTCGACGCCGCGCACGGCATCGCGGACCGTCTCTGCGTCGGTGAGGTCGGCTTCGACGGCCGTCTCGCCCAAGTAGGCCGTCATCGGCTCCCGATCCAGGAGGGTGGCCGGGAACGGAGGTGCTCGCATCCGAGACCGCCGTGACGCCTGACCCGTCGGGGGCCAGGCATCACGGGTCGGCACGAAAGGTCAGGCCCAGGGCGCCCAGCCGTCGGTGCCGGTCAGGTACGCCTCGCGAGTGTGCAGGTGTGCCTCGTCCTCCGTGAGCTGCGGGCGGCCCTCGACCTCCTCTCCGGCGGGCGCAGCACCCGGACCCGTGTTCTCGTACTCCCGCAGGAAGTCCTCCTCCCACGGCCAGCCGCTCATGTCCGACCACGCGGGCGTACGGACGTGCTCCCCGAGCCAGGAGTCGCGCACGACGACCGACGGCTCCACGTTCGGGTTGCTGCTCGGGTGCCACGGACGGCCGAGGAAGACCGTCCCCGGCGCGGCGTCGGACGTGAGCGTGCTGTCCATGATCAGGAACCCGCGGGTGCCCGGCGCGGTCGACGGCGCGGCGACGTACCCGTTGACGGCACTCCCTCGGTCGAGCGAGTGGATCTGCGAGTCCTCGATCACCGCCGTCGCCCGCCCGAAGATGAAGTCGACGTCCCCCTCCACGTACGAGTCGGTGACGTAGACCCGCGAGACCACGCCGAGTGACGGCGTGTCGGCCAGGAAGGTGTCCTGGTTGCCGAGCAGCCGTACGGTGTCGAGCACGATCCGGTCGCCGACGGTGCGCAGGGCCAGCGCCTGGCTGTTGCCGTTCGCGGCCTCGTCGTAGACGTTCTCGACGGTGATCTCCTTCACCGTGACGTCGTCGGCCAGGATCGCCAGGGTCGCCGACCCGGTGGCGCCGAACGCGCCGCCGTAGAACTTCTGCTGTCCGGCGGCGAGGTCGTAGGTGAGCACGACGTCCTCCGGGTTGCCCGTCGAGCCGCGGATCGTCAGACCCTCGGCGCCGGGCCAGACGCGCACCACCTCGCGGTAGGTGCCCGGCTCGACGACGATCTCGACCGGGCGGTCCGCCCGCCACGCGGCGCCGACGGCGGCACCGATCGACGCGTAGTCGCCCGTGCCGTCGAGGGCGACGGTGATCCGGCTCCCGACCGTCTCGTCGACGGCCAGCGGCCCGGCGTCAGCCGTGACCAGCGCGACGACGTCGGCGGTCCGGTCGGCCGTATACGCGTAGTGCGTCGCCGGGTCGAACGTGGGGCCCGTGTTGTCCTTGCGGCCCCGGATGGAGGTGAACCTGTTGTCACGGGAATGGACCCGGGACGCCGGGTCCTTGGCGACGATCGCGTCTTCGCCGTACGCGTACACGCTGCGCTCGACGACGAGCTGCGACGCCCCGCGCGACATCGTGCCGTACTGCGCCTGTCCCTCGAGGTAGTTGTTGTAGAGGTGCCCGGCTGCCACGTTGTCGATGCTGCCGTTGCGCTGGTAGGTGTTCGAGAACCAGTTGTGGTGCATGGTCAGCGTCGTCACCACGTTGCTGGTCCAGCCCACACCGACAGCCTTGTTGTGGTCGCGGAACACGTTCCACGACAGGGTCACGGCAGTGGAGTCCTTGCGGACGTCGACCATCCCGTCGCCGAGGCGCGTGAACTCGTTGTGGTCGATCCAGACGTGCGACGAGGTGTCCAGCCGGATGCCGTCATTGTCGTTGGACTTGCCGTCCCAGTCTCCGGCGACATACGAGTCGGCGAAGGTGAGGTTGCGGACGATGACGTTCTGTACCCGGTCGAGGAACAGACCGCCCCCGACGAGTCCGGCCTGCGGGCCGACGCCCGCGATCGTCTTGTCGCCGGCGACCTTGATCATCGAGCCGAAGGGCTCGACTCGCAGCGAGCCCTCGACGAGGATCGTCAGGGGCTCCGGCATCGCGGCGTAGGCGGCGAGCTCGGCGGCGTCGGAGGCGACGACCGTGCGACCGCCCGCCCCGCCGGTCGTGCCACGGGGACGGTCCGCCGAGGCGGTGCCCGCGAAGCCGGTCGCGACGGGCGACCACACCGGGCCGTCGGCGGTGACGGTGCTCGGGGCGTCGAGCTGCCTCAGCAGCGTCGCGCCGGCGACCGCCGGGTCGGTCGGGTCCTGCCAGCTCTCGAGATCTCCGGAACCGGCACCCTCGGCGACCGCCGGGGCGGCGACCTCCGCGGGCTGGATCACGCCGTGCGGGCCGACGGCGCCTGCGACGTCCCCGGTGAGGGGCGCCTCGGGATGCGCGGCGTTGTACGCGGCCAGCACGTCCACCTCGGCGCCGTTGACCCAGGTGCTCCTCACGTCGATCCCCGTGCCGCCCCAGCCGTGGATGATCCGGCTCGCGTCGACGCCGTCGGCGAGCTCGAACGTGTTCTCGCGGGCCGTGATGCTCGACTCGACGCCGACGCCCCACGAGTACCCGTACTGCGTGGGGTCGGTGACCCGGTAGACGTTGTCGTACACGTGCACCTGGCCGAACCGCACGCGCGGCGCCCGCTGCACAAGGTCGACCAGCTCGTTGTGGTGCATCGTCACGCGGAGCTTGCCGCGGTCAGTGATGCGGCTGTCGCCGTTGCCGAACAGCATCGACTTGTCGTGCCCGACGAGCCGGCTCCAGGAGATCGTCACGAGGTCGGCGCCACGCACGACGTCGAGGAGCCCGTCGTGCCGCAGGAACCGCTCGCCGAAGTAGCGCGGCTGCTCGGTGTCGACGGTCTCGCCGTCATCGAGCGTGAGGTGGTCGAGCCAGACGTGGGTCGCGCCGGAGACGACGAGGTTGTCCCACTCGGTCTTCCAGGTGCCGCCGTCCCACACCGGGAAGCAGTCGTACGCGTCGGAGATGCGCAGGTTGCGCACGATCACGTTGTCGACGTTCGAGACCTCGACGACGAAGCCGGAGAGGGTGACGTCGCCGGCGCCGATGAGCGTGGTGTTGGACCCGATGCGCGCCCGGATCTGCTCGCCCTGGGCCGTCCTCGAGGCCTTGCGCGCGTCCTCGAGCGGACCGCTCGCCGGGCCGGTCCAGTGCGCCGGGTCGAACGCGTCGAGGTAGCCCTGGAGCGTGTACCCGTCGCGGGCGTAGTCCTCGCAGGTCAACGACGACCCGTCGGCGCCCGTGTTCGCGTCGATGTCGCCGACGACGCGAACGATCTTCGGGTGGTCGCCCTGCACCGCGGCGAGGAGCTCGTCGCGCGTGCGGACGTCGATCACGTCCTCCTCGGCGGCGTCGGCACCACCGGTCGTGCCCCCGTCGAGCGAGGCCCACCCGTCGCCGGGCGGCAAGGTCTGCCGCTCGAGCGCGGCCGTGAGGGGGCCGGCGGTGTCGCTGTCGGCGGCGGTCTCACCGGCGCCGCTCGCGACCGGCGCGGCCTGCGCGCCGGGCGCGGCGAGGGTGAGGGCGAGGACGGGCGCGGCGAGCGCCGCGAGGGTGCGTCTGGCTGTGCGTCGCTCGGCCAGACGCCGAGCAGGTGTCGACAAGGGCATCGTTGCGCCTCTCACGAGACTCGGGCACGTGGCCCTCAGGGCAGGCTCGAGCACGTTCCCGACTCCGACGTCGGGACCCCCTGCCCCGTCGCGCTCTGCGAACCGGGCGTCTCAGAAACCGGTTTCTCAAACGTATCCCGAGACAACCGGGACGTCAATAGCTCAGGGAACGGAGGCTGTTCCTGGGACGCGCCGAGCCGCGGCGAGTGGTTCACACGGTGAATGCGTCCCGGAACGCCCTGAGGGCGGAATCAGAGCCGGAGAGCCCGGCACCGCTGGCGAACGCCTCCAGGGCGACGACACCCTCGTATCCCGAGTCTGCCAACGCCTCCGCGACCGCTCTCCAGCGAACTTCTCCTGTCCCCGGCTCGCAGCGTCCCGGCACGTCGGCGACCTGGACCTCTCCCAGGTAGGGAGCCGCGCGACGAACGAGGTCGATGAGATTCCCTTCGCCGATCTGCGCGTGGTAGAGGTCCAGGTTCATGCGTAGGCGCGGGCTGCCGACGGCGCGAACGAGCGCCAGGGTGTCGGCTGCCCGCGCGAATGGCGTCCCGGGGTGATCGACCTCGGTGTTGAGGTTCTCGATCACGAAGGTCACCCCGTGCCGTTCGCCGAGCTCGGCGACCCGCTCGAGCGTGCGCAGCGCGGTCAGCCACATGTCGCCGGTCACCACCTCCACAGGCCGGACGGGGAGGCCGCCCTTTCCGAGCCCGGTCCCGTGAAGGTTCAGCGCCGGCGAGCCGATCGCCCGGGCGAAGCCGATGGACTCCTCGGCGCTCGACAGCAGCGCTTCGGCGCCGTCCTGCGTCGTGAGGTCGCCTGAGACGTAGCCGGTCATCGACGTAAACCTGGCACCTGTCGCCGCCAGGGCGTGGGCGTCCTTGGTCCTCCAGTCCCAGATCTCGACGGCGAACCCGCCGTCGTGGATCCGCTTGACCCGGTCCAGGTGCGGCTCGTCCAGGTAGACCATCTCGGAGCACACGGCCAATGTGAAAGGCATCGTGCCCATCCTCCTCATGAGCTCAGCTGGGCGCCGGCACGGCGACGGCGACGCGCTCACCGGTCCGGCAGGACTCGATCGATGCCTCGGCGATCGCGAAAGCGGCCCAGGCGTCCTCGGCACCGACGGTCGGCGCTCGACCCTCCTCGACGGCGGAGACGAACTCCGTGAACTCCCCGAGGTAGGCGGCGCGGAGCAGCTCGGTGTCGCTGCGGGACGTCGTCGCGACCCTGCCGCGGGCACCATGGAAGCGCAGCGAGCTCTGCGCTCCCTCGCCGATGGTCACCATGCCCCGCGAGCCGAAGACCTCCCCGCGGACGTCGTAGCCGTAGACGGCGGCGAAGTTCGCCTCTGCGGTGGCGATCGCGCCGTTGTCGTAGCGGATGACCACCACCGCTGTGTCCAAGAGGCCTGATTCCTTGAACTCGGGTGCGATCAGCGCGTCAGCAGTCGCGACGACGTCGACGGCCCGGGCGCCAGGGTTGAACCAGTTGAGCGTGTCGAAGTCGTGGATCAGGGTCTGCGTGAAGATCGTCCACGGTGGGATCGCCCCAGGGTCGGCGAGGCCCTCGCCCGGGTCGCGGGTGAGAGAGCGCATCAGCCGCACGTCCCCGACGTCCCCGGCGACGATCGCGTCGTGGGCGGCCGCGAAGTCGGAAGCGAAGCGGCGGTTGAAGCCCACCTGCAGTCGGACGCCGGCCGCCGCTGCCGCCTTCCGCCCCTGCTCAATCTCCGCCAGGCTCATGCCGGCCGGCTTCTCGCAGAACACGTGCTTGCCCGCTGCGGTCGCCGCCTCGATCAAGGCGGCGTGCGCGACCGACGAGGCGGTGATCACGACAGCGTCGATGTCCCGTGCCTCGAGGACGGCGTGCGGATCGAGCTCGGCCCGCGCACCGATGGAGTCCGCCACTGATGCCGCAGCGCCAGGACGGGGGTCGGCTACCGCGACGGGCACGGCGCCAGGGACGTGCCGGGCGAGGAGCCCGGCGTGGTGGCCGCCGATGCGTCCGGCGCCCACCAAGCCAATGCGAACGGTCATCTCTTCTCCCCCTCCACGTCGGCCATGAGCTCTTCGACAACGTCGCTGGACGCGCCCATGGAGCGCTCCAGCTCGTGGGCCAGCGACTCCAGCTCGGCACCGCCGGCCATCATCGAGGTCAGGTCCGCCAGACTCAGCCCGGACTTCGGAAAGTCGCCCATGCTCCGGCCTCGCCGCAACAGCATGAACCGGTCGCCCACGGGGTACGCATGGTGCGGGTTGTGGGTGATGAAGACGACGCCCAGCCCGCGCTCCCGTGCCTTGGCGATGTACCTCAGCACCACGCCCGACTGCTTCACACCGAGGGCTGCGGTCGGCTCGTCGAGGATCAGAACACGCGCACCGAAGTACACCGCGCGGGCGATGGCCACGCACTGCCGCTCACCGCCGGACAGAGTGCCGATCGGCTGGTCCACGTCACGCAGGTCGATGCCCATCGCGAGCAGTTCCTTGCGAGTGGTCTGCTTCATGAACTCGATGTCCATCCGGCGGGCCGGCCAGATGCCCTTGACCGGCTCCGACCCGAGGAAGAAGTTGCGCCAGACCGGCATCAGCGGCACCACTGCCAGATCCTGGTAGACCGTCGCTATCCCGAGCGCCAGGGCGTCGCGCGGGTTGGACAGGTGACGCTCTTCACCGTCGACCACGAACCGGCCCTCGGTGTGCTGGTGCGCCCCCGCGAGAATCTTGATGAACGTCGACTTGCCCGCACCGTTGTCGCCGAGCACACAGGTCACCTCGCCCGCCTTGACGGACGTCGTCACCTCACGCAACGCGATCACCCGGCCATAGGACTTGCCGATGTCCTCGACCTCGATGATCGGCGTGCCGCGCGGCGGCAGCGCGGCGGACCGCGCCCCGGCCGGCACAGGGCTCCGCGGTGCGGCGGGCGCCTCGGGCTTGCCGTTCGCGGCCTCCCGGGCCTGCTGCGTCGCGTACTCTCTCGCGACCCTGCCGATCCGCTTCCCGGTCGCGGTCACCCTCTCTTCGCCGGTCATCGTGTCTCCTCCGCACGCTTGCGAACCCACTCGTTGAGCAGCACCGCGATGAGCAACATCGCTCCCAGGAACGCCTTGAGCCAGTTGCTGTCCCAGCCGGCGTAGACGATGCCCTGGTTGGCCATGCCGTAGATCAGCGCACCGAAGGCCGCTCCGATCGCGGACCCGTAGCCACCGGTCATCAGGCAGCCACCGACCACGGCGCAGATGATGTAGATGAACTCCTGCGAGACACCCGTTCCCGCCTGGACCGTGGAGGTGTTGAAGAGCAGAAGCATCCCGACGAGCCAGCCGCAGCCAGCGGTGGCCATGAAAAGGCCGATCTTCGTGTTGCCTACCGGGACGCCGACCTGCCGGGACGAGTGCGCTGCTCCACCGACGGCGAAGATCCAGTTGCCGACACGAGTCCTCAGCAGGATCCAGGTCGCCACTGCGGCGACAGCGATCCACCACAGTACGGACACCCGCAGCGCGAGGTCTCCGATCGAGATCGTCGACCCGAAGATCGCGTGCGGCTGGTCGTAGTACGGAACCTTCTTCATGCCTTGGATGGCAACCTGGCCGATGAGCGTCTTGGTGCCGGCCACGTCGATGCCCTGCAGGACGAAGAAGGTGCCGAGGGTGACGATGAAGCTGGGCAGGCCGGTCTTTATCACGAGCAGGCCGTTCACGAAGCCCACGCACAACGCGAGTGCCAGCGACACGAGCACCGCCACCCAGATGTTGAGGCCGTACTGCGTGGTGAGAACGCCGACGACCAGACCGGTGAAGCCCGTCATCACCCCGGCGGACAGGTCGAACTCACCACCGATCATCAGCAGGGCGACCGCGACCGCCATGATGCCGATCGTCGAGGAGGTCTGCAGCCAGGTGCTGGCACCCGCTGGGGTTGCGAAGGTGTCGGTCGTGACCGCGAAGAAGACGAAGATCGCGAGTGCGGCGATGAGTGCGCCGACCTCCGGGCGCTTCAGCGCTCGGTTGACAGGAGAGACACGGGCGAGTCGTTCGTCCGCGACCGCGGTGGCAGTCATGTGCTGTTCCTTTCGTCCAGGCCCGGGTGGTGATCCGCCGAGGTTGGCCCGCCTTCTCAGCGGGTGCCGTTCTTGGCGTACTCGAGGACCGCGTCGGCGTTCTCCTTCGTGACGAAGGCCGGGCCGGACAGGATCGGCTGGCCGCCGCCGACGTCGTTGCCGTTGATCGACTTCAGGTAGAGCGTCGTGACGGCGGCGTACCCCTGGACGAAGGGCTGCTGGTCGACAGCGAACTCGATCTTGCCGTCGATGATGTCGTTGACCACGTCCTCGCTGAGATCGAAGGTCGCGACCGGGGTGTCGGTACCCGCCTGCTCGACGGCGGCGACCGCGTCCAGGGCGATCTGGCCCGCGAGAGCGACGACAGCGTCGACGTCGTCGTCGGACTGCAGCTTGGAGGTGATGGTCGCCGTGACGGCGTTGTCGTCGGTGCCGTCGACCTGGAGGTTCTCCACGTTGGGGATGACCTTCTTCACGCCGGCGCAGCGGTCCTCGAGCGCGATGTTTCCGGCCTCCTGGATGACGCAGACGACGTTGTCGTATCCCGCGTCCGCAAGTCGCTCGCCGACCGCCTCACCAGCCACCGACTCCGCCTGCCCGACGTGGGTGATCGCGCCGAACTCCTTCCAGTAGTCGATGCCGGAGTTGATCGTGACGACAGGGACGCCGGCTGCGACGGCTGCCTTGATGCTGTCCTCGAGGCCGTCCGGGTTGGCCATCGACACGACGATCCCGTCGACGTCGTCGGCAACCGCGCCGTCGATGAGGGCCGCCTGCTTGGCGGGGTCGGGGTCGGACGAGTACCCGACGGTCACGCCATAGTCGTCGCCGGCCCGCTCGACACCCGACTTCACGCGGTCCCAGAAGGCGTCTCCCGGAGCGCTGTGGGTGATCACGGCGTAGGTCAGGCCGCTGGTCTCTTCGGTCGGTCCCTCGGACTCCTGTCCGGTGCCGCTGCACGCGGACAGCGTGAGCGCAGCGGACGCGAGCACGGGGATCGCGATCTTGCTGATCTTCATGGGGATGCCTCTCTCTGCGGACCCGAGCGGGCGGCCTTGCCCGTCAGGAGCTGGTAGGGAAGTGGGAGCTGGGCGTTCTGCAGGGGCGGGTCACAGCAGCTCCACCGTCCGGTCCACCGCGGCCGCGAAGCCTGCCCGACCCGCCCAGCAGCGAGGCGCGGCGCCGTCGCGCCTGGGCGGCGAGAACGATCGCCTCGGGATCCCTCGAGCGCGTGCCGACGAACGTACGAACGGTCTCGGACATCGACGGCCTCCCGGACCTGGACTCGACCTGCTCAGCCACCGGGGCGGGTCGGCGACTCTGCCTTCCGTCTAGTGCGCACTAGTACTAGTGCGCACTAGTATGGGATGGCGGTCATCGGCTGTCAACAGCCGGGCATACTTGGCAGGAGGGGTGAGGCATGCGTTCGAAGGACAGGGTCCGGTCGATCACTCAGGCCGACGTGGCCGACCGCGCCGGGGTCTCGCAGGCGCTCGTCTCGATCGTCTTCCGCAACCTTCCAGGTGCGAGCCCGGAGACGCGGGACCGTGTCCTGAAGGCTGCTGCGGAGCTGGACTACCGGCCGGATCATCGAGCACGTCTGTTGGCAGGCAACCGCAGTCGTGCGATCGGCGTCTGCTTCTCGATCGGCCACGAGTTCCATGCCGAGCTCGTGAACCACCTGTACGACGCAGCGGCAGTCCACGGCTACGAGCTCGTCCTGGAAGCGGTGACTCCGAACCACGACGAGGCCGCAGCCGTCCGCTCGCTCATGGGCTTCAGGTGTGAGGCGCTCATCCTCCTGGGACCGAGCTCGTCGGTCCGTGAGCTGGAGGCGATGTCCGCACATCAGCCGGTGATCGTCATCAGCCGTGCCGTCCGCTCGACGTTGATCGACGTGGTGCGGGTCGACGACTTCGCCGGCGCGCGTCTGGCGACCCAGCACCTCGTCGATCTCGGCCATCGAGACATCGCTCATGTACATGGCGCTCGTGCTTCGGGGGCAGCCGAGCGCCGAGCCGGTTATAGAGCGGCGATGCGTGCGGCGGGGCTCGACGACCACCTCGACCTGGTGCAAGGGGGGCTCGTCGACGCCGATGGGGAGCGCGCAGCACGCACCATCCTCAACAGGTCGACGTACCCCACTGCGATCGTCGCGTTCAACGACCACTGCGCGGCCGGCGTGCTGGCGACGATTCGTTCCACCGGGCTACGAGTGCCTGAGGACATCTCCGTCGTCGGGTTCGACAACGTCGGCCTGGCAGACCTCGCGACGGTCCGCCTGACGACCATCAGCCAGAATGCTCCCGAGCTGGCCCGCCGTGCCATGGAGCGAGCCGTCGCACGCATCAACGGCGAACAGCCCACCAAGAGCATCATCGATCCTGTCCTGGTGGAGAGGCAGACCACGGGCCGCCACAAGCCCAGCGTGCCGAGCGGTCAACGCACCGCCGGCGCCGGGGCGGCCGTCCGCACCCGAGCCGCGGCGAACTCGGCCAGGTCGGCGGCGTCTGCGGCGTCGAGCCGCCGGTCGGCGACGACGGCGACCAGCTCGACGTCGAGCGACGTCCCCGCCTCTATGCGTCGCACATCGTCCCACGCGAGCGCAGGACCCGCGCCGACGTAGTCAGCCACACGCACGAACCACGGGTCGACGCCGCCCGGCTGCACGAGCACCAGCGTCGTCCACGCGTCACCGGTGCGACGTGCGATCGCGATCCACGGTGAGCGCGAGCCGTGCGCCTGGGCCTCGGAGTCTGCGTCCGCGGTGAGCACGGTGGTCTCGTCGGCGAACGGGAGGCGCCAGAAGAGGCCGCCGTAGCCCGCACCGGGTCGCCCGTTCGTCGCCGGGCTGCCGATCACCACGTCCGAGTCGCCGGCGTCCAGTCGGCCGGACCAGCCGAGCGCCCACGCCTCGACCTCGGGCAGCAGCAGGCCGGTGAGGCGGCGTTCCTCGACGAGCTGGTCCCTGCCGCGCTCGTCCGTCCAGCGCACCTGGCTCGAGAGAGTCGCTCCGCCGTCGACCACCCCGGCCGAGACAGTGCGCTGCCGACCGTGGTTCGAGAGCAGCGTCGGTCCCTGGCCGCGGACGAACGTCCGGCCGCCCCAATAGGTGGTGCCGTCGACGTCGGCCACCGCCATCGAGACGCCGTAGTGGTGCCGATGGTCTGCCGGGGTCGTCTGGGTCATCGCGACACCGCCGAGCGAGTGGAGCGGATGCAGGTACGGGCGCGGGCTGTGCACCCCAGGCAGGGACTCGCCGTTCGCGTAGCGGGCCAGCTGCTGGTCGTCGGCGCTGAGCGCCCAGCCGGCGTTCGTGACCGCCCAGGCGGCGGCCGCACCGGCCGCGGTGGTCCTCGCGCGACCGGCACGGTCGGACGACGGCGTCGCGAGGCGCCGCGCCGGGGGAACCGGTCCGGTGCTGGACCGCACGACGAGCCCGGGCATGACGAGCCGGCTCCCCGAGGTGACCGCCCCACCCGTGCCCGCCGTCGTGCCGCGGGCCGAGACGAGCTGGTGCAGCAGACTCCAGGCCCGCCGGCCGAGCTCGGCCTGGGGCACGGCCGCCGTCGTCAGGGAAGGAGTCGCGAAACGGGCGAGCTCGATGTCGTCGAAGCCTGCGATCGAGATGTCTCCGGGGACGTCGACGCCCGTCTCGTTGAGGCGGGCCAGCAGCCCGAACGCGACGAGGTCGTTGAACGCCACCACGCCCGTCGCCTCGCACGCGAGCACCTCGTCGGCGACCCGGTACCCGTCGTCGACGGTCGAGCCGCAGGCCACCGTGGTGACCCGAAGGCCGGGGTGGCGCTCGCGGGCCTCCTCGAGCGCGCGTACGCGCAGCGCATGAGACGCGCTGGCACGTGGCCCGGCGACGTAGGCGAGCTCGCGGTGGCCGAGCGCGACCAGGTGGTCGACGACGCTGTGGACGCCTGCGCGGTAGTCGACGCGCACCGTCGGCACATCGAGCCCCGCGACGTCGCGGTTGATGAGGACCACCGGCTCGACCTGCGGCAGCAGCTCGCGCAGCGCCTCCTCCGGGCTGCGTGGTGCGGCGAGGATGACCGCGTCGCACCGCAGCCGAGCCTCGAGGGCGATCTCGGCCTCGGTGTCGGCGTGCTCCGCGGTCTCGGCGACGAGGAACCGGAATCCGAACGGCTCGGCAGCGGCCATGGCGCCCCGCAGGATCTGCTGGAACATGGGGTTCCCGAGGTCGGGGACCACGAGCGCCACCGAGTTCGTCCGGCCGAGGGAAAGGCCGCGGGCCACCGTGCTGGGGCGGTACCGCAGCTCGGCAGCCGCCGCGCGGACCCGCGCGGCGATGTCCTCGGCAACCGTCGACTGGCCGTTCATGACCCGCGAGACGGTGGCCCTCGACACCCCTGCGGCCGCCGCGACCTGCGCGATCGTCGCGCCGCTCTTCGCGTACCGCGCCATCATGCGTCCTTTCCTGCGACGGTGACCCGGACAGGGCCGAACACCCCGCCGCCGCGCTTGTCGTGCGGGGTACTGAGCGGGGCGGCGGCGAAGAGCCCGACCTCCGCGCCGATCCAGTGTCCTCCTGTCGCCGCCACTGCCCCGGGAAGGTCGTGCCACGCCTCGGTGTCGTCGGGCCGCCAGGCGAACGTCGCCTTGCCGTCGGCGTCGACGGCGAGCCGCAGGCCGACAGTGGTCCTCGGGGCCGGGACCTGCGCGAGCTCCTCCTCGCCGACGCCGCCGCTTCGCCGCACCACGACGTCGACGCCCGTCGGCGTCCGGACGAGTCCGACCCAGGCGTACTCGCGACCGAGCAGCACGATCCCGCACCGGGTTCCTGGGGCGTCGCCCTGGAGGGTCACGCGCGTCGTCCACGTGCTCGGCCGGCCGGGGAGCTGCTGGCACAGCACCGCACCGTGGTCGCGCAGGTCGCCGCGGGCGGTGGCCTGCGCAGGAAGGCGGATCGCGCCGTCGCCGGGCGCCTCGCACCATTCGGGCCGGGGGTTGGCCTGCCAGTGCCAGCGCGGCGTCAGCCCGGGTGCCGCGAAGTCGTCGCTGCGGACGGGCTCGGCCTGCCCGTCGCCGAGCGCCGGGATCGGCAAGGGATGCTCGAGGACGGGCCGGCCGCGGCCGTTCACCAGGGGCTCGCCGATCTGCGGCCAGCCGTCCCTCCAGCGCAGAGGTTGCAGGTGCACGACGCGGCCGAAGGCGCCGCGGTCCTGGAAGTGCAGGAACCAGTCGTCGCCCTCCAGGGTGTCGACCCAGGCGCCCTGGTGCGGCCCGTTGACCGGCGTCGTGTCCTGCTCGAGCACGACCCGGTGCTCGTACGGGCCCCACACGGAAGGGGACCGGAAGACGGTCTGCCACCCGGTCGCCACGCCGCCGGCTGGGGCGAAGATCCAGTACCAGCCGTCCCGCTTGTACAGCTTGGGGCCCTCGAGGGTGCGGAACCCGGGCAGCTCGTCGCCATCGACGACGGTGCGCGGACTGCCGACGACGTGCCGCAGCCCGGGGTCCACCTCGACGACGGTCAGCCGGTTCTTGATGCCGGCGCGGCTGCCCGCCCAGCCGTGCACGAGGTAGGCGCGGCCGTCGTCGTCCCACAGCGGGCACGGGTCGATGAGTCCTCGGCCCGGCATCAGGCACCAGGGCTCGGACCACGGGCCGCGCGGGTCGGTCGCGGTGAGCACGAAGATCCCGTGGTCCGGATCGGGGTACACGACGACGAAGAGGCCGTCGTGGTGCCGCAGGCTCGGAGCCCAGACGCCCGAGCCGTGCCGGGGGAGCGCGTAGTGCGCGACGGGAGGGACGGCCGGCACCGCGTTCGCGACGTGCTCCCAGGTCACCAGGTCGCGCGAGTGCAGGACGGGGAGCCCGGGTGCCCGGTTGAAGCTCGACGCGATCATCCAGAAGTCGTCGCCGACCCGGATCGCGTCGGGGTCGGGCCAGTCGGCGTCGAGGACCGGGTTGGAGTAGAGCGCCATCGCTCACCTTTCGTCACGTCGTCGTGCAACGCGGGAGAAACCGGTTCGCCGTCTGCGCTCTCCCGCTGCGGCGAGGTCACTCTAGCAACCGGTTTCTCGCAAGCGGTAGGTGTCGCTGAAAGTCGCGTCCACGAGCCGGAAAGCGCTCTTGCGGTGCCCGACGGTCGTCCGGTACGGTCCGAGAAACCGGTTGCTGGCGCCGAGGCCGAACCGGAGGCGGCTCGACGACGAGCAGAGGGGCAGTACCGATGGTGTTGATGGCGACGACCGCGGGGTCGAAGCGATGAGCGCGGCGACCACAGCGCCGCCGACGGTGTCCGCGACGAGCGCGATCACGGAGCGGCCGCAGGGCCGTCGCCGTCCGCAGCGCCCGTCGTTCTGGCGGCACCGGACGCTGTACCTGATGGCCCTCCCCGGCATCGCGTACTTCCTGGTCTTCAAGTACGCACCCATGGGAGGGCTGGTCATCGCCTTCCAGGACTACCTGCCGTTCCTCGGCATCGGTGGCAGCCCATGGGTCGGCTTCGACCACTTCGTGCGCTTCTTCACCGAGGACACGTTCCTCCTGCTCCTGCGCAACACGATCACCATCTCGCTGCTGCTGCTCGTCTTCGCGTTCCCGGTGCCCATCATCCTGGCGCTGCTTCTCAACGAGGTGCGCACCCGTGCCTTCAAGCGCAGCGTCCAGACGGTCATCTACCTCCCCCACTTCATGTCGTGGGTCATCGTCGTCTCGATCTTCTACGTGCTGCTCTCGACGGACGGGGGAGCGGTCAACAACATCATCGTCGAGGCCGGAGGCAGCCCGGTCCCGTTCCTGACCGACCCGGACTGGCTGCGGCCCATGTACGTCTTCCAGGAGATCTGGAAGGGCGCCGGCTGGGGCACCATCGTCTACCTTGCGGCGATGACCGCCGTCGACGTCCAGCTCTACGAGGCGGCGGAGCTCGACGGCGCCGGGCGGATGCGCCAGACCTGGCACATCACCCTGCCCGCCATCCGGCCGACGATCATCGTCATGTTCATCCTCGCCATCGGCGACTTCCTCGAGCTGGGCTTCGAGCACATGTTCCTGGTGATGAACTCGCTGAACCGCCAGGTGGGCGACATCTTCGACACCTACGTGTACACGGCCGGCATCCAGAACGGTCAGCTCAGCTACGCCGCCGCTGTCGGCTTCTTCAAGGGCCTGGTCGGCCTCGTCCTGGTGATCATGGCCAACCGGCTCGCGAAGCGGTTCGGCGAAGAAGGCGTCTACTGAGGCCGCCGGCCGCAGGAGGGGGTGCACCGTGTTCTCGTTCGAAGGCTTCGTCCGGATCAATACGTTCCTGACCGGCGTCTACCGGCTCGCGTACCTCAACCTGCTCTGGGTCTCGACGACGCTGCTCGGCCTCGGCGTGGCCGGCCTCGGCCCGGCGTCGTACGCGCTCGCCAAGTACGTGGACCGCTGGTTCCGCCACGGGGAGACCCCGCCGCCCGGGCGCACGTTCTGGCGGTACGCCCGTGAGCAGCCGGTCGGTTCGATGCTGGTGAGCTGGGTCCTGCTGGGAGCCGGCGCCGTCATCGGCACCAACATCGTCGGCGCGACGAGCTGGACCGTCCAGACGCTCAACGTCGTGGCGCTTTTGGTCCTGGCCGTCGCCGCGTCGTACGTCTACCCGGTCATGGCCGCGACCCGCATCGTCACGATCCGCCGACAGCTCGCGGCCGCGCTGATGCTGGGCTTCGGCTCGCTGCACTGGACAGTCCTCGGCGCAACGGCCGTCGGGGCGACCGTCTGGCTCCTGTGGCAGCTCGCGCTCCCGCTGCTCTTCCTGTTCGGGGTGGGGATCCCGGCGTGCGCCGTCGGTCTCGTCACCCGGATCGTCTATCGCGACCTCGAGGAATCACCGGCCGGGGAAGAGCCCCGACCGGTCCCACCATCGCGGCGGCTCGTCCGCCGCGCCGCACCGATACCGTCCTGACCGCCTGCGAGGTTGCGGCGGTGCCAGGAATCGTCACGAGAGGAATCACTATGAGGAAGTTCGGCAGGCTCACCGTAGGCGCCGCGTCCGCGGCGGTCGTCGCGCTCACGCTCACCGCGTGCGGCGGCGGATCGGGTGGGGGCGACGACGCCGCGTCCGACGGCCCCATCACGTGGATGTCGCTGCTCCACACCCCGACGACGCCCGATGCGGACGGTCCGATCCAGACGGCGCTCGAGGAGTACACGGGCACTGAGTTCGAGATGCGGTGGGTCCCCGCCGCCTCGGTGGAGGAGAAGCTCAACGCCGCGCTCGCCTCCGGCTCGCTCGCGGACATCGTGAACATGTACCCGATCGACAGCACAACCGTCCGTCAGGCGCTGACCTCGGGGCAGTTCTGGGACGTCGAAGAGTACCTGGACGACTTCCCCAACCTGTCTCAGATCGACCCCCAGACGCTCGAGTCCGCCCGGATCGATGGCGAGCTCTACGGCGTGCCGCTCCAGAAGATCAAGGCCCGCTACGGCGTCGTCGTCCGTCAGGACTGGCTCGACAACCTCGGTCTCGAGGTGCCGCACACGATCGAGGACCTCGCCGCGGTGGCGCACGCGTTCACGCACGACGACCCGGACGGCAACGGCAAGAACGACACCACCGGGTTCATCGACCGCGAGGAGAGCTTCCGCGTCGGGTTCCGTTCGCTGACGGGGTACTTCGGCGCCGGCAGCCAGTTCGAGGTGACCGACGACGGGCAGGTCGTGCCGGCGTTCACGACGGACGCCTTCAAGGAAGCCATGGAGTGGTACCGCGGCGTGTACGAGGACGGCGCCGTGAACCAGGAGTTCGTCACGCTCCAGAAGTCGAACCAGCAGGACGCGATCGCGCAGGGCAAGGGCGGCATCGTCGTGACGGGGCTGTTCGAGGCGAAGAACTACATGGCGCTCGCCCAGAATGCCAACCCTGAGACGCCGATGGAGTGGGCGCTGGTCAACGACATCACCTACGGCGACGTGCCGCGCCGCATCCTCACCGACACCACGGGTGGGATGGGGGGCTGGCTCGCCTTCCCGAAGTCGGAGGTGAAGGACGAGGCGGAGCTGAAGAACGTGCTCGGTTTCGTCGACAAGCTGATCGACGAGGAGGCGTACGGCCTCATGACCAACGGCATCGAGGGCACCCACTACGAGCTGGACGGCGACGGTGTGGTCACGGTCACCGACCAGGCGGCCTGGGAGCAGCAGGTTCAGCCGTACGCCGCGTCACGGCCGTCCGAGAAGGTCGTCACCTACAACAGCTCGACGCCTTACGTGAACGAGGCGAACGAGAAGATGGTCGAGAACGAGGACTACGTCGTCACCAACCCGGCGCAGTCGCTGACGTCGGAGACGTTCAACAGGCAGTGGTCGACCATCGAGCAGCAGGTCAACGACGCCTACAACCAGTACATCACCGGGCAGATCGAGATGGCCGACTACGAGGCCGTGATCGAGAGCCTTCGCGGGCAGGGGCTCGACCAGATCATCGAGGAGTACACCGCCGCGTACGCGGCGGCGAACGGCTGACGGCCAGGGGCGCCGGCCGCTATCGGCCGGCGCCCCCTCGACCCGCTCGTCTCGAACCAAAGGTGACACGTGCAGATCATCGACATCCCCAGCGCGGCCGCCGTGGGCGGCCTGGCGACCGCCACCCTCCAGACCGCCACCCTCCAGGCGGCGATCGACCGTGCGGCCGAGGCGGGCGGCGGAACCGTCGTCGTCCCGGCCGGCACGCACCGGACGGGCGCGCTGCGACTGCGTTCGCACGTCGAGCTCCACCTCGAGGCGGGCGCCCAGCTGCAGTTCGACCCCGACCCGGCGCTGTACCCGCCGGTCGAGGCGCACTGGGAGGGTGCCCCCGCGACCATCCACTCGCCCTGCCTGTACGCCCAGGGCGAGACGGACGTGGCGATCACGGGCTTCGGCACGATCGACGGCGGCGGCGCGCCGTGGTGGGACACCTTCCGCCACGACAGGGACGCGCTCGCGTACCCGCGCCCCACGCTGATCGGCCTGCACGACTGCGAGCGGGTCACGATCCGCGACGTACGGCTCCGGAACTCGCCGAGCTGGACCGTCCACCCGCTGCGGTGCGACGGCGTGACGATCACCAACGTCGTCATCGTCAACCCGCCGGACTCGCCCAACACGGACGGCATCGACCCCGAGTCGTGCCGCAACGTGCGGATCAGCGACTGCCACATCGACGTCGGCGACGACTGCATCGTCATCAAGGCAGGCACGGAGCGCGACCCCGAGCGTGTCCCGTGCGAGAACATCGCGATCACGAACTGCACGATGGTGCACGGCCACGGCGGCGTCGTCATCGGCAGCGAGATGAGCGGGGGCGTGCGCGACGTCGTCATCAGCAACTGCGTCTTCGAGGGCACGGACCGGGGCATCCGCCTCAAGTCGCGGCGCGGCCGCGGCGGCGTCGTCGAGGACGTGCGGGTGACGAACGTCGTCATGCGGGGCGTCATGTGCCCGTTCGTCATCAATCCCTTCTACTTCTGCGGGCCGGACGGCAAGGAGCCGCACGTGGCCGACCGGTCGCCGCACCCGGTGGACGACTCGACGCCGGTCTTCCGGCGCATCCACCTCGCGCACGTCACGGCGCGCGACGTCCACGCCGCAGCCGGCCACCTCTACGGGCTGCCGGAGCAGCCGCTGAGCGAGGTCACCCTCGACGACGTCACCATCTCCTTCGCGGCCGACCCCGTCCCCGGGTTCCCCGCCATGGCGGACGGCGTCCCGGAGATGACACGGCAGGGGTTCCACATGGGGTATCTCGCCGACTCGGTCTTCTCGCGGGTGCGGATCGTCGGCGCCGACGGCCCCGGGTTCCACGTCGAGGAGAGCCCGACGCTGCGCCTGACGGAGGTGTCCGTTGTCAGCGACGACTGACCGTCCGGGCCAGGCGGCCCCCGCCGTACGACGCCGGGTCGAGGCCGGGCTGGCCGTGGCCGGCATGGTGCTGTCCACGGTCCTGCTGGGCGGCTTCAGTGTCGTGATGAACCGGGTCGACGAGACCGAGTTCCTCGACTCCCTGTACCCCGAGCTTCGTGGCGTCGGCGTCGACCTGGCGCCCGAGCAGGCCTACGAGGCCGCCCGGACGCTCGGTGCCTGGTTCGGCTTCACCCTCGTGGTGGTGCTGCTGCTCGGTGCCGTCGGCATCTACGTCGCCGGACGGCGGCCCGCACGACGGGCGACCGGCTGGTGGTTCCTCGGCGCGGGCCTGGTGTGCCTGATCGGGAGCCAGCTCCTGCTGTATCCGATCGCCTTCCTGTTCTTCCTGAGCGCGGGAATGTTCGCCCTGCGCAAGCCCGAACACCTGCCCGATCCCGAGCATGGGAGCACGAGATGAGCAAGACCGTCACCGCGCGGCTGGTCGAGAGCCCGAGCCGGATCCGCAGGCCGTCGGCGGGGGCGCGCGCATTCCAGGTCGTCAACGCCGTCGTCCTCACCGGCTTCGCGCTGATCTGCGTGCTGCCGTTCCTCAACGTGCTCGGCAGCTCGCTGGCGACCCCCGGCGAGCTGGCCACGCGGCCGTTCGTGCTGATCCCGCGCGAGTTCACGCTCGACGCCTACCGGTACATCCTGTCGACCTCGACCATCTTCCGGG
Source organism: Isoptericola halalbus (assembly GCA_009663185.1). Lineage (GTDB taxonomy): Bacteria > Actinomycetota > Actinomycetes > Actinomycetales > Cellulomonadaceae > Isoptericola > Isoptericola halalbus. The sequence continues at coordinate 86,225 of VJZX01000013.1, forward strand.
CGATGGGCGTCTCCGTGTTCGTCACCACGGTGGGCACGTTCGTCAGCCTCGTCATCACGTCGCTGATGGCGTACGCGCTGTCCAAGCGCTACCTGCGCGGACGCCGCGTCATCAACTTCCTCGTGGTGTTCACGATGCTGTTCAGCGGCGGCATGATCCCCACCTTCATCGTGGTCAACAGCCTCGGGCTCATCGACTCGCTCTGGTCGCTGATCCTCCCGGTGGCGGTCAACGCCTTCAACTTCGTGATCATGCGCAGCTTCTTCCAGGGCATTCCCGACAGCCTCGAGGAGGCCGCGCGCATCGACGGGTGCTCCGACCTGGGCGTGTTCTGGCGGATCGTGCTGCCGCTGTCGCTTGCGTCGATCGCGACCATCGGCCTGTTCTACGCCGTGTACTACTGGAACACCTACCAGAGCGCGATCCTCTACATCAACGACTCGTCGAAGTGGCCGATCCAGGTGCTGCTGCGCCAGATCGTCATCGTCGCGAGCGGCATGAACGCGGACGCCAACGCGGTGGACGTCGTGCCGCCGGCGCAGTCGGTCAAGATGGCGGTCATCTTCGTCGCGACGCTGCCGATGCTGATCGTCTACCCGTTCATCCAGCGGTTCTTCGTCAAGGGTGCGCTGGTCGGGTCGGTCAAGGGCTGACCGGGCGGTAGGCGGCGTGGAAGCTCCACTCCTGGTCGGCTGACTCGCCGAACACCTGTGACTGGACGGCGAGGGTGCCGTCGGAGGCCCAGGCGAGGCGGGCGCGCCAGGTCGTCAGGTCGTCGCCGTGCAGCGCGCACCGCACGTCCAGGGTGTCGACGCCGGTCCATCCGGCGGTGACGACGGCGGGCTGGCCGTCGAGCCGGGCCGGGACCGGACGGTCGAACCGCAGCTCCACGTCCCAGCCGACCGTCGCGGACCAGGCGCCCCCGCTGCGCAGCCGACCGCCGTCGTCGTCCAGCTTCAGGACGAGCTCCGCCGGTCCGGGCCCGCCGGCAACGTTCGTGTAGCGCCCGACGACGGGTCGCGCGTGCGCCGCGTCGTGCCGCGGTGCGGGCCAGGACAGCCCGACGGCGGAGCTCGGGTTGCGCGTGCCGCCGGCCGCGCCGCCGATGGCCCCGGCGTCGAGCCGGTCGGCGAGCGGCTCCACCAGGCCGTCGAGGACGTCGTCGAGGAGACGCTGGTCCCCGCTCGCGCACGCCTGCGCGTCTGCGGTGACCACCACCGCGAGGCCGCGGGCGGGATCGCCGTACACGATCTGCCCGCCGAGGCCGAACATCAGCCAGCCTCCCCGCGCCGGGAGCCACAGCTGGTAGCCGTAGCCGCCGCGCAGGGAGGCGCCCCAGGGCTGCAGAGCCGTGTCCGCCTGCGGGCTCGTGGCGGCCTTCAGGTAGTCGGCCGGCAGCAGCGTGGCGCCGTCGTGCACGCCGTCGTCGAGCAGCAGGTGCGCCAACCGCAGCAGGTCGCGCGGGGTGCAGACCAACCCCGAGCCGCCGTGGCTGATGCCCTCGGGCCCGGTGAGGAACCGCAGGTCGGGGCTCATGCCCAGCGGGTCGAGCAGCCGGGGGCGCAGGTAGTCCGGCAGCGACGTGCCCGCGAGGCGCTCGGTGAGCGCGGCCAGCACGTAGGAGGCGCTGGTGTCGTAGGTGAAGACCGTGCCCGGCGGGTGCGTCGGCGACACCCGGAAGTAGGACTCCAGCCAGTCGCCCGCGGTGAGCTTGTATGTCGTGGACCGGTGGGGGCCGCGCATGGCGAGCATGTGCCGGATCGTCGTCGCCTCGAGCCACGGATGCACGGGCGCCAGCTCAGGGAAATGGCCCGCGATCGGGTCGTCGAGGCTCAGGGCGCCCTCTTCCGCGAGCATGCCGACCGCCAGGCCCGTGACCGTCTTGGACACCGAGTACATCCGCTGCGGCGTGTCCAGGTCGAGCGGGTCGCAGACGGCGTGCGCCACGGTCTCGCCGTCGACGCTCGCCTGGACGGTGTGCACGGCGATGTCGAGCGTTTCCGCCCGGCGTGCGAGCGCGGCGACGAGGTCGCGGGTGAACGCGGCGTCCGGCATCGCGTCAGACATCCCGTCAGACGAGATCGCGGACCGCGGCGTACTGCTCGCGGATCACCGGCTGCGGGTCGGCGTCGAGCGTCGTGGCGACCGTCGTGGACCACGCCGGGGCCGCGGCGCCCGGGTCCTCGGCGGCGGTCAGAACCCACGCGGCCTGGCGCGCGGCGCCGTCGGCGACGTACTCGCCCGGCTCGGGGATGCCGATCGGCAGGCCGAAGACCTGCGGCGCGATGGTCTGCACCGCCGGCGACTGGGCGGCACCGCCGATGAGCATGACGCGCTCGATCGGCACGCCCTGTGCGCGCAGCGCGTCGAGCCCGTCCGCGAGCCCGCAGAGCATTCCCTCGACGTAGGCGCGGGCGAGATGCTCTCGGCTCGACGTCGCGAGCCGGATCCCGTGGAGGGTACCGGTGGCGTCGGGCCGGTTCGGGGTGCGCTCACCCTCGAGATAGGGCACGAGCACGAGCCCGTCCGCACCGGGCGGGGCCGCAAGCGCGAGCGTGGCGAGCTCGTCGACATCGCAGCCGAGCACGGCCCGGGCGGCGTCGAGGACGCGTGCCGCGTTGAGCGTCACGGCGAGCATGAGCGCGTTGCCGGTCGCGTCGGCGAAGCCGTTGATCGCGCCCGATCCGTCTGCGGTGCGCGTCGGAGCGACGGCGGAGACGACGCCGGAGGTGCCGATCGAGATCGCGATGTCGCCCGGCCGCATGCCGAGGCCGAGCGAGGCGCCCGCGTTGTCGCCGGCACCCGGACCGACGAGCGCGCCGCCCTCGACGGCGGACCCTGCCACGGACGGGTGGGCCACGGCGCCCGCCTCGGACGGGCCGAGCACGCGTGGCAGCACGACGTCGTCGCGCCCCAGAGCGAGCTTGAGCAGGTCCGGGCGGTACGCACCTGGGGGAGTGCCGTCGTGGGGCGTGCCGGAGGCCTCGGCGTCGAAGTAGCCCGTGCCGGAGGCGTCGGAGCGGTCGGTGAAGAGCTTGTCGAGCTGCGGGCCGAGCGGCGCGTCCGGGTCGCCGGCCGGGCCGAAGCCGGCGATGCGCCAGCTCAGCCAGTCGTGGGGGAGCGCGACGGCGGCGACGCGCGCCGCGTTGTCGGGCTCGGCGTCGCGCAGCCAGCGCAGCTTGGTGACGGTCAGTGACGCGACGAGCACCGAGCCGGTCGCATCGGCCCAGGCCTGTGCACCGGCGTCGCGGTTCCCGTCGCCGAGCTCGCGGATCAGGTCCTCGGCGGCCTGGGCGGACCGGGTGTCGTTCCACAGCAGCGCGTCGCGGATCACGTTGCCCTCGGCGTCGAGCGCGACCATGCCGTGCTGCTGGCCGCCGACGGCGATCGCCGCGACGTCGTCGAGCCCGCCGGCCTCGCGCGCGGCGGCTCCGAACGCGTCCCACCAGTGCCGCGGGTCGATCTCGGTGCCGTCGGGGTGCTTGGCCGAGCCGGAGCGCACGAGCGCGCCCGTCGCGGCGTCGCGCACCACGACCTTGCAGGACTGCGTGGACGTGTCCACGCCGGCGACGAGGGGCATGTTCGCTCCTTCAGCGATCGTTGTGAGCGGACTTTTGGCCCACTTCCGGGTCGGAAAGTGGGCCAAAAGCCCGCTCACAGCAGGGTCAGCTCAGCCGATGAGGTGCTTCAGCGCGAGCTGGTGCAGCCGCACGAGACCGTANCCGGGTCGGAAAGTGGGCCAAAAGCCCGCTCACAGCAGGGTCAGCTCAGCCGATGAGGTGCTTCAGCGCGAGCTGGTGCAGCCGCACGAGACCGTAGTCGCGCTCGGCGACGGCGTCGACGTCGAGCTCGGCGTCGACCGAGGCGTCCGCGAGGAACGACTCGAACGTCTCGCCGGCGCCGAGCGTCGGCTCGTTCAGCTCGAAGATGCCCGCGTGCTCGAACGCCGCCCGGACCTCCGGGTCCTCGCGGTAGGCCTTGGCCTTGGCCGCGAGGAGGTCGTAGGTCTCCATGTTGGCCTTGGCCGACTCCCAGACGCCGTCGAGGTGCTCGGTGCGCGAGGGCTTGTAGTCGAAGTGACGCGGGCCCTCGTAGCGCGGGCCGCCGTTCGGGAACCCGATCTCGAGCAGGTCGACCGTGAAGAACGCGCTCAGCAGGTCGCCGTGACCGAACACGAGGTCCTGGTCGTACTTCGGGCCGTGCTGCCCGTTGAGGTCGATGTGGAAGAGCTTGCCGCAGTACAGCGCGAGCGCGAGCCCGTGCGTGTAGTTGAGGCCCGCCATCTGCTCGTGGCCGGTCTCGGGGTTGAGGCCGACGATGTCGCCGTTGTCGAGCGTGTCGATCAGCGCGATCGCGTGGCCGATGGTCGGCAGGAAGATGTCGCCACGCGGCTCGTTCGGCTTGGGTTCGAGCGCGATGCGCAGGTCGTAGCCCTTCTCCTTGATGTAGGCCGCCACGGTGTCGATACCCTCGGCATAGCGGGCGTGCGCGGCGACGAGGTCCTTGGAGTTGTCGTACTCCGTGCCCTCGCGCCCGCCCCACATGACGAACGTCGTCGCGCCCATGTCGGCCGCGTTGTCGACGCTGCGCAGGACCTTCTTGAGCCCGAACCGGCGGACCTGGCGGTTGTTCGAGGTGAACGCGCCGTCCTTGAAGATCGGGTGGCTGAAGGTGTTGGTCGTGACCATCTCGCACACGAGGCCCGACTCCGCGGCGGCCTTCTTCACCTTGTCGATGCCGGCCTGGCGCTCGGACTCGCCGGCGCCGAAGGGGAAGACGTCGTTGTCGTGGTAGGTGAAGCCCCAGGCGCCGAGCTCCGCGAGCTTGCGGATCGACTCGGCCGGGTCGAGGTCGGGCCGGGTCGCGGCGCCGAACGGGTCGTTCGCGGGCCAGCCCACGGTCCACAGGCCGAACGAGTACTTGATGTCGCTCACGCTGGTCTCCTCGTCGAGTCGCGCCCGTCCGGCGCGGTGGGTGGCGCCGGTGTCCGACGGCGGACCGCGGCGTTTTGTTGTATGACTGAACTATTGCGCGCCGCTCCGCTAGAGTCAACACCGTGACCCCCGAGTCGTCGACGACGCCGCGCCCCGCGGGGCAGGACCCGAGCGCGGCTGCCGCGCGCCAGCACACGCTGCGCGAACGCAACCTGCAGCTCGTGGCGCGCGCGGTCTTCGAGGCGGGCGGACCGCTGTCCCGCGCCGACGTCTCGGTCGTCACGGGACTCACGCGCGCGACCGTGTCCACGCTGGTGGACCGGCTCGTCGAGGGTCGCCTCGTCGCCGAGCTGCCACCCGTCGCCTCCCAGCGCGCCGGGCGGCCCGCTGTCCCGCTCGTCCCCGCGGCGCGCTCCGTCGTCGGGCTGGGGCTCGAGGTCAATGTCGACTACCTCGGCGCGCGCGTCCTCGACCTCACGGGCGACGTGATCGAGTCCCGGGTCGTGGCCGGGTCGTTCCACGACTCGGACCCGGCCGAGGTGCTCGACACCCTCGGCGGCCTCGCGCGGGAGATCGTCGGCATCGTGCACGACGGCGGGATGCGGCTCGCGGGCGCGCGCCTCGCTCTGCCCGGGCTCGTCGATGCGCGGACCGGCGAGCTCGAGGTCGCGCCGAACCTCGGGTGGTCATCACTCGAGCCGGTGCCGCTGCTCGGGCTCCGCGCGCCCGACGGCTCGCGGGTCCCCGTGGTGGTCGCGAACGAGGCGAAGCTTGCGGCGCTCGCCGAGCTCGCCGGCGACGTGCCGCCGTCGTTCCTCTACGTCTCCGGCGACGTCGGTGTCGGCGCCGGGATCGTCGTCGAGCGCCGGCTGTTCACCGCCGAGCGCGGGTGGAACGGCGAGGTCGGGCACGTCGTCGTCGACCCCGCTGGTCCGCGCTGCTCGTGCGGCGCGTTCGGTTGCCTCGAGCAGTACGCCGGCAAGGAGCAGATCCTGCGGTCTGCCGGGCTCCCCGTCGACGCCTCGCTCGACGAGCTGCTCGAGCTCCTGCGCTCGCACGACGGCGGCGCTCGCGCCGCGGTGCAACGCGCCGGACGGGCCCTGGGGTCGGCGCTCGCCGACTTCGTCAACCTGCTCGGGGTGTCGACCGTCGTGCTCGGTGGCATCTTCACCGAGCTGGAGCCGTGGCTGCGCGCCGAGGTGCTCGCCGTGCTGGGGGAGCGGGTCCTCGCCGCGCCGTTCGTGTCGCTCGAGGTGCGTGCGGCCAGGGCAGGGCAGTACTCCGCGCTCACCGGCGGGGCGCGCGAGGTGCTGCGCGAGGTGGTGGCGCACCCCGCCGCGTGGGTGTAGCTCAGAACCAGCCGACGACGACGCGGACGCCGTGCACGACGAGCGCCGCGAGGCCCGCCAGCGCGAGCACCGCGATGACGGTGACTGCAGCGCATCCCAGCGTGTCGGAGGCCTTCTCGCCGACGGATGCCTTGCCTCCGCGGTTGCGGCGCGCGGTTTCGCTCGCGGCGTCGCGACGTAGCGCGGCGAGCCGCTCGGCCGCTTCGGGACCGAGGTCGTCCGCGTCGCCGGTCCAGGCGATGGCGGCGAGCCTGCCCGAGGCTGCGCGGAACTGGCGCTCGAACGCAGCGACCTCCGCCTGGTCGATCTCCTCGTCGAGGAACGACCAGCGACCAGCCTGCGCGAGCTCGCCCTGGCTCCGGTAGACGGCAGCCAGCCGGAGGCGCACGTCGAGGCGCTCGGGGACTTCGCGGACGAGGCCGCGCAAGCGGTTGATCGCCGGGAGGACACGGCCCTGCTCGAGGTCGGCGTCGACCCTGCGCAGAGTCTGGTCGATCGGCATGGCGCCAGTGTGGTGGGAGGCCGTGCGGGCGACAAGCGATTTGGCTGCGCCGGACGAAGCCGGATGGCGCGTTAGGCTATGTCACGGTTCGTGACCCGGGTACGCACCCGGGGCGAATCCACCGTCGTTCAGACGGTGACGAGCGCCTGTAGCTCAGTGGATAGA
>VJZX01000014.1 GCA_009663185.1 Isoptericola halalbus
CGGACACGCTCCTCAGCAGGATCACCGGGGAGACGCCCGCGCCGGCCGGCGTGGCCTTCGCGGGCCAGTGCCTCAGCCTCGGCCGCGGTGCCGGCGTCTTCCAGTTCTCGCGACGGAACGACGTCGCGGTGCCGCTCTACTTCGGTGGCGGCCGCCTCGGCGCCTGGCTCAAGAAGTTCGTCTGCGTGGGCACCGTCAAGCAGCTCACCAACGAAGCCCGCAGGCCTGGCGAGTTCAGGTGGCCGTCCTGGGCCGCCGACCCCACGCGCCGGCAGCGGCTCGAGGCCAAGACCGACCGCGAGCCGGTCGCGGCCCTGCGGGCAAGCTGACGCCCAGGCACCGCGACACCGCGGCCGCCTAGGCTGGTCAGGTGCCCGGTGCCAGGTCCCTGCCCCCGTTCGCGTCCGACAACTACGCGCCCGTCCACCCCGAGGTCATGGCGGCGGTGGCCGCCGCCAACGAGGGCTACGCGGTCTCGTACGGGGACGACCCGTGGACCACGCGTCTCGAGGAGCGTGTTCGCGATCTCTTCGGCCCCGCCGCGCGCACGTTCCCGGTGCTCAACGGCACGGGCGCGAACGTCGTCGCGCTCATGGCGCTCTCGCCGCGCTGGGGCGGCGTGGTGACCTCCGACGTCGCGCACGTCAACACCGACGAGAACGGCGCGCCCGAGCGGGTCGGCGGGCTCAAGATCCTCGCGTGCCCGTCGGTCGACGGCCGGATCACGCCCGCCGACGTCGAACGGTGGGCCGGCCAGCGCGACGACGTGCACCGGGCGCACCCGGGCGCGCTGTCGATCACGCAGTCGACCGAGCTCGGGACGGTCTACCCGCTCGCCGACCTCGCGGCGCTCTCCGACTCCGCACACGACCTGGGCATGGCCGTGCACCTGGACGGCTCGCGCCTGGCGAACGCTGCCGCGACCCTCGGCCGCTCGCTGCGCGCGCTGACCACCGACGTCGGCGTCGACGTACTGTCGCTCGGCGCGGCGAAGAACGGCGGGATGCTCGGCGAGGCGATCGTCGTGCTGGGCGACGACGCGGTCGGTCGGGCCGCGGCCGGTGCCGTCCCGTACCTGCGCAAGGCCACGACACAGCTCGCCTCCAAGGCCCGGTTCGTCTCGGCCCAGCTGCTCGCGCTGCTCGGCGAGCCCGGCGCCGACGACGTCGCGCCGCTGTGGCTGCGCAACGCCGCTCACTCCAACGCCATGGCCGCGCGGCTGCGCGCCGGGCTGGAGGCGGCCGGGGCTGTGACCACGGAGGCCGTGCCGACCGGTGGCGTGCGCTTCACGCGCCCGACCGAGGCCAACGCCGTCTTCGCCACCCTTCCGCGCGCTGCGGCCGACCGCGTGCGCGAGCGCGCGCCGTTCTACGACTGGGCCCCGGGCGAGACGCCGGACCGCGTCGAGGCGCGGTGGATGTGTTCCTGGGACACGACGCCGGAGGCGGTGGACGGCTTCGTCGCGGCTGTCGTCGAGGAGCTCGACCGAGGAAGCGGCAGGGGTGCGACCGCCGCGCCCTAGCCGTGCCGCCTCGTGAGTCGGTTCCGCGAATGGCGACGGCCGGTTCGAAGAAACCTCGAGGAGGGCTGTCGAATCGGAGCTGGCCGTTCGACGTAAGGGTGTCAGCCAACAACACGTACCTGGAAGGACAACCGTCATGGCTCAGTACGCGATCCTCATCTACGCGAAGGCACCCGTCGACGAGGCCGAGGTCATTCCCGGGGCTCGGGAGGCCCATGATCGCCACTTCGAGGAGATGGTGGAGTCGGGCGCCCTGGTCGCGGCATTCGCGCTGCAGCCCGCCACCGACACGGCGACCTCGGTCCGCGGCGACATTGTGACGGACGGGCCGTTCATCGATGCCAAGGAGGTCATCGCCGGCTTCGCCATCATCGAGGCGCCCGACCTGGACGCCGCCCTGAAGATCGCTCGGGCCAATCCCGCCACTCAGCAGGGCGGCGGTGTGGAGGTGCGGCCCGTCGAAGGCAGCTTCATCGCGCATCCGCCCGCCGCGACATGACGCCCCGAGCAGACGTCGAGACGGCGGTCGCGGACGCGCACCGTCGGGGGTGGGCCCTGGTGCTCGCCGCGACGGCGCGCGTCGCGCGCGACCTGGACCTGGCCGAGGAATGCGTGCAGGAGGCGTATGCCGCGGCCCTGGCGAGCTGGGCCCGCGACGGGATCCCGGACAACCCGGAGGCGTGGCTCACCACCGTGGCCAAGCGCCGCGCGATGGACGCGGTGCGGCGCGAGCAGACGTTCCGCGCGAAACTCCCGCTCCTGGTAGAGCCCGAGGAGAGGGAGGACGAGGCGGCCATCGACGAACCGGCCGCCGCCGAGCCGGAGGACGCGATACCGGACGAGCGTCTGCGACTGATCTTCATGTGCTGCCACCCGGCGTTGGCGCAGGAGGCGCAGCTGGCGCTCACGCTGCGGCTGGTGTGCGGGGTGACGACCGCCGATGTCGCCCGGGCGCTTCTGGTGTCGGAACCGACGATGGCCGCCCGGATGACCCGGGCGAAGAAGAAGATCTCGGCCGCGCGCATCCCCTTCCGGCTGCCGGGAGCGGCTGAGCTGCCGGATCGACTCCGCGCGGTGCTCGGTGTGATCCATCTGCTGTTCACCGCCGGGCACACCGCACCGTCTGGCGCATCGCTGGTGCGTAGTGACCTGGTGGACCAGTCGCTTCGGCTGGCCCGGATGCTGCGGGAGCTGATGCCCGACGAGCGGGAGGTGTGGGGGCTGCTCGCCCTGCTGCTGGTCACCGACGCCCGGCGCGCCACTCGACTCGACGCCGACGGTCGCCTGCTGCGGCTGGAGGACCAGGATCGATCGCTCTGGGACCGGTCGGCGATGGCTGAGGCGCACGACCTGATCGTGGACGGGCTGCGCGGCGGTCGGCCGGGCCGCTATGTCCTGCAGGCGGCGATCGCCTCGCTCTACGCCGAGGCGCCGTCCTACGACCAGACGGACTGGCCACAGATCGTGACCCTGTACGACGAGCTGCTGTCGGTGTGGCCCTCACCGGTGGTGGCGTTGAACCGCACGGTGGCGGTATCGATGGTCTCTGGGCCGGCACAGGCGCTGGAAGAGGTTGCGGAGCTGGAGAAGGACGGCCGACTCGCGCGATACCAGTACCTACCGGCGATCAAGGCGGATCTGCTGCATCGTCTCGGCCGCCCGGAGGAGGCGTCGCTCGCCTACCGCCAAGCGCTGGAGCTCACCGGGAACGACGCCGAACGCCAGTTCCTGGCTGAGCGCCTCGCCGGTCCGCATCGGGCATAGGCACCGGTCTCGATGGCACGGCCGGGCGCCGGGGAACGGGATCCGTCGTGAACATGCTTGCCATGGTCCGGGGTACGGTCGTGTCCGAGAGCACCACGAAGGGGTAGCGATGAGCACGGACACCACGCGACACACCGTCACCGCGACGACGCACATCGCCGAGCCGCCCCAGCGGGTCTGGGCCGAGCTCATGCACCCCGGGGCGCGCTGGGTGCTGGGCGCCAACATCGAGACGGATTTCCAGCCGGGCAGCCCGATCACGTTCGAGGGGCACTTCTTCGGCCGTGTGTTCGCCGACAAGGGCCAGGTCATCGCGGTAGAGCGCCCGCGGCTGCTGCACTTCACGCACTTCGCGCCGCTGAACGGCCTCGAGGACGTCCCCGAGAACTACCACGAGATCCGCATCATGCTCGAGCCCGACGACGGCGGCACGCTCGTCACGGTCGTCGAGGAGAACATCGACACCGAGCGGCACGCGATCGCTGCCGAGGGGTACTGGAAGGACGCGCTCGCCACGCTCGCGCACCGTGATGACGGGACCCGCACGTCGCACCGGTGAGACCGATCCGCAAGCCCCTCCTCGCAACCTTGGCGGCCGCCCTGTCGACGGCCACGGCGCTCGTCGCGTGCTCGGGCCCGACGACGGAGCCCTCGCCGACGCCGGGCGTCAGGGTGTCCGCGTCGCCCACCGAGTCGCCCCGGGAGTCGCCCGCAGCGTCGCCGACGCCGTCGCCCGCGCAGGTGCCGCCGAGCCCGAGCCCGACAACCCCGAGCGAGCCCGCGCCGTCGGGCAGCGCGGGCTCGACCGCGCCCGATGCGCTCGCGGGCTGGACGCTCGAGCAGAAGGTCGGCCAGCTCGTCATGGTCGGCGTGAGCGTGGACGGCGCGGCGGCGGACGTATCGCGCGCCGCCGTGACGAAGCACCACGTGGGCAACGTGTTCCTGCACGGCCGGTCCCGGGCGGGAGTCGATGCCACACGCGAGCTCGTCGACAGGTACGCGGCTCTGGTGTCGCCGAAGACGACGCACGGCGAGCCGATGCTCGTGGCGACCGACCAGGAGGGCGGGCTCGTACAGGTGCTGCGCGGGCCGGGCTTCTCCGAGATCCCGCGCGCCACGGAGCAGGCACGCTGGGACGCCGACAAGCTGGAGCGCCGGGCGGAGGCGTGGGGCGGCGAGCTCGCGGCCGCGGGCGTCAACCTCAACCTGGCGCCCGTGATGGACCTGGTCCCCCGCGAGACCGCGGCCGACAACCCGCCCATCGGCTACTTCTCGCGCAACTACGGGTACACGCCCAGGTCGGTGACGCGGTCGGCCAACGCGTTCAGCGCCGGGCAGCGCGCCGCGGGCGTCGAGACGGTGCTCAAGCACTTCCCCGGGCTGGGCAAGGTCACCCAGAACACGGACACCGCGACGGACGTGGTGGACGACGACATCGCCGCCGGGTCGCCGGACGTCGCGGTCTTCGCCTCGGGGATCGACGCCGGCGCGCGGTTCGTCATGATGTCGACGGCGGTCTACGACCGGATCGACCCGGGCGCGCCGGCGGCGTTCTCGCCCGTCGTGGTGACCGACCTGCTGCGCGGGGAGCTCGGGTTCGACGGCGTGGTCGTGACCGACGACCTCTCGGCCGCCGACCAGGTCAAGGGGTGGTCGCCCGGCGAGCGTGCCGTCCACGCGGTCGAGGCCGGCGTGGACCTGCTGCTCGCGTCGGCGGACCCGAGCGTGGTGCCGGAGATGACCGACGCCCTCACGAGGCGGGCGCGCCAGGACCCGGGCTTCGCCGCGGACGTGGATGCCGCCGTCGAGCGCGTGCTGGCGGCCAAGGCCACCCTGCCGAGCTAGGGGCGCTACCCACCGAGCTGCCCCGGGTCACCGAACTGCGATCCCCCACCTTTCGGTGACGGTACAGGTCAGCAACTTGCCTCAGGACAGCCAGGTCACCTGCCCGGTGTCCAGGTCGTAGACCGCGGGAACCACCTTGGTGCGGCCGGCGGCCACTGCGTCCCGGATGATCTTCGAGCGCTTGAGCAGGGCGTCGACCACGGAGACGGTGTTCGCGCGGACCACCTCGTCGATGTAGGCGGCCTTGTCGTCCAAGGGCTTGGTCCGGCGTACGACCGGCGCGATCTCGTCGACGATGTCGACGACCTCGCCGGGCGCAGCAGGGTTCTCGCGGTTGGCCTCGACAGCGGCGACGGTGGCGGTGACGGCACCACATCCGGTGTGTCCCAGGATCACGAGGACCGGCACCTCGTACGGGCTACCGATCCCGAACTCCATGCTGCCGACGATGGTGTCGTCCAGGACGGCTCCGGCGGTACGGGTCGTGAACAGGTCGCCGATCCCCTGGTCGAAGAGGAGCTCCGGTGACACCCGGGAGTCGACGCAACCGTGGACCTGTGCCCACGGCTCCTGATGTTCGACGACCGCGTGGCGGGCCTCCGCATCCTGGTTCGGGTGAATCGCGCTGCCGGCGACGAAGCGCGCGTTGCCCTCCTTCAGCCTGGCCAGTGCTTCCGCAGGAGTCTTCGGTCGGACAGCGTCCGGTGGCGGTGTCGCGGATGACGACGACGCGGCCCCGGCGGCGGATGCCTGGCTCTGGCATCCGCTGAGTGCGAGGGCGGCGGCGGCCAGCCCTCCCACGCCGACGATTCCGAGTGCCCGGCGACGACTCACCTCCACAGAGGAACTGGAGCGAGACGGGCCGTCTGGGTCGTGCGATGTGCGCAAGGGACTCTCCTGGCTGGGCGATGCTGTCAGTACGGGATGGGCCCGCAGGTTACGGGTGGAACGCTTCAAGAGCGTTCCGATCCTTCGTTTGCGGAGTGGTCCCACTGTCGCGAAGCACGGGTTAGGGACCGTGCAGCGCACATGAAGCACCGAGTAAGGATCGTTCCAAGATCCGGATCGCGTGCTGGATGCCCGTTCGAGGCACCACCGGCGAAGAACGCCCCGTGGTGGCACCCCGTGCACGACCGTGATCCCGAAGCGACTGGATGCGCGGTCTGTTCGCCGAGACGGCCAGTCAGAGGCCCTCGTAGCAGCGCAGGACACGTCGTCTGCCGAGATGTGCTAGTGGACAGGCGTGTTCGGGGCGGTCCCGGCGACGATCTGACAGAAGACGCAGTCGGATGAGTCAGGCTGCCCCAGGCGCTATCGGCGGGTCTGTCCCCCGGAGGCCTAGCGACCGGCCTGACAAGTTCCGCGCGACGAGCGCGTCCGGTCGCGAGATAGCCCGTTCCGCGACGACGTAGCTGTCCTGCGGCGAGGTAGCGCGGCGGTCAGTGGCCGCCGGAGACCAGGAACCCGATCCCGGCGACGACCGCGCCGACGCACACCGCGAAGCACACGCCCGCGCCGACGAGCCGCGCGGTGCCGGGCCGGGTCCGCGTCGCGACGCGCACGCCGCCGCCCGCGGCGTCCGCGCTCACAGGCGCACCGGCGTCGTGCCCGACCAGCAGGCGCAGCCCGAGTGCGAACAGCGTGGGGATGCCGGCGCCGACGACGACGCCCGCGACGACGACCTGGGCCAGAGAGCCCCACTCGATGAACTCGGTCATGCGTTGCTCCTCGTCCCGTGCGTGGCGCCGACGCCGATCACGGCCGACACCGGGCTGGCGTGTCCGTCGGACTCGACCGGCGCGACGTGCGCGGGGCCGGCGACGCCGGTCGTGGCGGCGACGGGCTCGAGGCCGACGGCCTTGTCCTCGTCCCACGCCTCGTTGACGTTGGTGTGGTCGACCGGCTTGCGACGCGAGGCGAACCACATGCCGAGCGAGACGAACAGCAGCAGGGCGACCACCAGCAGGCTGCCCGCGAATCCGCCGACGCCGTGCTGCATCCAGAAGCACAGCGCGCCGACGATGCCGGCCGCCGGCAGCGTCAGGCCCCATGCGGCGACCATGCGGCCCGCCAGGCCCCAGCGCACGTTCGCGCCGGGCATCCCGACGCCCGAACCCATGATCGAGCCGGTCGCGACGTGCGTCGTCGACAGCGAGAAGCCGAAGTAGCTCGACAGCATGATGACCGCCGCCGACGAGGTCTCGGCCGACATGCCCTGACGGGTGTCGATCTCGACGAGGCCCTTGCCGAGCGTGCGGATGATGCGCCAGCCGCCGAGGTACGTGCCGAGCGCCATGAAGAAGGCGCACGCGAGGATGACCCAGAACGGGACGCTCGAGTCGGCCGGGACGGCGCCGCCCGCGATGAGCGCGAGCAGGATGATGCCCATCGACTTCTGGGCGTCGTTGGTGCCGTGCGCGAGCGACACGAGCGAGGCCGACCCGACCTGCCCCCAGCGGAAGCCGCGCGACGTGAGGTCCTGCGGCAGGCCGCGCGTCAGGCGGGCGACGAGCCAGGTGCCGGTTGCCGCGACGCAGATCGCCACGACCGGGGCGATGAGCGCCGGCACGAGGACCTTGGCGACCAGGCCGCTCCAGATCACGCCGGACGTGCCGACGGCGGCCAGCACCGAGCCGACGACGCCGCCCACCAGGGCGTGCGACGAGCTCGACGGCAGGCCGAGCAACCAGGTCACGAGGTTCCACACGATGCCGCCCACGAGGCCGGCGAACACGACCTCGAGCGTGATCACGTTGGCGTCGACCAGGCCCTTGGCGATGGTCGCCGCGACGGACAGCGAGAGGAAGGCGCCCACCATGTTGAGGACGGCGGAGAGGAGGACGGCGGTCTTGGGCTTGAGGGCGCGGGTCGCGATGGAGGTGGCCATCGCGTTGCCCGTGTCGTGAAAGCCATTCGTAAAGTCGAATGCCAGGGCAGTCACGACGACGAGCACGAGCAGAAGCGTCTCGGTCACGGAACACCATGGTGCAGCGTGCGGAGGCCGCTGTTGACCGTCGTGCGGCATCCCGGTGAACAGTTCGGCCTTCGTTCACCCAAAGTTCATCTTGCGTTCGACGGCGGTCACCGAGCCCGCTCGAACGCAACCGCAAGCGCTTGCCCGCAGCACGCACCGGCCCTGCTCACCGCACCGTCAGCGCGCCTCCGCCAGGCCGAGCACGTCCAGGATCCACGCGTGCTCGAACGCGATCTCCTCCCACCGCGCGTACCGCCCGGAGACGCCGCCGTGGCCCGCCGCCATCTCGATCTTGAGCAGCGCCGGCGCCCCCGCCGCCCGCAGCCGCGCGACCCACTTCGCCGGCTCGACATAGAGCACGCGCGTGTCGTGGAACGAGGTGGTCGCAAGGATCCGCGGGTAGTGCGAGGCGTCGTCGGGCACGTTCTCGTACGGGGCGTACGACCGGACGTAGGCGTAGACGTCGGGATCGTGCAGCGGGTTGCCCCACTCGTCCCACTCGACGACGGTCAGCGGCAGCGACGGGTCGAGGATCGACGTCAGCGGGTCGACGAACGGCACACCCGCGAGCACGCCCACGAACAGCTCGGGCGCAAGGTTGGCGACCGCGCCCATGAGCAGCCCGCCCGCGCTGCCGCCGTCGGCGACCATGCGCTCCGGGGACGTCCAGCCGCTCTCGACCAGGTGCCGCCCGCACGCCACGAAGTCCGTGAACGTGTTCTTCTTCTGGGCCAGCTTGCCGTCGTCGTACCAGCGGCGGCCCATCTCGCCTCCGCCGCGCACGTGCGCGACGGCGAACACGACCCCACGGTCCAGCAGGCTCAGCCGCGGCACGGTGAAGTACGGGTCGATGCTGATCTCGTACGCCCCGTAGCCGTAGAGCAGCAGCGGTGCGGGCTCGGCGCGCGTGCCGGCGTCGTCGAGCGTGACGGCGTCGCGCCGCCAGACGAGGCTGATCGGGACGCGGGTCCCGTCGTCGGCGAGCGCCCACTCCCGGCGCTGCACGTAGTCGGCGGGGTCGTAGCCGCCGAGGACCGGCTGCTGCTTGCGCAGGAGCAGCTCGCCCGTGGCGAGGTCGACGTCGTACACCGTGGCCGGCGTGACGAACGACGTGTACTGCAGGCGCAGCACCGGCTGGTCGAACACCGGGTTGGAATCGAGCGCGGCAGTGTAGAGCGGCTCGTCGAACGGGACCTCGCGGACGTGCCAGGGCAGGCCGCGGGCGATCCCGTCGAGCGCGACGACGCCGACGCGCGGGATCGCGTCGCGCCGGTAGCCGAGCGCGACGTGCGACGCGAACGCGTCGACGGACTCGAGCCGCGCGCCCGGGTCGTGCGGCACGACGACGGTCGCCGCGGCCGGGTCCAGCGGCGCGGCAGGGCCGTCCTCGCCTGGGCGGGCCGGGACGCCGGTCGCGACGAGCTGGAAGTTCTCGGCGCCGTCGTTGTGGAGGATCAGCAGCGTCTCGCCCGTGCCCGCCGGCGACCGCGGCAGGACGGCGTGCTCGACCGTGTACTCCACGCCGTCGCGCCGCTCCCACACGGGCCGAAACCGGCCCGTGGGGTCGTCGGCCTCGAGGAGCCATGCCTCGCTCGTCGTCTTGGAGCCGAGCTCGATCTGCAGGTAGCGGTGCGAGCGGGTGAGGCCGACCCCGACCCAGAAGCGCTCGTCGGGCTCCTCGAACACGAGGACGTCCTCGGCCGCGGACGTGCCGACCCGGTGGCGCCAGATGCGGTAGGGCCGCCACGCGTCGTCGACCGTCGGGTAGAAGACGAACTCGCCGTCGGGCGTGATGACGGCCCCGGGGAAGGTGTTCTCGATCTCGTCCGGGAGGTCCTCTCCCGTGACCAGGTCGCGGACCCGCAGGGTGTAGCGCTCGTCGCCCGTCGTGTCGACCGCGTAGGCGAGCCGGCGCCCGTCAGCGGGCGTGACCGCGAACGAGCCGAGCGAGAAGAAGTCGTGGCCCTCGGCCTCGACGTTCTGGTCGAGCAGGACCTGCTCGCCGTCGGGGACCAGCCCCGGTTCGATCTCGGGCGGCGTCCAGTCGGCCCGGTCGTCGCCGGACCCGGCGGCCGGGACACGCGCGTGGATCGGGTACTGCAACCCCTCGACCGTGCGGGTGTAGTACCAGTACCCGCCCTTGCGCGTCGGCACGGACAGGTCGGTCTCGAGGGTGCGGGCCTTGATCTCGTCGAAGACCCGCTGCCGCAACGGCGCGAGGTGCGCGAGCTGCGCCTGCGTCCACGCGTTCTCAGCCTCGAGGTGCGCGACGACCTGCGCGTCGTCCTTGGCGCGCAGCCACTCGTAGTCGTCGACGAACGTGTGGCCGTGATGCGTTCGCTCGCTCGCGCGGCGCTCGGCGACCGGCGCCTCTGTGCGCTCTGGCGGCGCGGTGCGCGCGGTCGGCGAGGTCTCGGGCTGGGCGATCTGCTCGACGTCGGACACCCGGCCAGCGTACGGGGATCTCCTGACGACGCGCCGGTCACGACTTCGCAACGTCTGCGACCGGCCGGGTCGGGTGTGGACGCTGACTGTCGGCCAGGTCACAGTGCGCCGCTACACTTCCGGCACGCTCGCGAAATCCCGCAGATACATGGGCCCTTTAGGTTCACTGCACCGCCGGGGAGCGCGGGCGGCCCCGAGCTCCTCGGGGAGTACGCACCTGAACCTACGGAGGACCCGCCCGATGACAGCGGACCGACCACCCCACGCGAACGCAGCACGCCGCATCCTGGCGGCGCTCGCGATCGCGGCTGCCCCCGTGCTGCTCACCGCACCATCCGCCGCGGCGAGCACCGACGCGCAAGACGTGGCGATCGACTGCAAACCCGACGACTCGACCGCCTGCGTGGCCGTCACCGTTCTCGACGAGGAGAACGACGGCGTCGCCGACGTCGAGCTCACGATCGCCGGAGCCGACAGCTTCAGCGCCACGATCACGACGCCGGGCGACAAGCCCGCGTCGGTCGCGGTGCCGGAGGTCGGCCGCTACATGGTGACGATCGACCCGTCCACGCTGCCTGACGACCTGCCGCTGCCCGACGGCGCGGCGACCGAGCTCGAGGTGACCGCCCAGCGCGGCGGCACGGCCCGCGCGGTGTTCCGCGTCGGGGCCGGTGCCGCAGCGCCGTCGCCGACCGCGACGGCGACCGAGACCACCGAGGGCGGGGCCGGCACCGACGCCGGCACCGGGACCGACGCCGAGAGCGGCGTGGGCGCCGCCCCCGAGGGCGACGCGTCCAAGCGCGCCCTGAGCCTGGGCCAGGTGTGGCAGCAGTTCGGTTCCGGCATCCGCTTCGGCCTGCTGCTCGCGCTGGCCTCGATCGGCCTCAACCTCATCTTCGGCACGACCGGCCTGTCGAACTTCGCCCACGGCGAGCAGTTCGCGCTCGGTGCCGCGCTCGGGTTCGTGTTCATCAACCAGATGGGCATGCCGCTGCTGGTGGGCGGCCTGCTCGCGATCGCGATCTGCGCCCTGACGGGCCTCGCGCAGGACGCCGGAATCTGGCGCCCGCTCCGGCGGCGCGGGACACCGATCATGCAGCTCATGATCGTCACGATCGGGCTGTCGATCACGCTGCAGTACGTGATCCAGCTGATGATCGGCGGCGGTTCGGAGCGCATCCTGTCGCGGAACCCGCGGCCGCTGACGCTCGGAGGCATCACGCTCAGCACGGCGTCGTGGACGTCGATGGTCGTCGCCCTCGTCTGCATCGTCGGGATCGCCTGGTTCCTCACGCGCACCCGCCTCGGCCGCGCGACGCGCGCGGTGTCCGACAACCCGGCGCTCGCCGCCGCGACGGGCATCGACCCCGACAAGATCGTCCGCATCGTGTGGATCATGGCGACGTCGTTCGCGGCGCTGGCCGGCCTCATGTGGGGCATCTCGTACGGTGCGTTCAACTGGCAGCTCGGCGTGCAGCTGCTGCTGCTGATGTTCGCGGCGGTGACGCTCGGCGGGCTCGGCACGGCGTTCGGCGCGCTCGTCGGGTCGATCCTCATCGGCCTCGTCGTCGAGCTGTCCAATCTCGTGATCCAGAGCGACCTGCGCTACGCGTCGGCGCTCGTGATCCTCATTCTCGTGCTCCTGTTCAGGCCGCAGGGCATCCTCGGCCGCCGCGAGCGGATCGGCTGAAGGGAGTACCACCATGGACGAGTTCCTGCGCATTCTCACGCAGACAATGGCGGAGCTGATCGCCCCGACGACGGCGGCCTACGCCATCGCGGCGATCGGCCTCAACCTGCACTTCGGCTACACGGGCCTGCTCAACATGGGTCAGGCCGGGTTCATGCTGCTCGGCGCCTACGGCTTCGGCATCGCCCTGATCGCGGGCGCGCCGTTCTGGGTCGCGATATTGACCGCGATCGCTGCGGGCACGCTGTTCGCCCTCATCCTGGGCATCCCCACGCTGCAGCTCCGCGGCGACTATCTCGCGATCGTCACGATCTCCGCCGCGGAGATCATCCGCTGGGTCGGCCGCTCGACGTGGCTCCAGGAGTGGACCGGCGGCGCGTCCGGCCTGCAGGGCCGTGACTACAAGGACCCGTTCCACGCGCTGTCGCCGCTGGGCGACGGGCGGACCGCCATCGGGCCCCTCGAGTACATCAACACCGGCTCCGACTCCTGGTGGACGCGCATCTTCGCGTGGGGCCTGGTCGCGCTGATCCTGCTCTTCGTCTGGCTCATCACGCGCAGCCCGTGGGGCCGCGTGCTCAAGGGCATCCGCGAGGACGAGGACGCCGTGCGCGCGCTGGGCAAGAACGTCTACGCGTACAAGATGCAGGCGCTGGTCCTCGGTGGCGTGATCGGTGCGATCGGAGGCGTCGTCTACGCGCTACCCCTTACCATCGCTCCGGACGCCATGGGGCGCACCATGACGTTCTTCGTCTGGACGGTGCTGCTGCTCGGTGGTGCGGCGACGGTGTTCGGGCCGGTGCTGGGCTCGATGATCTTCTTCGCCGCCTACATGCTCATGCGGACCGGCATGCGGTCCCTGACGGCGAACACCGGGCTGGGCGACATCATCACCACCACGAACGTGGAGCAGATCGGTGGCATGCTCGTCGGGATCACGCTGATGCTCCTGGTGATCTTCCGGCCGCAGGGCATCCTCGGGAACAAGAAGGAGCTGGCCTTCAATGTCCGCTGACGAGACCACGCTGACCACGCCCGACGTCGCGGGGCCGCTGACCGAGGACCACAAGAAGGTCCTGCGCGACCTGTCCCAGGTCGAGTCCAAGCCCGGCGCCGCCAAGCCCGGCGCGATCCTCACCATGGACAACGTCCAGCGGCGCTTCGGCGGCATGACCGCAGTCGACGTCGAGCACCTCGAGGTGCAGCAGGGTGCGATCACGGCCCTCATCGGACCGAACGGCGCCGGCAAGACGACGCTGTTCAACCTGATCACCGGGTTCGACACCCCCAACAGCGGCCAGTGGAGCTTCCAGGGCAGGTCGCTCGCCGGCAAGAGCGGTGCGGCCGTGGCCAAGGCGGGCATGGTGCGCACGTTCCAGCTCACCAAGGCGCTGTCGCGCCTCACGGTGCTGCAGAACATGCTCCTCGCCTCGCCGACCAACCCGGGCGAGAACCTGCTGCTGTCCTGGCTGCCGTTCACGTGGAAGAAGCACGAGGCCGAGGCGACCGAGAAGGCGATGGAGATCCTCGGCCGGTTCAAGCTCGACGACAAGGCCGCCGACTTCGCGGGCTCCCTGTCGGGCGGTCAGCGCAAGCTGCTCGAGATGGCACGCGCCCTTATGACCGACCCGACCATGATCATGCTCGACGAGCCGATGGCCGGCGTGAACCCGGCGCTCGTGCAGTCGCTGCTGGGTCACGTCCAGGCGCTGCGCGACGAGGGCATGACCGTGCTGTTCGTCGAGCACGACATGCACGCGGTGCGGCACATCTCCGACTGGGTCGTGGTCATGGCTGAAGGCCGGCTCGTGGCCGAGGGGCCGCCAGAGAGCGTCATGAAGGACCAGGCGGTGGTCGACGCCTACCTAGGCGCCCACCACGACACCGACCTCGGGGACGACTCGTTGCTCGACCCCGCGATCCTGGCCCGCCTCGAGGCCGAGGAGGAGAACCGATGAGCGAGACAGCGACGCTGGCCGAGGCCACCACCGAGCGGCCCAGCAAGGACCTGCTGCTGCGCGCCGAGAACATCGTCGCCGGCTACCTGCCCGGCGTGAACATCCTCAACGGCTGCTCGATCGAGGTCGCCAAGGGAGAGCTCGTCGGCATCATCGGTCCCAACGGTGCGGGCAAGTCGACGCTCCTCAAGGCGCTGTTCGGGCTCGTGAAGATCCACTCGGGCACCGTGACGCTCGAGGGCGACGACATCACGGGCATGAAGGCGAACGCCCTCGTCGCCCGCGGCGTCGGGTTCGTGCCGCAGACCAACAACGTGTTCCCCTCGCTCTCGGTCGAGGAGAACATGCGCATGGGCGTCTACCTCAAGCCCAAGGTGTTCGAGGAGCGCTGGAAGTTCATCGGGGACCTGTTCCCCGTCCTGCACGACCGGCGTGCCCAGCGGGCCGGCGCGATGTCCGGCGGTGAGCGGCAGATGGTCGCCATGGCGCGTGCGCTCATGATGAACCCGTCCGTGCTGCTGCTCGACGAGCCCTCCGCCGGTCTGTCCCCCGTGCGTCAGGACGAGACGTTCCTGCGCACCCGGATGATCAACAAGGCGGGCGTGTCCGTGATCATGGTCGAGCAGAACGCGCGGCGCTGTCTGCAGATCTGCGACCGCGGATACGTGCTCGACCAGGGCCGCGACGCCTACACCGGCACGGGCCGCGAGCTGCAGTCCGACCCGAAGGTCATCTCGCTGTACCTCGGCACCCTGGCCGACGACGTCGAGTCCAACGCCGAGCCGAGGTAGAACGAATGCCGAGGTAGCGCGTTTGTCGGCGAGGTAGCACGACGGCGGGCGTCCCGCTTTGGGGCGCCCGCCGTCGTCGTGCCGAGGTAGCGCATTCTTCGGCGAGGTAGCGCGTTTGGCGAGGTAGCGCATTTCTCAGCGAGGTAGCGGGGTCTCGCCTCGCAGGCTCACGCGAGGACCAGTGCTCCGCTTCGCGCGCCCGCTGCCCGACGGCGGTACCTTGCGTCCTCGTACGCGAGCCGGATTCGCAGTCCCAGGGCCAGGGGGTCTGCGAGCTCCTCCCAGCGCACCCGGACCACGATCCAGCCCACCGCCTCCAGGGCACGCTGGCGAGCCGCCTCGAGACGCCGGACCTGATCCGGGTCGTCGAACGCGCCTCCCGAGTACTTGACGGCGCCGTCGAACTCGACTGCCACCCGCACGTCCTCCCAGCCGAAGTCCACGAAGAACTTCCCTTCGCTCGTCGCCACCTCGATCTGGCACTCCGGGCGGGGCAGGCCGTCGTCGACCGCCGCCATGCGAGCGGCAGACTCGCCGGGCGAACCCGACCGCGGGTCGCAGAGCTCGAGGATCCGGCGAGCCTGAATCACGCCCCGCTTCCCCTTCGACTCGGTCATGAGGCGCGACACCGTCCACGGATCCGCGCCCAGCCGGAACAGCGAGTCGCAGACGACGAGCGCGCTCGCCGGGAGCAGCGTCCGGATGCAGTCGACGAGCGTCCGCTCGATGGACGTGGCCGGGATCCCTCGCACGCTGGTCCGGTCGCGGACACGCAGGGCGGTGTGATGGCGGCGCACCATGGGCTCGCCCGCGCGGGCGACGTGCGGGTGGAACTCGTGTGTCAGGTGCACCAGCTGCGGCACGTCGTAGAGCCAGGCACCGTGCAGCAGCGCCGCCGTCGCGTGGCTGAACCAGAACGGACCGGAGGCACGCTCGAACACTCCGCGGACCTCGGCCATGAGTTCCTCGACGTAGCCGACGTCGCCTTCGTCGGAGGCGGGCAGGTAGACGCGGGGGCGCACCCTGCGGAGTCTCCCACTCGCGACGCGCTCGGTGATCGCCGCGGCGTCGACGAGCGAGATGTCGATCGCGGGTGGGACCAGTGGCGGCTCCGGCGCGTCGGCCGACAGCATCGTGCGCAGAGGCGCGGTTGGCTCGCGCATCCCGTCCAGGATGCGCGCGATCCGACGGACGGCGGGAAGGTGTAGGGCCTCGCTCATGGCCCAGAGGGTGGCGTTCCCAGTGGTGTGCCGGCGTCGTACACGGCAGAGATGTGGACGGCGCTCGCCTGGGGGCGGCGTCCCAGCCCACGATCTCGCTCGGGCGACGTCGCCAAGCGCCGCGCTACCTCGGCGCCGAACGCGCTACCTCGGCGGAGGACGACGGCGGCCCGGCCGGTCCGTGTGGACCGACCGGGCCGCCGTCGTCGGTTCAGATCGTCAGAGCTCAGCTCAGATGGAGCCCTCGATCTGACGCTCGTAGGTGTAGGTGTTGTCCTCACCGTAGGAGTAGATCCCGATGAACGCGGACGACGGGTCGTTGTCCTCGTTGAGCGGGCCCGTGCCGGCCTTGCCGGTGTAGATGATCTCCTCNTCAGCTCAGATGGAGCCCTCGATCTGACGCTCGTAGGTGTAGGTGTTGTCCTCACCGTAGGAGTAGATCCCGATGAACGCGGACGACGGGTCGTTGTCCTCGTTGAGCGGGCCCGTGCCGGCCTTGCCGGTGTAGATGATCTCCTCGCCGGCCTCGAGCGCGGCGACGCCGTCGGCGAACGACGTCACCTCGGTACCGCCCTCCGCACCCGAGACGGCGGCGATGTTGTCGGCGATCGTCTGACCGTCGGTGTTCTCACCGCGGACCGCGGCGAGCGCGGCGAGGATCGTCGCGTCGTACGACTCGGCCGAGTACGAGTAGTCGGACAGCTCGCCGCCCTCGTTCTCGGAGTACCACCCGTTGAGCTCCTCCTTGAAGGAGTCGTCGGCCTGCGCGCCCGGCAGCGTGCCCTGCACGCCCTTGAGCGTGCCCGGGTCGAAGCTGTCGCCGTAGTTGGACAGGTTGCCGTCGCAGAAGTACGTCGTGCCGTCGAACTTCCAGTTCTGGGCGACGAGCTCGTTGACGATCGCGACGGTCTCCTCGAACGCGATGATCGAGATCGCGTCGGGCTCCTGCGCGAGCAGGTCGGTCACCTGGGCGCCGAAGTTCGTCTCACCGGGGGCGAACTCCTGGCCCTGGCCCTTGCCGCCGTAGACGACCTCGCAGCCGCCGGCCTCGACGGCCTTCTGCACGTTGTCGCGCAGGCCGTTGCCGTACGCCTCGTTCTGGACGAGGAAGCCCACGCGGCAGTGCCCGCCGTCGAGGATCAGCGAGCCGAGCGCCGCGCCCTGGACCGTGTCCGGCGGCGCGGTGCGCGCGAAGAAGTCGCCGTAGCCCGAGAGGTCGGTGGCGGTGTTCGCGGGCGAGATCTGCATGACCCCGGCCTCGGCGAACGAGTCGACGACGGCGAGCGAGACGCCGGACGACGCCGCGCCGATGGCGACCGAGACGTCCTTGCCGATGAGGTCGGTCGCGGTCGAGTTGGCGACCGAGAAGTCGGTCGTGTCACCCGAGTCGCCCCACTCGACCGTCACGTCGTTACCCAGGACGCCGCCCGCCTCGTTGATGTGCTCGACGGCCAGACCGACGCCTGCGATCTCCGGCGGGCCGAGGAACGCGAGCGTCCCCGTCACCGGCAGGATCGTGCCGATCTTCAGGGGTTCCGCCGTCGTCTCCCCTTCGCCTGTCTCTCCGCCTTCGGAGGCGCAGGCTGTGAGGCCAAGGCTGAGAACCGCGGCAAGGGCGAACCCCTTGGCGGCCGTGGTGCGTCGAATCATGCTCATCCCCTTTGGGAGGTGGTCGTGCGGCGGCTCATCACCGCATGGGAGTGGCGCCGAAGGTAGCGACTCTGTGTGACGCAAATGTGTCGCGTCCGTGAGTTCGCACAATATCGTGACAGATCTGTTATCTGTGTCACACGAGTGTAAGACGGCATGCACGCGGGCCGCCGCGCCCTCGCGGCGGTCGTCACCCTAGCGGTCAGCGGCGGAACTGCGTAAAAGCGGCCGACGCCGGATCGCCGCCCGTGCGCCCCGCCACGCCGCTCTCGAGCGCGGAGACCTGCGCCATCTGCTCGTCGGAGAGCTTGAACGAGAACAGGTCGATGTTGGTGGCCTGCCGCTCCGGCGAGACCGACTTGGGGATCACGACGATCCCCTGCTGCACCGCCCAGCGCAGAACCACCTGCGCCGGCGTCACGCCGACGTCGGTGGCGATCGACATCACCGCAGGCGCCTCGAGGTCGGCGCCGCGGCCGAGGGGCGAGTACGCCTCGACGGCGATGCCGTGCCGGCGGCACGTCTCCTGGATCTCGGCCTGCTGGAACGTGGGGTGCACCTCGACCTGGTTGACCGCGGGCACGACGTCGGTCTCGGCCACGAGACGGTCGAGGTGGTCCGGAAGGAAGTTCGACACGCCGATCGCCCTGACCGCTCCGTCGGACAGCAGCTTCTCGAAGGCCTGCCACGTCTCGACGTACAGGTCCTTGCTCGGCACGGGCCAGTGGATGAGATAGAGGTCGACGTAGTCGACGCCGAGCTCGCGGCGTGAGTCCTCGAACGCCCGAAGGGCGCGCTCGTAGCCCTGGTCTCCGTTGCGGAGCTTGGTGGTGACGAACACCTCCTCGCGCGGCAGACCTGACGCACGCAGACCCGCACCGACGCCTGCCTCGTTGTAGTACGCGGCGGCCGTGTCCACATGCCGGTAGCCCAGCTCGAGGGCCTTCTCGACGTTGGCCTGCGTACCCTCGTCGGGCACCTCGAAGACGCCGAGCCCCACCTGCGGGATCGCGACGCCGTTGTTGAGGGTGACAGAGGGAACAGTCATGTGCTCATTTCTACCGCCCGAGCCGCGCCCTCGCGCCGCGGAACTCGACCGAAGCACCTGAAGGGCTGGTGGTACTGCCTCACCTCGCGTAACGTTGTGGTCTGTTGCAGTGCCTCGCTCGATCCGGGACGGTTCCCGTCCTGCGTCGAGGGCCCACGTCGTCAGGGTTGACGTGGTCCTCGGCGGACCTTGTTTGATCAAGAGTTGACGACGATTCACCGTGATGCGCGACTCCGAAAGGCGGGGTCGTCACCTCTTGAAGGAGTACCAGCATGGCCACCGGAACCGTGAAGTGGTTCAACGCCGAGAAGGGCTACGGCTTCATCGCCCCCGAGGACGGCTCCGCGGACGTGTTCGCGCACTTCTCCGCGATTCAGTCGAGCGGCTACCGCTCGCTCGAGGAGAACCAGCGCGTCGAGTTCGACGTGACGCAGGGCCCGAAGGGCCCGCAGGCGGAGAACATCCGCCCGCTCTGACGCTCGATCCGGGTGTCCGACGTCGGTCGGTCACCCTCTGAGCATCGGCCCGCATCCACTCGCCTCACGGCGGTGGGTGCGGGCCGTCGTCGTGGGTGCAGGTGGGCGGCACTGGGTACGGGCGCTCACCGGCGCGGGAACCTGGGCGCACGGGCAAGCGTTCGACAGGCATGGGATTCCTCGACCGTCTTCTCGGCAGGTCTCGCGACGACGAGCACCGCTACGGCGGAGTGCCCGGCGAGCGCGGCTACGCACAGCCCGGTTACGCGCCCGGCAAGGTGGGCTACGGGGCCGCGGACGCGCAGCCGGCCGGCGTCCCGGCGTCTCCGGGCTACGGCGCGAAGGGTGCCGCAGGCCACGGCCGCAGCGCCGACGACGTCGCGATCGATCGCTATCGCTACCTCTTGCGGACCGCGCCGCCCGACGCCGTCGAGCAGGCGCACGCGGAGGCGTTCGCCCAGCTCACCCCCGAGCAGCGGCGCACGGTGCTCGCCGAGCTCGGCGCCTCCGTCCCGCCGGCCGAGCGCGCCACGTCCGACGACCCGCGTTCGCTCGCACGCATGGCCACACGCGCCGAGATGCGCAACCCCGGGACGCTCGAGCAGGCCTTCCGCGGTCAGGGCGGGGCGCAGGGTGCCTACCGCGGGCCGAGCATGGGCGCGATGATCGGCTCGAGCCTGCTCGGCACGGTCGCCGGTGTGGTGATCGGATCGGCCGTCGCGAACGCGCTGTTCGGCCCCGCGTTCGGCGACGTGTCGCAGGAGTTCGTCGCGGCCGACGGCACCGAGGGCGCCGAGGGTGCTGACGCCGGAGCCGAGGGCGACGCTGGAGCGGAAGCGGACGCCGCCGGGATGGACGCGACGGCCGACAGCGGCGACGGTGGCGGGTTCTTCGGCGACTTCTTCGGGGGCGGTGACGGCGGCGGCTTCGACATGGGCGGCGACTTCTGACGAGGTGGCGCGTCCTTCGGCGACATAGAACGCCCGCCCGCGAGGTAGAAGCGATTTCGACGATCGCGCTTCTACCTCGCCGTGAGGCGCAGGAAGGCGCCGAGCTGTTCGAGCTCCCGCACGCTGCGCGGCAGGTAGTCCGTCAGGTGCGGGGACCGCACGACGATCGCGCACCACTGCCCGCGCGACACTGCCACGTTGATCCGGTTCCGGCTCAGCAGGAAACGCATCCCGCGCGGCACGTCCCCTGCCGCCGACGCCGCGAGCGTCAGGATCGTCACCGCGGCCTCGCGGCCCTGGAACAGGTCGACCGTACCGACCGCGACGCCCGTCAGCCCCGCCGCGTCGAGCGCGCGCCGCACTGTCCACACCTGCGCGTTGTACGCCGCGACGACGATGACGTCGGACGGCTCGAGCGGCCGCGCGGCCCCGCCCGCTCCCGGGTGCCATGTGCGTCCGACAAGGGCCTGCACCTGCCGCACGACCTCGGCCGCCTCCTCGGGGGACGCGACGGACCGCCCCGTATGGTCGACCAGCACCTGCCGCACGCCGGGCTCCACGCCCTCGAGGCGTCGCTCGGCGGCGACAGGGTGTGCCCGCAGCCGCCCCTCGTACGCGAGGTCGGAGACGGCGTCCGCCAGCGCAGGATGCATGCGGCGTGACGCCGGCAGGAAGTACCCGAGCTGGGCGGGCAGGACGTCGTGCCCGTCGGCGAGCCACCGCAGCGCCGAGCCCGCGACCGCGGGTTCCGGGTGGGCCCCCTTGCTCACCTGCGGCAGCTGCTGCGGGTCGCCGAGCAGCAGGAGCCGCCGAGCGGCGCGGGACACGGCGATCGTGTTCGCCACCGAGAACTGCCCGGCCTCGTCGACGACGAGCAGGTCGAGCCCGTCGTCGGCCCAGCGGCCGTGCGCGAAGTCCCACGCCGTGCCGCCCACGACGCAGCCCCGGGCGGCGGCCTCGGCCTCCGCCGCGAACCCGGCGAGCTGGTCGGCGTTCAGCTCCGTCCAGCCAGGGTCACCGTCCGGGGCACCGCTCCGCCGCTTCTTCGCGACCCGCTCCCCCGGCACTCCGGCGGCGAGCGTCGCGCAGAGCAGGTTCTCGACGACGGCGTGCGACTGCGCCACCACGCCGACCCGCCAGCCCTCGGCGACGAGCCGCCCGATCACGTGCGATCCGACGTACGTCTTGCCTGTCCCGGGTGGGCCCTGCACCGCCAGGTACGAACGGTCGAGCTGCCGGACGGCGTCGCGCACCGCGCGCACGAGGTCGTCAGGGCCGTCGGCGAGGGGCAGGGCGGCGCCGCCCACCAACCGCGGCGGCCGGCGCAGCAGCAGGTCGGCGACCGGGGCGGTCGGAAGCCGCGCACCACCCCCCGTGGTGCCCGACGACGCACGCCAGACCGCGAGCGCCCGTGCCGCAGCGTCCTCGACCGCCTGCTCCTGGGCGTCGCACGGCACGTGGCCGTTCACCGCGACGCCCATCGGCAGCTGTTCGTGGCCCTCCATGCCGGTCGAGAGGCTCTCGGACACCACGAGCACGTCGCGCTCGACCAGGCGCCCGGGCTCGTCACCGGACGCGCCGTCGGACACCGGCAGCAGCTCACGCCTCGCGTCGGTCACGACCCCGCGCCGGTTCACGCCGCGCACCGCACGTGCGTCGGGCTCACCGACGACGGCCGGCACAGGCCGGTCGTACAGGAGGAAGACCGGCGAGCCGGCGACGAGCTCGGACCCCTCGACCGGTCGGCCCTCGATCCGCAGGTCGCGAGAGAGCACCTTGCGCCCGTCCTCGGGGCCCCAGTCGCGCAGCACCGTCACACGGTCGGCGACCATGGCCGACCGGCGCCCGGGCCATTCGTCGGGCGCCCGCTCGAGCCGCGCGAAGTGCTCCTGCCACAGCGGCTTGGCCTCGCGCCGGTAGTACCCGATCGCGGACCCGAGCAGTGACAGCGCCCGCAGCTCCGTGGGATCGGCGGTGTTGGCATCACCGGTGCCCTGCTCCGCCTCGACCAGAGCGTGGATCTCGGTCTCGAGTCCGATCCGCCGTGCGACGTCGACGGCCCGTGCCGTCGGCTCGGGAGCCTCACGCTCGTTCTCGGCGAGCCGCGCGGCGCCCTGCTCGGCCACGGCGGGACCAGGGCCTGCGGCCGAACGCAGCCAGTCGAGCAGCCGCAGCGTCGACAGGCAGTCGTACCGGTTGTACTCGAGGATCTGCTGCTTGCGCTCGGCCGCCTCCTCGATCCGACCGGCGTCGCGCAGCGCGGTGTACTCGGCGTACTCGACGACGCTCGACGCGGCGTCCTTGACGCCCTCGCGGGCCGGGTCGTCGGCCATGTACAGCGGCTCGAGCTTCTTGAGCGAGCGCGACCGGTCCGAGATGCGCAGCGCGGGACGCACGACGTTCCACAGGTCGACGAGCACGCCGTCGCGAAGCAGCTGGTCGACCTCGTCCTCGTACACCCCGTGGCGGGCGGCGATCGACAGCAGGTGGGCGCGCTCGTAGTCGGCGTAGTGGTAGACGTGCAGGTCAGGCCACCGGCGACGACGGTCGTTCAGCCAGTCCACGAACGCGACGAGCGACCGGCGCTCCTGCGCCGGGTCGTCCGCCCAGAGGCCCTCGAACGCCGGGCGGCCCTCGGCGTCAGGCTCGCGCGTGACCCACCCGAAAAGATAGTCGAGCCCGAACCCGCCCGACGGCGTCTCGCCTGCCGGGTCCGTCCACAACGGGTCGCCCTCGAAGTCGAAGAAGACGTCCCCGGGGCTCGGTGGCGGGAGCCGGTCGACGGGCTCGCGGTCCACCAGCGCCCAGCGCAGCTCCGCGGTCTCCGGGCCGTCGGGGGTCTCGACGTCGTACCGCACCTGGCCGTCGCCCGGTTCCGCGCCGAGCTGGAGACCGGCCTGGAACCGCAGACGCTCGAAGCGGGAGGCCGGCATGCCCGACGGCGGCTCGGTCGCGGCGGCGAGCGCGTCGATCGTCGTGAGGCCCGCCCGAGCGAGCACCGCCCGCTGCGCGGGATACACCCCGGCGACGAGCAGCACGTCGCGCGCGGCGGCCGCGGCCTCCGCGCAGTCGGGGCAGCGGGCAAGGCTCCCGCACGCGGCGAACCGCGGGTCGCCCCACCCGACCGGACCGTCGTCGGCAAGGTGCTCGTCCACGATCTCGAGCATCCTCATCCGCCGGGCGCGGAACACGGGCATGACCTCGGCCAGCAAATGACGCGTCTCGACGCGGGTGCCGAGCACCAGATGGGCGTGGTCGGTCGGGTCGATGCCGGCCCCCTGCAGCTGGTCCGCGTAGGCCGCGAGCTGGAGCACGGCCCGCACCTTCTCACGCCGGGCCAGCTTGGTGTCCCACACCGCGTAGCGCGGGCGGCCGGCCCCGAGAGAGGTGCCGTCGTCGCGGACGAGGAAGTCCGCACGGCCGTGGAAGCGGCCGTCGAAGAACGACGCCTGGTAGACGACGTCCGCCCCGGCCTCCATCGCCCCGAGCGTGCGCGCGTGCGCGGCGACGAGCTCCGCCGTCGTCATGCGCCGGGGCGGCTCGACCGCGACGACGCCTCCCGGCCCGCCGGCGGAGGCCGAGCCGTACCGGTCGACGAGCTCGTCGAGGACGCGGCGCTCGTGCTCCTGCCCGACGGCGGCGGTGCGGGCGAGCATCTCGTCCGCGGGCCGCTCGCGCCGGGGGGCACGTCCGATCACCTCGTCCAGGCGCCGGAGCAGGGCGAGCTCGCACTCGGCCGCGGCGACGAGATCTCCCGCGGAGTGCATGAGCATGGATCCGGGATCGACCGTACCCCGAGGACCGTCGTGCTCGAGCAGGAACATGCCCCAGGTCTACCAGCGCCATCCGACACCGCCGGGAGCCGGGCTACGCGCGTGCGGTCACCAGATGCGCCGCGTGGTCGAACTCCACAACGCCGTCCGGACGCACGAAGGCTGCCAGGCGCTCCGGCGCGGCCGCGAGCAGCCGGTCGATCTCCGCCCTTGAGACGCGGTCGGCGAGGGTCCAGCCCATGATCTCGGCGTTGATCCAGTCCTCGGCCGAGTCGAACCGCGTCGTGCCCTGCTCGGTCGTGACCGACGCGGAGAGTCCGGCCTGTTCGAACAGCTGCCTCAGCGCGTCAGTGTCGCCCAGCACGGACGGCGCCCGCAGCGCGTCCGCTGACTCCCGTCCCAGGAACTCCTCGACCAGCTCGGCCAGGGCGGCGGAGCCGGGACCCTGATCAAGCGCGGCCCACACCGCCACCACGATCCCCGCACCGGGCCGGGCGACGCGCCGCATCTCGCGCAGTGCGGCGACCTTGTCGGCGAAGAACATGAGCCCGAACTGGCACAGCACGGCGTCGAACCGGTCCGCGGCGAACGGGAGCCGTTCCGCGGGCGCCTCGACCCACTGCTCCGACGGCTCGTGGCGCAGGGCGATCGCCAACATGCCGGGATTGAGGTCGACGCCGATCACCTCACCGTCGCTGCCGACCCGTTCTCGCGCCTCCCGGGCGACGACACCTGTGCCGCACGCGACGTCGAGCACCGTGTCGCCCTCCCGGATCCCTGCGGCGTCGCAGACCCGTGGGGCCCACTGCTCGAAGATGGCGGGCAGAAAGTACCTGTCGTAGACCTCGGCCGCACCGCTCACGACCTGACCGGTCTCGGCATCGCTCATCGTGATCTTCTCCGTCGGTCGTGCCGCCCTACTCGATCCTGACAACGCTCGGTGAGGCTTGCCAGGCGGGCGGACGTGGACCTGCGGCGCGGGTTTCCGTCATAGTGGGGCCGCTCGACGTCGAAGGAGAGACATGCCCGTCCGATTCAACCCGCCACCCGGATGGCGGGTGCCACCCGGGTTCCGGCCGGAGGCCGGCTGGGCGCCCGACCCTGCCTGGCCCCCCGCGCCGCCCGGGTGGGACTACTGGATCGACGACGCGCCGCCGCCACCCGCGCCGCCTGCGCCCCCGGCGCAGGTCGCGGCCCCGGCGCCGCCCGCGCCACCGAGGCGCCGGCCCGAGACACCCGTAGAGGCCACCACCGTCATGGCGCCGGTCCGAGCCGAGGTCGCGTCGGCGCCGGTCGCGGCAGCTCGGGTTGCGGCGCCCCCGGTCGCGACCCACGTCGCGACGGTCGGCATGCCCGAGCGGTACGCCGCCCACCCCACCGAGCACGCCACCGCCCCGCTGCCGCCGGCGCAGCCGCCCGCACCGCCGTCGTCGTACACCTCGGGGCGCTCCGCCACGGGCGGCGTTGAGGCGACCCGCACGGCGCAACAGAACCCGACGGCGCGCCCGAGCAACCTCCTCATCGCGGGCGTCGCGGTCGCGTGCATCGCGCTCGGGTGCATCCTCGGCGTCATGTTCTCCCTGGTCAAGACGGCCGACGCGTCGCAGGCGATCGCCGACGCGCAGCGCGCCCGCGACGCCGCCCACGCGCTGAAGACCGAGGTGAACGAGCAGCAGGAGGCCATCGACGCCATGCGCGCCGAGCTCGAAGATCGCGAGAAGGCGCTGCGCGACCGCGAGACCGAGCTGGCGGAGAAGGAGTCGCAGCTGACCACGCGACAGCAGGAGCTCGACGCACAGGCCGCTCAGCAGCAGCAGGGTCAGGGCGCGTGGTTCTACTGGAGCTGCAAGGACGCGGAGAAGGCCGGCGTCACACCGATCCAGCAGGGTCAGCCCGGGTACCGTGGCGACCTCGACCCGAACGGCAACGGCTATGCGTGCGAGGAGGGCGAGTACTGACGGAGCGTTGACCCCGCGCGGCCGGTGGCTACAGTGCGTCCCCGTTTCTGGATGAGATCGGGGACGAACTGTAGCCACCGGCCGTGACGTTGACCTCAGCCGCGCGAGAGCGGGACCACGGGGCAGGTGAACGACGCGACCACGCCGCCGTCGACGGCGAATCCCGCGCCGATCGCGGCCTGGACCTCCTCGGCGCTGCCGAGCACGCCGTCGGCGTCAAGGTCACCGGCCGCGAGCGCCGCGCCGTAGCCGGACGGGAACGACACGGCGCGGACCATCCAGCGGCCGCCGTTGTAGTCGGTGTCACCGGGCGCCGCCTCGGCCACGTTGAGCTGGGCGCCGCCCAGGTCGTAGATGACGTCGAACGAGTGGGCAGGAGCCCCGGTGCCGGACAGGTCGTTGGGCGTCGCGACGGTCCGGTACGCGACCCCGTCGACGTAGAACGCCGGCCCGCTCACGCCGGCCTGGGCGGCCGCGGCGGGCAGCAGCGCGGCGCCGGCCGCGAGGACGGCTGTGCCGACGGCGGCGAGCGTGCGGGTGCGGTTCATGGTTCTCCCCTCTCCGAGCCGGCCCGTGCGGTCGGCTCCCCTCCACCTCACCGCTCCGCAGCCGGCGACTCCATGACGGCCGGCTTACTTCGTGCTTACGAGGTGGTGACGCAGCTCCCTGCCAGGCCCGACGGCGGTCCTCGCCGCGTGCGCCGCGCCTACGCTGGGTGCGTGGCCCGGGTCCTCGTGGTGGACGACGACGTCACCGTCGCGGAGGTGGTGGTGGCGTACCTCGAGCGCGCCGGGCTACGGGCCGAGCACGCCGCGGACGGGCCCACCGCCCTCGAGGCCGCGGCCGCCCGCCCGCCCGACGCCGTCGTGCTCGACCTCATGCTCCCCGGGATCGACGGGATCGAGGTCTGCCGCCGGCTCCGGGCCGCCCGGCCGGGCCTGCCCGTGCTCATGCTCACCGCGCGCGGAGAGGAGGAGGACCGCATCCTGGGCCTCGAGGTCGGCGCCGACGACTACGTCACCAAGCCGTTCAGTCCTCGCGAGCTCGTGCTGCGGGTGCGGTCGGTGCTGCGGCGCTCGCTGCCCGCCGGCGGCCCCGACGTGACCCCGGCCGACGGCCACGCGCAAGCACCGCCGTCGGGCACGCTGCGCGACGGCGACCTCGTGCTCGACGCCGCGGCTCACCGCGTCCTGCGCCGCGACCAGGAGCTCCAGCTCACCGTGCGCGAGTTCGACCTGCTGCGCTGGTTCCTCGCGCACCCGGGCCAGGTGCACGACCGCGAGACGCTGCTGCGCGAGGTGTGGGGCTGGGAGTTCGGCGACCGCTCGACCGTCACGGTGCACGTGCGACGGCTGCGCGAGAAGGTCGAGGCCGACCCCTCGCGCCCGACGCGGCTCGTGACGGTGTTCGGCGTGGGATACCGCTGGGACGCGTCCGTGCCGGCACCTGTGCAGGCCTCCGAGCAGGCCTCCGATCAGGCCGAGGTCGGTGCGTCGTGAGCCCGGTGCTCGAGGGTGTCGTCCTGTCGGCCGGGGTGGCCGGGGGTGTCGGCGCTCTCGGCGCGGCCGTCGTGCTCGCCGTGGGCCGACGCCGGCCCGCGGTGGCGGCGGTGCTCGCGCCGCTCGTGGTGGTCGGGTCGGTCGCGGCCGGCGTCTACGCGAGCGCGCGGGCGATGTTCCTGTCCGAGGGCGACTCCGCGACCGTGCTCTGGCTGCTGCTCGCGGCCGTGCCGGTGGCACTGGGGGTCGGGCTCGCGCTGGCGGTGCGCACGCACCGGGTGGGGCTCGAGCGGGCGGCGGCCGTGGCCGCGCGGGACCGGGACCGCGAGGTCGAGGAGCGGCGGCGTGAGCTCGTCACGTGGGTGTCGCACGACCTGCGCACGCCTCTGGCCGCGGTCCGTGCGCTCGCCGAGGCGCTCGAGGACGGGGTCGCCGAGCCGGCCGTGGCGGTCAAGGGCATCCAGGCCGAGAACCTGCGCATGAGCGAGATGGTCGACGACCTGCTCGCGCTGTCGAGGCTGCAGTCCTCGGGGCTCGAGCTGCGCCGCGAGCCGGTCGCCGTGGGCGACCTGGTGTCCGACGCGCTCGCTGCCGCGACGCCGTTGGCGGACGCCGCGGGGGTGACGCTGTCCGGCGTGGTCACCTCGCCCGTGGTGGCGCGGGTCGACGCGCGCGAGGTGGCCCGGGCGCTGGGCAACCTCGTCGCCAACGGCGTCCGGCACACCCCCGCGGGCGGCGCGGTGCGCGTCCGGGTGAGCGCTGCGGGGCGCGGGGCCGACGGCGCGGCGAGCACCGCCGTCGTGCAGGTCACCGACCGTTGCGGCGGCATCCCCGCCGACGACCTGCGGCGGGTGTTCGACGCCGGGTGGCGCGGAACCGCCGCGCGGACTCCCGGGGGCGGCGGAGCGGGCATCGGGCTGTCGATCGTCCGCTCCGTGGCGGACGCGCACGGCGGGAGCATCGCCGTCGAGAACGTGGCGCTGCCCGACGGCGGCACCGGCTGCCGCTTCACGCTGACGCTCCCCACCTGACCGGCCGACGGCTGCCGGCGGCTGCCGGTGGCTAGAGTTTGTCCCCGTTTTCGGTCGAGAACGGGGACAAACTCCAGCCACCGGCAAACGTTGTCCACAGGGGGTCAGCGGCGTGGGCCATACTTCTGGTCGCATGTGCCCGTGACGCGACCTGATCCGCTCCCCGCCGAGCTCCGTGCGCGCGCCACCCGGCAGGAGTGGCTCGTCGACACACGCCAGCTCGCCGAGGTCGGCCTCAGCCGCCAGCAGGTCAGCAAGCTGTGCACTCGCGGTGTGCTGACGCGCGTGGCATACGGTGTGTACGACCTGATCCCCGAGGACCCCGATGCCCGCACGGAGGACCCGAGCTCGGCCCGCGACGACCCTCTCGACCATCGGCGACGCCGCTCAGCGTGGCTCGGGATGCTCACCCATGGTCCTGATGCCGTGGCCGTCGGCCAGACGGCGCTCGTCCTGCACGGCATCCAAGGGCTGCCGAAGCGGCCCAAGGTCGAGATCGCTCGGGCGGACCGCCGGGAACGGCGCGCCCGCGACGGCGTCGCACTCCGCCGTTACTCCGGGCTCGACCGGCTGGCCCGGGTCCAGGGACGCCTCGTGGTCCCGGTCGAGCAGGCGTTGGCACAGGCAGTTCCGGAGCTCGGGCGCCGCCACGCCGTCGCTTGCCTGGACAGCGCCGTCCACCAGCGGCTGATCTCGGCCGAGGGAGTCCGCCGCGCGCACGACGCCGCCAGGGGCCGCCGGGGCGTCGAGCGGACGCACTCGTGGTGGGACCTCGTCGACGGCCGGGCGGAGTCCCCTGCCGAGACGTGGGCGCGTCTCAGCTGCGTGGACGAGGGCATCCCTCCGGACGTGCTCCAGCAGAAGTTCGTCGTCGAGCGGGACCGCATCGCCCGGGTGGACATGGCGTGGTGGCTGGGCCCGGGGCGATGGCTCATCGCGGAGATCGACGGCGCGAAGGCGCATGAGGGCGCGCTCGTGCGCGACAGCCAACGGCAGAATCCGCTCGTCGGGGCAGGGAACGTGATACAGCGGTTCACCGGGCTCGACGCAGGGAGCAGCACGATCGGGCCGAGCCTCAAGCCGTTGCTCGCCGCTGCGGGTTGGCGGCCTGGCCGACCGGTACCTCGCGGCCCGCAGCTGCTCCCGGACGTCGGTGGCTACCGTTTGTCCCCGAAGCTGGCCGGAATCGGGGACAAGCTGTAGCCACCGGCCGACAAGGTCACGTGTCGCGCTCGATGATCCCCACGTCCTCGCGGTGGTCGTCGTAGCCTCCGGCCGGGTAACCAGTGCGCTCCGGGTGGCCCCGCAACCAGACGATGCTCGCGGTCAGCCCGCCCCAGATGACGAGCATGGCAACGATCATGAGGATGATGGCGGTGGCGGTCATCGGGTCGCCTCCTTCGGAGCGGCGGTCTCAGCCAGCGGCGGGTACGGCGGCCACGGCGTGAAGACGTCGGGGTCCCTCCTCCAGCGTGGCAGCGTGAGCAGGACGGCGCCAGCCACGAGGAACACGACCGTGCCCCAGCCCACGATGAGCAGGTAGGTCGTGTCGTAGCCCTCGTAGGGCTCGCGCAGCAGGTTGATGATGCGCTGCACGAGCATGACGGCCAGGACTACCGGCACGATGAGGCCGACGCACGCGTACCACCACGCTCCCACCACACCGGTCGACACGGCGTTGAGGTGGTAACGCAGCTCGGGCGCCCGGCGGTACACCCACACCACGAACACGCACATGAAGATCGCCGACGCCACGATGCCGATGTTGTTGGACCAGTTGTCCATGGTGTCGAGCGCGATGAGGCCGGTCGTCGTCGAGAAGCCGACGATCGACAGGATCCCCGAGAAGACGCCCAGGTAGACGGCCGCCATCTGGCGGTTCAGGCCCCACTTCTCCTGCAGCGCGGCCGAGACCACCTGAAGGATCGACAGCAGCGACGTGAAGCCCGCCATGACCAGCGAGCCGAAGAACAGGGCACCGAACACCGGTCCCGCGGGCATCTGGGAGACGATCTCGGGGAACGTGATGAACGCCAGCGTGACGCCCACGATGCCGAGCTCGTCGACCGCGACCCCCTCGTTGACCGCCAGGAAGCCCAGCGCGGAGAACACGCCGATGCCGGCGAGCAGCTCGAAGCCGGAGTTGGAGAACGCCACGACCAGGCCCGGCGTGGTCATGTTCGCGCGACGCTTCCGGTAGGACGAGTACGTGATCATGATGCCGAACGCGATCGACAGCGAGAAGAAGATCTGGCCGTAGGCCGCGATCCACACGTCCGGGTTGCCCAGGGCCGACCAGTCGGGGGTGAACAGTGCGTTGAGGCCCTCAGCCGCGCCGTCGAGGAAGATCGATCGGACCACGAGGATCCCGAACGAGACGACCAGCAGCGGGATGAACACGACATTGGCACGCTGCACGCCCTTGGCGACGCCTGCGGCGAGCACGACGATCGCGACGACCCACACGATGGCGAGCGGGATGAGCACCGCGGCGACGAAGTCGAGCGTGAACCAAGGGTCCTCGCCGCCGACGTCGGCCAGCTGGAGGTGCTCGCCGACGAAGAACCCGGCAGTGTCGGTGCCCCAGCGCAGGTCGAACGAGTAGACGAAGAAGCTCAGCGCCCACGCGAGGACCGCGGCGTAGTAGATGGAGATGACGAAGCAGATCATCACCTGGAACCAGCCGAGGCTCTCGAGCCAGCGCTTGACGCGGCGGAACGCCATCGGTGCGGCACCGCGGAACCGGTGGCCCAGCGCGTAGTCGAGGAAGAGGATCGGGATGCCTGCCGTCAGCAGCGCGATCAGGTAGGGCACGAGGAACGCGCCACCACCGTTCTCGTACGCCACACCGGGGAATCGCCAGATGTTGCCGAGGCCCACAGCTGAGCCGATCGCCGAGAGAATGAATCCGACCTGCCCGGTGAACTGCTCCCGGGGCGGATGGGTCACGCTGGTGCTGTTCGCGCTCACGGGTGTCACACCCTCCGTGTTGATCGACGTCGAATCAAACGCGTCTCACCTGCGATCATGGCTGACGTCGGCCGTGTCGGCAACGGTTGCGGATCTCGATACCAGACTGTTACCGGCTGAGTGCGCCCCGACGACGGCAATTCCTCTTCTTTGCCTGGCTCCGCGCGTGTCATCTCTGCCGTCATCGGCTTCACGACATGCCTCGGACTTTTCCTTTGAACACGCCCGTTTCTGCCGCCAGGACGGTCATAGCGGCAGAGATGACGTGCTCAATGCGAAGGGATCAGCCCAGCAGTCGCTCGACGTACCCGCCGCGGAGCTTGCCGGCCGGGTCCAGCTTCCCGGCGAGCGCCCGGAAGTCGCCGAACCGGGGATACGTCGCGGCGACGTCGCGCAGGTCGGCGGCGAAGATCTTGCCCCAGTGCGGGCGTGCGCCGAGCGGGAGCAGCGCCTCCTCGAGCCGCGGCAGCACGGCCGCGACGTCGGCGTCGTGGGGCAACCACGTGAAGTGGAACCCGACGGAGTCCTCGGCGAACGGGCTGAGCCACAGGTCGTCGGCCGCGATGGTGCGGATCTCGCTCGTCTGCAGCTGCGGCGCGACGACTGGGCCGAGCGAGCGCAGGGCCGCGATCGCCGTGGCGGCGTTGCGGCGCGGCAGCAGGTACTCCGACTGGAGCTCCGCGCCCGACGACGGCGTGAACTCGAGCTTGAAGTGGCTGAGCCGGTCGTGCCACGGCCCCGGCACGCCGAGCTGCTCGGTACACGCGACCGGGTCCATGCCGGGCACCGGGTGCTGCGGCTCGGTCGCCCACCGCAGGCCGGGCAGGGAGACCGGGCGGCCGTCGTCGGCCGCGGCGCCGGCGGGGACGCGCGACTTGAACCAGACCTGCCGCGCGGCGGGCTCGTCCCACCCCGTGAAGACGCTCACCGAGGACGCGGCCCCCGTGACATCGTCGAACCGCTCGAGGAGCACGTCCCACGGCAGGTCGAGCGCGACGTCCTGCCGTACGTCGTACGTGGGCTCGGTCTCGAGCTCGACCCGCGTGACGACGCCGAGCGCCCCGAGCGACACGACGGCGCCCGCGAACTCGTCCTCCCCGCGCACGAGGCGGTGCTGCCTGCCGTCGGGCGTCATGAGCTCGAGCCCGACGACGGCACCCGCGAGGCTCTTCGTGGCGTCGCCCGAGCCGTGGGTCGCCGTCGCGACGGCGCCGGCGACCGAGATGTGCGGCAGCGAGGCCATCGTCGCCAGCGCCCGGCCCTGCAGGTGCAGCGTGCGCATGATGTCGCCGTAGCGCAGGCCCGCGGCGACCGACACGACGCCGGTGCCGGGGTCGACGTCGACGGCGGGCCGGCCGTCGTCGAGCCCGTCCACCTGCACGTGCACGCCGGTGGTGTCCGCGATGTCGTTGAACGAGTGCCGCGAACCCAGCGCGCGGACGCGGTCGGCTCGGGCGAGCACGTCGGCGAGCTCGTCGAGCGTCGTGGGACGCGCGACCTCGCGCGCGCTGTACGTGAGGTTCCCGGCCCAGTTGCGATGCACGGGCCCACCCTGCCACGAGCCGTCCGGACGGCGCCGGACAGTCCGGCGAGGTAGAAGCGATCCCGGCGAGGTAGAGCGCTGGTCGGCGAGGTAGGACGTGGTTCTACCTCGGCGGTCAGCTCGCGAGGTAGGCGGCGAGGTCTGCGGCCGCCAGGTCGAGCACGGAGCGCTCTGCCGCCGTCGGCTCGCGCGACCACTGCACGTCGAGCCCGTCGGCCGCCACGCCTGCGGCCGGCCATCGCCACCGCGCGGCGATGCGCCCGTCGACGGCCACGCTGTGCACGAACGCGCCGCGTCGCTCGTAGGGCTCCGACCGCGGGTCGAGCATGACCTCGCGCGACTCGCGGTAGGAGCAGAAGAGCTCGTCGTAGGCCTGCAGCAGGTCCACCACCGGCGTGCCCGACGGCGCCGCCCCGGCCGCGCCGTCCTCCCACGCCACGGAGGCGGGGGCATACAGCCGCAGCCCCTCGAGCCCGCCCGCGCCGCGCACCTCGACGGCCTCGCCGGCGTCGAGCAGCACGCCGAGCCCGCGGCGCAGGTCGGTGAGCGTGAGCGTGCACCACTGCTGGACGTCCTTGACCGTGGCACACGCCCGCGAGGGGAGGTAGCGGCGCCACAGCTCCACGACGGCGGCGTCGGCGTCGAACCGTTCGCCCAGCGGTCCGTACCCGGCGGGCGCGCGGTCGTCGAACGCGGCATAGGTCTGCCGGCCGTCGCGCGCCGGGCCGCTGATGACGAGCCGCTCGAGCTCGGCGTGCATGAGCACCTGGGTCACGTGGAGGCCCGGCGCGTCCTCGGCGACGACGCCCGCCGCCACGAGAGCGTCCCGCAGCTCGACCCGGGTGCGCGGCCCCTCCGCGACCTCCGCAGCGACAAGGTCCACGCCCGGCCCCGGGTCCTCCAGTCCCCAGGCGCGCTCCGTCGACGCCATCTGCCGCCGAACGCGCGGCGCGGTGAGCTCGATCAGCCAGCGTGCGTCGTCGGGCCGCACCAGGTGCCAGGTCGGCCGCAGGACGTGGGTGCGCAGCACCTCGCCCGTGTCCAGGGCCGCGGCCGCGGCCGTGGCGCCCGGTTCGCGGCCGGCCTCGACCCGCCGCGACGCTCCCCACAGCGCGGGCCGCAGCTCCTGGCCCTGCACGGCGAGGAAGTGCCCGACGACGGCGGGCAGGTCGGGCAGGTCCGGCCCCCGCACCCGGTGCGCGCGCAGGCGGGCGGCCAGCACGTCGTCGGGACCGACCGCGGCGGCGTCGAGCTCGGGCACCGACCCAGCGTGCCACGAGCCTCCGACACCGCCGCGGTCACGGATCACCCCGCGAGCGTCAGCTCGACCGTGGCGTAGGAGTGCGCGGGCAGCTCGACCTCGAGGCCGCGCTGGTGCTTGCGCACCGCCTCGAGCACGACCGGAGCGACGGCGTCGGGCCGCTCGGGCGTGTTGTGCGCGTTGAGAGCGTCGGCGCTGAGCACACGGGCGGTGTGGTCGACGACGTCGCGGCCGCGCAGGTCGAGCACGACGGTGCGCGCCTGCTCGGCGTCCAGGTTGGTGAGCGAGATCAGCGCGGTGTCCCCCTTCGTCGACGCCGAGGCCGAGACAAGCGGCAGGTCCGCGCCGTCGACCGGCCGGGTGGGCACACCACCGAGCAGGTGGACGTCGAGCGCGGCGGCGTCGTGGTGCCCGGCGTTCATCGCGAACACGTGGAACGTGGGCGTGCGCACGAGCGCGTTCGTCTCCGGGTCGGTCAGCAGCATGGCCTGCAGCACGTTGACGGTCTGGGCGATGTTGGCCATGACGACGCGGTCGGCGTGCCGGTGGAACGCGTCGAAGTGCACGCTCGCCACCAGGGCGTCGCGCAGCGAGTTCTGCTGGTACAGGAAGCCCGGGTTGGTGCCCGGCTCGACGTTCCACCACGTGCCCCACTCGTCGACGACCAGGCCCACGCGCTTGGCGGGGTCGTAGCGGTCCATGACCTGCCCGTGCCGGGTGAGCAGGCGATCCATGAACGCGGCCCGCTCGAGCGCCTTGTACCACTCGTCGGTGGTGAACTCCGTCGCCGAGCCCTTGTCCTGCCACGTGCCGGTCATCGTGTAGTAGTGCAGCGAGATCCCCTGGAAGGGTCCTGCCTTCCCGTCGCCGTTCTCGAGCGGGTCGAAGGACTTCATGAGGACCTCGGTCCAGTGCAGGTCGCCGTCGGACGCTCCCGCGGCGATGCGGTAGACCTCGTTGCCCGCATGGTTGCGCACGTACGTCGAGTACTGCCGCGCCAGCGAGGCGAACTGCTCGACGCGCAGGTTCCCGCCGCAGCCCCAGGCCTCGTTGCCGATGCCGAAGAACGGCACCTTCCACGGCTCGTCGCGGCCGTTGGCCCGGCGCAGGGCCGCCATCGGGGAGTCGTCAGCGCGGGTGAGGTACTCGATCCACTCACTCATCTCCTGCACGGAGCCCGACCCGACGTTCCCGCTGATGTACGCGTCCGTGCCGAGCAGCTCGCACAGCGCCATGAACTCGTGCGTGCCGAACGAGTTGTCCTCGACGACGTCTCCCCAGTGGGAGTTGACCATCCGCGGGCGCTCCTCGCGCGGGCCGATGCCGTCACGCCAGTGGTAGTCGTCCGCGAAGCAGCCGCCGGGCCAGCGCAGGTTCGGGATCTTCAGCTCTCGTAGGGCCTCGACCACGTCGAGGCGGATGCCGCCTTCGTTGGGGACGTCCGAGTCCTCGCCCACCCAGAAGCCGCCGTAGATGCACCGCCCGAGGTGCTCGGCGAAGTGTCCGTACACGTGGCGCGAGATGGTGGCGCCGGGAAGGTCGAGGTCGATGACCGCGCGTGTCTCTGTCATGAGGGGGAGTATATCGATAAACCCCGTGGCGGGTAGAGGGATACGGTAGGCCCTGGCAGTCGAGAAGAGGAGGCGCGAATGCCGGTCACGATGAGCGACGTGGCACGCGCCGCCGGCGTCTCCGCCATGACGGTGTCCAACGTGCTCACCGGGCGCAAGCGGGTCGGTGAGGAGACCCGCCGGCGCGTGCTGACCGCCGTCGACGAGCTCGGCTACGAGCTCAACCTCACCGCGCGCCACCTGCGCGCGGGCCGCACCGACACGATCGCGCTCGTCGTGCCGGGCTTCCACCACCCGTACTTCGGCGAGCTCGCGGCCCGCATCGCCCGGCGGCTCGAGGTGTCCGGACGGCACCTCGTCGTCGAGCACGGCGGCGCGAGCCGCGAGGGCGAGCTCGAGGCGCTCTCGCTCGCGCGCCTGCACCTGTACGACGGCGTGCTGCTGAGCGTCGTCGGCATGACGCACGACGACGTCGCGCACCTGCGCACGGCAGTCCCGGTCGTCCTGCTCGGCGAGCAGCAGATGCCGCAGCGCTACGACCACGTGCGGATGGACAACGTCGAGGGCGCCCGGCTGGCCACCGCGCACCTGCTCGCGACGGGCTCCCGGCGCGTCGCCGTCGTCGGCGGCTCACCACGCGACGCCAACCGAGGGATGCCCGGCATGCGCACGCTCGGCTGGGAGATCGCGCACCGCGACGCCGGCGTGCCGATCGACCCTGCGCTCGTCCCCCCGTCCGGCACCGACGGCCCCGCCGACGGGCGTGAGGCCGTGCGCCGGCTCGTGCGGGAGAAGGTGGCGTTCGACGGCGTCCTGGCGCTCACCGACACGCTCGCGACCGGCGTCCTCGCAGGGCTGGCCGAGGCCGGCCTGCGCGTGCCCGACGACGTCCAGGTGATCGGCTTCGACAACCTCGACGCGTCGGAGTTCCTCGTCCCCCCGCTGTCGACGGTCGACCCGGGCCACGACGTGATGATCGATCACGCGCTGCGCCTGCTGGACCGGCTCATCGAGCGGCGCGACGGCGACGACGTCACGCCCGAGCACATCACGGGCCCCGTCTCGCTCGTGCTGCGCGGGACGACGCGCGCCGCGGGCTGAGATCAGCCCGCGGCCTCGGTCCAGACGACCGGGATGCGGCCGCCCATGCCGACCATCTCGAGCACCTCCGTGACGGCCTCCGACGGCTCGAGAAGGCTGACCGGGGCCCCGGTCTCCTGCCCCAGCATGTAGACCTGGAGGATGAAGGCGACGCCCGAGGAGTCGATGAAGGTGACGTCCCGCGCGTCGAGCGCGATGGGCAAGGGCGCGGGCCGTGCCGCAAGGCTCGCCATCGCGTCGCTCGCGGACTCGCGCAGCGCGGCGTCGACCTCGCCCCACAGCGTGAGGTACGTCCCGTCCTGCGCGTGGCGGCAAGAGATCCCCGAACCGGATCCCGTACGTGTGTCGGTGTCCATCTAGTGCTCTGGCTTCCGTTCAGAGGGTCGCGCCCGTAGACGTGTCTGCCGGTCGCCCTGCCCCCGAAAGCGGCCAGGGCAACGAGTTTTCCGCTGTCCAGCAGATGTGTCCAGCGGCGGGCCGGAGTGTTCTCCTACCCGTCGCTCTCCGGCATGGTCACGTCGGCCAGCTGCGCGGAGAGCACCCGGACGAGCTCGGCGCCGTCGACGGTGGCCGCGACGCCGTGCGCACCTGCTCCGATCGACACCGTACCCGCTTCTGCGACGCGTGAGTCCGCGACGACGGGCCAAGCCCCCAGCGACCCGAACGGCGTGATGGCTCCCCGCTCGTAGCCGGTCACCTCGCGCGCCACGTCCTGGTCCGGCATGGACAGCCGGGACACGCCCAGGAGCGCACGCAGCTTGGGCCACGAGATCGTCCTTCCGCCAGGCACGAG
This sequence comes from Isoptericola halalbus, assembly GCA_009663185.1. Taxonomy (GTDB): domain Bacteria; phylum Actinomycetota; class Actinomycetes; order Actinomycetales; family Cellulomonadaceae; genus Isoptericola; species Isoptericola halalbus. The sequence continues at coordinate 37,834 of VJZX01000014.1, forward strand.
CACGAACAGGAAGTCGTCGTCGGCCCGGCGCACCACGATTGTCTTGAGGATCTGCCCGGGCTCGAGCCCTCGCGCGGCGGCGGCCTCCGCGAGCGACCCGACGCGGCCGTGACGCGTGATCCGGAAGCCGATCCCGGACGTCTCGAGCGCCCCGCGCGCCCGCTCCTCGGGCGTCATGCGTCCTCTTCGTGCTCGTCGTCGAGCATCCTGTCGACGGCCCGCTCGACGGCGGTCTCCGAGTCGTGCTCGGTGCGCTCGGTGCGCCAGTACTCGGCGCCGTCGCGCGTGCGGCGCACGACGCCGAAGTCGACCATCGCGCGCCGCAGGCCGACCGGGTCGTCCGTGAGCTCAGCGAGGCGGTCGGTCAGCTCTCGCTCGGTCACGGGCTCGAGCAGCTCCGGCATCGCCTCCGTCGCGAGGTAGCGCAGGAGCGGGATCCTGTCACGCAGGCGGCGCGGCATCGCCTCCACGCGACCGTCACGCAGGAAGCGGCGCGGGTCCCCAGCAGAGAAGGAGTCGGTCACGCCCCGCCCTCGTCGGCCGTGCTCGTGGTGTCGGTCGTGGCCTCGGTGTCGTCGCCCTCGGTCGGCTCGGTCGACTCCGACGGCGACGAGGTCGACTCAGGCGCCGACTCGATCGACTCGGTCGACTCGGTCGACGGCTCCGACGGCTCCGGCGTCGGCTCGGGCGACGGCTCGGTCGGTTCGGGCGTCGGCGCGGGCGTCGGCTCGGGCGTCGGCTCGGTCGGTTCCGTGTCGACAGGCTCCGTCGGCGTGGGTTTCGGCGTCGGCGACGCTGACGGCGTCGGCGACGGTGACGTGGAAGGCGTGGGCGACGGCTTCGGTGAGGGGCTCGGCGACGGGGACGGGCTCGGCGACGGCTTCGGCTCGGGCCTGACCACCGGCTCGGAGGTCACCGGCGTCGGGTCCTCCTCGCTCTCCTGCGGCGCCGTCGAGCCACCGCCCGTGCTGACGTCGTACGAGGACCACGCGCGGTCCGGGATCGGCCCGCCCGCGAAGAACTCGAAGTGCCACGGCTCGGGCTTCGACCCGTCAGGCCGTGCCCACGCCGGGTTGTCCCAGCCGTAGTCGGGGCCGTGCACGCGCAGCCACACATACTCGGCGGATCGTCCCGTCGAGATGGGGTACGACAGGTCGACCGCGAGACCCCACCCGTGGTTCGACGTTCCCGGCACGGCCGCGAGGTGCGGCTTGGTCGCCCGCACCGCGACCTGCGCCCCGTACGAGCGGTAGGAGTCGGTGATCGGGATAGGAACCCCGAACTCGTCCTCGTACGCGTCGCTCAGCTTGGTGAGCTGGTCCGCGGCGTCGCAACGCAGCAGGTGGCCGGGCGCGAACTCGAGCGGGCACAGCACCGAGGCGGGGATGCGCCCGTTCTGGTAGCCGTCGGTCGTGCCCGCGTACCGCTCGACGACGGAGAGCAGCGACTCCGTGAGCTCGGCGCGGACCACGCCGACGCCCGGGAGCTCCCCGGCGGGCTGGATGTCGGCGACGAAGGACGCGGAGGCCGGGTTCAGCAGGTTCGCGAGGCGCGTGGCCGAGACCACGACGTCGTCGAACGTGACGGCCTCGTCGACGTGCTCGTGCGGGTCGACGGCCACGTCCCCGTGCCCTGCCCCGTGCGGGTCGGTGGCTGCGTGCGGGTCGGTGGCTGCGTGCGGGTCGGCGGGGGTCCCCGCCTCGTCCGCCGGCGACCCACCGCCGTCGGGCACCACGTTCGACACCGTCGACGCGTCGCCCACCGGGACGGCGTCGTCGACCTCGTCGACACTCCCGGCGTCGGGCGCGGCGACGACGAGGCCGGGCCGCGGCTCGGTGAGCGCTCGCTGCTGCGCGACGTAGACGCTCAGGAAGATGCCCAGCTCGGCGGCAGCCTGCTCCATCTCGCTCGTCCGCGGCTGGCCGGCGAGGACGGCCGTACGCTCCGCCTCTTCGAGGACGTCCATGAGCTGTGCGACCGTCTGGGGGCCTTCGGAGCCCGTCGTGACCGTGCTGCCGACCCGACCGATCGAGGACGGACTCGGGCTCGCTTCGGAAGGCTCGTCGGCGTACCGGTGCGACGGGAAGTCGTTCCACGGGACGCTCGCGACCGACGTCGCGAGGAAGCCGACGGCAAGGACGACGGACGCGGCGGCAGAGCCGAGCACCCGCACCACGCCACGGCGTCGCGCTGCGTCGACTTCGGCACAAGCTGCCTGGTCAGCGTCCTCCCGTTGCACCATGACGGTGTCCTCCCCTGCGTCTGCCGTGCTGCTGTCCCGCATCCTCGCACAGCCGCCTACGTCGGTCTGACGCAGGAGAGTCTCTGCCGGTTCGGGCCTGTGTTGGCTCCACTGTGCGCCCCGCGGGGTCGGCCCCGCCAGCCCTTGGCAGAAAGTTCACCCGGGCAACACCAGCTCGTGCCGACGGGGGGACAGGGAGGACACTGGGGCCATGAGCGTCGTCGACCTGAACAGCGACCTGGGCGAGGGGTTCGGCCGCTGGCGCCTCGGCGACGACGAGGCGATGCTGCGCGTCGTCTCGAGCGCCAACGTGGCGTGCGGCTTCCACGCCGGCGACCCCGCGACGATCCGTCGCACCGTGCGCGTGGCGGTCCAGCGCGGCGTCGCGATCGGGGCCCACGTGGGCTACCGCGACCTCGCCGGCTTCGGGCGCCGGCGCATGGACGTGCCGAGCGAGGAGCTGCAGGCCGACGTCGCGTACCAGGTGGGTGCCCTGGCCGGGCTCGCGGCGGCCGAGGGCGGCCGCGTCAGCTATGTCAAGCCGCACGGCGCGCTGTACAACACGGCGGCCGTGGACGAGCGGGTGGCCGCCGACGTCGCGGCCGCGGTCGCCGACGTCGACCCGTCGCTCGTGATGCTGGGCCTGCCGTGCAGCCGTGCGCTCGACGCCGCGTCGGCCGCGGGTCTCGCGACGGCCGCCGAGGCGTTCGCCGACCGCGCCTACGAGGCGGACGGGACGCTGGTGCCGCGGACGCGACCGGGCGCGGTGCTGCACGACCCCGACGAGGTCGCGCGGCGCATGCTGCGGCTCGCGACCGAGGGCGTGGTCGAGGCGGTCGACGGCAGCCTCGTGCCCGTGCGCGCCGACTCGATCTGCGTGCACGGCGACACGCCCGACGCCGTCGCGATGGCCGAACGGGTCCGGGCGGTGCTCACGGCCGCCGGCGTGCGCGTGGCGCCGTTCGCGGGCGCCGGTGCCCGCGGGTGACCGTGCGGGTCCGCGCCGCGCGCGACGACGCGCTGCTCGTCGAGCTCGGCTCGCTCGACGAGGCGGTGGCGCTCGCGGCGTCGCTGCGCGCCGAGCCGCTGCGTGGGGTCAGCGAGGTGGTCCCCGGGGCGCGGACGCTGCTCGTGCCGTTCGACCCGTGGACGACGACGGCCTCGGCGCTCGCCGACGAGCTGCGGTCCCGCCCACGGGCCAGCGCCGAGCGGGCGGGCTCCCGCGACGTCGAGATCCCCACCGTGTACGACGGCGAGGACCTGGCGTCCGTGGCGGACCTGCTGGGGTGGAGCGCCGAGGAGCTCGTCCGGCGGCACACCGGGGCGCGGTTCACGGTCGGGTTCGTGGGCTTCGCCCCCGGGTTCGCGTACCTGGTGGGCGATGACGAGGCGCTCGTGGTGCCGCGCCGCGCGACCCCGCGCATGCGCGTGCCCGCCGGGGCGGTGGCCATGGCCGGCCCGTACAGCGGCGTGTACCCACGCGAGAGCCCGGGCGGGTGGCAGCTCGTGGGGCGTACCGACGTCGCGGTGTGGGACGTCGACCGCGACCCGCCCGCGATCTGGCAGCCCGGCGACCGCGTGCGGTTCGTCGCGGTGCGCGCGGAGGCGTCGGCGCCCGATGAGGTCGGTGATCCGTCGCCGCATCGGCGACCCGGGACGCCGACCTCACGACGGATCACCGACCCGGTGACGACGCCGCCCGCGCTCGAGGTCGTCAGCCCCGGCCTGCAGGCGCTCGTCGAGGACCTGGGCCGCCCGGGGCACGCGGCGATGGGCGTCTCGACGTCGGGCGCGGTCGACGCGCGCAGCCTGCGCGCGGCGAACCGCGCCGTCGGGAACCCGGTCGGCACTGCCACGATCGAGGCCACTGGCGGCGGGCTCCGGCTGCGGGCGCACGGGCACGTCGTCGTCGCCGCGGCCGGCGCGCTCGTCCCGCTCACCGTGCACCCGTCCGCCGGCGAGCGGTGGCGCGCCCCGCTCGCGCGGCCGGTCGCGCTGGCCCACGGCGACGAGCTCGAGCTCGGCCCGCCCGAGCGCGGCGTACGCACCTACGTCGCGGTGCGCGGCGGGCTCGACGTGCCCGAGGTGCTCGGGTCGCGATCGAGCGACGTGCTCGCCGGTCTCGGCCCTCCACCCCTGCGCCCGGGCACCTTCTTGCGTTGTGAGCGGAGTATTGGCCCAGGTTCGAACGCACAACAGGGCCAATACTCCGCTCACAGCGTGGGGGTCGTCGACGTCGGGGACGTCGGGGCGCGCGACCCCGGGTCGCTCCCGGCGCCGGGGGACGTCGTCGAGCTGCGCGTGGTGCTCGGCCCGCGCGACGAGTGGTTCGACGACGCCGCACTCGACCTCCTCGCGGAGCAGGAGTGGGAGGTCACGGACCGGTCGAACCGCGTGGGCCTGCGGCTCGCGGGGGTCGAGCCACTGCGGCGCGCGGCCGCGTTCGTCGATGCCGAGCTGCCCAGCGAGGGCTGTGTGACCGGCGCGCTGCAGGTGCCGCCCGACGGCCAGCCCGTGCTCTTCCTCGCCGACCATCCGCTCACCGGCGGGTACCCGGTGGTCGGTGCGGTCCAGGCCTCCGACGTGGGCCTGGCCGGGCAGCTGCCGCCCGGCGCCCTGGTCCGCTTCGTCCCCTCCGCGTTGCTCGCGTAGCGTCAGCGTGTGAGCACGACGCTGTCCCACGACCCTCTCTGGCCCCGCGCGGGCGGCTGGCCGGACGCCGCCAGGTATGGGGGCCCCGTCGACCTGGCGCTGCTCGGCATCGGGACCTGGCGCACTTCCCTCTCCCCCACCGGGGCCCACGCGACACCGGCCGCGGTGCGCGAGGCGCTGCGTCGCTTCAGCCCCGCGCTCGTGGCCGGCTCCGACGGCGGCGAGCCGGTCGACCTGGCCGCGCTCAAGGTCGTCGACCACGGCGACGTGGTGGAGCCGGACGGGCCGGAGGGCGAGGCACGGGCGCGCGCCGCCGTCGGGCACGCACTCGAGCGGGCGCGCGTGCTCGTGGCGATCGGGGGCGACAACGCGCTGACGGTGCCGACCGCGCTCGGCGCGTGGGGCGACGACATCGAGACGGCCGGGCTGGTCACTCTTGACGCCCACCACGACCTGCGCGACGGCGTGTCGAACGGGTCGCCCGTGCGGCGGCTCGTCGAGGCCGGCCTGGACCCGCGGCGCGTGGTGCAGGTGGGGATCGCGGACTTCGCCAACTCCGCCGCATACATGCAGCGGGCCGAGGACCTCGGCGTCCGCGTCGTCACGGTCGACGAGGTGCGCCGGCAGGGTGTCGACGACGTGGTGCTGGCGGCGCTCGGCGAGGCCGGGGCCGCGGGCGGGCCGGTGCACGTCGACATCGACGTCGACGTGTGCGACAGGTCCGTGGCGCCCGCCTGCCCCGCGAGCCTGCCGGGCGGCCTCTCCGCGGGCGAGCTGCGCGCGCTCGTGCGCGGGCTCGTGCGGGACGAGCACGTGCGGTCCGTCGACATCGCCGAGGTGGACGCGACGGCGGACACCCCCGACGGCCGGACCGTCCGGCTCGCCGCCCTGTGCGTGCTCGAGGTGCTCGCCGCCGTCGCCCTGCGTGAAGTGGCGTGAGACCTGCCGAGGCAGCGCGGTCTTGCGCAGCGCTACCTCGCCGAAGAATGCGCTACCTCGCGGCCGGCGCGGTACACGCGCGCGGCGAGCGGGACCCCCGGGCGATAGGCGAGATGCACCCGGCTGGGCGCGTCGAGCACCACGAGATCCGCCCGCGCCCCCGGCGCCAGCGACCCGACGTCGGCGCGCCGCAGCGCCCGTGCCCCGCCGGCGGTCGCGGCCCAGACGGCCTCGGCAACGGTCATGCCCATCTCGCGTACCGCGAGCGCCACGCACAGCGGCATCGACGACGTGTAGCTCGAACCCGGGTTGCAGTCGCTCGCGAGCGCGACGACGGCCCCGGCGTCGAGCAGCCGCCTCGCGTCGGGATACGGCTGGCGCGTCGAGAACTCGACGCCGGGAAGCAGCGTCGCCACTGTCCCCGGCCCGCCGCCGGCCCACGAGCCCGCGAGCGCTGCCACGTCGTCGTCGGACAGGTATGTGCAGTGGTCGACCGACGCCGCGCCGAGCTCGACGGCCAGCCGCACTCCCTCGCCGGGGCCGAGCTGGTTGGCGTGCACCCGCACGCCGAGTCCCGCGGACGCCCCGGCGAGAAGCACCCGCCGCGCCTGCGCGAGCGAGAACGCACCGGTCTCGCAGAACACGTCGACCCACCGCGCGTGCGGCGCGCACGCGGCGAGCATCTCGCCGCACACCAGGTCGACGTACTCGTCCGGACGTCCCTCGAACTCGGGCGGGACGACGTGCGCGCCGAGGAACGTCACCTCGTCGGTCATCTCGCGTGCGAGCCGTACGGACCGCACCTCGTCGACGACGGTCAGCCCGTACCCGCTCTTGACCTCGAGCGTGGTGGTCCCCTGGGCGAGCGCCTCACCTACGAGCCGGCGCAGCCCGGCCAGCAGTTCCGCGTCCGATGCCGCGCGCGTCGCCGCGACGGTCCCGGCGATCCCGCCGGCCGCGTACGGGCGCCCTGCCATGCGCGCCTCGAACTCGGCCGCCCGGTCGCCGGCGAACACCAGGTGCGTGTGGCTGTCCACGAAGCCTGGGATCACGGCCCGGTTCCCCGCGTCGACCGTGCGGTCCGGGGCCCGGCCGAGGGCCTCCTCGACGCCGTCCGCGGCGTCCCGTTCGGGGCCGGTCCACGCGACGCGATCGCCGTCGAGCAGCACCGCGGCGTCGTGCACGACGCCGGTCGGGTCGTCGTCGGTGGCCCCAGGTGTGCCCGGCGCGTTGGTCGTCAGCTCCCCGATACCGAGGATCAGGGTCGCGCCGTGCTTGCCGCCGGGGTGCACCACCTCGCGCATCTCACGGCTCCCGCATCGGCACGCGCAGGCCGCCACGCTCGGCCGCCGCGAGCGCGTCGTCGTAACCCGCGTCGGCGTGCCGCAGGACGCCCAGTGCCGGGTCGTTGGACAGCACGCGCGCGAGCTTGGCCGCGGCGAGCGCAGAACCGTCCGCCACCGACACCTGCCCCGCGTGGATCGACCGGCCCATCCCGACCCCTCCCCCGTGATGCAGGGACACCCAGGTAGCGCCCGACGACGCCGCGGTGAGCGCGTTGAGCAGCGGCCAGTCGGCGATCGCGTCGGTGCCGTCGGCCATGGCCTCGGTCTCGCGGTACGGCGAGGCCACGGACCCGGCGTCGAGGTGGTCGCGGCCGATCACGACCGGCGCGCTCACCTCGCCCGACGCGACGAGCTCGTTGAACGCGAGCCCCGTCCGGTCGCGCTCCCCGTGCCCGAGCCAGCAGATCCGCGCGGGCAGCCCCTGGAACGCCACCCGCTCCTGCGCCGCGCGGATCCAGCGGTGCAGGTGGTCGTCGTCGAACAGGTCCATGACGGCCCGGTCTGTGACGGCGATGTCGCGTGGGTCGCCCGACAGCGCTGCCCACCGGAACGGCCCCTTGCCCTCGGCGAAGAGCGGCCGGATGTACGCCGGGACGAAGCCCGGGAAGTCGAACGCCCGGGCGAAACCGCCGCGGCGGGCCTCGTCGCGGATCGAGTTGCCGTAGTCGAACACCTCGGCGCCGGCGTCCTGGAAGCCGACCATGCCCTCGACGTGCCGCGCCATCGACTCGCGCGCCCGCTCGGTGAACTCCTCGGGCTTGGCCGCGGCGTAGTCGGCCCAGTCCTCGACCGAGACGCCGAGGGGCAGGTAGGACAGCGGGTCGTGCGCCGACGTCTGGTCGGTCACGACGTCGACCTCGACGCCGCGGCGCAGCAGCTCGGGGACAACGTGCGCGCTGTTGCCGACGACGCCGACCGACAGCGCACGGCGCTCGGTCTTCGCCGCCTCTACGCGCCGCACCGCGTCGTCGAGCGTGTCGGCGATCTCGTCGAGGTAGCGCTCGCGCACCCGGCGCTCGAGACGCGAGGCGTCGACGTCGACCACCAGGCACACGCCGCCGTTGAGCGTGACCGCGAGCGGCTGGGCCCCGCCCATGCCGCCGCATCCACCGGTGAGCGTGAGCGTCCCGGCGAGCGTCCCGCCGAACCGCTTCGCCGCGACGGCCGCGAGCGTCTCGTACGTGCCCTGCAAGATGCCCTGCGAGCCGATGTAGATCCACGAGCCGGCCGTCATCTGCCCGTACATGGTCAGGCCCATGGCCTCGAGCCGGCGGAACTCGGGCCACGTCGCCCAGTCGCCGACGAGGTTCGAGTTGGCGATGAGCACGCGCGGCGCCCACTCGTGCGTGCGCAGCACCCCGACGGGCTTGCCCGACTGCACGAGCAGCGTCTCGTCGTCGCGCAGGTCGGTGAGCGTGCGCACGATCGCGTGGTAGCTCGGCCAGTCCCGCGCGGCGCGGCCGGTGCCGCCGTAGACGACGAGGTCGTCCGGCCGCTCGGCGACCTCCGGGTCGAGGTTGTTCATGAGCATGCGCAGCGGGGCCTCGGTCTGCCAGCTGCGCGCCGTGAGCGTCGTCCCGCGCGGGGCGCGGACCGGCACCGGGGTGCCGAGGTCGTGGGTCATCTCTTGTCTCCTTCGGGGAGGTTCAGGCGAGGTGCCCGACGGCGGTGCGGGCGGTCGCGGCGACGGTGCCGTCGGCGACGAGCCGGGTCACGGCGTCGATCTCCGGGGCGAGGAAGCGGTCCGGGCCGGGGCCCGCGACGGCGGTGCGCAGCAGGTCGCGCACGGCCCCGGTCCCCGCGGCGGGCGTCAGCCGACCCGAGCTGTCTTCTGACAACTCGGTGGGGGACGAGGGGGCGCAGCGCAGGTCGAGCGCACGCGCCGCCGTCATCAGCTCGATCGCGACCACGCGCGTCAGCCCGTCGATCGCGCGACGCAGCTTGCGCGCCGCCGCCCAGCCCATCGACACGTGGTCCTCCTGCATGGCCGACGACGGGATCGAGTCGACGCTCGCGGGCGCCGCGAGCCGCTTGAGCTCGCTCACGATCCCCGCGGCCGTGTACTGCGCGATCATGAGGCCGGAGTCCACGCCCGGGTCGTCGGCGAGGAAGGCGGGCAGCCCCTCGTTGCGCGCGACGTCGAGGAACCGGTCGGTGCGCCGCTCGCTCATCGACGCGACGTCGGCCACCGCGATCGCGAGGAAGTCGAGCACGTAGCCCACGGGCGCGCCGTGGAAGTTGCCGTTGGACTCGACGCGCCCGTCGACGGTCACCACGGGGTTGTCGATCGCCGACGCGAGCTCGCGGCCCGCGACGGCGGACGCATGGGCGAGCGTGTCGCGTGCGGCCCCGTGCACCTGCGGCGCGCAGCGCAGCGAGTACGCGTCCTGCACGCGCGTGCACTCGGGGCGGCCCTGCGCGTCGTACCTCCGGTGGCTCGCCACGACCGGCGAGCTCGTGAGCAGCGCGCGCAGGTTCGCCGCCGACGCCGCCTGGCCGGGGTGCGGCCGCATCGCGACGAGGTCCTCGGCGAACGGCGCGTCCGAGCCGAGCAGCGCCTCGACACTGAGCGCCGCGGCGACGTCGGCGGTGCTGAGCAGGTCCCGGAGATCAGCAACGGCCAGGCAGAGCATGCCGAGCATGCCCTCGGTGCCGTTGATGAGCGCGAGCCCCTCCTTCTCCGCGAGCACGAGCGGGGCGATCCCCGCCGCGGCCAGCGTCTCGTCCGCCAGCCGCAGCATGCCGTCGGCGTCGCGCACCTGACCCTCGCCGGTCGCCGCGAGCGCCACGTGCGCGAGCGGCGCGAGGTCGCCCGAGCAGCCGAGCGAGCCGAACTCGTGGACGACCGGCGCGATGCCGGCGTCGAGCATCGCGGCATACGTCGTCGCGACGACGGGCCGCGCGCCCGTGCGCCCGGTGGCGAGCGTCGCGAGGCGCAGGAGCTGCAGCGCGCGCACGACCTCGCGCTCGACCTCCGGGCCGGCGCCCGCGGCGTGCGACCGCACGAGGCCGACCTGGAGCTGCGCACGCCGCTCGACCGGGATGTGTCGCCGCGCGAGCGCGCCGAAGCCGGTCGAGACGCCGTAGTGGGGCCGGTCGTCGCCGGCCAGGGACTCGACGACGGCGCGGCTGGCGGCCATCGTCTCGAGCGCCCGGTCGGTCACGCGCACTCGGACGCCGTGTCGAGCGACCGCGACGACGTCGTCGATCGTCAGGGGCTCGCCCGTGATCTCGACGCAGTCGCCCGTCCCAGGCGTCGCGCCCGCCGGGTGGTGAGTGGTGGCTGCCATACGGCCAGGACACACCACGCGGGAGGGCTCGACAGCACCCTGGAGCAAGGATCAGTCTGGTATCCCAGACACCGTCGAGGTAGAAGCGATCCCGCCGAGGTAGAACCCTTTCGGGAGGAGGCACGATGGCGGACGTCCCCGCGGCACGCAGCGCGGTGCGCGTGCTCGCGTACCTCGCGGCGCAGGCCGGGCCGTCGCCCGCGGCGACGGTCGCGCAGCACCTCGGGCTGCCGCGCTCGACGGTCTACCACCTGCTGTCGGTGCTGGTGGACGAAGGCTTCGTGACCCATCTGCCCGAGGAGCGCCGCTACGGCCTGGGCACCGCATCCCTCGCGCTCGGCTCGGCGTACGCGCGGCAGGCGCCGCTGGCCCGGCTCGCGCGCCCCGTCGTCGCACGGCTCGTCGAGACGACGGGCGAGAGCGCGCACCTCGCGGTGCTGGGTGGGCGCGAGGTGCTCTACCTCGTCGAGCAGCGCGCGCCGCACCGCCCGACGCTCGTGACCGACGTCGACGTCCGGCTGCCCGCCCACCTCACCGCGAGCGGGCGCGCCGTGCTCGCGCGGCTCCCGGCGGCCCAGGTGCGCGCCCTGTTCCCCAGCATGTCGGTGTTCAGCGACCGGACCGGCGTCGGGCCGCACTCGCTGCGCGACCTGCGCGAGGTCCTGCGGGAGGTGCGCCGGCGCGGGTACGCCATGGAGGACGGCGAGGTCACGGCGGGCCTCGCGTCGGTCGCGCACGCGGCGCTCGACCACACCGGGTACCCCGTAGCCGGAGTGGCGCTCACCTTCCGGTCCGACGACGTCACCGGCGCCCGGCGTGACGAGCTCGCGGCGGCGGTGGGGCGGGCCGCGGCGGAGATCTCGCGGCGCCTCGGTGCCCGCGAAGTGTGACCACGATCTCCACATTTCTACCCCTCACGTCCAGGCTTGTCCCAGGTTCACCAGGCAGGATGGCTGGCATGACGTCAGCGACGACCTCGACGAGCAGGGGGCGGGCACCGGCCCGCCTCGCCGCATCGAGCCTGCTAGCGCTGGCGATGATGCTGGGCGCGTGCTCCGCCCCCGGAGAGCTGCAGGAGTACGCCCCGGCCGAGCTGCAGCAGTACATCGCGGACGCCCAGGTCAAGGCCCAGGCTGTCGAGGACGACCTGCAACGGCTCGAGTCCCAGGTCGACGGGTTGCCCGCCGCCTTGCGCACCGACGTCGTCGACGCCGTGGCCTCCGCCGAGGCCGCGACCGAGGAGGCCCGCTCCGCCCTGACGCTGGCGGCCCAGTCCGACGAGGCCGCCGCCGCCGCGCTCGCCGACGCGCAGGTCGCGCTCGACGCGGCCTCCGCGGAGCTGCGGCACGTCATCGGCGAGGCCGAGGCCGCAGGGGTCGAGGTGACCGAGGGGCTCGAGCACCTCCTCGCCCAGATCGACGACCTGCGCGGCGAGACCAGCCGCGTCGGCGGCTGACCGCAGCGCTCGCACCTCACGCGAACTTCTCGCACGCCTCTCGCAGCCGCCCGACGGCGGCCGGCAGGTCCGCGAGCGCCTCGCGTCCGCGTCGCTCGGCCTCGCGCGCGACGGCGTCGAACGGCTCGCGCGGCACCCCGTCGGCCTCGGCGGCGTCCCCGACGGAGCGCGCGTGCGCGGCGAGCAGCACGGCGTCGCGGTGGGCGCCCAGCACGTCGTGGATCCCGGACCCGGCCTTCTTCAACGCCTTCGCCCGACTGCCGAGAACGCCCGTCGGGTCCTTCGTCACGGCGGTCGCGGCGTGCGCGAGACGCCGGGCGGCCTTGCGCAGCTCGTGCGCGTGCTCGAGCGCGGCGTCGAACCCGGGCGCCGCGGGCTGGGCGAGACGCTCGGCGTCGAGCGCGTCCGCGGCACGGACGGCCTTGCGGGCCTGGCGGCGTAGCGCGCGACGGACGGTCTTGCGCGCCGGCCGGGATGCGTCGTCCCTGGGCGGTGGGCCGGCCGCCCACCGGACGAGCTCGGCCGTCGTGCTCACCATCTCCTCGCCTGCGCACCAGCGCACGAAGGCGTCGTGTGCGGCGCGGTGACGGTCCCGCAGGCCCGCGACGAGCCACTCGTCGAGGGCGTCGGCGAGCCCCAGCGCACCGGCGACCTCGGCGGCCTCGGCCGCCCGCACCTCGAGGTCACGGGCGGCGCCGAGGACGTGGCCGAACGTCGCGAGGCGGGCGCGCAGCACGGCGAGCTCGTCGCCGTCGAACACGCCGGAGTACACCGCGAGCACGTTGCGCAGCCGGCGGGCGGCGGTACGCAGGCGGTGGACGGCGTCGGGCGTGTCGAGGAGCGCCGCGGGCAGGCGCTGCTCGAGGCGGCGCACGTGGTCGGCCACCACCGCGGCGAGCAGGTCGCCCGCGGTGTCCCACGCTTTCCCTGACCCGGACATGGCACCGCTCACGCTACGCCGAGGTCTCACCCGGCGCGGCGCACCGCCCGGCGACGACGGCGTCGGGCGGTGCGCACCCCAAGGCGTGGAAGGGGGATGTCCTACTTGATCCCCGACGCGGTGAAGCCCTGGACGTAGTGCCGCTGCACGAACAGGAAGATGACCACCACGGGAACGACGTAGAGCACCGAGCCGGCCGCGATGAGGTTGTTGAGCGGGAACCCCTGCGCGTTGACGTACCCAGAGCTGATCGCGACGGCCAGGGTCGTGTGCTCGCGGTCCAGGAGCAGGTTGGGTGCGATGAAGTCTCCCCACACGGCGAGGAACGACATGACGAAGGCTGTCACGAGTACCGGCTTGGACAGCGGGAGGAAGATCTGCGCGAAGATCCGGAACTGCGAGCATCCGTCGAGGATCGCCGCCTCCTCCAGCTCCTTGGGTATGCCGGCGAAGAACTGCCGGTACAAGAAGATGAGGTAGGGAGCACCCGAGAGACCCCAGAGGACCCACGGCCAGTAGGTGCCGACCAGACCCACGCGCGAGAACAGCAGGTAGATCGGGATGAGGGTGACGATCCCGGGCATCATCATCATCGCGATGAGCACCCCGAAGAGCACCTTCTTCCCGGGCCCTTGCAGTCGTGCGAACCCGTAACCGACGAATGCCGAGGAGAGCGTGGTCAGCACTCCGCTCACCGTCGAGAGGAACAGCGAGTTCCCCAGGTACGCGGCGAACGGGATCGCGGTGACGGCGTGGACGAAGTTCTCGACATGAGGCGGCAGCGGGAGCCAGACCATGCTGCCCTGGCCCAGCTGCGAGCTCGACTTCAGCGAGGTGGCGACGATCCAGTAGACCGGGAAGATCAACGCCGTCGTCACCACGGCCAGCACGAGCAGCCGGGTCGTTCGCCCGCGGCGGGCCTGCCGGGCCCTGCTACGCCTCCTGTCTGGCGACGGCGTCCGCACAGGCTCCGGAGCGGGTTCGACCGCCGCGGCGGTCGGGGACAGATCGACGCTCATGGCTTGGCCTCCGCGTCTCGGGGGTCGACCGCATAGAAGACCGTGCGGCCGCTGATCTTGAAGAAGGCGCCGGTGAGCAGCAGGATCGCGACGAAGAACAGCCAGAGCATCGCCGAGGCGTACCCGTAGCGGGAGAAGGCGAAGTACTGCGCGTAGACGTCGATCATGAACACCCGGTTGGCCTCCGGCACCGCCGTGATGGCGGCGGGTCCGGTCGCCGGCGAGAGCAGGAGCGCCGGGACGAAGGTCTGCAGTACGCCGATCGTCGTCGTGATCACCTGGAACAAGAGGATGGGTGACAGGGCTGGCAGCGTGACGGCAAGGAAGCGCTGCCAGGGCGACGCGCCGTCGAGCTCGGCCGCCTCGTGCTGTTCGACGGAGACGTCCTGCAGCGCGGCGAGGTTGATGATGACGCCGCCGCCCACTCCCCAGAGCATCACCGCCACGAGCACGAGGAAGACCTGGTTCCCCGTGAGCCAGTTGACGGCGTCCAGGCCGAACAGCGAGCGGATGCCGTTGATCGCGCCCACGTCACGGTCGAAGATCAGCTTCCAGGTGAGCGCGGCCGCGACCGGAGGCACGATGGCGGGCAGGTAGATCAAGGTGCGCCATCCGGCTCGGAACACGACCTTCCCGTTCAGGAGCACCGCGAGGCCGAGGCTGGCCGCGACGGTGACGGGGACGATCACCAGCGCCAGCAGCCCCGTGCGCGTCAGGCTCGCCCAGGTGTCCGGGTCCGTCAGGACGTTCGAGTAGTTCTCGAGACCGACCCAGCTGAAGCCGGGCGAGATGCCGTCCCAGTTCGTGAGGCTGATGCCGAACGCATAGGCCAGCGGGAAGATGGTGAGCAGGACCGTACCGAGCAACCACGGCATGACGAAGATGTAGAAGTCACGCGCGCGCCGCCGGTCGATCGTCGAGGCCGCCACTGGTCAGCCCCCGACCCGCGACACGCCCTCGGCCAGGAGCTCGTTGCACTGCTCGTTGGCCTTGTCGGCGAACCCGCCCAGGGTGATCGCGCCGCTGACGAGCTCCGGAAACAGGTCGGTCAAGGTCGCGGTCAGGGCCGTGTTCGTGGCGTACGGCGAGAACGTCAGCACGCCGGAGTACTGGTTCTCGTTCTGCTGCGTCGCGAGCGCGAGCTTCTGGTACTCCTCGGCCGCCGGGAGCTCCGACTCGAGCGAGGTGACGACCGGCAGTCCCCAGCCCGAGCGTGCACGGTCCTCGGCCTGCGGACCGGCCGTGTACCACTCGAGGAACGCGAACGCTGCATCCGGGTTGGCGGCCTTGGCCGGGATCCAGTGACCCGTGGCCGACGTCGTGGGGCTGAATCGCGTGTCACCGAGGAGCGGAGCGGGAGCGAGGCGCGACCAGTCACCCGCATCTTCACCCGTGGCCACCTGGCCCCCGAACCAGTACCCGCCCTGTGCCATCGCCTCGCGCTGCGCGAGGAAGGTCGGCCCCGACCAGCCATCGGGATTCGGGTCGAGCACCGTGTAGCCGACCTTTGCCGCCGCCACGTCGGCGATCCACTTGATGGCCCGCTGCGCCTCGGGCGAGCTGAAGTCGACGGTCTTGAGGTCGTCGCTCAGCAGGGTGGCGCCGGTCGTGCCCAGCATGCCCTGGATGTAGACGACGTCCGGTGCCGTGGACCACAGCCCGTAGGTGGTGACCTTCCCGCCCTTCACCTTCGTCAGCTCGCGGGCGACGTCGAGTGCCTCGTCGTACGTGTACGGGTTGTCGTCGTCGGGCACGCGCACCCCGGCCGCATCGAGCAGCTCGAGGTTGTACCAGTGCATCATGTCGAGGCTGTAGTCCTTGGTCAGGCCGTACGTCGGCCCGGAACCCTGCTTCGACCCGTCGAACTTCCAGACGTCGTTCACCGAGCTCAGGGTGCCGGCCGCGAGCAGCGAGCTCGCGGAGATGTAGTCGTCCAGGGGCATCGCGATGCCGCGAGCGGCCCAGTACGCCGTCTCCTGCGCTCCGAGACCGCGCACGAGGTCCGGAGGAGTCCCGGCGGCAAGCATGGCGTTGAGGCGAGTGGCGTCGTACTGGATGAGCTTGACCGGCACGTCGGGGTGCTCGGCGGCCCACGCCTTCGAGACGTCCTCGTTGATCTCGACCGACATGATCGTGATCCCGCCGGTAGCTCCGGAGGCACCGGACCCTCCCGAGGCGGCGGGCATCCGTGCCGTGCATGCCCCCAGGGCGAGTGCCGCGGCACCCGCACCCGACAGGCCCAAGAACCCTCGCCGGCTCATTTCCATCGTGCGTGCCATTTGCGCATCTCCGTCGCTACGCCGGGGTCGACTGCGTCGACCGTCTCCAAGGCCCGGCACCGCTGCCGGACCGGGCGGTCACGCTCGGTGACGGTGCCCGCGCCGAGGCTAGAGTCCCGAATCCAAAAATGTCAATCGATGACATCGATCCGATGCACGACTGGACAACCGGCAGCCGGGGCCGGTCGCGTGATCCTGGAGGTCAGCGGCGCGCCGGCGGAGCGGACGTGGAGCGGCGCACGACCAAGCGTGGCGGGACCACTTTCGGCGCGGGAAGGGTCAGCGGCGTCTCACCCGCGTCGGCGATCATGCCGAGCAGACGATGCACCGCGATCTCGCCGGCGGCGCGGAAGTCGACATGGACCGTCGTGAGCGGCGGGTGGAAGTACGCGGCGCCGCGGACGTCGTCGAACCCTGTCACCGACACGTCCGTCGGCACCTGGACGCCGACGTCGGTCAGCGCGCTGAGCACACCCATCGCCATCTCGTCGTTCGCGCACACGATGGCACTCGGGATCGACCTCCGGGGCAGGGCGGTGGCGATCCGGTGTCCGGAGGCGGCCGACCAGTCGCCGTGCTCGACGAACGCGACGTCCATGCCCAGCTCGTGCGACCGGTCGAGCGCCGTCTGCAGCCTCTTGGCGGTCGAGAACCAGCCCTCCGGGCCGGCCACGACTCCGACCGAGCGATGGCCCAGTGCGTGCAGATGTTCCACCACCAGCTCGGTGCCTGGGTCGACCGGCCCCTGCGCGTGCGGGCCCTCGAGCCCGTCCCCGTTGACCTCGACCAGGAGCGGCGCCTGAAAGGGAAAGGTGGCGAAGAGGTCGGCTAGAGCAGCGGTCGGTGCCAGGGCCAGCGCTCCGGCGACGTACGACTGGTCCGTGCGTTGCAGGATCTGCCTGCTCGCGTCGGAGTCGTCGGTGTCGAGGTCGACGATCTCGAGCACGTAGTCCGCATCGGCGGCCGCCCTGCTCGCAGCACGCACGATGTTGATCGGGCCGGCCTCGGCGAGCTCGTGGACGAACAACAGCAGCCTGGTCGGCGTCCTCGTGCGCAGGGCCCGGGCGACGGGATCGGGACGGTAGGCCAGCTCCCGCATCGCCTGCTCGACCTTGGCACGCGTCTTCGGCGAGATGCCGGTGAAGCCGTTCATGTACCGGGTGACGGTCTGCGTCGAGACCCCGGCTGCCGCCGCGACGTCGTAGATCGTGGCCGACTTCTTGCGGGACCCGTTGCCCGATCGGGCGCGGTCGCGGCTGGGGCTTGCGTCGGACGTCGTCATGGGTGCTCACATCTGCTGGTAGCGCGATCGGTCCCGACCACTGTGCCGTGAGGACGCCATGGCCGCCGGGGATCGAGAACAGACCTGGGCATCTATCCTCGCGTTTCCCGAGTCGTGAACGTTCACGGCGGCCGGTGGCCCTACCGTACCCGTCTGACGCCGTCGAGGCTAGTGGCGGGCTGCCGGTTTCGTCAATCGATAACATTCGGCCCGATGCTACCGCGGCGAGCAGTCGTCCGCGGTGTCACCCGGTGCGGCGCAATGGCGAGCCGCGTCCGCGCGTCCCGTCCACCAAGGCGGAGATCACCGCCGCGGCACAGAACGGAGACGGCCAAGACCACCGAGACGACGACGCTGAACGGGATCAACGGCTCCAACGCCGGTCCCAACGCCGTCGAGCTCGTCCTGCAGGCGCTCGCGTTCTGCTACGCGGTCGGGTACGTCGCGAACGCGGCGGCACAGGGAATCGCGATCGAGCGCATGGAGTACGACGTCGAGGGCGACGTCGACGTGCGCACGTTCCTCGGCCAGGGCGGTCCGCGCGCCGGGTTCACCGGCATCCGCGTGACCGGGCACGTGTCGAGCCCGAACGCGACGCGGGAGCAGCTGGACGCGCTGTGCCGGTACGTGCAGGACACCTTCGCCGGTGCGCGACATCATCGCCAGCCCGGTGCCGGTCGAGACCCGGCTCGAGGTCGTCTGACCCTCAGGCGGCCGCGCCGCCGATCCGGAGCAGCACCTTGCTCGACCCGCTCGACCGGTCCGCCGCGACGGCGAGCGCCGACTCCGCGTCGTCGAGGTCGAAGGTGTGCGTGACGACGGACGAGACGTCGAGGCCGGTGCGCATCGCCTCGACGGCGTCGGTGATCTCGTCCACGAACCGGTACGACCCGACCCACGTGATCTCGCGCGTGACGAGGTCGCCGAGCACGGCCTGCACGGCCGAGCCGGGCACGTTCCCGACCTGGACGAGCGTCCCGCCCCGTGCGGTCGCGCGCAGCACCGGTCCGAGCGCCGCGGCTGCGCCTGACGCCTCGAACACGACGTCGACGTCCGCGGGCAGCTCGTCGCCCTCGCCCAGGACCCGCACGTCGTCGGCGCCCATGCGGCGCGCGACGGCGGTCGGCGCCGCTGCGACGTCGCTCGCCACGACCCGCCCGGCGCCGGCGAGCTTCGCCGCGGCGACGACGAGCGAGCCGATCGGGCCGCAGCCGTTGACCAGCACCTCACGCCCGCGCAGGTCGCCCCCGCGGGCGACGGCGTGCATCGCCACGGCGAGCGGCTCGGCGAGGGCACCGTGCAGGGTGCTCACACCGTCGGGCAACGCGCGCAGCTGGTCGGCGCGGACGACGACGAGCTCGGCGAACCCGCCGTCGGTGTGCGGGTCGAGCGCCGCCGACCCGAGGTAGCGCACCCGGGCGTGGAGGTTGGTCCGCCCGGCCAGCCGCTGCGGGAGCATCTCGCCGCCGACGGGCGTCGCCGGGTGGACGGCGGCGCGCAGGCCCGTGGCGACGTCGGCCCCCGGGCCGGTCGCGACCACCCGCCCCGCGACCTCGTGCCCCAGGATCATGGGGCGCCGCAGGGTCGCGGTGCCGGACGCCCCGTGGCGCCAGTACGCGACGTCGGACCCGCACACGCCGCCCCACTCGACGGCGAGCAGCACCTCCCCGTGGCCAGGCTCCGGTTCGGGCAGCTCGTCGACGCGGACGTCGCCGGGACCGTGGACGACGACAGCCCTCACGCCGCGTCCTCGAGCCGCACGAGGTCCCGGCCGCGGACCTCGGGCGCGAGCCGCGCCGCTACGAGGGTGATGAGCGAGTAGGCGACGAGCATGGCGGCGATCGGCCACCAGTGGCCCGTGAGCGCGGTGAGGCTGGCGGCCAGGACGGGGCCGATCGCCGTCGCGAGGATGCCGCCGATCTCCTTGGCGAGGGCGAGCTGGGTGAACCGCGTGCGGGCGCCGAACAGCTCGGCCATCGTCACGCTCTCGAGCGAGAACAGGCTGAGCACGGCGACGTTGAGCAGCAGCGCGACCGCGACCGTGACGAGTACCGGGTTGCCGCTCGTGACGAGCAGCAGGCCGGGGACGCTGACGAGCATCGCCAGGATCGTGACCCCGGTGTACACGGGCCGGCGGCCGAACCGGTCACCGAGCAGGCCGACGGCCGGGATGGTCGCGAACCCGAAGAGCGACCCGATCGCGATCGCCGTCGTGCCGACGGACGTGTCGACGAGCACCGTCGTCGCGATGTACCCCACGAGGAACGTCTGCACGAGCCCGGAGTTGCCCGCCTGGCCGAACCGCAGCCCGAGCGCGAGGAAGAACGCGCGGCCCTTGCGCTGGTGCAGTGCCGACTCGAGCGCGCTCCGCTCGCCCGCGTTCTCGGTGTCCGCCCGGCCGGCGAGCTCGGCCTTCGACAGCGCGACGCCGTCGACGACGTCCTCCCGCTGCTCGAACACCGGGCTCTCCTTGAGCCGCCGGCGCAGCCACACCGCGAACAGCATGAGGCCGAAGCTCAGGAGGAACGGCAGGCGCCAGCCCCAGCCGAGCAGCTGCTCCTCGGAGAGCACCCCGAGCAGCAGCGCCCACAGGGCCGACGCCGCGAGCGTGCCCGAGTTGGTCCCGAGGCACACGAGCGACGCCACGATGCCGCGACGACGCGGCGGCGCGTACTCGGTGAGCATGACCGTGGCGCCCGCGATCTCGGCGCCCGCCCCGAAGCCTTGGAGCAGGCGCAGCGCGACCAGAAGGATCGGCGCCCAGATGCCGATGACCGCGTAGGTCGGCAGCACGCCGATGAGCGTCGTCGAGAGGCCCATCAGCGTGATGGTGATGACCAGGACGCGCTTGGGACCGATCCGGTCGCCCATGCGACCGAAGTAGATCGCGCCGACGAGCCGGGCGACGTAGCCGACGCCGTACGTGCCCATCGCGGCGATGAGCCCGACGGCGGGGCTCACCTCGGGGAAGAACAGCCGGTTGAAGACGATCGCGGCGGCCAGCGAGTAGAGCTGGAAGTCCATGAACTCCATCGCGGTGCCGAGCCAGCCCGAGACGGCGGCCCGCGTGAGGTCCTTGGTCGTGCGCTGCCCGCGTGTGGCGGTGGAGCTGGTGTCGTGCATCACGGTGTCTGCTCCTTCGCTGCTGTGAATGTCCGAGTCACCAGTCGTGGACCGAGCCGTCGAGGCGCCGCGCGACCGGCAGGTACTTGCGGTCGTAGGGGAAGCGGGCAGCGACGTCGTCGTCGTACTCGACGCCGAGCCCCGGCGCGTCGCTCGGGTGCAGCATCCCCCCGGAGAACGTGACGTCGGAGCGGAACACCTCATACGTGGCACCGACGTGGCCCATGTGCTCCTGGATGCCGAAGTTGGGGATGGCCAGGTCGACGTGGACCGCGGCCGCCATCGAGACCGGTGACAGGTCGCCCGCGCCGTGCGAGCCGGACCGCACCTGGTAGAGCGCGGCGAGGTCGAAGATCCGGCGCAGGTGGGTGATGCCCCCCGCGTGGACCACCGTCGTGCGCACGTAGTCGATGAGCCGCTCGGTGATGAGGTGCTGCACGTCCCAGATCGACGTCAGGTTCTCGCCGACGGCGATCGGTGTCGTCGTGTGCTGCCGGATGAGCCGGAAGGCCTCCTGGTCCTCGGCGGGAGTCGGGTCCTCCATCCAGAACATGCGCAAGGGCTCGAGCGCCTTGCCCAGGCGCGCGGCCTCGATCGGAGTGAGGCGGTGGTGCACGTCGTGCAGCAGGTGGAAGTCGAAGCCGAACTTCTCGCGGACCGCCTCGAGGTACCTCGGAGCGAAGTCGAGATACGCCTCGGTCGACCACGGCTGCTCGTCCGGCAGGTTGCTCTTGGCCGGCTCGTAGATGTCCGTGCCCTTGTGCACCCCGTAGGTGCCGGCCACGCCCGGCACCGCCGTCTGCGCGCGGATCGCGTGGTATCCCTCCTCGCGGAGGCGCGCGACGTCGTCGAGCAGCGAACCGACGTCGGGGCCGCTCGCGTGCCCGTACACGAGGACGCCGTCGCGCGAGCGTCCGCCGAGCAGCTGGTACACCGGCAGCCCCGCGACCTTGCCCTTGATGTCCCACAGGGCCGTGTCGACCGCGGCGATCGCCGTCATCGTCACCGGCCCGCGCCGCCAGTACGCCCCGCGGTACAGGTACTGCCACGTGTCCTCGATCCGCGCCGGGTCGCGGCCGATCAGCAAGGGGACGAGGTGGTCCTGCAGGTAGCTCGCGACGGCGAGCTCGCGCCCGTTGAGGGTGGCGTCGCCGAGGCCGGTGACGCCGTCGGACGTGGTGATGCGCAAGGTGACGTAGTTGCGACCCGGTGACGTGACCAGGACCTCGGCGCGCTCGATCGTGCTCAGGGGGACCACTTCCTCGTGTTCTCGGGGCGTCGTGCCGGATCGCCGCGGTGTGCGGACATCATCGGCCGACTGTCATGAGAGTACTGCCATACAAGTATGCCAGCACGTGTATGTCAACCCTCGGAGCCCGCACGGCCGACTAGCATGGCAGTCATGACGCCTCCTGACGCACGCCGCACGACTCGACGAGCCGTGCACGAGACGCTGCGCCAGAAGGTCATCACCCTCGAGCTGCCACCCGGCTCGGCACTGTCCGAGAACGAGCTCGCGGCGAGCCTGGGCGTGAGCCGGACGCCGGTGCGCGAGAGCCTGCTCCTGCTGTCCGAGGAGGGGTTCGTCCAGGTCTTCCCGCAGGTGGGGTCGTTCGTCTCACGCGTCGACCCGCAGCGAGTCGCGGACGCGCAGTTCGTGCGCGAGGCGATCGAGCTCGCCTCGCTCGACGCCGCGCCCGCCGACCTCGACGACGACGCGGTCGCCGCTCTGCGCGCCAACCTCGCACGGCAGCACGAGCCCGGTATCGACGTCGAGGAGTTCTTCCGGCTCGACGAGGAGTTCCACCGCGGGCTCCTGGCGCTGTCCGGCCACGCCAACGCCTGGGCCACGGTCGCGTCCGCCAAGGCCCACCTCGACCGCGCCCGGCGCCTCGGGCTCCACCAGACACCGCCGGGCGCGTTCGCCGAGCAGCACCAGCAGATCCTCGACACCCTCGTCGGCGGCGACCGCCCGCGGGCGCGCGAGCTGCTCCGTTCGCACCTGCGCGCGG
Organism: Isoptericola halalbus; assembly: GCA_009663185.1. Classification (GTDB taxonomy): domain Bacteria; phylum Actinomycetota; class Actinomycetes; order Actinomycetales; family Cellulomonadaceae; genus Isoptericola; species Isoptericola halalbus. The sequence goes on from VJZX01000014.1 coordinate 60,414, forward strand.
TCTTCGACGACATCGAGCAGGTGCGCGAGCGCTCCCCCGAGCTCTTCGCCTCGGACGCCGGCTCCGTACCGGTCCGGCGCAGCGTCGCCGTCTGGACCTGAGCGGTCCGGCACCGGTGAGCCACGCGGCGTATCCGCTTGCGACGGCTTGAGAGAATCGGTCGTCGTGAGTACCGAGCCCCAGCCCGACGCGCAGCCTCCTGAGCGGGGCGGCGCAGCCGCGGCCACCCCCCGCGAGGCCACCCCCCGCGCGGGCGGCCGACGCCGAGGCGGTCGCCGCCCGGGCCGCGGCACGCAGTCGCACGAGGACCGGGGCCCCCGGAGGCCGGCGGGCGCGCGCACGGTGAGCGCCGCACAGCTCGAGCGTGCCGCCCGCGCCCGCTCCGCCGTCGTCGTGCCGCCGATCACCTACCCCGAGCAGCTGCCGGTCTCCGCGCGGCGCTCGGACATCGCGCGGGCGATCCGCGACCACCAGGTCGTCATCGTCGCGGGCGAGACGGGCTCGGGGAAGACGACGCAGCTGCCCAAGATCCTGCTCGAGCTGGGCCGCGGGCGCGACGGCCAGATCGGGCACACGCAGCCGCGGCGCATCGCGGCGCGGTCCGTGGCCGAACGCATCCATGAAGAGCTCGGTGGAGCTGGGCCGCAGACTCTCGGCGGCGTCGTGGGCTACCAGGTGCGGTTCACCGACCAGTCGAGCGAGGAGACGCTCGTCAAGGTCATGACCGACGGCATCCTGCTCGCGCAGATCCAGCGGGACCCCGAGCTGCGCGCGTATGACACGCTCGTCATCGACGAGGCGCACGAGCGGTCGCTCAACATCGATTTCCTGCTCGGGTACCTCTCGCGGCTGCTGCCGCGCCGGCCCGACCTCAAGCTCGTCATCACGTCGGCCACGATCGACTCCGAGCGGTTCGCGGCCCACTTCTCCCCCGCGCACCTCGCCGAGATCGGCGGGGCGCCCCAGGCCGTCGTCGACGTCCTGCCCGACGCCGCGCCCGTCGTCGAGGTGTCGGGACGCACCTACCCGGTCGAGATCCGCTACCGGCCCCTCACGCCGGACACCGACCCCGACGCCCCGGCGAAGAAGAAGGGCGAGGAGAAGGACCTCGTCACCGGCATCGTCGAGGCCTGCGACGAGCTCATGCGCGAGGGGCCGGGCGACATCCTCGTCTTCCTCTCCGGCGAGCGCGAGATCCACGACGCCGCCGACGCGCTCGAGGGTCACCTCGGGGAACGGGTCCGCGACCCCCGACGCCCCGACCACGTCCAGATCCTGCCGCTGTACTCGCGCCTGAGCGCCGCCGAGCAGCACCGCGTGTTCGAGTCGCACCCCGGCCGGCGGATCGTGCTGTCGACCAACGTCGCCGAGACGTCGCTGACCGTGCCCGGCATCCACTACGTCGTCGACCCGGGCACCGCGCGTATCTCGCGGTACTCCAAGTCGACCAAGGTCCAGCGGCTGCCGATCGAGGCCATCTCGCAGGCCTCCGCGAACCAGCGGTCCGGGCGGTCCGGGCGAGTGGCCGACGGCGTCGCGATCCGCCTGTACTCCCCCGAGGACTTCGAGCACCGGCCCGAGTTCACCGAGCCCGAGATCCTGCGCACGTCGCTGGCGTCCGTGCTGCTGCAGATGATCTCCGTCGGGGTCGTCTCCACGCCCGACGACGTCGCACGCTTCCCGTTCGTCGAGCCGCCGGACACGCGGTCCGTGCGCGACGGCGTCCAGCTGCTCACCGAGCTCGGTGCGCTCTCGGTGCGCGACGGCGGAACCCGGCTGACCGACGTCGGGCGCACGCTCGCGCAGCTGCCCATGGACCCGCGGCTGGCGCGGATGATCATCGAAGGCTCGAAGCTCGGCGTGGCGCGCGAGGTCGCAATCATCGCCGCGGTGATGTCGATCCAGGACCCCCGCGAGCGCCCGGCCGAGACGCGCGCACAGGCCGACCAGCTGCACGCCCGGTTCACCGACCCGCGCTCGGACTTCCTCACGTACCTCAACCTGTGGGAGTACGTGCGCGGACAGCAGCACGAGCTGGGCTCCTCCGCGTTCCGCAGGATGTGCAAGGCCGAGCACCTCAACTTCTTGCGCATCCGCGAGTGGCAGGACGTCGTCGCCCAGCTCCGCGAGATGTCGAAGCCGCTCGGCATCGACATGTCGTTCAAGCCCCGCGAGTTGTCAGCGTCCCGTGACCCTGGAGGGTCACCAGATGCTGAGAACTCCGAGAGCTACCGGCTCGAGTGGGACGCCGACACCATCCACCGCTCGCTGCTGTCCGGGCTGCTGAGCCAGATCGGCATGCAGGACACGGGCGAGATCAAGGCGTCCTCGGTGGCGCACCTGCGCGGCGAGGCGCGTGCCCGCGCGCTGCGGCAGGCCGCCAAGCGGGCGCGCAACGAGTACCTCGGCGCGCGCGGCGCCCGGTTCGCGATCTTCCCCGGCTCGCCGCTGAGCAAGAAGCCGCCGGCGTGGATCATGGCGGGCGAGCTCGTCGAGACGTCGCGCCTGTGGGCGCGCGACGTCGCGCGCATCGAGCCCGAGTGGGCCGAGGAGCTCGCCGCGCACCTCGTCAAGCGGACCTACTCGGACCCGCACTGGTCGTCCAAGCAGGGCGCGGCCATGGCCACCGAGAAGGTGCTCCTCTACGGCGTCCCCATCGTGGCGGACCGCCCGGTCCTGTACGCCAAGGTCGACCCTGAGGCCGCGCGCGAGATGTTCGTCCGCCACGCGCTCGTCGAGGGTGGGTGGACCACGCACCACAGGTTCTTCGCCGAGAACCGCCGGCTGCTCGCCGAGGCCACCGAGCTCGAGGCACGCTCGCGCCGGCGCGGGCTCGTCGCGTCCGAGGACGACCTGTTCGCGTTCTACGACGAGCGCGTGCCGGCGTCGGTGGTCAGCGCGCGGCACTTCGACCGGTGGTGGAAGACGGCGCAGCGCGAGACGCCCGACCTGCTGACGTTCACGCTCGACCAGCTCGTCGACACCTCCGCCGTGGACACCTCCGAGTTCCCCGAGGCGTGGACGCAGGGCGAGGTCACGCTGCCGCTGACGTACCAGTTCCAGCCCGGGACCGACGCCGACGGCGTGACCGTCCACGTACCGCTGTCGATCCTCAACCGCGTGACCCCCGACGGGTTCGACTGGATGGTCCCCGGCCTGCTCGACGAGCTCTGCGTCGCCACCATCCGCTCGCTGCCCAAGGCGGTGCGGGTGCAGCTCGTGCCCGCGCCCGACGTCGGCGCCGCCGTCGCGCGGTGGCTGCGGGAGAACACGCCCGCGTGGGAGGACATGACGCGCGCCGGGGACATGGCGTCACCGTTCCACGTCGAGTTCTCGCGTGCGGTCCGGGCGCTGCGCGACGTCATCATCGATGCCGAGGTGTGGGACGCCGAGCGCGTCGAGCGCCTACCCGCGCACCTGCGCATGACCTTCCGGGTCGAGGAGCGGCATGGTCGGCGCGCGACCGTGGTCGACGAGTCGAAGGACCTGCCCGCGCTGCAGAAGCGGCTGGCTGCCAAGGCGGAGGCTGCTGTTCGGGCTGCTGTGAAGGGCGCCGTCGGGTTTGCTCTCGAAGAAGCCCGCTCGCGCACGGCTGGTTCGGCCGGCTCTGGTCCGGCGGGCGAGGCGGCGTCGGACACGTCCAGGCGCCAATCCGCCTCGCTCGTTCCTCGCTCGGCTCCCGCCAGGCCCAGCCAGCCTGGACCTCCGTCCGACGCCGCCTCGTCCGCCTCGTCTTCCGGCTCACCTTCCGTGGTGGTCGCCGAGCGATCGGGGCTTGCGTCGTGGCCGTCCGATTTGCCAGACGGCAGTTTGCCCGACGCCGTGTCGACCGATCTGGGGGGCGGGGTCGTGGTGCGGGGGTACCCGGCGATCGTCGAGGAGCTCGACGCCAAGGGGCGGCCTGCTGTCTCGCTGCGGGTGCTGGCGGACGCGGCCGAGCGGGACGCGAGGCATGCCGCCGGGGTGCGGCGACTGCTGCTGGCGGAGACGGCGCTGCAGACCGGACGCATCACGTCGCGCTGGACGTCGAAGCAGTCGCTCACGCTCGCGGCCGCGCCGTACCGAAACACCGAGGCGCTGGCCGCGGACCTGCAGCTCGCCGCGGTGATTGCGCTGACCAGCCAGGACGCCGAGCGGGCTCCCGGGACGCCGACCGACGGGCCGGTCGCTGTACAGATCCGGGACGCCGAGTCGTACAACGAGGCCGTGGGGTTCGTGCGGCAGCACCTGGAGGACGAGGTGCACCGCGTCGTCGGGCACGTCGTGGCGGCGCTGTCGGCGTGGCGGTCGCTCGAGGGCGACGTGCGCTCGTCATCGTCGCTCGCCCTGCTCAACACGCTCCAGGACATCCGGGACCACATCGCGACGCTCGTCCACGACGGGTTCGTGTCCGCGACGCCGCCACGGCGCGTGCCGCACCTCGTGCGATACCTGCGCGCGGCGTCGTACCGCCTGGAGAAGGCGCAGGCCAACCCGCACCGGGACGCCGAGCTCGCCTGGCGCGTGCACGACGTGACCGAGGCGTACGACAAGGCGCGCGCCGCCTACGCGGCCGGACCGGCCGACGCTGCTCGGGCCGCCGAGCTCGCCGAGGTGCGGTGGCTCATCGAGGAGCTGCGCGTGTCGCTGTTCGCGCAGCAACTCGGCACCGACGGTCCGGTGAGCGAGAAGCGCATCCGCAAGACGCTCAGCCCCGCGGGTTGGTGACGAGACCTATCGGGGCTGCCCCCGGCCGGAGTATCGGACGGGCTCGTAGTGATCGAGGGTGGACTCAAGGACGCCTTCACCGTGGGCCGCGGCGTGCAGCTCGACGCGCATCGCGTTCACCTCAGACGCCCGTACCGTCCCGGTGATCACCGCGACGGCCCCGGCGGTCTGCGGGGGCTCGGGGACGGCGCCGTGGCGGCCGAGGAGGCTCAACACGTTCGACAGGGTGTCCGTCGGTACTTCGAGCCAGAAGTGATCGACGGGCTCGCAGACCTGCGAGCCGGCCCGCTGAACGGCTTCACGGACCACGAGGTCGGTGGTGCGCCGGACGTCCACCGCACGGGGCCCGGCCGGTGGGTAGCCGCTCTCGGTCACGGTGACCCGGACGTCCGTCACCGGCCATCCGTGCGGGCCTGCGGCCAGCGGCTCGTCGAGGTATTCCCGGATTGCGGCGCGGTACCCGTCGACATTGCCGTAGACGTGCAGGGGCAACGACACGCGGTCGGCTGCGACGACCAGTTCGACCCCGGACCCGGGGCCGGCGGGTTCGACCCTGACACCGAGGCCGTAGTGGTACAGGTGACCGGGCTCGCCCAGTCGGAGAGCGGCGGTGCCGATCCCCGATGGCCGTTCGACGCAGACCACGGTGGCGTCGTGGAAGTCGACATCGATGCCGTACTCGGTTGCGAGCGTCTCAACCAAGACCTCCTGCTGCACCTCGCCGTACAGGCGGATCCGGGCGGCGCCTCGATCGGGTCGGACGGCGATGAGGGGGTCGATGTCGGCGAGCTCGGCCAGGGCATGGTGCAGGTCGTCTTGCAAGGCAGGGTCGCGAGCGACCACTCTGACTTCGAGGCCGGGTTCGGGGAGCGCCGCCGCCCTCGCCATCGGGGGCCGACGGCCGATCCAGTCGCCGATCCGGGCGCGCTCGAGGCCGCGGACACGCGCGATCTGACCTGCGACCGCGCGGTCGCGCCGCACGGCGCCGCCGGGCTCGAAGACCTCCACTGCCGTCACGGTCGCCGTTCGGCCATCGCCCAGGGACACCCGATCCCGGATGCGCAATGTTCCTTCGCGCACCCTGACCGTACAGATCCTCTGCCCCCTGAGGGACCGCTCGATCTTGAAGACCTGCGCCACCGCCGACGCGTCTGCATCTGCGGCGGGCCCCGGCAGCAGCTCGGTGATCGACTCGATCAGGTACCCGACGCCCGCTCCGGTCCGCGCCGATCCGAACAGTACGGGGTGGACGGTTCCGGCTCGAGCAAGGCGCCCGAGTGCGGTGCGAAGCCGACGCGCACCCATAGGACGCGCCCCGGTGAGCCATTCCTCGAGGAGGCCCTCGTCGCGGTCGGCAAGCTGAGCCGTCAGACGCTCGATCTCGGCAGGATCTTCCCACGTGATCGGGGCGGTCTCGGCGGCCGCCGTACCGGGATCGTGCACCTGGCCGAGCGGCACCAGCGCCGTGGAGAGACGGTCTCCGATGCCCGCCAGGACCCGCTTCGGATCGGCACCGGTCCGGTCGATCTTGTTGACGAAGAAGACCACCGGGATTTCCAGGCGCCGCAGCGCCCGGTACAGCACGATGGTCTGGGCCTGGACGCCTTCCACGGCCGACACGACCAGGATCGCGCTGTCGAGGACGGCGAGCGAGCGGTCGACCTCGGCGATGAAGTCGGGATGCCCCGGTGTGTCCACCAGGTTCACACAGATGCCGTCGACGGCGAACACCGCAACGGCGGCACGAATGGTGATGCCCCGCCGACGCTCCAAGGGCATCGAGTCGGTCTGGGTCGTACCCTCGTCGACCAGCCCGAGCCGGTCGATCGCACCACTATGGTGCAGCAGCGCTTCGGTCAGGCTGGTCTTGCCGGCATCGACATGGGCGACCACGCCCAGATTGAGCCGACGCGGGCCGAGCGCCGCGGCGGTTCCGAGGTCAGGTCGTGCCGGAGTTCTCGAGTGTGGACGGTTCATGGCTCCTCGTGTGCAGGTCAGGGATGGCAGGGCACACGAGTTGCCGCATGATCGATTCCTTCGCACTCGATGACTCACGAAAAGTCCGGACCTGCAGATGCTCGATCGGCTCAGTCAGAGCTGTCAATACATTTGCGTCCACGGACGATGGGTTACCTCGCCTTGCCATCAGGCGCCGCCGACGAGCCGGCCGCACAGGAAAGCCTCAATTGAGCCCGACGGGCTCCGGCATCGTCAGCTCGCGCGGCGGGATCACCGCGGCGTCCCGCACGGCCCGGTCGCCGAGCGGCGCGTCCAGCTCCACGACGAACGGGGTCGGCGGGTTGGAGGGGCAGTCGGCCCCACCGGCGCGCTCCCTGACGCCGATCACCAGGTCGATGACGTCGTCGCCCTCGACGACGTCGGTGAGCACGATCCGCCCGGTCGCCAGCTCGCCGCTCGCGCACGCCCGCTCGGTCACCAGGAGATGGATCTCGTCTGCCGCAGAGTCAGGCGGATTCATCGGGTCGAAAGTCAGGCCGGCCCCACCGATCTCGTCCACACCCACAGCACCGGTGCGCAGGGCACAGGTGCCGTACTGACCCAGAACCCACGCCGGCGACGGGTCGAGGTTCACCGCATCGACCCACTCGACGGTGAGGAGCTCATGGGTGCGCACGTCACCGGCGCCGAGGTCCTCCGGCTCGCCGAGCTCCCGGATGAGCGCGACGTACTCTGCGGACTCGGTGACGATGGTCCACGCGGACGGGTCGATCGGCGGCACCTCCGCCCCCCCGAGCGCCGCCCGCCCCTCGTCGCCCAGCGTGTCCGCGGTGGCGCCGTCGTCGAGCACCGAGCGCGTCACCGGAACGTCCCAGCACAGGTACTCCGTGTCGTCCGGCGATCCGGCGGAGCCGGGAGCGTCCAGGCCCGCGCACCCCGCCAAGAGGAGCGCGACGACGGCCCCCGCTGCCAGCTCGCCAGACCCACGACCTCGCCCGCTGCTCCCCATGTCTCGACTCTGTCGCCACCGGGGGCATCCTTGCGCCTGCCTGCAGGATCCTGAGTGCCGGCCTGGGAAACCCGAGTTCGGTACCCTGTCCGCTCCGGAGCCCAACCCAGACGACGACCGGAGGCAGGCCGTGGACGACGCGCCCTGGGACGAGTTGCTGTGGATCTCTCCGCACGAGGCGCTCGCCGTCGTGCTCGGCACCGTCGGGATGTACCTCGGGATGCTGCTGATCGTCCGCGTCCTCGGGCAGCGGATGCTCGGCGCGTTGTCGAGCTACGACCTTGTCGCCATCATCGCGTTCGGCTCGATCCTGGGACGCGCCGCGCTGGGCGAGATCCCCGTGCTCGGCGGCGGTCTCGTCGCCTTGCTGACCCTGATCTCTCTCCAGGCGGTCGCCGGCGCGGCGCACCTGCTGCCTGGCGGAGCGCGCATCGTGTCGACGCCGCCCGTCGTGCTCATGGCGGATGGTCAGGTACTGGCGGGGCAGCTGCGGCGGGCGCACGTGTCCCCGGACGAGCTACGCTCCCGGCTCCGGCTCGCCGGCATCCGCGCCCACGACGAGGTGGCGGTCGCACTGCTCGAACCCACAGGGTCGATCAGCGTGCTGCACCGCGGTGCCCCCATCGAGCCCGAGCTCCTCAACGGTGTCGTCGGCGCCGGCCTGGTGCCTCGGCACCTGCTGGCGGAAGCGCCGGTCGGGGCCGACGACGTCGAGCGGGCCGGTCTCGGGCGACGGCGCGTCTGACCAGAGGCCGCACACCGCGACCGCCGCCGAAATCCGCTGGTCGTCCGGGAACGCCCGCACTTACCGTCGGGCGGATGAGGCTGCACGACGACGAGGTCCCCGCCACCGCCGACGACGTCCGTCGGCTCGTGCGCGCGCAGCTGCCGCAATGGGCAACTGCCGACGCTCGCGCCGCATCTGCCGCTCACCGTGCCGGCGCCCCTCGCGACCGGCGAGCCCGACGACGCCTACCCGTTCCGCTGGTCGGTCGTGCCCTGGCTGCCGGGCGCGGCCGTCGCCGACCCCCTCGACCCGGCGGCACGCCCGAACGTCGACCTGGACGCCGCCGCGGAGCAGCTCGGCGTGTTCGTCACTGCGCTGCGCGAGGTCGATGCGACGGGCGGCCCGGTCAAGGACGGCACCGCCCGCGGCGTGCCGCTCGCACGCCTCGACGAGGCCGTACGCGAGGCGATCGCGGCGTCGGGCGACCGGATCGACGGCCCCGCGGCGACGAAGGCGTGGGAACGCGCGCTCGAGGCGGATCCGTACCGCGGCCCGGGCGCGTGGATCCACGCCGACCTCATGCCGGGCAACCTGCTCGCCGAGCGCGGCCGACTCACCGCCGTCATCGACTGGGGCGCGCTCGGCGTCGGCGACCCTGCGGCGGACCTCGTCCCCGCCTGGCAGCTCTTCGACGGGCGCTCGCGTGAAGCTTTCCGCGAGGCGTCCGGCGTCGGGAGCACGCTCGACGACGGCGCATGGGAGCGCGGGCGCGGCTGGGTGCTGGTCCAGGCCGTCATCGGGCTGCCGTACTACTGGGACCGCTGGCCGGCGTTCGGGCGTGCCTCTCAGCGGCGCGTCGCGGCGGCGCTCGCGGACGTCGTCTGAGCTCGGGCTCGCCAGCGGTATCAGGGTCGGTCAGGGGACGAACCCGGGGAACTCCGGATGCCGAGCAGGACAGATCACCCGTAGCGTCGAGGCATGACGAACGAACGCACCCTCTACCGTCCGACTCAGGGCCGCATGCTCGGCGGCGTCTGCGCCGGGATCGCGGACTATTTCGGTTGGGACCGCAATCTCGTGCGGATCCTCGCCGTCGTGTCGATCCTCATCCCCGGGCCACAGGTTCTCGCGTACATCGTGGGCTGGATCGTGATCCCCGACGAGCGCAAGTTGTCCCGGTCCTGAGCCGCCTGCCCCCGCCACCTCGGCGCGGAACGTTCTACCTCGGCGAGAGGTGTTCTACCTCGGCGGTCAGCGCAGGGCTGTGGGCGGGACGGCATCCATGTCGGTGAACTCCTGGTTCTCCCCCGCCATGGCCCACACGAACGAGTACGACGACGTCCCCACGCCCGAGTGCACCGACCAGCTTGGCGAGATCACGGCCTGACGGTCGGCGACGATCAGGTGCCGCGTCTGCGTCGGCTCGCCGCACAGGTGCACGACGCGCGCGTCGTCGGGCATGTCGAAGTACAGGTAGCACTCGGTGCGCCGGTCGTGCGTGTGCGCGGGCATGGTGTTCCACATCGAGCCCGGGTGCAGCCGCGTCACGCCCATGACGACCTGGCACGACCGCACGCCCTTGGCGTGGATGATCTGGGTCAGCGAGCGCCGGTTCGACGTGAGCTGGTCGCCCAGCTCGAGCACGTTGCCCTCGCCCGGGAGCGTGAGCACGGTCGGGAAGGTCGTGTGCGCGGGTGCGGAGAAGAGGTAGAACGCCGCACCCTCGCCCGCGAAGACGACGTCGCGCGTCCCGCGGCCCACGTAGAGGCACGCGCCGCTCGGCAGCTCGTAGGTGTCGCCGTCGCACGTGATCGTGCCTGCGGAGCCCACGTTGATGATGCCGACCTCACGGTTCTCGAGGAAGAAGTCGGACCGCAGCTCGTCGTAGGTCGGCAGCGGCAGCGGCTCGGCGCCAGGCACGGCGCCGCCGAGGACGATCCGGTCGTGGTGGGTGTAGACCGTCCGCACCTCGCCGGGCACGAACAGGTCCTCGACGAGGTAGCGGGCCCGCAGCTCGTCGGTGTCCATGCCGGGGACCTGGTCCGGGTGAGTGGCGTAACGCTGTTCCATGGGTGCTCCTCCAGGTGGGTCGTTGAAACGGTCGTGGGCACTCAGCGGACGAGCCAGCCGCCGTCGACGGGCAGGACCGTCCCGTGCACGTACGCGGCGGCGTCGGAGGCGAGGAAGACGATCGCGCCCGCGAGGTCGTCGGGCGTACCCCACCGCCCGGCGGGGATGCGCTCGGAGATCGAGCGCTGGCGCACCTCGTCGGCGCGGATCGGTGCCGTGTTGTCGGTGGCCATGTAGCCCGGCGCGACGGCGTTGACGTTGACGCCCCGGGCCGCCCACTCGTTGGCCAGAGCCCTGGTGAGGCCGACGACGGCGTGCTTCGACGCCGCGTAGCCGGGCACGAGGATGCCGCCCTGGAACGACAGCATCGACGCGACGTTGATGATGCGCCCCGAGCCGCGCTCGAGCATGCGCCGCCCGGCCGCGCGCGACAGGTGGAAGACCGCGTCAAGGTTCACCGCGAGCACGGTGTCCCAGTCCTCGACCGGGTGCTCGGCGGCCGGCGCGCGCCGGATCGTACCGGCGTTGTTGACGAGCACGTCGACGCCGCCGAGCACGTCGGTCACCTCCTGGACGGCCGACTCGAGCTCGTCGGGCTTCGCGGTGGTCAGGTCCCGCCGGACGACGTGCACGCGCCGGCCGAGCGCGGCCGCGCGCTCCACGGTCTCGTCGGGAGCGCTGCGGTCGAGCAGCGCGACGTCGGCGCCCGCCTCGGCGAGCGCGAGCGCGGCGCCCTGCCCGAGCCCGCGGCTCGTGCCCGAGACGAGCGCGACCTTTCCGTCGAGCCGGAACCGGTCGAGGATCATCGGTCCCGTCCCTCACCGACGCTCGAGCCGTCGCCCGGCGCCCACCAGGGCGAGCGCCAGCCGGGCAGCGTGGCGCGGGTCAGGGCCTCGAGGTAGAAGTAGTCGCCCCACAGGCAGCCCTCGTCGACCCCCTTGTTCTTGGGCGCGTCGTACACGGCGTGCAGCAGCAGCGCGTCCGACGGCTCGTCGGCCGTGGGCGTGTACCCGGCGACGAGCGCCCGCAGCATCTCGTCAGCCGCGTCCGTGTAGCGGTCCCGACGCTCGCCGTCGGTCTCGACCGACGCGAGCTCGGCCAGCCCGCAGGCGGCGATCGCGGCGGACGAGCTGTCGCGCGGCGCGTCGCTGCCGTCGCCGTAGACGAGGTCCCAGAACACGACGCCGTCGGCCGGCAGGTGCGCCAGGAAGTAGTCGGCGCACCGGCGAGAGGCGACGAGTGCCTCCCGGTCGCCCGTGGTCCGGTGATGCAGCGCGAAGCCGTAGATCCCCCATGCCTGGCCGCGGGCCCAGCACGAGTCGTCGCCCGCGCCCTGCTCGGTCGCGCCGCGCAGCGGCTCGCCCGTGGTGGCGTCCCAGTAGAACGTGTGGAACGTCGAGTCGTCGGGGCGCAGGAGGTGCGTGCGCACCTGCTCGACGTGCCGGCGCACCGCCTCGGCATACCGCGGCTCGCCCGTGACCTCGCCCGCCCAGGTGAGCAGGGGCATGTTCATGAGGCTGTCGACGATCGTGCGGCCGCGCTGCGTCGGGTCGGACAGGTCGCCCCACGCCTGGACGATGCCCGCAGGCTCGAGGAACCGCGTCATGAGGTGATCCGCCGCCGCGAGCGCCGCGTCCCGCGCCGCCTCGTCGCCGGTCAGGCGCCACGCGGTCACGCATGTGAGCGTGTACAGGAAGCCGAGGTCGTGCGTGTCGAGGTCCTCTCCGGCGTGCACTCGGCGCGCGAAGTCGGCGGTCTGCCGCACCGCGACCTCCCGGTCCGCCGGATCGCCCGTGAGCTCGTGGGCGAGCCAATGCAGACCGGTCCAGAAGCACGTGGTCCAGCCCCGGTTCGCACCCTCGGCGAAGTCCTCGGTCGCGGGGCGAGGGGGGTAGGCGTTGTCACGTGTCGTGTCGTCGGGGAACACGTCGCCGAACGCGACCGCGTTGCGCCGCACGGTGGCCAGGGCCGCCGCGACGGCGGGCGCGAGGTCCTCGCGCGGACTCGCGGCGTCGGGGACCGTCTCGGTGCGGGCCTCGGTTGATGTCATGGGTACGTCTCTCTTCTCGGCGCACGGGAGCGCCGTCGCAGGTCAGGTCTCGGGCGGCGGCCTAGGCGCCGACGGGCACCTTCTCGGGTGCCCCGTCATGAGCACCGTCGGGCACGACGGCGCGCAACGCGTACCGGCTGCCGCCCCACACGACGTACAGCAGCGGTGCCGCGACGAGCCCGAGCCCGACGGCGGGGCGGGCGACGATCACGCCGCCCAGCAGCGCGAGCACGAGCAGCGACGCCGCGCTGAGGTACCAGCGGCGCACCGCGAGGTAGAGGCTCGCGCGCAGGAGGTCGCGCAGGCGGGCGCCCGGCAGCTCCGGCAGGGCCGCGAGCGCCACGATCGTCGTGGCCAGCACGAGCACGATCAGCGTCACGAGCACGGGGATGGCGGCGGCTCCGAGGCGCGAGCCCCACACCGCCGCGACGTCGACGGCGAGCACCACGACGGCGGAGGTGGCCAGGGCTCCGACAGCCAGGGCGCGCCGGAAGCTGGCGCGGTAGGCCCGCCAGAACGTGCGCACCGGCGTCGCCCCCTCCGTGGTGAACGCCGAGAACACCGCGAAGGTCGCCGCGAGGGCGGGTGCGACGAACGGGGCCACCAGCGCGTACGCGGCCCACGAGACCCGGGGGTCCATGGTCAGGAGCAGGACGACGGCCGGCAGGCACGCCACCACGAGGAGCAGGTTGGTGACCAGGCCGGTGTAGACGGTGCCGAACACCAGCTCGTAGGTCTCCTGGGAGACAAGCCTGCGGCGCTCGCCCGGCCGGGCGGCGGCGGCGCTCATCCCTTGACCCCCGTCGTCGCGATGCCCTCGACGAAGTAGCGCTGGCCGGCCAGGAAGATCAGCGCGATCGGCAGCACCGAGAGGACGGAGCCGGTCATGATCAGCGCATGCTCGGCGTTGTACTGGCCGATGAACGACTTGAGACCGAGCTGGATGGTCCACAGCTCGCGGTCGCGCAGGTAGATCAGCGGGCCGAGGTAGTCGTTCCAGGTGTTGACGAACGTGATGAGCGTCAGGGAGGCGATGGCCGGCACGGACAGCGGCACCATGATGCGCCACCAGATGGCGTACTCGCTGAGCCCGTCGATCCGCGCGGCCTCGCACAGCGAGTCGGGGATCGACTCGTAGTACTGCTTCATGAGGAAGACGCCGAACGCGCCGAACGCCTGGAGCAGGACGATCGACAGCAGGGTGTTGTTCAGGCCCCAGCCCGAGATCATCTGGAACTGCGGGATCATGTACGACTGCCACGGCACGGCAATGGTGCCGAGATAGACGAGGAACAGCGCGTCGCGGCCCGGAAAGCGCATCTTCGCGAACCCGTAGGCGGCGAAGCTGCCCGTGAGCACCTGCAGCAGGGTCACCGTGACCGACAGGATCGTGGTGTTCTTCAGCCATGTCACCATGTCGGCCTTGAGCCAGATGTCCGCATAGTTCTGCCAGCGGAACGGGTCGGGGACCCATTGGACCGGCGCCGTGAACACCTGGTTGTTCATCTTGAGCGACGAGATGATCATCCAGGCGAAGGGCAGCATGATCCCCGCCGCGGCGGCGAGCAGGACCACGTACAGCAGCACGCGTCCCGCGGTGCGAACGGCGGTCGGACGGGCGGCCATCACGCCTCCTTCCGCTTGTTGTACACGAACTGCACCACGGTCACGAGGATGCAGATTCCGAAGAGGACCACGGCCACGGACGACGCGTAGCCGAACTCGAACTGCACGAAGCCCTTGGTGTAGATGTAGTGGCTCAGGACGAGCGAGGCCCGGCCCGGGCCACCGTCGGTCATGACGAGGATCAGGTCGAAGACCTTGAAGCTGGCGATTGTGATCATCACGGTGACGAGGAACATCGTCGGGCGCAGGCACGGCAGGGTGACGTTCCAGAACCGCTGCCAGGTCGAAGCGCCGTCGATGCGGGCGGCCTCGTGCAGCTCGGCGGGCACGGTCTGCAGGCCGGCGAGGAAGAGCAGCATGTAGAAGCCCATGTCACGCCAGGTCCCGACGATGATGACGGCGGGCATCACCCAGTCCTTCGAGACGGTCCAGCCCGGCAGCGCGCCGTCGGTGAACAGGCCGAGCAGCTGGTTGATCGGGCCGTACTCGGGGCTGAACAGCATGTTCCACACGACCGCGATCGCGACGATCGACGTGATGTATGGGAAGAAGGCGACGGTCCGGAAGAACGCGACCCCGCGGATCTTCTGGTTGAGCAGCAGCGCCAGGCCGAGCGACACGACGATCGTCAGCGGGATGTGCACCGCGGCGTAGTAGAACGTGTTGCCCAGCGCGGTGTGGAAGCCCTTGTCGGTCAGGAGCCGCTGGTAGTTGTCGAGGCCTACCCAGCTCGCGGTGCCGAAGATGTTGGAGCTCGTGAACGACAGGTAGAACAGCGTCAGGACCGGGACGAGCGTCAGCACGGCGAACCCGACGAAGTTCGGGAGGATGAACGTCCAGCCGATGAGCGCGTTGCGGGCCGTGAGCCGGGTCCCTGGGCGCCTGGGCCGGGCGAGGGCGGAGCCGGGCAGGACTGCCGCGGGCTGGTCGACGACTGGTGTCGCCATGGTGCTTCTCCTCGTCGGGTGGTGGAGGACGGGGTGGTGTCCGGGGTCGGCGTGTCGACCGGGCCGCTGAGGCCGGGCCGGCACGCCGACCGGGACGTCGGGTCAGCCGACCTCGTTGGCGACGCGCTCGGCCGCGGTCGCGAGCGCCTCGTCCACCGGGGTGGACTCGGACATGATCTCGGTGTGGACCTCGCCGAGGATGGTCTGGATCGCGGCGGTCTTCTCGCCCACCGGGTTCTCCGGCAGCGTCTCGTGCGTCGTGTAGGCGAACTTCGACAGGTCGTCCTGCGGCACGCCGTCGAGGCCGAAGATCGTCGACTCGACGGTCTCGTCGATCAGGGCCGGCGTGATGCCGATGGCGGCCAGAGCGGCGGCACCCTCGGGGCCTGCGGCGTAGGCGAGGAACTCCTTGGCGGTGTCGACCTTCTCCTCGTCGATGCCCGCGTTGATGCCCATCGTGGTGGGGTCGCCGAACGTGACCGGCGTGGCGTCGGTGCCCGTGGTGGACTCGTCGGCCTGCGGGATCGGCGCGATGCCCCACTCGAAGGTGTCGGCCTCGCCGGAGGCCTGCTGCGCCACCAGCGTGGCGATGTACCAGGAGCCCATTGGCAGCATCGCGGCCTTCTGGGTGCCGAACTGCGCCTGGTAGGTCAGCTCGTTCGTGGTGGCGGTCGCGAAGGTCGGCGTGGAGCCCTCCTGCTGCATCCGCAGGGCGCGCTCGTAGTACGGCGCGAGGAACGAGTAGTCGCCGCCCTCGAGGTCGGCGCCCGACTGGGCCAGTGCGAAGCCCTGCACGGTCGACTGCCAGGTGTGCAGGTAGGCGCCGGTGGCGTCCTGCTCGCCGATGCCCTTCGTGAGCTCGGCAGCGGCCGCCTCGTAGTCGTCCCACGTCCACGAGCCGTCCGGCTCGGTGACGCCGGCCTTCGCGAACAGGTCCTTGTTGTAGTACAGGACCCACGAGTCCTGGCGATACGGCACCGCGTAGGTCTTGCCGTCCACCGCCATCGCCTCGAGGCCGCCCGTGGCCGGGTCGAGCTCGGAAGCGACGTCGGAGATGTCGAGCAGCGTGCCGCCCGCCTGGAACGTCACGTAGTTCTTCAGGTTCTTGACGATGAAGACGTCGGGCGCCGTGCCGGCGGCCAGGTCGGCCGTCAGCGCGGTGTCGTAGTCGTTGCCGGCGGGGTACTCCTTGAGCTCCACCGTGACGTCCGGGTTCGCCTCCATGAAGCCGTCGGCGAGCGTCTGGAACTCCGGTGTCGCGGCGAAGTCCCAGCCGGCCAGGCTGATGGTGACGGGGCCTTCGGCCGTCTCGCCCGCGCCGCCGGCGCCGCCGCCGTCGCTGCCGCAGGCCGTGAGGGCCAGCACCAGCGCCGCGGACGTGCCGAGCGCGATGGGGGTCGTGCGCTTCATACCTTGCTCTCCTTCGAGTTCGGCGGCCCGCGTACGGGCCTCGACCGAGACCGGGACGGCGTCCCGGTCGTGAGGTGGGTGGCTAGAGAAGGGGGGTCGCGGTCCGGACGCCGTCGGGCCAGTCCACGACGGCGATGGGTGCCGCCGGGTCGGTGTCGTCGACCCGGGCGGCGGGTTCCCGCGCGTCCGGCTCGTGGTGGACGCCGCGCAGCACCACGAGCGCCGCGAACCATTCGCCGGGTCGCACCGGCAGGTCCACGAACGGGACGCGCGAGCTCGGCCCGAGGGGGCTGGCGTCGTGGCGGACGGTCTCGCCCGGCGTCGCCTCGCCCAACAGCGGCACGACGGCGGACTCCAGGCCGTCGCCCGGGACCACCGGCCAGCCGCAGATCCGTAGCGCGGCGGCCTCGACGTCGTCGGCCAGTGCGTCGACGCGCACGCACCGGACCTCCCACGGACCGCGGACGAGCGAGACGACGGTCAGCGTGCCGGCGTCGGTCGTCGCACCTGGCCTGCCGTAGCCGTGATCGTGCTGACCGGCGTCGGGGGTCAGCCAGCGCACGTCGGCGCGCGAGGCGGCGACCGCGACCGAGTTCCCGTCGTCGAGCTCCTCGACCCGCAGCGCGAGCGTGGTCATGCCCGAGCGGTGCGTGGCCCGGCCCTCGGCGTCGAGCAGGACGACGGACTGCTCGGCGGGCGAGGCCCAGCTCGCGTCGTCGAGCCAGGGGCTCGTGGCGGTCGAGTAGCCGATCCGCGCGTACAGGGGCGAGTCGCCCGTGCGCGCGCCGGGCAGCGCGTGGTCGGTGCCGTGGTTGACCACGCGCACGACGCCGTCGGCCCGCGTGCCGCTGATCACCCAGCCGGGGGCGCGCACGGTGCGCAGCACGTCGCCACGCTCGACGGGCAGCGGCTCCTCGGGCGCGGTCCACGCGGGATGGTCGGCGGGCAGGGCGAGCCCGAGCAGGCCCTTGCTCGCCCAGTACGGCGAGCCGGTGCCGGAGTAGGACTGGGCGATGCGCGGCCATGCGTGGTGCCAGCCGAGCGTGAGCAGCCCCTCGTCGTCGGGCGCGCCGTGATCGGCGAAGTGCCCGACGACGCCTGATGCCGCGCGGCGCAGCAGGCCGGGCGTCACGGACGGGACGCCGGCCATCGCGCCGACCCAGAACGGGGCGGCCGCGGCGAAGCGGTAGGTGAGCGAGCGGCCCTGCACGAGCGGCGACCCGTCGGCGCCGACGAGCGCGACGGCGTCGGTCAGGAAGCGGTCGAGCAGCGCGACGTCGTGCTCGCGGCGGGGCGCGGCGAGGTCCTCGGCGCCGGCCATCCGCGCCCACAACGTCGGGTAGAGGTGCAGCGCCCAGCCGGCGTAGTGGTCGTAGGAGCGCGCGGCGCCGTCGGCCAGCCAGCCGTCCGCCCGCGTGAACGTGTCGTGCGTGGCGAGGTCCTCGGCCATCTCGTCGAGCGAGTACGGGCCACCCACGGAGCGCAGGAACGTCTGGACCACGAGGCGGAACCAGACCCAGTTGATGCGCGGGTAGGTGTCGTCGCCGACGGCCTCGGCGAGGTAGTCGACGACGCGCTCCTGGGTGCCGGCGTCGAGGCGGTCCCAGATCCACGGCCGGGTCATGTCCAGAATGAGCGCGATCGACGCGGCCTCGACCTTGGCCTGCCCGTGCTCGGACATCCGGACCCAGCGGTCGGACGCGTGCGGGTCGGTGCCCGCGGCGAGGCCGGCGGCGTAGCGCTCCGCGTACCCGTGCGGGTCGGCGCCGCGCTCGCCCGCGAGCCGGAAGCCGGCCGCCAGGAAGGTGCGCGCGAAGCCCTCGAGGCCGTCGACGGCGCGGCCGTAGCCACCCTCCGGCCCGGGCAGCGTGATGAGCGACCCGCCCGGTGAGGCGAACGGCTGCACAGCGGCGAGCATGCGGTCCGCGAGGTCGGCCCAGCGCTGCCGGTCCCACCCCGTGATCGCGGCGGCGTCCGTCCCGGTTGCCGGGTCGTGCCGCGTCGCGTGCGGTGTCATCGCGTCCTTCTCCGTCGAATGGCCTGGCGAGCGGCCTCGATGGCCGCTGTCCGTATTCGATCGACCACGATCGAACACGACCGGAGTCAACCGTTCAGGCTTGGCCGTGTCAAGGCTGTTGCTGTACTGTGATGATCGTTTCTGATCGATCCCCTGGTGAGAGGGTTTCGACAGTTCTCGACGAGGAGACATGGCCACCGACCCCTTCCGCGGCCCGCTCGACGCGGCGTTCGCCCCCGCCCTGCGCGCGACGGGAGCCTCGCGCGCCGACGCGATCGCCGCCGTGCTACGCCCGCCGGCCGCGGCGCTGCCCGTCGCGCCGGCCGTGGACCGCGCCGTCTGGGACGCCGCTCGCGGGTCCGCCGATCGCGCCACCTGCGCGGCGCTGCTCGCGGGTGCCGAGGACGATCTCGGCACCCCGTGGCCCATGCCGCTGGCCAGCACCGCCGCGCGGCTGCATCGCGACGGCGACCGGGACGGCCACGAGCAACTCGTGTTCGCACGGCAGAGCCGGCTCTCCCGTGCGGTCGTCGCGGCCGCGACGACGCTGGAGGACCGCTGGGTCGATGAGGCCGCGGACGGCCTGTGGCTGCTGTGCGAGCAGAGCTCGTGGTGCTGGCCCGCCCACGACGACGCGTTCGTGGTCCACGGCTGCGTGCTGCCCGTCGTGAGCGACCCGTACCTCGACCTCGGGGCCGGCGAGGTGGCCGGTCAGCTCGCCTGGGCCGACCACCTGCTCGGCGACGTGCTCGACGCGCGCTACCCCGGCCTTCGAGCGCGCCTGCGGCACGAGGCGCGCGTCCGCGTCGTCGAGCCGTTCGTCCGGAGACGCGACTGGCACTGGCTCGGCCTCGACGGCGACGTGCACAACTGGAACCCGTGGATCCACGGCAACGTGCTCGTCACGGCGCTGCGGCTGCTCGACGGCGCGGACGACGAGCCGCTGCGGGCGCACGTGGTGGACCTGGTGCTCGAGGGCATAGACCGGTACGTCGCGTCGCTGCCCGACGACGGCGCGATCGACGAGGGGTACGCCTACTGGTGGAACGGCGCGTGCCGGGCGCTCGAGGCGCTCGACCTGCTCGCGCACGCCACGGGCGGCGCGCTCGACGCGCTCGGCCACCACGGCGCTCCGGCCGTCCCCGCGCTGCGGGCGACGGTCGCCTTCCCCCACCGGATGCACCTCGGTGACGGCTGGTACCTCAACCTCGCCGACGGCCAGGCACGGCCGTCGGCCGAACAGCCCTGGCACGCGCTGCACCGCGTGGCGCGGGCGGCGGGCGACCGCGACGCCGCGGCGCACGCGGCCACCCACCGCGTCCCCGGCGGGCCCGTGGCGCACGAGTCCGACGGCCTCGGCCGCCTGCTGCGCGCGCTGACCGACGCCGACTGGGCCGCCGCGGGCGATGCGCCCGGGGCGTCCCCGCTGCCGGGCGAGGTCTGGCTCGGCTCGACCCAGGTGCTGCTCGCGCGCGAGCGCTCCGGGACGCCCACCGGCCTCACCCTCGCCGTCAAGGGCGGGCACAACGGCGAGCACCACAACCACAACGACGTCGGGTCCCTGGTCGTGGCGTCCGACGGCGTGCCCGCCGTCGTCGACGCGGGGCGTCCCACGTACACCGCGCAGACGTTCGGGCCCGACCGGTACGCGATCTGGACCATGCAGTCGTCCTGGCACTCGGTGCCCGAGGTCGCGGGCACGCCGCAGGGCGTCGGGCCGGAGTTCGCCGCACGCGACGTGGCGCCGGCGCTCGACGGCGGCCGCCCCGGGCTCACGCTCGACCTCGCGGGCGCGTATCCCGTGCCCGGCCTGCGGTCGTGGCGGCGCGCGGCGCACCTCGTGCGCGCGGCCGGAGGCGCCGAGGGCGCGCGCGTGGTCGTCGAGGACGCCTGGGACCTCGACGCCGCTCCCGACGCCGCCCCCACGTCCGCGCGCTTCATGCTCGCGGGTGAGGTCGAGCTCGCCCGGGGCACCGCCGTCGTGCACCCGCTCGACGGCGCGACGCCGGTGCGCCTGTCGTGGCCCGCCGACGTCGCGGCCGCGCTGCAGGAGCGCACGCTCGACGACCCGCTGCTCTCCGGCGTCTGGGGCGAACGCCTCACGCGGCTCGACCTCGACGTCACCGACCGGCGTGAGGTGCGCGTCGTCGTCGAGCAGATCGTCGCGCAGATCCCAGGGCACGAGCCCGGCGCGTACGGCACCATCGAGGCGACCACCAAGGAGGAGACGTGACCAGTGACCTGGGGCCCCGGGCGCCGCTGCCTGCCGAGCGACGCGCCCGCCTGCTCGCGGCGCTCGACCGCGACGGCGTCGTGCGCGTCGCCGACCTCACCGAGGAGCTCGGCGTCACGCCCGTGACGGTGCGCCGCGACATCATGCAGCTCGAGCGCGAGGGACTGCTCGCGCGCGTGCACGGCGGCGCGGTCTCGGCGGGGACGGCGAGCGCCGGTCACAACCGCGCCTCCGCCGAGACGATCGGCGTGCTCGTGCCGTCTCTCGACTACTACTGGCCCGGTGTTGTGCGCGGGATGGAGGCCGAGGCGCGCCAGCACGGGCTGCGCGTCGTGCTGCGCGGATCGTCCTACGACGCCACCGACGAGCGCCCCGTGCTGCGCCGGCTCGCCGAGACCGACGGCGTGCGGGGCATCATCCTCGCGCCGCGCACCGACGCGCCGCACGCGCAGGACGTCGCGCAGTGGCTCGCCGACTCCGGGATGCCGTACGTGCTGGTCGAGCGCGAGGCCGCGCTCGCCCCGCACCGCGAGGCGCTCGAGTCGGTCGTGTCCGACCACGCGCTGGGCGCGCTCATGGCCGTCCACCACCTCGCCGACCTGGGCCACCGCCGCGTCGGCCTCGTCCTGTCGCGCGAGTCGCCGACGTCGCGCAAGATCGCCGCGGGCTGGCGCGCCGCGTGCGCCGAGCTGGGGCTGTCGACCGACGAGCACTTCGAGCGGCTCGCGCCGGACCGCCGCACGCCCGAGTACCCGGGCGTCGTGGCCGAGGTCGTCGAGACGGCAATGCGCTCCGGCACCACGGGCCTGCTCGTGCACTCCGACCCCGAGGCGTCCGCCGTCGTGCAGCAGGCCATGGACCGCGGCCTGTCGGTGCCGGGCGACCTCTCGGTCGTCGCCTATGACGACGAGGTCGCGGGGCTGTTCAGCCCTGCGATGACGGCCGTGCGGCCGCCGCGCGACGCCGTCGGTCACGCGGCCGTCGACCTGCTCGTCAAGCGGCTCGCGGACCCGGAGCGGCCGGTGCACCGGATGGCGATCAGCCCCCGGCTCGTGGTGCGCGAGTCGACCGGCCCGGTCCGCGCGACGTCGTCCTGAAGCGCCGACGGCTACAGTTTGTCCCCGCTTCCGGGTGGAAACGGGGGCAAACTGTAGCCGTCGGCCAGTGTGGGATCAGTCCTGTGCGACGGCGAACCAGCTCAGCACAGGGGCCTCGGTGCCGCCGTCGCTCGCGACGCGGAACGTCACGACGGTCTCCTCGGTGAGCGTGAAGCTCCCCGCCAGCACCGCGCTACGGCCGCTGCTGCCGTTCGGGAAAGCGACCGAGCCCAGTGGTACCGAGTGCGCCACGCCGTCGGCTCCGGTCCAGGAGACCGACGTCGCCATGCGGCGCGACCGGCTGCCGCCCGGGTTCCACCACTCGGTGTGCGCGGACGAGAGCGTGTACGTCCCGGCCGGGAGCGTGAGCCGGTAGTCGAGCGGCTGCGACGTGCCCGACGTGTAGTAGCCGGTCTCGCGCGTCTTGTCGTACGGGTTCGTCCCGAGCGGGGCCTTGCCCGAGTAGGGCGCGACGCGACCCCAGCCCGCGTCCGCGGACCACAGCGCGTCGACGACGCCGTTGCGCAGCGCCCCGCCACCGGACTCGACGTACGCCCGGATCGCCGGGTAGGCGGCCGCACCCGCGACGGCGGGCGCGTTGGCGTCGACGAAGTACACGAGGTCCTCTGGCACGACCTCGACGATCGTCGAGACCCGCAGCGACGGGTCGGCCGTGAACGTCCCGTCGACGCGGACCATCGCGTACGGCTCGTCGAACGCGCCCTCGGGCACGAACCAGTCGACCGCGGCGTCGATCGTCGTGCCGGCCTCCGACGTCGCCGCGACTGTCGCAGGCAGGTCGGGCGCCTGCCCGACGGCGGTCGCCACGCGGGCCACAGGCTCGACGAGCGCGACGGGCCGCTCCTCGGGTGCGACGTCGCGGACCTTCGCCCCACCTGTGAGCACGTCGACACCGTCGAGCGTGTACGTGCCGCTGACCACGCGCACGGTGACGGTGTGGGCCTTCTGCTGCAGGCCACGCAACCAGTACGACGTCTCGCGCGTGCCGGCCGCGCCGACCCGCTCGGTCCGCGGCGCGCGCCCGTCGATCTCCACCTCGACCGTCGCCGCCCCCGTGGCGCCGAACAGGTTGAGCCCCGTCCCGGTGAAGTCGAGCCGGACCGACTGGCCCGCCGTGAGCACGTGCAGGGTGCGGTTGAAGTGGGCGAAGCCGGACTGCGCGAAGCGCGAGCCGTCAGGGTAGGTCACGCGCGCGTCGGAGTCGTCGAGCTTCTCGGACTCCCAGGCCTGGCCCTCGATCGGCGTGATCGCGAGGTTGTCGTAGCGCGTGTTGGAGAACCCGCTGACGAGCGAGATGCGGCCCGCGAGGACCGGGTTGGCCGCCGGGTCGACCCACTGAGACAGCAGCTCGCCGTCGAGCCGCGCGGTGATGACGTTCTCACGCGCCTCGACCGACAGCGTGTGCCACGCTCCGGCGTCGAACCCGTCCAGCGCACCCGATGCGACGACCGAGTCAAGCTTGCGCAGCTCCCACCGGCCGTCCGCGTGGACCCGCGTGGCGTACGTCGCCTGGTCGCCGCCGCGGGCGACCACCTGCCGCACGCCGAGCCCGGCGAAGTTCGGCAGGCTCGCGTCGCGCACGACGTCGTCGAGGCGGAAGTCGACCGTCGCGGTGTAGTCGGCCCACCGGTGGTCGCCCAGCACGGTCGACGGCGAGGCGGTCTGCAAGATGTCCTGCCGCCCGTTGCCCCACACGTTCCACGTGAACCCGCGGTTATCGGCGTGGATCTGCTGCTGCAGGACGTTGCGGTGCGCGCGGTCGCCGCTCTTCACGACCTCGAACGCGCCGTCCTGGTCCGCGGTGTACCGCGGGGTCCCGCCACGGCGCTCGACGTACGACATCGCCTCGCCGCCGACGACGGCGGTCGGGTAGTCGTCGTACTCGAAGTTGTCGCGGTAGGGCAGCTGGAGGATGGTGTCCTCCGCCTCGGACGCGTAGTCGCCCGGCGTGTACTCCTGCGTGGTGCCGTCGGTGCCGTGCGGCAGGGTCGACAGGGTCAGGATCGAGTACGGCTCGGCCTTCACGCGGTACACGTCGTGCTCGGTCCCACCGACGGTCTCGGTGCGCACGGGCGCGTAGTAGCCGACGTTCTGGAAGTAGTTCGCGTCGTAGGCCTCGCCGGCGTCCGGGCCCGTCGTCTGCCACGCGTAGAGCGGCCGGCCGCTCTGGCCGAGGTCCGCGACCTTGACCTCGAAGTACCGCGGCTTCGCGGTGTTGTTGGCGTGGACCTGCGTGAGCTCGGCCTCGCCGTCGGCGCTCGCCGGGGTTCGCAGGGTCATGACGGTGCGCGTCGAGGTGTCGACGTTGGTGCCGCCATCACCCTTGGTCCCGTCGCCGCCCGTGGCGCCCTCGACGTACTCCCAGCCGTGCTCGGCGAACTGGTGGAAGTGCCGCACGGTGGCGATGCCGATGTCGCCCTCCCAGTAGCCCGACCAGGGGTCGGACGCCCGGATCAGGTGCTTGGGCGAGTACTGCGTGCCCTCGTACATCGCGCCGACCGCGGGCTGGAACAGGAACGTGGTCATGTGCGCGGGGTCGTTCCCCGCCCCGCTCCACCGGTAGGCGTTGATGAAGCGGTCGGCGATGTCCACGGCACCGACCGCGCCGCCGATGCCGCCGCGCGCCGGCTCGGCGTTCACGCGGTACTGCGGGTCGATCATCGGGGCGACGCCCTCGGAGTACAGGACCGGCTTGCCGAACTCCTTGTTGAGCCGGGTGACGTTGGGTCCGCCGACGATGTCGTAGTGGTAGCCGAGCGCGTCGACCTGCTCGAGCGCCTCAGGGTTCGCCAGGATGCGCCCGGCGATCGCGTCACCCTCGCGGTAGGAGTCGAGCGCGACGATCTTGATCCGCGAGTAGTCGTATCGCGCGTCGTCGGCGACGGCGTCGCGCTCGAGCCACTTCGCGAACTGGACCGTCCACCGCAGCTCGGCGTCCTGGTACGTGGCGCCGCGCACCTCGTTCTGCGACGGGCTCATCCAGTCGAGCTCGACGCCGTAGGTGTCGTATGCCGCGTCGATCGTCTCCTTGTACCACTGGTAGCGCTTGGTCCAGTCGTTGCCTGTCCACGACGGCTCGCCCCAGCGGAGCGCCTCGGTCTCGATGTCCGGGTTGATCGACAACGCGTCCGCGATGAAGTGGAAGCCCGCGCCGCGCAGGACGTTGGCCGGCTCGTCGGCGCTGCGCTTGGTCGCCGGCTCCGCGCCCGACGACGTGTTGCTGTCCGCGCCGAGCTCGACCTTGATGTGCCGCAGGCCGGCGCCCTCGACCGGGTCGAACAGCATGCGCATGATCGACCAGTAGGCGTCCGGGTTCTCCTCCTTGTAGTCGAGGAGCAGCTTGCCCGTGTTGTTGCACGACACCGAGCCGAAGCCGCCGAACACGTTGTAGGGCGTGCCGTCCGCGCGCCGCTCGACGTCGTCGCCGTCGACGACGAGCGCGCGCCAGTCGATCGACGGGTCGTCGACGCGCAGCTCGGGCAGCGCGTCCGACGTCGTCGCGGCGACGACCGGTCCGGTCGGTACGGGCCCGGCGGCGAGCGCGGACGTCGGGGCGGCAACGCCCGCGGCCGCGAGCGACAGCGCGGCCGCGGCCGAGGCCGCGAGCCTCGTGCGTCGTGACGCAGGGGGAGTTCTCATGAGGGATCCTGTCGTCGTTGACCTTCAAGGACGCAGGCGACATGATCGTCGATGATCGTTTGTGCGTGATCGGTACCGCTGATGTCGCGCTGCGCGTCCGAACGTACGGTCAGGCCACCTGACGGGTCAACGCAGGGGCCCAAACGATCAGGAAGGAACAGGCGGCCCGCGCTACGGCCGACGGCTACAGATCTTCACCGCCGCTTTCCACGAAGATCTGTAGCCATCGGCCGGAGGTCTCACATCCCGGTGAAGGCCCCGATGATGTCGATGACGACGGGCGTCATGACCACGATGAACAGCACCGGCAGGATGCACAGCATGAGGGGCATCAGCACGAGCACGGGCACCTTCTGCGCCTTCTCCTCCGCGCGCTGCCTGCGCCTGAGCCGCATCTCGGCAGCCTGCGTGCGCAGCACGTCGCCGATCGAGATGCCGTGGGCGTCCGCCTGCAGGATCGCGCGCACGAAGCGCCCCAGGTCAACGACCGACGTGCGCCCAGCGAGGTCCTCGAGCGCCTGCCGGCGCGAACGCCCCATGCGCATGTCCTGCAGCATCCGGGTGAGCTCCTCGGCAAGCGCGCCCTTGCCGTTCTCGGCGACGCGCGCCATCGCTCCGTCGAAGCCCATGCCCGCCTCGACCGCGATCGTCATCTGGTCGAGCGTGTCGGCGAGCTCGAGCTGGATGCGCTTGTCGCGCTCCTGCCCACGGCTCAGCAGCAGCAGGTCCGGCACGAAGTAGACGGTGACCGCCCCGACGAGCGCGACAGCGACGAGCGCCGGGGAGGCGTCCGCGCCGACGGCCCAGACCACGAGCAGGACCCCGATCGGGACCCACAGCAGCTTGAGCGTCAGCAGCCTGTCGACAGGCCAGCTCGCGGAGCGGCCCGCACGCACGTAGTTCCGCTCCAGCATCGCGACGAGCGGCGCGGCGGTGAGCGCTCGGCCGAGCGAGGCGCGCGGGCGCTGGGCCGGCACGGCGGACGCGGCGTCCGTGGCGTCCGCGGACGACGAGGCCGGCGCCGCGACGACGCCGCGCTGCAGGTTCGCCACGGCGCGACGTCGTTCGGGCGACATCGAGGCGGCCGCGAGCCAGGCGACGAGCGCGGTGGCCGCGGAGACGAAGAGGACGGCGGTGAGGATCGTAGGCGACATGTCAGAACCTGATCTTGACGACCTTGGCCATCCAGATGCTTCCGACGACGAGCAGGAACGCCCCCAGGACGAGCGCTGCCATGCCGATCGGGTGCTGGACGAACGGTGTCAGGTAGGTGGGATTGGTGAGCAGGAGGAAACCGCCCACGACGAATGGGAGCCCCACGAGGATGACCCCCGAGAGCCTGCCCTCGGCGCTGAGAGCGGCCACGTGCCGGCGGATCTGGTTGCGCTCGCGGATCGTCTTGCCCACACCCTCGAGGACGTCGGCGAGGTTGCCGCCGACCTCGCGGTTGATCGCGATGGCCTGCGTCACCCAGTGGAAGTCTTCGTTGTCCATCCGGATGGCCGACTCCTCGAGCGCGATCTGGAGGGGCCGCCCGACCCGGGTCTCGTTGACGAGCCGTCCGAGCTCGGACGCGGTCGGCTCTTCGGCCTCGCGCGCGACGCCGGAGAGCGACTGCATGAGGCTGTGGCCGGCGCGCAGGCTGCCCGCGACCAGCTGCAGGGTGTCGTCGAGCTGGTCGGCGAAGGCCTTCCTCCGCTTGCGTGTGCGTAGACGCAGCCACACCACCGAGCCGAGCGGTGCGACGACGGCCAGCAGGAGCATCACGGCGACACCGCCGATCAGCATTCCGGCCGCGGCGAGCACGACCGTCGCGACGATGACGAGGAAGACGAAGTCCTGGGGCCGTCGGCGCACGCCGGCGAGGTCGAGCGTGACCGTGAGGCCACCCTCGCGCTGGCGCATGGCCTTCGCGACGAGCCGCGTCGCGGTCGCCGCGGCCCCGGCGAGCCGGCCGTCGTCGTCGCCCGCGACCGGTCGACGTCGGGACCGCGGGATCCGCGCCCGGCCGGGTGCCGCGACCAGGACGGTCGCGATCGCTGCCGCGACCGCGACCGCGGCCGGCCCCCACAGTGCCGGGCTCATGCCCGCACCATCCTCGCGTCGGCACCGAAGACGGTCGGCGGGAGGTGGATGCCGAGCTCCTCGAGGCGGTCCGAGAACCGCGGCCGCACGCCGGTCGGTCGGGTGTGGCCGAGGAACCGGCCGGACGGGTCGGTGCCGGCGGAGTAGTCGAACAGGAACACGTCCTGGAGCGTGACCGTCTGT
>VJZX01000015.1 GCA_009663185.1 Isoptericola halalbus
GTCACGTGGGCGCCGGGCCAGGCCGTGGTCGAGGCCAGGAGCGTGCCCCGCTCTCGCGCACGGACCGCGAGCCGCCGCCGGTCGGCGTCGGTCAGCGCCGCCCGCGGGCCGGTGACCACGACGTCCATGCCGTCGAGGAGCGCCGCGACGACGGCCGGCGCGTCCGGGCCGGGCAGCGGCACGAGCGCGGTGCGCTCGAGCACGACGCCGACGTCGGCGGCCGCGAGCATGCCGACCGCGGGAGCCCCGACGAACGC
This sequence comes from Isoptericola halalbus, assembly GCA_009663185.1. Taxonomy (GTDB): domain Bacteria; phylum Actinomycetota; class Actinomycetes; order Actinomycetales; family Cellulomonadaceae; genus Isoptericola; species Isoptericola halalbus. The sequence continues at coordinate 258 of VJZX01000015.1, forward strand.
GACCCACGCCCCGGCCTGCGACGGCGCGGCGAGCAGCGCGAGCAGCAGCGACGTCGAGCCGCGCACGGCGAGCGTGCCGCCACCACGCAGCACGCCTCCGGGGATCAGCCGCGCCAGGGCGGGGTGCACCGGCCATGCCTGCCCAACTGCCTGCCCGTCCGCGAGCGTCGTGGTGCGCTGCTCGGCCTCGCGCAGCGTGGCCAGCGCGTGCGCGTGGCGGGCACCGGTCTGGCGCTCCGGGACGACGACGGTCACGCGGCCTCCTCCCGGCGGTCCAGCATCATTCGAACATTCGTTCGAACACCTCTCCAGTCTTCGTCGCCGCAGCTACCCTGTCAACCGCGCCGGTCAGCGGCGTACAGCCCACCAGGCGACACGACGAGGAGGTCGTATCCATGACCCGTCCCACCGAGCCGCGCACCGCGATCGTGACCGGGGGCGCTCGCGGCATCGGCGCCGCTACCGCCCGCCGGCTCGCCGCCGACGGCCACGCCGTCGCCGTGCTCGACCTGCTGGCCGAGCAGGCCGCCCGGACCGCGGAGAGCATCGCCTCGGACGGCGGACGCACGCTCGGGATCGGCGTGGACGTCGCCGACGCCGCTGCCGCCGAAGCGGCCGTGGCGCGCGTGGCCACCGAGCTCGGGGAACCCACGATCCTCGTCAACAACGCCGGCATCCTGCGCGACAACCTGCTCTTCAAGATGTCCGAGGACGACTGGGACTCGGTGCTGCGGGTGCACCTGCGCGGGGCCTTCGTCGTGACCAGGGCCGTCCAGTCCCACATGGTCTCCGCGGGCTGGGGCCGCATCGTCAACCTGTCGAGCACCTCGGCGCTCGGCCACCGCGGCCAGGCCAACTACTCCGCCGCCAAGGCCGGCATGCAGGGGTTCACCAAGACGCTCGCGATCGAGCTGGGCAAGTTCGGCGTCACCGCCAACGCCGTCGCGCCGGGCGTCATCGAGACCGAGATGATCCGCGCGACGGCCGAGCGCGTCGGTGTCTCGTTCGAGGACTTCCTCGCCGAGGCGGCCAAGGACGTGCCCGTCGGCCGGGCGGGCCGGCCCGAGGACGTGGCCGCCGCCGTCGCGTTCTTCTGCTCCGAGGAGGCCGCGTACGTCTCCGGGCAGGTGCTCTACGTGGCGGGTGGCCCGAAGGCGTGAGCTCGGGCCGGGCCGCGGCGGCGCGCGCGCCCTGGCGGACGTCGTGGGGATTCGGCACAGTGGGCGCCATGGACCTCTCGCGCCCCTATCCCCCGGACCCGTACTCGCTGATGCCTCAGGTCCCCGCGTTCACGGTGACCAGCCCGGGCATGACCGACGGCGAGCGGCTCGCGGTGGACTTCACGGTCGACGGCGACGGCGACTCGCCCGCCCTGGAGTGGTCCGGATTTCCCGAGGGCACGCGGTCGTTCGTCGTGAGCTGCTTCGACCCGGACGCGCCCGCGCCGTCGGGCTACTGGCACTGGAACCTGGTCGACGTGCCGGCATCGGTCACGTCGCTCCCCCGCGGCGCGGGGGCGGCCGACGGCTCAAGCCTCCCCGACGGCGCCTACCAGATGGTCAGCGACGGCGGGATGCGCGGCTACGAGCCCGCGGGACCGCCGTCGGGCGACCACGAGCACCGGTACGTGTTCGCGGTGCACGCGCTCGACGTGCCGCGGCTGCGCGTGGGACCGGACGCGAGCAACGCCAAGGTCGCCATCAACGCCGTGTTCCACACGCTCGCGCGTGCGGTCATCGTGGGCACCTACCAGCGGTGAGCGGCCTGCCGACCCTGGGCGACCTCGACTGGGCGCCCGCGCTCGAGCACCCCGAGCTGCTCGCCGCGCCGGTGCTCGACGCGCTGCACACGTGGGCCGCGGACGACGCACGCGTCGCCGAGCAGGTCGCCGTGGCCGAGATCGACCCCGACCACGCGGACACCGCGACGCTCAACGACGTGCACGGGCTCCCGCCGGAGGCGTCGGCCAACTGCGTCGTCGTGGCCGGCCGCCGCGGCGAGGTCGAGCGGATCGCGGCCTGCGTGGTGACCGCGACGACGTTCGCCGACGTCAACACCCGCGTGCGCAAGCTGCTCGACGTGCGCAAGGCCTCGTTCCTGCCCACGGACCGGGCGACGGCCGAGTCCGGCATGGAGTACGGCGGCATCACGCCCGTGGGCCTGCCCGCGCGCTGGCGCGTGCTCGTCGACGCACGGTTCGCCGTGCCGGGCACGCTCGCGCTCATGGGCTCGGGCGTGCGGCGGTCGAAGCTGCTCATGCCCGGTGAGCTGCTGTGCGCGATGCCGGTGGTCGAGGTGATCGAGGGGCTCGGCGTCGAGCGCTGAGCTCGGGCAGTCGCGCGAGCGGCGGCCTCAGCACTCGGCGCGGCCGCGGCGCCAGTAGCCCATGAAGGCCACAGCCTTGCGGTCGACGCCCTTCACCGAGACGAGGTAGCGGCGCAGCGTCTTGATGACGCCGGCCTCCCCCGCGAGCCACGCGTAGAGCACGGTGTCCTGCACAAGAGGGTGGCCCGACGCGTCGACCGGCACCTCCCAGAGGATCTCGGCGTCGATGTCGACGTCGGACAGCTCGGCGCCGAGGTCGACACCCGCCGCCGTGACGGCCGGCTCGTTCGCGGCTGAGGCACGCACACCCATGGCGAGCAGGCGGTCGGCCGCCTCCTGGACGGCCGGGACGAGCACCTCGCCGTGCTCCCGGTCCTCGCGGGCCAGCCAGGTGACGCGCACGCCGGCCGGCGCGGCGAGCGTCCATCGGTCCTCGCGGTGCGGCACCTCGAGGAAGACCTCGCCGATCGCGTCGTCGGGCAGCGACTCGCAGATCGCGGCGATCGCGGGGACCGCGGTCTCGTCGCCTGCGAGCAGCAGCGCGTGGCTGGTCTGTGGCGGGGCGAACTCGAGCCCGCCGTGCGGCCCGCCCGTGTACGCCGCGTTGGGGCCCATGATGACGAGGGGCGAGCCGGGCTTGGCGCCGTTCGCCCAGCGCGACGCCGGGCCGGTGTCGCCGTGCAGCACGATGTCGACGTCGACCTCGCGCCGGTCCTGGCGAACCGCCCGCACCGTGTAGGTGCGCAGCGGGTTGCGACGCTCCTCCGGAAGGGCACGCCACGACGTGAACCAGTCGGGGTTCTGGCGGTCGAGGTACTCCCAGCCGCCGCAGGGCGCCGGGAGGAGAAACTTGATCCGCTGGTCGCGGCCGTTGTCGGCGAACTGGTCCAGGTCCTCGCCGGTGAACGTGATGCGGGTGAAGGACGGACACAGCCGGGTCACCCGCGAGACGACGACGTCGAACATCCGCCACGGCTGGGGCGGGGCGTCCAGGGTCACGGCGGCAGCTGCCTCGGCGGTGTCGGTCACGGTGGTTAGCCTAACCTCACCTCGGCCGGCGCCCACAACCCTTCGTGGCGTGGATCACAGCACGGCGAGGCGCACTCCGCGGCGACCCGGGCACCCCCGTCCGCCGACGGTGGCCTATGCGTCGGCCTCGTCGTCCCGCACGACCACGACCGGGCACGGTGCGACGCGGATCATCGTGTGCGAGACCGAGCCCAGCAGGAGCGAGGCGAAGCCGCCCCGCCCTCGCGTCCCGACGACGAGCCGGTCGGCCTCGGTAGCCGCGAGATGAAGCATGTCGACCGCCCGGCCCTCGCGCACGATTCCTTCGAGCGCGATCGACCCCGCCCGCCACCCGCGCATCTCGGAATGTTTGCGGATGCGCTCGAGCCCGTCGACGAGCGTCTGCTCCGCAGTCGCTTCGGTGGCGTCGCGGGGAAGGGTGCCCATCGTGAACGACTCGATCCACTCCGTCGCTCCGGGACGCCAGACCACGACGACCCGCAGCGGGAGCGCGCCGTACCAAGCAGCGTCGGCGGCACAGGCGAGCGCCCGCGCCGCCGAGGGTGAGCCGTCGTAGCCGACGACGACGGGCCGCACCGCCGGCATGCGCACCTCGGGCAGCTCGGGGACCACCGCGACCGGGCAGTGCGCGTGAGCCGCGAGCTGGAGTGCGACGGATCCCCTGAGCTCCTCGACGAGAACCCGGTGGGGTGCGGAACCGACCACGAGGAGCGACGCCCCGTGGGACATGCCCACGAGCGCCGCCCCGGGCGACGCGTACTCGACGTACGTCTCCGGCTCGATGCCGGGCACGTGGTCCCGCACCCTCGCGGCAGCCTCCTCGACCACCGGCCAGGCGCCGGTGTCGCTCCCGACGTCACGCCCGTCCTTGCGCGCGGTCAGCCCGGTGTCGTGCTCGTCGCGCACGTAGACGATCTGGAGCGAGGTCCTGCGGGTGCGCGCCTCACGAGCCGCCCACTCGAGCGCCGACTCGGCGACTGCGGACGCGTCGTACCCGACGACCACCGGCCCTTCCCCGTTCCGGCGCGTCGTCGGCGGAAGGCCGCTCGCGCTCACCCTCCTATCGTCACTCCGAAGCGTCCGCGGAGCGAGTTGCCCAGAAGGCGACCGCCGACGCCGCGGCCACGTTGAGCGAGTCCACTCCCCCGGACATGGGGATCGTCACGACGACGTCCGCCGCCTCGACGGCACCGCGTGACAGTCCGTCACCCTCGGTACCCAGGACAAGCGCGAGCCGCTCGGGCGGGTCGGCGACGAGGTCGTCGAGCGAGACGGCGTCGTCGGCGAGAGCGAGCGCCGCGACGGTGAACCCGTCCTCGGTGAGCGCGTGCAGGCCACCGGGCCACGACTCGATCCGCGTCCACGGCACCTGGAACACCGTGCCCATCGAGACCCGCACCGACCGCCGGTACAGCGGGTCGGCGCACCGCGGCGAGACGAGCACCGCGTCGACGCCGAGGGCCGCGGCCGACCGGAAGATCGCCCCGACGTTGGTGTGGTCGACGATGTCCTCGAGCACCGCGACCCGACGGGCACCAGCACCCCCACGTGCGCCGCCCACGAGCTCGTGCACGCTCGGGAGCACCGGCCGGTGCATCGCCGCGAGCGCCCCGCGGTGCAGGAGGAACCCCGTGACCTGCCGGAGCACCTCCTCGTCGCCCACGAACACCGGGACGTCGGGATGCTCGCCGAGCACGTCCGACATCGACGCGAGCCATTTGTCGGCCATGAGGAACGACCGGGGCCGGTGCCCTGCACGCAGCGCGCGGCGGATCACGGTCGACGACTCGGCCATGTACAGCCCCTCGGCGGGCTCGCGCACGGTGCGCAGCCTGACGTCCGTGAGGTCCGTGTAGTCCCGCAGACGCGCGTCGCCGGGATCGGTGATGCGGACGACGGCGGAGGGCAGCTCGGCGTGCTCGTTCACCCGGGAATTGTCTCAGCGCGAGGGCGGCTCACGGCGCTGCCGGCGCCCGGCCGTGCTGCTCGAACCACTGCAGGGTGAGCTCGCGCCAGACCTGCGTCCCGACGCCCGAGGGCGCCCGGTCGAAGCCGTGCTCTCCGGCGGGAACGAGCACGAGCTCGTGCGGCACGTCGACGGCGCCGAGCGCCTCGGCGAGGCCGCTCGCGCCCGACGGCGGCACGAGATGGTCGGCGGCCCCTGTGACCATGAGGGTCGCCGGTGCCGTGGCCGTGAGGTGCTCGGCGGGCGTGATCTCCGTGTACCGCTCGGGCACGCCCTCAGGCGTCCCGCCCGTATAGGCAATGGCCATGTCGCGTGCGATGCGGCCCAGCATCGGATCGGGATTCGCGTAGAAGTCGGCCGGAGACGCGACCGGATACAGCGTGCTCACGGCGTCCACCGCCGGCACGTTGCCACCGCACGAGGACTCCAGCTCGCCCGCCGCGGCGCGGTACGCGACCTGGAGCGCGACGTTGCCACCCACCGAGTCGCCGACGAGGAAGACCCGGCCCGGGTCACCGCCGTGCTCGCCCGCGTGCTGCTCCACCCAGGTCAGCGCGCACGCGACCTGCGGCTCGACGACGTCCCACTGGTGGTGCTCGTCGGCGGAGAGCGGGTACTCGAGGCTCACCGCGAGATAGCCCTGCTCGGCGAACCAGGCGGCGTGCGTCGCGATCGTGGGCTGGAGCCAGTCCTGTGAGACCGACCCCCCGGCGTGCACGAGCACGACGACGGGCGCGGGCGTCGCGCCGCCGGCGACCGGCTCCCACATCGAGAGCTCGAGCGACCCGCCCTCGTGCTCGCCGTACGACGTCGACGTGCCGGGCTCGGCGACCGGCCCGGCCACCGCGAAGAGGGCGCCGACGTCCAGAGCGACGGCGTGCTCGCGCGCGACGGACAGCTGCTGCCACCCCACGAACACCACGCCGCCGAGCGCCGCGAGCCCCAGGACGGTGGCCGCCACACGCGCCACGCTGCCGCGCCGCATGAGCATTACCGCGGCGAGCACCGTGACGACCGCCGCGAGCACGACGAGCCACGCCAGGAACACCGACGCCGACGCCCCCGCGATGCCGAGCACCGGGATCCCCGGCGCCAGCATCCCGGCCACGAGCAGCGCGAGCAGCACCGCGACACCGACGAGCACGCCCACGGACGCCGATCGCCCCCGCCGCGGCGCCGGCTCCCCCTCCGAGGCCGGAGCGACGCGCCGACGCGATGGCGGCGCGGCGTGCCGACGCGGAGGCGGCGCGCTGATGATCACAGGCTCGTCGATCGCGGCGTTCACGCCGCACACCCTGCCATGAACCGGGTCGGTCACACACCTGTCGGATCGGCGACGGCGTCCTCGACGTCGACGGCCGGGGCGGCGAACTGGCTCTGGTAGAGCCGCGCGTACGCCCCGCCCGCCTCGAGCAAGGACTCGTGGTCACCCTGCTCCACGATGCGTCCGTGCTCCATGACGACGATGAGGTCCGCGTCCCGGATCGTGGACAGCCGGTGGGCGATGACGAACGACGTCCGGCCGCTGCGCAGCGCGTTCATCGCCTGCTGGACCAGCACCTCGGTGCGGGTGTCGACGGAGCTCGTCGCCTCGTCGAGCACGAGGATCTCGGGGTCGGCGAGGAATGCCCGGGCGATGGTCAGGAGCTGCTTCTCCCCCGCCGAGAGGCTCGTCGCCTCGTCGTCGAGCAGCGTGTCGTACCCGTCGGGCAGGGTGCGCACGAACGGGTCGACGTGCGTGGCCCGCGTCGCGGCGAGGAAGTCCTCCCGCGAGACGTCGGCGCCGTCGCGCACCCCGTAGCGCAGGTTCTCCTCGATGCTGCCGCCGAAGAGCCACGTGTCCTGCAGGACCATCCCGATGCGCGAGCGCAACGCGTCGCGGGTCAGCTCGCGCACCTCGACGCCGTCGAGCGTGATGCGGCCTGAGTCGACCTCGTAGAACCGCATGAGCAGGTTGACGAGCGTCGTCTTGCCCGCCCCGGTGGGTCCGACGATCGCGACGGTCTGTCCCGGCTCGGCCACGAGGTCGAGGTGCTCGATGAGCGGCTCGTCCTCGACGTACGAGAACGAGACGTTCTCGAAGGCGACCCGCCCGCGCACGCGCTCCAGAGCGCGGGGTCGTTCGGGGTCACGCTCCTGCTCGGGCGCGTCGAGGAGCTCGAACACACGCTCGGCCGAGGCCACGCCCGACTGGAGCAGGTTCATCATCGAGGCGACCTGCGTGAGCGGCTGCGTGAACTGCCGCGAGTACTGGATGAACGCCTGCACGTCACCGATGGACAGCTGGCCGGACGCGACCCGCAGGCCTCCGATGACGGCGACCAGCACGTAGTTGAGGTTGGCCAGGAAACCCATCGACGGCTGGATCGTCCCGGAGATGAACTGCGCCTTCGAGGTCGAGTCGTACAGCGCGTCGTTCTCCTGCGCGAACCGCTGCGCGGCGTCGCGCTGGCGGCCGTAGACCTTGACCAGCGCGTGACCCGTGAACATCTCCTCGACGTGCGCGTTGAGACGTCCGGTCGCCGCCCACTGAGCGACGAACTGCGGCTGCGACCGCTTGGCGATCCGCAGGGTCACGATGATGGACAGCGGGACCGTCACGAGCGCGACGAGCGCCAGCACCCACGAGATCCAGAACATCATCGCGAGCACGCCGACGACGGTCAGCAGGGACGTGACGAGCTGCGCGAGCGTCTGGGTCGTCGTCTGGGCGACGTTGTCGATGTCGTTCGTGACGCGCGAGAGGATCTCGCCCTTGCGCTGCGAGTCGGCGTAGCTCAGCGGGACGCGGTGCAGCTTGGCCTCGACGTCGTCGCGCAGACGCCGCATGGTGTTCTGCACCGCGACCGTCATGATCCGGGCCTGCAGCCAGCCGAACAGGAAGGCGCCGAGGTAGACCGCGAGCGCGCCGAGCAGGATCGTGGCGAGCCGGCCGCCGTCGATCCCCTGGCCCACGACCAGGCCGTCCATCGCGCCGAGCAGGTCGGCCTGCGCGTCGTTGCCCGCGGCCCGCAGGGCGTCGGCAGCGTCGACGGCCGTCGTGCCGGCAGGAAGCCTCGAGGCGAGCAGCCGCCCGACCATGCCCTCGAAGATGACGTTGGTCGCCTCGCCGAGGATCTTGGGTCCGGCCACCGTCAGCGCGACCGAGACCACGCCGCTCAGGGTCAGCAGCACGACCCGCGCGCGCTCGGGGCGCATGGTCCGGGCGAACCGCCGCAGCGACCCGGTGAAGTCCATCGCCTTGGCGACGGGCGCACCGATACCCGGGCCCATCGGCCCGCCGGGGCGAGGGCCGTGAGGCGGTCCCGCCGTCACCGGCGGCCTCGCAGACGTGGTGCTCATGCGGCCTCCTCGAGCGACATCTGGGACTCCACGATCTCCTGGTACGTCTCGTTGCCGGCGAGCAGCTCGGCGTGGGTGCCCCGACCGACGATCCGTCCGTGATCGAGCACGAGGATCTGGTCGGCGTCGCGGATGGTCGCCACACGCTGAGCGACGACGACGACGGTCGCGTCGCCGGCGCGGGGACGCAGCGCGGCGCGCAGCCGGGCGTCGGTCGCGTAGTCGAGCGCCGAGAACGAGTCGTCGAACAGGTAGACGCGCGGCCGGCGGATCACGGCTCTGGCGATGGCGAGCCGCTGTCGCTGCCCTCCGGAGAACGTCGTCCCGCCCTGCGCGACGGGCGCGTCGAGCCCCTCGGGCAGCGCCTCGACGAAGTCGCGGGCCTGCGCGACCTCGAGCGCATCCCACATCTCGTCCTCGGTCGCGTCGGGCTTGCCGTAGCGCAGGTTGCTCGCGATCGTGCCGCTGAACAGGAACGCCTTCTGCGGCACGAGCCCGAGCAGGGAGCCCAGGTCGTCTGTCGCCAGGTCACGGACGTCGGCGCCGTCGATGCGCACCCGCCCGCCCGTGACGTCGAACAGGCGTGGCACGAGGTTCAGCAGCGTCGTCTTGCCGGCGCCCGTCGACCCGATGACGGCCGTGACGGTGCCGGGCTCGGCCGTGAACGTCACGTCGGTCAGGACGGGTGCGTCGGCGCCCGGGTAGCGGAACTCCACGGCCTCGAAGCTCACGCGCCCACGCGGCCCGTCGCCGTCGGAGAGCGTGCCGAGCGGGACGGGGTCGACCGGCTCGGTGACGGACGTCTCGGTCGACAGCACCTCCCAGATGCGGCCCGCCGCGACCGCGGCGCGCGGGACCATCATGACCATCATCGTCGACATCATCACGGCCATGAGGATGAACATGAGGTAGCTCAGGTACGCCATGAGCGACCCGACCTGCATGCCGCCGCGGTCGATCTCCTGCGCGCCGAACCACAGCACGGCGACCTGCGACACGCTCATGATGAGCATGACGGTCGGGAACGCGAGCGCCATGAGCTTGCCCGCGCCGAGCGACGTCTCGTAGAGCGACTCGTTGGCGACGCCGAACCGCTGCAGCTCGCGCCGCTCGCGCACGAACGCGCGCACGACGCGCACGCCGGTGATCTGCTCGCGCAGCACGCCGTTGATCGCGTCGATGCGCTTCTGCATCGCGCGGAAGTACGGCACCATGCGCCACACGAGCAGACCCATGGTCACCGCGAGCACGGGCACGACGACGAGCAGCAGGGTCGAGAGGCGCACGTCCTCCTGCAGCGCCATGACGACACCGCCGACGAGCATGATCGGCGCCATGACCATGATCGTGAAGGTCATGAGCACGACCATCTGGACCTGCTGCACGTCGTTGGTCGTCCGCGTGATGAGCGACGCCGCGCCGAACCGGCCGAGTTCGCGCGCCGAGAAGCGCTGCACGGCGTCGAAGACGTCACGCCGGACGTCGTGTCCGAGCGCCGTCGCGGCGCGTGCGCCGAGGTAGACCGCCCCGATCGCGCACGCGACCTGGACGAGGCTCACGGCGAGCATCCAGCCTCCCACGCGGAGGATGAAGGCGGTGTCGCCCTGCGTGACGCCCTGGTCCACGATGTCGGCGTTGAGGGAGGGCAGGTACAGCGAGGCCAGCGTCGCCAGCAGCTGGAGCGCGAGCAGCGCGACGACGGTGCGCGAGTACGGGCGCAGGTAGAGGCGCGCGAGCGAGACGAGCATCAGGGCTCCTGTCCGTGCGGGCGGGGTGCGGCGATGCCGTGGACGATTGCGTCGGCGAGCACGGCGGGGTCGGGCAGGGGAACGAGCGCCTCGAACCGGTGGTGCGCGCCGCCGACGATCGCCTCGACGAGCGCGACGGCGACCTCGGGGCTCACGCGCAGGCGGTCCAGGTCGGGCTCGAGCACCGCGGTCAGTCCATCGACCATCACCTTGAGCTGCGCCTCGCGCTGCCGGACGAACTGCTCGCGGAAGGCCTGGACCTGCTGGGCCGACGGCGAGCCGTGCACGGCGGTGCGCTGGTGCAACGCGCGCAGGATCGTGGTCCAGCGCACGACCTCCGACATCTGGTGGCGCCCGATCTCGACGACCTGCGCCAGGCGCACCTCCAGCGGCTGCTCGAGGTCGATCGCGGCGAGGGCGTCCCGCGTGTCCTGCGCCCCGGCGGCGCGGCGGAGTCCTTCCACCGCGACGGCTCCCACGAGGCACGGCTTGTCCCCGAAGGCGCGGAAGATCGTCCCCTCCGCCACGCCCGCCGCGGCGGCGAGCTCCTTCGAGGTGACGTCGAGCCCGCGCTCGCCCACGACCGGCAGGACCGCGTCGACGATCGCCGCTCGGCGGTCCTCGGGTGCGAGCGGCGACGCGCGGCGGGAGGACGGTTCGGTGATCACGCCGAGATCCTAAGTGAGTGAGCACTCACTCCGCAAGGCTGACGCGGGACAGGACGAGGGCCCCACCACCCGTGACAGGTGATGGGGCCCTCGCGCGGTGCAGGGTCCGTCAGGGCTGCGGCGGCTGCGGAGGCTCGTCCCGCTCGCCGTCCAGTGTGCGCGGCTCGGCGCCGGACGCGGGCGGCGCAGGACGCTCGCCTGCGGGCCGCTGCCCGCGCGCGGCGGACGGGTCGAACGGCGCGCCCGACCGCGTGCCGGCGCTCGTCGCGTCGGCCGTCGCGGCCTCGGCCTGCCGACGCGCCTCGGCGAGCGCCTCGCCCGCGTCCGCGAGTGCCGTCGGGCGGTACGTGGACGGTCGCTGGGGCCGCTCCTCGCCCTCCATCGCCTCCGCCGGGATGCCGGGAGTCCCCGGCAAGCCGCCGAAGCCCTTGGCGATCGAGCCGAGCGCGGCGGTGAACTCGGTCGGGACGACCCACAGCTTGGAAGCGGTGCCGTTCGCGATCTCGGGCAGCATCTGCAGGTACTGGTACGCGAGCAGCTTGGGGTCGGGATCGCCCTCGTGGATGGCGCCGAAGACCTGGAGGATCGCACGCGCGTCACCCTCGGCCCGCAGGATCGCGCGCTGGGCGTCACCCTCGGCCCGCAGGATCGCGCCCTGGGCGTCACCCGCGGCCCGCAGGATCTGGGACTGCTTCTCGCCCTCGGCCGTGAGGATCGCCGACTGCTTGACACCCTCGGCCGTGAGGATCGCGGCACGGCGGTCGCGCTCGGCGCGCATCTGCTGCTCCATCGCACCCTGCACGCTCGCCGGAGGCTCGATCGACTTGAGCTCGACACGGTTGACGCGCACACCCCAGCGGCCGGTCGCCTCGTCGAGGACGCCACGGAGCTGACCGTTGATCTGGTCGCGGCTCGTGAGCGTCTGCTCGAGGTCCATCGAGCCGACGACGTTACGCAGCGTCGTGACCGTGAGCTGCTCGATACCGGTGATGTAGTTCGCGATCTCGTACACGGCCGACTTCGGCTCGGTGACCTGGAAGTAGATGACCGTGTCGATGCTGACCACGAGGTTGTCGCTGGTGATCACCGGCTGCGGCGGGAACGACACGACCTGCTCGCGGAGGTCGACGCCGGCGCGGACCTTGTCGATGAACGGGATGAGCAGGTGCAGGCCCGGCTCGAACGTCTTGCTGTAGCGACCGAGGCGCTCGATGATCAGCGCCGTCGCCTGCGGCACGATCCGCACGGCCTTGGCGAGCGCCGTGATGAGGAAGATGACGAGGGCGATCAGGACCAGGTAGCCCAGGATCGTCCCTGGTGAGAGGTCGGACACGACGGTCCCCTTCTTGTCGAGGTGGAGCGGCTGTGCTTCAGGCGTGCTTCGACGAACGATGCTGCCTGGTGCCGCAGGTGCTACGCGAGCCGGGGCTCAAGCCGAGCGCTCGGGATGCTCGTGCGAGGTCGCGACGGGCTCGACGACGGCGGTCGCCCCGTCGATGCGCACGACGCGGACCTCGCTGCCCTCCGGCACGTGGCCGGACGAGTTCGGGATGCCGTCGTCGACGAGGCGTGCGCTCCAGACCTCGCCCGCGAGCTTGACGCGGCCCGACGTCTCGGTGACGTCCGAGAGGACCACGGCCACCCGTCCCACCTGTGCGGCGGCGTTGGTCTCGACGAGGGGCACACGGTCCCTGAGGTGACGCAGCAGCCACGGCCGGAGCATGAACAGCAGGAGCGCCGCAGTCGCGCAGGCGATGATGATCTGGAGCCAGAACGGCCCGCCGGCCGCTGCCGTCACGGCACCGGCCGCGGCTCCGCCTGCCAGCATGATGAGGACGAGGTCGAGCGAGAGCATCTCGATCACGGCCAGCACGAGCGCCGCGCCGAGCCACCACAGCCAGCCTTGCATCTTCCCCTCCGAGCACGAGGTTTTGCTGGGACTTTACCAACACTACCCCTGGCGCGAGAGGTGGATCACCGCCCGGCGGCGGGTCGCACGGCGCGCGCGAGCCAGCGGCCGCCCCCGTGGGCGACGAGCAGCGGCATCCCGAAGGCCTTCGAGAGATTGTCCGCGGTGAGGACCTCCTCGATCGGGCCGGCCGCCTGGACGCGGCCGTCGGCGAGCAGGAGCAGGTGTGTGAAGCCTGGCGGGATCTCCTCGACGTGGTGCGTCACGAGCACGAGAACGGGTGACGCCTGGTCGCCCGCGAGCTCCGCGAGCGCACCGACGAGCTCCTCGCGCCCCGCGAGGTCGAGGCCGGCGGCAGGCTCGTCGAGCAGGAGGATCTCGGGGTCGGTCATGAGCGCCCGCGCGATCTGCACCCGCTTGCGCTCGCCCTCGCTCAGCGTGCCGAACTCGCGGTCGGCGAGCTCGGCGACGTCGAACGCGGCGAGCAGGTCGGCCGCGCGGCGCGCGTCGAACTCCTCGTACTCCTCGCGCCACCGGCCCGTGACTCCGTACGCGGCGGTGAGCACGACGTCGCGCACGGTCTCGGTCGGCGGGATCTTGTCGGCGAGCGCCGCGGACGAGAAGCCGATGCGCGGGCGCAGCTCGAACATGTCGGCGCGGCCGAGCTGCTCGCCCAGCAGGTGCGCGGTGCCGGACGTCGGGTGCATCCGCGCGGCGATGATCTGCAGCAGCGTCGTCTTGCCCGCTCCGTTCGGGCCGAGGACGACCCACCGCTCGCCCTCCTCGACGTGCCAGTCGACCTTGTCGACGATGTTCTTCCTGGCGCGACGGACGGTGACGCCCTTCAGGTCGAGAACCGAGCTCATGAGCCCCGACCCTACCGGAGCGGAGCGCCATGACCAGCGTCTACTGTGGCCCCGTGAGCGCTGATCCCACCTCCCTGCCGCGCAGCGTCGTGCTGGCGCTGTGGCTGCAGTCCGTGGGCGCGTCTCCGGGCGTGGCCGTGCGCAGCGTCCAGGGCGACGACGAGCCACACTCCGTGGTCGGCACGACCGGCGGCGACGCGACCAACCTGCGCGACCTGGTCACGCGCTGGCTCGACGGTCCGCGGGAGGTCTGCGCCCTGCTGCCCGCACCCGGGGATCCCGCCGGCGTCCCGGCCGCGGTGAGCGTCGACGCCACCGACGCGGGCGAGTGCGTCGTCGTCACGACGCCCGCTGGCTCGTGGGCCGCGGTCCCCCGCATCACGGCGTTCGGCAGCGCGCTCGAGCCCGGTCACATGGTCACGTGGGACGTCCGCGAGGTCGGCGCCTGGTCGACTCTCGTCGCTGGAGCGATCGGCTCGCTGGCCGACGCCGAGCGTGACCTGCGCACGAGCCTCGTCACGGCCACCGAGGCGCTCGACGCGCTCGACGTCGCCCGTTGGCGGGACGACGCCTCGGACGCGATCGAGCGCCTGCGGAGCACCGCCACCCACGCGTGGCCCGTGCCGGAGCTCGACGGGCGGCGCGCCCGCGTGCTGCAGCTGGCGGTACGGCTGCGGGCGATCGTCGACCTGGCGACGGCCGACGACGGGGGCGCCGTCAACCTGTGGCAGGCCGACCAGCGCTCGACGGCCCTGCGCGAGGTCGAGCGGACGGCTCGCCACGCGCTGAGCGCGGCGACCTACGGCACGGTGCGCTGACTCAGCCGCCGAGGACGTGGCGGTAGACCGCCAAGGTGCGCTCGGCGATCGCGGTCCAGGCGAAGTGCTCCTCGGCCCGGCGGCGTCCCGCCGCACCCATCTCGGCCGCCCGTGCGGGATCCGAGACGACGCGGGTCAGCGCGGCCGCGAGGTCGGCCACGAACCGATCGGGATCGATCGGGGTGCCCGTGCCGTCGTCGGCCTGCTCGATCGGCACGAGGACGCCCGTCACACCGTCGTCGACGACCTCGGGGATGCCGCCCGTCGCGGTCCCGACGACGGGCAGGCCCACGGCCATGGCCTCGAGGTTGACGATGCCGAGCGGCTCGTAGACCGACGGGCACACGAACACCGTCGAGGCGGCCAGGACGGCGGTGAGCTCGTCGCGCGGCAGCATCTCCTCGATCCACACCACACCGGCGTGGTCGCTCTCGCTGCCACCGCGCCGTGCGCGCAGGTCGGCCACGAGTCCGCGCACCTCGGCCATGATCTCCGGCGTGTCGGGAGCCCCGGCGCACAGGACCACCTGGACCTCGGGCGGCAGCTCCGTGGCGGCCCGGACGAGGTACGGCAGACCCTTCTGCCGCGTGATGCGGCCGACGAACACCACCGCGGGCCGCTCCGGGTCGATGCCTCGCCCGCGCACGACGCGCTCGGCCTCGGCGTCGCCCGCCGGCGGGCGACGCCAGCCGGTCAGGTCGATCCCGTTGTGCACCACGTGGACGTCGTCGGGGTCGAGCTCCGGGTACACGCGCAGGATGTCGGCGCGCATGCCCGCCGACACGGCGATGATCCCGGCGGCGCCGAGGTAGGCGGTGCGCTCGGCCCACGAGGACACCGCGTACCCGCCGCCGAGCTGCTCGGCCTTCCACGGCCGCAGCGGTTCGAGCGAGTGCGCGGTCACGACGTGCGGGATCCCGTGCAGCAGCCCGCCGAGATGACCCGCCATGTTGGCGTACCAGGTGTGGGAGTGCACGACGTCGGCTCCCGCGAGGTCGTCGGCCATCGCGAGGTCGACGCCGAGCGTGCCGAGCGCGGCGTTCGCCTTCGCGAGCGACGCCGGGACGTCGTAGCCGGTCACGCCGCCGGCCTCCTCCTCGGGCGACCTCGGTCCGTCGAAGCAGCGCACGCGCACGTCCGCGTGCGGGCGCAGCACCGCGGACAGCTCGGCCACGTGCACGCCGGCTCCTCCGTAGACGTGCGGCGGGTACTCACGGCTCAACAGGTCGACCCTCAGCGCGTTCACGGGGCTCAAGGTAGTCGCCACAGCGTGGTTGTGCCTGCACGAAACGCTCGGCGGCCCTAAGGTCTGTCCCATGGCGTCCAACCCGAGAGTCCTCGCCATCGTCCTCGCCGGAGGCGAGGGCAAGCGCCTCATGCCCCTGACGGCCCACAGAGCCAAGCCCGCCGTCCCCTTCGGCGGCATCTACCGCCTGGTGGACTTCGCCCTGTCGAACATCATCAACTCGCAGTACCTGCGTGTCATCGTGCTCACGCAGTACAAGTCCCACTCGCTCGACCGGCACATCTCCAAGACGTGGCGCATGTCGCCGCTGCTGGGCAACTACGTCGCGCCCGTGCCGGCACAGCAGCGCGTGGGCAAGCACTGGTACCTCGGCAGCGCCGACGCGATCTACCAGTGCCTGAACATCATCGACGACGAGCGTCCCGACATCGTGGTCGTGGTCGGTGCGGACCACGTCTACCGGATGGACTTCTCCCAGATGGTGGACGCGCACATCGAGACCGGTGCGCGCGCCTCGGTCGCGGCGATCCGCCAGCCGATCTCGATGGCCGACCAGTTCGGCGTCATCGACGTCGATCCCGCCGAGCCGACGCGCATCCGCGAGTTCCTCGAGAAGCCGACCAACCCCATCGGGCTGCCAGACTCTCCGCAGGAGGTCCTGGCGTCGATGGGCAACTACGTGTTCGACGCCGACGCGCTCGTCGAGGCCGTCACGAAGGACTCGGCCGATCCCGACTCGCGGCACGACATGGGCGGCGACATCATCCCCGCCTTCGTCTCCCAGGGCACCGCGGGCGTGTACGACTTCATCCACAACGACGTGCCGGGCTCGACGGACCGCGACCGCGACTACTGGCGCGACGTCGGGACGATCGACTCGTACTTCGAGGCGAACAAGGACCTCATCGCGGTCCAGCCGGTGTTCAACCTCTACAACGAGGACTGGCCGCTGTACACGGGGTACACGGGCCTGCCGCCGGCCAAGTTCGTGCACGCCGGTCCCGGACGTCTGGGGCACGCGGCCGACTCGGTCGTCTCACCTGGTGTCCTCGTCTCCGGCGCGACGGTCGCAGGGTCCATCCTGTCTCCGGGCGTGTACCTGCACTCCTGGGCCACCGTGACCGACTCGGTCATCATGGACGGCGTCCAGGTGCACCGGCACGCCCAGGTCCACCGCGCCATCCTCGACAAGAACGTGGTGGTGAGCTCCCGCGCACGGATCGGCGTCGACCACGAGGAGGACCGGGCGCGCGGGTTCACCGTCACCGAGTCGGGGATCACCGTCGTCCCGAAGGGCACCGTTGTTGCTTGAACCCATGGCACACGTCCCGACGACAGGCGCCGCCGGCCCGCGCAGCATCGGCCGGCGGCGCCTCGTCGTCAGCGACGTCGACTCGACGTTCATCACCGACGAGGTGATCGAGCTCCTCGCCGACCACGCCGGCACCCGCGCGGAGGTCACCGAGGTGACCGAGCGCGCGATGCGTGGCGAGATCGACTTCGCCGAGTCGTTGCGCGACCGCGTCGCGACGCTCGCCGGGGTCCCCGCGACTGCCCTCGACGAGGTGCGGGCAGCGGTGCAGCTCACGCCCGGGGCGCGCGAGCTGGTCGCCGAGGTACGGCGGCGCGGCTGGGAGCTCGGTCTCGTCTCGGGCGGCTTCGCCGAGATCCTCGGCCCGCTCGCCGAGTCGCTCGGCATCCGGCTGTGGCGCGCGAACCGGCTCGAGGTCGCCGACGGGCTGCTCACCGGGCGCACGTTCGGCCGGGTCGTGGACAGCGCGTACAAGGAGGCCACGCTGCGCGAGTGGGCCGCCGACGCCGGCGTCGACCTGCGCGACACGGTCGCCGTGGGCGACGGCGCCAACGACCTCGACATGATCCGGGCGGCCGGGATCGGCATCGCGTTCGCGGCCAAGCCCGTGGTGCGGGCGCAGGCTCCGTTCAGCCTGGACGGGCCACGCCTCGACGCCGTGCTCGACGTCATCGACAGGGTCGACGCAACCGTCGGCTGAGGGGGCGCGATGGACGAGCACGACGCGGGTGCGACCGAGCAGCACGATTGGACTGCCCGGCACTTCTCTCAGGCAAACCCTCGCGGGCCCGGGGAGAGCGACGTTCCCGCTCTGCTGCGCCGCGTGGCCGACACGCTCGAGGCGTACGGCGACGTCCGCGTCCAGGACCTCGTGCTCCACTCAGAGGTCACGATGGAGGGCACCGACTGGCCCAGCATTACCGTCTACTTTCACCGGCCCACCGACACCGATTCCTGATCCCTGAGGGACCGAGCGCGCCACGCCTTGGCGCCGGAGGGCGCGCGTCACGACGGCCGGCCGACATGGACGAGCCGCGCCGCGCCCTTGCCCCACTTCGACCACGGGTGCTCGGCGCTCTCGAGGACCGAGTACGTCGCGGTCGGGACCCCGACGCGGACCTGCGCGAGTGCGGCGTCGTCGGACCCGGGCCCGGCCAGGTACGCCGCGGTCGCCGCCATGGTGGGCTCGTGCCCGAGCACGAGCACGCTGCGAACACTCGG
Source organism: Isoptericola halalbus (assembly GCA_009663185.1). Classification (GTDB taxonomy): domain Bacteria; phylum Actinomycetota; class Actinomycetes; order Actinomycetales; family Cellulomonadaceae; genus Isoptericola; species Isoptericola halalbus. Next base: position 18,708 of record VJZX01000015.1, read on the forward strand.
GTCGACGGCCCGGACGAGGTCGAGGACATCGGCCACGCTCGCTTCGTACAGCTCGTCGCGCACCTCGACGGCGGCCTCGACGCCGTCGAGGTGCGCGCGTGCGAGGTCCCAGGTCTGCCGGGTGCGCAGCGACGAGGAGACGAGTGCGAGATCGGGGACGAGGCCCGCGGCGGTGAGCGCCATGCCCACGCGCGACGCCTGACGCCGGCCCTTGAGCGCGAGCGGGCGCTGGGCATCCGTGGCCGCCTCGTGGGCGGGCTCGGCCTTCGCGTGCCGCAGCAGCACGAGCCGGCGCACGGCCGTCGTCGCGTTGTCGTCCTGCCTCGCCGCGTTCATGCGCCCCGTCTCAGTCGTGCGGTCGGTTCACTGCCCCATCGCGTGCACACCGCCGTCGACGTGGACGATCTCGCCCGTCGTCGCCGGGAACCAGTCGGAGAGGAGTGCCGCGACAGCGCGAGCGGCAGGCTCCGGGTTCGTCTGGTCCCAGCCGAGCGGCGCCCGCTGCGGCCAGGCGTCCTCCATGGTCGCGAAGCCCGGGATGGACTTCGCGGCCGTCGTGCGCAGGGGCCCGGCGGAAACGAGGTTACACCGGATGCCGTCCGGGCCCAGGTCACGGGCCAGGTAGCGGCTGGTCGCCTCGAACGCGGCCTTGGCCACGCCCATCCAGTCGTAGACCGGCCACGCGTAGCGCGCGTCGAACGTCAGGCCGACGATCGAGCCGCCCGACGTCATGAGCGGCTTGGCCGCGACTGCCAGCGACTTGAGCGAGTAGGCGGAGATCTCCACGGCGGTCGCGACGTCGGGCCACTCGCCCGCCAGGAAGTTGCCGCCCATGACGGACTGCGGCGCGAAGCCGATCGAGTGCACGACGCCGTCGAGGACGTCGACGTGCTCGCGCACGCGGTCCGCGAGCGCTGCGAGGTCCTCGCCGCTCGTGACGTCGAGCTCGACCACGGGGGCCTCGGACGGCAGGCGGCGCGCGAAGGCCTGGGTGAGCTTCATCTGGCGGCCGAACGACGACAGCACGACCTCGGCGCCTTCCTGCTGAGCGAGGCGCGCGGTGTGGAACGCGATCGAGCTGTCCGTCAGGACCCCGGTGATGAGGAGCTTCTTGCCGTCGAGGAGACCCATGGTGACCTTTCGTGGTTGGTGGGGAGCGTAGCGGATCAGTGGCCCATGCCGAGCCCGCCGTCGACCGGCAGCACGGCCCCGCTGACGTACGCGGCGGCGTCGGAGGCGAGGAACTCGACGACGCCGGCGACCTCGTCCGCGGTGGCGAACCGGCCGGCGGGGATCGACGACTTGTACTCGGTCTGGGTCTTCTCCGGCAGCGCGGCCGTCATGTCGGTCTCGACGAAGCCCGGCGCGACGACGTTCGCGGTGATGCCGCGGCCACCGAGCTCGCGCGTGATCGAGCGCGCCATGCCGACGAGCGCCGCCTTGGACGACGAGTAGTTGACCTGCCCGGGCCCGCCGTACAGGCCGACGACGGAGCCCACGAGCACGATGCGGCCCTTGCGCGCGCGGATCATGCCCTTGGAGGCGCGGCGCACGCAGCGGAAGGTACCGGTGAGGTTGACGTCGAGGACGGTCTCGAACTCCTCGTCGCTCATGCGCATGAGCAGCTGGTCCCGGGTCACGCCGGCGTTGGCGACCAGGACCTCGACGGCGCCGAGCGTCTTCTCGATCTCGGCGAACGCGGCGTCGACGGCGGCACTGTCGGTGACGTCCGCGACGAAGCCGTGCACGCCCTCGGGCAGGTCGCCGCTGCGGTAGAGCGTCGCGACGGTGTCGCCCGCCGCGACGAAGCGCTCGGCGATCGAGCGGCCGATGCCGCGCGCGGCTCCGGTGACGACGACGACGCGGCCGTTGGCCGCAGTACCGGACGGGCTTCCGGACGGGCTCGTGGTGCTCACCGCGGTTCCTCCTCGGTCGTTCGTTCGGCCCCGCACCGCGCAGGACCCCCGGTGACGCTACCCCGCCGACGTCGCGGTCAGCGCGCGCGGCGCGGCACAGCACACCTGGAGAGTTTGTCGGATTCCTACAAGCATCTCCCCGGCCGAGGGGACCAGCTCCGGGCGGCCGGTGGCAGCCCGTCAGCCTCGTAGACTGACGTGTATGAGCATCCCGCGCGCGACCTCGCCGGGTCCGCGCCGCCGGCAGCACGGACCCGCCGGCGAGGTGCAGTCGATCACCAACGCGCCCGAGCGGCTCGCCGACGACCAGACGCGGCGCCTGACCCGCTACCTGGTGCAGATGGGCATCCGTGTGGTCTGCATCCTCGCCGCGGTCCTGTTCGCCGACAGCTGGCTGTTCTGGGTGTTCGTGGTCGGGGCCGTCGTGCTGCCGTACTCGGCGGTGATCTTCGCCAACGCGGGGCGGGACCGGGTGTCGTACGACACGTCGCCCGTCACCGCGGCCGGCCCTGTCGAGCTGCCCGCCTCGACCGGTCCGGCCGCGGGTCCGACCACCGCACCTGGCGCCGGGCGCGTGGTCGAGCACCAGCCCGATGCCCCCGCCGACGGAGACGGCCGTGCCCAGAGCGAGGACCGCTCCCAGGCAGACGAAGGGCGCGAGGAGACGAGATGACCGACGTGCTCTCCGGCGGTGCGGACCGCGTCGCCGGCGACCTCGTGTGCTCGGCCAAGGGCTGCGGTGAGGACGCCGCGTGGGGCCTGTTGTGGAACAACCCGCGCATCCACACGCCCGAGCGCCGCAAGGTGTGGCTCGCGTGCGACGCGCACCGTGAGCACCTCGAACAGTTCCTCGGCGCCCGCTCGTTCTGGAAGCAGACGGTGCCCGTCGACGCCCTGGAGCGCGCGTGACGTCCGACGTCCCCGTCGAGGCCCACGCCCCCCGCACGCGCCGCCAGTGGGTCACCCTCGGCGTCGCGGCAGTCCTGCTCGCCGTGCTGTGCCTGGTCGCCGCGCGGTGGCAGTGGCACCGGTACAACGAGCGCGAGGCGCAGATCGACCTCGTCGAGTCCAACTACTCGGCCGAGCCGGTCGGAGTCGACGAGCTCCTGCGAGGCGCAGGCGCCGCGCTGGCCGCCGACGACGTCTGGCGGCCCGCGGTCCTCGAGGGCCGGTACGTCCCGGAGGACACGGTGCTGCTCCGCAACCGGCCGGTCCACGGCACGCCCGGCTTCCACGTGCTGGTGCCGTTCGAGGCCGAGCTCGCGAGCGGCGAGGAGATCGTGATCGTCGTCGACCGAGGGTTCGTCCCGCTCGGCGACGACGCGAGCATGCCTTCGGCGGTCCCCGACCCGCCTGCCGGCCCGGTACGCGCGGTGGTGACGATGCGGGCCGACGAGCCGCCGTCGGGCCGCGGCGCGCCGGACGGGCAGGTGCAGGCGATCAGCACCGGGCAGGTGCTCGACGCCGGCGCCGACGGTGCCGCGTGGGCCGAGGGGCGCACGGTCGGCGCGTACGGGCAGCTGCGCAGCGAGGACCCGGCACCCGCCGTCTCCCCCGGCACGCTGCCCCCGCCCGACACCGCCCCCGGCTCACACCTGAGCTACACGTTCCAGTGGGTCGTGTTCGCGCTCGGCGCCGTCACCGGGTACGTGCTGCTGTGGCGGCGCGAGACCCGGCCGGTGACCGTGACGGCCGGCGAGCTCTTGGAGGAGTCAGAGCTGCAGCCGCGGCGCCCGTCGCGACCGCGTCGCACGTCGGACGAGGACTACGAGGACGCGCTGCTCGACGGCGGGGCTCAGGCGAGGGACACGAGCTCGGCGTAGTCGTCGGACCAGAGGTCTTCGTCGCCGTCGGGCAGCAGCAGCACGCGCTCGGGCTCGAGCGCGTCGACCGCCCCGTCGTCGTGCGTGACCATGACGACCGCACCCTCGTACGTCTTGAGGGCCCCGAGGATCTCCGCGCGCGAGGCCGGGTCGAGGTTGTTCGTCGGCTCGTCGAGCAGCAGCACGTTCGCGCTCGAGACGACGAGCGTAGCGAGCGCCAGGCGCGTCTTCTCGCCACCCGAGAGCACGTGCGCGGGCTTGTCCGCGTCGTCGCCGCTGAACAGGAACGAGCCCAGCACGGACCGGACCTGGGTGTCGGTCAGGTCGGGCGCGGCGTGCCGCAGGTTCTCCACGACCGTGGCGTCCATGTCGAGCGTGTCGTGCTCCTGGGCGTAGTAGCCGAGCTTGAGACCGTGACCCGGCAGGACGTCGCCCGTGTCGGGCTGCTCGACGCCGGCGAGGATCCGCAGCAGCGTCGTCTTGCCCGCGCCGTTGAGCCCGAGCACGACGACGCGCGACCCGCGGTCGATCGCGAGGTCGACGCCGGCGAACACCTCCTGCGAGCCGTAGGTCTTGGACAGCTCGCGCGCGGTGACCGGCGTCCGACCGCACGGGGCCGGTGTCGGGAAGCGGAGCTTGGCCACGCGGTCCTGGACCCGCTCCCCCTCCGCGCCGGAGAGCATGCGCTCCGCGCGCTTCATCATGTTCTGGGCCGCGGTGGCCTTGGTGGCCTTGGCCCGCATCTTCTCGGCCTGGGCCACGAGCGCGCCGGCCTTCTTCTCGGCGTTGGCCCGCTCGCGACGACGGCGCCGCTCGTCGGTCTCGCGCTGGTCGAGGTAGGCGTCCCAGCCGAGGTTGTACTGGTCGAGCTCGCCCCGGTTGGCGTCGAGGTGGAACACCTTGTTGACCGTTGCCCGCAGCAGCTCGACGTCGTGGCTGATGACGACGAACCCGCCGCTGTACGACCGGAGGTAGTCACGCAGCCACTGGATCGAGTCGGCGTCGAGGTGGTTCGTCGGCTCGTCGAGGAGCAGCGTCTCGACGCCGGAGAACAGGATGCGGGCGAGCTCGATCCGCCGGCGCTGGCCGCCCGAGAGCGTGCCGAGCGGCTGACCCAGGACGCGCTCGTCGAGGCCGAGGTTGCTCGTGATGCGGTGCGCCTCGGACTCGGCGGCGTAGCCGCCGGCGGCGAGGAACCGCGCCTCGAGCTTCGGGTAACGGTCGAGCGCCGCGGCCTGGGTGTCCGGGTCGGCCGAGGCCATCGCACCCTCGGTGTCGCGCATCTGCGCCACGAGCCGGTCGAGCCCGCGGGCGGACAGGACCCTGTCCATCGCGACGACGTCGAGGTCGCCCGTGCGCGGGTCCTGCGGCAGGTAGCCCACGTCGCCGCCGCGGGTGATCCGGCCGCCGGTGGGCTGCGTGTCGCCCGCGAGCGTCTTGGTCAGCGTCGTCTTGCCCGCGCCGTTGCGCCCGACCAGCCCGATGCGGTCGCCGGCGGCGATCCGGAAGGTGGCGTCGCGCAGCAGGACGCGGGCGCCGACGCGGAGCTCGACGTCGTGTGCGGTGATCACAGGCGTGCCTTCTCGCAGAGGGGGGTGGGAGCGCTCGGCGGGGCTGGGAAGGGCGCGAGCGGGCCCCATGAGTCTACGGCGTCCCGCGTCCGCCGAGCGCCCAAATATCGGGCGAGGGGTCCCGGCCGGTCCTACGGTGTCCCCGTGACGTTCAGCGAGGGCGGTCAGTTCGAGGGCGGGCGGGTCCGCCGCGGTGGCCGGGGACGCGGCATCGCCATCGGCGGCGGCATCGGGACGTTGCTCGTGGCCGTCGCGGTGGTGCTGCTCGGCGGCGATCCGGGCGACCTGTTCCAGCAGGGGCAGCCGGCCTCCGAGCAGGGCGCCGGTTCGGGTCAGGAACAGTACATCGGGGAGTGCACGGCCGACGAGGCGAACACCGACCGAGAGTGCCGCCTGTCGGCGACCGTCCAGTTCCTCGACGCGCACTGGGAGCGGGTGCTCCCCCAGCAGGCCGACGTCGAGTACGTGGAGCCGCCGGTCGAGAGCTTCTCGGGCGCGACGACGACGGGCTGCGGCGCGGCGTCGAGCGCGACCGGTCCGTTCTACTGCCCGCCCGACCAGACGATCTACATGGACCTGGCGTTCTTCGACCTGCTGTCGGAGCGGTTCGGCACGTCGGGCGGCCCGCTCGCCGAGGCCTACGTCACGGCGCACGAGATGGGCCACCACATCGAGAACCTCGTCGGTGTCATGGACGCGGCCGACCGCGGCGGCTCCGGTCCCGAGTCCGACTCGGTGCGACTCGAGCTCATGGCCGACTGCCTCGCGGGCATGGCGATCGGCAACGGCGCAACCGAGCGCGACCCCGACACGGGTCTGACCTTCTTCGACCCGATCACCGACGAGCAGCTGCGCCAGGCGATCGATGCCGCTGCCGCCGTCGGCGACGACCACATCCAGCAGCAGACCACGGGCCAGATCAACCCCGAGGGCTTCACGCACGGCACGTCGGAGCAGCGCGTGCGCTGGTTCGCCGTCGGTTACAACGGCGGCACGTTGGACGACTGCGACGCCATGGCGGCCCGCAGGCTGTGACGTCGTCGATCCCGGCCGGCCGGGCGTGGAGCGCGGGACCTCGAAGAAAACGTCTTCCCAGGCAACGCTGTTAGCGTTAACATCGTGTCGGCTCAACGAAGAGCCGCCGTCAACAGAATGGGCTGATGATGACGACACGACACGAGCACTCGCACGACGGACGCCGGATCCCACCACCGTCCCGCAGGTCGTTCCTGATCGGAGCGGCCGCGGCGCCGGTCCTCGCCTGGGGCGCCGAGCCGGCCGCCTCCGCCTGGTTCGGCGCGAGCCCGGCCACCGCGGCCGCCGTGGCCGCACACCCGAGCATGCTGCACACCGCGTCGGACCTGACCCGGGCCCGCAACCGGGTCGCCGCCGGCACACAGCCGTGGAAGGGCGGCTGGGACCGTCTGGTCGCCAACGGACGATCGCACTCGACGTGGACGCCGCGCCCGCTGGAGACCGTGATCCGCGGCGGGGACGGGTCCAACTACGGCCAGATGATGGTGGACATCCACGCCGCCTACCAGAACGCCCTTCGCTGGCGGATCTCTGGGGTCGCCGCACACGGCGACGCGGCCGTCCGGATCCTCAACGCCTGGTCGGCAACCTTGCGCGAGGTCACCGGCAACGCGGACCGCTACCTCGCCGCCGGCATCTACGGATACCAGTGGGCCAACGCCGCCGAGCTCGTGCGCGACCACCCGGGCTTCGACCGCACGCGCTTTCGGAACATGCTTCTGAACGTCTTCTACCCGATGAACGAGAGCTTCCTCACCAACCACAACAACTCCGTCATCACGAACTACTGGGCCAACTGGGACCTGTGCAACATGTGCTCGATCCTGTCCATCGGCATCTTCGCGGACCGCGACGACCTGGTGACCCGCGCGATCGACTACTTCAAGACCGGTGCGGGCAACGGCTCGATCGAGCACGCCATCCCGTACCTCTACGACGGCGAAGGCCTCGCGCAGTGGCAGGAGAGCGGCCGCGACCAGGCCCACAGCATCATGGGCGTCGGCCTCATGGGCGCGTTCTGCGAGATGGCCTGGAGCCAGGGCGTGGACTGCTACGGCTACGGCGGCAACAGGTTCCTCAAGGGCGCCGAGTACGTCGCGAAGTACAACCTCGGGTTCGACGTACCGTTCACGGACTACACCTGGCAGTCCGGGCCCAACACGACCGCCCCGCACGTCGGGTGGAACACGCACACCGAGATCAGCTCGAACCAGCGCGGGCAGCTCCGGCCGGTGTGGGAGTCGATCCTCGGCCACTACGAGGGCCGCCGAAGCATCGCGGCCCCCTGGGTCCGGCAGATGGCCGAGAGCCTCCGGCCCGACGGCGGCGGCGGGGATTACGGCACGTCCTCGGGCGGCTATGACCAGCTGGGCTTCGGCACCCTCATGCACGCCCCCGCCGCGACCGGGATCAACCGGCTCCAGTCGTACAACCTCCCGGACCGCTACGTCCGGCACGCCAACTACGTCGGCAGGATCGACGCGAACGTCTCGCCGGCCGCGGACGCCCAGTTCCGCATCCGCCGCGGCCTGGTCTCCGGGAGCACCGGACGCGTCTCGTTCGAGTCCGTGAACTTTCCTGGCTACTACCTGCGCCACTACGCCTACGAGATCCGGCTCGAGCGGCACAGTGGGTCCGCCACGTTCGCCGCCGACGCCACGTTCCAGCAGGTCGCCAGCCCGCTCAGCTCGGCGCACGTCATGTTCCGCTCGCACAACTTCCCGGACCGCTACCTGCGCCACTCGAACTCTCTCCTGCGGATCGATCCCGTCTCGACGGACCAGGCGCGCGCGGACGCGTCGTTCCGCATCGTCGCCTGATCGACGACGCGAGCAGGGCAGAGCAGAGCAGGGCAGACGAGAGTGCCGGCGGCGCACGGATGGCCGCGACGCCGCCGGCATCTCGGCCGGCACGGCTCAGGCGTCGAGCCTCCAGTGCGTGATCCGGGGTGCGTCAAGCTCGGCAGGCGCCACGACTGCGGCGACGTACCCGGCAAAGGGCGGTCGGAGCTCATGGACGGCAACGCCCGCCGCGGCAAGGCTCGGCGGAGCGGCCGCGCCGTCGTCGGCCTGTGCCGCCGCCCCGGCCTTGAACAACGCCTCCCTGGTCACCCACTCGCGCCCCGACGCCGGGTCCGTGAGGTCGCCGATCCGCTGCACGTCGACGCCCACGGGCCCACGGGGGCTCAGCGCGACCACGGCCAGGAGTCCGGAGTGCGAGACTGATACCCAGGGCACCGGTGTGCTGTCGCTCACGATCCGCGGGGCACCATGGGGGCCGCCGCACTCGGCGCAGGTGCGATCCACCACGACCTCGGCCGGGGCTATCCCGAGGTGTGCGGCGACCGCCACGCGAAGCATCACCGCGCTGATCAGGGACCGGCCACGGTCTGCGGGGCGCTCGAGCGACTCCACGCGCGCCCGCTCACCGACGTCGAGCAGGCCGAGCAGATCGCGGTCCGCTGCGGCGAGCGAGGACCACCAGACCTCGAGGGTCAACAACCATCACCTCTCGTCCCTCGCGCGGACGCAGTTAGGTTAGCATTCCCTTTCATGTTGACCGCCCTCGCGCCCGCCGTCGCACCGGGCCGTGGCATCCTCCCGCTCGACGACACGGCGTCGACAGGGCGGCCCGCGCTGCTCACGTCTGCGGGCCAGGGCTTCTCCCACTCCGAGCTCAGGCGCGCCGTCGCCGACCTCGCCGGCCGCCTCCCGGACGTCGCCGACGGTCGGCGGCTCGTGCACCTCCCGCTACGCGCGGACCTCGCCGGCGTGACGGCGTACCTGGCGACGCTGCACGCGGGCCACGTCGCGCTCGTGACACCCGAGGACGCCCGGGCAGACACGATCCTGGACCGGTACCTGCCCGACGTCGTGACGACCCGCGATGCGGAGCGACCGTTCGATGCGCTCACGCCGACTCCTCGCCATCTCCTGCACCCGGACCTCGCCCTGCTGCTGAGCACGTCCGGGAGCACCGGCTCGCCCAAGCTCGTGCGGCTGTCCCGTCAGAACCTCGTGAGCAACGCGCGCGCGATCGCCGAGGCGCTGCGGCTCACCGAGGACGACCGGGCGATCACCAGCCTCCCCCTCCACTACTGCTTCGGGCTCTCGGTGCTGCACTCGCACCTGGTCGCGGGCGGCTCGGTCGTGCTGACCGAGGGCTCGGTCCTGGACGAAGCGCTGTGGAGCACGGTCGACGAGCTCGGCGTCACCACGATGGCGGTCGTGCCGCACACGGTCGAGCTCCTCGAGTCCAGCGGCGCGCTCGAGCGGGCGCACCCCTCGCTACGCCTGCTCGCCCAGGCCGGCGGGCGGATGCATCCCGACCGTGTCCTGCGCACCGCCGCGCTGGGCCGCCGGCAGGGGTGGGAGCTCGCCGTGATGTATGGGCAGACCGAGGCCACGGCCCGCATCTGCGTGCTCGACCCGGCCCTCGTGGCGGACCATCCCGACGCCGTGGGTCACCCCGTGGCCGAGACGTCCCTGCACCTCGACACGACCGTGCCGGAGGCGTCCGGCGGCGCCGGTGAGGTCGTGGTTCGCGGTCCCGGCGTGATGATGGGCTACGCCGAGCACCCTGATGACCTCGCGCTCGGGGCCATGCTGTCCGAGCTGCGGACCGGCGACATCGGACGGATCGGTCCGGACGGCCTGCTGCGCCTGGTCGGACGCCGCTCGGGATTCGTCAAGATCATGGGGCTGCGGATCGACCTGGCGAGGGTCGAGTCCGCGCTCGAGACCGCCGGGTACACCGCGTGCGTGGGAGGCGACGAGGCAGGTCTGACCGTAGCGGTCGAGCCGGTTCCTGGCGGTCGAGGTGTCGAAGCGGCCGCACTCGTCCGACTCGTGGCGTGCGAGGCGTCGGGGCTCGCCCCCGCATCCGTCGCCGTCGCCGTCGCCGAGCTGCCTCGCCTGGCCAACGGCAAGGTCGACCGCCTCGGGTGCGCCGTGCTCGTGCGCGGCGAGCAGTCCCGCGAGACGAGCCTGCGCGGCGCCGTCGAGCCTGCCGACACCGACCCGACGCTCGCCGTGAGCGTGGCCCGGGTCGTGGGCGACGTTCTCGGGCTCGATGCGGTCGACCCCGGTCGCAGCTTTACCCAGCACGGCGGCGACTCGCTCAGCCACGTGCAGGCGTCCGTCCGGCTCACCGAGCTCGTCGGCCCGCTCCCCCGCGGCTGGCACCACCGCCCCCTCGGAGAGCTGGTCGAGCAAGGAGCCTCGAGGCGCCCCGACGCGCCGGGGCGCACAGCAGCCGACGGCGCGCGCGGACGCCGGTGGTGGGAGTGGCGCAGCGTGGAGACCTCGGTCCTGCTCCGCGCGATCGCCGTCGTGATCATCTGCGGCTCCCACGCCGACCTCTTCCGCATTCTCGGCGGGGCGCACACCCTGCTCGCGGTGGCCGGCTTCAACGCTGCACGGTTCGGACTGTCGATGCCCACCGCGCGCGGCCGCTGGCGTGCGAGCGCCCGCACCCTGATCGGCGTCGCGGTGCCCACCGTCGCGGTGGCTCTGTTCGGCATGCTCAGCCAGGACCGCTACGGGTGGGCCAACGTCCTGCTCGCCAACTGGGTCTTCGGAGACGTCGCCTACGGGTTCCGCAACGAGCTGTGGTTCGTCGATGCGCTGATCGCGAGCACGCTCACCCTCGCCGCGGTCCTCGCGGTGCCCTGGGTGGGACGCGCCTGGCAGCGACAGCCGTGGCGGGTTGCCGCAGTTGTGGCCGTGATTGCTCTGGTGCCCCGGTTTGTCATCCTGCACCTCGGGGAGGGCGTGCTCCGGGGGATCATGCCGACGACGTTCTGGCTCTTCGCCGTCGGAGCCGCCGTGGCGTACGCCGACACCCGCCGCCGCCGTCTGCTCACGCTCGCTCTGGCCGTCGTCGGCGGAGCCACGTTCTTCCCCGACGACCCCGTGCGCAACACCACGATCCTGGTGGGCATCGCGCTGGTGACGCTCGTGCCGGGGGTCCGTGTCCCGGGCTGGGCCGTGCCGCTCGTCGGCCTGCTCGCGTCGGCCTCGTTGTACGTCTACCTCGTCCAGTTCCCGATCCTCGACCTGGTCCCCACGGCTCTCGGTGCCACCCTCGCGGCGATCGCGCTCGGCTGTCTGCTGTGGCGCGTCACCGACCGCCCCGTGCGGCGGCTCCAGGACCTGGTGCTCCGACCGAAGCGATGACGACCATGAAACGGAAGGCTCCCGTGCCACAGAGACGACACCTTGGCCTCGCCGCCCTGCTGACCCTGCCCCTGACACTGGCCGCCTGCGCCGGCGGATCGGCCGAGGAAGCGTTCGAGGCGGAGCCCGGCGCGCTGCAGATCTACTCGTCCCAGCACCGCGACGTCACCGAGGCGTGGGCGGCCGCGTTCACCGAGTCGACCGGCATCAAGACCCAGGTCCGAGAGGGTCAGGACGCCTCGATGGGACACATGATCGTCGAGGAGGGGGACGCGTCGCCCGCCGACGTCTTCCTGACGGAGAACTCTCCCGCGATGACGATCGTCGAGCGGGCGGGCCTCCTCGCGCCGGTCGACGAGCAGACCCTGGGGCAGCTCGGCGAGGGCTTGGCGCCGTCGTCCGGCCGGTGGACGGCGATCGCCGCCCGATCGACCGTCCTCGTCTACAACACCGACGAGATCAGCGAGGACGAGCTGCCGTCGTCGATCATGGACCTGGCTGACGCCGAGTGGGCCGGCAGGTGGGGCGGGGCCCCCGGCGGCGCGGACTTCCAGGCCATCGTCGCCGGCATGCTGTCCGACCGGGGCGAGCAGGAGACCCAGGCCTGGCTCGACGCGCTGGCCGACAACGCCGAGATCTACCAGAACAACATCGCCACGATGCAAGCCGTCAACGCCGGCGAGGTCCCGGTCGGGATCATGTACCACTACTACTGGTACCGCGACCAGGCCGGCGACAAGGCGGGCAGCGCCAGCACGAAGCTGCACTACTTCGGCAACCAGGACCCCGGCGCGTTCGTCAGCCTGTCGGCCGGCGGCGTGCTCGCCTCGTCGGACATGGCCGAGGAGGCCCAGCAGTTCCTGGCCTACATCACGAGCCCGGAGGGCCAGCAGGTGCTGGTCGACAGCGGCTCGATGGAGTACGCGGTCGGCACCGGCGTCGAGTCGGACCCGGCGCTGCCGCCGCTGGACAGCCTCGACGCTCCCCCGGTCGACCCGTTCACCCTCAACTCCGACGACGTCGTCACGCTGATGACGGATGCCGGCATCCTCTAGAGCACGCGGCGTCGCCGTGGCCGCGGCCCTGGTCGCCGCGGTCACTCTCCTGCCGCTGCTCGTCGTCATCCCCGACGCGCTCTCCGCCGAGCCGGGCGAGGCGGCGCGCTACCTGCTGCGCCCCCGCGTGGGCGAGCTGCTCACGCACACCGGGATGCTGGTCGCCGTCACGGTGCCCGCCACGGTCGTCGTGGGCGTCCTCGCCGCCTGGCTCGTGGAACGCAGCACGTTGCCGTGGGCCGGGGTGTGGCGCACGCTGCTCCTCGCCCCGCTTGCCGTGCCGGCGTTCGTCAGCGCCTACGCCTGGGTCACGGTGGCACCCTGGCTCACCGGCTTCTGGGGCGCAGCCCTGGTCACCACGCTCGCGTACTTCCCGTTCGTGTTCCTGCCGGTAGCCGCCCTGCTCCGCGCGCTCGACCCGGGCGACGAGGAGGCGGCCCGCTCCCTGGGCCTGTCGCCTGCCGCGGCCGTCGTGCGCACCGTGCTGCCGCGGCTGAGGCCTGCCGTCAGCGGCGGGGCACTGCTGGTGGCCCTCCACCTCCTGGCAGAGTACGGCGTGCTGGAGATGATGCGGTTCCAGACGTTCACGACCGCGATCATGCAGCAGTACGCGGTGGGGTTCAGCGACACGACCAGCAGCCTGCTCGCCTCGGTGCTGCTCACGCTCTGCCTGGTGGCGCTCGTGCTCGACCTGGTGGCCCGGGGGCGTCACCGCGTGGCCCGGGTGGGGTCGGGCGTCCAGCGTCGTGCCGTGCCCGCCGTCCTCGGTGCCTGGACCGCCCCCGTGCTGCTCTTCCTCTCCGCGCTGGTCGCCCTCTCGGTCGCCGTCCCCGTGGCTACCGTGGTCCGGTGGCTGCTCCACGCTCTCGACGCAGGTGACCGCCTCGACCTCGGCCTCGTGCAGGTAACCCTCAGCACCCTGGGCCTCGCCGTGCTCGGCGCCCTGGCGGCCGTCGCGGCCGCCCTCCCCGGGGCCTGGTTGCTGAACCGCCACCGCTCCGGCTTGACCCTGCTTCTCGAGCGGACGACGTTCATCGCGAGCGCGCTTCCCGGAGTGGTCGTCGGGCTGGCCCTGGTCACTCTCGCCGTCCGGTGGGCCCGGCCGGTCTACCAGACCGTGGGGCTGCTCGTGGTGGCCTACGCGATCCTGTTCCTGCCCCGGGCCATGGTCTCGTTGCGCGCGGGCCTCGCCGCGGCACCGCCGGAGCTCTCCGAGGCCGGCCGTTCTCTCGGGCTGAGCGGCGGGGCGACCCTGGTCCGCGTCGTCCTGCCGCTCGTCGCCCCGTCGGTGCTGACCGCGCTGGTGCTGGTGGCCCTCGCGGTCAACACCGAGCTGACCGCCACCCTCTTGCTGGCCCCCACCGGGACGGACACCCTCGCCCTGGCGTTCTGGCGGCAGGCGAGCGAGCTGGACTACGCGGCCGCGGCACCGTACGCAGCCGTGATGATCATCCTGTCGGTGCCGCTGACGATGCTGCTGCGGCGGCAGATCCTGGAGGAGCGATGAGCGAGCTCAAGCTGCGCGGCGTGACGGCCGGTTACGGTCGGGAAGCCGTGCTCGAAGACGTCGACCTCACGGTGACCGAGGGCGCGACGACGGCGGTGCTGGGCGGTTCCGGCAGCGGCAAGACCACGTTGCTGCGGGCCGTCGCCGGCTTCCTGCGACCCCGGTCGGGCACGGTCACCGTCGGGGGCAGGACCGTCGCCGGGCCCGGTGCCTGGGTGCCGCCCGAACGGCGCGGCGTGGGGTACGTCCGCCAGGACGGTGGGCTCTTCCCGCACCTGTCGGTCGCCGGGAACATCGCCTTCGGCCTCCCCTGGCCACGCAAGCGCCACCACGACCGCGTTCTCGAGCTGCTCGACCTCGTCGGCCTTCCCGCCGCGCTCGCGGAGCGACACCCCCACCAGCTTTCCGGCGGCCAGCAGCAACGCGTCGCCCTGGCCCGGGCGCTCGCCCCGCGCCCGGGGCTGATCCTGCTCGACGAGCCGTTCTCCTCGCTGGACACAGCGCTCAGGGCCACGACCCGCGAGGCCACCGCCCGGGCACTGCGGGCCACCGGCGCCACAGCCGTCCTGGTCACCCACGACCAGGGCGAGGCGTTGTCCTTCGCCGACGAGGTCGCCATCCTCACGGCAGGCCGCTTCCGGCAGGTCGACCGCCCCACGACCGTCTACCGCGAACCGGTCGACCCCGAGGTGGCGGAGTTCCTCGGAGACGCGCTGCTCATCGCCGGCATCGCGACCGAGGACAGCGTCGTGTGCCGGCTCGGGCGGCTGCCCCTGCACGGGTCCACCGCCCACGGCGACGTCGACGTGATGATCCGCCCCGAGCAGCTCACCCTGACCAGGCCCGGCGCCGGCGAGCTTGACACCGTCGTGCGCGACGTCGCGTATTTCGGGCACGACGCCCTCGTCGAGCTCGACCTGGTGGACGGCGGGCCCCACGAACTGCTTCGCGCCCGCGTCCTCGGTGTGGACTCACCGGCTCCGGGCGAGCTCGTCGGTGTCACGGTGACGGGACCGGTGCGCACGTTCCCCCGCGTGGTCGACCCACGCCGCGCCCGAGAGGGCGCCACGCCGATGGCGGCCATCTGACGTCTCCATCCGGAGAGCCTCCGCACTCGACCTCACCCGAACGGGGCGGGTGCTCGACGCCGCGCGGGAAGCGGTCGACGACGCCCGGCCGGACGGTGTCTCGGCGCGCCGAGTCGCTGGGGGCGGTTGTCTCCGGGTCTCCTCGTGGCTCGTCAAGGCCGCCACGCATCCGGCGGCGCTGCGCACTGAGGCACAGCGCCGCCGTCGAAACGACCCGGGATCAGTGGACGATGACCGGCTTGACGGTGGCGCCCCCGTGCATGTCGGCGAAGGCGGCGTCGAGCTCGGACAGCTTGTACTGCTTGATGAGCCGGCCGAGCGGGAGCCGGCCGGCGGTGACGAGGTCGACGAGCTGCGGGATGAGGACCTTCGGGTCGGCGTCGCCCATCGTCACGCCGCTGACCGACTTCCCGGGGAGGATGCCCTGGAAGTCCACCGGGATCTGGGTCCCGGGCGGCGGAGCGCCGCAGGTGACCAGGTGCCCCCGCGCGCCGAGGGCGTCGATCGCGGACCGCGCCACAGCCGGCACTCCCGTGGTGTCGAAGGCGTGGGTCAGGCCCGCGCCGCCGGTGAGCTCCGCGATGCGGGCGACGACGTCCTCCCCCCGGCCGTCGATCGCGTGCGTGGCTCCGAGCTCGATCGCGAGCTCGATCCGCTCCGGCACGACGTCGACAGCGATGAGCAGGTCGGGCTCGCGCAGCGCGGCGGCCACCACGCCCGACAGGCCGACCGCCCCTGCCCCGAACACCGCGACCCGGGAGCGTGGCCGGACGTCCAGCGCGTTCCACACCGATCCGAAGCCCGTCATCACCCCGCACCCGAGCGGGGCAAGGCCTGCCAGGTCGGCGTCGGCACCCACGACGACGACGTTGCGCTCCTCGGCGACCGCGTGCTGGGCGAACGACGACTGGGCGAAGAAGTGCCCGCCGATGGGCGCACCGTCGAGAAGGAGCGTCGCCGTGCCGTCCTCGCGCGCCCCGGCGAACAGGTTCCGTGGCAACCACGTGGTGCAGTAGGCCGGGTGGTCGTCCAGGCACGCCGGGCAGCCACCGCAGGACGTGTAACTCAGGACCACCTTGTCCCCGGGGGCGATCGTGGTCACCGCCGAGCCCACCTGCTCCACCACTCCGGCACCTTCGTGGCCGATGACCCCGGGCAACGGGAACGGGATGCCACCGGCCCACACTCCCAGGTCGGTGTGGCACACGCCGGTGGCGACCATCCGCACGAGGACCTCGTGCTCACGCAGGTCGGCGAGCTCGACCTCCTGGACGGCGAACGGCGTCTGGGGCGCCGCCAGGACGGCGGCCCTGGTCATGGTGCTCATGCCTGCTCCTGCCCGAGGTCGATGACGATCGACTTGGTGCGCTGGTAGGACGCCAGCACCTCGGGCCCGTACTCCCGCCCCCATCCGGACGCCTTGACCCCGCCGAACGGCACGGCCGGGTCGAGCACGGCCCAACCGTTGACCCAGCAGATCCCGGCGTCGAGTCGCTTGGCGACTCGGTGGACTCGTGCGATGTCCGAGGACTGGATGCCCGAGGCGAGGCCGTACGCGGTGCCGTTGGCCATGGCGATGGCCTCTTCCTCGGTGTCGAACGGCTGCACGGTGAGAACCGGCCCGAACACCTCCTCGCGGACGCACTCCGCGTCCGACGGCAGGCCGGCGAGGACCGTGGGCCGGTAGTAGAACCCACCGCCCAGGTCCGCCTGCTCGCCACCGCACACCACCTGCGCGCCGTCCCGGCGCGCGGACTCGACCATGGCCGTGACCTTGTCGAGCTGCTTCTGGCTGGCGAGCGGACCCACCACGGTGGCCTCGTCGGTGATGTCGCCGAAGGGCACCGCGGGGACCGCCTGGCTGAGGATCTCGAGCACGGTCTCGTAGATCGGCCGCTCGACGAGCAGGCGAGGACCGGCCATGCAGAACTGGCCGGCGTTGAAGACGAAGGCACCGATCACAGTGCCGATCGCCTTGTCGAGGTCGGCGTCGGCGAACAGGATGTTGGCCGCGTTGCCACCGAGCTCCGCGGTGAACGGCTTGAGGGCGCGCGAGGCGAGCGCCGCGGCGTGGGCCCCCACCTCCGTCGATCCGGTGAAGGCGACCTTGTCGACCTGCGGGTGGGTGACGAGGTGGTCTCCCAGGCTCGCGCCGGAACCGGTGACGACGTTGAAGACGCCGTCCGGGACCCCGGCATCCTTGAGCAGCTGGGCCATGAACAGCGCGCTGAGAGGTGTGTCGCCGGCCGGCTTGTGCACGATCGAGTTCCCGGCGACGAGGGCCGGGGCGATCTTGGTCGAGGACAGGATCAGGGGGAAGTTGAACGGTGTGATCGCCGCGACGACGCCGATCGGCTCCTTGCGGATGTACGCGTGGGCGTTGGCAGGGATCTCCCGCACGGAGCCGTCCAGGTGCTGGCCGAGGCTTGCGGCGTACTCGTACTGCAGGATCGCGTGCTCGGTGTCGACGATCCGTGCGAACGTGATCGGCTTGCCGACGTCGTGGCTCTCCAGCTGCGCGAGCTCCTCGCGCCGCTCACGAAGCAGCTCGACGGCCTTGAGCAGCACGCGCGACCGCTCTCGGCCGCTCAGACGCGACCAGACGCCGGAGTCGAACGACTCACGTGCGGCGGCGACGGCCGCGTCGACGTCGGCGGCCTGTGCCCAGGCCACCGAGGAGATCACTCGGCCCGTCGCCGGGCTGATCACGTCGCGGCGTCCGCCGTCGGCCGCCTCGCGCCAGTCGCCGCCGATGAACAGCCGCCCAGGCGGAAACTGGAGGCTGTCGGTGACAGTAGGGGCATTTTCGGTGATGGTCATGACTGTCCTCTCATCGTTGAGAAACGTCCAGGCGAGGCCCGAAGTGCTAGGCCGAGGGGGCCGACTGCTGCGCCACCTCCCGGAGGCGCTCGGCGATGAATGCGTACGTACGCCGGGCGGTGCCGACGTCGTTCGTGTCGTAGGCGTGGTCCACGCCCGGGATGTCGACGTGGGCGACCAGAGCGCCCGCGTCGCGCAGCCGCCGGGCATAGGCCGCACCGTCACCGCGGAGCCGGTCCAGCTCGCAGGTCAGGACCACCGCGGGCGCGATGCCGGTCAGGTCGGCGCTGTCGACGGGGTGGGCCGGCGAGGCGAGCCGGTCGGCACGCAGCGCGGGGTCCGGGATGTAGGCGTTGTCGAACACGTCGCCCATCCAGGGCTTGATCATTGGGTTGGTGCCGCGCGCCTCCTTGTCCCGGGCGTGGGTGACCAAATCGAGCGGCGGGTAGTGCAGCACCTGGAGCGCGATGGCCGGGCCGCCCTGCTCGAGGGCCTGGCGGGCCACGGCTGCCGCGAGCGCGCCGCCCGCGCTCTGGCCGCCGACGGTAAGCCGCGACCCGTCCCAGCCGTGCGTGGCCGCGTGCTCAGCGACCCACCGCACCACCTCGTACGCCTGGTGCGGCGGTGCGGGGAACCTGTGCTGCGGCGCGACGGCGTAGTCGACGTTGACGACGACGACGCCCGCCTCGGCGGCGAGGTACCGGCACAGCGGGTCGTCGACCGTCGCGTCGCGCATGACGAACCCGCCGCCGTGGAAGTTGACGTGCACCGGCGGGCTGGGGGCGTGGTCGACGGGTCGGTAGACGAACGCCCTCGCCGGCCCGATCGACGTCGGGACGCTGATCTCCTCGACGTCCGCGCGACACTCGGGGAACGGCGCCTCCTTGCCACGCGCGGCCAACCGGAGGCCGACCGTCGACAGTCGCTGCATCCCGAGCGCCACCACCGAGGCCACGTGGACGTTGCTGAGTACGGACATGACCAGCTCCTCAGTACCGGTAGACGGTTTGCGCGGTGTGCACACCCCGCGGCCCGTAGGGCGCCTTCTCGAGCCACGTGGACGCGGCCTCGTCCTGAGAGGCGCGCTCGGCGGCGGCCCGGACCTCCGCGGCCTTCTCCGGCGTGGGGCGCAGGTGCGCCAGCGCCTCCCCCGCTGCGGCCCGGTTGAACATCGCCGCCGAGCGGCGGGAGAGCGCGAACGACTCCACCGCCGTGCGCGCCGACCCACGCGTCCTCGCGGCGAGCGCCAGTACGACCGCCGACGCGGCCGCCTCTGCGTCGGGCACGCCCGAGTTGAGACCCCTCGCGCCGAACGGCGCGAACAGGTGGGCAGCCTCCCCGACGAGCAGCACCCGACGGGACGGGTCGGCGAAGTCGTGCGCGATGAGCTGGAGGAACTGGTAGGTCGAGACCCACGAGGTGCGCTCCGCGTACCCGGGCGGCAGCACCGCGTCGAGCCACTTCTGCACGCCGTCCGGTGAGGCCAGCTCGTCCGGGTCGTCCCCGTCGACCAGCTGGAGGTCCACTCGGTACCCGCCGGCGAACGGCACGATCAGGACGTTGCGTCCCTCGACCGCGGGATGGGCGTAGTGGAAGTGCCGTTCCTGGGGCAGCGCCGGCTGCTCGATCTCGTCGACGTCCACGACGATGTACCAGCCGTCGTCGCGCCCGCCCTCCATCCGGGCGCCGACCTGCTTGCGCACGGCCGAGCGAGAGCCGTCTGCGGCGATCACATACTGCGCCCGCCAGCGGTCGCCACCCAGGGTGGTGAGCCGCACGCCGTCGTCGTCGGCGACGACCTCGTCGACCTCCTGCTCCCAGACGAACTCGACGCCGGCGGCGACCGCGCGCTCGTAGAGGTACCGCTCGATCTGCACCTGCGGCAGGCTCGTGAAGTGCGGGTAGGTCCCCGGCGCGGGGTCCGGGTAGGTCTTGGCGTAGACCTCCTTGCCCTCGTAGAACGTGCGCTGGGTGTTCCAGTAGACGCCGTGCTCGTACAGGTCGGCGCCGAGCCCCGGGCTGAGGCGGTCGAGGATCTGCAGCGTCTGGCTGTGCGTGAAGATCGCCCGGCTGCCCGGCCGCTGCCGCCCGTGCGGCCCGGCCTCCAGGACGGTCACGGGCCGGCCGTAGGACCGCAGCGCCAGGGCTGCGGTCAGGCCGACCGGTCCTGCGCCCACGACGAGCGTCTCGCGCTCCCGGACGCCCTCGCCCGTTTCAGGCGTCGTGCTGGTCATGGTTCTCCTCTCCTGGGGTCCGGACGACGACGACGGCGTCCAGGACGACCGGCCCACGGGCGGTGACCCGTACCGGGTTGAGATCGATCTCGGTGACGTCGTGGTGCGCCGTGAGCACGTCGCTCACGGCGTGCAGGGCCGCGGCGAGCGCCGCGCGGTCCACGGGCGGCGACCCTCGGAAGCCGTCGAGCACCGCGGCCGGCAGCGCGTCGACCATCTCGGCGGCGCGCTCGGCGGACAGCGGCGCGAGGCGCAGGACGGGCTCGGAACCCGGCCCGCCGGCCAGCTCGACCCCGACGCCGCCGAGGCCGAGCAGGACGACAGGGCCGAAGACCTCGTCGCGAACCCCGCCGACGATGAGCTCGATGCCGGGCGGCGCCTGCTCCTCGACGAGGTAGCGCCGGCCGGATGTGCCGTCGATCGCGTCGATCGAGTCGAGGGCCGCGTCCAGCTCCGCATGGCTGCGCACCCCGACGTGCACCCCGCCGACGTCGGACTTGTGCAGGACTGCCGCGTCGAGGACCTTGACGACCACGGGGCGGTCCGGACCGCCGAGCTCGTCCAGAGCGTCGTGTGCGGCGGTCCGGTCCGCGGCCGCCCGCCGGCGCATGGTGCGCAGGCCGTGGGTCTCGAAGAGCGACTTGGCCTCGTCCTCGTCGAGCGCTCGTCCGATGGTCCGTGTCGCGGCGACGGGCGGCGCGTCGGGCACGGCGCGGGCGGCGGCGTCGCTGACCAGCGCGGCGAGCCCGATCGCGAGGTCGCCGGGGCTGGAGTACAGCGGGACGCCGATCTCCGCCAGCCGCTCACGGTGCCGCTCGACGGCGGCGACGGGTCCGCCGGTCGCGTAGAGCACCCGGCCGGCGGCTCCCTCGGCGGCGCTCACCGGGTCCAGGACGCCGGGCTCGTCGAGTGCGTAGACGCCCACGGCGTCGATCCCGGGCTCGGCGGCGACAACGCGCAGCACGTCGGGGAACGTGTCCGACGGCCGCCCGGTGTCCACCGGGTTGCGCTGGTAGGTCAGCGGCGGCAGCAGGTCCGCGAGTCGGTCGAGGGTGGCGGGCGCCAGCTCGGGCACCCGCACCCCGCGGGCGCCGAGAGCGTCGGCGACGACGAGCCCGGGCCCGGCCTGACCGGTGAGCACCGCGACGCCGGTCGCGGACCGGGGCGCCGCGGGTAGCCGCACCGACCGCAGCGCCTGGAGGGCGGCGACCAGCTCGTCGAGGCTGTCGACGACGACCGCCCCTGCCTGGGCGAGCGCGGCACGGGTCAGCTCGTACGAGCCGGTGAGCGACCCCGTGTGCGACTGGGCGAAGTCACCGACGTCGGACCGCCCGACCTTGAAGGCGACCACGGGCTTGCGGGCCGTCACCCGGCGCAGCGCCTCGACGACCGAGCGGCCGTCGGCGATGCCTTCGACGTGCAGGCCGACGGCGGTGGTCGCGTCGTCGTCGGCGTAGAAGTCGAGCATCTGCGCGAAGCCGACGTCCGCCGCGTTGCCCAGCCCGACGCCGAGGCGCAGGCCGATGCCGGCGCGCTCGAGCAGGAAGGCGATCGCGAGGTTGACGCCGCCCGACTGGGCGACGACCCCGACGGTCCCGGGCCGCAGCCCGGCGGCCGCGGGCATGAAGTTCGCGGACACGCCGTCGACGGGGTTCATGAAGCCCGAGGTGTTCGGGCCGAGCAGCCGGACGCCTCCGCGCCGCGCGGCCGCGACGGCCTGCTCCTGCAGGTCGTGACCCTCGGGGCCGCTCTCGGCGAAGCCGCCCGCGCACACGACGGCGGCACGGATTCCCGCCGCCGCGGCCTGGTCGATCACACCGGGGACGACCTGTGGCGGGACGACGAGGACGGCGAGGTCGACCGGACCAGGGAGCTCGCCCAGGCTGGTCAGGGCGGTGCGGCCGAGCACGGTGCCGCCGCGGGGGTTGACCGGATGGAGCTCGCCGTCGAACCCGTCGAGCGCCTGCATCATCGCGTGCCCGGCCTTGTCGGGGCTGGCCGAGGCACCGACGACGGCGATGCTGCGCGGCCGCAGCAGGGGGTCGAGCGGGTGCGCCGCGAGCGCGGACGTGGCCAGGGGCGCCTCGCCGGCGCGCGTGGTCGTCATCGTGCGCCCGGGCGGCGACCGTAGGAGATCGCCCCCTCGTCGGTCACCGGGACGTCGAGCCGGCCGAGGCGGTCGATCTCGACCACGACCCGCTGCCCCGCGGAGATCGGCCCGACACCGGCGGGAGTGCCCGTCGCGATGACGTCCCCGGGGTGCAGGGTCATGACGTGGCTGGTGTACGCGACGAGCTCGGCGACGTCGAAGATGAGCTCCTTGGTCCGCACCTGCTGGCGCAGGTCCCCGCCGACCCAGCAGCGCAGCTCCAGGTCGCCGGGTTCGCCGACCTCGTCGGCCGTGGTGATCCACGGGCCGAACGGGGTGAACGTGTCGAACGACTTGCGCGTCGAGCGGTCCTCGGTGGACCGCACGGTGATGTCCAGGACCGGGGCGTACCCGAGCACGTGGTCGAGGGCATCGGCGACGTCCACGCGGCTGGCCGTCCGCCCGATGACGACGGCGAGCTCGCCCTCCTGGTCGGTCCGCACGTCGGTGTACGGCAGGCGGATCGCCTCGTCGGGCCCGATGACCGAGGAGTTCGCCTTGAGGAACACGCCGTACTCGGCGATGGTCTTCTGCTCGCTCATCTCGGCCTTGTGGTCGAGGTAGTTGACCGGCGCGCCGACCACCTTGCCCGGGCGGGCGATCGGCGCGGCGAGGCGGGCGCCGTCGAGCGGGCGGACGGGCAACCCTTCCAGCGGCAGAGAGGTGAGCTCGGCGAGCGTGCCGCCGCGCTCGAGGAACGCGAGCAGCGGACCGCCCGCGCCTGCCCCGGCAACTCCCAGGGCGTCCGTCAGGTCGACGAGACGGTCCTCCACGACAGCGTGCAGGCGTGCGTCGACGGTGCTGGCTAACCTCATCGTTGAGCGGCTCCTCGGACGGCGACCAATGGATGACATGACTATCGGCGGTCGGCGTAAGATATGTCAAGCATTGTCGCCTGGCCGCATCTACGCGGTCTGCGGCGTCGGCCGCGACCCACAGGAAGGTGTCCCATGTCGAAGGTGATGTCGGTCGGGGAGAATCCCCGCCTGCCCCGCACGCGCCAGGGCTCGCCACCGAGCCTGCTGCTGACGCTGCTCGGCGACTACTGGTGGGGGCACGACGAGCCGCTGCCGTCGGCCGCCCTCGTCGAGCTGCTCGCGGACTTCGGGGTCAGCGACGTCGCCGCCCGGGCCGCGCTGAGCCGGCTGGTCAAGCACGGGCTCCTCGCGACCACTCGCTCCGGGAGGAACACCTTCCACGGGCTCACGCCGCGCGCCCAGGCGGTGCTGAGCGACGGTGCCGCCCGAATCTTCAGCTTCGGCGCCGACGACGGAGCGCCCTGGGACGGCCGCTGGAGCGTCGTCGCGTTCTCGGTGCCCGAGGCCAACCGGTCGGCGCGGGAGGCGTTGCGTACGCGCCTTCGCTGGCTGGGCTTTGCACCGCTCTACGACGCCCTGTGGGTCTCGCCCCACGAGCACCATGCCGAGGCCGTGGCCGAGCTGGCCGAGCTCGGGGTCACGGCGGCCACGGCGTTCGTGGCGGAGGCGCCCGACCTGCCGGCGACCGTACCCCCGCAGAGCGCGTGGGACCTCGAGGGCCTCGCCGAGATGTACCAGGCGTTCGTCGACGCCTGGGAGCCCACCCACGCTGCGCTCGGCAACGGCGCCATCGAGCCGGTCGACGCGCTCGTGCGACGCACCGAGCTCATGGACGCCTGGCGCGCCTTCCCCGGCCTCGACCCCGAGCTGCCGACGTCGCTCCTGCCGGCGGACTGGCCGCGGCCACGGGCACGCGAGCTCTTCCTCGACACCTACGAGCGGCTCGGCATGGCCGCCTCGGCGCGCGTGCGCGAGGTCATCGCCCGGCACGCACCCGAGCTCGCGGACCACGCGGCCCAGTTCCCGGCGGTCGCCGCACAGACCCTGGGAGACCGCTGAACGATCCTCTCGCGCGGAAGCCATCCCAGGCTCCTGTTCGTCAGGGGCGTTGGCTGAGCCACGAGGGTCAGGTCGGTCGCGATGGTGGCGGGGTCGGTGGCGTGGTCCTCAGGTCGAACAGCGCCCGGCACCGGACTACCAGCAGAGCCCCGGACTCGTCATGTGCGCCCCGCCCTACCCCGCCGCGAGTCGGCACGGGTGACGGCGCTCTGCACGGCGGGGACGACACCTCGGGGCATGAACAGCAGGGCGAGGACCAGCAGTCCGCCGTACGTCGCATACTGCAGGATCGGCCCCAGCGTCGGCGGCAGCTGGGGTTGGCTGCTCACCAGGTTGAGGACCTGGAGGAGGGTCGAGACGAGCACGGCACCGACGACCCCTCCCCACAGCGTCCCCAGACCTCCCACCACGGCCATGATGACGTAGGTGAACGACTCGAGAGCGGGGAAAGAGTCGGGACTCACGTAGGGCGTGAAGAACGCCGAGAGCCCGCCAGCCAGGCCGGCGTACATCGCCGACAGCGCGAAGATGACGAGCTTGCCGCGCATGACCGGGACGCCCGCCGACTCCGCCGCGGTCTCGCTGCCCGCAAGTGCGCGGATACCACGACCGAAGCGGCTGTCCACGATCCGGTGCGTGACGAACAGGACCAGCGCGAGCAGCCCGAGGGCGAGCAGCACGTAGGGGCGCTGGTCCGTGAACACGCTCCCGCCGACGCCGAACGCCGGGATGCCGCTGATACCGAACGCCCCGCCGAGGAAGTCGAAGGTGCTCATCGCGGTCTGCACCATGAGCAACAGGGCCAACGTCCCGAACGCCAGGTAGTGGCCCCTCAGTCGCAGCAGTGGCACGCCGACCAAGGCGGCGAAGGCGCCGGCGACGAGGGGAGCCGCAACGAGCACGAGGAGGGGCGGCAGCCCCCAACGCGTGGTCCCGACCGCGACCGTGACCGCACCGACTGCGACGAACGCGCCCTGGCCGAGGGATGCCTGGCCGGCGTAACCCATCAGCAGGGACAGACCCGTCACGACGATGGCCGCGAGAAGCATGCGCATCAGGAAGGTGAGATCGCCCATCACGAACGGCGCGACGCACCCGGCAACCGCCGCGACGACTACCAGGACGTTCCTGGGGTTGACGCTCCTGAGATTGACACGGTCCATCACTTGACCTCCTCCTGCACGAAGGCGCGGCTCCGGATGATCATGATGACCAGCATGAGGAGGAGCGCCATCTCGGTCTGGTACGACCCGTTGAGGTAGCCGGCGGTCAGCTGGCCGGCTACACCGAGACACAGTCCGCCGAACAAGGTGCGCAGGGGGCTGGTCAGGCCGCCGAAGACGGCGGCCGCGAAGCCGCTGAGGACCAGCGGCAGGTCCGAGTAGAACGAGAGCGGGTTGCTCGGAGCGATGAGGACACCGGCGAGGCCACCGAGGATCCCGGCCAGGCCGAACGCGAGCAAGCCCATCTTGCGGACATCGATGCCGACCATCCTCGCCGCGAAGGGATTCGACGCGCTGGCCGTCAGCCCCTTGCCGAGGTAGGAGCGCGAGAAGAACAGGGCCAGAGCCGCGAACGCCACCCCAGTCGCCACAACCACGAGCAGGCGCTGCCGCTCCACCTCGGCCCCGAGTATCGTCACCGAACCTCCAAGGCCCGGTGGGGCGACGGGGTCCTGACCCCAGAGCCAGATGATTGCCGCGGAGACCAGCATGGACGCTCCGAGCGTCACGATCAGCGAGATCAGTGGCGGAGTTCCGCGGCGACCGATCGCCAGCAGACCGATGACGAGGCCCACCACCCCGCACAACAGGACGGCCGCGATCTCGCCCAGGCCGTGCGGCAGCAGCCCGTCCAACAGGGTGGCGGACGTCATGCCACCGACAATGGCGACCGACCCTTGGGCGAAGTTGACCACGCGCGTGACCCGGTGCACCACGACGAAGCCGCTGCCGATCAGAGCGAACGACGAGCCCAGGGCGATCCCCGAGATGAGATAGGCGACGAGCTCGGTCATGTGGACACCTCCGTTGTTGCGGGGGCGGTCGCGCCCGTCATCGTCTCAGCGACGGCGAGGTCGCCGAAGTAGGCCTTGCGCACCGTCTCGCTCTGCGCCAGCTCGACCGACGGTCCGGCCGCGATGATCCGGCCGGCCTCCAGCACCAGGGCGCGCGGGCAGACGTCGAAGGCGAGAGCGACCTCCTGCTCGACCAGGAGGACGGCAGTGCCTCGCTCGCGACTGAGGATGCGGAGGTGCTCGGCCAGCTCGGCCACCACGAGAGGCGCCAGCCCCAGTGACAGCTCGTCGATCGCCAGGAGGTCCGGACGGGCCATCAGGGCGCGCCCGACGGCCACCATCTGCTGCTGGCCGCCGGAGAGCCGCCCCGCCTTGCGCTTGCGCATGCGCGCGAGGTCCGGCAACAGGTCGTACACCTCGCCGACGTCCCGGTTCCTGATCGACCAGCCGCCGAGCAGCAGGTTGTCCTCGACGCTCATGTCGGCGAACATCTGTCGACCCTCCGGCACCTGGGCGATCCGGCCTTCGCAGGCCACGGTCCCGGAATGCAGCGGCACCAGTCCGCTGATCGCGTTGATGAGGGTCGACTTCCCGGCGCCGTTGGGGCCGACGAGGGCAACCATCTCGCCCGCACCGACCTCGAACGAGATGCCGTCGACGGCGACCGCGGACCCGTAGCGGACGACGAGGTCATCGATCCGCAGCATGGGTGTCTCCTGTTCCGAGATAGGCCTTGATCACCGCCGGGTCGGAGGTGACCTCGGAAGGTGTGCCGTCGGCGATCACCCGCCCGAGGTCCAGCACGGTGATGCGCTCGGCGAGCGAGGTGACCAGGCCGACGTCGTGCTCGACCAGCAGGATCGTGGTGCCGTCGCGGCGCAGCTCACCGATCAGCTCGGCGAGCTCCTGCCGCTCTGCGGCGCGCAGCCCCGATGCGGGCTCGTCGAGGAGGAGCACCCGCGGCAACCCCGCGAGCGCGCGGGCGACCTGGAGCCGGCGCTGCTGGCCGAGCGGGAGCCCCTCGGCCGGGCGCGAGGCCCAGTCGAGAAGGCCCACCCGGCTCAGGCAGTCCTCGGCCTGGGCCCGGATCGCCCGCTCCTCCCGCCGTTGTGACGGTGGGCGCAGCGCCGCCGCGACGACGCCGGCCCGGGTGTGCGCGTGCGCGCCCACCATCACGTTGGCCAGCAGGCTCATCCCGGGGAAGACCCGAGCGCCCTGGAACACTATCCCGACACCTCGGCGTGCCCTCGCGTGCGCCGGCAGCCGGTCAATCCGCCGTCCGGCGAGGCTGATCGTGCCGCTCTCCGCCCGGATGTGACCAGCGATGAGGTTGAACAGTGTCGACTTGCCGGCTCCGTTGGGGCCGATGATGCCGCGCAGCTCGCCCTCCGCCACGGTCAGCGTGACGTCCTGGTTGGCGTAGACGCCGCCGAAGCGGCGCGACACCCGGTCGATCGTGAGCATGGTCTCTCCCGTCACCTTGCCCGCGGTCAGCTCGGCAGATCGGTCTGGAACCGCGCCAGCGAGTACTCCGTGGTCTTGAAGTCGCCGTCGGTGATCGTGACGATCGCGACCGCGTCGGTGTCCAGGCCGGCGTGGTCGTCGGACGAGAACGTGAACCGGCCGGTGGGTGTGAGCACGTCGAGGTCCTCCAAGGCGTCGCGCACCTTCTCACGGTCCGCCGATCCCGCCTTCTCGATGGCGGCGACGAGCAGCTGGACGCCGGTCGCGCCGTCGAAGGCGAACTGGGGCGGATAGGAGCCGTTGGCCTCGACCCACGGGTCGGCGAAGGCGCCGACGAGGTCCTTGAGCGGACCGGCGGGGAGCTCACGTCCCGGCACTGCGATGCTGCTGGTCATCGTGACGCCCTCGGCCGCCGCACCAGCGGGCTCGACGTACAGCTGCGACGCCTGGGCTCCCGTCATCAGCAGTGGGATGCCACTGCCTTCCATCTGCTTGGTGATGATCACCGGCGCCGGACCGGCGCCCCAGACCAAGAACCCGTCGGGAGCGGCCGCCTTCACCTTGGCGACGAGAGGGCTGAAGTCCGTTCCGGTCTGGTCGAAGGCCTCATCGACGACGACGTCGATGCCGGCCTCCTTCGCCGCAGCGAGGGTCGCCGCGTTGCCGATCTCGCCGTAGAGGTCGTCGCCGACGTACGCGATCGCCAGCCTCTTGTAGCCCTGGTCGGCCAGGTAGTCGACCATCGCCTGGGCGTAGACCTCAGGAATGGCGACACCCGTGAACGCGTAGGGGTTGCTGCCGTCCGCGAACGCACTGACCGGTCCCAACGCCACCGTCGGGAGCTTGTTGGACTCCGCGCTCGGCCCCACGGCTGTCGACGCCGACACGAACGACGACGACAGGATGGCGCTGTAGCTGCGGTCCGCAGCCAGCTGGTTGTACTCCGTGACCGACTGCGGGACATCGGACTTGTCGTCCTTGATGGTGACCTCCAGGTCACGGCCAAGGACACCTCCTGCCTTGTTGATCGCCTCGACCTCCTGCTCGATGGCTGCCTTGTCTCCCGCGCCCAGGGGTGACAGGAAGCCGGTCAGCGGGATGACTACGCCGATCTTGATCGGGCCGGAGCCCTCTGTGGGGGTGCCGCTGGAGGAGCTGCACGCCGACAGGCTGAGCACTCCAGCCACGGCGATGACAGCAAGTCGGGACTTGAACATGGTCACCTCTTCGTTGAGACGGGCCATCGATTATCAGGGTCCCTGTTATCAGGTATCCTGAAGATGGAGTATGGCTGCGGCCCCACGAGCCGTCAAGGGTCGGTAGAGACTGCTAGATTCACGCTCAGGACCGCGCACCCACTCGGCCAGGGTCGAGTTCGGTTCGCCGCCACGTTGACAGCGTGACGACCGTCGCGCAGACTGCACTCATCGTCAGGGAACCTGATAACAAGGACGGCGATGATGATCAAGTGACGGACCGTATGGGGTACGCGGGCCAACCCTCCCTGGGCCAGGTCGCGTTTGTCGCAGCCAGGGCGCAGAGCGGTATCACCCGTGCCGTATCGCGGCGGGGTGGGGCGGGACGCACATGACGAGTTCGGAGGCCCTGCCGGCCCATGACCGGGACGTGACGCTGCTGTACCTCATCAAGCAGGTCGAGCTGGCCGTGCGACAGGCGCTCGACGACGTGGTCGCTACCGCCGACCTGACCGCCCTGCAGTACACCGCCCTCACCGTGCTGGAACGGCATCCCGGGATGACTTCCGCCGAGCTGGCCAGGAACTCGTTCGTCCGGGCCCAGACGATGGCCGAGATGGTGACCTACTTGCTGGGACGCGGGTTCGTCACCCGTGAGCGGGACCCGGGCAACCGCAAGCAGTACCTCCTCGCGCTGAGCCGGGAGGGCCAACAGGTCCTCGACGACCTCGACGACGCCGTGGCCGACATCGAGGCCCGGATGCTCGAGGGCTTCGACCTGGGCCAGACGGAGATCCTCCGCACCTATCTGTCCCGGTGCCGGCACTCGCTGGCCGGGCAGCCACACCGCTGAGCCGCCGCTGCGCCGACCGCCTCACTCCCGACGTGAGCAGTCCCGCCTTCGCTCGGAGCGGGCCGGACCGCAGTCTCGTCGGCCGGTACGTCCTCGGTGAGCGGGCCCCCGTCGAGCGCCGCACGCAGCTCCGCCGGCACCCCGCACGGCGCGCCGTCGTCGCCCACGTGGACGCAGGTGGTCGAGCCCTCGATGCAGCTCACGCCGTCGCGCAGCACCCGCCACCCGTAGGTGATCGACGTCCGGCCGACGGCCGAGGCCGCGATCTCGACGACGACCTCGTCCCCGAACCGCAGCGGGGCGAGGAAGTCCACCTCCACCCGACGGCGCGGGAACCCGGTGAGCTCGGCCCAGCCCAGCGAGCGGAGCAGCTGGTGCTCCGCCCGCTCCGCCCACCGCAAGGCGGCCGTGTGATGGATACGACCACCGGCGTCGGTGTCGACGAACTCGACAGGACCGGCTCACGATGCGCCGACACTGTCCTCCAGAGGCGGCAGGGTGATGCCGCTCGTCTGCCCGGCCGGGCCGAAGGTCGACGGCCAGGCCTCGTCGATCGCCTCCGCCGACCAGCCGCCCTCCCGGTAGGTGACGGCGAGCTCCTCGGAGTACGAGTAGAGCGACAGCTTGTCCCCGCCGACGCCGATCGCCTGCCCGGTGACGTCGGCGCTGCGGTCCGAGGCGAGCCAGACGACCAGCGGCGCCACGTCCTCCGGACCGCCGAGCGCGTGCTCCTGGCGCACGACGCGAGGCAGTGGCTCGCCGCGCTGGTAGGCCTCGGCGACCTCCGTGTAGACGGGGATCGTCGCGGTCATCGCCGTGATCGCCGTCGGGATCACTGCGTTGACCGTGATTCGCGCGCGCGCCAGCTCCAGCGACCACGTGCGGGCCATCGCGATGATGCCGGCCTTGGCCGCGGCATAGCTCGTCTGCCCGAAGTTGCCGTGCTGCCCGGCCGGCGAACCGACCACGACGATCCGGCCGCCCTCCGCCTGGTCGCGCATGCGGACCGCGGCTGAGCGCACCGTGGTGAACGTGCCGCGCAGGTGCGTGTCGACGACGAGGTCGAAGTCGGCGTCCTCCATCTTCCACAGCACGCGGTCGCGGATCACGCCGGCGTTCGCCACGAGGACGTCCAGCCGGCCGAAGATGTCGACCGCGGTCCGCACGAGCAGGTCGGCGGTGCTCGTCGGGCCCACCGGGGCGACCACGGCCGCGGCGGTACCGCCCGCGGCGGTGATCTCCCGCACGGCGCGCTCGGCGGCGTCGCCGTCGACGTCGTTGACCACGACGTGCGCCCCTGCCGCGGCGAGCGCCTTCGCGTACGCGAGCCCGAGGCCCTGCCCGGCGCCGGTGACGACGGCGACCTTCCCGGTCAGGTCGATCGGGGTGCTGGTCTGCTCGCTCATCCGTAGTACCTCACGATCATCACGGCGACGGCGCCGGGCTTGGACTGTCCTTCGACCTCGAACGTGTTCTCGAAGACCACCTGGTAGCCGCCGGGCACCTCGGTGACCTCGCGCAGCGCTGACACCACCCGGATCCGACCGCCGACCGGCACGGGAGCCGGGAAGCGCAAGCGGTCGAGGCCGTAGTTGATGCCCGTCGCCACGCCCGTGACCTCGAGGATCTCCGCCATGAGCGGCACGACGAGGCTCAGCGTGAAGTAGCCGTGGACGATGGTCCCGCCGAAGGGCGTGCCCGCGGCGAAGTCGGGGTCGAGGTGCACGGGGTTGTGGTCGCCCGTGAGGTCGGCGAAGCGGCTGACCTCCTCCTGGGTGACGGTGCGCCACGAGGACGGGCCGAACACCGTCCCCACGTGCTGGGGAAGGTCGGCAAGGGCCACGGTCGTCGGTCCCGGGGCCGGCGCCGGCGTGGTTGTCTCGGGCGTCGTTGGTGCTGAGGTCATCGGCTCGCTCGCAATCGAGGTCGGTGGATCGGTGGAAGGTTCGAGAGGGTGGCGCCGGCTATCCGTCGACCCGGACCACGACGGCCCCGGCGGAGTCGCCCGCCGCGCACCCCGTGAACAGGCCGGTGCCGCCGCCCCGCGCGTGCAGGGCGTAGATCAGCTCGGTGATCGCCCGCGCGCCGGTCGGTCCCTGGGGGTGGCCGTAGACCAGCGAGGACCCGTACGGGTTCATCCGCTCGAGCGGGTATCCCATCTGGTCGGCGAGCCACAGGTCGTTCACCGCGAAGGGGTTGTGCGTCGTGACGACGTCGACGTCCGAGATCTCGACGCCGGCGTCCGCGAGCGCCACGCGCGCGGCCTCGACCGGTGCCTTCGGCATGTACGCGGGCTCGGCGCGGCCGAAGCCGGTGGACAGGACCTGCGCGGTGACGCCGTCCTGCCCGAGCTCCCGCGCTCGGTCGCCCGTCGCGACGACGACGCCGGCGCAGCCGTCGGCGGGGTGGGTCTGCGCCCCGTAGGTGACCACTCCCCCGGGCTTGACGGGTGAGAGCTTGGCGAGCCCCTCGGCGGTGGTGGGGAAGACGCCGTGGTCCTCCTCGAGCCAGTCCTCGCCCTTCTTGCGCGGGATACGGACGGGCACCATGTACCGTCGCTGGACGGCACGGTCGTCGGCGAGCGCGCTGAGGTACTGCTCGTAGCGCATCAGCGCCACCTCGTCGACCTGCTCACGCGTGTACCCGCCGTCGGCGGCCGTGTTCTCGGCGGTGTCGTTCATGCTCTGGCCGGTCGTCGGGTCCAGGGCCATCGGGTCGAGCACCCAGTGCTCGGCCAGGGGCGCGCCACCCGGGCTGCGCTGGCTGGAGTAGAGCATCAGCGGGCCGTTGCTGGTCCGGTCGGTGATCACGCCGATCGTCGTGCGGTGCGCGCCGAGCTCGACCTGGGCGGCGAGGTGCTCCACGACCACCGCCGACGTGGCGCAGGCCCGCGAGATCCACGGACCGCCGTACCGGCCGGCGCCCAGGCGCCGGGACACGAGGGTCACGCCGTAGAACGCGTACTGCTGGGGCACGGTGCAACCGAGCGTCCACTCGGTGATCTCCTCGGACGGAAGCCCCCGGGCCTCCAGCGCCCGGCCGGTGACGTCCACGGCCAGGTCGAGGCTGTTCACCTCGGCGAGCGGCCCTTGCCACTTGGCGAACGGTGACGTCCAGCTCAGGCCGAAGGGGATGTGCGCGTCGCGGAATCTCATGCGTGCTGAC
Source organism: Isoptericola halalbus (assembly GCA_009663185.1). GTDB lineage: Bacteria > Actinomycetota > Actinomycetes > Actinomycetales > Cellulomonadaceae > Isoptericola > Isoptericola halalbus. The sequence continues at coordinate 51,655 of VJZX01000015.1, forward strand.
CTGCCTCGAGTTGGGGGAGCTGCGCACGCAGGGCGCGCAGGTTGAGCTTTCCGCTCGGGCTCCGGTGGAGGGCGTCGACGAAGAAGACCTTGCGCGGCTTCTTGTAGCCGGCGAGCCGCCGTCCGACCTCCTCCTGGATCTGCTCGGCGGTGAGCGGGGAGCCGGGGACGGTGACGACGTAGGCGGTGACGACCTCACCCCACCGGGGGTCGGGCGAGCCGAAGACGACAGCGTCGGTCACGTCGGGGATCGCGACCAGGACGGCCTCGACCTCGCCGGTGAAGACCTTCTCCCCGCCCGTGTTGACGACCGCCGACCCGCGGCCGAGCAGCTCGACGAACCCGTCGCCGAGGACGCGGACGTGGTCCCCCGGCATCACGTACCGGACGCCGTCGATGATCGGGTACGCCTCCGCGGTCCGCTCCGGGTCGCCGTCGTAGCCGAGCGGCATCTGCCCGCGGTAGGCCAGCACCCCGGTGGCGCCCGGGACGTCCTGGACCTCGCGCATCGCGGCGTCGAACACGACGGCGCCGGGCGCCAGCCGCGGTCGGCACGGGATGTCCTGCGGTCCGCGGACCACCCCGTAGGCGAACGGGCCGCCCTCGCTCGAGCCGAAGATGTCGACGAGCGTCGCCCGGGGTGCGTGGGCGATGAGCCGGAGCTTGAGCTCGTCGGACCACGCCATGCCGGAGCTGAGCACGGTGGTCAGGCTCGACACGTCGATCCCGGCGCCCTCGGGCGAGTCGAGCACGTCGACGAGCGGGCCGACGACGGCGTTGCCCGCCACGATCAGCCGGGTCACGCCGCGCTCCTGGATGGTCCGGGCGGCGGCCAGGGCGTCGTAGCCGGCCGACGACAGGAAGACGACGCACCCGCCGAGGACGAGCGTGTTCATGGTGTTGAACAGTGCCATCGCGTGCATGAGCGGGGTCAGCGGCAGGGTGACGGTCGGCGGCAGGTCGGTACGCGCGGCGATGCGCGTCACCTCGTCGAGGTCGGTGGGGCTCTCGACGGGCAGCGAGCCGTAGATCGAGAAGAGCTGGCTGTCGAACAGGTTGCCGTGCGTCCACACGACCGCCTTGGGGGTGCCTGTCGTGCCGCCGGTGAACATGAAGATCTGGTGGTCCGGGGACAGCGGCTGCGGGTCGAGCGGCTCGGCGTCGAGGGCGGTGGCGAACGGTCGCCCGGGCTCGGTGGGGCCGTCGTCGTCGGGCACGGCGAGCACGAGGCCCGGCAGCGGGACGTGCGCGGCGGCGTCGCGCACGTGCCGGCCGAGGCTCGTCGGGTGGACGAGCGCCTCGGCGCGCGAGGCGTGCAGCAGGTCGGCGAGCTCGAGTCCCTGGTAGCGGAAGTTGATGTTGACCGGGATCGCGCCGATCTTGTACGCCGCGTAGACGGTGATCAGGTACTCGACCCGGTTGTACATGAAGATCGCGATACGTGACCCGGCGTCGAGGCCCTGGGCCCGCAGCGCGCCGGCGACCCGTGCCGCGGCGTCGTCCAGCTCGCGGTAGGTCATCGTGCGGCCGCCCGCGACGACCGCGGGCCGGTCGGGGACCGCGCGCGCCACGGACTCCCAGATGGTCGCGTAGTTCGCTCGGCTCAGGTGGTTGGTCGGGATCGGTCTTTCCACTGCTCACATCCTCGTGGGCGGGCCGCGATCGACCGCCCTGAACGGGCTGCCGATCGTCGGCGATGGCTCGATCGTGCCTCACCACCCCAGGTGACGTCAAGCAAAATCGTGACGCCCGTCATGAGAATGTCGAATATCAGGCCGGCGACCGCGCCTCCGCCCGGCCGAGGAGCTCGGCGAGCTCGGCCCGCGCGGCGCCGATGAACTCCTGGCGCAGGCGCTGGAACGTGGCCGCGGAGCGGACAGCCGGCCAGTCCCCCGAGAGGTGCTCGGCGGGCAGCCTCGGGTCCGCACGGAGCAGCGCGAGCCAGTCGGCACCCAAGGCCGTCATGTCCCGCAGCGGCCTCGGGGAGCCTTCGACGTCGGCCCACGCCCCGAGGAACGCGAGGTGGTGCGCGCGGATCTCGCCAAGCCGCCAGGCCGAGCGGACCGCCCGCGTCGCCGAGAAGCCCTCGATCTCGTACGCGCGGAACGCCGACAGCTCGACGTCGGCGAGGTCGCCGTCGAGCGGCCGGAGCGCGGATGCCACGTCGACCTCACCGGGGGCGATCCACAGCCCGTCCCGCAGGAGTCCGAAGCCCGCCCAGGTCAGGGCCGCGCGCACCCGGTGGCGAGCGTCCCGCTGACTCTCCGGCACAGAGAACGTCACGAGGGTCCAGCCGGTGCCGACGGGCGCGAACGGCTCGTCCGCGAGCACGCGGTTACGCGCCTCGCGGAGCACGGAGTCGCTCGCCGGGGTGAGGCGATACCCCACCTCGCGACCGGAGCGCACCTTGGCGAGCAGGCCACGACGGCTCATGCGGGCGAGCGTGGCGCGTGTCGCCGCCTCCCCCACGTCGAGCTCGGCAAGAAGCCCGATGAGCACCGCCGCGGGCACCTGCTCGACGTCCGCGTCGAGCACGAACTCGCCGAGGAAGGCGAGGAGCAGCTGCTCAGGACGACGCGGCGCCTGTCCGCCTGCGGTACGTTCCCCACCGTCCAGAGGTGCCGACATGCCCTCGAGTATTCCAGAGGTCGAATTCCCGGCGGCGCCTGGCAGAAGGTCAGGCATCGCCGTTCACGTGGTGGCCGTGCGCGTCGAGGATCCGGGTCAGGAGCCGCCGCAGCGTCAGCCGCTCGTCCTCGCTGAGCCCGGCAGTGAGCGAGGCGTCCACCTGCGCGGCGTGCGGGACGAACCGGCGCAGCTCGGCGGCGCCGGCCTCGGTGAGCCGGACGAGGTTGCGCCGGCGGTCCGCGGAGGTGCGCGCCCGCTCGACCAGCCCCCGGGCCTCCAGCCGGGCGACGAGACCGGCGACCGTCGAGCGGTCGAGGTCGAGCGCGTCGCACAGCTCACGCTGACTGGCGCCTCCCGTTCGGTGCAGGACGTTCAGCACGCCGAACTGGACGTTGCTCAGCTCCGGCCCGGCCTCCTGGGCCCACACGGCGAGGTGCACCTGCTGGGCGCGCCGGATCAGGAAGCCCACGTGCTCGGGCAGGTACAGGGAATGCCGTTCGCCGGCGTCGGCCGTCGCGGCCACCTGGCGTCGCTGGGTCATGGACCGATCATCACAGCCAGCGCGGCGGCGGCGGTACCGCACCGCCGTCGGACGCGACGACGCCGTCCGCCCCGCGTCCCGTCGCCCAGCGCGTCAGAGCCGCGGCCGACCCACGCAGCGTCGTCGTCGGCGCCGGGCCGCCCGGCTGCGCGACCGGGACCGGGACTGGGACCGGTACCGGGACCGGGACCGCATGCTCGCGGTCGACGGGCTCGAGCAGCAAGGCCGGCAGGTCGGCCGGGCCGAGCCGACGGCGCCACGCACCGACAACGTCGGCGAGCAGCGCGTCGACAAGCTCGGCCGGGAAGTCGTCGAACGAGCCTCCGTTGTCGAGGTCGACGGCGTGCACCCACACCTCCCGGGTCCGCATCCAGACGGTCTCCGACGCCGGCACGACGCGCCCGAGCGCCGTTCGCACCGGGGCGCGCCACGCCTCCTCGGGGAGGTCCCGCCACTCGACGTCGAGGTGCACCGCCGCATGGGCGGAGAGGTTGCGCACAGCTCGGCCGGGCAGCGTCGCCGCAAGCTCGATCTCGGCGTCGCGCTCCTCGGGCGAGGCGTACATCGGCGTCTCGACGCCGGTGGCCGCCCACTCGGTGAGCCGGGTGAGCGCTCGCGCGTTGAGGCCGACGTGCGCGGCGACGTGCCGACGCGTCCAGCCGGGCACCAGGGAGGGTGCGTCGAGCTGGTCGTTGCGAAGCTCGTTGACCTTGCGGGAGAAGTAGGCCTGCCCTCGGCGGGCGAGCAGCAGGCCCGCGCGGAGCTGCGGGTCGGTCGTCCGGTCGGTACGGGCGGGCATCGTTCAACCCTCCTTGACGACGTCGTTGCGCAGGGTGCCGAGCCCGGTCACGGACGTGACGAGCTTCTGCCCGGGCTCAAGGTAGCGCGGGGGCTTGCGGGCGTGGCCGACGCCGCCGGGCGTCCCGGTGGCGATGACGTCGCCGGGATGGAGGGTCACGATCGCCGAGATGTAGGCCACGAGCGCGGCCGGGCCGAACACCATGTCGTCGATCGCCGTGCGCTGCACCGGTTCGCCGTCGACCTCCGTCACCAGCTCACCCGCCGGGTCGACGGCGTCGAGTGTCGTCAGCCAGGGTCCGAACGGCGTCGTCGCCTCGAACGTCTTGCCCTGCAACCACTGCGGGGTGCGGTACTGGAAGTCGCGCATCGTCACGTCGTTGATCACGGCGTATCCGGCGATGGCGTCGGTGGCTTCCTCGACGGCGAGCCGGCGCGCGGTCCGGCCGACGACGACGGCGACCTCGCCCTCCCAGTCCACGGCGTCCGCGGCGTGACCCGGCAGCACTACGGGGTCGTACGGGCCGATCAGCGCCTCCGGGAACTTGGCGAAGAGCGTGGGGTGCTCGGGCAGCTCCCGGCCCATCTCCCGGATGTGGTTGCGGTAGTTGAGCCCGACGCAGACGATCTTGGACGGGCGGAGCACCGGCGGCGCCCACGCCTGGGGTTCGAGGCCGGCGAGGTCGTGGACCGGTCCGTCCGCGATCCGGGCGACCGTCTCCCACTGCGGGTCCTGGAGCAGCTGGCCGACGTCGGCGTGATCGGCGATCTCGACCGCGACCCCCTCGTCGACGCGGACGGCGACGGTGCGCGTGCCGAGCCGGAGCGTTGCGAGCCTCATGCCAGATCCTCGTTCCGCTGGCCGGGGACATAGGAGCGCGTGAACTGCAGCCGGTCGATGATCGGGCCGTCGTTGAACCGGAACAGGTCGAACTGGCTGTCGGCGTGCAGCGACCACGGGACCCAGCTCGGCACGGCGAACAGGTCGCCCGTGCGCACCCGGTGCTCGGTGTCGGCCAGGACCACGGTCCCCTCGCCCTCGAACACCTGCCAGACCGAGGACCCGACCTCGTGCCGGACCGGAGTCGAGGCGCCGGCACGCAGCCGATGGAACTCGCAGCGCAGGGTCGGCATGACGTCGCCGCCGGTGGTCGGGTTGACGTAGCGGACGGCCGCGTGGCCCTGCTCGACGGTCGCCGGGTGACCGGCGTCCTCGAGGGCGAGCTGCTCCGTCAACGCCCGGTCGGTGTGCTCCCAGCGGTAGGCGGCGAGCGGCGAGCTCGCGGTGTCCTCGAGCGCCGACAGGGGCCGCAGACCGGGGTGCGCCCAGAGCCGCTCGGAGCGGGAGACGTCCGGTGACGCCTCGTCGGTGACGCGCTCGGAGCCGAACTCGAAGAAGCCGACGTCGGCGTAGTGCGAGAACGGCACGTCCAGGCCGTCGATCCACGCCATGGGCTGGTCGGTGTCGTTGTGGTGACCGTGGAAGTTCCACCCCGGGGTGAGCAGGAGGTCGCCGCGGCGCATCGCGACGGGGTCGCCGTTGACGACCGTCCAGACGCCCTCGCCCTCGACGACGAACCGGAAGGCGTTCTGGCTGTGCCGGTGCTCGGGTGCGGTCTCGAACCCGCCGAGGTACTGGATCGCGCACCACAGCGTCGGCGTCGCGTAGGCCGTGCCGGGCAAGCCCGGGTTGGCCAGCCCGATCGCCCGCCGCTCTCCCCCGCGCCCCACGGGCACGAGCTCGCCAGAACGCTCGGCGAGGGCGAACAGCGTGGACCACTCCCACACGTGCGGCACGGCCCTCGGCGAGGGCGTGAAGGGCATGAGGTCGTCGCGCTGGGTCCACAGCGGAGCCAGGTGGTGGGTGTCGAAGTCCTTGTAGAGCTGCTGGAGCTCCGGTGTGTCCGCGGTGCCGTCCATCTCCTGCATGGTTGCTCCTCCTGGTGGCCTCGTCGCCAGTCGTTGGCTTGCCAACGATAGACCCGGGACGCTCCCCGAGTCCAGATCGCCACCGCCGCCCAGAGGGCTTGCCGAAGCGGATACGCTCGAGTCCTGTGGGGCACCAGCGGGGTTTCAGGCGGCCTCAGCAGCCCGCTCCCGTCCACCGCCGCCCCACAGGAGGCGAGCCGAATTGGCAGGTCATACCGCCGCTCCAGCGACAACGGCGAATACACCACGAGCAGTTCGACTGATTTCCCGATTGCGGAACACGGCCACCCGGGAATCGTCCGGTGGTGCTGGTGACCGCCCGTGTCTACGGTGCTGGAATGGCAAGCATCGTCCTTCGCGTTCGGCTGGTCAGCGGCGATCACATAGATCTCACGTACGAGGATCCGGACCTGGCCGATGAAGCGGCGGTCGTCGACCAGGCCGTCGCAACCCTGGCCCCGGACTCCGGCGTGCTGCGCTGCCGCCACGGGGACCGGCTCACCGTCCTGTACGGGCGCGGCGTGGCCGCCCTCGAGGTGTCACCCCGTGGCGCCGTTCTCTAGGCGCCCCAGTCGTCACGTTCCATGAGCATGCTTGCCGATGGGGTCAGGATCTCGCCGACGGCTTCCCGGTAACGTTTCGTCTCGGACGTGGCGCCCGTCCTGCCGGGTACCTCGGCACGGCCGAGGTGGACGTCCAGGGGACGGTTCCAGGCGATGGCCTCGTGCGGGCGCAGCTCGGGATGTGCCGTGATGAAGTGCTCGAAGCGAACCGATCGGAACGGTCGGCCGTTGTCCGTCACGATCGTGACCGCTGGGATCACGTTGCCGTCCCCCGTCGCGAGCGCAGGTCTCGAGCGAGCGGTCAGCCGAACAAGTGCTCGTGGTCGCCAAGGGCGAGCTCGATCGCCACGATCACGTCGTGCTGTTCGCCGTGGCCGAGGTGTGCCAGGGGTGCTCGTACTTTGGACCAGTAGTCTCGGCACCTGGCGACGCTCACGCTCGTAGGCCTGGGTGAGGATCAGGCCCTCGTCGCGCGGCAGCCCCAGCACCGTGGCCTGCGAGACCCCGGTGCCCGTCGTGACGGCACATCGTCCCCACCTTGCGGTGGTCCCACGCCGGGTGCGCCAGCGCGTGCCGGCGCGCAACTTCCCGGACGGTCGCCCAGGCCGGGCGCCGCCACGGGGCCCTTGACCGCCTTCGGCGGAGCCGTGGACTCCCGCCAGATCACTTGGTGGATCGGCCGGCGCGACGGCTCCAGGTCGCGGTCGGCGACAGCCTTGACCAGTCGCACCATCGCGTTGCGGCCAAGGCCTTCGAGATCGACCTCGACGCTGGTCAGCGACGGGGGCAAGTACCGGCAGATCTCTTCCTCGTCCCAGCCTGTGACGCTGAGGTCGGCAGGTACGTCCAGACCCCGGTCCGGGTCTCGGCGGTGCCCGCGATGCTGACGATCTCGACGGTGCAGGTACCGGGAGACGGTCTGGTGGGAGACGCCCGCGAGCCGGGCGACCCCCCTTCATCGTCGGCCGTGATCTTGACACAGGAGTGAACGTTCAATACTCTCCTGAAACCCAAAAGGTGAACGTTCATTTTCCACCTGGGGGAGTATCACTCCTGGTGTCCACGTCCCTCACGCTCGCCATGCCCCTCGACCGCGGCGTGCCCGGCCCCGACTCCTCCTGCTCCGCCTTCGACCTGCGGTCGCACATCTGTAGCACGGCGGCCATCGCCGTCCTGCCGAAGAACTCCGAACTCAAAGAAGAGACGAGTCAATGATGACCACCCGCAAACCGCCGCGGCGCACGATCGCCGCCGTGGTGTTCGCTCTGCTCGCTGCATTGGCGGTCACCGTCCCGGGCTCCGTGGCGACCGCCGCCACGGGGACCACGTACTACGTCAGCGCGACCGGCAGCGACACCAACGCCGGAACCAGCTCCGACCAGCCGTGGCGCTCGCTGAGCAAGGTGAACTCGACCACCTTCCAGCCGGGCGACACCATCCTCCTGCGTAGCGGCGACGCCTGGACCGGCCAGCTGTGGCCGAAGGGCTCCGGCACCGACGGTGCACCGATCACGATCGACAGCTACGGCACCGGCGCCAAGCCGAGCATCGCCGGCGCCGGCACCGTCGCCGACGCGGTGCGGTTGTTCAACCAGGAGTACTGGGAGATCCGCAACCTGGACGTGTCGAACGCGGCACCCGCGACGGCGACGCCTGGTGAGAACCTCGGCGACTTCCGCGGCATCGGCGTGCACGGCGACAACGGCCAGACGCTGGACCACTTCGTGATCGACTCGGTCGACGTGCACGACGTCACCGGCGAGATCAACTGGATCGGTGGCAGCGGCTCCGGCACCCCGGGCATCAACTGGGGCACCGGGTGGGACCGCTCGAAGAACACCGGCGGCATCATCTTCCTCACCTCCGTGGCGGACATCGCGAACCCGGGCAACCCGACGGTGCTCTCCGGTATCACCGTGCAGAACTCCACGATCAAGAACACCTCGTTCGGTGGCATCACCGTCAAGCAGTACACCGGCGACGCGCCGGGCGCGGTCGAGACCGGCTGGGGCACCCGCCGCACCGCCGGCGACTCGCGCTTCACGCCGCACACGGACGTCGTCATCCGCGGCAACTACCTCACCCAGAAGGGCACCCAGTTCGGCGCCAACGGCGTCTACCTGACCAACGTCCGCGGCGGCCTCGTCGAGGACAACGTGGTCGACAACGTCGGCGTGTCCGGCATCGAGACCTACGCCGCTGACCAGGTCACCGTCCAGTTCAACGAGGTCTTCGGGACCCAACGGGCCAACGGTAGCGCCGACGGCAACGGCATGGACCCCGACATCGCCACCACCAACCAGGTGTTCCAGTACAACTACCTGCACGACAACGAGGACGGCGTTCTCCTCTGCGCCTGCAACAGCAACTTCAAGTTCGGCAGCGCCATCGTCCGCTACAACGTCGTCACCGGCTCGACACGGTGGAACCTCCACCTGTCCCAGACGTCGGGCACGACCGCCCACGTCTACAACAACGTCTTCGCCAGCAGCACCGCGCCGAACATGGTCTCGGGCGGCACCAGCGGTCCGGTGACGATGAGCAACAACCTGTTCATCTCGGACCGCTCCGACGTCACGTTCGTCACGCCGACCAACGCGATCTACCAGAACAATGGGTACTCGTCGAACCTCACCCCGCCCTCGAAGGAGAGCAGCCCCGTGGTCGGGAACCCGCAGTTCGTGGACCCCAGCGTCACGGGGCCCTACGGAGACGAGAACGGCACCCGGCTCGACACCGCCGAGAACTTCGCGCTGCGTGAGGGATCGGTATTCATCGACGCGGGCATCGAGATCGCCGGCAACGGCGGACGCGACTTCGCCGGTGCGGAGATGCCGAGCGGCGTGGGAACCGACCTGGGCGCTTTCGAGGCCCCCGGCGACCCGGTGTACTCGGTGAACGAGACGTTCGACGCCCTGTCGACCGGACCTCTCGCCAACGGGAAGAACGGGTGGCGGGTCGTTGCCACCAACAACGCCGTCGACATCGTCGAGACCCCGTCTGCCAGCGACAAGAGCGTCCGGCTGCAGCGCTGGACCGACGGCGGCGGCACCGACGGCACGAACCTCGCTCGCGCCTTCGCCGACCCGCTGGACGGCGTCGTCACGATCGACACCAAGGTGATGCGCAACGACACCGAGGCCGGCTTCTTCGGGCTGCCGTACGTGTACAACGCCGACGGTCAGCCGGCGGTCAGCGTCGCCTTCGCCTACGGCCAGATCAGGGCGTACCAGGGGACCTCCTCGACCGTCGTCGGCTCGTACCAGTCGGGCCAGTGGTACGACATCGCGCTCACCATCGACACCGACGCGCAGCGGTACAGCCTCGACGTCGACGGTCAGCGGGTGGTCTCGAACGCCACCCTCCGCAACTCCCTGCCCGGTGTCGCACGGGTCGCCTGGTACGCCAACGGCGGCGAGCGCGGCTCGGTCCATGTCGACGACGTGAACATCGAGGCTGCGGGCCCGGTCAGCGGACAGACCTATCGCATCCGGAACGAGTCGACCGGGCGGTACCTCGACTCCGGAGCCGACGGGGCCCTCACGCTGGAGCCTGGCAGCATCTACGACGACCAGCACTGGATCCTCAAGGAGGAGCAGCCCGGGTACTGGACGATCGACAACGTCCGGACCGGCCGCGAGCTCGTCGACACCGATCCCGACGGCGTGGTCATCTGGAACACCGGATGGCTCGGGGACGACTCGCTCTGGGCGATCGACGCCGTCGACGGCGGGTTCCGGATCGACAACAAGCAGAGCGGGCGCGGATACCTCTTCGGGTCGGGTAGCTCGGTCGGTTGGAACACCGGAGCTGCCGACGCGAACACTGTCTGGACGCTCGAACCACAGTAGGAAGACGGCGGCAGGAAGTAGCGCTACCGTCTGGCGGCCGGGCTCCGTGAACCACGGGGTCCGGCCGCTTCACTACCCCCGACCGGTCCGAGTCCGGCTCATCTTCCTGCTCGCTGTCTGAGGACGGCCTCTACCATAACCATGGCGTGGTGCCGGGCGGTTCGACGGCGCAGGGCTCCAGCAGCGGGGGTGCCACAACGGCCAGAACGAGCGGTGGAGCCTGTGATCGGTTGCTCCCGCGAGCAGGTGCCGACTGACGCACCGACAGCACAGGTCTCCGCATGACGGACCGATCGTCCGCGGCACGAGCGAGGTCATGCCTCGTCAAGGGGCATGACCTCGCTCGTCGAACGCGTCGAGGCTCCTGCAGTTTGGTAGGTCATGCGAGTGCGACCGATGAACGTCACGATCTGGCCGTTCGCACGGCAGTGGGTCACCGGCAACACTGATGACCGCTTTCGCACAGAGTCTCCGAACTCGTCAGGGGCACTCAGAACGACGCGGGGATCCCGCAGGTGCACTGGTTCAAGTCCACGTGCCCCTACACGCCGCGCTCGGCGACATGCCGCGCAACACGGGCCACGGCACGACGCCGCATCCCGGAGCCGATCTTGCACTTGCGCTGGTCAGCCACACCCGGCGGAGACCCCGAATCCTCCCTAGACGTTGAAGCCGAGCATCCGCAGCTGCTCGCGCCCCTCGTCGGTGATCTTCTCCGGGCCCCACGGCGGCATCCAGACCCAGTTGATCCGGAAGCCGGCGATGATGCCCTCGAGGGCAGTCGCGGACTGGTCCTCGATGACGTCGGTCAGCGGGCACGCCGCCGAGGTGAGCGTCATGTCGATCGTCGCGTGGTTGTTCTGGTCGATCTGGACCCCGTACACGAGGCCCAGGTCGACGACGTTGATGCCCAGCTCCGGGTCGATGACGTCGCGCAGAGCCTCCTCGACGTCGGCGACCGTCGTCGGGCTGGCCGGCGTGGTCGAGACCGTCGGGGCGCCCGTCGTCTCGGTGTTCTCGGTCATCGTCTCCTCCGGTTCAGCCCGCCAGCGCACCGCTGCGCGCGAGCGAGTCCTTGAGCGCCGCCCAGCCGAGCAGCGCGCACTTGATGCGGGCGGGGTACTGCGAGACCCCGGTGAACGCCGTCGCGTCCCCGAGCGCGTCGAGCGCTTCGTCGTCGTCCAGGCCCTTGCCGCGCGAGGACATCAGGTCGTGGAAGATCGTGTCCAGGCGCGCGACGTCGGCCAGGTCGCGCCCGGTCACGAGCTCGGTCATGACCGACGTCGAGGCCTGCGAGATCGAGCACCCCTGGCCTTCCCAGGACACTGCCGCCACGGTCGAGCCGGCGGCATCGACACTCACGTCGACACGCAGGGTCACCTCGTCGCCGCACGTCGGGTTCACCTGGTGCGACTCTCCCGCGAGGTGCCCCTCGGGCACCTCGGCGAGTCCCCGACCCACGGGGTGCTTCGCATGGTCCAGGATCACCGCCTGGTACATCTGCTCGAGCGAGCTCACGCCTCGTCCTCCTCAGTCCACACCGAAGAACGCTCGGACACCCGCGAGTGCTTCCCGGAACGCGATGATCTCGTCGGCGGTCGTGTACACCGACGCCGACGCGCGGGCCGTCGCCGCGACGCCGAACCGGCGGTGCAGCGGCTGCGCGCAGTGGTGACCCACACGCACGGCGATGCCGCGGTCGTCGAGCACCTGCCCGACGTCGTGGGCGTGCACGCCGTCGACGACGAACGACACGACCGCGAGCCGGTCGGCGGTGTCGACCGGGCCGATCACGCGGACGCCCGGGATCTCAGCGATCTTGACGAGCTCGGCGGCGAGCTCACGCTCGTGGGCCGCGACGGCCTCCATGCCGAGCTCGCCGAGCCACTGCGCTGCGACGCCCATGCCCACGGCTTGGGCGACCATCTGCGTGCCCGCCTCGAACCGCTGCGGCGGCGGCGCGTACGTCGTCGCCTCCATCGTCACGACCTCGACCATGGACCCGCCCGTGGTCACGGGCGGCATGGCCTCGAGCAGCTCACGCCGTCCGTACAGGGCGCCGACGCCGGTGGGCCCCAGCAGCTTGTGCCCGCTGAACGCGGCGAAGTCGACGCCGAGCGCGGGCAGGTCGACGGGCAGGTTGGGGACCGACTGGCATGCGTCGAGCACGGTGTACGCGCCGACGCGACGCGCGGCGGCAAGGAGCTCGGCCACCGGCGCGACCGCGCCCGTCACGTTCGACACGTGCGCGAACGCGACGACCCGGGTGCGCTCGGTGATGACCTCGTCGAGGTTCGACAGGTCGAGGCGTCCGTCGTCGGTGACGCCGAACCAGCGCAGCACGGCGCCGGTGCGCGCGCACAGCTCCTGCCACGGCACGAGGTTGGCGTGGTGCTCGGCCGCGGTCACGACGATCTCGTCACCAGGGACCAGCCGGAACGGCTCGGCTGCCGCTCCCCCGCGCCCGGCCGTCGCGTTGGAGAACGCGTACGCGACGAGGTTGATCGCCGCGGTCGCGCCCGGCGTCCACACGATCTCGCCTGCGCCCGCGCCGACGAACGCGGCCACGGCCTCGCGCGCGGCCTCGAACGCCTCGGTGGCCTCCTCGGCGAGCTGATGCGCGCCGCGGTGCACGGCCGCGTTGCGCTGCTCGTAGAAGTCGACCTCGGCCTCGAGGACCACGCTCGGTTTCTGCGACGTGGCCGCGGAGTCCAGGTAGACCAGCGGACGGCCACCCCGCACCGTGCGCCCGAGCAGCGGGAAGTCGGCCCGGACGGCCGCGAGCTCCGCGTCGCTGAGCACGGCGCCGAGCCCAGGGCCCGTCGGGCGCACGGCGTCGGTGGTGGTCATCGCAGGTCCCCTGAGATCAGGCCGTCGCGGCCGTCAGGAAGCGGTCGTAGCCCTCTTCCTCGAGCCGCTCGGCGAGCTCGGGGCCGCCCTCCTCGGCGATCGCGCCGTCGACGAAGACGTGGACGAAGTCGGGCTTGATGTAGCGCAGGATGCGCGTGTAGTGCGTGATGAGTAGCACGCCGACGTCGGTGTTCGCCTTGGCGCGGTTGACACCCTCGGAGACGATGCGCAGGGCGTCGACGTCGAGACCCGAGTCGGTCTCGTCGAGGATCGCGAAGCGCGGCGCGAAGAGCTCCATCTGCAGGATCTCGTGACGCTTCTTCTCACCGCCCGAGAAGCCCTCGTTGACCGAGCGCTCGGCGAACGCCGGGTCGATGCGCAGGTGCTCCATCGCCTGCTTGACCTCCCTGCCCCACGTGCGCAGGGCGGGCGCCTCGCCGGCGATCGCGGTCTTGGCGGTCCGCAGGAAGTTCGCCACGGAGACGCCTGGCACCTCGACCGGGTACTGCATGGCCAGGAAGAGACCGGCGCGGGCGCGCTCGTCGACGCTCATCTGAAGGACGTCCTCGCCGTCGAGCGTGACGGTTCCCGAGGTGACCTCGTACTTCGGGTGGCCGGCGAGAGCCGAGGCGAGCGTCGACTTGCCCGAGCCGTTGGGGCCCATGATGGCGTGCGTCTCGCCGCTGTTGATGGTCAGGTCGACGCCGCGCAGGATCGGCTTGGCGCCTTCCTTGGTCTCGACGCTGACGTGCAGGTCGCGGATCTCCAGGGTGGACATCAGGTGGTTCTCCAGGTCTGTTGCGAAAGTGTGGGGGTCAGGAGGCGACGGCGAGCGGCTCGTCGACGTCGACCAGGACACGGTCGCCCTCGACGGTCACCGGGTAGACCGGGACGGGCTGGGTCGCGGGGAGCTGGACCGGCTTGCCGGTGCGCACGTCGAACTGCGAGCCGTGCAGCCAGCACTCGACCAGGCAGCCGTCCACCTCCCCGTCGGAGAGCGAGACCTGCCCGTGCGAGCAGATGTCCGACAGGGCGTGGAAGTCGCCGTCGACGTCGCGGATGAGCGCGACGGACACCGGGGCGCCGTCCACGCCGTCGAGCTCCACGAGCATGGCCTCCTCCGGACCGAGGTCGCCCGTCATGCAGGCCAGCTGCTTCGTCACGCGTCCACCTCGCGGGTGGCGACGCCGGTGATCACGCTCATCGACTTCTCGAGCTCGGCCTCGATCGAGGCGAGCAGACGCTCCTCGACCGAGTCGACGCCGATCTCCTCGATCAGCTCGGCGAAGAAGCCGCGCACGACGAGACGGCGCGCGTCGACCTCGGGGATGCCGCGGGCCATGAGGTAGAAGAGCTGCTCGTCGTCGAACCGGCCGGTCGCGGACGCGTGCCCCGCACCCGCGATCTCGCCGGTCTCGATCTCGAGGTTCGGCACGGAGTCCGCGCGCGCCCCGTCGGTCAGGACGAGGTTGCGGTTGAGCTCGTAGGTGTCGGTGCCCTCGGCCTTGGCCTGGATGAGCACGTCGCCGACCCACACCGTGTGCGCGCCCGCACCCTGCAGCGCGCCCTTGTAGGTCACGCGGGACTTGCAGCGCGGCACCGCGTGGTCGACGAAGAGGCGGTGCTCCTGGTGCTGGTCGGCGTCGGCGAAGTACAGGCCGACCATCTCCACCTCGCCACCCTCGCCCGTGAAAGTCGCGTCGGGCGTCACGCGCACGACGTCGCCGCCGAACGTGACCAGGACGTGCTTGAGCTTGGCGTCGCGGCCCAGGCGCGCCCGGTGCGACGAGGCGTGCACCGCGCCGTCCGCCCAGTCCTGCACGGTCACGAGGGTCAGGTGGGCACCGTCGTCGACGACGATCTCGACCGTCTCGTCGAGGGTGGCGTCACCGAGGTGGTCGATGACGACGACGGCCTCGGAGTGCCGCTCGGCGTGCACGAGCAGGTGCAGCGCTGTCGCGTCCTTGGCGATGCCCTCGACGCGCACCGAGGTGACGTCGGACGCGACGGCCTCGGCGGGGACCGTCACGACGGTCGCCTCGCGGAACGCGTTCCAGGCGGTGACGGCCGTGCGGTCGCCGGGCTTGCCCGTCGTGCCGAGGCGCGCGTCGTCACGGCCGACGATCTCGACCTTGACCTCGGGCGCGGGCACCACGGTGGTGCGCACGCCCGCGGCGCCGAGGTCCTCGGAGAACAGCGGCTGGAGCCGGGCGACGGGCGAGAAGCGCCACTCCTCCTCACGGCCGGTGGGGACCGGGATGTCCGCGAGGTCGAACGACGTCAGGCGCTCCGCGCGGGAGCCCACCGGGACGACGCCGTGACCGGCGGAGTGGGAGTGGGCGCCGTCGGCCACGGCGCGGGAGTGATCGGTGGTCGTGCTCATTTCAGCCGACGGACCCTTCCATCTGAAGCTCGATGAGGCGGTTGAGCTCGAGCGCGTACTCCATGGGCAGCTCGCGCGCGATGGGCTCGACGAACCCGCGCACGATCATGGCCATCGCCTCGGTCTCCTCCATGCCCCGGGACATGAGGTAGAACAGCTGGTCCTCGCTCACCCGCGAGACCGTCGCCTCGTGCCCCATGGACACGTCGTCCTCGCGGACGTCGACGTACGGGTAGGTGTCGGACCGGGAGATCTGGTCGACGAGCAGCGCGTCGCACAGGACGTTCGACGCCGAGTGCGCCGCACCCTCGAGCACCTGCACGAGCCCGCGGTACGAGGTACGACCACCGCCGCGCGCGACGGACTTGGAGATGATCGAGCTCGACGTGCGCGGCGCGGCGTGCACCATCTTGGCGCCCGCGTCCTGGTGCTGGCCCTCGCCCGCGAACGCGATCGACAGCGTCTCGCCGCGTGCGTGCTCGCCCAGCAGGTAGATCGCCGGGTACTTCATGGTCACCTTGGAGCCGATGTTGCCGTCGACCCACTCCATGGTGGCGCCCTCGGCGGCCGTGGCGCGCTTGGTCACGAGGTTGTACACGTTGTTCGACCAGTTCTGGATCGTCGTGTACCGCACGCGGGCGTTCTTCTTGACGATGATCTCGACGACGGCCGAGTGCAGCGAGTCCGACGAGTAGATCGGAGCGGTGCAGCCCTCGACGTAGTGCACGTACGAACCCTCGTCCGCGATGATCAGCGTCCGCTCGAACTGACCCATGTTCTCCGTGTTGATACGGAAGTAGGCCTGCAGCGGGATCTCGACGTGCACACCCGGCGGGACGTAGACGAACGAGCCGCCCGACCACACGGCCGAGTTGAGGGCCGCGAACTTGTTGTCGCCCGCCGGGATGACGGTGCCGAAGTACTCCTGGAACAGCTCGGGGTAGTCGCGCAGGCCCGTGTCGGTGTCGACGAAGATCACGCCCTGGGCCTCGAGGTCCTCACGGATCTGGTGGTAGACGACCTCGGACTCGTACTGCGCGGCGACGCCGGCGACGAGGCGCTGCTTCTCGGCCTCGGGGATGCCGAGCTTGTCGTAGGTGTTGCGGATGTCCTCGGGCAGGTCTTCCCAGCTGGTCGCCTGCTTCTCGGTGGACCGCACGAAGTACTTGATCCGGTCGAAGTCGATGCCCGACAGGTCGGCGCCCCAGCTCGGCATGGGCTTCTTGTCGAAGAGACGCAACGCCTTGAGACGCGCCTTGCGCATCCACTCGGGCTCCTTCTTGAGCTCCGAGATGTTGCGCACGACGGCCTCGTTCAGGCCGCGCTCGGCCGTCTCACCGGCCACGTCCTTGTCGTGCCAGCCGTACTCGTAGGCACCGATCGAGGCGATGATCTCCTCGTCGGTGCGCTGCTCCGGAACCGCCTGGGCGGCGTCCTGCGCGGGAGCGCTCATCGTGATCCTTCCTGCGTGCCGCTGCCGCGGCCGGCGGGTGTGGGGGTCGGTGTGGTCTGTGCGGTCAGAGCTGCGAGCGGGATGTTGGTGACGCACGCGTGGGCGCCGCTCGCGAGCGTGGCCAGACGCTGCACGTGCGTTCCGAGCAGCTCGGAGAAGGCCCGCGCCTCGGCCTCGCACAGCTCGGAGAACTCCTCCGCCACGTGCTGGACCGGGCAGTGGCCCTGGCAGAGCTGGACGGTCGGCACGAGCGGCCCGACGACGGGTCGCACCGAGGCGGCGTAGCCGTCCGCCGAGAGCAGCTCGGCGAGCTGCGCGGCCCGCTCCTGGGGGTCGGTCGCGGTCAGGGACGGCGCGTACCGGCGCACGACGTTCTCGTAGCGCTGCGCGGCGAACGCCACGACCGCGGCCGGGCCCGCGGCCTCGCGCAGGTACCGCATCGCCTGGGCCGCGAGCTCGGAGTAGCCGCCGGCGAGCTCGGACTGGCCGCCCGCGCTCACGACGTACCGGCGGGCCGGGCGACCGCGACGGACATGGCCGGCCGCGGGGCCGGCGTCGTGCACGGCGATCGTGCCGTCGTCCTCGAGCAGGGCCAGGTGGCGGCGCACCGCGGCCGAGGTCAGCCCGAGCTCGGCCGCCAGCTCGGCCGCCGTGACGGGGCCGTCGGTGGCCACGAGCTCGAGCACGCGGCGCCGGGTGGTGCCGTCGGCGTCGTGCGACACCGCGACGTGCGCGACGGCGTGTGTCGTCGACATCGGTCACCTCCTGTCCGGCTCACGGGCACCGGGTCAGACTCGCCCCGGCAGCGTCATCGATATAGGGAACATCCTTGTTGCGTAATCCAGGATGTCAAGCAAGGCAAGCCTCACATCAGGACCGTCCGACCGGTATCGCGACGCACGTCACAGGACGTTCACCGCCGGTCCACCGTGCTGCCGGACGGTGTCTACTCCTCGACGATCTCGCCTTCGATGACGCGCCCGTCCCGGGCCGGTCCGGTAGGCCCCTGGCGGCCCATCGACCGCAACCGTAGGCCGAGTGCGAGCAACGCGCCGCCGATGACGACGGCGAACACGCCCACGATCACCGACATGACGGCGATCGACGCGCTCGGGCTCACGAGGCACACGACCGCGAGCGCAACGAGCAGGACGCCGGAGACCAGGCTCCACAGCCACGTCGTGCCGCCGCGCGAGCGCATGACCGAGGCCACGAAGAGCTGGAGGAGCCCGAACCCGAGCGCCCACACGGCGATGAGCACGAGCACGACGCCGAGCACGACGCCCGGCAGGAGCAGCAGAACCGTGCCGAAGACGACGGCCACGACGCCGACGCCGAGGCTGGCCGACCCGGCCGCCGTGCCTCGCCTCCGCAGCCCGTCGACGAGGCTCACCAGCCCGTCGACGATGACGAACGCGCCGAAGACCTGCACCAGCAGCGCGGGCGTCTTCTCGGGAAGCAGGATGGCGAACGACCCGAACATGAGCACCAGGGCGCCGCGGACGACCGGCCAGTACCAGATGCGCCGCGCGAGGCGCGCGACCTCGTCCGGCTGCGCGAACGTGGGACAGGCCATCACCGCTCCTTGGGTCGTGGAGGCTCTCGACTCCGTAGAATCTTCCGGTGCCCACGTCCCCCGCGCCAAATGGCGCCGCCGTCGTCGTGCGCGGTCTCGTCAAGCGCTACGGCGGACGGGCCGTCGTCGACGGCCTCGACCTCGAGGCCCGCGCCGGCGCCGTGACCGCCGTGCTCGGACCTAACGGGGCCGGCAAGACCACCACGGTCGAGTGCTGCGAGGGGCTGCGGACTCCCGACGACGGCACCGTGCAGGTCCTGGGGATGGACCCCGTGGCCGACGCCCGCGCCCTGCGCCCCCGTGTCGGCGTCATGCTGCAGGACGGTGGCCTGCCCACGGGAGCGCGCGCCGGCGAGATGCTGCGGCACGTCGCCGCGATGTACGCCTCCCCGCGCGACCTGGGCGAGCTGTCGGCGAGGCTCGGGCTCGGCGCGTTCGCGGGTACGACGGTGCGTCGCCTCTCCGGCGGGCAGCGGCAGCGCCTCGCGCTCGCGGCGGCGGTCGTCGGGCGGCCCGAGGTCGTCTTCCTCGACGAGCCGAGCGCCGGCATGGATCCTCAGAGCCGCCTCGCCGTGTGGGACCTCGTGCGCGAGCTGCGCGACGAGGGCGTCGCCGTCGTGCTCACGACACACCTCATGGACGAGGCCGAGGACCTCGCCGACCACGTCCACGTCGTCGACCACGGCCGTGTCATCGCCTCGGGCACGGTCCGCGAGCTGCTCGACGTCGACGCCGGAGAGGCCGAGCGCACGGTCCGCCTCGACGCGGCGCCGGGCCTCGACCTCGAGGCGATGGCCTCCGCCCTGGGGCGCGGAGGCCCGGACGGCTGGGTGGTGACAGAGCCCGAGCCCGGCTCGTACGTCGCGTCCGGGCCCGCCGACGCGCGGGCGGTCGCCGGCCTGACGGCCTGGCTCGCCGACTCGGGCGTCCTCGCGAGCCGGCTGACCGTGGGTCGGCGCACGCTCGAGGACGTCTTCCTCGACCTGACGGGACGGCACCTGCGATGACCCCGACTCCGTCCGCCGCCGCTCCGAGCGCCGCACCCGCCGCGCGCCGCGTGCTCGCGCAGACGTCGTTCGAGACCCGCGCGATCCTGCGCAACGGCGAGCAGCTGCTCGTCACCCTCGTGCTGCCCGTCCTGCTCCTCCTGGGCCTCGTCCAGACGTCGCTCATCGAGCTCGACACCGCCGGGGCGAGCCGCGTCGACTTCGTGACGCCGGGCGTGCTGGCGCTCGCGTGCCTGTCGACCGCGTTCACGTCCCAGGCGATCGCGACGGCGTTCGACCGCCGCAACGGCGTGCTGCGCCTGCTCGCAACGACACCCCTGGGCCGGAGCGGGCTGCTGGCCGGCAAGGTGCTCGGCGTGCTGGCGGTCGAGGTCGTGCAGGTCCTCGTGATCGGTGCCGTGGCGCTCGGCCTCGGATGGCGGCCCGACGTCGCGGGCGTGCCGGCCGCTGTCGGCGCGGGTCTGCTCGGCACGGCCGCGTTCACGGCGCTGGCGCTGCTGCTCGCCGGCACGCTCCGTGCCGAGGGCGTGCTCGCCGTCGCGAACCTCGTGCTCGTGCTCCTGGTGGTCGGCGGCGGGCTCCTGGTGCCGCCGGACCAGCTGCCCGGACCGCTCGCGCACCTCGCCGCGTTCCTGCCGTCAGGGGCGCTCGGCGAGGCGCTGCGAGGAGCCCTGCTCGGCACCGGCGTGCCCGCGCTGTCGGTCGTGGTGCTGCTCGGCTGGACGGCGGCGTTCGGCTGGGGCGCCACACGGCTGTTCCGCTGGCACTGAGCCGTGACGGCAAGATCACACCCGGCCGCGCTCCTCGCGGTCCGCAGGGCCGCCGTCGGGCACTACCGTGGACGCCGTGAGCACACCCGCGCTGCGCCCCGCCGACTCCCCCGTCGCCGGTCATGACCGCCTCGCCCGCTTCCGTCCCTGGACGCGCGGCGCGCTGGTCGCGAACGTGGTCGCGCAGGTCGGCATCATCGTCTCGGGCGGCGCCGTCCGGCTCACCGGGTCCGGGCTCGGCTGCTCGACGTGGCCGCACTGCGAGCCCGGCCGGTTCACGCCCGAGTTCCACGAGGCGACGTCGCTGCACCCGTACATCGAGTTCGGCAACCGGACCCTGACGGTCGTGCTGGGCATGATCGGGCTGCTCGTGCTACTGCTCGTGTGGACCGACCGCGGCCGCGCGACGCCGTACCGTCTGCTGGGTCTGGTCCCGCTCGCCGGGGTGGCGGCCCAGGCTGTCATCGGCGGCGTTGTCGTGCTGCTCGACCTGCACCCGGGCTGGGTCTCCCTGCACTTCGGCGTGTCCGCCGCGCTGGTGTGGGTGTCGGCCTACCTGCTGCACCGTCACGACGAGGGCGACGGCACGCCCGTCCCGATCGGCCCGCGCGCGGTCGCCGCGACGGGCACGGCGCTCGGCCTGCTGCTCGTCCCGGTCATCGCCCTGGGCGTCCTGGTCACCGGCTCGGGCCCGCACTCGGGCGACGCCGAGGTCGGGTACCGCTTCGCGCTCGATCCGCTCACCGTCACGCGCGCGCACTCGGCGTCGGTGTGGGCCTTCCTCGGCGTGCTGGCCGTCCTCCTCGTGCTCGTGCACCGCCTGCCAGCCGACGACCCTGCGCGCGCTGCCCGCGCAGCCGCGTGGCTGCTGCTCGCCGTGACGCTCGCCCAGGGTGCCGTCGGCTACGTCCAGTACTTCACCGGTCTGCCCGCACTCCTCGTGGGCCTGCACATGCTGGGCGCCGGACTGCTGGTGTGGGCGACCGCGAACGCGCTGCTGCACCTACGCACCCGCTGAGCCCTCCCCGATCTGAACAACCGCGGCGCTGCCGGGGATCCGCGAGGATAGGTCCATCATTCGCCGCGCCCGGCACCGCGATCGGGAGCGCTCATGTCGCCCGTCCCGGGCGTGCCCTCGGCGAGCCCGTAGCGCAGGTACACGGTGCCCTTCGGACCGGCTGCCGGCGGTTCGAGGAGGGTCACGTTCGTGGGGACCGCGCCGCCGTCGAACACCTTCTTCCCGACGCCGAGCACGATCGGGTGCACCCACAGGTCGAGGCGATCGAAGAGCTTCTCGCGCAGAAGGGTCTGCACCAAGTTGAGGCTCCCGACGACCTTGATGTGCTCGTGCCGGTCCCGGATCTGACGCAGCGCGCTCGTCAGGTCCGGGCCGAGCAGTGTGGATCCGGCCCACAAGAGGTCGGGCCTGCCGCGGGAGGCGACGTACTTCGGGACGCGGTTGAAGAGCGTGGCGATGTCGTTGTCTCCACCGCCCTCCTGGTACGGCCAGTAGGCGGCGAAGATGTCGTACGTCCGCCGGCCGAGCAGGAGAGCGTCCGTGCCCTGGTACGCGGCACCGACCTGCGCCCCGGCGACCTCGTCCAGCAGGGGCGCCTGCCAGCCGCCGAACGGGAACCCTACCGGGTCCTCGTCGGGGCTGCCGGGCGATTGCCCGACGAGGTCGAGGGTCGCGAACAGCTCGATGTGGATGAGGCCCATGGCTTCCTCCTGACGCGTTGTCTCGGCAGAGAGGAAGACCTGTCGGCGCCGCCAGACTCATCGCTCCGGCGGCGCTCAGTCTCACGTGCAGTCCCGGGTGGACGTAGGGTCCGCTCTCGACCCGTCGTTCCCGTCAGGATCAGGCGGGCAGTGCACTGCGGCGGTAGGGCCAGGGCGCGTCGACCGGGCGCAGCGAGACCCAGCCACCCGCGCGGCTCGCCGCGGCCGCGAGGATCCCGACCACGGCCGAGGGGTTGTGCAGGCTGCCGTCGAGAACGAGCGCCACGGCCTCGTCGAGCGGCACCCAGCGCTCGACCATGTCCGCCTCCTCCCCCGTGCGCACGTGCAGCTCGTGGTCGGGCACGCGGCCCAGGCCGCGCGCGAGGTAGACGCGCAGCGACTCGTTGCTCGCGCCCGGCGTCGTGGCGAAGTCGACGAGCACGTCCCAGCGGCTCGCCGTCAGGTCCGCCTCCTCGGCCAGCTCGCGCTCCGCGGCGGCCAGGGCAGGCTCGCCGTCGACGTCGAGCAACCCCGCCGGAACCTCCCACAGGAAGGCGCGGACCGGGTGCCGGTACTGACGCAGGAGCAGCACCCGCTCCGCGTCGTCGAGCACCACGATCGCGACGGCGCCCGGGTGGTCGAGGTACTCACGCGTGACGGTGCCGGCCGACCCGAGGTCGACGTCGTCGCGCACGAGATCGAAGATCCGCCCGGCGTGCAACGTCTCGTGCCGCCGCACCGGGCGCGGGTCGACCGTGTCGACGGTGGGGTCGACCGTGGGGTCGACGGTGGGGTCGACCTCGCTCACGCCGTCGCGCCCTGGCGCTCGAGCGCGGCGGCCACGAGGCCGGCGAAGAGCGGGTGCGACCGCGTCGGGCGGGACTTGAACTCAGGGTGCGCCTGCGTGCTCACGTAGTACGGGTGCGCGTCGGCCGGCAGCTCGACGAACTCGACGAGGCTCGAGTCGGGAGAGGTGCCCGAGATGACGAGCCCGGCCTCCTCGAGCCGGTCGCGGTACGCGTTGTTGACCTCGTAGCGGTGACGGTGGCGTTCCGAGACCCGCTCGGTGCCATAGGCCTTGGCGACGACCGAGCCCGCCACGAGCTGGGCGTCGTACGCACCGAGGCGCATCGTGCCGCCCATGTCGCCCTCGCCACCGACGATGGCGAGCTGCTCGGCCATCGTCGCGATGACCGGGTGCGCGCTGTCGGGGTCGAACTCGGTCGACGACGCCTCGTCGAGGCCAAGCACGTTGCGCGCGTACTCGATGACCATCGACTGCAGGCCGAGGCAGATGCCGAGCGTCGGGACCAGGTTCTCGCGCGCCCAGCGGAGCGCACCGATCTTGCCGTCGATCCCGCGCACGCCGAAGCCACCCGGCACGAGGACGGCGTCGACGCCCTCGAGCGACGCCTGCGCGCCCTCGGGCGTGCGGCAGTCGTCCGAGGCGACCCAGCGGATCGCGACCTTGGCGTCGTTGGCGAATCCGCCGGCGCGCAGCGCCTCGGTCACCGACAGGTACGCGTCGGGCAGGTCGATGTACTTGCCGACCAGGGCGACCTCGACGCGGTGGTCGGGCTCGTGCACACGCTCGAGGAGCTGGCTCCAGCCCTCCCAGTCGACGTCGTGGAACGGCAGGTCGAGGCGGCGCACCACGTAGGCGTCGAGCCCTTCGGAGTGCAGCACGCGGGGGATGTCGTAGATGCTCGGCGCGTCGACCGCGTTGACGACGGCGTCGGTGTCGACGTCGCACATGAGCGCGATCTTGCTCTTGATCGCCTCGGGGACCACCCGGTCGGCGCGCAGAACGATCGCGTCGGGCTGGATACCGATCGAGCGCAGCGCCGCGACCGAGTGCTGGGTCGGCTTGGTCTTCAGCTCACCCGACGGGCCGATGTACGGAACGAGCGAGACGTGCAGGAAGAAGCAGTCGTCGCGGCCGAGCTCGTGGCGCACCTGGCGCGCGGCCTCCAGGAACGGCTGTGACTCGATGTCGCCGACGGTACCGCCGATCTCGGTGATGATGACGTCGACGTCGGGGCCCGCCTGGTCGCGCATGCGCGACTTGATCTCGTCGGTGATGTGCGGGATGACCTGCACCGTGTCACCGAGGTACTCGCCGCGACGCTCCTTGGCGATGACCCGCGAGTAGACCTGGCCGGTGGTGACGTTCGACGACGCCGGGAGCTCGACGTCGAGGAAGCGCTCGTAGTGGCCGATGTCGAGGTCGGTCTCGGCACCGTCCTCGGTCACGAACACCTCGCCGTGCTGGAACGGATTCATCGTCCCCGGGTCCACGTTGAGGTACGGGTCGAGCTTCTGCATCGTCACGCGCAGCCCGCGCGACCGCAGCAGGCGACCGAGCGAGGAGGCTGTGAGTCCCTTGCCGAGGGAGGAGGCCACACCGCCCGTCACGAAGATGTGCCGCGTCTGGTGCGTGGCACCAGTGCGGCTGGAGGAGCGGGTCTGGACGCGGTTCACGGTGTCGGCCACGGAACTCCATCCTAACTGAGCAATGCCGGACCGGTGCTGTGCGGCTCAGCACATCGAGCGCACCGGCTCGTTCCGGACAGTCTGCGCGCTGAGAGCGCGTGCCTGGAAGATCAGGATGCGGACGGCGTGTCGGCGCCGCGGCGGCGCCGGGCACGTCGCGCGAGTGCCCCGAGGCGGTGACGCACGTCACGGTCCGCGAGGGCGCCGAGCACGACGACGACGGCTGCGGCAAGGAGGCCGGCGAGCAGCCCGAGGCCGACGTCGGCCACGAACCAGCCGAGGTCGAACGGTGTCTCGACGACCGTCCCGTCGGCACCGGCGGGACCGGCGGCGACCGCGCGCGACGGGGCGGGAACGGCGAAGCGGCCCACGAGCCCGCCGGCAGCGGCCGCCACCGCGACGACCGCGACGGTGCGCACGACGCCCCGCAGGGACGGCGCGCCGAGCCGGCGTCGGACCGCGAGCAGGAGCCCGGCACCGGCCACGGTCATGCCGACCGCCACGGACCCGCCGAGCCACGACAGCACGGCCGTTCGCGTGCCGACGGTCGCGTCGTCGTGGCCCGCGAACGCCAGGACGGCCGCAGCTGCGCCCAGGGCGACCACGGCCCATCCCGTCGCGGTCGCGACCACGGCCGCGCGACCGGCGTCGACCGCGTACAGCACGCGTGAGAGCTGCAGGATCAGCGCGTACCCGACGAGGCCGGGCGCCATCCACGTCAGGGCGGCGGCGAGCCCGCCGGCGTCCCCGTTGTCGACGACCATGCCGAAGATGCTCTGCACGTACGGCGCCGCCGCGAGGAGCGCCGCGACCCCGGCACCCACCGTCACGACGAGCGTTCGCGTCGTCGTGGACACGAGCCGCGCGAGCGCGTCCCAACGCCGCTCGGCCGCGTGCTCGGCGAAGCGTGGGAACGCGCTCGTCGCGATCGGGAAGGCGAGCACGGCGTACGGCAGCAGGTACACCTGCTGGGCGTAGAGGTAGATCGTCAAGGTGGCGATGTCGCCCGCCTCGTTGGCAGAGATCATGATGGCCACGAGCGACAGCTGCTGGGCCACGAGCGCACCCACCCCCGCGAACGCGAGGCGTGCGGCCCGGCGGCCCTCGCCGTCGGGGAACCGCAGCGTCGGGCGCAGCCGGATCCCCGTCCGCACGGTCGGCAGCACGAGCGGCAGCGCGAGGAAGGCCACGCCGGCGGTCGTCCCCCACGCGAGCCAGCCGAGGGCCCGCGACGACAGCGCCGCGACGTCCTGCTGGTTGCCTTCGGCGAGCGAGCCGAACACCGCGTACACGCCGATGACGACCAGGCTCGAGATCAGCGGGGCGAACGCGGGCCAGAAGAAGCGCTTGTGCGCCTGCAGGATCCCGCCGAGCACGACCGCGACCCCGTACATCGGGACCTGGACGGCGAAGACGCGCAGGAAGTCCGCGGCGACCTCGACATGTGCCGGGTCGTTCAGGCGTAGCATTCGTGCGACCGGGTCGGCGAGGAGCGCCATGAGCGCGCCGAGCGGCATGAGGACGAGCAGCGTCCAGCCGAGCAGCGCCGACCCGGTGCGTGAGGCTTGCTCCCGGTCGCCGCGGACGAGGTGCCCCGACAGGAGCGGTACCACGGCGCCCGCAAGCGCACCGCCGGCCGCGATCTCGAACAGGACGTTGGGCAGCAGGTTCGCCGAGTTGAACGGGGCGTCGACGCCGCCCGTGCCGAGGTAGCTCGCCTGTGCGAGCCAGCGCCCGAACCCGACGACCCGGCTCGCGAGCGTCACGAGGGTGATGAGCAGCGCCGCGCCGGCCAGCGTCTGGACGGCACGGGCGCGGCCGGGGCGCGCGGGCGTGGTCAAGCGGCCGTGCCCTCGGCTGCCGGGTCCTCGGCCGGGTTCTCGGCGGCCGTGCCCCGCACTGGGCCTGCGGCGCCGGACGCGGAGGCCGGTCGCCGGCCGAGCTCGTCGACGCTGCGCAGCCAGGGTGTGCGCTCGATCACCGCCGAGAAGCTGACCTTTTCCGACGCGAGCGTGAGCCCGACGACGCCGGCGAGGGCTGCGAGTCGCACCGGGCGCGGCGCACCCAGCGCCCACTGCGACCCCACCAGAGCGCCGAGAGCGTTCGCGCCGCCGTCGCCGAGCATGTCCTGCTCGCCGAGGTCGCCCCGGGCGGCCGCGCCGGCGGCCCCGAGGACCGCACCGGTGGCACCACCCGCGGCCCCGGTGACGACCGCCAGGCTCAGGAGGGCGGACGCCTTGAGGGCCCGCCCGGGCCGCAGGTCGAGCAGGTTGACCAGGTTGGCCGTGCCGGCCACGAGGGCGCCGTTGACGACCACATCGGCGGTGTGCGCGGCGGCGCTCCCCCGGCGGCGGGTGCCGACGGCGGCCGCGAGCAGCGATGTCGCGCCGATGCCGAGCACCTTGAGCCCGCCCGTGGTCAGCCGGCCCTGCGCCAGTGCCCCCAGGTGGCCACGCAGCCCCTTGGTGCGCGTCGAGGTGTCCTCGGCCAGGTCGTCGACGAGCCCGAACGCGCCAGCCCCCGCGGTGGCGAGCGCCGTCGCGGCGCACGTGCGCCCGTCGCCCGCGCCTGCGAGCGCACCGGCGACGAGCCCAGCCGCCACGGCAGGCCCTTCGAGCAAGCTGATCGGCTCGCCCCGATGGTTGGTGCGGGTCCAGCGCGCGGCGCCGCCGGGTGGGTCGAGGTCGAGCAGCCGGCGTGCCGCCAGGGCCCCCGCCGCGGCGACGGCCCCCGCGCCGAGCACCCGTCCGAGCCCCATCAGCCCTCGCCCCCGTCGGTGCCCTGGTCCCCTGCGTCCTGACCGACGCGCGTCGGCGGGACCTCGACGGGCACCGCGTCGACGGCTGGCGGCAGCACCGTGGCGCCCTCCTCGAACCCGTACTGCCCGACGTGGCCGTCCGCCCGCGCCGCGAGCGCGAGCGGGACGACGATACGCCCGGCGGGCCCGTCGATGCCGCTGACCGTGCTCACTCGCTCGGCCAGGTCGCCCTCGCCGCGCACCGTCGACACGAGGTCGCCCGCCTGCGTCGTCGGACCGGCGACGACCACGGCCCCCGTCACGTCGGCGACCACGCCGGCAGCGGCGGCGAGGGCCGCGACCCCGACCTCCGCCGGATCGACGTCCTCCGTCTGCGTCGACTCCCCGGCCGAGTCCTCCTGCGTCGCACCGGAGGACAGCAGCAGCACGACGTCGGCCGGCGCACTCGGCGCGTCCTCCTCCTCGGCGAGACCGACCCGGACGAGAAGCTGCTGCAGCTCGCCGGCACGCTCGCTCGGCGCGCTCGTGTCGGTGTCGTCGGCCTCCGTGAGCGCGATGGCGAGCGCCGCGCCGAGCAGCTCGGCGGTCCCGGACTCCTCGGACAGCGCGTCAGGAAGCTCGGCGACGAGCTGATCGCGCAGGCCGTTGGCGACGGTCTCGCGGAGCGTCGCCTCGTCGGCCGCGGTCCACGACGACGTCAACGACGCCGTCGCGACGATTGTCGCGCCCGCCTCCTCGAGCTGGCTCAGGACGTCGTCCTGGATGCCGTCGTCCAGGCCGTCGACGTCGACGACCGCGACGTCCTTGCCCGTCAGGGCGCCGGTCGCGAGCGCCTCGCCGGCCGCGAGCGCGAACCGCTCCTGCTCGCCGAGCGTGGCCTGGGTCTGGTCAAGCTCCTCGCGCAGCGCGTTCCGTTCGGTGCGCAGCACCTCCACCTGTTCGGTGAGCTGGTCCCCGATCGCTTCCTGGAGCGGCCCGGCGCCGAGGATGATCCCGACCGAGAGGGCCAGGAACACGGAGATCAGGGAGACGAGGTGGTAGCGGAAGTCGATCACGGTCGGCTGAGGTTCCTTAGGTCGGTCGAGAGGTCGAGGCGGGCGGGCCGCGGCACGGCCGCGCGGTCAGCCGCCGAAGAGACTACCGACCCAGGAGACGAGATCGTCGATGCGCGCACCGACGAGGCCGAACGCCGTCTGACCTGCCGACGTCGACCACAGGGCTGCGAGCACGGCGCCAATGCCGGCCAGCGACAGCAGCGTGAGCTGGAGGTTCGAGATGCGGGTCCGGTACAGGCGCGAGACGCCCTTGGCGTCGACGAGCTTGCCACCGACGCGCAGACGCGTCAGGAACGTGCTCGCCATGCCGGCGCGCCCCTTGTCGAGGAACTCCACGAGGGTCGCGTGCGTCCCGACGGCGACGATGAGCTCGGCGCCCTTGTCGTCGGCGAGGAGCATCGCGATGTCCTCGCTCGTGCCGGTGGCCGGGAAGACGACGGGCTCGACGCCGAGCGCACGCACGCGCTCGAGCCCCGGCGCCTTGCCGTCGCGGTACGCGTGCACGACGATCTCTGCCCCCGAGGCGAGCGCCTTGTCCGAGACCGAGTCCATGTCGCCCACGATCATGTCCGGCTTCCAGCCGGCGTCGAGGATCGCGTCGGCCCCTCCGTCGACACCGACGAGCACCGGCCGGTTCTCGGTGATGTAGGAGCGCAGCATCGCCAGGTCCTCGCGGTAGTGGTAGCCGCGCACGACGATGAGGACGTGCCGCCCGTCGAAGCGGGTGCGCACGTCGGGCACGCCCACGCCGTCGAGCAGCAGGTCCCGCTCTCGCCGCAGGTAGCTCATCGTGTTCTCGGCGAAGCTCTCGATCTCCGCCGAGAGACCCTCGCGCGCCTCGGCGAGGCTCACCGCGACCGTCTCGGTGGTCTGCCGCGTGCCTTCGGCGAGCACGTCGCCGTCGACCCGCACGCGCCTGCCGTCGACGCTCACCGTCGTGCCCTCGGGCAGCGACATCACACCGGGGCCGAGGTCGTCGACGAGCACGATGCCGGCCTCCAGCAGGATGGCCGGTCCGGCATTCGGGTAACGGCCCGACGTCGAGCGCGCGGCGTTGAGGACCGCGGCCGGCTCGGCCCCGACCAGCGCCTCCGCGGCGACACGGTCGATGTCGAGGTGGTCGATGACGGCCACGTCACCCGGTCGCAGGCGCTTGGTGAGGTCCTTGGTCCGCGTGCCGACGCGGACCGGCCCCTGAACGACGTCGGCGATCTTGCCGAGGTCGGGTGAGCGGTCAGGCTTGCGCAGCGTCAGTTTCATCGCGCCTATCGTCCCACGGTGGAGGTCTCGAGAAGCTCGACGGCGTGCTGACGTGCGGCGTCCGACTCCTCCTGGCCCGACAGCATCCGTGCCAGCTCGCGCACCCGCTCGTCGTCGATGACCTGGCGCACGCCCGTCACGGTCACGTTGCCGTCGGCGGCCGACTTGGTCACCACGAGGTGGGCGTCTGCGAATGCCGCGACCTGCGCCAGGTGTGTCACGACGACGACCTGCGTGCGTCGCGCGAGCGACGCGAGGCGTCGGCCGACCTCGACGGCAGCCCGCCCACCGACACCGGCGTCGACCTCGTCGAACACGAACGTCGGCAGGGGCGTGCCGCGCTCCGGAGACTCCACGGCCGCCGTCGCGAGCGCGACCTCGACCGCGAGCATGACCCGCGAGAGCTCACCGCCCGAGGCTCCCTTGCCGAGCGGCCGTGCCGGCGCGCCCGGGTGGGGCACGAGCGAAAAGGTGACCTGGTCCGCGCCGTAGGGGCCGGGCTGGTCCGCGGCCGCGACGTCGACCACGAGCCGCGCCCCGCTCATCGCGAGGCCGGCGAGCTCGGCCGTGACCGCCTCAGCGAGCCGGCCCGCCGCCGCGGTCCTGCCCTCGGTGAGCTCCGCGGCCAGCGCCGCGAGGTCTGCGTCGAGCTCTGCGGTGCGCTCGGTCATGCCGCGCAGTCGCTCACCCCCGTCGTCGAGGTCGAGCAGGCGCAGGCCCGCATCGCTCGACCACCGCAGCACCTGGTCGATCGTCTCGCCGTAGCTGCGTGTGAGCGTCGTGAGCTCGGCCAGGCGTGCGTGCGCGGCCTCGAGCCCGGCCGGGTCGGCCTGCAGGTCGTCGACATACGCGGCGAGATCAGTCGCGACGTCGGCGAGCAGGTAGCCCGCCTCGGCGAGCCGCGTCGCGTGCTCGCCGAGCGACGGGTCGTCCGCCGCGGCGGACTCGAGAGCGCGGCGCGCCCGCTCGACGGCGTCCACGGCGCTGCCCGCTGTCTCGACGTCGTCCCCCGCCACGGTGTCGTGCGCCTGCTGCGCGGCCTGGCGCAACGCCTCGGCGTTGCCGAGCCGGGCCACGAGCGTGGTCAGCTCGGCGTCCTCGCCCGGCTTGGGGTCGATGCGCTCGATCTCGGCGAGCCCGAGCCGGAGCAGCTCCGCCTCCCGGGCCCGCTCGGCCGCGCGCCTGGTCAGGTCGTCGATCTCCGTGAGCAGCGCGGTGCGTTCCTGCCACGCGGCGCGGTAGCGTTCGAGCAGCTCGAGGTGCGCCGTGCCGGCGAACGCGTCGAGCGCCGCGCGCTGCTTGGCCGGTGTGCGCAGGCGTAGCTGGTCGGACTGGCCGTGCACGGTGACGAGCTCGTCCGCGATCTCGGCGAGCACGCCCTGCGGCACGCTGCGCCCGCCCAGGTGCGCACGCGAGCGGCCCTCGGCCGCGACGGTGCGCAGGACGACGACGGTGCCGTCCTCGTCGACCGCGCCACCCGCGTCGTCCACGCGCCCCACGACGGCGGGGTGGTCGGCGACCCGCAGCCTGCCCTCGACCACGGCACCCGGTGCGCCGGGGCGGACGGTCCCCGGGTCGGCCTTGCCCCCCATGAGCAGTCCCAGGCCGGTCAGGACCATCGTCTTGCCCGCGCCCGTCTCACCCGTGATGACGGTCAGCCCGTCCGCCAGGGGGACGCGCGCCGCGCGGATGACCCCCAGGTTCTCGATCGCGATCTCCTCGAGCACCTCACCCCTCCTTCTGGTCGCGGGTCGCCGCCGCCTCGCGCCAGCCCACGACCGGCAGCGTGAACTTCGACACCAGCCGGTCCGTGAACGGGGCGGGCGAGAGCCGAGCGAAGCGCAGCGGCTTCGAGCCGCGGCGGACCTCGACGCGTGACCCGACGGGCAGCTCGATGCTGCGTCGCCCGTCGCACGTCAGGATGCCCGGCACAGGGCTGCGCTCGAGCACGTCGACCGTGTACGTGGAGCCCGGCCCGATGACGAGCGGACGGGCGAACAGCGCGTGCGCCGCCAGCGGCACGAGGAGGACACCGTCGACGTCGGGCCACATGACGGGACCGCCCGCCGAGAACGCGTGCGCCGTCGAGCCCGTCGACGTCGAGATCACCAGGCCGTCGCAGCCGAATGACGACAGCGGGCGACCGTCGACCCCGATCGCGACCTCGATCATCCGCTCGCGCTGCGCCTTCTCGACCGTGGCCTCGTTGAGCGCCCAGCCGGTCAAGGGCTCCTCCTGCCCAGGCCGTTGGACCTGTACGTCGATGACGGACCGCTCCTCGACGACGTAGTCGCGCTCGGCGAGGCGGCGGACCGCCAGGTGCAGGTCCTCGCGCTCGGACTCGGCGAGGAAACCCACGTGGCCCAGGTTGACGCCGAGCAGCGGGACGGTGGTGCCGTGCGTGAGCTCGGCGGCGCGCAGGATCGTGCCGTCGCCCCCGAGGACGATGACCATCTCGGACTCCGTCACGCCCTCGCGGGCGCGGACGGCGGACATGTGGTCGCCGAACGACTCGGCGAGATCGTCGTCGTGCAGCGCGACCTCGAACCCGGCGGCCGTGAGCTCGCGCATCGCCTCGCTCAGCGCCGCGACGGCTTCGGGGCGGCCGCCGTGGGTCACGATCAGGACTCTGCGGCTCACAGTGCTCCTCGAGGCGTCGGGGCGGAGTTCAGGTGGACCACGGGCGGCAGCGACGGTCTCCCGTCAGGCGGGGTCCAGGCGACGGCGCGAGCGACGGCTGCGGCGACCTCGGCCCCAGCCCCGTGCGCGGCAGAGGTTCGCACGAACCAGCAGAAGTATTCCCGGTTGCCGCTCGGTCCGGGCAACGGACTCGGTACGACGGCGTACGCGGCGAGCCCGTGGTCCGCCCCGGCGTCCACGACCGAGAGGATCGCGTCGACGTGGAGCTGCGGGTCGCGCACGACGCCGCCGCTGCCCAGGCGCTCTCGTCCGACCTCGAACTGAGGCTTGACCAGCATCAGCGCCGGGCCACCGGTGGGCAGCACGCCTGCGACGACCGGCAGTACGAGCGTCAGGGAGATGAACGACAGGTCACCGACCACGAGGTCTGGTGCTCGCTCGAGGTCGGCTCCCGTCAGGTCGCGGACGTTGAACCGCTCGACGACGGTCACCCGCTCGTCGGCCCGTAGCTCGGGTACGAGCTGGTCGTGCCCGACGTCCAGCGAGACGACGTGCGCGGCGCCGCGGCGCAGCAGCACGTCGGTGAAGCCGCCCGTGGAGGCGCCGAGGTCCAGGCACCACGCTCCGTCGACCGAGTCCGGCACAGCGCGGCCGATCGGGTCGGCGGCCAGCGCCGCGAGCGCGGCGGCGAGCTTGCCGCCCGCGCGCGACGCGTACGCCGGGTCGGCGGGGTCGGGTGCGACCTCGAGGGTCGCGTCGGCGGCGACCGGCGTCGACGGCTTGGTCACGGAGCGGCCGTCGGCGGTGATCCGGCCCGCCATGACGAGCTCGGCGGCGTGACGGCGCGACCGGGCCAGTCCTCGACGCACCAGCTCGACGTCCGCACGGGCGTCCGTCATCAGACGCCCGTCCCGCCGGCAGACCCGTCGTCCGCGCCGTCGAGACGCGCGGCGAGCGCCTCGTGGACCGCCTCGAACCGCGTCACGTGGTCGTGCACGGGCAGGTCGTCCAGGCCCTCCAGCGGCGCGAGCGGCGGAAGCGCCGCCGCCTCGTTCGTCTCACCGTCCTGCGACATGGTCCCTTCCCTACGTCTCACCATCCGCGCGACATCCGCGCGGCCCGTCCGGGCGGGCGGGCCGGCTCAACGCTACCTGCTGGCGCCCACGCGTCCCCGGCGGCGCACACAGGCGGTTCGCTCAGGCGGTCAGGTCGGGCACCGAGGCGGGATCGAGCTCAGCCCTCGCGTCGACTGCAGCCCAGGCTGCGGCGCACGCCGCGCGGACGATGTCGATCCCGCTGGACCCGTCCCGGTCCAGCTCAAGCACACCGTCGACGACGCGCGCTGCTCGGCCTCGGCACTCCCACCAGCCGTCGGCGCCCTCCACCGGCACAGGATGCGGCTCGTGCAGGGCGCGCAGGTCCGCTCCCACGAAGTCGGGGCGCAGGCCCGGGGTCGCCAGGACGGCATCACGGGCGGTCGAGACTCCGGTGAGCACGTGCAGCCCGGGGTACCCGCCGGAGCGGGCACCCGCGAGGTCGGTGTCGAGCCGGTCGCCGATCACGAGGGGACGCTGGGCGCCCGCGCGCTCGACCGCCATCCGGTACATCGTGGGCGACGGCTTGCCTGCGCTGTCGGGCTTGACACCAGTCGCCGAGACGACGGCTCCGACGAGCGCGCCGTTACCGGGCGCGAAGCCGCGCGCCGTGGGCAGCGACAGGTCAAGGTTGCTCGCGACGTGCCAGGCCCCGGCCTCCACGGCGTACGCGGCCTCGGCGAGCTGCGACCAGCCGACCTCCGGGGCGTAGCCCTGCGCGACGGCGTCGGGCCGGTCGTCGGCCGTGCGGACGACCTGGAACCCTTGCGCCTCGACGGCCGTGACGAGCCCTCGTCCGCCGACCACCAGGACGCGGGCGCCCGGCTCGAGCCGGGTACGCAGCAGGGCCGCGCAGGCCTGGGCGGCGGTCATCACCTCGGCGGGCGACGCGGGGATGTCGAGCCCGGTGAGCTGCTCGGCGACGTCCTCCGGCTCGCGCGACGCGTTGTTCGTGACGAAGACGAGGCGCATGCCGCCCGCGCGTGCGGCACCAAGGCTCTCGGCGGCGTGGTCGATCGGCAGGTGCCCGCGGTAGGCGACACCGTCGAGGTCGACGAGAGCGAGGTCGAACGCCTCGGCGAGCGGGGTCTCCGAGGCGCGCAGGACGGCGCTCATGCCCGCTCCTCCCTCTCGTCGGCGCCGGGATCGGCGGAAGGCGGCACGTCGCCCGGCTCGCCCGAGGCCTGCTCGGACTCCTCGTCCGCGTCCGCGGTCTCGTCGTAGACGTCGTAGACCACGACGTCCTCGTCGTCCTGCGATACGCCGGCGGCACGCTCGAGGGCGACCGGGTCGACGTCGGCGAGCAAGGCCACCGCCTCGTCGACCCTGCCCGCCGCCTCGAGCGCGACGGCCTTCGCCTGCAGCACGCGCAGGCCCAGGTCGCCGGTGCGCTCCCCCGCCGGGATCTTGTCCAGGACGGCGATCGCGGCGTCGTGCTCACCCAGGTCAGAGCGGGCACCGCTGACGACGATCGCGAGCTCGGTGCGGCCGGCGGCGTCGAGCGTCCGTGCCTCCTCGCTCGCGGCGAGGGCGATCGCCCGCTCGGGGCGACCCAGGCCGCGCTCGGCGTCGGCCATGAGGGGCAGGTGCTCGGACGAGCCGTTGAGGCGCCGCACGGTGCGCAGCTCACGGAGCGCCTCGGCGAAGCGACCCGTGCGGTACGCGGCGAGTCCCGCGGCCTCCCGCACGACGTCGATGCGCCCACCGCGCCGGACCGCCGCCTGGGCGTGCTCATACGCGCGCTCGGGCTCGACGTCGAGGAGGCGTCCGGCCATCACGAGGTGGAGGCCGACGCGCTCCGCATTGTCCTTCGACAGGCCGCGCAGCCGCGCGCGCGCCTCCTTGCTCAGCTGGGCGAGCGTGACGCCTTCGGCAATCTCAGGCTCGGGCACACGCGGGGCGCTCTCCTCGCGTCGCGGACGTGAGGCCGGTCGGCCTTCGTCGCGGCGGGGACGCTGCCCGTCACGGCGGGGGGCCCCGTGGCGCTGCCCTTCGGGGCGGGGACCCTCGCGACGGTCACCGTCGCGGCGGGGCGCGCCGTAGCCCTGACCCTCCCGGCGCTCACCCTCCCGGCGCGGACCTTCCCGACGGTCACCCTCACGGCGCGGGCCGCCGCTGCGCTGGCCATCCCGCCGCGGCCCTTCGCGACGGTCACCGTCGCGGGCGCCCTCGCGGCGGGGCCCCTGCGGTCGCCCGCCGCCGGGGCGCTGCCCGTCCCGCTGCGGGCGGCCTCGGCCCTGGTCACGGGGCGATTCGTTCACGGTGTTCCCTTCCCTGACAGATGCGCCGCCCATTCTCCCACGGCGCGGGCGCCCGCCTGGGGCTCAATCACGGTCGAGGGGTGTGAGTACGCGCACGCCTAAGCTCCGTGCCGGAATGCAGCGAAGGCCCCGCACCGGGGG
>VJZX01000016.1:0-56136 GCA_009663185.1 Isoptericola halalbus
TCGCGCCGCGCCCGCCCCGGCCGAGCACCGCGAGGGAACGCCGCACGACGTTGCCGCGGGCCGCGAGGGCCGCGGCCGCGCCCGGCTCGGTGCGGGCGAAGCCGATCACCATGCCGAGCGCCGCCATCGTCGTGACGAGCGCCGACCCACCCGCGGAAACGAGCGGCAGCGGGATCCCGATCACCGGCAGCACGCCGATCACGACGCCGATGTTGACGAAGGCCTGTCCCACGACCCAGCACGCGACCGCCGCCGTCGTGATCTTGACGAACGGGTCGTCGTGGCGCCGCACGACGCGCGCCATCGCCAGGCCGAGCACGGCGAAGAGGGCGAGCACGAGCAGCGTGCCCAGCAGGCCGAGCTCCTCGCCGATGATTGCGTAGATGAAGTCGTTGTGGGCCTCGGGCAGGTACCGCCACTTCTCGCGGCTCGCCCCCAGCCCGACGCCGAAGAGCCCGCCCGTCCCGAGCCCGTACAGACCGTGGATCGACTGGTAGCACTCGTTCTGCGGGTCGGTGCACGTGCCGTACGTCGCCAGGATGCGCGCCATGCGGTTCTCGTTGCCGCGCACGAAGAAGAAGCCGACGACCGCGGCGGCCACGCCACCGCCCAGGACGAGCATCTTGGCCGGCGCCCCGGAGACCCAGAGCGCCCCCGCGACGAGCGCGACCACGACGAGCGCGGTACCGAGGTCCCTGCCCGCCATGATGAGCCCCACGAGCGCGAGCGCGCCGGGGATCGCGGGCATGAAGGCGTGCCCCCAGCTGCCGAGCAGGTGCTGCTTGCGCCCGAGCACGGTGCCGAGCCACACCGCCAGCGCCAGCTTGCCGAGCTCGGCCGGCTGGATCGTCACGTTGCCGCCGAGGTAGATCCACCCGGTGTTGCCGCCCTGGCTGCGCGCGAACGCCGGCACGAGCGTCAGCGCCTGCAGGGCGAGCGCGAAGAACAGCGCAGGCCACGCGAGCCGTTTGTACCAGCGCACCGGGACGCGGGTGGCGAGCAGCATGAAGGGCAGCCCCAGCAGCGCCCACCGCCCCTGCACGAGGAAGGCCGCGTACGGCGACTCGCCCGCGGCGATCGAGGTCACGGTCGAGCTCGAGAGCACCATGACCAGGCCCATGACGAGCAGCAGCCCCGTCGCCCCGACGAGAAGGTAGTAGCTCGTGACCGCGGAGTTCCACTGGCCCAGCCAGGGCCGCTCGGGGGCCGACCTGCGGGCGCTCGTGGTGGCCGCCATGCGCCTCCCCGTCTACTCTGCGAGCTCCGCCACGGCGGCGGCGAACGCGGCGCCGCGCTCCGCGTAGGAGCCGAACTGGTCCATCGACGCGCCGGCCGGGGCCAGCAGCACGGTGTCGCCCGGCTGGGCGAGGTCCCGCGCGGTCGCCACAGCTCGCTGCATCACGGACCCAGTGTCGCCGGGATCGACCCGCACCACGGGGATCTCGGGGGCGTGTCGAGCGAGCGCCCCGGTCCAGGGCTCGGCGTCGACGCCGATGACGACGGCGGCGCGCAGGCGGTCGGCGCGGCGCGCCACGAGGTCGTCGAACGTCGCGCCCTTGGCCAGCCCGCCCGCGATCCACACCACGCTCCCGGGCGCGTACGTCGCGAGCGACGCCGCAGCGGCATGCGGGTTGGTCGCCTTGGAGTCGTCGACGTACGCGACGCCGCCGAGGAGACGCACCTGCTCGATCCGGTGGGCGGCCGGGCGGAACGCACGCAGGCCGTCGCGCACGGCCGCCGCCCGCACACCGTGCGCGCGGGCCAGCGCGGCCGCGGTGAGCGCGTCGACCACGACGTGCGGCGGCGGCACCGGCGTGCCCTCGCCCGCCGACGGCGCGAGGTGCGCCAGGTCGCCGAGGGTGCCGAGCTCGGCCGCGTAGGTCAGCCGGTCGACGGCGTCGGCGGGCGCGTGGAACGCGCGGTCGACGAGGACGTCCTCGACGAGCCCGAGCTGGCCTGGACCGGGTGCGCCGAGCGTCACGCCGACGGCGCGCGCGCCCTCGACCACGTCGGCGGCTCGCACGAGGTCCTCGGTGATCCGCTCGGCCGCGTTGTACACGCACGCGATCTGCGCCTGCGCGTAGATCCGCCCCTTGTCCGCCGCGTACGCCTCGAGCGAGGAGTGCCAGTCGAGATGGTCGGGTGCCACGTTGAGGATCGCGCCGGCCTCGACCGACATGGTGTGCGTGTGGTGCAGCTGGAAGCTCGACAGCTCGACGGCGAGCACGTCGAGGTCCTCGTCGAGCGCCGC
Organism: Isoptericola halalbus; assembly: GCA_009663185.1. GTDB lineage: Bacteria > Actinomycetota > Actinomycetes > Actinomycetales > Cellulomonadaceae > Isoptericola > Isoptericola halalbus. The sequence continues at coordinate 2,252 of VJZX01000016.1, forward strand.
GGCGAGCACCGGCGTGCCCACGTTGCCCACGGCCGCGGTGCGCAGCCCCGCCGCGGTGAGGATCGACGCGAGCATCTCGACCGTCGTCGTCTTTCCGTTGGTCCCCGTGACGGCGAGCCAGGGCGCCGGGCCGCGACCGGCGCCGTCGGTGCCGCGGCGGTCGACGCGCAGCCGCCACGCGAGCTCGACCTCGCTCCACACCGGGACGCCGGCCGCAGCCGCGGCGGCGAGCAGCGCCGTCGTGGGCGCCCACCCCGGCGAGGCGACGACCAGGTCGGCGTCGGCGACGACCCGAGCGACGACCTCCGGGTCGTCCGCGTCGCGCACGTCCGCGTCGGTGGCCCGCGCGTCGACCGTGACGAGCTCGCGGACGCGGCCAACGAGCGCCTCGACGACCGCGCGGCCGCTGACGCCGAGCCCGGCGACGACGACCCGCGCGGCGTCGAGGCGCACGGCGGGATCGATGTGCGGCGAAGGCATCAGCCGACCACCCACTCGGCGTAGAAGGCGCCCATGCCGAGGGCCGCGAACAAGCCCGCGATGAGCCAGAACCGGATGACGATCGTCACCTCGCCCCACCCCGAGAGCTCGAAATGGTGGTGCAGCGGCGCCATCTTGAACACGCGCCTGCGGGTCATCTTGAAGAAGCCGATCTGGATGACGTCCGAGAGCACGATGATGACGAACAGGCCGCCGATGATGGCCCCGAGGATCTCGGTGCGCGACAGGATCGACAGGCCCGCGAGCGCGCCGCCGAGCGCGAGCGCGCCGGTGTCGCCCATGAAGATCTTGGCCGGGCTCGCGTTCCACCACAGGAACCCGAAGCAGGCGCCCATGATCGCGGCCGCGACGATGGCGACGTCCTGCGGGTCGCGCACCTCGTAGCATCGCGGCCCCGCCGCGAGCAGGCGCTGGCACGACTGGTTGAGCTGCCAGATCCCCACGAGCACGTACGCGCCGAAGACGATGAGCGACGTGCCGGTCGCGAGGCCGTCGAGGCCGTCGGTGAGGTTGACGGCGTTGGACCACGCGGTGATGAGGAAGTTGGCCCACACCACGAACAGGATGAGCCCCACGGTCGCGCTTGCGAACGCCAGGTCGAGGTTGGTGTCTCGCAGGAACGAGATGCGCGTGGAAGCGGGCGTACGGGAGTTCGAGTTGGGGAACTGCAGCGCGAGCACGGCGAACGAGATGCCGACGAACCCCTGGCCGACGATCTTGGCCCACGGGGTGAGCCCCAGCGAGCGCTGCCTGCGGATCTTGGTGAAGTCGTCGAGAAACCCGACGAAGCCGAGGCCCGTCATGAGGTACAGGGACAGGAAGGCGGTCGCACTCGGCACCCGCCCGGCGACGGTCATCGACGCGGCGACGCCGAGCAGGGTCGCGCCGATGATGACGACCCCGCCCATGGTGGGCGTGCCGCGCTTGGTGAAGTGCGCCGTCGGGCCGTCTTGGCGGACGAACTGGCCGTAGTTGCGGTGGACGAGGAACCGGATGAACAACGGCGTGCCGAAGAGTGCGACGAGCAGCGATGCGCTCGCCGCCACGAGGATCGCGATCACGAGGCGACCTCCACTAGCTCGTCGGCGAGCCGCCACAGGCCGGTGGAGTTGGACGCCTTGACCAGCACGACGTCGCCCGGGCGCAGCGAGTCCGTCAGGACGGCCCGCGCGGCGTCGAGGTCGGGCACGAAGACCGACTCCTCCCCCCAGGAGCCCTCCTGCAGCGCCCCCTCGTGGATGTGGTACGCCCCGTCGCCCACGACGACGAGCTGCTTGATGTTCAGTCGGACCACGAGCCGGCCGATCTCGTCGTGGGCCACGCGCGCGTCGTCGCCCAGCTCGCGCATCTCGCCGAGCACGGCGACCGAGCGGCGGGTGCGTCCCGCCATGACCGCGAGCGAGCGCAGGGCGGCCCTCATCGAGTCGGGGTTGGCGTTGTAGGCGTCGTCGACGACAGTCACCCCGTCGGGTCGCTCGGTGACGGCCATGCGGTGCGGGCTCAGCGCACCCGCCGCCGAGAGCCGCCCGGCGACGGTCGCGAGGGGCACGCCGAGTCGCAGCGCCGCCGTGGCGGCCGCGAGCGCGTTGGTCACGTGGTGGACGCCGACAAGGCGCAGGGCGACGTGCGCCGAGGCGCCGTCCGCGGCGAGGGCGAACCGGGCCCGACCGGCGTCGACCTCCACGTCGGTCGCTCGCACCGCGGCCGCGGGGATGGTGCCGAACGTGACCACCTCGGTGCCCGAGGCAGCCAGGCCGGACATGGCCGCGACGCGCAGGTCGTCCGCGTTGAGCGCGACCGTCCCGCCGGGCACCACGCCGGAGACCATCTCGGCCTTGGTGCGCGCGATCGTCTCGACGTCGCCGAAGTAGCCCAGGTGCGCGCTGCCGACCGCGAGCACGATCCCGACGTCGGGCGGCGCGATGCGGGTGAGGGTGGCGATGTTGCCCGGCCGGTCGGCGCCCATCTCGAGCACGAGGTAGCGCGTGGCCGCGGTCGCCCGCAGCACCGTGAGCGGCAGGCCGACCTCGTTGTTGAAGGAGCCGGCGGGCACGACGACGGCACTCGGGTCGGCGCCGTCGCCCGCCTCGGGCGCGAGCAGCTGGCCCAGCAGGTCCTTGGTCGTCGTCTTGCCGACCGAGCCCGTCACGGCGACGACCTTGACGTCCCCGCCGGCGCGCACGCGTGCCAGGACGCTTCGCGCCAGCTCGCCGAGGGCCGCCTGCACGTCGTCGACGACGACGGCCGGCACGCCGTCGACCTCCCGCCCGGCGAGCACGAGCACGGCACCCGCGTCGACGGCCGCGCCGGCGAAGTCGTGCCCGTCGACGTGCTCGCCCGGCAGGGCGACGAACAGCGACCCGGCCTGCGCCTGGCGCGAGTCGACGACGACGGGCCCCGTGACGACGGTGCCCGGCTCGACGTCCCCGGCCAGCCTCCCGGAGGTCGCCTGCGCGACCTCGGCGGCGGTCAGCTCGATCATGCGGTGGTGGTCCTCTCCTGCCTCGTGGCCAGGGCGTTGCGGGCCTCGACGCGGTCGTCGAGCTCGAGGTCGACGCCCGCGACCTCCTGGATCGTCTCGTGGCCGCGGCCGGCGACGAGCACGGTGTCGTCAGGGCCGGCGTCGAGCACGGCCCGGTGGATCGCCGCGGCACGCGGCGCGAGCTCGAGCACGTCGACGGTGCGCCCCGCGTCGGCGCCGACGTTCCGCGCTGTTCGCGCCCCGGCGAGCACCTCGGAGCGGATCGCGGCCGGGTCCTCGCCGTGCGGGTCGTCGTCGGTGACGACGACGACGTCGGCCCCCGCCACGGCGGCCGCCCCCATCGCGGGGCGCTTGCCCGGGTCGCGGTCGCCCGTGGCGCCGAACACGACCACGAGCCGGCCGGACGTCGTCGGTCGCAGGGCGTCGAGCGCGAGCTCGAGCGCGTCGGTGTTGTGCGCGAAGTCGACGACGACGCGCGGCTGGCCGCCGTCGCCCGCGCCCACCACCTCCATGCGGCCGGGCACGGTCGCGCAGAGCCCGCCGGCGGCGTCGAGCGCCTCGCGCACGTCGTCGAGGTGAGCACCGCCCTCGAGCACCATGACGACCGCGAGCGCCGCGTTGGCGACGTTGAAGTCGCCGGGAAGGCTCGTGGACGTGCGCAGCGTGCGCCCGTCGCGGTGGACCAGCGTGAATGCCGAGCCGGTGCCGTGCGGGGCGACATCGGTCACGGCCCAGTCCGCGGCCGGCTCGCCGGCGCGCGCCGGCCGTGTCCGCAGCGTGGCGACCGGCACGCGGGCAGCGGCGGTCATGCGCTCCCCCCACGCGTCATCGACCACGACGACGCCGCGGCGCGAGTGCTCGGGCGAGAACAGCTGGGCCTTGGTGTCGAAGTAGGCCTGCAGGTCGCCGTGGAAGTCGAGGTGGTCCTGGCTCAGGTTCGTGAAGCCCGCGACGCCGAACTCGATGCCGTCGACGCGGTGCAGCGCCAGTGCGTGCGAGGACACCTCCATCGCGAGCGTGCGGACCTCGTCCTCGACCATCGCGGCGAGCAGGGCCTGCAGGTCCGCCGCCTCGGGTGTGGTCAGCCGGCTCGCCAGCACGCGGTCGCCCGAGCGCATCTCGACCGTCCCGATGAGCCCGCCCCTCCAGCCCAGGGCACGCAGGAGATGGTCGATCTGGTACGTCGTCGTCGTCTTGCCGTTGGTCCCGGTCACCCCGAACGTCATGAGGCGCTCGGCCGGGTGGTCGTAGACCCACGCCGCCACGGCACCGAGGACCGCGCGGGGGTCGTCGGCGACGAGGACGGGCACCTGGACGGGCACCTGGAGGGCGTCGGCGAGCACGCGCGCACCCTCGGCGTCTGTGAGCACGGCCCGCGCGCCGCGCGCCACCGCGTCGGCGGCGAACCGGGCTCCGTGCGCCCGTGACCCGGCGAGCGCGACGAACAGGTCGCCGTCGGCGGCGAGACGGTTGTCCGAGGCGACCGAGGTGACCGCAGCGTCCGCCGGGCCTGCGGCCGCGGTCTCGAGCCCGAAGGTGAGAGCGAGGTCCCGCACCCGCCGGGGACGGGTGCCCGTGGGCCGGAAGCGGTCGAGCGGGGTTGTCACGGAGTAGAACCTACCGTCTGGCCGCCAGTGCCCCGACAGGTCGCGGCCGGTCTCGCACCGGGCTCGGGAGGGCTCACCACTCGAGCGGGAACTTGTCGCGCTTGGTGACCGGCTCGCTCGGCGGGACGTCCATCTTCTGCAGGGTGTAGCCCATGAGGTCGCTGAACACCGGTGCCGCGACGACGCCGCCGTAGATCGACGACCTGGAGTCCTTGAGGAAGACCGCGACCGTGTACCGCGGGTCGTCCGCGGGGGCGACGCCGATGAACGAGGCCATGTACCGCGTGCGGCCGGACTCGAAGATCTGGGCCGTACCGGTCTTGCCGGCGATCCGGTAGCCCGGGACCTGGGCCGAGGTGCCCGTGCCCCCCTCCCCCGTGACGGCCTCCATCATGCGCAGCAGGGTGCGGGCCGTCTCCGCCGAGACGACGCGCTCGCCCTGCTCGCGGGGCGCCGTGACGAACTCGCCGCCGGGCGAGCGCGAGCCGGCGTAGAGCGTCGGCGCCATCCGGACACCGTCGTTGGCGACGGTCGAGAAGACCTGGGTCGCCTGCAGCGCGTTCACGGCGAGGCCCTGACCGAACAGGATCGTGTAGGGCGTCCGGGCGTCGTGGGCGAGCACGGCCTCGTCGGGCAGCAGGCCGGCCGACTCCCCCGGCAGCCCGAGCCCCGTCTGCTCGCCGAAGCCGAACTTGCGCAGGTAGTCGTACCGCACCTGGGCGGGGATCTTCTCGCCGAACTGCACCGTGCCCGTGTTGGACGAGTGCGCCAGGATGCCCGCGAGCGTGAGGCGCTGCACGGGGTGGTCGTGCGAGTCCTTGAACGACTGGCCGTTGGGAGTCGTGAACCTGTCCGCCACCTCGAACCGGTCGGTCGGCTCCCAGTAGCCGCCCTCGAGAGCCGCGGCCACCGAGATCACCTTCCCGGTCGAGCCCGGCTCGAACACGTCCTTGACCGCGCGCGAACCGTCGGCGACCTTCGCGGTCGACCGGTCGTTCGGGTCGACGTCGCCCGAGTCGGCCAGCGCGAGCAGCTCACCGGTGCGCAGGTCCTGGACGATGGCCATGCCGTACTGCGCACCGGTGTCGGCGACGGCCTTGTCCAGGAGGTCCTCGGCTTTCCACTGGACGTCCGCGTCGATCGTGAGCACCGCGTCGCTGCCCGGCACGGCCTCGACGGACTCCTGCGCGGCGCTCGGGATCATGACGCCGTCGCGACCGCGCTCGTACACATGCCTGCCGTCGGTTCCGGAGAGCACGTCGTCGTAGGCCGCCTCGATACCGCCGACGCCCTTCTGCTCGTCGTCCACGAACCCCACGAGCGTGCCGGCGACCACACCGGCGGGGTAGGTCCGGCGCGACGTCAGATCGGTGCGTACGTAAGCCTGCAGACGCAGGTCGGCGATCGCCCGCTGGACCTCGGGCACGACGTTCCGTGCGAGGACGACGTACCGGTCGTCGCCGTTGAGGGTCGCTGCGAGCTCGGCCTTGGACCTGCCCAGCACGGGGCCGAGGAGCTGCGCGATCCCGAGCGCGCCGTCCTCGACCGGGTTGCCCTCCGTGTCGACGCGGTTGTTGCCCGGGAAGGCCTGGATCGCGAGCTGGTCCGCGACGACGGTGTACCGGTCGACCGACGTGGCCAGCACGGTGCCGTCCACGTCGACGATGTCGCCGCGGTGAGCGAGCGTGACGTTCGTCGTCAGCCGGTCCGCCTGGGCAGCTGCGGCGAGCGCCGGCCCTTCGATGACCTGGACCTGGACCAGACGCCCCACGAAGACGGCGAGCAGGATCGCGGCGATCGCGATGAGCCAGCGCTGCCGCCGCTCGGGGCTGCCCGGCGGCGGGACGGCGGGGCGCGCCTCACGCGGCCGGCGGGCCGGGGGGCTCGCCGACGCGCGCCGCACCGGCGTCGAGCCCCGCGTCGCCGCGGTCGTCCGCCGCGTCGCCGCCCCAGACCGCGCCGACGACGGCGACGGCGACGGCGACGACGTGCGCGTCGTGGACGACGTGCGCTTCGCCGGCGTGCGCGACGAGCGGGATGAGGTCACGCGACGATTCTGCGCACCCGACGTCCGCTGCGGCCGGTCACCCTGGCCGCGTGTCGGGCTCACGGCTTCTTCGCCTCCGGCGCTGCCACCACCTTGCCCGTGGCCACGCTGACCATCGTCGGGTTCTCCGCGGGCACCATGCCCATCTGCTCGGCGAGCTCGGGCAGCGACGCCTCCGCGGCACGCAGCTCGGCCTGCCGCTCCTGGACGTCCTGCGCCACCTGCCCGACCTCCTTCTGCAGGCGGGCCATCTCGTACGAGCCGCGCGCCATCGTCGTGTTGAGCACGAGCGCGGCGAGCAGCGCGAGGGCCAGGATGGACGCGCACAGGACGTAGAACGGGACGCCCGACGCCGACTGCAGCGGCGCACGGACGACGTCGAGACGCCGCCCGTCGGCAGCGCCGCCCGGGAGCGCCGTCAGGGGCGCCCGCCGCGGGCGCGCCGACGTCGTCCGCCGGTCCGGCGCGACGGCCGGGGCACGCAGTGCACTCATCGCTGCTCCTCCTTCGGCATCAGATGGTGGGGTGTGGGTCGCAGGCGACGCGCCGCGCGCAGGCGCACGGACGCGGCTCGTGGGTTGCGCTCGAGCTCGGCCGCGTCGGCCTCCTCCGCGCCCCGGGTCAGGGCCTCGAGGTACGGCTTGTGCGACTCGGGCTCGACGGGCAGATCCGGCGGGGCGCTCGACGTCGTCCCGCGCGCGATGGCCCGCTTGACGATGCGGTCCTCGAGCGAGTGGTAGGACTCGACGACGATCCGGCCGTCGACCGCGAGCGCCTCGATCGCAGCCGGCACGGCGCGCTCGAGCACCTCGAGCTCGCCGTTGACCTCGATCCGCAGCGCCTGGAACGTGCGCTTGGACGGGTTGCCTCCCGTGCGCCGCGTCGCCGCCGGGATCGCGTCCCGGACGACCTCGGCGAGCTCGCCCGTGCGCGTCCACGGCTGCTTCTCACGCCGCCGGACGATCGCCCGGGCGACCCGCTGCGCGAACCGCTCCTCGCCGTAGGTGCGCAGGATGCGCGTCAGCTCGCCCTCGTCGTAGGTGTTCAGGACGTCGGCCGCGGTGAGGCCGCGCGACTGGTCCATGCGCATGTCCAGCGGCGCGTCCTGCGCGTACGAGAAGCCACGCTCGGCCTCGTCGAGCTGCAGCGAGGACACCCCGAGGTCCATGAGCACGCCCTGCACGGCCGGCAGGCCCTGCGCGGCGACGACGTCGCCGATCTCGTCGTAGACCGCGTGGACCGGCGTGAACCTGTCGCCGAACCGCGCCAGCCGCGCGGACGCCAGCTCGAGCGCCTCCAGGTCCCGGTCGATGCCGATCACGCGTGCCGTGGGCACCTGCTCGAGCACTGCCTCCGTGTGCCCGCCCATGCCGAGCGTGCAGTCGACCAGGACGCTGCCCGGCTCCTGGAGGGCCGGCACGAGCAGGTCGACGCAGCGCTGGAGGAGGACGGGCAGGTGCCGGTCCTGCGCCGGGCGCGCTGCGTCGTCGGGCGCGCCGCCGGTCGTGCCGTCGGGCGCCTCGTCGGGCGTGGTGCTACTCACGTGCTCCTCCTCTCCTGCTGCTCGGTGTCTGGCGGGGCCTCCAGCCTTGCTGTCGGCCCTGCGCCGCCCGGCCAGGTCTCCCTCCGCGTCGTTCTGGCGCCGGGGAAGTGCGCCAGACCCTCGCGGGAGGAGGCCTCGCCGTGCGGGGCCTGGTGTGCTGATCTGCTGCTGCGTCTGCTGTGCGGTTGTCGCTGTCAGAACTGCAGGTCGGGAAAGACCTGCTCGGCGACCTCGGAGTACGACGACTCCTGGTCCGCCAGGTAGGTCTCCCACGCCGTCGAGTCCCAGACCTCCACGCGGGAGCCGGCGCCGATCACGGCGACGTCCCGGTCGAGGCCGGCGTACTGGCGCAGGGCGGCCGGAATCACGACCCGGCCCTGCTTGTCCGGCACCTCGTCGCTCGCCCCCGACAGGAACACACGCAGGTAGTCGCGCGCCTGCCGGCTGGTGACCGGCGCCTGCCGGACCTGCTCGTACATGCGGTTGAACTCGTCCATCGGGAGGAGAAAGAGGCAGCGCTCCTGCCCCCTCGTCATGACGAGCCCCGGAGCGAGTCGGGCACGAAACTTCGCGGGAAGGATGAGCCGGCCCTTCTCGTCGAGCTTGGGGGTGTACGTACCGAGCAGAAGCCCTGCCCCCTGAAAGTCCCCTGCCACGGCTGCACCTCCCCTCGCGCTCCCGCATCCTCCACGCTACTCCACTTTCCTCCACACAGCGCGGGAAATGATGGGGAGAACTCCCCATCTTCACCCGCTCTTCGCACGTCACCACAGGTCAGGACCACGGCGGCGCGGTGGAGGGCGGTGGAGGGCGACACGCCCGTCCGACCGCCCGGCGGGGTGTGACGTGGGCCACGCCGGAGCGCCCTGTCCACTACGCTTCTTGGACCGGCCCCGTACGGCTGCGGTGGCCGGCTCGACGTCGAATGCGCAGCCCACCGGAGGTCGCCCGTGCAGCCCGAACCCGCCTCCCCCGCCCTCACCGAGGACCGGCCGCACATCGGTGCCGCCGGCCGTCCCGACCCGGAGGCGCTGTCCGCGAACCTCGAGGAGCTGGTCACCACGACGGGCCGCGTGCGGGACGCGATCGAGTCGGTCGTGGCCGGCAGGTCCGCACTCGCCGACGTCACGCTCGCGGTCCTGCTCGCCGAGGGGCACCTGCTCCTCGAAGACGTGCCCGGGGTCGGCAAGACGACGCTCGCCAAGGCGCTCGCCCGCAGCATCGACTGCCACGTCGGGCGCATCCAGTTCACGCCCGACCTGCTGCCGAGCGACCTCACGGGCGTCAACATCTTCCGCACCGCGACGCACGACTTCGAGTTCCGGCCAGGCCCCGTGTTCAACAACATCGTCATCGGCGACGAGATCAACCGGGCCTCGCCCAAGACCCAGTCCGCGCTGCTGGAGTGCATGGAGGAGGGTCAGACGACGGTCGACGGGACGACGTACACGCTCCCGCGCCCGTTCCTGGTCGTCGCGACGCAGAACCCCGTCGAGATGGAGGGCACCTATCCCCTGCCGGAGGCGCAGCGCGACCGCTTCATGGCCCGGTTGACGGTCGGGTACCCCGACAACGACGCCGAGATGCTCATGCTCGACCGGCAAGAGGCGGCCACGCCGCTCGCCCATCTGGAGCCGGTGACCACCGGCGCGACGATCAGGCGCTTCGCCGAGGTCGTGAAGGTGGTCCACGCCGCGCCCGCCGTCAAGCAGTACGTCCTCGACCTCGTGGGTGCCACGCGCGTCCACGACGGTCTCCGCCTCGGCGCGTCGCCCCGCGCGTCGCTGCAGCTGTTGCGCGCGTCGAAGGCCCTTGCCGCGATGTCCGGCCGTGAGCACGTCCTGCCCGACGACGTCCAGTCGCTCGCCCGGCCCGTGCTGTCGCACCGCTTGATCCTGAGCACCGAGTCGCGCCTCGCGGGCACGTCGGCCGAGCAGCTCGTCGACGCGATCGTCCAGCGCGTCCCCGTGCCGGCCTCGGCCGGCCGCCGCTGACGGGCCGGCCGTGGCCGACGACGGCAGCCTCAGGCAGGCGGCCCGGCGGATCGCACGGGTCCGCCTGACGGGTCGCGGCGTCTCGTTGCTGTGCACCGGTGCCGTCCTCGCCGTCGTCGGCATCGTGCTCGCGCTGCCCGACGTGGTCGGGCTGGGCGCAGCCGCGACGCTCGCCGTGGGTGCGGCCTGGCTCGCCATGGGCCTTCAGCGGCTCGATGCCGGGCGCGGCGCGCTCCTCGTCACGCGGCAGATCGCGCCCAACCCGGTCGTGCGTGGCCAGGTCGCCGACGCGCACCTCGTCGTCGGGGCGGCCGCCCACACCGGCGCCGCGTACGAGCGGCTCGCCCGGCTGCGGCTGTCCGAGCAGGCGGCCCACGAGCTTGCCGGCCCGACCGGGATCCGGGCCACGGTCTCGGCACACCCCGATCGCGTAGCCGTGCGCTACTCCCTCACTCCGACGCGCCGTGGCCGGTGGGCGCTCGGGCCCCTGCTGACCACACGCACCGACGTCTTCGGGCTCGTGCGCACGACGCAGCCGCTCGGCGAACCGAGCTCGGTCGCCGTCTGGCCGCAGACCACCGACCTGCACGCGCGCACGCGGGTGCGCGGCGAGGTCGACCGCGCGGCGACGGGAGCTCGGCTCGCGTCCACGGACGACTCGGTGCTGCGCGAGTACGTCGCCGGCGACGACCCCCGACGCGTGCACTGGGCCGGCTCGGCGCGGCAGGGTCGGCTCATGGTCCGCGCCGACGAGAGCTCGGGCGTGCGGCCGGTCACGGTCCTGCTCGACCGCGTGCTCCTGCCCGCCCCGGTCGAGACCCGAACGGGCCCGTGGCCCACGCAGCGCTCGGTCCAGGCGCTCGAGGACGGCGAGCGCGCCGTCGAGATCGCGGCGTCGGTCGCCTTGTCGTTCCTCGAGGCGGGTCACCCGTCGCGCCTCGTGCCGACGAGCGTCGTCCCGCACGGGGCGACGTCCCGCTTCGTCACGGGTGTCCGGGCCGGACGCCCCACGATCCTCGACATGACGGTCGACCTCCACGGGCACCGCAACGCCGCGGAGTCCGAGCGCGCGCTGTCCGCCACGGTACGGTCCCTGCGGCTGGACCGGGGCCAGGAGGAGATCACGGTCGCCCTGCTCGCTCCCGTGGCAGCTGCCGTGCGGCACGACCTCGCGTCGCTCGCGGCCGAGGGGGTGTGCTGGGCGCTCGTCGTCGCGCCGCGGTCCGAGGGATTCGGTCACGATGCCGCCGACACGGTCGCCGACCTGCGCACGGCAGGTTGGCACGTCGCGAGCTGTCCCGCCGGCACGTCCGCCGACCGCGCATGGGCCCTGCTCCAGGAGCGTGCCGAATGATCCCCGCCCACGCCAGCCCCACCGCCCGCCTGGTCGCCACGACCATGCTCGTGGCAGTCGCCGTCGCGGCGTCGATGGTCGCGCTGACCAGCGTGATCATCCCGGGCTCGTGGGTGACCACGGGGATCGCCGGAATCACTGTCGTGACGGTCACGATCGCCGTCGTGCGCGAGCTCGTGGAGCGACGCCGCCGCATCTCCGCACCAGCAAGCGCAAGCGCCAGAACGCGCCACGGCGACGACGGCTCGGGCTCCGTGCTGCCGACGCTGGCCGGATGCGTCGTGGCCCTGTGGTACCTCCTGGCGCGGTTCGGGTCGGCGACGGGCGACCTCGACGTCGTCGTCGGCGGCGAGCACCTGCGTCGCACGGTCGAGCGCCTGGGCGAGGCCGGCGAGATCATCCGCGCCGAGGTGGCGCCCACGCCCGGCTCCCTGCCGGTGGCGCTGCTCGCGGTGGGCGGCACGCTCCTCGTCCTGCTGCTCGCCGACGCGCTCGCCGGCGGCCTGCGCCGGCCCGCGCTCGCGGGTGCCCCGATGCTCGCCCTGTGGTGCCCGCCGCTCGTGCTCACCGGGCGCGTGTCGGCCGGGGTGTTCGTCGTGATGGTCGCCGCGCTCCTCCTGCTCCTCACCCTCGACGGCCCGGTCGGCGCCCGCGCGCGACGCCGGGCAGAGCGGCCCGAGCCCGCCGTGCGACGTGCCGAGCGCGCCCGCTCCCTCGTGACGACGAGCACCGCGGCGACGGTCGCCGTCGCTGCCCTCCTCGTGGGCGGTGCGTCGAGCGCGCTGCCGGGGGTCGCCGGGAGCTGGTACCGCACGTTCACGACCACGGGTGACACGATCCGCCTCTCCGAGGACCTCGACATCCTGCGCAGCCTGACCGAGCGGTCCAACCAGGTCGTGCTGACGTACCGGACGCAGAGCGGCGACGACGTCGGACCGTTCCGCAGCTACACGGCGACGGCGTTCGACGGGCGGCGCTGGCAGCGCGGCGGCGACCGGGCGGGCCGCGAGTTCGACGCCGGCCAGGTGCTCTGGCCCGACGGGCTCGACACCGCCACCGCCGACCCGAGCACCGTGACGGTGACGATCGGCGAGCTCCGCGACGACAAGCTGCCCCTGCCCGTCGAGCCGCGTCAGCTCGCCATCGACGGGTCGTGGGGGTACGACGAGATCCGCGACGAGGTCGTCGGCGACCGCACCGACCCGGGCCAGATCTACGAGATGGGAGTGCGCGAGCGCAAGCTGACCCCCGGCATGCTGCGCACCGCCCCCGCACCCCAGATCGATCCCGCGTACACCGAGCTGCCGACCACGGCGCACGGCGACGACGTCGCACGCCTCGCGCGTGGGGTCGTGGGCGACGCCGAGAACGCGTACGACCAGGCGGTCGCGCTGCAGTCGTGGTTCCGCGACCCGGCGTCGTTCACGTACGCGACGGAGCTCCCGCGCGGCAGCACGGGCGACCCCGTCTGGGACTTCCTCCAGCACCGGACGGGCTACTGCCTGCAGTTCGCGACCTCCATGGTCGTCATGGCCCGCGCGCTCGAAATCCCGGCACGCCTGGCCGTGGGCCACCTGCCCGGGACCGACGTCGAGGAGGGCACCTGGGAGGTTCGCGGCCAGGACTCGCACGCATGGCCCGAGCTGTACTTCGAGGGCGCCGGCTGGGTGCGCTTCGAGCCGACGCCGGCCGTCCAGACAGGCATCGCGCCGACGTACACCAACCCGGCCCTCGGAGACTCGCCGGCGCCCGTTCCCACGGGCGGGGCGGAAGTGCCGACGCGCGAACCGCAGGACCCCGAGCGGGCCGAGGGCGAGACCGCGACGGCGGGGCCTGCATCGGGCTTCGGCGCCGGGACCGCCGACGCGGGGCTTCCCGGGTGGACGTGGGTCGTCGCCGGGCTGGTCGGGACGGCGGTCGTCGTCGCGGCCGTCCTGCTCCTCGTGCGGCGACGGACGGTGGCGCCGTTGCTCGATCCCGAGCGCGCGTGGCAACGGGTCGTCGGGACGTTGACCGACGGAGGCATCGAGCTGCCGCCGCCGACCACGCTGCGTCGGGCGCCCGAGGTCATCGCCGCGAAGATCGAGTCGCGCCTCGGCGCACCGCTTCCAGAGGACGTGCTCGAGGACCTCGTGGCCCTGGCCGACGCAGCCGAGGCGGCGCGCTACGCGCGCACACCCGCACCGTACTCACCAGGGGAGCTCGAGTCGCTCGCCGAGTCGGTCACGGCGGGCTTGTCGTCGGGGCTGGGACGACGATAGGGCGCGCGCACGCGAGGCGCGCGCCGACGAAGAAGAGCCCGCCGCGGCGCGGGCGCGTCACGGCGGGCCGACCAGGCGCGGCGTCAGCGGGGTTGCCGACGCCCTCGCGTCTAACGCCCTTCGCGGCGACGGCGCTCCCAGCGCTCCTCGAGGCGCGCGAGGAAGCCCTCTCCCTTCGAAGCGGTGGTGGTCGTCTTGCCACGGCCGGACTTGTGCCCGCCGGGCTGCGGCTGGACCGACGTGTCGACGGTCCCGTCCGGACGTACCACACCGGTGGGCCCCTTCTTGCGCGGGGCTGCGAACGCGTAGGCGACGCCGGCGAACATCAGGACGAACCCGACGACGCCGACCCAGGGCCTCGAGGAGGCCGCCCCGAGCACGAGCAGAAGGAGCCCGACAACGACGCCGACGCCGACCAGGACGTAGCGCAGCGGCGACCGTCGGCTTGTCTGCTGAAGCGTGTTCGCAAGACGGGGGTCGTCGCTGGTCAGCGCGCGCTCCATCTGCTCCAGCACGCGCTGCTCGTACTCGGACAGAGGCATCGAGACCCCCGGATCTCGCGGTGGAACATGACCCCATCAGGATATGCCTGTGGTGACGCGCATGGTAGTTGACGGCTTTCCGTTGCCTCGGTCACATCATTGTCGCCCACCAGCCGGTCCTGCCGAGGCGCCGAGCCCGATCGCGGCTCTGCCGAAGCGCTCGCGCACCGCGTCGAGCGCGACCTCCGCCTCCCGGCGCGCGTCGTGGCGCGGGTCGAGAGCCTCGTCGAGCGTCGGCTGCGCAGCCAGCCCGGTGCGCGGCGCCAGGTTCTCCGCGCGCACGCCGACGAGCCGCACCGCCAGGCCCCGCCGGTCGACCCCGGCGAAGAGCTCGCGGACCACCGCGTAGATCTCCTGCGCGACGTCCGTCGGGGTCGGGAGCGTACGGGAGCGCGTCAGCGTCCGGAAGTCGCTCGTGCGGACCTTGAGCGCCACCGTGCGGCCGACCACCGCCTGATGGCGCAGACGCCCGGCCACCCGGTCGGAGAGCTCCAGCAGGCGTCGCTCGACCGCCTCGGCGTCCCACAGGTCGTGCTCGAACGTCGTCTCGGCCCCGATGCTGCGCTCGGTGTGCTCGGGAACGACCGGCCGAGGGTCACGTCCCCACGCCAGGTCGTGCAGGTGCGCGCCGTGCACCCCGCCGACCGCCGCCTGCAGCGTCGGCACGTCGGTGTCGGCGAGCTGCGCGACCGTCGTGATGCCCCAGCGCGCGAGCGCCTGCTCCGATTTCTCCCCCACGCCCCACAGCGCCCCGACGGGGAGCGTCCGGAGGAATGCGACGGTGGCGTCGGCCGGGACGAGCAGCATGCCGTCGGGCTTGGCGTGCGTGGAGGCGAGCTTGGCCACGAACTT
The DNA here is from genome assembly GCA_009663185.1 of Isoptericola halalbus. Classification (GTDB taxonomy): domain Bacteria; phylum Actinomycetota; class Actinomycetes; order Actinomycetales; family Cellulomonadaceae; genus Isoptericola; species Isoptericola halalbus. Next base: position 17,435 of record VJZX01000016.1, read on the forward strand.
GTTCTGCGCGATCCCGACCGAGCAGGTGATCCCGTGCTCGGCACGGACACGTTCGCGCAGGCGCGCGCCGATCTCGGTCGGCGCGCCGAGCCTGCGTCGCGCACCCGAGACGTCGAGGAACGCCTCGTCGACACTGATCTGCTCGACGATCGCCGTGATCTCGCCCAGCATGCCCATGACCGAGCGGGAAACCTCGTGGTAGAGCCCGTGGTCCGGCGGCACGACGACGGCCTGGGGGCACAGGCGGCGCGCCGTCGTCATGGGCATCGCGGAGCGGACGCCGAACGCGCGCGCCTCATAGGTTGCGGCGAGCACGACCCCTCGCTCCTGGCCACCGACGATCACGGGCAGCCCGCGCAGCTGGGGTCGCCGCGCGAGCTCGCACGCGGCGAAGAACGCGTCCATGTCGACGTGCATCACCCGCGTGCCCGACTCGTCCGAGCCCCAGTCGCGGTTCGCGCCGGCGGCCCGCGGCGCGCGGCTCACGACGCCGCCGACGCCCGGGCCAGAGGCCTGGCGAAGCCGGCGTCGGGGTCGACCAGGATGCCGACCTCGTCGCGAAAGTCCTCGGCGCACGCGACGAGCTCGTCGGCACGTGCCGGCTCGACGTCCTCGCCGTGACCGGCGTCGACCGCGGCTCGCAGCCGTGCGCCCGACGCGAAGTAGCCCGACCACGCCGCGAGCCCCGGCTCGACGACGGCAAGCATGTCCCAGACCGAGCGCGCGCCCGAGCGGCGCGAGGGCCGCCCCCGCAGGGCCACCACGGCGGCAGCGGCCCGCAGCGCGGCCAGGTGTGCGTGGACGAAGCGCTCGGCCGGGTCCGACGCGACCTCGGCGGCGGCGAGCTCGGAGTCCGCGCGCGCGAGGAGCCGGGCCACGTCCGGCGGTACCGCACGCGGCCCGGGGCCGGGCCGGGCCGGGCCGTGGCGCGACGGCGGGGCCGTGCGAGGCGACATGGCACACCTCCCGTTCTCCTGCGGGCACCGCCCGCTCTCCTCAGTGTCGAACATCTGTTCGAACGTTGTCAATCCCGCTCCTGGGAGACTGGACCCATGTCCCGGCGTTCCCGCTCCCGACGCGCACCAGCATCCTCCGGGGCACCGACACTCCCCTCGGAGCCGGTGCCCATCGACACGGGCACCGCGCGCATCGAGCACGACCCCGATCACCCCGAGCGGCTGGTGCTCCACGTCAACGACGTGCCGAGCTCGGCGCTCGACCTCGCCGACCCGGGGTTCCTCGCGTTCGAGTACATGCAGGAGATGGCCGCGATCATCGAACGGCTGCCCGCGGGACCGCTGCGCGTCCTCCACCTCGGCGCGGCCGGGTGCGCGCTCGCCCGGTACGTCGAGCACGAGCGGCCCGGGTCGCGCCAGCTCGGCGTCGACATCGACGCCCGGCTGATGGAGCTCGTGCGCGAGTGGTTCGCGCTGCCGCGCTCGCCGCTCCTGCGGCTGCGGGCCGACGACGCGGGCCGCGCCCTCGCCGCCCTCCCGCCCGCCTCGTACGACGTCGTGGTGCGCGACGTGTTCACCGACGACCGTGTCCCCGAGCACCTCGCGGGCTCCGCGTTCGCGGCCGCCGCCCACCGCGTGCTGCGCCCTGGCGGGTTGCTGCTCGCCAACTGCGCCGACCGGCCACCCCTGACGCTGGCCCGCCGGGAGGTCGCGACGCTCGCTGTCGCGTTCGGCACGGATGCGGCGGCGTCCGGCCGACTCGGCGCCGTGGCCGAGCCGGGCGTCCTCAAGGGACGCCGCTACGGCAACGTCGTGCTCGCCGCCGTGCGCGGCGCCATCGACGACGCCGACGCTGACGCCGACGCAGCCACGACGCCGGTCGACCTGCGCGACCCGGCGCTGGGGCGAGCGCTGCGCACGCTGCCTGTGCCCGCGCACCTGCTCACCGGGGCCGAGCTCGACCGGTTCGCGGGCACCGCGGCGCCGCTGCCCTGACCGTGACGTCCCGGCATGACGAAGGCCGCGCCCCCGAGGTGGGACGCGGCCTTCGCGCTCGCTTCCAGGGGTGTCAGAGCGGGACGACCTGCTCCGCCTGCGGCCCCTTGGGACCCTGGGTGATCTCGAACTCGACCCGCTGGGCCTCCTCGAGCGTGCGGTACCCCTGCGACTGGATCGCCGAGTAGTGCACGAAGACGTCGGCGCCGCCGCCGTCCTGAGCGATGAAGCCGTAGCCCTTCTCCGCGTTGAACCACTTCACAGAACCCTGCGCCATGCTGATCCTTCGACCTTCCGTCCACCAGTCCACGGACGGACCGGCCGGCCGCCCGTCGCTGCAAAGCCGCCCCCCGCCGGTTCCTGCGTTGGTTCGTCACTGCAACGGCGCCAGTGTGGCACGGACCACGTCGGTATGCCACGGTTCAGGGCGTTTTGTTGGGTCAGTCGTCGCCGTGCTGCGCGAGGAAGCGCTCGAACTCCGCCCCGAGCTCCTCGGCCGTGGGCAGCGGCGCCTGCTCCGCGAGCAGGCTCGTGCGGCCGACCGAACGCGTGAACGCGTCGTACTGCTCCTCGAGCGCCTTGACGACCGCGGCCACCTCGGCCGACTCGCGAACCTGGCGCTCCACCTCGATGGTCGCGTCCGCGGCGGCCGCGGCGAGAAGGCCGGTCGAGAGATCCAGCCCGGTCGCGCGCTCGACGTGCTGCAGGGCGGCGACGGCCGCGGGCGCGTACCGTGACTGGCCCAGGTAGTGCGGCACGTGCACCGTGAAGCCCATGGCGTCGTGACCCGCCTCGCCGAGCCGGTACTCGAGGAGCGAGGCCATCGAGCCCGGCACCTGCACGCGCCCGAAGAACGACGTGTAGTCCTCGACGAGCCCCGGCCGGGTCGCGTGAGCGGTGAGCGACAGCGGCCGCGTGTGCGGCACGCCCATCGGGATGCCGTGGAAGCCGACGGTCAGCGAGACGCCCAGGCGGTCGACGAGCCCGCGCACAGCCGCGATCACGCGCTCCCACTGCAGGTCGGGCTCGACCCCGTGCAGCAGCAGGAAGCCCGAGCCCTCGGCGTCCCGCAGGTGGTCGATCACGAGGAAGGGCTCGTCGTAGTCGGCCCACCGGTCCGCGTCGAACGTCATGGCCGCGCGCTTGGAACGGTAGTCGAGCAGCTGGTCGACGTCGAAGGTGACCAGGCGCGTCCGTTCGAGGTGCTCGACGAGGTGACCTTCGGCGATCTCGCCCGTGGCCCCAGCGTCGATGAACCCGCGCAGCGAGTGCAGCATGACAGGTCCTGCGCGCCCGGCGTCGGGCGTCGGCAGCGCCTGCTCCGCGAGCGTGCGCGCCACCGCGTCCTCGTCGACCTCGTAGATTCCCTGCGGGTCCAGCAACGCGACTCCTCCTCGTCCGACGGCGGGCGGTTTGCCCGTCTGGTGAAGTCAACCCGCGGCCGGCGCAGATCCTTCCCGGCGTCAACGACCCGGCAGGCGCACGACCGTGACGAAGAAGTCGTCGATCTTGCGCACGACGTCGATGAACCGGTCGAAGTCCACGGGCTTGGTCACGTACGCGTTGGCGTGCAGGGCGTAGGTGCGAAGCACGTCTTCCTCGGCCTCCGACGTCGTGAGCACGACGACGGGGATCTGCTTGAGCTCGGGGTCCTCCTTGACGGCGGCGAGCACCTCGCGGCCGTCCATGCGTGGAAGGTTGAGGTCGAGCAGGATCAGGTCCGGCGTCGGGGCGTCGGCGTGCTCGCCCTCCTTGCGGAGGAACTGCATGGCGGTGACGCCGTCGGAGACCACCGACAGGCGGTTGGCGACCTTGTGCTCGGCGAAGGCCTCCCTCGTCATGAGGACGTCGCCCGGGTCGTCCTCGACGAGAAGCACCTCGATGCCTGCCTGCTGGGTCATGCGTACTCCTGCTCGTCGTCCTGCGGGGGACCGCCCGGGGCCCCGTGCACGACGTCGCCCCAGGTCAGCGAGGAGCTTCGAGCCTATCCGACGTCCGAGGCGACCGCCCCGCGCAGGGTCCAGCGCACGGTCGTGCCGCCCTCCTCGGCGGGTTCGACCCACACCCGCCCGCCGTGGTGCTCGACGACGCGCTTGACGAGCGCCAGCCCGATGCCGGTGCCGGAGTACACCTCCTTGGCGTGCAGCCGTTGGAAGATCACGAAGACGCGCTCGGCGTACTGGGGGTCGATGCCGATCCCGTTGTCGGTGCACGCGAGCTCCCACGAGCTCTCGCCGCGCCGCGCCGTCAGGTGCACGCGGGGCTGCCGGTCGGGGTGGCGGAACTTGATCGCGTTGCTGACGACGTTCATGAGCAGCGTCGTCAGCAGCGCCCGCTCCCCGCGCACGACGGGCAGCGCGTCATGCGTGACCTGCGCACCCGACTCGGCGATGCGCTCGCCCAGGTCCTGCAGCACCTGCTCCAGCACGGCCTCCAGTTCGACGTCCTCGGGCGGAGCACCCGAGCGCCCGACGCGCGAGAACGCCAGCAGGTCCTGGATGAGCCGCTGCATCCGGCGTGCCCCGTCGACCGCGAACTCGATGTACTGGTCGGCGCGTTCGTCGAGCTGGTCCCCGTACCGCTTCTGCAGCAGCTGCGTGAAGCTCGCGACCTTGCGCAGCGGCTCCTGCAGGTCGTGGGACGCCACGTAGGCGAACTGCTCGAGGTCGCGGTTCGAGCGCTCGAGCTCGCTGGCCTGCTCACGCAGCAGCTCGTGCGCCCGCTCGGTCTCGGCGTGCGACTCGCGCAGCTCGGCGACCTGCTCCACCAGCTCGCGCCGCATGTGCTCGACGTCGCGTGCGAGGGCCGCGATCTCGCCCGAGCCCTCGGGGCGGATCTCGGGCTCGTGCGCGCCCGTGCTCGCCGCGCGCACCGCGGTGGCGAGCTCTCCCAGCGGCCGGGTGACGCTGCGCTCGAGAGCCACCCAGACGAAGACGCACATGAGCACGACGAGCAGCGCCAGCACGCCCACGACGAAGAGCAGCACCTCGCCCCAGAGCAGGGCCGCGTCGCGGTCGGCCTCCTCGTCGTTCTCGACCGCGAGCAGCGTGAGGGTGCGCCACGCCGCGACGAGCGCGACGCCGATGGTCAGGAGCAGCACCGCGCCGACCGCCACGAGCGGACGGCGGACACGGTCGCGCAGCGTCGGCTCGCGTCTCACGTGCGCGACCACCCCGCAGAGTCGGCAAGGGTGGAGGACCGCATGCCCCGGATCGGGTTGTCCCGTCCCGTCCACCCGACGACGAGGAGCGCGGCGTCGTCGGTCAGCGGGCCGCCGTGCAGGTGGTGCACGCGGCGCAGCACGCGCTCGACCACGCCCTCGATGCCCTCGTGCTCGAGCTCTTCGGTCACGAGGGCGTGCAGCCCTGTGACCCCGAGCCGCGGGACGCCGCGACGCGCCGGCAGCTCGATGTCGAGGCCCTCGGCGTCGACCTCGGCCTCGACCAGGCCGTCGGTGTAGAGCATGAGGGCGAACGGGCCCTCCAGGTCGACGCGGTGCGGCGCCCAGCCGCCCGGCACCGGGATGCCCAGCGCGCGGCCGCGCTCGTCGCTCGGCAGCACGTCGCAGCGGACGTCGCCCACCGGCCCCGTGAAGAGCATCGGGGACAGGTGACCGGCCAGGGCCACCTCCGCGTGGTCGCGCCCGGGGGCGATGGCCACCTGGCAGAGCGTCACGAAGATCTCGGGCCGGGACCGCTCGGTGACCAGCACGCGCTCGAGCAGCGGAAGCACCCGCTCGGACGGGGTGTCCGTCAGGACGAGCGTGCGCCACGCGGTGCGCAGCGTCGCCCCCAGGGCTGCCTCGTCGGGACCGTGGCCGGCAACGTCCCCGATGACCGAGAGCACCGTGCCGTCCGGACGCTCGACCGTGTCGAAGAAGTCGCCCCCCAGCAGGCCCGTGCCGCCCGGCAGGTACCCGACCATGACCGAGACCTTCTCGTCCTGGACGAGGGGGTTGGGCAACAGCGCGCGCTCGAGCCGCGTCGTCTCGGCCGCACGTACCTCGCTGCGGTAGAGCGCACGCTGCTGGGCGACCGACCGGCGGCGCTGGAGCGCGTAGCGCAGGGAGCGTCCCAGGAGGTCGCTCTCGGTCTCGCCCTTGACGAGGTAGTCGTCGGCGCCGGCCGCGACGGCCTGGACGCCCTGATCGACGCCGGTGTGGCCGGTGAGCACCACGAGCGCGGGCGGCAGCGGCGCGCGCTCGGCGACCCGCCGCAGCTGCTCGACGGCGGCCAGCCCGATGGAGTCCGGCAGGCCGAGGTCCAGCAGCACGCAGTCCGCCGCCGACCGCCGGAGCGTCGCGAGCGCGTCGGCGAGCGTGCGCGCCCGTCGCAGCGCGACCGTCACGCCCGCGTCGCGGAGCAGCTCGTCGACCAGCAGCGCGTCGGCGTCGTCGTCCTCGACGAGGAGGACCCGGATCGGCCCGGCCGCGGAGCCCGCGTCCGAGGCCCCAGCGGTCCCCTGGCCCGGCCCACCTGCGGTCGGGGGCACGTCGCCGCTGCTCATGGTGCAGATCCTAGTCGGAGCACTCTGCGACGGGTCGAGGCAACCCGGCGCGTCTGCAATGATGGTCGGCCGCACGGTCACGGACGCAGGGAGGACGCGTGGCGGGCAGGCAGGACGAGTTGGCACGAGAGCAGGCGGTCGTGGACCGCCTCTACGGGCGTCTGGACGAGCTGCGCAGCACGACGCGCGGCAGGCTCGCGGAGGTGCGTCGATCGGGCCCCTCCGGCTCGCCGCAGAACCGCAGCGAGCGCGACGCCTTCGCGACGCTCTACGAGGACCGGGCCGCACAGCTCGACGCCGTGGAGGACCGGCTCGCCTTCGGCCGCCTCGACCTCGACGACGGCGCCGTGCGGTACGTCGGACGCATCGGTCTGAACGACGAGACGCACAGGTCGCTCCTGACCGACTGGCGCGCCCCGGCGGCGCAGGCGTTCTACCGCGCCACCGCGCTGCACCCGGCGGGCGTCGTGCGCCGTCGGCACCTGGTGACCTCGGGCCGCACCGTGACCGGGCTCGAGGACGAGGTCCTCGACCTCGACGCGATCGACGGCGACGCCGCGACGCACCTGTCGGGCGAGGGAGCGCTGCTCGCCTCGCTCGCGACGCGCCGCACGGGCCGCATGACCGACATCGTGGCCACGATCCAGGCCGAGCAGGACCGCATCATCCGATCCGAGCTCGGCGGCGCGCTGGTGGTCCAGGGCGGGCCGGGCACGGGCAAGACGGCTGTCGCACTGCATCGCGCCGCCTACCTGCTGTACGCGCACCGCAAGCTGCTCGAGCGCTCGGGCGTCCTGCTCGTGGGCCCGAGCCGGTCCTTCCTGCGCTACATCGACCAGGTGCTGCCCTCGCTCGGCGAGACGGGCGTCGTCTCGACGACGATCGCCGAGCTGCTGCCCGGCGTGGTGGCCACGGGAGTCGACACCGGAGAGGTCGCCGAGATCAAGGGGCGGCTCGTGTGGCGCTCGATCGTGCGCCGGGCGGTGCGTGCGCGCGAGCGGATACCCGCGCAGGACGTGCGCGTGCGGGTCGACGGGCACGACCTGGTGATCCGGCGTCGCGACGTCCGGGAGGCGATCGGCCGGGCGCGGCGCACGCACAAGCCGCACAACGAGGCGCGCGCGACGTTCGTGCGGGACATGCTCGCGCGGCTCGTCGACCAGTACTCCGAGCAGCTTGGCGGCGCGTCGATGGCGCCCGAGGACGTCGCGATGGTGACCGAGGACCTGCGCTCGGACCGCGCCGTGCGCGTGGCGCTCAACCTCGCGTGGTTCCCGATCACCCCCGAGAAGCTGGTCGCCGACCTCTACGCCAAGCCGCATCGCCTCGCCGAGGCCGCGCCCGAGCTGACCGCGGCGGAGCGGCGCCTGCTGCGCCGCGACCCGGACGCCGCGTGGACCGAGTCCGACGTGCCGATCCTCGACGAGGCCGCCGAGCTCCTTGGCGAGGACGACTCGCTGGCGCGGGTCGAGGCTCGCGCCCGCGCGGCCGAGCGGGCCGCGGAGCTCGAGTTCGCGCGCTCGGTGCTCGAGTCCACGGGGGCCGGCGGCGGTCTCGTCGACGCCGAGACGCTCGCGTCGCGGTTCGAGTCGACCGGCCCGCGCCTGACGACGGCCGAGCGCGCGGCCGGGGATCGCGCCTGGACGTACGGGCACGTGGTCGTCGACGAGGCGCAGGAGCTCTCGCCCATGGCGTGGCGCTCGCTCGTGCGCCGGGTCCCGACGCGCTCGCTCACGATCGTGGGCGACGTCGCGCAGACGTCGTCGGCCGCGGGCGCACGTTCGTGGGCCGCCGCGCTCGACCCCGTCCTGCGAGACGGCTGGCGTCTCGAGGAGCTCACCGTCAGCTATCGCACGCCCGCGGCCGTGGCCGACGCCGCGCAGCGCGTCGCGACCGCCGCCGGCCTGCCGGTCTCGCCGCTCACCGCGGCGCGGCACGTGGAGGACTCGCTCGAGCTCGTGCGTGCCACGCCGTCCGGGCCCGCGCGGCCCGTGCTCGAGCAGGAGGTTCTCGACCAGGTCGTCGCGCTCGCCCAGGAGTTCGTGGGACGCGACGGCGCGGGCCGCGTCGCGGTCGTCGCGCCGGCGGAGCGCGTCGACGCGCTGCGCCAGGCCGTCGAGTCGGTGCTGCCTGAGGAGCTGGGTCCAGCCGAAGGCGCCCGGCTGCTAGCGCAGCGGCCGGAGGACGCCCAGGTCGGCGTGCTGTCGCCGCGCGAGACGAAGGGCCTCGAGTTCGACGCGGTCGTGCTCGTCGAGCCCGCGGCAGTGGCCGAGGGGCCTGGCGGCTTCTCCGACCTCTACGTCTCGATGACCCGCCCGACGCAGCGACTCGTCGTCGTGCACGAGCGCGCGCTGCCCGAGGACTTCGCCGAGCGGGCGGCCGCCTGACGAGGCGACCAGCCGGCACCCGCCGGTGAGACGAGTTTGTCCCGGGGCCACTCGGCGGCGCACCATGGGTGCGTGCTGCGCGCCCTTCTGCTGGAGAACGTCCACCCTGTCGCCACCCAGACCCTCCGCGACGCGGGGATCGAGGTCGTCACGCGCTCCGGCGCGCTCGACGAGGCCGAGCTGATCGAGGCCCTCGAGGGCTTCCAGATCCTGGGCATCCGGTCCAAGACGACGGTCACGTCCAAGGTCTTCGAGTCTGTCCCCGGCCTGCTCGCGGTCGGCACGTTCAGCATCGGCACGAACCAGATCGACCTCGCCGCAGCGGCGTCGTACGGCGTCGCGGTGTTCAACGCCCCGTACTCGAACACGCGCTCGGTCGTCGAGCTTGCCCTCGCCGAGATCATCGCCCTGACCCGGCGGCTCACGGTGCGCGACAAGGCGCTCCACGCCGGCGTCTGGGACAAGACGGCGGAGGGCTCGCACGAGATACGCGGCCGCACGCTCGGCATCATCGGGTACGGCAACATCGGCTCGCAGCTGTCCGTGCTCGCCGAGAACCTGGGCATGCGCGTCGTCTTCTACGACTCCGCCGAGAAGCTCGCGCTCGGCAACGCGCGTCGCGTCGAGAGCGTCGACGAGCTCCTGGAGGTCGCCGACGCCGTGACGATCCACGTCGACGGGCGCAGGGGCAACGCCGGCCTGTTCGGCGCCGACCTGTTCGCCCGCATGAAGCCCGGCGCGATCTTCCTCAACCTGTCCCGCGGGTTCGTCGTCGACGTCGAGGCCCTGCGCGAGAACATCCTGTCCGGCCACCTGGCGGGCGCCGCGGTGGACGTCTTCCCGACGGAACCCAAGAAGCGCGGGGACCACTTCGAGTCGGCGCTGCGCGGCCTGGACAACGTGATCCTCACGCCGCACGTCGGAGGGTCGACCGAGGAGGCGCAGGAGGCCATCGGCGACTTCGTGGCGAAGAAGCTGCGTGACTACCTCGCCACCGGCTCGACGACCCTGTCGGTCAACCTGCCTAACCTCCAGCTCGAACACACGGGCGTCGGGCGCATCATGCTCCTCCACCGCAACGTGCCCGGCGTCCTCGCGGCGGTCAACCAGGTGTTCGCCGACCACGGCGCCAACATCGAGGCCCAGATGCTCGCCACGCGCGGGGAGATCGGCTACGTGGTGACCGACATCTCCGACGTCACCCAGCGCGGCGCGTCGGCCAAGCTGCAGGCGATGGACACGACGATCCGGCTGCGCATCCGCGACGCGTTCGTCCGGCCCGAGTTCCCGCCCGGCCCCGCGGCCGGCTGACGCACGACGGGCGGCCCCTCAGCAGCGGTAGCGCAGCCAGACCACGCCGTCGTCAAAGGCTTCGGCGCCCGCCAGGCTCAGGGTCGACGACGGCGGCGGGCCCGTGCCGTACCAGCGGCGCTCGACGCTCTCGACGCCCCTGCTGCCCGAGAGGCACGGGTGGACGAGCAGACTGATCTCGTCGAGAAGGCCGGAGCGGAGCAGCGCCCCGGTCAGCGTTCCGCCGCTGTCCACGCGGACCACCTTCGCGCCGCGCTTCCCCAGTGCGTCCAGCGCGGCTCCCAGATCGACCCGGTCGTCGCCGAGGACCAGCTCCTCCACGCTGGCGGCACCGTCGTCGCCCCTTGCCCACCCGAGCCGGGACCGGAGGGCCACGACCGAGGACCAGTACCCCGCGTCCCGCAGCGCCCGCCAGGCCCGCACGCGGTGGCGGCTGTCGACGACGGCGAGCAGAGGGCCGTCGTCTGACGGACCCGGACCGGGCTGCGCCTCGAGCGCCGGCTCCTGCGCGAGGATCGTGTCCGCCCCCGTGAGGGTGACGTCCTCGTGCCAGGTCCGTGCCAGCTCGTAGAACCGGCCGATGTCCGGCGCGAAGCCGGTGGTGGCGCCGTCGACCGAGACCGCGACGTGCACCACCACGTACGGGCCGAAGGCGCTCATGCGGGAGTCGCCGCCTTGGACTGACGCGGCCTGGTCCGGCCCGGAACGTCGAACCACTGGATCCGGAATCTGAACACCTCTCGACCTTCCGTCGAGACCATGATGCGGCTCCGCGGTCTCTCGGTGCTGCACGAGGTACGACGAAGGCCGCTGACCTGGTCTTTCACCAGGATCAGCGGCCTCCGCCACCGAGGATCAGCCGGACTTGCGCCGGAACATCTTCTGAACCGGCCCGGCGGTCTCCGAGCCGTGCACGGCACCGGTGTTCGTCTCGCCGTCCGCGGTCCGGTGGTTCGCTGCGTTCTTCTTGTCGAGGGCTTCCTTGAAGCGGGCCTTGGCGTCCGCTCCGGGAGCCGTCGTGCGTACCTTGTCCGTCATGCGACCACCTCGTCATCGGTCCGGGTCCGGGCGCCAGGCCCCACGAGCGCAGCGCCCCGGGTCCGGTCCAGCATTCCGTAGCGACCGGGCCGACGCCAGCGCAATTGGCGAACGCGTCACAGACCCTGCTCGGCCGGCTCCGGTGAGGACGCCGTCGCCGCGTCCCGTTCCGCGCGTTCGGCGCGCTCGGCACGCTCGGCGCGCAGCGAGGTGATCGCGCTCTCGAAGTCCTCGAGCGAGTCGAACGCCTGGTAGACGCTCGCGAACCGCAGGTACGCGACCTCGTCGAGCTCGCGCAGCGGGCCGAGGATAGCCAGGCCGATCTCGTAGGCGTCGATCTCGGGGCTGCCCGAGCTGCGGAGCGTCTCCTCGACTCTCTGAGCGAGCAGCGCGAGGTCGTCGGCGCTCACCGGGCGACCCTGGCATGCCTTGCGGACACCCGAGACGATCTTGTCGCGGCTGAACGGCTCGGTCGCACCCGAGCGCTTGACGACCGAGAGGCTCGCGGTCTCGATCGTCGTGAACCGCCGGTTGCAGGCGGGGCACTGGCGCCGGCGTCGGATGGCGGCGCCGTCGTCGGACGTCCGGGAGTCGATCACGCGCGAGTCGGCGTGCCGGCAGAACGGGCAGTGCATCCGTGATCTCCTGCGGTCGGGGCCGGACGGGTGCCCGGCGGCCCGACGAAAGTATGCGGCACTCCACGGCCCGCGCAACATCCGACGGCTCTCACTCCTCGGGCACGAGGACCACCTGCCCGGCCTGGAGCTCCGAGGTGCGCATCCCGTTGATCGCCCGCAGCTCGGCGACGACGTCGCGCACGTCCTCGCCTGCCGCCGTCACGCCGCGCGCGAGCTCCCAGAGCGTCTCCCCCGGCTCCACGGTGTGCACGCGTACCTCGATCGGCTGGCCGGGCCCGCTCGCCATCGCCTGTGTCCCCACGAGGCCGACGACGGCCGAGACCAGCATGGCGAGTACGAGCATCACCGCGCGCCCTCGCGGCGTGAGCTGAAGCCCGCCGAGCCCGAGGAACCCGTTTGCCTCGGACGTCATGTGCGGACTCGCGATCGTGGCAGCCATCGTTCGCTTCCTCTCGTGCGGGGTCCGGGTGCAGCTCGCGACGTCCGTCGAACCAATCTCCGTCGAACATATGTACTTCGAACGCCTGTACCATTGGTACCACCGTCAGAGGACAAAGTCGAGACATGCTCGAACAGATGTTTGAGCGAGGACGCGATCTCACCTACAGTGGGCGTAGCGCGATGGAAGGTTTGTCGGATTTCACGGCCTGATCCTCAGGGGCGGGCCACGAGGACGGGAGTGACGTGATGACGACCGGACCGGACCGGGCCACGGGCGACGACGCCGCGCTGGCGACGGTCAGCGACCTGTCGGGAGCCGGGCCCGAACGCCTCACGCCGCGCCAGCGGCGCGTCCTCGAGACCATCCGCGACTCGGTCGAGCGGCGCGGCTACCCGCCCACGATGCGCGAGATCGGCGAGGCCGTCGGCCTGGCCAGCCCGTCGTCGGTCAAGCACCAGCTCATGACGCTCGAGCGCAAGGGGTACCTGCGGCGCGACCCGAACCGGCCGCGCGCGATCGAGGTCGTGGACCCGGACGCGCCCGCGACGGTGCCTGCCGACGACGTCGAGTCCGCGCTCGGGTCGGCGACCGCCGGCCTTGCCATGACGGAGGACGCCTCCGTGCCCGCGCCGTCGTACGTTCCCCTCGTGGGCCGCATCGCCGCCGGCGGGCCCATCCTCGCCGAGCAGATGGTCGAGGACGTGTTCCCGCTCCCCCGCCAGCTCGTCGGCGACGGCGAGCTGTTCCTCCTCAAGGTCGCGGGCGACTCCATGGTCGACGCCGCGATCTGCGACGGCGACTGGGTCGTCGTCCGCCGTCAGCCCGTCGCCGAGAACGGCGAGGTCGTCGCGGCGATGATCGACGGCGAGGCGACGGTCAAGACGTTCAAGCAGACAGACGGGCACGTGTGGCTGATGCCGCAGAACTCGGCCTACAGCCCGATCCCGGGCGACGAGGCACAGGTTCTCGGGCGTGTCGTCGCTGTCCTGCGGAGCCTGTAGCGCAGCCAGGCTCCCGGCTCAGAGCCCGAGGCGCCGCTGGACCTCCCGCATCGCCTCGGCGGATTTCCGCAGCCCGGCGACCTCGTCGTCGGACAGCGGGACGTCGATCGTCTCGGTGACACCACGCCGGTCGACGAGCGCGGGCACCGACAGGCAGACGTCGGTGATGCCGTGGAAGCCGTCGAGACGGGACGAGACGGGCATGATGCTGTGCTCGTCCTTGAGCACAGCCTCGATGATGCGCGTTGCGGCGAGGCCCACTGCGTAGTTCGTCGCTCCCTTGCCCGAGATGACGCGGTAGGCGGACTCGACGACGTCGGTCGCGATGCGCTCGCGCGCCGCGGCGTCGAGAACGGGCCGCCCGTCCAGTGCCTTCCAGTCCATGACCGGGACGCCACCGATCGTCGCCGAGCTCCACAGCACGATCTCGGAGTCGCCGTGCTCGCCCGCGATGTACGCGTGCACGTTGCGCACGGCGACGCCGCAGTGCTCCGCGAGCGCGGCGCGCAGCCGCGACGAGTCGAGCACGGTCCCGCTGCCGAAGACTCGCTCGGGCGGCAGGCCGGACACCTTCTGCGCGGCGTAGGTGACGACGTCGACCGGGTTGGTCACCATGATGAACACCGCGTCGGGCGCGGCCTCGACCAGCCCCGGCAGGATCGTGCGCGTCAGGTTCACCGTCGCCTCGGCCAGGTCGAGACGCGACTGGCCGGGCTGCTGCTTCGCGCCGGCCGTCACGACCACGACGTCCGCGCCGCGGCACACCTCGACGTCGTCGGACCCGACGATCTCCGCCTGCGGGATGAACATCCCGCCGTGCCGCAGGTCCAGCACCTCGGCGTCGACCTTCGCCCGGTTGACGTCCATGAGCGCCACGGTCCGGGCCGCCCCGCGCGCGAGTGCGGCGTACGCCAGGGTCGATCCGACGGCGCCGGCGCCCACGATCGCGAGCTTGGTCGTGCTGCGGGGTGCGTTCACGCACCTCAGGCTACGGTGTCGAGCCGGCGCAGCGCAGCGTGCACCACACGGCCGTCCGTCGTGGGCCAGAACCCCGGCATCGACCGCGCCAGGAACGTTCCGTAACGTGCGGTCGAGAGCCGCGGGTCGAGCACCGCGACGACGCCCCGGTCGTCCGCCGAGCGGATGAGGCGGCCGGCGCCCTGCGCCAGCAGGAGCGCCGCATGGGTCGCCGACACCTGCATGAACCCGTTCCCACCGGCTTCCTCGACGGCGCGCGCACGAGCGGCCTTGATCGGGTCGTCCGGGCGCGGGAACGGGATGCGGTCGATGATGACGAGCTGGCACGACGGCCCCGGGACGTCGACGCCCTGCCACAGGGACAAGGTGCCGAAGAGGCACGTGGCGGGGTCCTCGGCGAAGGCACGCACGAGGCTCGGCAGCTGGTCGTCGCCCTGACAGAGCACCGGGACGTCGAGTCGCTCGCGCATCGCCTCGGCGGCGGCCGTCGCGGCGCGTCTCGACGAGAACAGCCCGAGCGTGCGGCCACCGGCCGCCTCGATGAGCGCCGCGATCTCGTCCAGCTGCGCGTCCGTCGTCGGCTCGCGTCCGGGCGCCGGCAGGTGACGGGCGACGTACAGGATTCCCTGCCGCGGATAGTCGAACGGGCTGCCGACGTCGGCTCCTTCCCAGCGGGTGCCCTCGCCCCCCTCCCGGCCGGCCAGCCCGAGCGACCGCGCGAGCGGATCGAAGGACCCGCCGAGGGCGAGCGTCGCGGACGTGAAGATGCCCGTCGCCTCGCCGAGCAGCTGGGTGCGGATGAGCCCCGCGACCGCGAGCGGGGCGGCGTGCAGGCGTGTGATGCCGTCGCCGGCCCAGGGCGCGTCGTCGGGTGGGCGCGAGCACCACAGCACGTCGGCGCTCGTGTCCTCGGCCGCCATGCGCTCCGCGACCTCGAAGAGCTGCAGCACCGCGGACTGGGCCATCTTCATCCCTGGCTCGGGCTGAGCCGGTGCCTGCCCGCCGGTGGCGGGCTTGAGCCGGCTGAGCAGCTCGCGGGCCGCGTCCCGCACCGCGGCGACGGCGGCGCGCAGGTCGTCGGGGAGGCCCTGCCCGAATCGCTCGGCCGGGACCGTGGCGAGCAGCGAGCCCAGCCGCTGTGCGGCGTCGTCGAGCACCGACGTCTCGGCGCCGCCGTGACGCCGCGCGAGCCGTGCGGCGTGCTCGACCGAGGTGAGCGACAGGTCGACGGTGGCCGCCGAGGTGATGCGGTCGGCGAGCTCGTGCGCCTCGTCGACCACGACGACGTCGTGCTCGGGCAGGACGCCGGGGCTCCCGGAGGCTGCGATGCCGAGCATCGCATGGTTGGTGACCACGACGTCGGCCTCACGCGCGGCGGCGCGGGCCCGCTCGGGGAAGCACTCGGCGAGCATCGGGCACCGGCCGCCCAGGCACTCGAGCGACGTGACCGAGACCTGGCGCCAGGCCCGGTCCGGCACGCCCGGGACCAGGTCGTCACGGTCCCCCGTGTCGGTCTCCTGCGCCCAGGCGTGCAGGCGCCGGACGTGGTCGGCGAGCGAAGGGGCGTCGCCGCCGCGACCGGCACCGCCGCGGGCGCCTCCCGCCGCGGGCGCCGGGTGCTGCTCGGCGGCCGCACCCTCTGCGGCGCCCGGCAGGTCGAACAGCGTCGCCTCGTCGACCGGGTAGCCGCCGCCGGTCTTGTGCAGGCACAGGTAGTTGTGCCAGCCCTTGAGCAGCGCGACCCGCGGCTCGCGCGGCAGGCGGGGGGCCACGGCCTCGGCGACGAGCGGCAGGTCGCGCGTGATGACTTGCCGCTGCAGCGCGAGCGTCGCGGTCGACACGACGACCCGGCCCCCGTCGACCACCGCGTGGCGCACGGCGGGGACCAGGTAGGCGAGCGACTTGCCGGTGCCCGTCCCGGCCTGGACGAGCAGGTGCTCCCCCGACTCGACGGCGCCGGCGACCGCGAGCGCCATGCGGTGCTGGCCGTCGCGGCGCCCGCCGCCGAGCGCGGCGACCGTCAGGTCGAGCAGCTCGTCGACACCGGGGACGTCGCCGTTCGCCCGCTCGGCCTCGTCGGGCATGGCGGCGGACGGGACGTCGGTCGCGGCGTCGGGCAGGGTCACCAGTCGATCCTAGGCGCCGACGCCGACGACCACCGGCGCGCGTCCCCAGGGCGTCAGACAGCCGCGCGGGCCAGCTCGGCCGCGAGGGACCCGTCGACCCGCCCCCGCAGCCGCGTGCCGTCGGCCAGGTGCTCCTCGGCGTCGATCTCGCCCGCCTCGTGCACGCGGTGCACGAGGTCGCCGCGTGAGTACGGCACGACGACGTCGATCTCGACGTCGGGTCGCGGCAGCTCGTCGGCGATGAGCGCCTTGAGCTCGGCGATGCCCTCGCCCGTGTGCGCCGAGACGACGACGGAGCGCCGCTCGCGGCGCTGGAGACGGCCGACGACGGCCGGGTCGGCGACGTCGGCCTTGTTGAGCACGATGACCTCGGGCACGTCCTCGACGCCCGGGAGCTCGGAGAGCACCTCACGCACCGCGGCGATCTGCCCCTCGGGGTCGGGGTGTGACGCGTCGACCACGTGCAGCAGCAGCGCCGCGTCGGCGACCTCCTCGAGCGTCGAGCGGAACGCCTCGACGAGCTGGTGCGGCAGGTGGCGCACGAAGCCGACGGTGTCGGCGAGCGTGTACACCCGGCCGTCCTCGGTGCGGGCGCGGCGCACCGTCGGGTCGAGCGTGGCGAACAGCGCGTTCTCGACGAGCACGCCGGCGTCGGTCAGCGCGTTGAGCAGCGACGACTTGCCCGCGTTGGTGTACCCGGCGATGGCGACGTTCGGGATCGCGTGCCGTTTGCGCTCGAGGCGCTTGGTCACCCGCGACGGGGCCATGGCCGCGATCTCGCGGCGCAGCTTGGCCATGCGGTTGCGGATGCGCCGGCGGTCGAGCTCGATCTTCGTCTCACCAGGGCCGCGCGAGCCCATGCCTGCTCCCTGGCCACCGACCTGGCCACCGGCCTGACGGGACATCGAGTCACCCCACCCGCGCAGGCGCGGCAGCAGGTACTCGAGCTGGGCGAGCTCGACCTGGGCCTTGCCCTCACGCGACTTCGCGTGCTGGGCGAAGATGTCGAGGATCAGCGCCGTCCGGTCGACCACCTTGACCTTGACGATGTCCTCGAGCGCGCGCCGCTGGGACGGCGCCAGCTCGGTGTCCGCGATCACGGTGTCGGCACCGGCCGCGGCGACGACGTCGGCCAGCTCGGCAGCCTTGCCGGAGCCGAGGTAGGTGCCGGGGTCGGGTTTCTGGCGCCGCTGGAGCAGGCCGTCGAGAACCTGGGAGCCGGCCGTCTCGGCGAGGGCGGCGAGCTCGCGCAGCGAGACCTCGGCGTCGGCCGCGGCGGCCTCGCCGCCCGCGTACAGGCCGACGAGGACGACCTTCTCGAGGCGCAGCTGGCGGTACTCGACCTCGGTGACGTCCTCGAGCTCGGTCGACAGCCCGGCGATGCGGCGCAGCGCGGTGCGCTCCTCGAGGTCCAGCTGGTCGCCGTCGTGCTCGGTGTGGACGGTGCCGCCCTCAGCGCGCGCCGTCCCGGCCCGAGCGAGGACCCGCGCGACGACGTCGTTCGCGATCGCCTGGGCGTCGCGGTCGGCGTCGGAGGGTGTCGACCCCGTGAACGGGGTCTCGGGGTTCGTCGGGGTGTGGGTCAAGGGTCTCCTTCGACGCGGGATGCGTGCACTGGCTACAACAAGGATCCCACGGCGGATCGTCCCGCACACCGGTTTTCCCGGTCGGCCCGGCGCACGGCGCCACATAGGATCACGCCCGTGAGCGACGAGCCCGAGCACTACTTCACGGCGGAGCCCGCGTCCGACGCCGAGCGGCGGCCGCTGGTGGTCCGGCTCGCGGGCCGCGACGTCGAGGTCGAGGTGGCCTCGGGCGTCTTCTCCCCCGGCGGGATCGACAAGGGCACGCAGGTACTGCTGCGCCAGGTGCCCGCGCCGCCGTCGGGCGACCTGCTCGACCTCGGCTGCGGGTGGGGCGCCCTCGCGCTGACCATGGCGCTCGAGTCACCGCACGCGACCGTGTGGGCCGTCGACGTCAACACGCGTGCGCTCGACCTCGTCCGCCGCAACGCCGAGCGTCTCGGGCTCGCGGGAGTGCGCGCGGTGGCGCCCGACGCGGTGCCCGACGACGTCACGTTCGCCGCGATCTGGTCCAACCCGCCGATCCGCGTCGGCAAGCAGGCCCTGCACGACCTGCTGCGCCGGTGGCTGCCGCGCCTGGCGCCCGACGCCGCGGCGTGGCTCGTGGTGCAGAAGAACCTGGGGTCCGACTCGCTCGCGCGCTGGATCGAGACCGAGCTCGGGCTCCCGACCGGGCGCGCGGCGTCGTCGAAGGGGTTCCGCGTCCTGCGCGTAGCCCGCTGAGTCGGCGAGCGTCAGCGCGCGAACGCCGGGTACCCGGTCGTCTCCGCATCGGGTGGTGCAGAAGAACCCGCGGCGTGTCGTGAGCGGCGCGGGCTGGCGGGGACATCTGCTGCGCCGGCGACGTTGCTAGGCTGCGGCGGCACCGAGGAAGGTTCCATGATGTCATCGGCCTCGCCCCCGACCGGCAGAACGCCTGCAACGTCCTCGACGTCGCGCACCCGCTGTGGCTGTCCCTGCGGCAGACCAGCCACCGCCGCGCCGACGTCACCCTCGCACGACACTTCTTGTCGGACGCGCTCGACAACTGGGTCGACGGCCAGGGCATGGGGTTTCCACGCCCTCCACCCGTCCACGGATGCCCTGCCAGACGCCGAGCCGGGGCTGCAGGGGACCGAGATGTGGCTCGCGATCATCTGGCTCCTGGCCGACCTGGCCGGCCTGTCCGACCTCGTCGGCTTCCGGCCGGCCGGGGTCCACTCTCCCGACGCGGCTGTCCGCCCCTGACATCGCGGCGGGCGGACGGCCCGGACGCCTACAGGTCGATCTCGCCGCTGTAGACCAGCTCCGCAGGCCCGGCCAGCTCGACGTGCCCGTCGGGGAGCACCCGCACGCGCACCTCGCCGCCGGGCACCTCGACGAACCACGTGTCGGGCGCCCCGTCGCCGGCTCCGTGACCCGCCCAGGTCCGCACCGCGAGCGCCGCGGCGCACGCGCCCGTCCCGCACGACTGCGTCTCCCCCACGCCGCGCTCGTGCACGCGCATGCGGAGGCGGCCCGCGGGCTCGCCGTCGGGCCCGGTCTCCTCGCCGAGCGGGACGACGAGCTCGACGTTCGTGCCGCGCGGTGGCACCGGCTCGACGGCGGGCACGCGGGTGAGGTCCGCCGCCTTGAGCTCGCCGGGCTGCGCGAGCGCCACCACCGTGTGCGGGTTGCCCACGTCGACGCTCAGCGCAGGCCGCGGTGCGTGCCAGCCGTGCAGCAGGACTTTCGCGTCGGCGCCCGACGCGGCCGCGTCGGGGCCGCCGGGAAGGAACCACGGGCCCATGTCGACGGCGTACCAGCCGTTCGCCTCTCGCCGCACGCGTCGCACGCCGGCGCGCGTCCCCAGGGCGAGCTCACCGCCGCCGGCCAGGTCGACGAGGCCCAGCCGCTCGGCGAAAGCGGTGAACACGCGCACGCCGTTGCCGCACATCTCGGCGACGGAACCGTCCGCGTTGCGGTAGTCCATGAACCAGATGGCGCCCGGCTCGGCCGCGAGCACCTCGTCCGCGACGCGCTCGCCGTCGCGAGCGATCGCGGCCGTGGGAGCCAGCCGGATGAGGCCGTCGCCGCCGATCCCGCCGCGCCGGTCCGCCAGACGGCGCACCTGGTCGGGAGTGAGGTCGAGGTCGCCGCGGGTGTCGGCGACGAGCACGAAGTCGTTGTGCGTGCCGTGGCCCTTGGTGAAACGCAGCGTCATGAGCCCAGACTACGGCGCACCGGGGCGTCGGCCGGTGCGGGCAGCGTCCCGGCGTCGGCGGCGCGCACGAGGGCGAGCGCATCGTCGAGCAGTGTGGGCGAGCCGGCGTCGAGCCACCGCACGCGCGGGTCGCGACCGAACCAGCCCATCTGCTTGCGGGCGAGCCGACGCGTGTTGCTCACGACGGCGGACCGCGCCTCGACCTCGCCCGTCTCGCCGCGGAACCAGGCGATCAGCTCGGCGTACCCCACGGCGCGCGCGGCCGTCGTGCCCAGGCCGTGGCCGGTGCCGCCCTGGTCCGCCGAGGCGAGCGTGCGGACCTCCTCGACGAGCCCGGCGTCCCACATGCGCTCGACTCGATGCTGGACACGGGCATCGAGGGTGGTGCGGTCGCAGTCGAGGCCGATCTGGACGGCCGGGCGCACGTACTCCTGGCGCGGCAGGTTGGCCGTGTACGGAAGGCCGGTGATGGCGATGACCTCCAGAGCCCGCACGATGCGGCGGGTGTTGTGCGGGCCGATGCTCGCGGCCGCCTCGGGGTCGAGGCGAACCAGCTCGTCGTGCAGGGAGCGGCGCCCCTCGCGCTCGACCCGCTGTTCGAGCTCGGCCCGCAGCCGCGCGTCGGTCCCCGGGAAGTCCATGTGGTCGAGCAGGGCCCGCACGTACAGCCCGGAGCCGCCGACGACGACGGCGCGCCCCCCGCGGCCCTCGATCGAGTCGAGGTCGGCGCGCGCCGCCGCCTGGTAGCGCGCGACCGACGCGTCTTCGAGGGGGTCGAGGACGTCGAGCTGGTGGTGGGCGATGCCGCGCCGTTCGGCGGGTGGGACCTTCGCCGTGCCGACGTCCATGCCGCGGTAGAGCTGGTACGCGTCGGCGTTGACGATCTCAGCGGGCGCGCCGGGGAGCGACAGCGCCTCGGCCAGGTCCAGGGCGAGGTCCGACTTCCCGGTTGCGGTGGGTCCGACGACGGCGACGACGATCACGCGGCCCACCGTACGACGCGCGGCACCCGGTCGTGGGACGGGTACCGCGCCGGGCGGGCGGCGACGCGGTACTGTCCGACGATGCTGCTGGTGAGCACGTTCGCCGTGGCCGCGGTCTCGGCGATCGTGCCGCTGGTGAACATCGAGGTCTACCTCGGCGTCGTCGCGACACAGCTCGACGTCACGGCGCACCCGGCCCGCCTGGTCGTGCTCGCGGCGACCGCCGGCGTCGCGCAGACGCTCGGCAAGCTCTGCTGGTACCTGCTGGCGGCCCGCTCGATGGAGTCCCGCTGGGTCCAGCACAAGCTGTCCGCCGGGCCCAGACGCCACCGGTTCGACGTCTGGCACGCACGCATCGTGGGACGCCCCTGGCTTAGCGCCGGCGTCCTGGCTGTCTCCGCCGTGGTCGGGCTGCCCCCGCTGCTGATCCTGTCCGTGGTGGCGGGCAGCGTCCGCGTGCCGCTGGTCCTGTTCGTCCCGACCGTCGTCCTGGGGCGCACGGTGCGCTTCTGGGCGATCCTCGCGGGTGTGGGCGCGGCGTTCGACGGCTGACGCTACGGCTCACGCAGCAGCGTGACGCGGTACTCGCCGGGCAGGTGCTCGTGCTCGACCGCGAGCGTACGAACCTCGGGCACCCACGACGACGCGAGCAGTGCCAGGACGGCGGCGACGCCGGGCGCGAGCGCCTCGGGCGTCGCGTCAAGGCTCCCGGGCGCGCCGCCGCCGGCGACGACGATGCCGGCGACGCCGCGGAGATCGGCCGCGAGCCGCGCCGCGTTGTCGGGCCGGGCCGCGAGCGCCGCCGGCACCTCGAGCGCGACGACGTCGCTCAAGCGCGTCCGGGCGCCTCGCGCCTCGAGCGCGCCGGCAAGGCACACGAGCGCGACCGACGCCGGGACCTGGAGGGCCTCACGCTGCGACGCGGCCCACGGCTGCAGCTCGGGCACCCGAGCGTCGGGCACGCCCGCGCCCGCGAACGACGGTCGCGGGCCGTGCGTCCGCGTGCCGTCGCCCGAGCCGTGCGCCAGGACGGCGAGCGTGCCGGCGCCCGCGTCGTCGAGCAGCTCGACCACTGCGGCGTCGACGCGCTGCCGCACGGGTGCGAGCGGGTCGACGGTGCCGCCGACACCGGGCACGAGCAGCGGTGTGGCAGGCAGGACGACGGCACGCACGGGCACGCCGACCAACCTAACGGGTGGGCGTGTAGCGTGGGTGCGGTGAAGTTCTTCGGGTCACGCCGGACGAGCAGGCCCTCCGAGGAGCTGGGCGACGACGAGCTGCGGGCCCGCGTCGAGAGCATCCTCGCGACCACGATCGGCACCGACGGGCCGGCGGCGCCTGCGCCCGCCCCCCTTTCGCGCGAGCGCATCGTCTCCTGGCTGGAAGATTCCGGCTTCGCCTACTTCATCGACTCCGACGGCGACGTCGGCGGCCTGTGGCACGGCTGGTTGTTCTACTTCCTCGCCCTCGGTGACCACGGTGAGGTGCTGCAGGTGCGCGGCCAGTGGCACCGCGTTATGACGATCGAGCGCCTCGAGGAGGTCCTCGAGGTCTGCAACGAGTGGAACGCAGAGCGAATCTGGCCCAAGACGTACGTCCGAGTGCGTGACGACGGGGCGGTCATGGTGTGCGCCGACGTGACGGTGGACGTCGAGCACGGCGCGACCGACGACCAGCTCGACCAGCTGCTGCAGTGCGGGCTCACGACCGGCTCCCTGTTCTTCGAGCACCTCGACGAGCGGTACCCGGACCCGCTGCAGGAGGCGTCGTGAGCGCCGCGTGGCGCCGCGCGCGGGCCGCGGCGGACCTGGCGGCGCGCGGCGTCCGCGGCGCCCGCACGCGCCTGCGCGATAACCGACGGCGCGGTGCGCCAGCCCGTCCCTTTCCCGTCGTGCCGCCCGCCCGGCCACTGCCGCTGAGCCGCGAGCGCGTCGGCGAAGACCTCGCACGCCGCGGTTACCGGTACCGGTTCGACGGCGACGGCGACGTCACCGGCACGTGGGACGGCAACCGCTTCTGGTTCCTGCTGCTCGGGTCGCACCAGGAGATCCTGCAGGTCCGCGGCCGCTGGTCGGGCATCATCCCGCCGCAGGCGCGGCTGTCTGTGCTCCAGGCCGCCAACGACTGGAACCGCGAGCGCGTGTGGCCCAAGGTCTACGTGCGCGAGGAGTCGGACGGCCTCGCGCTGTACGCCGAGGTGTCGGTCGACTTCGAGCACGGCGCGACCGACGAGCAGCTCGCCGCGACCGTCTCGTGCGGGCTGGTCACCGCGACGCAGTTCTTCGCGACCGTCGGCGCCCTCACGCCGGGCGACTGACCCGCGCGCCGAGATGGCGATCCGTCGACGCCGCGACCGCTGGCGGTGGCTGCTGGTCGCTACCCCGGCGACGCGTCGCTATCTCGGCGCGCGGAGTGCCGGCATGCCGAGCGCGACAGGGCCGGCGGGCGCCGGCGTGCCGTGCGCGTGGTGGTCGTCGCCGCCGCCGAGACGCGCGCTCTCACGCCGCGCCCACGCGTCGCCCGACCGGGTGCGCCGTACGGCGAACGACCCGCCCGCCAGCGCCGAGTCCGCGATGAGGTGGTGCGGCGCGGCACGGGTGACGTCGACCCTGACGACGTCGCCCGGCCGGGGCAGGCGCGGGTCGAGGGCAGCGACGTCGGCGAGACGTGGGTCGTCGAGGCTCGACAGCTGGTCGGCGCCGGGCGCGACGCCCTCGGGGAGCGCGAGGTGCACGAGCCGGTTGTCGGGCGCGCGACCCGACAGGCGATGCGTGGCGCCGTCCTTCCTGCCCGAGCCCTCGGCCACGAGCACGTCGAGCGTGCGCCCGACCTGCCCGCCGGACTCCTCGACGCTGATGCCCTCCTGGAGTGCCACGAGGCGTTCGAAACGCTCCTGGACGACCTCCTTGGGCAGGTGTCCGTCCATCGTGGCGGCAGGAGTGCCGGGGCGGGGCGAGTACTGGAACATGAACGCGGAGCTGAAGCGCGACGCCTCGACCACGCGGAGCGTCTCCGCGAAGTCCTCCTCCGTCTCGCCCGGGAAGCCCACGATGATGTCCGTCGTGATCGCGGCGTCGGGCATGGCCGCGCGCACCCGCTCGAGGATGCCGAGGAAGCGTTCGGAGCGGTAGGAGCGACGCATCGCGCGCAGGATCCGGTCGGAGCCCGACTGCAGCGGCATGTGCAGCTGCGGCATGACGTTGGGCGTGGCGGCCATCGCCTCGATGACGTCGTCGGTGAAGGCGGCGGGGTGCGGCGAGGTGAAGCGCACGCGCTCGAGACCCTCGATGCTCCCGCACGCGCGGAGCAGCTTGGCGAACGCGCCGCGGTCGCCGAACTCGACCCCATAGCTGTTGACGTTCTGGCCCAGCAGCGTGACCTCGATCGCCCCGGCCGCTACGAGTGCCTCGACCTCGGCGAGGATCTCGCCGGGCCGGCGGTCGCGCTCCTTGCCGCGCAGGTGCGGCACGATGCAGAAGGTGCAGGTGTTGTTGCAACCCACCGAGATCGAGACCCAGCCTGCGTAGACGCTCTCGCGGCGCGTCGGGAGCGTCGAGGGGAAGACCTGCAGCGACTCGGCGATCTCGACCTGGGCCTCGGCGTTGTGCCGCGCCCGCTCGAGCAGCACCGGCAGTGCGTCGAGGTTGTGGGTGCCGAACACGACGTCGACCCACGGCGCCTTGGCGACGATGTCGCCCCGGTCCTTCTGCGCCAGGCACCCGCCGACGGCGATCTGCATGCCCGGCCGGCCGGCCTTGACGCTCGCGAGCTGGCCGAGGTTGCCGTACAGCCGCGTCGCCGCGTTCTCGCGCACGGCGCACGTGTTGATGACCACGACGTCGGCCGTGCTCGCGGCCTCGTCCTGGGCGGGCGCGCGCGTATACCCGGCCTGCTCGAGCATCCCGGCCATGTGCTCGGAGTCGTGGACGTTCATCTGGCACCCGAGCGTGCGCACGACGTAGGTGCGCGGGCGCCCGGTTGCGGGGGCGGACGGCCCCGCCGCCTCGTCCTCGACAGGCGCAGCGGCGGGCGCGGCGGTAGGCATGGTGGTGGACATCGTCACTAGGGTACGGTCCCCGCCGCGTCGTTACGGATTCGTTGCCAACCTGAGCAAGACTTGAGTCCGTAAGCGCTGGTAGACGTAACAACGACTGGTTAGGTTCGAGGGATGGATCACGGCGAAGCGACCACCACGACCGAGCACGCGCCGACGTCGTCGCGACTCGGCCACCCGCTCGTGGAGATGGTGGACGTCAACAAGCACTTCGGCGACCTCCACGTCCTGCGCGACATCAACCTGACGGTGCGCAAGGGCGAGGTGCTCGTCGTCATCGGCCCGTCGGGTTCCGGCAAGTCGACGCTGTGCCGGGCGATCAACCGGCTCGAGACCATCGACTCCGGCGCGATCCGGATCGACGGCGAGCCGATGCCGGAAGAAGGACGCGACCTGGCGCGCCTGCGGGCCGACGTCGGCATGGTCTTCCAGTCCTTCAACCTGTTCGCGCACAAGACCGTGCTCGACAACGTCACGCTCGGGCCGCGCAAGGTCCGCGGGACCCGCAAGGACAAGGCACGCGAAGAGGGCCTCGCACTTCTCGACCGGGTCGGCGTGAAGAACCAGGCGCACAAGCTGCCCGCCCAGCTCTCGGGCGGCCCGCAGCAGCGCGTCGCGATCGCCCGCTCCCTCGCCATGCACCCCAAGGTCATGCTCTTCGACGAGCCGATGTCGGCGCTCGATCCCGAGATGATCAACGAGGTGCTCGACGTCATGGTCGCCCTCGCCCGTGAAGGAATGACGATGGTCGTCATCACCCACGAGATGGGCTTCGCCCGCAAGGCGGCCGACCGCGTCGTGTTCATGTCCGACGGCCAGATCGTCGAGGAGGCAACTCCCGAAGAGTTCTTCACACACCCGAAGAGCGACCGGGCCAAGGACTTCCTGTCGAAGATCCTCACGCACTGACCGGTTCCACCGAATCACCAGCGAAGGGAACGCACATGCGCACGCGTAGCACCGGGGCCATCGCCCTCGCGGCGGCCACCGCACTCACGCTCGCCGCCTGCGGCGGCGGGGACGAGCCCGGCACCGACGGCGGCGACGGCGGTAACGGCGGTAACGGCGACGACACGCTGACCGTCGGCATCAAGTTCGACCAGCCCGGCCTTGGCTTCATGGAGGGCGACACACCGTCGGGCTTCGACGTCGACGTCGCCAAGTACGTGGCCGACAAGCTCGGCTACTCCGAGGACCAGATCGAGTGGGTCGAGGCACCGTCGGCACAGCGCGAGACGCTCCTGTCCACCGGCCAGGTGGACATGATCTTCGCGACATACTCGATCACCGACGAGCGTCGCGAGACCGTCTCGTACGCCGGGCCGTACTTCGTTGCGGGGCAGGACCTCCTCGTCGCCGAGGACAACACGGACATCACGGGTCCGGACGTCCTGGACGGCAAGAACCTCTGCTCGGTCACTGGCTCGACATCGGCCCAGCGCATCAAGGACGAGTACTCCGAGGGTGTGAACCTCCTCGAGCAGCCCGGTTACGCCGAGTGCGTCACCGCGCTCATCTCCGGCCAGGTCGACGCGGTCACGACGGACGACATCATCCTCGCCGGTCTGGGCGCCCAGCCCGCCAACCAGGGGAAGGTCAAGGTCGTCGGCAACCCGTTCTCCGAGGAGAACTACGGCGTCGGCATCCCCAAGGGTGAGGTCGAGCTCTGCGAGGAGATCAACACCGCACTGCAGGAGATGATCGACGACGGCTCGTGGGAGAGCTTCGTGACCGCCAACACCGAGGGCACCGGCTACACGCCGAACGAGTCGCTCAACCCACCGGAGTTCGACCCCTGCTCGTGACGCGCTGACGCCGTCCGAGCACACCGGGGCCCGCCGCGTCGACGGCGGGCCCCGGCTCGTCAGCCCCCGCTGGGGCCGACCGCACCACCTCGAGAGGAGACACCGATCCCGTGGAGCAGTACCTCGAGATCGTCCGCACCTTTGACGTCCTCGGCGCGTTCTGGGTGAACATCCGGCTCGCCTTCCTCGCCTCGATCCTGGCGCTGGTCCTCGGGTCGTTGCTCGCGCTGTTCCGGATCTCGCCCATCCCGACGCTGCGGTGGGCCGGGGGCGCGTACGTGACGGTGTTCCGGAACATGCCGCTGACCATCATCATGGTCTTCATGACCCTGGGGGCCTGGGGCCAGCTGAACTTCGTGCTCTCGCGCGACTTCGACACGAACTTCTTCCGCCTCGCGGTCGTCGGCCTGGCCGTCTACCACGCGGCGTTCGTGTGCGAGGCGATCCGGTCGGGGGTCAACACGGTTCCGATCGGCCAGGCCGAGGCCGCGCGCGCCATCGGGCTGCCGTTCCTCGCGTCCGCCCGGCTGATCATCCTGCCCCAGGCGTTCCGCGGCGCGATCGCGCCGCTGGGCAACGTGACGATCGCCCTGATCAAGAACACCACGGTGGCCGCCGCCGCGAGCGTCGCCACCGAGACCTCCTCCGTCATGCGGACGATGATCGAGTTCAGCTCCAGCTACATCTACGCGATCTTCTTCACCTTCGCGATCGGCTACCTGATCTTGGTGACCCCTGTGGGACTGGCGTCCACGTACTTCTCCCAGCGACTGGCGGTGCGTCGATGAAGCCCCAGCAGACGGTCCTCTTCGACGCGTCCGGTCCGCGCGCCCGCCGACTCACGCTCGTCGGCAGCATCGTTGGCGCGCTCATCGTGCTGGGTGTCCTTGGCTTTCTCCTGGTCAAGCTCGGCCAGAAGGGCCAGCTGGCGCCTGAGCTCTGGCTGCGGGCGGTGGAAGGGAACGCCTGGCAGAACTACTACCTGCCCGGGCTTGGCTTTACCCTGCGTGCCGCAGCCGTGGCGATCGCGGGTGCGTTGGTCTTCGGGTTGCTGTTCGGGCTCGGCCGGCTCGCGCAGAACGTCGTGGTCCGGCTCGTGTCGGGGGTCGTGGTCGAGTTCTTCCGGGCCGTCCCCGTGCTGCTCATGATGATCTTCTTCTGGCTGCTGCTCGCGATCAACGAAGTCACCGCCGACCCGTCGTTCTGGGGCGTCGTCATCGCGCTCATCCTGTACAACGGGTCGGTCGTCGCGGAGCTCGTCCGCTCAGGCGTCTTCGGCTTGCCCAAGGGTCAGCGCGAGGCGGCGCTCTCCGTAGGCCTGACCCGCGGACAGTCGCTCCGCTCCGTCGAGCTGCCACAGGCCCTCGTCGCGATGCTGCCGGCACTCATCTCACAGCTGGTCGTCGTCCTCAAGGACTCCGCGCTCGGCGCGATCATCGCCTACACCGAGCTGCTGCAGTTCGCCCGCCGACTCGGCTCGGGTCAGGGCAACATCCTGCAAGCCCTGACGATTGCCGCCGTGCTGTTCATCGTCCTCAACTGGGCCCTGAGCCGGCTGGCCGAGTACCTCAGCCACTCGCTGCGCCGCACATCCGGACGAACCGGCGCAGAGATCGAGCTCGAGACCGGCGTCGGCGCCTCTACCGGGGGCGGCGCCCCGGCCGGCCCCGAGGCCAGGACGGGCGCACGTCCCCGACCGGGCCCCGGCGGGCATTGACGCCCTGCGTGCTGGTCCTAGCGGACGCTCTCCCCCCGGGCCGGGTGCCGACGTCGGCACCTGGCCCGCGGCGTGTCAGGACGTATGGTCGGTACCCGTCTGGTCTGTACTCGTCTGGTCAGTACTCGTCGAGCGGTGGCATCGGGTCCTCGTCGACATCGTCGCCCTCGACCGCGAGCGCGCCGCGAACGGCCGCGAACGCCACGGACGGGCTGTGTCCCTTGCGCGCGAGCGCCGCGACGGCCCGCCGCACGCGCTTCTCGCGGTCCTGCCCGCGCGTACGTGCGACGTGCTTGCGGGCCAGTTCGGCCGCGGCGGCGCGCTCGTCGTCGGGCTCGATCTGCTCGAGCGCGTCGGACGCGACGTCGTCCTCGATGCCGCGGCGACGCAGCTCGGCCGCGATCGCACGCCGGGCGAGCCCGCGCTCGGCGTGCCGGGTCCGCACGATGAGCTCGGCGTACGCGGAGTCGTCGACGAGACCGACCTCGTCGAAGCGGTCGACCAGCCCGGACACGACCTGCTCGGGATAGCCCTTGCGCGCGAGCGACCGCTCGAGCTCGCCCCTGCTCTTGGGGGCGGCCGTGAGGATACGCAGGGCCGTCTCCCGCGCCTGCTCGGAGGCCTCCTCGAGCGTCAGCTCGCCCGCCTCCAGCCGCTCGGCCACGGTGGGTCGGCGACGCCGCTCGGCACCGCCGCGCGACCCGTCCCCGGATGCGGGCGGGCGGCCGCGACGCTTCCCCACGCCGCGACCGCCGGTCGGAGTCTGCATCATCGGCTCGACGTGATCAGAACGGGGCCTTCTTGCCCTTGACGGCCGCCTTGGCCGGGGCCGCGACCGCGACCGGATCCGCCGGTGCTGCGGCACCGTCCGCGGCTTCCTCGGCGGGCGCGTCGACCGTGGGGCCGATGCCGAGCTTCTCCTTGATCCGCTTCTCGATCTCGTTGGCCAGGTCGGGGTTGTCTCGCAGGAACGCGCGCGCGTTCTCCTTGCCCTGGCCGAGCTGGTCGCCCTCGTAGGTGAACCACGAACCGGACTTGCGGACGAACCCGTGCTCGACGCCCATGTCGATGAGGCCGCCCTCCCGGGAGATGCCGACGCCGTACAGGATGTCGAACTCCGCCTGCTTGAAGGGCGGCGCCATCTTGTTCTTGACGACCTTCACGCGGGTGCGGTTGCCGACCGGCTCGGTGCCCTCCTTGAGAGTCTCGATCCGGCGGATGTCCAGGCGCACGGAGGCGTAGAACTTCAGCGCCTTGCCGCCCGTCGTCGTCTCGGGCGAGCCGAAGAAGACGCCGATCTTTTCGCGCAGCTGGTTGATGAAGATTGCACTAGTTCCCGATGCGCTCAATGCACCGGTGATCTTGCGCAGCGCCTGCGACATGAGGCGCGCCTGCAGACCGACGTGGCTGTCGCCCATCTCGCCCTCGATCTCGGCCTTGGGCACGAGGGCGGCGACGGAGTCGATGACGATGATGTCGAGCGCGCCCGAGCGGATGAGCATGTCCGCGATCTCGAGCGCCTGCTCGCCGGTGTCCGGCTGGGACACGAGCAGCGCGTCGGTGTCGACGCCGAGCTTCTTGGCGTACTCGGGGTCCAGCGCGTGCTCGGCGTCGATGAACGCCGCGATGCCGCCCGCCCTCTGGGCGTTGGCGACCGCGTGCAGGGCCACCGTCGTCTTTCCCGACGACTCCGGGCCGTAGACCTCGATGACGCGGCCACGGGGCAGGCCGCCGATGCCGAGCGCGACGTCGAGCGCGATCGAGCCGGTGGGGATGACGTCCACCGGGGCGCGCCCCTCGTCGCCGAGGCGCATGACCGAACCCTTGCCGAAGTTGCGGTCGATCTGGGCGAGCGCGGCCTCGAGGGCCTTCTCGCGGTCTGCCGGTGCGGGCATGTCGGTCACCTTTGCGTTCTGGGCGCGGCGGCTGCGCGCTGACGTTCGTGTGCTCATGTTGTCGACGACCGTACGTCCTGCCACCGACAACGCCTGCGCCTCCCGGCCACGGTGTGGACGAGTCCGTCCGGGAGTCTTCCTGTGGACCACTCTAGACGAACATCTGTTCGATCGGTCGGCCCCGCCGCGTCGGCGTGTCGCGGCTCACGCGTCCAGGCCGGCGGCCTGGTACGACTCGCCCGGCCTGAGCAGGACGGCCCTCGTCTCGGGGGCGTGACGTTGGACGGCGGCCGCGAACGCACGGCCCGCGTGGTCCATCCACCCGGGCGGCAGGTGCCGCGCGCCGAGCACGTGCAGCGTTCCCCAGTGCACCGGGACCGCGACCCGCACGCCGACCTCGGCGCACACCTCGGCGGCCTGCGCCGGCCCGAGGTGCCCGCCCGAGAGACGCGGCCCCCAGCCGTGCACGGGCACGAGCGCGATGTCGACGTGCCCGCCGGCCAGGTCCCGCACGTGCGCGATGCCCGGGAAGTGCTCGGTGTCGCCCACGGCCCAGACGGTCACCGGGCGGCCGCCAACGCGCGCGCGCACAAGGTGCCCGCTCGCCGTGTTCGGGCGGTGCGGCATGAGCCGGTGCGCGTGCACGGCCGGCGCGAGCCGGACGTCGACCCAGCGCGCGACCTCGTGCCATGTGTCGTCGAGCCCGACGCCGCGCAGTCCCTTGCCGCGCAGCCAGCGGGCGTTCGCCGGCGCGGTGAGCACCGGCACGTCGCCCAGCAGGCGCAGCGAGCGCAGCTCCGCGTGGTCGTGGTGCAGGTGGCTCAGCAGTGCGGCGTCGGCTCCCAGCCACGCCTCGGTCAGCGGTCGGCGGCCCCGGCGGCGCAGCAGCCCGGCGTGGCGGTGCAGCAGCGGGTCGGTGACGAGCCGGACCGTGCCGTCCGGCGTCGTCAGGTCGAGGACGACCGTCGAGTGACCGAGCCACGTGACCGCCACGCTCACGGCTCCACGCTCCCCCGCCGCGCGTCGTCGCGCACGTCCAGCTCGGCGCGCCACGCGAGCAGGCGCCGATGCACGGCTTCGGCACCCACGAGCATGCGGCGCCCGTCGACGTCCGCCCGATCCTCGCCGGGCACCACCAGACCGGCCGGGTGCACCAGCAGCGCCTCGTTCTGCGCCCCACCGAGCCCGCCGTGCGATCCGACGAGGCCCTCGAACGCGTGCACACCGCCCGTGGCGTCGACGCTCGAGAGCAGCACCACGTCGCCGGCATCGGGCAGGCGCGAGACCCGCAGCAGGTCGGGCGCGGCGCGCGCGCCGTACGCAGCAAGCGGGTCGACGCCGTCGACCCGGCCCGTCACGAGGCTGCGCGTGCCGCCCGCCCCGTGGGCGGCGACGTCGTCCCCCTCGCGCACGACGACGACGCCGACCGCCGGGTTCGCGACGAGGCCCGGGAGGAGCGCTGGCCACCGCGCCGCGACGTCGGCGCCGTCGAGCGGACCTGGCTCGCGGCAGAACCACACCATGCCCAGGTTTCCCGAGCCGACGACGGCGACCTCCGGCACGGCGGTCCCGTCCCCCGCCCGCGACCGGTCGTCCGCGTGGGGTCCGACGAGCATGCGGCCGGCCCCGTCGCCGGCCGTCGGACGCAGCGCGTGGAGCGCCGCGTTCGCGGGTCCCCACGCCTCCGTCTCGGCGTCCCCGGTCCTACGGCGGCCCGACCCTGGGGCGACCGACCGCATGCCGCGCCTGTGCCCCGGGTCGGGGTCGGGCGACGCCATGAGCCGGCGTACCTCGTCCTCGAGGGAGCGTCCGACGACCTGCTCGAACGTCGCCCCCAGCGACTGGCCGTGGTCCGACACGACGACGATCTCGTACCGGCGCGGCGAGGCGGCCGCGACCTGCTCCCACAACCCGAGCACGCGGTCGAGCCCCTCGAGCGCACGCAGCGACTCGGGGCGCAGCGGGCCGGCGTGATGGGCGATCTCGTCGTAGTCGACGAGCTCGACGCACACGGCGGGTGCGCCGCGCACGAGCTGCTCCGCCACGAGCGAGGTGGTCAGGTCACGCAGGAGGACGTTGCTCACCGCGCGCAGCACGGGGTACCAGCCTCGCCGCGAGACGCGCGGGCGCACGCCGCGCGCCGCCTGCTGCCACCCCTGGTACAGCTCCTTGAGCGCCTCGGCCACGGTTCCGACGACCGCCCGGCCCAGGACGAAGGGGCTGGAGAAGAACCGCACGAACATCTGGCCCGGTCCGAGGCCTGACGACGCCCGGCTCGTCACGAGGAGGTTCACCTCCGCGTCGCCGGAGAACATGGTCGCCACGGCGACCCCGCCGCCCGCGAGCAGCCCGCGGCCGTCGCTCGCGCGCGCCTCGACGGCCGCCGCGTCGTCGGGCCGGTTGCTCACGACCATCCGGCGCTCCTCGCGCGACCACCACCGGAACGCCGGGACCTGCGCGGTCGTCCCGTGCAGCAGCCCGAGCGTGCTCGCCGGCGTCGTGGCAGGTACGCACGCCCACCAGGACTCGACCCGGTGGCTGCCCGAGGCGAGCCAGCGAGCGAGGGTCGGGGCGAGCCCCGCCTGGACCGCGTGGTCGAGCGTCGGGCGTGCGACGCCGTCGAGCACGACCAGGAGCAGACCCGCGGGACGCTCGGCGTCGTCGGTGAGGTCGCCGCCGGAGCGCGGGTCCGGCACGCCGACCTGCCGGCGGGCGCGCTGGAGGAGGTCGCCCAGGACGTACACGTTGTCCTGCACGCCGACGAGCCAGTGCCCGACCGCCATGACGACCGCCGCGAGCACCAGCACGGCCAGCACGTCGGCCCACGACCCGCTCCGGATCCCGGGAGCCCACGTCAGCGCGGCCCACACGAGCGTGACCTGCGCCGCGACCCCTGCCACGAGCGCGCCGAGCACGCCAGTCCGCGCGAAGCGCTGCAGCAGCGGTCGCAGGAGTGCGTCGCCGACCCCGACCGCGAGCGCCGCCACCAGCAGGGCCCACGGGGCGTCGGCCGCGACGCCGGGGACGAGCCAGATCGCGAGCCCGAGCCCGGCCGCGGTCGACATGAGTGACCAGAGCGCGCCGCGCACCCGGACGATCGGGTCGGTCCATGGGCGGGTCATGGCGTCATGATGCCCTCGCGCCGGGTCGTCAGCGCGCGGGCGGTGCCTGACGACGGTCGTCGCGGCCCCAGCGCTGCGGCTCGGGCACGTCGAGGGCGTCGCACAGCGCGTGCCAGACGACCCGCGGCTCGACGCCGTCGGTGAGCGCGTCGGCGGGCGTGCGGTCGCCGAGGCGCGGCAGCACCTGCTCGCGCACGAGAGCACGCCCGTAGGCAGGCCCGAAGACCTCGTCGACGAGCTGGGTGAAGTCGCTGTAGCGCACGGACCCAGCCTGCCACGCCCGTGCGGCCCCACCCTGCGCCCTGTCGGTGCCGGCACGCACAATGGCCGGGTGACGTCACCGCTCGAGCGCTTCGGCCCGGCCACGCGCGCGTGGTTCGCCGGTGCGTTCGCCGAGCCGACGGCAGCGCAGGCCGGCGCGTGGGAGGCCATCGGCGCCGACCGGCACGCCCTCGTCGTGGCGCCCACGGGGTCGGGCAAGACGCTCGCGGCGTTCCTGTGGGCCATCGACCGCCTCATGACCCGGCCGGCGCCCACGGACCGGTCGCGGCGCTGCCGCGTCGTCTACGTCTCACCGCTCAAGGCGCTCGCGGCCGACGTGCAGCGCAACCTGCGCTCCCCGCTCGCGGGGATCCGCCAGGCCGCGGCGCGCGAGGGGTTGTCGGTCACCGACGTCGAGGTCGGGATGCGCACGGGCGACACGCCGGCCTCCGAGCGCCGGTCGTTCGCCACGCGCCCGCCCGACGTCCTCATCACGACCCCGGAGTCGCTGTTCCTCGTCCTGACGTCGCAGGCCCGGGCGGGTCTGGCCGGCGTCGAGACCGTCATCGTCGACGAGGTCCACGCCGTCGCCGGGTCCAAGCGCGGGGCGCACCTTGCGGTGAGCCTCGAGCGGCTGGACGCGCTGCTCGAGCGCCCGGCGCAGCGGATCGGTCTGTCGGCCACCGTGCGGCCGGTCGAGGACGTCGCGACGTTCCTCGGCGGGCACCGTACGCCCGCCGAGGGGGGCAGGGAGGTCGTCGTCGTGCAGCCGCCGGCCACCAAGGAATGGGACATCGACGTGGTCGTGCCCGTGCCCGACCTCGCCGACCTCGACGCGGTGACGCCGGGTCCGTCCGGGCCCGACGACGGCGGTGCGGTCGCGGGCGCGTCGCGCGGCGGCCGGGCGCCGGCAGGCGACGAGGAGATCGACCTGACCGGTGCAGCAGTCTCGGCGCTGCGGCGCGCGTCGGTGTGGCCGCACGTCGAGGAGCGCGTGGTCGACCTCGTGGCCGACCACCGCTCGACGCTCGTGTTCACCAACTCGCGCCGCGGGGCCGAGCGTCTCACGGCCCGCATGAACGAGCTGTGGGCCGAACGCCTGGGGCTCGACGTGCCCGACCCCGGGTCGCAGCAGGCCGCGCTGGTGCCCGCGCAGTCCGGGACCGCCGCCGCCGTCCCCGCCCTGCCGGACGGTTCGGCCCCCGTGCTCGCCCGCGCCCACCACGGGTCGATGAGCCGCGTCGAGCGCACACGGACCGAGTCGGAGCTCAAGGAGGGCCGCCTGCCCGCGGTCGTGGCGACGTCGTCGCTCGAGCTGGGCATCGACATGGGCGCGGTCGACCTCGTGGTCCAGGTGGGCTCACCGCCGTCGGTCGCGAGCGGCCTGCAGCGCATCGGTCGCGCGGGCCACCAGGTGGGCGCGGTCTCGCGCGGCGTCGTCTTCCCTACGTTCCGCGGCGACCTCGTGCCCGCCACCGTGGTGACGCAGCGGATGCAGGCTGGCGAGATCGAACGCCTCCATGTCCCGGCCAACCCGCTCGACGTCCTCGCCCAGCAGGTGGTGGCCGCGCTCGCCGTCGACGACTGGCAGGCCGACGAGCTGCTCGCCCTGGTCCGCGGGGCGGCGCCGTTCGCGACGCTGGGCGACGCCACCTGGCACGCCGTGCTCGACATGCTCGCGGGCCGGTACCCGAGCGAGGACTTCGCCGAGCTGCGAGCACGCATCGTGTGGGACCGCAGCTCGGGCCTGCTCTCCGGACGCCCCGGGGCGCTGCGGCTCGCCGCCACGAGCGGCGGCACGATCCCTGACCGTGGCCTGTACGGGGTCTACCTCGCGAGCGACGGCGGACCCGAGCGCGGCTCGCCGCGCGGGGGCAAGCGCGTGGGCGAGCTCGACGAGGAGATGGTCTACGAGTCCCGCGTGGGCGACACGTTCACCCTTGGCTCGTCCACGTGGCGCATCGAGGACATCACGCCCGACCGGGTGCTCGTGACGCCCGCACCCGGCCTGCCCGGCCGGCTCCCGTTCTGGAAGGGCGACTCCCCCGGGCGGCCCGCCGAGCTCGGCCGCGCGGTCGGGGCGTTCGTCCGGGAGACGGACATGACGCTGAGCGCCGACCCGGTGCTCGGGCGCGCGCGCCTGCGCGACGCCGGGCTCGACGCCTGGGCGGCCGACAACCTCGCCGCGTACCTCACCGAGCAGCGCGAGGCGACGGGCCGGCTGCCCGACGACCGCACCGTCGTCGTCGAGCGCTTCCGCGACGAGCTCGGCGACTGGCGCGTGGTGATCCACTCGCCGTTCGGCGCGCGCGTGCACGCGCCGTGGGCGCTCGTGGTCGGGGCGCGGCTGCGTGAGCGGTACGGGCTCGACGTCGCAGCGATGCACGCCGACGACGGGATCGTGCTGCGGCTGCCCGACGCCGGGGACGTCGGATGGGACCTCGGGCGGCCGGGGGCCGGCTGGGAGGCCCGCGGCGCCGCGGCGGACGGCGTGCCGGCCGGGGACCCCGGCGTCACGGCCGAGGATCTCCTGGTCGACCCCGACGAGGTGCTCGACGCCGTGCGCGACGAGCTCGGCTCGTCGATCATGTTCGCCGCCCGCTTCCGGGAGGCGGCCGCGCGCGCCCTGCTGCTGCCGCGACGCCGCCCGGACCGGCGCCAGCCGCTGTGGCAGCAGCGTCAGCGGGCCGCGCAGCTGCTCGCGGTCGCGTCCCAGTTCCCCGAATTCCCGATCGTGCTCGAGGCCGCGCGCGAGTGCCTGCAGGACGACTTCGACGTCGCCGCGCTGCGCGACCTCATGGCCGACCTCGCCGCGGGTCGCGTGCGGCTCGTCGAGGTCACGACGTCTTCGCCCTCGCCGTTCGCGCAGTCGCTGCTGTTCGGGTACACCGCACAGTTCCTGTACGACGGCGACGCGCCCCTCGCCGAGCGCCGCGCGGCCGCGCTCTCGCTCGACCCCACCCTGCTGGCGGAGCTCCTCGGCGACCAGGGCGCGACGCAGCTCGCCGACCTGCTCGACCCGGCCGCGATCGAGCGCACGGAGGCCGAGCTGCAGGCGCTCGCGGCCGATCGCCAGGCCCGCCACGCCGAGGACCTGTGGGACGTGCTGCGCCGCACGGGGCCCCACCCGCTGGAGGCGCTGCGCGCCCGCACCCGCGAAGACGTCCGCGACCAGGTCGTCGGCTGGCTGGCCGACCTCGAGCGTGCTCGGCGCATCATCCGGGTGCGCCTCGGCGGGCTGACGGGCGTGGCCGCGGGCGACGCCGAGCAGTGGGCCGTCGCCGAGGACGCCGGCCGCCTGCGGGACGCGCTCGGCGTGGCGCTTCCCGTGGGTGTGCCCGAGGCGTTCACCGAGCCCGTGGCCGACCCGCTCGGCGACCTGCTGCGGCGGCACGCGCGCACGCACGGACCGTTCGGCGTGGTCGACGTCGCGCGCCGGTTCGGGCTCGGTGTCGCCGTCGCGGGCCAGGCGCTCGCGCGGCTCGAGGCGGTGGGCGTGCTGGCGCGCGGGCGGCTGCGGCCGGAGGCGCTCGGCGGCACCGGCGACGAGTGGTGCGACCCCGAGGTGCTGCTCACCTTGCGCCGCCGCTCGCTCGCCGCGCTGCGGGCCGAGGTCGAGCCGGTCGAGCCCGAGGCGCTCGGCGTGTTCCTGCCGCGCTGGCACGGGATCGCGGCGTCGGGCGGCTCGGGCGGCGGCGTGCTGCGCGGCCTCGACGGTGTGCTGCGGGTCGTCGAGCAGCTCTCCGGGGCCGCGGTGCCGGCGTCGGCCCTCGAGACCCTGGTGCTGCCTGCCCGTGTCCCGGACTACTCCCCCGCCCTGCTCGACGAGCTGACGACCATGGGCGAGGTGCTGTGGTGCGGGCATGCGCGGCTGCCCGGCTCGGGCGGCGGCGACGGGCTCGTGAGCCTCCACCTGGCGGACGGGGCGGCGCTCACCCTGCCGGCGACGGTCGGGCTCGAGGAGGGAGGCCCGCTCGACTCCGACCTGCACCGCGCCGTCCTCGACCTGCTCACGGGTTCCGGCGGGTTCTTCCTGTCCCGCATCGCCGAGCTTGCCGACGCCCCCGCGTCCGCGGTGCTCGAGGTGCTGTGGGACCTGGTGTGGGCGGGCCGGGTCACGAACGACGGCCTCTCGGTGCTGCGAGAGCACCTCGGCGGCGCCGGCGGCGCCCACCGCGCCCCGAAGCAGCCGGGACGGGCCCGGCCCGTGCGCCGCTCCCGGTTCGCAGTCGCCCGCCCGACGGCGGCGCCCGCCCCGCCGCGTGGGGGCGGCGGGCGCTGGTCCGCGCTGCCGGTGCGCGAGACCGACCCGACGCTGCTGACGCACGCGCTGACGCAGGTGCTGCTCGACCGGCACGGCGTGCTGACCCGTGCGGTCGCGCCCGCCGAGGGCGTGACAGCACGGTTCCGCGGCGTGTACAGGGTGCTGACCGAGCTCGAGGAGCGGGGCGCGGTGCGCCGCGGGTACTTCGTCGAGCACCTGGGCGGCTCGCAGTTCGCCCTGCCCGGGGCCGTCGACCAGCTGCGCGTCGACGCCAGCGACCGCGCGCGCGTCCTCGAGGCCGAGCGCGCCGAGGCGGGCGCCGGACTCGGGTACCCCGGCCCGGCGGCGGCCCGGCACCACGCCGTGCTGCTCGCCGCCACCGACCCGGCCAACCCGTACGGCGCGGCGCTCGCCTGGCCGCAGCCCGGGCCGGCGTCGCGCGACAGAGGCGGCGGGG
>VJZX01000016.1:56214-80759 GCA_009663185.1 Isoptericola halalbus
CGACGGGGCCGGCGGGGCCGACGGTGGCACGCACCGGCCAGGACGCAAGGCGGGCGCGGTCGTCGTGCTCGTCGACGGCGACCTGGTGCTCTACGTCGAGCGGGGCGGGCGGACGGTGCTCTCGTTCGGGCACGGAGGCCGTCGCCTCGCCGTCGCCGCGGCCGAGCTCGCCGCGGCCGCGGGTGCGGGGCGCCTCGGCCGGCTGGTCGTCCAGCGGGTCGACGGTGTGGCCGCGCTCGCCGCCGTGCGTGACAGCACCCCCGTGGTCGCCGCGCTGCTCGAGGCGGGCTTCGGCGTCACCCCGCGCGGCCTGCGGCTCGCGAGGGGCTGACATGCCCGAGGGCGACGTGCTGCGGCTGACCGCCGCGCGTCTCGACACCGCCCTGCGGGGCGTCGAGCTGAGCCGTGCGGAGCTGCGCTGGCCCAGCGCGGCGGGCGCCAGGCTCGAGGGCGCCGTCGTGACGGAGTGCGTCGCGTACGGCAAGCACCTGCTCACGCGCTTCGACGACGGCCGCACGCTGCACACCCACCTGCGCATGGAGGGCTACTGGCGGGTGCACCCCACGGGGACGGCCCAGGCCGCGGCGCGCCACCCCGCCATCAGGGCGGTGCTCGCCACGCCCGCCTGGACGTGCGTGGGCTGGCACCTCGGCATGCTCGACCTGGTCCGCACGCGGGACGAGTCGCGGCTGCTCGGTCACCTGGGACCCGACGTCCTCGCCGACGACTTCCCCGACGCCGGGCTGGGCGAGGGCGTGCGGCGGCTCGCCGCGGCCGGGGCCCGGCCGCTGTGCGAGGCGCTGCTCGACCAGCGCGTCGTCGCCGGGCTCGGCACGATCTGGATGGCGGAGACGCTGTTCGCGCTGCGCCTGTGGCCGTGGACCCCGACGAGCTCGCTCGACGACGGCGCCCGCCGCGCGGTGCTGCTCACCGCCCGCCGGCTCATGGGACGCAGCGTCGCGGTCGCCCGCTCGCACGGGCTCGGTGCGGTCGAGACGGCCGTGCACGGCAGAGCCCGCCGTCCCTGCCGGCGCTGCCGCACGCCGATCGCCGTGGGGACGGCGAACGAGCCGCCGTACGACCGGCCGGTGTTCTGGTGCCCGTCCTGCCAGGCAGAGCACCCGACGCCGAGCTAGACGACGAGGGGGCGCTCCACCCGCAGGTGGAGCGCCCCCTCGTGAAGCTCGGGCTCGCGCCCGGTCAGCCGACCGGCGCCAGGTCCTCGCGCAGCGAGTTGCCACGGCGCGCGTCGTCCCCACGGCTGAGCAGCCCGGCGTACACGTCCGCCGGGATCGTGTCGGGGATGTGCAGACCCTCGGCGACCGCGATGCGATCGCTCACCTCGCGCAGCACCAGCGACATCGGCACGTCGAGCGCCTCGCAGATCGAGGCAAGCAGCTCGGACGACGCCTCCTTCTGGCCGCGCTCGACCTCGCTCAGGTAGCCGAGCGAGACCCGGGCTGCCGAGGACACCTCACGCAGGGTGCGCCCCTGACGCTGCCGCGTGTCGCGCAGCACGTCACCGATCTCTCGTCGAAGAACGACCATCTCGCGCCCCCTTCCTGTGCCCGGGCCTTCCGGCCTCGTACGTCCCCCAGGGGAGGGGGTGGATCCACCGTACCGTGCGCGGCCGACGTCACGAAGACCGGGACGCAGATCGATACGGCTCTGTGGCCTGTTGGCAATCACATCGAGAGAACGCGCACCTGGTCACCGGTGTTCCCGCGGCGCTGACGCGCGCAGGATCTTCACCCTCCGAGCACGTCGCCGGCGAGGCTGAGCACGCCCCGGACTGCCGCGGCGCGGATCGCGGCACGGTCGCCCGCGGCATCGATCCGGCGGACCTGGTCACCGTCAGGGGTGCTGGCAGCGACGAAGACGAGGCCCGGCGCCTTGCCCGCCTGAGGATCGGGGCCGGCGACGCCCGTCGTCGCGAGCCCGACGTCGGATCCCGTGCTCCGGCGCACGCCCCGCGCCATCTGCAGCGCGACGTCGGGGTCGACGGCGCCGCGCGTGGCGAGCAGGTCGGCGGGCACCCCGAGCAGGCGGTGCTTGAGGTCGGTCGCATAGGCCACGATCCCTCCCCGCAGCACCGCCGACGCGCCGGGCACCGCGACGAGCTCGGCGACCACGAGCCCGCCGGTGAGCGACTCGGCGACGCCGAGGGTCCACCCCCGCTCGGCGAGGCGCGCGAGCAGCTCGCCGGCGCTCACCCTGCGGACGTCCCTGGAGCCGACGTCCGCGCGTCACGCCGGATGCGCCAACCCTGGACCGCGTAGTCGACGCCCGTGACGACGGTGACGGCGATCGCGGCGACCATCAGCACCCACGCGGTGACGTGCACCGCCTCGGGAAGGTGCGCCAGGGGCAGCAGGAACAGCGTGATCGCGACCGTCTGCAGCACGGTCTTGATCTTGCCGCCGCGGGACGCGGGCATCACCGCATACCGCAGCACGGCCATGCGCATCGCCGTGATGCCGAGCTCGCGCGCGAGGATCACCACGGGCACCCACCACGGCAGCTCGCCGAGCGGCCACCACAGCAGGACGAGCGCCGCCCCCACGAGCGCCTTGTCGGCGATGGGGTCGAGCAGCTTGCCCAGGTCCGTCACCAGCCCGCGCGAACGGGCGAGGTGCCCGTCCAGCCGGTCGCTCGCCGCGGCCACGACGAACACGCCCGTCGCGACCAGGCGCCACCCGACCGACTCGCCGCCGTCCACCAGGAGCGCCCACGCGAAGAGGGGGACGAGGGCGATGCGCGCCATCGTCACCGCGTTGGCGACGTTCCACGGGGACGGGTGCTCTTCGGACACGGCTCCACCCTACTGGGAGCCCGGCGGCGTCCGGACGGCCCGTCATGTGCGGGGCACGGCAGCGGACTACGCTTCCCGGGTGACCTGCCGACATCGGCGTCGAGGCATCGACGCCGTGCTGCTCGCCGCGACGGTGGCTTCGGTCACTTCGGTCACGGCGTGCTCGTCGGCCGTGCCCGAGGTCGTCCCGACCGTGACGGCCGCTCCCGTGCTGGCCGTCGAGAAGTCGTCGCCGCCGGCACCGGCACCGCCGGCGACGTTCACGGTCGTGGCCGCCGGCGACGTGCTGACTCACACACCCGTCCTGGACTCGGCCGCGACCGACGGCGGCTCGACCGACTTCACCCCGCTGCTGGCCGGGCTCGACGCGTGGGTCGCAGGCGCCGACCTCGCGCTCTGCCACCTCGAGATCCCGGTCACCCCCGAGGGCACGAACCCGAGCGGCTATCCCGTCTTCGGGGCGCCCGCGACGCTCGTGCGAGACCTCGCCGAACAGGGTTGGGACGGCTGTTCGACGGCGTCGAACCACGCGCTCGACCGCGGCTTCGCCGGCGTCGTGGCCACCCTCGACGCCTTCGACGAGCACGGGCTGGGCCACGTCGGGACCGCCCGCACCGCCGGCGAGCAGACGCGCCCGCAGCTCTACGAGCTGGCGCGCGGCACTCGACCGATCACGGTGGCGCACCTGTCCGCGACGTACGGGACCAACGGGCTGCCGATCCCGGCGGACGCCCCCTGGTCCGTCGACCTCATCGACGCGGACGCGCTCGTCAAGGCTGCGGGGACGGCCCGGCACGACGGCGCCGACCTCGTCCTGGTCTCGCTGCACGCCGGCACCGAGTACACCGAGACACTGACGACCGAGCAGACCGAGGTGGCCGCCGAGCTCGCGTCCTCGGGTGCCGTGGACCTGGTGATCGGGCACCACGCACACGTGCCGCAGCGCATCGAGCGGCTCGACGGCGGACCCGGTGGCGCCGGCATGTGGGTCGCGTTCGGGCTGGGCAACCTCCTGTCGAACCAGTCGGCAGAGTGCTGCGACGAGCGCACGAGCAATGGGGTGCTGCTCACCGCGACGGTCGAGCGCCGCAGGCCGGGCGGGCCTGTCGTCGTCACCGAGGTCACCTGGACGGCGACGACCGTCGACCGCGCGGCGGGCCACCGGGTCCGTGCCCTCCCCGAAGCGCTCGCCGACCCCGGGGCCTCCACCCTCGACCGCGACGAGCTCGCCCGGCGCGACCAGCACGTGCGCGACGCCGTCGGCGACGAGGCGCGCGAGCGGCGCAAGCCTCCGCAGCCGACGGGCGAGCCACCGAACGTGGTCCCGCGCGGCAAGGCCTGAGCGCCGGCTACTCCTCGGCGAGCTCCGGGGACGACGCCTCGTCCTGGTCGTAGACCGGCGCGGACTCGCCACGGATGAGCGCGAGCGCCGCGGGCAGGTCGTCGGGCTGGACGAGCACCTCGCGGGCCTTGGACCCCTCGGACGGCCCGACGATCTCGCGGGACTCGAGCAGGTCCATGAGCCGCCCGGCCTTGGCGAAGCCGACGCGCAGCTTGCGCTGGAGCATCGACGTCGAGCCGAACTGCGTCGTGACGACGAGCTCGGCGGCCTGCAGCAGCAGGTCGAGGTCGTCGCCGATGTCCTCGTCGACCTGCTTCTTGGCCGCCGCGGGGGCGGTGACGTCCTCGCGGTACACGGGCTTGAGCTGGGCCTTGACGTGCTCGACGACCGAGTGAACCT
Organism: Isoptericola halalbus; assembly: GCA_009663185.1. Classification (GTDB taxonomy): domain Bacteria; phylum Actinomycetota; class Actinomycetes; order Actinomycetales; family Cellulomonadaceae; genus Isoptericola; species Isoptericola halalbus. The sequence goes on from VJZX01000016.1 coordinate 60,768, forward strand.
CCGACTCGGTGACCCACGCCCCCTGCACGCGCATGGGCTTGGCCGCGCCCATCGGCAGGAACAGGGCGTCACCCTGGCCGATGAGCTTCTCCGCGCCCGGCTGGTCGAGCACGACGCGCGAGTCGGTGACCGACGACGTCGCGAAGGCGAGGCGCGACGGCACGTTGGCCTTGATCAGGCCGGTGACGACGTCGACAGACGGGCGCTGGGTCGCCAGCACGAGGTGGATGCCGGCGGCGCGCGCGAGCTGCGTGATGCGCTGGATGGAGGCCTCGACGTCGCGCGGAGCGACCATCATGAGGTCGGCGAGCTCGTCGACGACGACGAGCAGGTACGGGTAGGGCGCGACCTTGCGCTCCGAGCCCGGCAGGGGCTTGACCTTCCCCGAGCGCACCGCGGCGTTGAAGTCGTCGAGGTGCTTGAAGCCGAACATCGCGAGGTCGTCGTACCGGGCGTCCATCTCCCGCACGACCCAGTCGAGCGCCTCGGCGGCCTTCTTCGGGCTCGTGATGATGGGCGTGATCAGGTGCGGGATGCCCTCGTAGATCGTCAGCTCGACGCGCTTGGGGTCGACCAGGATCATGCGCACCTGCTCGGGCGTGGCGCGCATGAGGATGGACGTGATCAACGAGTTGATGAAGCTCGACTTGCCGGCGCCCGTGGCGCCCGCGACGAGGATGTGCGGCATCTTGGCGAGATTCGCCACGACGTACCCGCCCTCGACGTCCTTGCCGACGCCCATCACCATCGGGTGCTCGGTGCGGCGGGCGGCGGACGAGCGCAGCACGTCGCCCAGCACGACCGTCTCGCGGTCGGAGTTCGGGATCTCGATGCCGATCGCCGACTTGCCGGGGATCGGCGACAGGATCCGCACGTCGGCGCTGGCCACCGCGTAGGCGATGTTGTTGGACAGCGACGTGATGCGCTCGACCTTGACCTTCGACCCGACCTCGACCTCGTAGCGCGTGACCGTCGGTCCGCGCGTGAAGCCCGTGACCTGGGCGTCGACGTCGAAGTCGGCGAAGACCTTCGTGAGCGCCTCGACCACGCGGTCGTTGGCCGCCGAGCGTGTCTTGTGCGGCGCGCCCTTGACGAGCACCTGCTCGTCGGGGAGCAGGTAGACCGTGTCGCCGTCGAGCATGGGCTGCTCGGCGCGGCCCATGGGCGCGGGCAGGTGAGGTGCCGAGGCGGTGCCCGACGCCGGCGCGTCCGGCACGAGCGCGGGCGACGGCGGCTCGGGATTCTCCGACGGGGCCTCGCCGCCCGTCGGCACGAGCTGCGTCGGCGCAGACCGGGGGTCGGCCGTGGGCTCGCCGGGCTTCTCGAGCGTCGCGGCCTTCTCGAAGGCCTCGTCCCCGGCGTACGCGGCCGCGCGCTCGGCGGCTTCCGCCGCCTCGGCCGCACGCATCGCCTTGGTCTTGCGCGTGCGCCGCTTGCGCGGCACCCCGTCCGTGCCGTCGTGGCGCGAGACGCCGTCGGCGAGCTCGAGGCCGTCCTCGGCGGCGACAGGGTGGTGGTTGCCCGTGAGGCGGTCGTAGAGCCCGCGCAGGCGATCGGGGATCCTGTGCACCGGCGTGGCCGTGACGACCAGGAGGCCGAAGAAGCCGAGCAGCAGGAAGATCGGCACCGCGACCCACTCCGTCACGCCCGCCACGACGGGTGTCGCCGTCAGGTAGCCGATGATCCCGCCGGCGTCCTGGACCCCGGCGAACCCGTCGGCAGGCGACGGCAGGTCCTCGGCGATGGCGACGAGGGCGCACACCGAGACGACGAGGAACGACAGCCCGATCGCGACGCGCGAGTTCGCCTGCCCGCGCTCGGGGTGCCGCATGACGCGCGCCCCGAGCCATAGGAGCAGCACGGGCACCGCGACGCCGGCGAGACCGACCGTCCCGGCGACGACCGCGTGCACGACCGTGCCGAAGGTGCCGGGGATCCCCCACCACTCGCGCGCCGCGACGACGAGCGCGAGGGCGATGAGGAAGAAGGCGACGCCGTCGCGGCGGTGCTCGGGTTCCAGGTCTCTCGCTCCCTTGGTGATGCTGCGGACCACGGCGCCAAGCCCGTGGGCGACGCCCAGGTACAGCCCCCGCACGGCCCGCACGGGCCACGGCGGGCCGCCGCGGGTCGGACGCCGGGCGGACGTCGTACGACCCTTGCCACCCTTGCCGCTCGACGCCGAGCGCGCACGGGCAGGCGCGCGACGGGTCGGCGCCGCCACGGAACGCGTGCGTGCCGAGCTCGTCGCGCCCCGCTGCGGCGCCCGAGGAGTCCCGGTGATCCTCTGGGCGGGTGTCCGGGTCGCCATGATGGTCTCACCGTACCCGCGAGCGGGGACCCGACGCCGCAGGCCGGCGGTGGCGTGTCCCACGGGCGCGGCCGCGCCGGGTGCACGGGCGAGCCCTCAGGCGGTCAGCAGCCCGACACCGAGGGTCACCACCCCGGCGGCGATCGCCAGCCCTCCGAGCGGCAGCAGCGCGACGGCGCGGTTCGGGCGGGTGCGCCCGGTGCCCGTGGCGGAGAAGAAGAACCCCGCGGGCATGAGGATCGCCCCGACGAGCACGCCGGTCGCGGCGAGCCAACGCGTGAACCCGCCGAGCTCCGTCGCCTCGGTGAGCAGGAGGCACAGCAGCCCCAGGATCACGAGCACGCCGGCGTGGGCGTGCCCGGCTCGGAAGAACGACGCCTGAAAGTCGGTGGCCGCCATCCGGCCGGTGACGACCCGGACCATGAATGCACCGCCGGACTCGATGGTCACGACGGTGAGCAGCACGATGCCCGCGGTGATGCGGGCAGCGTCGGTGAGCTCGAGCACGGCGGCCTCCTGGGGATCAAGTTTGCGAACACTGTTATAGAACACCGTTCACAAACCCGGGTCAAGAGGTCTAGGCTCACCGCATGGCTCGACCGCGCGTGCACGACGACGCCCTGCGCACCCGTCTGCTCGAGGTCGCGTCCGAGTCCGTGGCGACGGGCGGCGAGTCGGCCGTGACCGTGCGCGCGGTCGCCGCCGCGGCCGGCACGAGCGCCTCCGCGGTGTACGCGCTCTTCGGGTCGCGCGACGAGCTCGTCGCGGCCGTGAGCGCCGAGGGGTTCCGCCGGTTCGCGGCGCACCTCGCCGCGGTACCCCGGACCGAGGACCCGCTGGCCGACCTGCGCGCGCTCGGCCTCGCGTACCGGTCCAGCTCGCTCGCCGACCCTCACTTCTACCGGGTCATGTTCGACCGCGCCGTCCGACCGTCCGCCGACGCACTGCCGGCCGTCGAGCGGCCGACCTTCCGGGTGCTGCGCGACGCCGTCGAACGCCTGATGCCGAACGCACCCGACGAGCGCGTCGACGCGGCCGCCGTCGGGCTGTGGGGGCTCGTGCACGGGCTCGTCTCGCTCGAGCTCGCCGGCCTGCTGCCTGGCGACGACGACGAGCGCTCGGCCCGCTACGCGGCCGCGACGACCGCCGTCGGGCCCGCGCTGCTGGGCGGCTGAGCCTGCCGCTCAGGTCGCCGGCAGTCAGATGGTCGGCGCCGGGAGCTCCAGCCGGGACCGCTGGGCGGCCGTGACCTCCCTGACGATCCGGATCCACGTCACGAGACCCACGACCGTGGCGACCGTGCCGATGCCCTCGATGCCAGGCAGCCACGCCGGCTCCCGCCACGAGCTGCCGAGCACTGTGATCGTCGTCTGTTTGGTCGCCCACATCATCACGAGCCAGCATGTCCACCACAGGGCGGGGCCCGGAACCTTGCGCAGGCCCGTCGCCCCGGAGCGCACGTCGCGCACCACCTGGTATGGGAACCAGAGCGACACGACGGGCACGATCCACCCGAGCCAGACCCACACCGGCCGACGCGCCGGGCGGATGTCGGGCGAGATCGCCGCGGCCACCTCGCGCCCCCGCTGCAGCCACAGGCAGGTGACGACGAACGCCGCCACCTGCACGGCCCCCAGCAGGCTGGTCACCCCGTCGTAGGGGGTGAAGACATCGAACACGGGACTGCCGACAGCCACCGCACGTCCGTACTCCTCAGCCGCCGAGAACGACAGGGCGAACGCGACCACCTGCACGACCGTCCAGACGCACGCCAGCACGATCGATGCCGTCGCGAGCCCGCCCGGCACGGAAGGCGCGGGCGTCCAACCCGACGAGACGCCGGGCGTGGCGCACGCACCGTACGCGGGCTGCGCGGGCACACGGGCGGCCATAGCCACTGGCGGCCCGGCCGGCCCACCTACAGAGGCAGGGGTCGACCCCGACGGCGGGGCGAACGGGTCGGGCTCGTGCGACATTCAGGTCCTCCTGGCGTGACAAGTTGCGCCAGGCTAGCGAACCCCGTCACCCGGACGGAAGGCGCAGGAACCCCTCACGCCTCCACGACGACGGGCACGATCATCGGCCGACGGCGCAGGCGCCGGTTGACCCACTGCCCGATGATGCGGCGCATGACCTGCTGCATCTCGTAGGTGTCGGTCATACCGCCGGCGATCGCGTCCTCGAGCGCCCGCACGAGCTCGGGCTGGATCTCCTCGAACACGGCGTCGCCCTCGGCCATGCCGCGCGCGAGGATCTGCGGGCCCGCCAGGACCTTGCCCGTCGCCGAGTCGACCACAGCGAAGACGGACACGAAGCCCTCCTCGCCGAGGATGCGCCGGTCCTTGAGCTCGGTCTCGGTCACCTCGCCCACGGACGAGCCGTCGACGTACACGTACCCGCACGGCACCGCCCCGACCACGGACGCCTTGCCGTCGACGAGGTCGACGACGACGCCGTCCTCGGCGAGCACGACGCGGTCGGCGGGCACGCCGGTCCTGACCGCGAGCGCCGCGTTGGCCACGAGGTGGCGCACCTCGCCGTGCACGGGCATGACGTTGCGCGGGCGCAGGATGTTGTAGCAGTACAGCAGCTCGCCCGCGCTCGCGTGCCCGGACACGTGCACCTTGGCGTTGCCCGAGTGCACGACGCGCGCGCCAAGGCGTGTGAGGCCGTTGATCACGCGGAATACCGAGTTCTCGTTGCCCGGGATGAGCGACGACGCCAGGATGACCGTGTCGCCGTGCCCGACCGAGACGCTGTGCTCCCCGTTGGCCATCCGGCTCAGCGCGGCCATCGGCTCGCCCTGCGACCCGGTGCACATGTACACGACGCGGTCGTCGGGCATGCCGGCCGCCTGCTTGAGCTCGACGAGGACGCCCGGCGGCACCTCGAGGTAGCCCAGGTCGGCTGCGATGCCCATGTTGCGCACCATCGAGCGCCCGACGAGCGCGACCTTGCGCCCGTGCGCGTGGGCCGCGTTGAGCACCTGCTGCACCCGGTGCACGTGCGAGGCGAACGAGGCGACGATGATGCGGCGCTCCGCCTGGGCGAACACGTTGTCGAGCACGGGGCCGATCTCGACCTCGTTCGTGACGAAGCCGGGGACCTCGGCGTTGGTCGAGTCGACCATGAACAGGTCCACGCCGCGCTCGCCGAGCCGCGCGAACGCGCGCAGGTCGGTGACCCTGCCGTCGAGAGGGAGCTGGTCCATCTTGAAGTCGCCGGTGTGCAGGACCGTGCCGGCCGTGGTCGTGATCGCGACGGCGAGCGCGTCGGGGATCGAGTGGTTGACCGCGACGAACTCGAGCCCGAACGCCCCCAGCTGCACGCTGTCGCCCTCGGCGACGGGCCGCATGACGGGGCGGATCCGGTGCTCCTTGAGCTTGGCGTCGACGAACGCGAGGGTCAGGCGCGAGCCCACGAGAGGGATGTCGCGGCGCAGGCGCAGCAGGTAGGGCACGGCGCCGATGTGGTCCTCGTGCCCGTGCGTGAGGACCACGGCCTCGATGTCGTCGAGCCGGTCGGCGATGTACTCGAAGTCCGGGAGGATGAGGTCGACGCCGGGCTGGTGGTCCTCGGGGAAGAGCACGCCGCAGTCGACGATGAGCAGGCGGCCCTCGTGCTCGAGGACCGCCATGTTGCGTCCCACCTCGCCCAGGCCACCGAGGGCGACGATGCGCAGCCCTCCGGCGGGTAGGGCGGGGGGCAGGGGAAGTTCGGGGTGAGGGTGGCTCACGGGGCCTCCTGGCCGGTGGGTGTTACGGAAGCGTGGGGGCGGCGTCGTGCCCGACGGCGGAACCCGCCGTCGTGAGCAGGCCCACCGCCTCGAGGGCGTCGCGGACGTGGGCGACGTCGGCGTCGGTCGCCGCGACGTTGGGCAGGCGCATCTCGCGGTTGTCGTGCGCACCGAGCAGCTCGAGCGCGGCCTTGACCATGACGGCCTGCGCGCCGGCGCCGTTCATCGCCTCGACGACCGGCAGGGTCGCGGAGAAGACCTCGAGCGCGCCCGCGTGGTCGCCCGCGTCGAAGCGGCGCACGGCCTCGGCGAACTGCGGGCCGACGACGTGTGCGGACACCGACACGATGCCGACGGCGCCGTGGGCGAGGAAGGGCAGGAGCAGGCCGTCGTCGCCCGAGTACCAGGCGAGGCCCGTGGCCGCGCGCAGGGCGGGGACGGCGGCCACGTCGCCCGTGGCGTCCTTGGTCGCCACGACTCGCGGGTGCCGGGCGATGCGCTCGTAGGTGGCGGGCGCGATGCGCACTCCGGCGCGCCCGGGGATGTCGTAGAGCATGACCGGCAGGTCGGTCGCGTCGGCGACCATCGCGAAGTGCCGGTAGAGGCCCTCCTGCGTCGGGCGCGAGTAGTACGGCGAGACGACGAGGAGGCCGTGCGCGCCGGCCTCGGCGGCCTGCTCGGCCATGCGCACGGCGTGCACGGTGTCGTTGGAGCCCGCGCCCGCGATCACGACGGCGCGGTCGCCCACGGCCTCGACGACGGCGCGGACGAGGTCCGCCTTCTCCGGCGCGTGCGTGGTGGGCGCCTCGCCCGTGGTCCCCGACAGGACGACGCCGTCGTTGCCTTCGTCGACCAGGCGTGCCGCGAGCCGCGCCGCCGACTCGAGATCCACCTCCCCGTCGCGGGACATGGGCGTGACCATCGCGGTGAGAACCGCGCCGAACGGGCGCGCGGGCGTGCCGGGAAGCGTCATGGGAACACCGTACCGGCCGCGAGCTGCGAAGGGCGCCGGGCCGCTGCGGGCCGAGACCGGCTGTTCCATACTGACCCGTATGACCGCGCCCGCCCTCTCGCCCACCCTCGTCGCGCACCTGCCGACCGGCACGCTCGTGGGCGGTCGCTGGGATGCGGCGACCGGCGGGAGGACGTTCGAGGTCGTCGACCCCGCCACCGAGGACGTGCTGTTCGACGTGGCCGACGCGTCCCCCGAGGACGGCCGACGGGCCCTCACCGCGGCAGTGGAGGCCGCTCCCGCCTGGCGCGCGGTCGCTCCGCGCGAGCGGTCGGAGCTGCTGCGCGCGGTCTACGAGCGCATCGTGGCCCGCGCCGACGACGTCGCCTCGCTCATCACGGCCGAGTGCGGCAAGACGATCGATGAGGCGCGCGCCGAGGTGCTGTACGGCGCCGACTTCCTGCGCTGGTACGCCGAGCAGGCCGTGCGCACCGACGGGCTCGTCCGCACGGCCCCTGCGGGGGCCAACCGCCAGCTCGTGCAGCGCCGCCCCGTGGGCCCGGCACTGCTCATCACACCCTGGAACTTCCCGATCGCCATGGCCACGCGCAAGCTCGGCCCGGCGCTCGCCGCCGGCTGCCCGGTCGTGATCAAGCCGGCCCAGCTGACCCCGCTGACGACGATGCTCGTCGCCGAGGTCATCCGCTCCGAGCTCGCCGACCGCGGCCTGCCGACCGGCGTCGTCAACGTCGTCCCGACGTCGTCGGCCTCGGACCTCACCGCTCCCCTGCTGGCCGACCCGCGCCTGCGCAAGCTGTCCTTCACCGGGTCCACCGCCGTCGGGCGCACGCTGCTCGAGCAGTCGGCGGGACAGGTGCTCAACTGCTCGATGGAGCTCGGCGGCAATGCCCCGTTCGTCGTGTTCGCCGACGCAGACCTGGACGCCGCCGTCGACGGGGCGATGGTCGCCAAGCTCCGCAACTGCGGGCAGTCGTGCGTGGCGGCCAACCGCTTCCTCGTGCACGTCTCGCTCGCGCGCGACTTCTCCCGGCGCCTGGCCGACCGGTTCGCCGCGCTGCGGGTGGGTCCGGGCGCGGCCGAGGGCACCGACGTCGGGCCGCTGATCGAGGCGAAGGCGGTCGACAAGGTCGACGCGCTCGTCGCCGACGCGGCGGAGCAGGGCGCGCAGGTGCTCACGGGCGGCCGCCGGCCCGACGGCCCCGGCCACTTCTACGAGCCCACCGTCCTGGCCGGGGTCGACCCCGACGCGCGTGCCGTGACCGAGGAGATCTTCGGACCTGTCGCCCCCGTGGTGGCGTTCTCGGACGACGACGAGGCGATCGAGCTCGCCAACGCGACCGAGTACGGCCTCGCCGCCTACGCGTACACGACCTCGCTCGAGCGGGCGATGCGCGTCACGGACGAGATCGAGGCGGGGATGATCGGCATCAACCGCGGCATGGTGTCCGACGCGAGCGCGCCGTTCGGCGGCGTCAAGCAGTCGGGCCTGGGCCGCGAAGGCGGCGAGGCGGGACTCGAGGAGTACCTCGAGACGGTCTACGTGGCGCTCTGAGCGCCTGCCGGGCACCGTAGGCTTGGGCGATGGCACTGTTCCGCGAGATGGCCGACGTGTCCGTGCGGCCCGCCGTGCCCGGCGACGAGGACGCCGTCACCCGCATCCAGGTGAGCGCGTGGCGCGACGTGCACGAGGCCGCGCTGGGCGACGGCGTCGTGGACTCCCTCGACACCACGGTGATGCGGGACCGCTGGGCCGACGCGATCGTCTCGCCGCCCGGCCCTGGGTTCGCGGTGCTCGTCGCGCTCGACGGTCCGACGATCGTGGGCTTCGCCGCGGTCGCGCCCGGGCAGGTCCTCGCGCTCGAGGTCGCGCCCGACCACCAGCGGGCCGGACACGGCTCGCGGTTGCTCGCCGCCGCCGTGGACCGGCTGCGCACAGACGGCGCGACCGAGGTGGTCACCTGGGTGCTCGACGACGACACGGCCCGCGAACGGTTCCTCTCCTCGGCGGGGCTCGGGCCTGACGGGACGCAGCGGACGCTGGCCACAGGAGTGCGCGACGTCGTCGAGCGGCGCTGGTCCGCCGCGATCTGACGCCGGGAGCTGGCTACGCGGGCTCGAGGCTCGTCCAGCAGTACAGCGCGTGCCGCACCTCGAGGGCCCGGGCCGCGAGCCGGCCGAGCGCGTGCACCGCCGACACGACGACGTCGGCGGGGATCGCCGCGAGCTCCGGTGTACGCGCCCACCGCAGGGCGATGTCCGCCAGGCGCTCGGCCGGGCTCTCGGCGAGGTCGGCGACGAGGTCGTCGGACACGGTGACGACCCACGGACCTTCGTCCCCGCCGACCGCGACCAGCGACGCGTACCGCGGGTGGGACGTGACCTCGCCGTACGGGCGCCCCGACAGCAGGTGGCCGAGCATCCCGAGCATGACGAACGGCTCGACCGCGGGAAGGCTCACCGTGTCGAAGAGCGGCTCGCCCGAGCCGCGCGCCGGCGTCGACGGTCCTGCGGGCTCGTGCAGGACCTCCGCCGCCAACGCATCCGTCGGCGCAGCGAAGTACTCCGTCACCAGCCCGGTCCGCACCTGCATGGCACGAGCATGCCAGCCGTGTGCTTCGACGCGATCACGAACGGGTTACGCGCAGGCGCTATCTCGCGAAGAGGCCCGACGCCTTGCGCAGGGCTTCGCGTGCCCGACGCCGGTCCCCCGACGCGTCATAGGCGAACGCCAGGTGATACCAGGCCTTCCAGTCGTCGGGCGCCTGCTCGACGGCGGCGCGCCGCTCGTCGAACACGACGTCCGCCGCCGCACGGTCGATGCGCCCGCCCGGCGAGCGCGGGAGGTCGTCGACGGGCAGCTCCCCCGCGGCTGCGAGCGTGTCCGCCATGCGCTGCACGCGGGCGGCCAGCCGGTACTCACGGACGATGAGCCCGAGGACGATCAGCGGGATGATCAGCACGCCCGACCCGATGCCCACGAGCGCGGGCTCGCCGGTGCGCACCATGGCCCCGCCGCGGCCGGCGATCTTCCACACGTAGAGCGCGAGCAGTGCCGTGACGGCGAGCGCGCCCGCCAGGCCACGCGGCCACCGGCGGCGCGCCACTGCCGGCTCGGGCGCGCCCGCGGGGCTCACGACAGGTCCAGGACGTTCTCGAGCCCCACGGTCAGGCCCGGGCGGCCCACGACCTCGCGCACGGCCAGCAGCACGCCCGGCATGAACGACGCGCGGTCGAACGAGTCCTGGCGGATGACCAGCTGCTCGCCCGCGTTACCGAAGAGGATCTCCTCGTGGGCGACGAGCCCGCGCAGCCGCACGGCGTGCACGCGCACGCCGTCGACGTCGGCCCCGCGCGCCTCCCAGCCGCTCTCGGTCGCGTCGGGCATGGAGTCCAGCCCCGCCTCGGCGCGCGCGCGGGCGATCGCCGCTGCGGTGTGCCGTGCGGTGCCCGACGGCGCGTCGACCTTGCTCGGGTGGTGCAGCTCGACGACCTCGGCCGACTCGAAGTACCGCGCGGCCTTGGCCGCGAACGTCATCGCCAGGACCGCCGACAGCCCGAAGTTGGGTGCGATGAGCACGCCCAGCCCACCGTCGGGCCGGTCCGCATTGAGGCGCGCGAGGTGCTCGGCGACCCGCCCCCGCGACGCGTCGTCCCAGCCGGTCGTGCCGACGACGACGTGTGCTCCGGCGTCGAGCGTCGCGTGGACGTTGGCCTCGGTCACCGAGGGGATGGTGAAGTCGACAGCGACGTCGGCGCCGGCGTCGCGCACCGCCTGGGCGACGTCGTCGCCGGCGTCGACGCGTGCGACGAGCTCGAGCCCGTCGGCCGCCTCGACCGCGGCGCAGGTCTGGGTGCCCATGCGTCCGGCCGCCCCGAGAACGGCCACCTTGATGTCAGTCACGCTGCCTCATCTCCGAAGGGTCCGACGCGCACGACGGACCGCGGCCGGGCGGCCAGGTCCACGGCGAGGTCGCGAACGGCGTCGGCGGTCACGGCACGGAAGCGCTCGAGCGACTCCTCGAGCGTGAGCAGCTCGCCGTAGACGAGCTCGGCCTTGCCCAGACGGCTCATGCGCGAGCCGCTGTCCTCGAGCCCGAGCACGAGCCCTCCGCACAGCTGGCCGATCGACCGCTCGAGCTCGGCGTCGGTGATCCCGTCCGTCGCGAGCCGCTCGAGCTCGGCCACGAGCAGCTCGGTCACCTGGTCGACCTTGGCCGGGGCGCAGCCCGCGTACAGCCCGAAGGTGCCGAGACCGCCGTGCCCCGAGGCGAACGAGTACGTCGTGTACGCCAGGCCGCGCTTCTCGCGGATCTCCTGGAACAGCCGCGACGACATGCCCCCGCCGAGCACGGCGTTGAGCACCGAGAGCGTGAATCGCCGGTCGTCGGTCGCGGGCAGCCCCGTGCAGCCCACGATGACGTTCGCCTGCTCCACCTGGCGGCGCACCTCCAGGGCGACCCCCTCGGTCGGCACGCCCTCGGTCTCGGGGGCGTCGGCGCGGCGCGATCGGGGCGACGCCCCGGGCTCGAGCGACCAGCCCCCGGCAGTGAGCCCATCGGTGACCTGCTCGACGAGGATGTCGTGGTCGACGCCACCCGCCGCGGCGACCACCAGGGTCTCGGGCCGGTAGTGCCAGCGATAGTGCTCCCAGACGGCGTCGCGCGGCACGGCGCGGATCGTGTCGGGCGTCCCGCCGATGGGCCGGCCGAGCGGGTGGGTACCGAGCACGGCCGCGGCGAACTCCTCGTGGACCACGTCGGACGGGTCGTCATCCGTCATGGCGAGCTCTTCGAGGATCACGCCGCGCTCGACCTCGAGCTCGTCAGGGTCGAGCCGCGCCGAGGTGACCATGTCCGCGATGACGTCGACCGCCATCGGCAGGTCGGCGTCGAGCACGCGCGCGTAGTAGCACGTGTGCTCCTTGCCGGTCGCGGCGTTCGCCTCGCCGCCGACGGCGTCGAACGCCTCGGCGATGTCCATGGCCGAGCGCCGCCGCGTGCCCTTGAAGAGCAGGTGCTCGAGAAAGTGGGTGGAGCCGTGGTGCCCGTCGGTCTCGTCCCGGGAGCCGACGCCGACCCAGGCGCCCATGGTGGCCGAGCGCAGGCCCGGCATGTGCTCGGTGAGCACCCGGACGCCGCCGGGCAGGACGGTGCGACGGATCGTCGCGCCGTCCTGCCCGGTGATCAGCTCGGCACCGGGCTCGCCCGCGGGGACGAGCGGAAGGTGCCAGGTCATGAGAGCGTCAGGCCTCCGCGGGAGCGTCGACGGACTCGCCGGCAGGCGACTCCGCGGGCTCGTCGGACTTGGCCTCGTCGCGCTTCTCGTCGTCCTCCGTGATCGCGACGAGCGAGAGCTTGCCACGCGGGTCGATCTCACCGATCTCGACCTGGACCTTCTGGCCGATCGACAGGACGTCCTCGACGTTCTCGACGCGCTTGCCACCCACGAGCTTGCGGATCTGGCTGATGTGCAGCAGACCGTCCTTGCCCGGCGACAGCGAGACGAACGCGCCGAACGACGTCGTCTTGACGACCGTGCCGACGAACCGCTCGCCCACCTCGGGCACGTGCGGGTTGGCGATCGCGTTGATCGCCGCGCGCGCGGCCTCGGCCGACGGGCCGTCGGTGGCGCCGATGTAGACGGTGCCGTCGTCCTCGATGGAGATGTCCGCGCCGGTCTCCTCCTGGATCTGGTTGATCATCTTGCCCTTGGGGCCGATGACCTCACCGATCTTGTCGACCGGCACCTTGACCGTGATGACGCGCGGGGCGTTCGGGGACATCTCGTCGGGCGTGTCGATGGCCTCGGCGATGACGTCGAGGATCGTCAGACGAGCGTCGCGCGCCTGCGTGAGCGCGGCCGCGAGAACCGACGCCGGGATGCCGTCGAGCTTGGTGTCGAGCTGGATGGCCGTGACGAACTCGCGCGTGCCGGCGACCTTGAAGTCCATGTCGCCGAAGGCGTCCTCGGCACCGAGGATGTCGGTGAGCGCCGCGTACCGGGTCTCACCGTCGACGGTGTCCGAGATCAGGCCCATGGCGATGCCCGCGACGGGCGCCTTGAGCGGCACACCGGCGTTGAGCAGCGACAGCGTCGAGGCGCAGACCGAGCCCATCGACGTCGAGCCGTTCGAGCCGAGCGCCTCGGAGACCTGACGGATCGCGTAGGGGAAGTCCTCGCGGCTCGGCAGCACGGGCACGAGCGCGCGCTCGGCCAGGGCACCGTGCCCGATCTCGCGGCGCTTCGGGCTGCCGACGCGGCCCGTCTCGCCCGTCGAGAACGGCGGGAAGTTGTAGTTGTGCATGTAGCGCTTGCGCGTGACCGGCCCGAGCGAGTCGATCTGCTGCTCCATGCGCAGCATGTTGAGCGTCGTGACGCCCAGGATCTGGGTCTCGCCACGCTCGAACAACGCCGAGCCGTGCACGCGCGGGATGACCTCGACCTCGGCCGAGAGCGTGCGGATGTCCGCGAGCCCGCGGCCGTCGATGCGGACGCCGTCGGTCAGGACGCGGCGGCGCACGAGCTTCTTCTGCAGCGACCGGTACGCGGCCGACAGCTCCTTCTCGCGGCCGTCGAAGCCGTCCTGGAGCTCGCCCAGCATCTGGGCCTTGATCTCGTCGAGGCGGTTCTCGCGCGCCTGCTTGTCGCCGATGGCGAGGGCCTCGCGCAGCGGCTCGGCCACCGCCGACTCGACCGCCGCGAAGGCGTCGTCGGCGTACTCCGGGAAGAGGGGGAACTCCTGGACCTCCTTCGCCGACTGGGCTGCCAGAGCGGACTGCGCCTCGCACAGCGAGCGAAGGAACGGCTTGGCCGCCTCGATGCCCTCGGCCACGACCTCCTCGGTCGGGGCCTGGACGCCCTCGCTCCGGATGAGCTTCCACGCGTCGTCGGTGGCCTCGGCCTCGATCATCGCGATCGCGACGTCGTCACCCACGACGCGGCCGGCGACCACCATGTTGAACACGGCGCGCTCGAGGTCCGAGTGCTTCGGGAACGCGACCCACTGACCGTCGATCAGCGCGATCCGTACGCCCGCGACCGGGCCGGAGAACGGCAGGCCGGAGATCTGCGTGGACAGCGACGCGGCGTTGATCGCCAGCACGTCGTACGCGTCATCCGGGTGGATCGACATGACCGTCACGACGACCTGGACCTCGTTGCGCAGGCCCTTGACGAACAGCGGGCGCAGCGGGCGGTCGATGAGGCGGCAGGCCAGGATCGCCTCGGTCGAGGGGCGGCCCTCGCGGCGGAAGAACGAGCCGGGGATACGGCCCGCGGCGTACATCCGCTCCTCGACATCGACCGTGAGCGGGAAGAAGTCGAACTGCTCCTTGGGGTGCTTGCCGGCGGTCGTCGCCGACAGCAGCATGGTCTCGCCGTCGAGGTAGGCAGCGACGGAGCCTGCGGCCTGACGGGCCAGGCGGCCCGTCTCGAAGCGGACGGTGCGGGTGCCGAAGCGACCGTTGTCGATCACGGCCTCGGCGAACTGGATCTCGGGACCCTCCACGGGTGCCCTCCTGATTCTCGAAGGCGCCCCCGGCCATCGGCGGTCTTCGATCGAGGCCCACGGAGCCTGCTCACCGGCACGTTCGTGCGCCGGGTGCGAGTTCGGGGGGCCACTACCGAGGACCGGACGACTGCCCGGGCGGCGCGGCGTTTTCTTCTAGGACATCACACCAGACCAGCCCGGCCCCTGCGACAGGGGACCGGGCTGGCGAGGTGTGATCAGCGACGCAGGCCGAGCCTCTCGATGAGGCGGCGGTAGCGCTCGATGTCGATCTTCTGCAGGTAGCCGAGGAGGCGACGGCGCTGGCCGACCAGCAGGAGCAGGCCACGACGGCTGTGGTGGTCGTGCTTGTGCTCCTTGAGGTGCTCGGTCAGGTCCTTGATGCGCTGCGTGAGGAGCGCGATCTGCACCTCGGGCGAGCCGGTGTCGCCCTCGTGAGTCGCGTACTCGGTCATGATGGACTGCTTCGTGGCAGCGTCGAGGGGCATGAGCTCTCCTTGGTGTCGTTGCGCGGTGCTCCGGGACTGCTTCACCGGGGCGCTCTCGATCCGCGGCCGATCTGACGGCCCGCCTATCCTACCAGCGCGTCACACCGCTTCCCACGAGGAGGGGCCGCCCGGGCCCCGGTTCGCCGTCAGACGGCGTACCGGGGCCCGGGTGCTGTGCGGCCCCGTGCCGCCCGGGCTGGGGGCTGGTGCGTCGAGCGGCACGGGGCGCGGTCGGGGTGACCTGCGTCCCCCCTTTGAGGCGGTGGGGACCGCCTTCAGGGGAGGAGAGCGGCTGGTGCCGGGGTCATGACACGGTGCGAGCGTGTTTCACCCGCTACCGCCGTCATCAGCCGGCGAGGATCTCCCGCGCACGCGCGACGTCGTCGTGCATCTGGGCAACGAGCGGCTCGATGCCGTCGAAGCGCTGCGTGGGGCGCAGCCGCTCGAGGAGCTCGAGCACGACCTCCTCGTCGTACAGGTCGAGGTCGTCACGGTCCAGGACATAGGCCTCGACCCGCCGCTCGACGCCGTCGAACGTCGGGTTGGTGCCGATCGAGATCGCGGCCGGCATGCACGTGTCGGGGTGGCCGGGATGCGTGGCCGCGAGCTCGGGGCGCAGGAGACGGCCGGCGTAGACGCCGTCGGCGGGCACCATGCCCGCGATGCCGCCGAGGTTGGCGGTCGGGAACCCGAGCTCACGCCCGCGCGCGTCGCCGTGCACGACGATCCCCCGCACCCGGTGCGGGCGCCCCAGCACCTCGGACGCCTGGGCGACGTCGCCCTCGGCCAGCAGCGCGCGCACCGCCGACGACGACCAGCGCTGCCGCCCGACGCCCGCCGGCGGCACGCACTCGCCGACGTCGTCGATCGCGACGACCTCGAAGCCGTGGGTGCCGCCGAGCTCGACCATCGTCGCGAGCGTGCCGGAGTTGTCCTTGCCGAAGCGCACGTCGTGCCCGACGACGACGGTGCGCGCGCGCAGGCCCTCGACGAGGCACCGGGTCACGAACTCCTCGGGCGTCTGCGCCGCGAGGTCGAGCGTGTACTCGACGACCAGGACGGCGTCCAGACCGATGGCCTCGAGGAGCTCGAGCCGGTCTCGCATGCCCGTGAGCAGCTCGGGCGCGGCGTCGGGCCGGTGCACGACGGCGGGGTGGGGGTCGAACGTCACCGCGACGGCCACGTGCCCGTCCGCGCGTGCGAGCTCGACGATGCGCCCCAGCACCGCCTGGTGCCCGCGGTGCACGCCGTCGAAGTTGCCGATCGTCACGACCGACGGACCGAAGCCCTCGGGGACCTGGCTCAGGTCCGTGAACACCTGCACGCGCCCACGCCTCCTCGTCTGTCTCGTCACCGGCACCATGGTGCCGACCGTCAAGCGTGCCACAATCGCGGCCCGTCCCATCGCTCGGCACCGCGCCCGGCACGGCGCCTGTCTGGGGCTCAGCCCGCGGGTGCGAGCACGAGCACGGGCCGGGCGAGGTGCTCGCCCTTGCGGCGTGTGTCCTGAAGGAGCGCGACCAGCGCGCCGTCGGGACCGATCCCGGCGACCGTGCCGGCCGCACCGCTCGGGGCGACCCACTGCCCGTGACCGAGCGCGCGTGCCTCGTCCGCGGTGAGCTCGCGCACGGCGAACGTCGCGCGCGCGGCGTCGGCGAGCGGGAGCGTGGCGAGCACCCCGTCCGCGTCGGCCTGCTCCTCGAGCTGGGCGAGCGTGCGCGCGGCGGCGAGCTCGTACCCGCCCACGCGCGTCCGGCGCAGCGCGGTCAGGTGCCCGCCGACGCGGAGCGCCGCGCCGAGGTCGCGCGCGAGCGCACGCACGTACGTGCCCGACGACACGACGACGGACACGTCGACGTCCAGGACCGGCACGCCGTCGTCGGTCGTCGCCGCCCGCGTGGCATTGACGTCGAAGCGATGCACCGTGACGGGGCGGGCCGCGAGCTCGACGTCCTCCCCAGCCCTCGCGCGGGCGTAGGCGCGCCGCCCGTCGACCTTGACCGCGCTCACAGTCGTCGGGACCTGCTGGATCTCGCCCGTGAGCGCAGCGACCTCGCGCGCCAGGGCCTCGGGGTCGACGCCGGCACCCACGCCGGGCGCGGCGACGACCTCGCCCTCGGCGTCGTCCGTCGTCGTGCTCGCGCCGAGCCGGATCGTCGCGTCGTACGCCTTGTCGGCGCCCACCACGTAGGTCAGCAGGCGCGTGGCCCGGCCCACCCCGACGACGAGAACGCCCGTCGCCATGGGGTCGAGCGTGCCCGCGTGGCCGACCTTGCGCGTCCCGGCCAGCCGCCGGCAGCGTCCGACGACGTCGTGACTCGTCCAGCCCGTGGGCTTGTCGACGACGAGGAAGCCGTCGGGGGCGGTCGGGCGCCGCGGCGGGCGCCCCGGCCCGGGCGCGCCCATCAGAGGGCGTCGTCGACGTCGGCGTCCGTCTCGCGGGGCTTGCGGTACGGGTCCTGCTCGCCGGCAAACCCCTTGCCCTCGCGCAGCGCGGCGAGCTCGGCGTCCCGGCGCTGCGCCTCGAGCAGCGCGGCGTCGAGGTGCGCCGCCGTCTCGGGCACGGAGTCGAGGTGGAAGTCGATGGCGGGCGTGAGCCGGATACCGGTCTGCTTGCCGACCTCGGACCGGATGAGGCCCTTGGCGCTCTCGAGGGCCGCGGCGGTGCCGGCCCGCTCCTCGTCGGTGCCGTAGACGGTGTAGAAGACCGAGGCGTTCTGCAGGTCGCCGGTCACGCGCACGTCGGTCACGGTGACGAAACCGAGGCGCGGGTCCTTGATCCGCGTGTCGATCAGGCGCGCGACGATCTCCTTGATGCGGTCGGCGAGCTTGCGGGCCCGCGGGTTGTCCACCATGTGTGCTGCTCCCATGTAGTACGAGACGGGACGCCGACGGCGCCCCACCGTCCCCGCCGCGGCGGGAGGCGACGGGGCGCCGTCCGGACTCAGACCGTCAGGCGCGCGGCTTCTCGCGCATCTCGAAGGTCTCGATGATGTCGCCCTCGGTGATGTCGTTGAACGACCCGAGGCCGATACCGCACTCGAAGCCCTCGCGGACCTCGGTGACGTCGTCCTTCTCGCGGCGCAGCGACTCGATCGTGAGGTTGTCCCCCACCACGGTGCCGTTGCGCAGGACGCGCGCCTTGGTGTTCCGCCGGATCGTGCCCGAGCGGACGATCGAACCGGCGATGTTGCCGAACTTCGAGGAGCGGAAGACCTGGCGGATCTCCGCGCTGCCCAGCTGGGCCTCCTCGAACTCCGGCTTGAGCATGCCCTTGAGCGCGGCCTCGACGTCCTCGATCGCCTGGTAGATGACCGAGTAGAACTTGACCTCGACGCCCTCGCGGTCCGCCATCTCCTCGACGCGCTCGCCGAACTTCACGTTGAAGCCGATGATCACGGCGTTGTCGACGGTGGCCAGGTTGACGTCGTTCTGCGTGATGGCACCCACGCCGCGGTGGATGACCCGCAGCTGGACCTCGTCGCCGACGTCGATCTTGAGCAGCGCGTCCTCGAGTGCCTCGACGGCTCCCGAGACGTCGCCCTTGAGGACGAGGTTGAGGGTCTCGACCTTGCCCTGCTCGAGCGCCTTGGTGAAGTCCTCGAGGCTGATGCGCTTGCGGCGCTTGGCCAGGAGTGCCGCACGCTCGGCGGCCTGGCGCTTCTCGGCGATCTGGCGAGCGGTGCGCTCGTCCGGCGCCACCAGGAAGGTGTCGCCGGCGCTGGGCACCGACGCGAGCCCAAGCACCTGCACCGGGCGGGCCGGGCCTGCCTCGGTCACGGCCTCGCCGTGCTCGTCGAACATGGCGCGAACGCGGCCGTGGGCCGTGCCCGCGACGATCGCGTCGCCGACCTGCAGCGTGCCGGACTGGACCAGCACCGTGGCGACGGCACCGCGCCCCTTGTCGAGGTTGGCCTCGATGGCCACGCCGCGCGCGTCCTTCTCCGCGTTGGCGCGCAGGTCGAGCGCCGCGTCCGCGGTGAGCAGCACGGCCTCGAGCAGGTCGGCGATGCCCATGCGCCGCAGCGCGGAGACGTCGACGAACATCGTGTCGCCGCCGTACTCCTCGGCCACCAGGTTGTACTCGGTGAGCTGCTGGCGGATCTTGTCGGGGTTGGCCCCGTCCTTGTCCACCTTGTTCACGGCGACGACGATCGGCACGTTCGCGGCCTGGGCGTGGTTGAGCGCCTCGATCGTCTGCGGCATGACGCCGTCGTCCGCGGCGACCACGAGGATCGCGATGTCCGTCACCTGGGCACCGCGGGCACGCATGGCGGTGAACGCCTCGTGACCCGGGGTGTCGATGAACGTGATGGCGCGCTCGGCGCCCTCGTGCTCGGTGTGCACCTGGTAGGCACCGATGTGCTGGGTGATGCCGCCGGCCTCGCCCGCGACGACGTCCGTGGATCGGATCGCGTCGAGGAGCTTGGTCTTGCCGTGGTCGACGTGACCCATGACGGTCACGACCGGCGGGCGCGCCGCCAGGTCCTCGTCGGACTCGCCGGCCTCCTCGGCCTGCAGGTCGATGTCGAAGGACCCGAGCAGCTCGCGGTCTTCCTCCTCTGCCGAGACCATCTCGATGACGTAGCCGAGCTCGGAGCCGAGCGTCGCGAACGTGTCCTCGTCGAGCGACTGCGTGGCCGTGGCCATCTCGCCCAGGTGGAAGAGCACGGTCACGAGCGACGCGGGGTTCGCGTCGATCTTGTCGGCGAAGTCGTTCAGCGACGAGCCGTGACGCAGGCGGATGACGGTCTCGCCGTTGCCGCGCGGGACCTGCACGCCGCCGAGCGACGGCGCCTGCATCTGCTCGAACTCCTGCCGCTTCGCGCGCTTCGACTTGCGCCCGCGGACCGGACGTCCGCCCGCGCGGCCGAAGGCACCCTGCGTGGAGCCGCGGCCGGCACCGCCTCGCCCACCGGGACGGCCGCCGAAGCCGCCGCCGCCGCCCGGGCGGAAGCCGCCGCCACCGGCACCGCCGCC
>VJZX01000017.1 GCA_009663185.1 Isoptericola halalbus
GCGCCGTCGGCAGGGCCGGCCACTCCGGCGTCGAGCAGCGCGAGCCCTGCGGCCGAGCGGCCCCGCACGCCGGCGTGCGCGACGACGTCGCCCACCCGCGCGCCCGAGCGCAGGACCGGCCGCCGACCCCCGAGGTCCCCGTGCACCGTCACGGCGACGACGATCGCGTGACCACCCGACAGGTCTCCCCCGACGACGGCGGCACCCGCGGACGCGGCCGCCTCGGCGAGGCCGCCGGCCAGGCCGGTGACCCACGAGACCGGGACGTCGCCCGGGACGACGAGGGAGACGACGAGGCCCGTGGATCGAGCGCCCATGGCCGCGACGTCGGCGAGGTTCTGCACCGCTGCGCGCCAGCCGACGTCGTACCCCGACGACCACCGCCGCCGGAAGTGCCGGTCCTCGACGAGCACGTCGGTGGACACGACGACGCGTCCGTCGGGCGCGCGCAGGACGGCGGCGTCGTCCCCCGGCCCGACCTCGGTCGCGTCGCCCGGGGGAAGGAGAGGAAAGATGTGGCCGAGGAGCTCGGTCTCGTCGAGGTCGCGCACGAGCAGGGTGGGGTCGCTCACGCACGAAACCCTATCGACCGTCCCGCCCGCCGACGCCGGGTAGCGTGGGCGCGTGCTCCGCCGTGCCCTGCCCGCCCTCCTGGCCCTGTCCGTGGTCGCGACGCTCGCCGCGTGCACCCCCACGATCGGCGTCGAGGCCGCCGACGACGCGGCGAACCCCGTGTGCGCGGAGGTCATGCTGGCCCTGCCCGACCAGCTGGCGGACGACCTGCCGAAGGCCAAGACCGACAGCCAGGCCACGGCCGCATGGGGTGCACCCGGCGCCGCGGTCACCCTGCGGTGCGGCGTCACGCCGCCGGGGCCGTCCGCCGACTGCCAGCGCGTCGAGTCCCCCGCCGGGACCGTCGACTGGATCGTCGCCACCGACGGCGAGGGCACGTGGCGGTTCACCACGTACGGGCGTGAGCCCGCGGTCGAGGTCGTGGTGCCGCCCGCCGTGACGCGGGACCACTCGACGGCGTTCGTCGCCGACCTGACCCAGGCCGTGAACCATGTCGAGCAGACCCGCGAGTGCACCTGACCTCCCACGGCCGCGCGTCCCCCACCGAGGTAGCACGATCCGCGCCGAGGTAGCACGATCCGCGCCGACGTAGGAGCGCATCGCCGGCGCTCCGCGGCGTGTCGGCGCCACGTGGCACGGTGGGCCCATGGACCAGCGACTGAGCCTTGTCACCCTCGTCGTCTCCGACCTCACCGCGACCCGGCGGTTCTACGTCGACGGTCTTCGGTGGGACCCGATCCTCGAGGCAGCCGGAGAGGTGCTGATGTTCCAGGTGGGCGAGCGCGTGATCCTCTCGCTCTGGGACGAGTCGCACGCGCGTGCCGAGATCGGGCCGGTGACGCGGGGCGGCACACCACCTGTCACGCTCGCGCACAACGTCGCGACACGTGAGGAGGTCGACGCGGCGCTCGACGACGCACGCCGGGCCGGTGCACCGGAGGTGAGCGACGCCATCGAGCGCGAGTGGGGTGGGTACTCCGGCTACTTCGCGGACCCCGACGGCTTCCGCTGGGAGGTCGCGTGGGCACCGGGGGCGATCGGCGAGATCGTCGTGCCGTAGCCCGGTTCTACCTCGGCGTCAGCGCAGGCCGGTGCGGCGCTCGAGCGCGAGCTGGATGAGCTCGTCGACGAGCTCGCGGTAGCTCATGCCCGACGCCTCCCACATCCGCGGGTACATCGAGAACGGCGTGAAGCCGGGCATCGTGTTGATCTCGTTGACGACGACCTGCTCGTCGGGCGTGACGAACACGTCCACCCGGGACAGCCCCTCGGCGCCGACTGCCTCGAACGTACGCACGGCGAGCCGACGCACCTCCTCGGTCACGTGCTCAGGCAGGTCGGCGGGACACTCGAGCTTCACGTGCGCCTCGTCGAGGTACTTGGCCTCGAAGTCGTAGAACGCGTGCGAGTCGTGGTCGACGACGATCTCGCCCGGGAGCGACGCTCGCGGTGCCGCTCCCCCGCGCCCACCGAGGACCGCGCACTCGATCTCGCGGCCGTCCACGGCGGCCTCGACGATGACCTTCGGGTCGTGCACGCGCGCGGCCTCGACGGCCGCGGGCAGGTCGGCGAGGTCATCGACGCGCGTGATGCCGAGCGACGACCCGGCGCGGGCGGGCTTGACGAACAGCGGCAGCCCGAGCGCTTCGACCGTCTGGAGGCAGACCCGCGGGTTGCGCTCCCAGTCCTGCGGCCGGATCACGGTGTACGGGCCGACGGGCAGGCCGTGCCCGGCGAGCACCAGCTTCATGAAGTGCTTGTCCATGCCGACGGCCGACGCGAGCACGCCCGCGCCGACGTACCGGACGTCGGCGAGCTCGAGCAGCCCCTGGACGGTGCCGTCCTCGCCGAACGGGCCGTGCAGCAACGGGAAGACGACGTCGACCTCGCCGAGCACCCCAGGCACGTTCCCCGGTTCCAGCACGCGCAGCGTCCGGTCGCCCTGGGTGAGGGAGAGCACGACCTCGGCGCCCGTCTCGTCAGTGACCTCGGGCAGGCGCCCGCCGCTGATCTGCCACCGCTCGGGCGAGTCCTCGGCCACGACCCACCGGCCCTCGCGCGTGATGCCGACAGGCACGACGTCGTACTTGGAGCGGTCGATCGCGCCCAGGACGCCCGCGGCCGTCGCGGCGGAGATGGCGTGCTCGCCGGAGCGGCCACCGAAGAGCAGGGCGACCCGCGGCTTGCGCGCGGCGCCGTCTGCCGGGTCGGGCACGGCAGGGACGGGAGCGGTGGTGGCGTCGGACATCGGCCCGACCCTATACGACCGCCGCATACCCGCGGAGCGCCCTGCCCCCGCCCACCGTGCCGACGTCACCCGCGGTGGTTGAATCGGCCCATGGCCGTCAACCCCGCCACGCTCCCGGACCGCCAGATCCTCACCGACGATCTGCTGGACACCATCCGCGGTCGTGCCGCGGACCACGACCGCGAGAACTCCTTCTTCGCCGACGACCTCGCCGACCTCGCGGCCGCCGGCTATCTGCAGGCGATGGTCCCCGAGCACCTCGGCGGCGCCGGGCTCACGCTGCGCGAGACTGCGCGCGAGCAGGCCCGCCTCGCCGGCGCCGCTCCTGCCACTGCGCTCGCCGTCAACATGCACCACGTGTGGGTCGCCGTCGCGCGCTACCTGCACGAGCGCGACGACGACTCGCTCGAGTGGCTGCTCCGCGAGGCCGCCCACCGCGAGGTCTTCGGCTTCGGCTACTCAGAGGCAGGCAACGACCTCGTCCTGCTCGGCTCCCGCACCGAGGCGCGGCCCGACGGCGAGGGCGGCTACACCTTCCACGGCCGGAAGATCTTCACCTCGAACTCCCCTGGCTGGACGCGCCTGGGCGTCCTCGGGCTCGACGAGACGACCGACGCGGACGACCCGCGCCTGGTGCACGCGTTCGTCACGCGCGACCGCGGCGGCTTCGCGATCCTCGACGACTGGGACGCGCTCGGCATGCGCGCGTCGCAGTCCTCCACCACGGTGCTCGACGGCGCCCACGCGCCCACCGACCGTGTCATCCGCCGGCTGCAGCCGGGACCGAGCCTCGACCCCTACGTCCTCGGCATCTTCACGTCGTTCGAGATCCTGCTCGCGTCGGTGTACACGGGGATCGCGGACCGCGCGCTGCGGCTCGCGGTCGAGGCCGTGGGCAGGCGGCAGTCGATGAAGACCGGCAAGTCCTCCGCGCAGGACCCCGACATCCGGTGGCGCATCGCGTCGGCGGCCCTCGCCCTCGACGGCATCTGGCCGCAGCTCGACCAGGTCGCGGGCGAGATCGACGCGCTCGTGGACCACGGGGCGGGCTGGTTCCGCCGGACGGCGGGGCTCAAGGTGCGGGCGACCGAGACTGCGCGCTACGTCGTCGACGAGGCGATCCGCTGCGCCGGCGGGTCGAGCTACTTCAACCGCTCGGAGCTGGGCCGCCTGTACCGCGACGTCCTTGCGGGAATCTTCCACCCGTCCGACGACGAGTCTGCGCACTCGACGGTCGCCCAGTCGCTGCTCGGCCCACTCGAGTAGCCGCGACCCTCGAGTTGTGGGCAGCACGCATCGAGGTCGAGACACACCGTGGAGTTCCCCGGGTCGGCGACCGCCGTCGCGGCGGTCATCCTCGGGGATGTCGGCCCCCTGACCACGCGGGTGCCCACGGCGCTCTGGGGGAGCGGGACCGCCGGGCCGCGGGGCCGCCGTCGTACGCTGCCCGCATGACGCACGAGGTCACAGGCCGGTCCCCGCTGTCCCCCGCAACGCTCGCCGTCACCGCCGGGCGCCCACCGCGCGTGCAGGGCGGTCCGGTGAACCCGCCCGTCGTGCTCAGCTCGACGTACGTCTCGCAGGGCGTGCCCGGCCCGGACGAGCTGCTGTACACGCGCTCCGGCACCGAGACGTGGGAGCCGTTCGAGGAGGCCCTCGCAGCGCTCGAAGGTGGCGCGCACGGCGTCGTCTTCGGCTCGGGCATGGCTGCGATCGCCGCGACGCTCGGCGACGTGCCCGACGGCGGCGCCGTCGTCGTGCCCCGGCACGCCTACCAGGTCTCGCTCGGCTACCTCGACGACCTCGCGGAACGGCACGGGGTCGACGTGCGCCGGGTCGACATCGCGGACACGGCGCAGGTCGTCGCCGCGCTCGACGGCGCCTCGCTGCTGCTCGCCGAGTCCCCCACCAACCCGATGCTCGAGGTCGCGGACCTGCCGGCGATCCTCGCCGCCGCGCGCGAGCGGGGCGTGCGCACGGTCGTCGACAACACGTTCGCGACGCCGCTCGGGCAGCGCCCGCTCGCGCTGGGTGCTGACGTCGTCGTCCACTCGGTGACGAAGTACCTGGCCGGGCACTCCGACGTCGTGCTCGGCGCCGCCGTGACCGACGACTCGCGGCTCGTGGACGACCTGCGGGCCTATCGGACACTGCACGGCTCGATCGCCGGCCCCATGGAGGTCTTCCTCGCGCTGCGCGGCCTGCGCACCCTCCACCTGCGCGTCGAGCGTGCGAACGCCAACGCCGCCGAGCTCGCCCGGCGCCTCGCTGAGCACCCCGCGGTCGCCGAGGTCCGCCACCCGTCGCTGCCCCACGACCCCGGCCACGAGCGCGCGAGCGGGCAGATGAACGGCTTTGGCGCGATCGTCGGGCTGCGGCCGCACGGTGGCGTCGCCGCCGCGGACGCGCTCGTGGCGGGAGTGCGGCTCTGGGTGCCCGCGACGTCGCTCGGCGGCGTCGAGTCGAGCCTCGAGCGACGCCGACGGTTCACGACCGAGTCGACGACCGTGCCCGAGGACCTCGTGCGCATGTCGGTCGGGGTCGAGGATGTCGAGGACCTGTGGGCCGACCTGGCGCAGGCTCTCGACGCCGTTCGGGCATAGGCCCAGGCCATCAGGGCGGATCGTCGCCGATCCGTGACCGCGTCGCGATGCGGTCGCCATCTGGCGGCCGTAGGGTCGAAGGGATTCGAGACCTGGGAGGGGACGATGGTCACGAGGAATCGGTGGACGTCCGGCCGCCGCGGCTGGGGGGCTGCCGCGGCGGCCGGCGCGGCGGTCTTGCTGGCGCTCAGCGCGTGCAGCGACGACGGGCCGGAGACACCCGGCGGCGCGTCGCCCACGACGCAGGAGCCGACCGAGTCGCCGTCGCCCATGCCGAGCCCGACCGACGACGAGACGCCTGACGACGGCGACGGCGACGACGACACGAGCCGCGACGAGCCGACCTCGAGCCCTTCTCCGTTCCGGGCGAACACCGAGCCGGACACGTCCGAGCCGGGGGGCGGTGCGATGCTCACGGTCACGGACATCCGGGTCGGTGAGCACGACGGCTTCGACCGCGTCGTGTTCGACCTGGACGGCGAGGGAACGCCCGGCTGGCGCGTCGCTTACGTCGACGAGGCGCTCGACGACGGCAGCGGCAAGCCGGTCGAGGTCGACGGCGACGCGATCCTCCAGGTCGTCATCTCAGGTACGGCGATGCCCATGGACAGCGGCGTCGAGGAGTACGACGGCGCCACGATCGACCCGGACGACACCGAGTCGGTCGAGCAGATCGTCTACCGGTTCTGGTTCGAGGGGTACACGACGTCGTTCATCGGTGTCGACGGCGAGCGCAAGCCGTTCCGCGTCTTCGCGCTGACCGACCCCGCCCGCGTCGTCGTCGACATCGAGCACTGAGCTCGCGAACGCGAGGCGGCCGTCAGGCCGAGACGTGCGCCACGCCGGGACGGCCGGTCTCGACGAAGACGCTGGCCCGTGTCGAGATCGGCCCGTCGGGCTGCCGCACGTACGGCACGACGCGGTAGTCGGTCTGCATGTCGTCGCGACGCAGCCGGCACAGCTGGTAGCCGCGCTGGACGTTGTGAAACCGCATGTGCGGGTTCTCGGCGAGCCAGGTGTGGCCGAGCGCGTCCATGTCCGTGCCGTCGCCCCCGGACGAGATCGACGTGCCCAGGAACTCGGTGCCGACGGTCGGCGAGCCGGAGTTGCCGAAGTCCTGCTTGAGATCCGCGGCCACGCTGCGGTGCGCGTCTCCGGTGACGATGAGGAAGTTCTCGACACCACGCTCGAGGACGCCGTCGAACAGCCGCTGTCGCGCGGCCGCGTACCCGTCCCACGTGTCCATGCCGTACCGCTCGTCCGGCCCAGCGGTGTGGTCGGCCTCGAACGAGAAGATCTGGTTGCCGAGCACGTTCCACACGGTCGTCGAGGTTCCGAGGCCGGCCAGCAGCCACGCCTCCTGCTCGGCGCCGAGCATCTGACGGCTCGGGTCCCAGCGAAGCGACGGGTCCGTCAGCTGACGGTCGCGGTGGCGGCGGGTGTCCAGCACGTCGAGCTGGAGCACGTCACCGAACTGGAGCCGGCGGAACACCTGCATCTCCGGGCCATGCGGCATCGAGGAGCGCCGCAGCGGCAGGTTCTCGTAGTACGCCTGGTAGGCAGCCGCGCGCCGGAGCCGGAACACGGCGGGGTCCTGATCGGGCTCGGTGTCGGGCTGCGAGTGGTTCCCGGCCCAGTTGTTCTCGACCTCGTGGTCGTCGGGCGCCACGACCCACGGCGCCGACGCGTGCGCGGCCTGGAGCGACGGGTCCAGCTTGTACTGCGAGTAGCGGATCCGGTAGTCGGCCAGCGAGAAGGTCTCGGCCGCGGGCAGGTGAGCGCGGCCGATGGTCCCGGCGCCGCCACCCTCGTAGATGTAGTCACCGAGGTGCAGGACGAAGTCCAGGTCCTCTCGGGACATGTGGTCGAACGCCGTGAAGTAGCCGTCGGCGTAGTTCTGGCAGCTCGCGAAGGCGAACGTCACCTCCGACAGCGCCAGGCCCGGTCGTGGGGCGGTGCGTGTGCGGCCTACGGGGCTGACCTGGTCGGCGACCTGGAACCGGTACCAGTAGACGCGGTCGGGCCGCAGTCCTGTGACCTCGACGTGGACCGAGTGCCCCCAGTCGGGCTCCGCCAGTGCTGTGCCGGTGCGGACCACGCGCCGGAACCGCTCGTCCTCCGCGACCTCCCACCGCACTGGGACGATGCGCCGAGGCATTCCTGAGAGGCCGTCGGTCGCCAGCGGCTCGGGGGCCAGCCGGGTCCACAGGACGACGCCGTCGGGCAGCGGGTCGCCGGACGCGACGCCGAGCGTGAAGGCGTTGCCAGGCAGGGCCCGGGACTCGCGCAGGACCGTGGCCGACGCTGGCTCGGCGGCGAGCATCACGGCGCCGCCGGCGGCGACCCCCGTGAGGGTGAGGAACGTACGTCGGGGCACGACGAGGGACGACTGCGACATCTCGGTTGCCTTCCGTAGAGCAGGTGGGGCCCGCTCAATTGCCCCATGCAACCATGACGTCGGGTCGAACCCGCGGTGAAGCGCGGGCGACGGGTGCGCGACAAGTCGTCGTCGACATCGAGCACTGAGCCGCACCGGGCGGACCGGAGGTCAGGCCCCCACGCCCTCGGCCTTCTGCGGCCTGGCGAGCAGCCCGCGCGCCATCTCGTCGACTGGCAACCCCTGGTGCAGCACGGCGACGACACCCGCGGTGATGGGCATGTCGACGCCGTGGTGCTGCGCGAGCTCGAGAACGGAGCGGCACGACTTGACGCCCTCGGCGGTGGTGCCCGTCGCCTCGACGGCCGCCTCGAGGGTCATGCCCTCGCCCACGTACCGGCCGAGCCGGTGGTTGCGCGACAGGGGCGAGGTGCACGTGGCCACCAGGTCGCCGATCCCCGCGAGCCCGGAGAACGTCTCGACGTCGGCTCCGAGCGCGACCCCGAGGCGCGTGGTCTCGACGAGGCCGCGCGTGATGACGGTGGCCGTCGTGTTGTACCCGAACCCGCGTCCCTGGGCCATGCCCACGGCGAGCGCGATGACGTTCTTGACCGCGCCGCACAGCTCGACGCCGATGACGTCCCGGTTCGTGTAGGGGCGGAAGTAGGTGTTGGAGCACGCCTCCGCGACGAAGCGGGTCGCCGCGTCGTCCGTGCCGGCGACGACGGTCGCCGTCGGCTGGCGCTGGGCGATCTCGGGCGCGAGGTTGGGTCCCGAGACGACGACGACGCGGCTCTCCGGGATCTCGAGCGCCTCGGCGATCACCTGGCTCATGCGCTCGTCGGTGCTCAGCTCGACGCCCTTCATGAGCGAGACGACGACGGCGTGGGGCTCGACGTGCGGGCGCAGGCGCTCGAGGGTCGTCCGCGCGACCTGGGACGGGATCGCCACCACGACGAGGTTCGCACCGGTCAGCGCCTCGGCGGCGTCGGTTGTCGCGAGCATCGTCGGCAGCTCGACGCCCGGCAGGTACTTGGTGTTCCTCCGCTCGAGCGCGACCTCATGGGCGATCGCCTCGTCGCGTCCCCACAGGCGCACATCGCACCCGGCGTCGGCGAGCACCATCGCGAAGGTGGTGCCCCACGAGCCGGAGCCCAGGACGGCGGCGCGGACCGGCGTCGTGCCGCTCACGGGCGCTCCACCGGCGGGTAGTACATCTTCTTCACCTCGTGCTCGGGGTGCTTGCGCAGGTCGAAGCGTGTCGTGGGCGCGGGCTCGTCCCGCAGCTCGGACAGCAGCTCGGTGATCGCGTCCATGACGCGGTTCATCGTCTCGCGCAGCACGAGGGCGTCGACCGGCCGGTCGTAGAGGTCCGACAGGTCGACGGGCCGGCCGGCGAGCATCTGGACCCGCTTGCGCGGGAACGGCTTGAGGACACGTCCGTAGCGGCCCAGGATCTCGTGCGCACCCCACTGCGCGATCGGGACGACCGGCAGGCGCGTCGCGAGCGCGATGCGGGCGAGGCCCGTCTTGGCCTCCATCGGCCACAGGTCGGGGTCCCGCGTGATCGTGCCCTCGGGGAAGATGGCGACGCACGCGCCGTCGCCGAGCTCGGCGCGCGCGGCCTCGAGGGAGCGTGCGGCGGCCGCGCTGCCCCGGTCGACCGGGATCATGCGGGTCGCGCGGAGGATCGAACCGACGACCGGCGTCGTGAACAGGCCTCGCTTGGCCAGGATCCGCGGCTCGTACCCGTGGTCGAACAGGTAGTGCGCGAACGTCAGCGCGTCGAGCTCCGTCGCGTGGTTGGCGGCGGCGATGAACCCGCCGTTCCTCGGCAAGTGCTCCGCGCCGCGCCACTCGTAGCGAACCATCGCGAACATGAGGTGTCGTACGAGCCAGGCGATGGCGCGATAGACGCGCGAGGTGGGGCGGGCGATCGGCACGGAAGCAGAGCCTACCGTCGACCGCCCTGCCCCGGCCCCAGCGAGGGCGCAGCCGCGTGCCCTGGGGCCGCGTCGGGTCAGCCGCGAGTCACGTCCGCGCCGAGCGCGACCAGCTTGTCCTGGAAGGCCTCGTACCCGCGGTCGATGAGGCTGATGCCACGCACCGTGGAGGTGCCCTTGGCGGTCAGGGCGGCGATGAGGTGGGAGAACCCGCCGCGCAGGTCCGGCACCACGATGTCGGCAGCGGCCAGCGGCGTCGGGCCCGAGACCACCGCCGAGTGGTGGAAGTTGCGCTGCCCGAACCGGCAGGCGCGCCCGCCGAGGCACTCCTTGTAGACCTGGATCGTGGCGCCCATCTGCCGCAGCGCGTCGGTGAAGCCGAACCGGTTCTCGTACACGGTCTCGTGGACGATCGACAGGCCGTTCGCCTGGGTCAGCGCCACCACGAGCGGCTGCTGCCAGTCCGTCATGAAGCCCGGGTGCACGTCGGTCTCGAGCACGATCGACTTCAGGTCGCCGCCCGGGTGCCAGAACCGGATCCCGTCCTCCTGGACGTCGAACCGGCCGCCGACCTTGCGGAACGTGTTCAGGAACGTCATCATCTCCGGCTGCGTCGCGCCCTTGATCGTGACGTCTCCGCCCGTGGCCAGCGCGGCCGAGGCCCAGGACGCCGTCTCGATCCGGTCGCCGAGCGCGGTGTGCGAGTAGCCGTCGAGGCGGTCGACGCCCTCGATGCGGATGACCCGGTCGGTGTCGACCGAGATGATCGCGCCCATCTTCTGCAGTACCGCGATGAGGTCCACGATCTCGGGCTCGATCGCCGCACCGGTCAGCTCCGTGATGCCCTCGGCGCGCACCGCCGTGAGCAGCAGCTGCTCCGTGGCCCCCACCGACGGGTACGGCAGGGCGATCTTGGTTCCCTGCAGGCGCTGCGGGGCCCGAAGGTGGATCCCGTTGGGCCGCTTGTCCACGACGGCGCCGAACTGGCGCAGGATGTCGAGGTGGAAGTTGATCGGCCGGTCGCCGATCCGGCACCCGCCCAGGTCCGGGATGAACGCCTCCCCCAGGCGGTGCAGCAGCGGACCGCAGAACAGGATCGGGATGCGGCTCGAACCTGCGTGGGCGTCGATGTCGGCCACGTGCGCCGACTCGACGTTCGACGGGTCGAGGTCCAGGATCCCCGCCCCGGGATCCGACTTCACCGTCACGCCGTGCAGCTCCAGCAGCCCTGTCACGACAGCCACGTCACGGATCTGCGGCACGTTGCGCAGCACGCTCGGAGACTCCCCCAGCAGCGACGCCACCATCGCCTTCGAGACGAAGTTCTTCGCCCCCCGGACGGTGATCGTCCCCTCGAGCGGGTTGCCGCCGTTCACGTACAGCAGATCGTTCATACGCTCGTCATCGTCCCATCGTGCAGCTGCTCGTGGCGCTCACGCGGATGCGCGGCGCGTCGATCTTTCCTCGCCTGGTCCGGTGGTGCCAACATCCGGACCCTGCCGCGTATTCACGTTCACCACACCTTCACGCTGGCCGCACTCGCTCGCGCGCCGACACGCCGCAGGCGCGCTCCCGCGCCCGCAGGGCGCCCCATCGCTGCAGGTGACGCGCGCCACACTCCGGAGTGGTCGTCAAGGACGCAGCCGTGTGTGAGATGTCCGTCCCGTGATGCGGACTTCCGGTACGGTCGCCGCCATGACCACCTCTATCACCTCAGGCGCGCCCGGAGCGCCCGATGCGACGTCGTCGGCCGTCAACTCGCGCGGGCGCGTCGTCGTCGCGTCCCTGATCGGGACGTCGATCGAGTTCTACGACTTCTACGCCTACGCGACGGCAGCCGTCCTCGTCTTCCCTGCGATCTTCTTCGCCTCGCAGAGCAACACGACGGCGCTGCTCGCCTCGTTCGCCGTCTTCGGCGTCGCGTTCGTCGCCCGCCCGGTCGGCTCGGTGCTGTTCGGCCACTTCGGCGACCGCGTCGGGCGCAAGGCGACCCTCGTGGCCTCGCTGCTCGTCATGGGCGTCGCGACGTTCGTCATCGGCCTCATCCCGCCCGCCTCGACGCCCGGCTGGGCGTTCCTCGCACCGGCCATCCTCGTGCTGTGCAGGTTCTGCCAGGGCCTCGGCCTCGGCGGCGAGTGGAGCGGTGCCGCCCTGCTCGCCACGGAGAACGCACCCGAGGGGCGCCGCGCGATCTGGGGCACGTTCCCCCAGCTGGGCGCGCCGATCGGCTTCATCCTGGCCAACACGGTGTTCATCGGACTGGCCAACGGCCTGAGCGAGGAGCAGTTCCAGGCGTGGGGCTGGCGCGTGCCGTTCCTGGCCAGCGCGATCCTCGTCGTCGTGGGCCTGTGGGTGCGGCTCAAGCTCATCGAGACGCCGGCGTTCCGCAAGGTGCAGGAGGCCGAGGCGGTCGTGGCCGTGCCGGTCGCGCGGGTGTTCCGCGTCTCGTGGCGGCAGATCGTCGCGGGCACGTTCATCATGCTCGCCACGTACGTGCTCTTCTACCTGATGACCACGTTCACGCTGACCTACGGCACCACGCCCGCCTCCGAGACGCCCGCGGGCCTCGGGTTCGAGCGCATCGACTTCCTGTGGATGCTCATCTTCGGGGTGGTCTTCTTCGGGGTGTTCACGCTCGTGTCCGGCCCGCTCGCCGAGCGCTTCGGGCGCCGCGCGCACCTGCTCGTGGTGACCGGCGCCATCGCCGTCTTCGGGCTGTTGTTCGTGCCGCTGTTCGGTGCCGGGACGGTGGGCGTGCTCGCGCTGCTCGTCATCGGCTTCACGCTCATGGGCCTGACGTTCGGCCCGATGGCGGCCATCCTGCCCGAGCTGTTCCCCGCCAACGTCCGCTACACCGGCTCGGCGGTCGCATACAACCTGTCGTCGATCATCGGCGCCGCCGTGGCGCCGTTCATCGCCGTCTGGCTGTGGGCGCTCGCAGGCGGCTCGACCGTCCTCGTCGGCGTGTACCTCACCGGCGCCGCCGTCGTCACGCTCGTCGCGCTGCTGCTGACGCGTGAGACGAAGGACGTGGCCTACACCGACGACGTCGGCAGCTGAGCTCCGGCTCCTGCGACGACGAGGCCCGGGTCGCCGTGCGGCCCGGGCCTCGAGGCGCCTGAACCTTTCCATCGTCTGGACGTTCTTCACAGGCGCGCTCACAGGTCCACCGCGTATCGTCGGACGTCGCCCTCGCCGCCCACGCAAGGAGCCCCGTGACACTCGTCGACCTGGTGCTCGCCGTCGTTCTGATCACCGCCGTCGTGGCAGGGCTGGGCCGGGGGCTGCTGTCCACGATCGGCGGTCTGCTGGGACTCGCCGTCGGAGGGATCGCCGCCTTCTGGGCCGTCCCGGTCGTCAACGACGCACTGCCCACCTCCCAGTGGCGCGGGCCGGCGACCCTGGCCCTTGCCGTCGTGCTGCCGCTGGTCGGCGCCTCCGTCGGTGCCGGGATCGGCCACAACCTGCGACGTCACGTGGACCGCACACCACTGCGCCCGCTCGAGCGTCTCCTCGGCGGCGTGGCGCACCTGCTCGTCGCTGCCGTGGCGATCTCCTTCGTGGGCACCGCTGTCAAGGCCACCGGGGCTCCCGGCCTCGCCTCGGCTGTCTCGTCGTCCGCGGTGCTCCGCACCATCGAGGACCTGACGCCGGTGCCCGTGAGCCGCACGCTCGCCCAGATGCGCTCCGCGGTGCTCGACGAGGGTCTGCCCCGGCTCGACGGCCTGCTGGTTCCCCGTCAGGCGCCGGTCGCGCCCGTCGTCGATCTCGACGACCCTGCGCTCGAGCGGTCCGCCCAGTCGGTCGCGCGGATCTGGGGCACCGCATACGCGTGCGGGACGAGCACGACCGGGTCGGGATTCGTCGTCGCACCCGACCGGGTGGTGACCAACGCGCACGTCGTGGCCGGGGTCGAGCGGCCCCTGGTCGAGGTCCCGGGGCAGGCGGCGCAGGAGGGGCGGGTCGTCTACTTCGATCCCGCGGCCGACCTCGCGGTCGTTGCCGTCGACGGGCTCGACACAGACCCGCTGACCGTGGCTCCGTCCCTCGCGACGGGCGACACGGCCGCCGTCCAGGGCTATCCCTACGGGGGACCACTGACCTCGACGAGCGCCCAGGTGCTCAACGTCGGCACCGTCCGCGTCCCGGAGTCCGGTGGCATCGGCGGCGCCGAGCGCGACCTCTACGCCCTGGCGGCGCCTGTGCATCCCGGAAACTCGGGTGGACCGGTGCTGACGACGGACGGCGAGGTCGTCGGTGTCATCTTCGGGCGCTCCGACACCGAGGACGGCGTGGCCTACGCGGTGACGACGACTGAGCTGATGCCGGTCGCTGCGCAGGCGCCGGACCTCGACGCCGCCGTGACGCCCGGACGCTGTGCCAGCTGAGCCGCGCTACGCCGTCCCGTCGCCGTAGCGGGCGACCAGCTCGGCACCGAGACGGGCCAGCACGTCACGCACTGACTCGGGCTCGACCACCTCGACCCCGCTCCCCCATCCCGCGAGGTGGCGCGCGATGTCCAACGGCGACGACGC
Organism: Isoptericola halalbus; assembly: GCA_009663185.1. Lineage (GTDB taxonomy): Bacteria > Actinomycetota > Actinomycetes > Actinomycetales > Cellulomonadaceae > Isoptericola > Isoptericola halalbus. The sequence continues at coordinate 14,280 of VJZX01000017.1, forward strand.
GCCCACGCGCACCCGCGCGCGACCGTCCTCGACGCCCTCGACCTCACAGTGGCGCCCGAACTGCGACCGCAGGACGTGGAGGTCGCCCTCGTGCGCGAGCACCGTCGCCCAGGTGGTCGACCTCAGGGCCTCGACCTCGCCCGAGATCGTGGCCCACACCTGCTCGAGGTCGAGGTCGGGCGGGACCGAGGCGGGCTCGTCCCCGACGTCGAACGACTCGATGCGGTCGAGCCGGTACGTGCGCGGCCCGCGCTCCGTGCCCGCGACGAGGTACCAGCGGCCGTGCTTGTCCACCAGGCCCCACGGGTCGACCCGCCGGTGCGACGTGCGGCCCGTGGCGCCCGTGTACTGCAGGCCTACACGCCGGCGCTCGACGACCGCGCGCTGGAGGGCGTCGACCGACGAGGGCCGATCGGCACGGTTCGCGCCCCAACGGTCCGGGTCGACGACCGTCGCGACCGCGGCCGCCTCCGCGTCCGCGCGGAACGTAGCCGGCAGAGCACGCACGAGCTTGCGCATCGCGGCGCGCGCCTCGTCGGACTCCGACGTCGCAGGTCCGGCGTGGAAGAAGAGCGCACGCGCCTCGTGCTGGGTCAGCCCGCTGAGGTCCGTGCGTGCGCCCCCGAGCAGCGACCACCCGCCTCCGCGACCGGTCTGGGGATATACCGGGACTCCCGCCGCGGAGAGCGCCTCCAGGTCGCGGCGCGCCGTCGCGACGGAGACCTCGAGCATGCTCGCGAGCTCCGCGGCGGTCACGCGTGGTCGGCCCTGCAGGATCAGGAGCATCTGGATGAGCCGGTCCGCACGCATGCTCCGAGACTGCCATGGAAAGTGCTCATGAGGTGAGCACTTTGATCGGAAGACTCGTCCTGGACAGCGACACCCCGGCCGCTGCGGGACGAGAGGAACGACCATGCTGCGAGGCATCACGACCATCACGCTGTTCGCCGACGACGTGGACGCGGCGCGCGACTGGTACACCGAGGTGCTCGGCGCCGAGGCGTACTTCGCCCGCGACGTCGACGGCCGGCTCGCCTACACCGAGTTCCGTGTGGGCGACTACCAGCACGAGCTCGGCATCATCGACCGCCGGTACGCCCCGGCCGCGGGCGTAGCGCCCGGCGGCGTCGTCGTGTACTGGGCCGTCGACGACGTCGCGGCCGCGCACGCCCGGCTGCTCGGGCTCGGCGCCGCGGAGCACGGGCCCTTGACCGAGCGGGGGCCAGGCTTCGTGACGGCGTCGGTCGTCGACCCGTTCGGCAACGTCGTCGGGGTCATGGAGAACGCGCACTACGACGAGGTGCTCGCATCCATGCGGGGATAGCCGGTCAGGCCGGGCGCGGCAGGTGGGTCACCCGGGCGTCGTCCCGCTCCGCGGGACGGGGCGCGGGATGCTCGACCAGGGCGAGGACGCGCGCGGCCATGAAGCGGGCCGTGCGGACTGCTGTGCCGCCGCGGGTCGTCTCGGTGACCTCGACGACGCCGCGCCCGTGCGTCACCTCGACGCGTCGACCGGCACGGGTGGCTTCCACCTCATAGGTTCGGGTCGTCCCGCCGGCGTCGATGACGATCTCGACACGATCTCCCTTCACGGTGGATCTCCCTTCGCCAACCGCTCATTGCGGCGAGATGTGGAGCACAAGGAGATGGCCGGCCCCACACCTGGAGAACCGAGAATCGGTCGCTGGTCTTCCCGCTCGAGGCCGCGGCGACGACCTCCGTGGAACGGTCGGCCATGTGGATCCTCAGGTTGACCCGATGTGGAACCGTTGTCAGACTGTCCGGCGGCCTCATCGCCGACGACCCGGCAGACAGACACGTGCGAAGGAGCGCTTGATGAGCACCCGACACAGACGACCTGCGGGACTCGCGGCGAGCGCAGTGAGTGGGCCCACGACAGCGGGGCTGGTGCCGGATGGTCCCGTTGCTGCGGAGCAGCCTGCGGGGAAGAAGCCGATCTCGCGCGTCGCGATCGGCGCATACGAGCGGGACGAGGTCCTCGAGGTCGACGGCAAGCCATTCTTCTTCAACGGGGTCCAGCTGCGCGTCGACAAGAACGAGGCCGTCTTCGGGCCTGAGTACGCCTACGACAGCGACAAGACGCGTTCGTTGTTCCAGGCTGCGGCGGACCTGGGTTTCACGACGATCAACGTCCAGGTGCCGTGGCTCTCGGTGCAGCCCGACCGGTCCGTGCCCGCCGACGACGCCGCGTACGTCGTGAAGGGCAGCCCGGACGAGACGTTCACGGGAGGAGACGTCACGACGGCGTTCGACCCCGAGGACGCGGGCAACCAGTCGCTCGCCTTGCTGAAGTTCACGATCCCCGAGGACTACGACCTTGAGGTGACGGCCTCCAGGGTCCGGATCTATGTCAACAACGAGGACAATCCGCTCGGCGACGGCGTCGACCTCCGGCACAGCCACGATTTGAAGGTCTACGGGCTCGAGGACGACGGCGGGGACCACTCAATGGTCACCTGGCGCTCGCTGGGAGTCACTGCGTACGACGGCGAGTCTCTCGAGATCGACGGGGTCAAGCAGACGCCCCTGGACGTCACGCCGTCGTGGGACCGGATCACGTCGGCCAACTACTACGACTTCGACGTCACGGACTTCGTGAAGACCCGGGCGGACGGTGACCGGACGGTGACCCTGCTGCTCCAGTCCGCGACGCCCCTCGAGAGCGGGTCCGAGGTCCCGATCTCGATCGACGGCCCGCAGGGCACCTACCCCCCGCGGCTCGTGCTGTCGAGCGCGGACGAGCGGAACTTCGACTGGACCTACCTCGACGAGGCGATGCGCAACGCCTCGAACAACAACCTCAAGTTCGAGATCATCTGGTTTGGCGGCGACACGACATCGAACTCGATGGACAACCGCATTCCGTACTACGTCTTCCACCAGGTCGCCAAGACGCTCACCACACCGTCGTGCGCGAGTGAAACCAGGTTCCGTGCGGAGATGACCGAGCTGAAGGCCGCTCTGGTCAACGCGTGCGACCCTGCCCACCCCGACGGCGCGCCGCTGTTCAAGAAGTACACCGCCGAGACCTCCCAGATGTACGGCGTCTACGACTATCTGCTCGACAAGGCAGACCCCCGGCTGGCCCAGCTCGAGACGGTGGTTCTCGCCAGGGTGATGAAACACGTCGCCGAGTGGGACGCGACTCAGAACGGCGACAAGCACACCACCGTCGGTGTTCAGGTCGCGAACGAGTCCATGACGCTCAGCATGGAGGGCAGCGGCTCGATCAACGGCACGTGGATGAGCGTCAGCCAGAGCGACGTCGCCCTGGAGGCCTGGAAGAACTTCGAGGGCTTCACGACGGAGTCCACGACCAACGGGGGCGCCGACACCTACAAGGAGTTCAACCGTCACGTGCTCTGGAGCTATTACAACGAGCTCAGCAGGGTCGTGAAGCAGTCACCGTACTCGGTATGGACCCGCGCGAACGACGCGCTACGTGGCTACTCTGCCGTCGAGTACAACCAGAAGGTCCGGGAGGTCGGGTGCACGTCATACCTCGACTTCGTCGGCGTCGATCCGTACGGCGCGAGCCGCGACGATCAGCACGCCTTCGGCCACGCGCGGGTCTGGAACGGCGTCGACTACTCCTACGGCAACAATCTGCCGATGATCATGGAGATCGGTGCCGAGCACGGGCAGTTCGCCGTCTCGTACGGACTGCTGTCGACCCTCTCCGGTGGCGGCTACTACAACATCTATGAGCTCTGCGGCGCAGACGAGCACGGGATCTTCAACTCGCCTGCTCCGCGCTTCGGCGTGGGTGATGGCACCTACGACGCGATGTGGAATGACAGCGCGACCGACACCGCCGCGAACAAGCTGAAGATCGACTATCTCAAGGGCGTCAACACGATGCTCAAGAAGATCGGCTACGACGTCGCCACGAGGAAGCCGAACGGTCTGCGGGGATCGAAGCTCGTCTACCTCAACGAGCGGCAGAGCGCGGAGAGCGGTCGTGAGGTGCCGACCCGTCTGCGTTCGATGGACGTGACGTTTCGTTCGCAGCCGTTGACGATCGGGACCTGGAGCGCGGAGACCGCCGGCATCGCGATCGAGCGCAGTGCCACCGAGTTTGCGTTCGCGAACGCGGGGGCCGAGCCGACGACGTTCGTCCTGTCCGGCCTCGCGGGTGAGATCGCCTCCGCCGAGGTGGGTTCCTACGACGACCCGTCCAACGACGTGACCGACGACGAGTGGATCCGTGAGGCGGACGCGATGGTCGAAGCGTCCGGCGACGACGCCGTGCTCACCGTGCCCGGCTTCGGCGTGGTCCGCGTGGTGACCAAGCAGCCGGTTCCCGCGAGCACCACGGCCTAGACCTTTCCGGCCGCTCGGGAACGCTGCGCGGTGCTCTCGCGCACGACGAGGGTGCCAGGAAGATGGACGTCCGACGTCGCTTCCGGATCGAGGGCGAGCACGAGAGCTGCTCGCCCCGCGTCCACGAACGGCAGCGCGACGGTCGTCAAGGGGGGCGTGACGTCTCGGGCGATCGGGATGTCGTCGACACCGCAGAGGGCGACGTCCTCGGGTACCCGCAGCCCGGCCGCACGAAGTGCGTGCAGTGCGCCGATGGCGAGGACGTCGTTGCCGGCAAAGATGACGTCCGGGTGCGTACCCCCGCCGACGAGGGCCGCGGTCGCTGCGCGTCCGCCGTCGCGGGAGACGTCCGAGTTCTGCAGCGTGATCGACTCCGGGTCGTAGCCGTGCGCGGCCAGGCCCTCGATGAAGCCGTGGGTCCGGCCCTCGACCGCAGGATGGTTGACGGCAGTGAGCACAGCGGGGCGCTCGCGTCCTAGCGTCGCCACGTGCTCGGCGACCAGCCGACCGATCGCCACGTCGTCGAACCGGATCGAAGGGTAGTCGTAGTCGTGCTCCCCGATGAAGACGACGTTGGCCCCCTCCCCACGGATGAGCTCGAGTTCCGCAAGCACCCGGTCGCTGTCCGTACCGGCGAAGCTTGCGCTGGTGACGACGAGCGCGAGCGGGCGAAGACCGCGGAGGATCTGCAGCGCCTCGAGGTGCGCCTCCGCGCCGGAGCCGACGGCCGTGATGCTGATCGTCACCCCACGCTCTCGGCCGGCTTCCTCCATCCCGGCGGCCATCGCGGCGACCGACGCCGTGCGGGGGTCGCTGGCCAGGAGCACGACACCCGAACGACGCCCGCGCAGAGCGCGCGCAGCCTGGTTGCGCACATACCCCAGGGCATCGGCCACGGCGAGCACGCGGATCGCGAGCTCTTCGCTCACGGTCGCGTCGCTTCCGTTCAGCACCCGGGATGCCGTGGACGGCGACACGCCTGCCACGTCGGCGACATCACGCAGGGTCGGGGCGCCGTTCCGGCGTGCCAGTGTCACGCTTCGCCTCCGTTCTTCCAGGTCGTCACGCTGTTCTGCTGGACCCAGTATCCCTGCATGGAGCCTGGCCGCGCCCCAGTGGTGGACAATCGTGTCGTGACGACAGATGCGAGCGGTGACGCGGGCGGGCGAGCGATCGCCGTTCGCCGGACCGTCACCCTGAGAGACGTCGCACGCGAGGCAGGTGTCGGTCTCGGCACGGCGTCACGCGCCCTTGATCCGGGCTCCCGGTACGTCGCCAAGGAGGTGCGTGCGCGCGTGCTCGAGACCGCAGAGCGTCTCGGGTATCGTCCAAACACGTCGGCCCGAGCGACCACGACGGGGTCGACGCCGACGATCGCGATGCTCGTGTCGGACATCCGAGACCCGTACAACGCGCAGCTGGTCCACGGCGCGATCCAGCAGGCCAGGCCCTCCGGGCTCATGGTGACGATCTCAGGAACCGAGCACGTCATCGACGACGAGGTTCGCGTCATCCGGATGCTGCGCAGCCAGCGTCCGCGAGCCATGGTGTTGACCGGAACTCGGAGCGGCTCTGCCTCGTCGCGGGTAGCCCTCCTGCGTGAGCTGGAGCTCTACGAGCAGGACGGCGGCCGGATCGTCGTGGCGGGCGATGACGAGCTGCCGTTCGACACGGCGGCCGTGCCCCGGCGCGAGGGGGCGCGCAAGCTCGTCGCCGCGTTGGCCGGGATGGGCTACCGCTCGATGGCCCTGATCACCCCCGATGTCGACTCCACCGGCGTGCGTGAGTGGGAGACCGGCGTCCTCGAGGCGGCTCGTGAGCACGAGGTGCGCGTGGACCGGGCGAGCATGGTGCGCGTGCCGACGAGCCGGGAAGGCGGCTACTCCGCCGCCTCCGGATATCTCAGTAGCGGCCGGGAGAGGGTCGATGCCCTCCTGGCAGTGACGGACGCCATGGCGCTCGGCGCGATGAGCGCGGTACGCCACGCGGGGATGGTCGTCGGCCAGGACATCGGTGTCGCCGGCTTCGACGACGTCGTCGACGCCGACGACGTGACGCCCGGCCTGACGAGCGTGGACCTGTCTCTCGAGTCGATCGGCCGTACCGCCGTCGATCTCGCGCTCCAGGAGCCGGATGCTCACCGCCGCCTGGTCGTGTTCGAGGCTCGGGCCGTCCTGCGGGACAGCACCCCTGCGCGTCGCTGACACGCACTCATTGCGGAGTCGACGGCAGGCGCCGTGCGCCGGCTGTGTGCCGGCGCACAGCCCCTGCCGTGCGAAGCCGCTCCGGCGCCTACTGGTTGGCCGACCCGATGGCGGAGTCGAGCTCGGCGATGAACGCCCCGGCTGCCTCGTCGGGCGTCTGCGACTCGAACAGGACGTCCTGGAGGTAACGAGCGATGAGCTTGTCGAGCTCACTCGCTCCGTTCGGCGTGATCTCGGGGGCCTCCCCGATGTACGCCTCCTCCGCAGCGACGAAGTCCGCGGCCCGCTGCTGACCCGGCTCGAGACCGGCGACGATCGCGTCGCGGACGGCTGCGTTCGAGGGGATGCCGCGGTCCGTCTGAAGGATATGCCCTGCCTCGGGGTCGTTCACCATGAAGTCGACGAACAGGGCCGCCTCCGCGGGGTGCTCGCTCGTGGACGAGACCGACCAGTACATGCCGGGCTTGAGGTAGGAGTAGTCCGCCTCGTTCGCGTCCTCGGTCGGGATCTTGACCGGCTCGAGCGTGGCGCCGCCGGTCGCGGCCTCGTACGCCGGGATCTGGGTGATCTGGCTGAACAGCAGGGCCTGCTTGCGCGTCGAGAAGTCGGACTGGTCGATCGAGGCACCGGCCAGCTCAGCCTGGTGCGACGCGGAGGCCGCGGCACCGGACTTCGTCCAGTCGAGCGCCTGCTGGAAGTACGCCGCGAGCGTCTCCGGCGAGATCGACACCCCGCCGTCGCTGAAGAGCGCCTCACCGTGCTGACGCGCCCACAGCTGCAGGGAGTACCCGTTGTTCAGCGGGGAGATGCCGACGATCTCGCCGTCGCTCGTCTCGCTGATCTCCTCGGCGAACGCGCTGAGGTCGTCCCAGGTCCAGGTGGTCGTGTCGGGCAGCGTGAGCCCGAGCTCGTCGAGCAGGTCGGTGTTGACCAGGATTCCGAACGCGGTGGTGCTGATCGGCATGCCATAGAGCGTGCCGTTCGACCGGCCGAGGTCGAGGATGTTCGGGTCGAGGGCGGCAGTGTCGAGCTGCGACGTCTGCTCGAGGTCGTACAGGGCACCGCGGTCCGCGTAGGACGCGAGGTAGAGCTCGTCCATCTGAATGACGTCCGGGGCGTTGCCACCGGCGGTCTGGGTCGCGAGCTTGTCCCAGTACCCGCCCCAGTCGGCGAACTCACCGACCACGTCGATGTTGGGGTGCTTCGCCTCGAAGGCCTCGATGGCCTCCTGCGTCAGCGGGTGACGGGAGTCCCCTCCCCACCACGTGACGCGGAGCGTGACCGCTTCCTCGCTGAGCTCGGGGGCCTCGCCCTCGCCTCCGGACCCGGGCTGGCTGCCCGTACCGCAGGCGGTCAGCCCGATCAGGGCGGCAGCGGTGGCCGCAGCAGCCGCAGTGCGGCGTGCGGACGACGTTGTCAGACGCATGGTTCCTTCTCTCTGTTCGTGTCGTGCTCGGGAGGCAGGACAGATCTGGGGGGCACTTACTTGCCGCCGGTCGTGGCGATGCCGCGAACCAGGTACTTCTGCCCGAGGGTGAACGCGACGAGCAGCGGGATCACGGACACGACGCTCATGGCGAACATCGAGCCGTAGGACGACTGGGACTGCGCGTCGATGAAGGAGCGCAGCGCCACCGGAACCGTGTAGAGGTTCGGGTCGGTCAGGTAGATGAGCTGGCTGAAGAAGTCGTTCCACGTCCAGATGAACGTGAAGATGGCGGTGGTCGCGAGCGCCGGGGTCATCAGCGGCAGCAGGATCTGGAAGAAGGTCCGGCCGTGCCCGGCCCCGTCGATGCGCGCGGCCTCGTCCAGCTCGCGGGGAAGTCCACGGATGAACTGGACCATGAGGAAGACGAAGAAGCCGTCGGTGGCGAGGAACTTCGGGATCACCAGGGGCCAGAACGAGTTGACCAGCCCGGTCTGCGCCCAGAGCACGTACTGCGGCACGATCACGACGTGGATCGGCAGCATGATCATGAGCAGCATGAGCGCGAACGCCGGCCGCTGGAACCGGAACCGCAGCCGGGCGAAGGCGTACGCCGCCATGGAGCAGGTGACGAGGTTGCCGATGATGGCACCCGCGACGACCACGGCCGAGTTGAGCAGGTACGTGCTGAACGGCGCGCCGAGGGCATTCCAGCCGCCGGTGTAGTTCTCGATCTCGAACGTGTTGAGCACCAGGGAGGCGTTGCCGAAGATGAATCCGTCGGGCCGCAGGGAGCTGACGATCATCCACAGGACGGGGTAGAGCGACACGACGACCGCAATCAGCAGGGCGACGTGACGCAGGATGCCCACGAGGCGCCGGCGTGTCTCGGACCGCGGCCGGCGGATGCGCGCCGCTGTCTCGGTCACGAGCGGGCGGTGTGCGGCGGTGATCTCAGTCGTCATAGTGCACCCAGAACCTCGAAGCCCAGAAGTTGATGACAGTGAACGCGCCGACGATGACGACCAGCAGCCACGCGAGAGCGGAGGCGTACCCCATCCGGAAGGCGCCGAAGCCCTCCTGGTAGAGGTAGAGCGTGTAGAAGAGCGTCGAGTCGCTCGGCCCACCGGTCCCGCCAGAGACGACGAACGCCTGCGTGAACGCCTGGAACGAGTTGATGATCGCGAGCACCAGGTTGAAGAAGATGATCGGCGTCAGCAGCGGAAGCGTGATGGATCGGAACTGCCGCCACGGGCTGGCGCCGTCTGTCGACGCCGCCTCGTAGAACTCCCTGGGGATCTGGCGCAGACCGGCCAGGAAGATCACCATCGGTGAGCCGAACGTCCACACGTGCAGCATCACGATGGTCCACAGCGCGGTGTCCGGGTTGGCGATCCAGCTCGTCGACGAGTCGATCCCCAGGACGCCCAGAACGCTGTTGAAGAGCCCTTCGCTCCCGAAGATCAGGCGCCACAGCACCGCGATGGCGACGCTCGCGCCCAGCAGCGCCGGCAGGTAGAACGCCGACCGGTAGAACGGCAGGCCTCGCATGCCGCGGTCGAGTGCGATCGCGAGCAGCAGCGCGACGGCGAGCTGGGCCGGGACGCCGAACAGGACGTAGGTGAACGTGACCTCGAGCGAACGGTGGAGCCGACCGTCCTCCAGCATGCGGGCGAAGTTCGCCAACCCGACCCACCGCGGGTCCTGCAGCAGGTTGTAGTCCGTGAACGCCAAGTAGAGGNAACGGTGGAGCCGACCGTCCTCCAGCATGCGGGCGAAGTTCGCCAACCCGACCCACCGCGGGTCCTGCAGCAGGTTGTAGTCCGTGAACGCCAAGTAGAGGGACGCCGCCATCGGGCCGATCGTCAGTCCGACGGCGCCCAGCAGCCATGGCCCGAGGAAGATCGCCGCGGCCTTGTTGTCGGGCGTCTCCTGCTTGACCCGGGCCCCGCCACCCCGAGTGGTCAGCTTCTGAAGCTCGGCAAGACTCATCGCGTCTGCACCTCCCCGTCGAACCGTGGCGCCGAGGCAGACGCCCCGGTGTGCCGCGTCGCAGGTCCGAGCCGAGTCGCGGCTCGCGACGTCGGGCCGTGGCCTTCGCCCGCCCGCAGTCGTCGCGAGCAGGCCAGTCCTTGGTGCATCAGCTCTCGCCTCTCCCTCGAGGTAGTACCCTTCACGCTCCGCCCCGAGGCTCTCCTGCGGGGGTCGCTGAGATAGCATGACAACGGTTTCAGAATCCGTCAAGCACCGGCCATGATCGCCTGATTTTGGCGTCTTTGCAGGTAGAAGCGCTTTTGATCGAGACAGGCGGCCCTGACTTCCGATGACGATTGGGTAACGGTTCCACGAAGCAACCGTTCCACGGCGTGCGAGGGAACTGGTCCACCGATGGAGGTGTCATGGGTACGAGATACATCAGCGAGGTCGGGCGGGGCGGGGCGCTCGTCGCCGAGCAGGGCGGCCGCACCACGGTCGCCGTGGCGGAGGGCGAGTCGGTCGCGGTCCCGCGTGCCGCCGAGGACCTCGCGCGTGACCTGGAGAAGGTCTGCGGCTGCACCGCGGCGGTTTCTCACGAGCGAGCCGACTCACGCCTGGTCGTGGGGACGATCGGTGTCTCCCCCATGATCGATGCTGCCGTGGCCTCGGGCGAGCTCGACGTGTCCACGCTGCACACCGCCGACGGCTTGCGCTGGGAAGGGTTCGTGATCGCCACCGTCGGCGACACGGTGTACATCGCCGGCGCCGATCGTCGAGGCACCATCTTCGGCGTCTACGACGTCTGCGAGGCGATCGGGGTGTCTCCATGGTGGTGGTTCGCGGACGCCCCGGTACGCCGACGCGAGCGCGTCGTCGTCGACGCCGGAACCCACGTGACGGACTGGCCGTCCGTGCAGTACCGCGGGATCTTCATCAACGACGAGGAGGAGGAGGAGGAGGAGCTCGAGGACCGGGCGCGTGCCCATACGTCTGACACGACGATCGGGCCCGAGACCTACGAGCGCATCTTCGAGCTCCTCCTACGGCTCAAGGCCAACTACATCTGGCCCGCGATGCACGTCAACGCCTTCAACCACGACCCGGACAACGGTCGGCTCGCGAACGACATGGGCATCGTCGTCGGCACGAGCCACTGCGACATGCTGCTGCGCAGCAACGAGAAGGAGTTCAACCCTGGGCGACTGCGCGGGACGGACCGGTCGAGTGCGACTACTCGATCCCAGGTCGCAACCGCGAGATGCTCCTGCGGTACTGGCGCGAGAGTGTCCAGCAGAACCGGAGCTATGAGGTCTCCTGGACCCTGGGCATGCGCGGGATCCACGACTACGGCTTCACGACGTCGGTGATCGACGCCGACGAGCACATGTCCGAGGCCCAGATGCACCGCACACGCGTCGCTCGCCTCGGACAGGCCATCGCGGACCAGCGCGCACTGCTTCGCGAACAGCTCGGCGACGCCGCCGGCGACGCCTTGCAGCTGTTCATCCCGTACAAGGAGGCTCGTCGCACATCCCGTCGGGAGTGGGGAGCGCAGTGCGCCGCCTGCGGTCGCGCGGCGAGGCGGCGACGTGCCCGATGAGGTGCAACATCGCCTGGCGAGCAGCCCAAAGGTCCGCGCTACCTACGGCTCGGACGTGAAGAGGCCCGGACCCGCGGGAATCCGCGGATCCGGGCCTCTCGCGTCAGGCCCCGGCTACACCGAGCGCGTCCATTGCTGGGTCGTGGCCCCCGCGTCACACAGCGCGAGCGTGAGCCCCCAGGAGTCCGCCGGGCTCGCCAGGCACAGGGTCGGGTCGGCGACGCTGTTGATCGTCGCGTCGTCGTTGAGCTCCCACTGCTGCTCCGGCGCGCCGGAGCAGTCGGCGATGACGAGGGCGCTCCCGACGGCGAGCGCACCGCCCGGCGCGACGCACATGTCGCCGTAGACCGTGAGCTGCCGGTCCGCGGTCCAGTCGAACGACTGGTTGCCGCCGCCGTTGCAGTACCACAGACCGATCGCCGTACCGGCCGCCGTCGAGAAGCCCGGAACGTCGACGCAGATGTCGTCCGCACCGCTGCTGTGGTGGACGCTGACCAGTGGCGCACCCGGCGGTGCGGGCGGCAGGTCGTTCAGGACCTCGTCCTTGAGCAGGCGCCAGCCCCACTGGATCTGCGCCAGCCCCGAGGCGTTGGTGACCTCGAGGTCGCCGTCGCCGACGACCTCGGTCAGCGTGTAGGCGTCGCCCGTGCGCAGGCCGGGCCAGTAGACGATCCCGAAGCCCTGGTCCCGTGCGACCTCCGTCAGAGCGCCGAGGTACGAGGTGGAGACGTCACCCTCGTGGTTGCCGTAGTTGAGGCCGGTGGTCATCGGCGAGCCGGCCTCGCTGACGACAGTGCGCCAACCGTACTCACCGAGGCGCGGGAGGAGGTTCGCCTTCCACTCCTCCTCGGTGGTGTGGTTAGCCCAGAACCCGTAGAAGTGCAGCGAGAGCAGCGTGCCCTCCAGCTCCTCGGCCGCACCGACGCCCGTGACGTCGTCGTTGTAGCCCGTACCCGAGATGATCACGCGACCGCGGGGGACGTCGTCGTGATCGTCGAGCCATCCGGCGGTCAGGTCCACCCACGCGTCGAGGGAGTAGCCGAACGGCTCGTTCATGGGCTCGAAGTACACCATCGGGTCACCCCCGTACTCCGCCACGACGGTGTCCCACATCGCGTCGAAAGCGGCGGCGTCGTCGACCCGGCCATCCTTGGCGTCGTCCCCCTCCCAGTAGCTGAGGATGACCTTGAACCCGTGCCGCGTCGCGGCGTCGATGGCGCCCTGATAGGAGTCCCACCACTGGGTGCCGACGCTCGAGGGGTTGATCGGGAGCCGCACCGTGTTGGCGCGCACCTCGCGCCGGAACTCGAGGACGACGTCGGACGCCTTGGCGTACGTCGTGCGGTAGCCGTCCTCCGTGCTCAGGCCGGAGGGCACTACCTCGTCGTCGGCGTAGTTGTCGCGCGGGTCTGCCCAGTTGACCCCACGAAACTCGCTGGTGCCGGCCGGCCCGACCGACGGGGCGCCGACGGCGGGACCGGCGGCGACCACGGCCGCGGCCGCGAGGAGACCGACTGCCGCCAGGGCGCCGGTGCGGATTGCTGCTCTCATGGGACTCCGATCTGGGGGCGCGTCGCTGCGCCGCCGTCCGAGGCACCGGGGCGGACCACTCGCCAGCCCGATGCCGATGTTTACGCAAACATCCCACGGCGATCCTCGGTTGCGCAAGCATGCCTCGGGCGCGGCGGGGCTACGACGCGCTCAGGTCGTGCTCCGACGCGTGCCGACAGGAGTTCCTCGCCCGGCCGGAGCTGTTCACCAGCCGCGCCGGCGCAGACACCGACCAGGGCACCCGGGAGGCCAGGTCGTCGCCGCCCAACCCAGAGGCGACTCAGACGTCGTGGCCGTGACGGTCGACCTGCTCACTCTGCGGGCGCGAACGCCTGGAAGAAGACCGGGAATGTCCCGACGACGCCGAGGCCGATCAAGACCAGCGACACTGCCAGGGCGAGGCGTGACTCGACGGGCTTGCTGCGGTAGATCAGGTGCAGGACCACCCATGCGACGAGCCAGACGGCGACCGCCCAGGTCGTCTTGCCCGACAAGGGGCCGACCGGGTCGTAGAAGTTCAGGAAGTCCTTGATCGGCTGGCTCGCCTCGGCCAGCGTGGTGAGTACGCCGAGCGCGAGCGCCCCGATGCCTGCGGCGAGGATCGCGGCCGCGACCGGCCCTTCGGGCTTGTCCGTGGCTTCCACGTACTCAGGTGCCGTCGCGCCGGTGTCCATGTTCGCTGCCATGACTGTCTCCTACACCAGGGGGGCGGTCTTGGTGATCAGTGCCCCGAAGAGCCCGGCGACCGCGGCGAAGACGAACGCCAGCACGAACAGGACGAGAGAGGTCTTGCGTAGCCTGTCGTGCCGGATCAGGCTCGCCCCGTAATAGAGGACGATGAACGCCACGGTGGTGGCCAGGATGGGGCTCAGCCAGGCCACGTGCTCCTTCCACTCCATACCGAAGTGGTGCCACTCCGCCGTTGCGGGGTCGGCGAGAAGGATGGACCGCGGGCTGTCCGGCACGGCTTCGCGGTACCAGGGATAGACGACCCAGGTGCCGGTCAGGACGGTTCCCCAGGCCGCTATCGCCATCGCCGTGACGCCGATCTTCAGGCGAAGTGCCTTGCCGCGGACGCCCTCCGGTGTCATCTGGTGCGGACGGAGGCTCCAGAGCCCTTCGAGCCCGCCGGTGAAGCCGAGCAAGAACACGGCACCGAAGACCATGCCATGGACCAGCGTCCAGAACTCGTGGTGAGTCAGGCTCATCTGAGCCACCGCCTTCTCGACAGAGCAAAGCCGGTTCTCCCGAGAGACGAACCGGACCGCGCCGATCCCATGCACTCTCAACGTATCGAGCATCAAGCCTCAGCGCGCGGCAAGAAGGGATGACCCTCCATTGCCCGGAGCAGAAGCCGCCAGCTCTCCGCGGTGGGGCTGCGCGAGTTCCGGCGCCATCGTTGCCCCGGTTGGCCGACGAAGCACGCAAGACGGCTGACGAACCGTCGCGTCCGGCGCCGATCCCTACCGGGGCGACCTGGAGCCGGAAGACAATCGAGGTGGCGTCCTCGCGCGCAGCGCTGCCGTCGGTTCCGCTGACCGACACAGTGATCAGACCGGCCGCCGCGACAAGCCTCTGGAACCCGGCCACGGTGTACAGGGCAGCAGCCTGGGACGCTCCACGACGGTGTTCCGTCGTCGCCGCGGCGCGTTGCGCAGCAAGGCTCGCTGAGTTCGCGTGTCTTCGTCGCGTACCTCGGACACCAGGGAGAAGCGCAGTGCGGACCCGGCCGATCCGGTCCGCGGGAGTCCTGGGACGGGACGTGCAACTGGATCAGCGCGGAACCGCCGTCGGCCAGGTGACCGCGGATGCTGCGGAGAGCCGCTTCGGTTGTGCCATCGTCCGGAAGCAGGTTGAAAATGGGCCCGGCCACGAAGATCGCCTGGAACCGGCGCGGCAGGTCGAGCGCCTCCATCCGCTGGTGGTGGAGCGTGACAGCGATACCTTCCTCGTCCGCCCGACGTCGGCAGCGCGCCAGCATGTCCGCGGAGGAATCGACGCCCTCGACGTCGAGGCCGCACCGGCGCAGAGCGTGCAGCGGGTCACCGTCTCCACAGCCCAGCTCCAGTGCGGGACCGCCCGCTTCTCGTACGAAGGCCGCATAGGGCTCGGGGTCTTGCGAGCAGGACTTCAGCGGGGCGTAGGACTCCGCAACGATGCCGGTGTAGAAATCGGCTGGATCCATGGCCGTGCCCCACTCCTTCCGCAGCATCGCGGACCCGTGATCTTCGCGGTGTACTCGGCGGACGCTAGCGCCGGACAGATCAGGGCCACCAGCGAATATGGGGCACGGCCGGGGTACACCGAGAACACTGCATGGAGCGAGACGCGCGGAGAGCGAGAGGCAGTGGCAGCGGCAGGCTCGACCCCTCCCGCGTTCCCCTCCCGTCCCCGGGTGCAGACACACCCGTGACGCGAAGAGGCCCAGATCCGCGGAATTCCGCGCATCCGGGCCTCTGACGAGGTGCGACGGCCTGTGACGGCCGAGCGACCGACTAGAAGTTGATCATGTGACCCACGATGCCGTGGATCGACTCCTGGATCGCCTCGGACAGCGTCGGGTGCGTGTGCACGTTGCGCGCAACCTCGTCGGCGGTGAGGTCCCACTTCTGCGCGAGCGTGAGCTCGGGCAGCATCTCGGAGACGTCCGGGCCGATCATGTGGGCGCCGAGCAGCTCGTTGTACTTGGAGTCCGCGACGATCTTGACGAAGCCCGTCGGGTCGCCCAGGCCGTGCGCCTTGCCGTTTGCCATGAACGGGAACGAGGCGACCTTGACGTCGTAGCCCTCGTCCTTGGCCTGCTGCTCGGTGAGTCCGAACGACGCGACCTGGGGCGAGCAGAACGTCGCGCGCGGCATCATGCGGTAGTCGCCGAGCGTCATCGTCTCGGCGCCCGCGATCGTCTCGGCCGCGACGACGCCCTGCGCCTCCGCGACGTGGGCCAGCATGAGCTTGGCCGTGACGTCGCCGATCGAGTAGATGTGCGGGACATTGGTACGCATGTGGTCGTCGATCGCGATCGCGCCCCGGTCGGTGAGCTGCACGCCGGTGTTCTCGAGCCCGAAGCCCTCGATGTTCGGCGCGAAGCCGACGGCCATGAGGACCTTGTCGACCTCGATCGAGCCGGGCTTGTCGTCCTTGACGCCCTTGTACGAGACCTTGACGGACGACCCGTTGTCCTCGACGGTCTGCACGGCCGTGGAGGTCAGGATCGTGACGCCCATCTTCTTGTACTGCTTGGCGATCTCCTTGGAGACGTCCGCGTCCTCGTTGGGCAGCGCACGGTCGAGGAACTCGATGATCGTGACGTCGACGCCGTAGTTCTTCATGACGTAGCCGAACTCCATGCCGATGGCGCCGGCGCCGACGATGGCGACCGACTTCGGCAGCTCGCGCGTCATGATCTGCTTCTCGTACGTCACGACGTTGTCGCTGAGCTCGACGCCGGGGAGCAGGCGCACCTTCGAGCCCGTCGCGATGATCGCGTTGTCGAACGTGACGGTCTCGGTGCCGCCCTTGTTCAGGGTGACCTCGATCGTGTTCGCGTCACGGAACGTCCCGCGGCCGTCGTACTCGGTGATCTTGTTCTTCTTCATGAGGAAGTGGACGCCCTTGGTGCGGCCGTCCGCCACCTCGCGCGACCGGTCCCACGCCCTGCCGAAGTCGAACGTCACGTCACCTGACATGCCGAAGAACTCGGCCTGGTGCGTGAAGATGTGCGCGAGCTCGGCGTTGCGCAGGAGGGCCTTCGAGGGGATGCAGCCCACGTTGAGGCACACACCACCCCAGTACTTCTCCTCGATGATGGCGACGGACTTGCCGAGCTGGGCCGCGCGGATTGCGGCGACGTAGCCGCCGGGGCCAGCTCCGAGGAGGACGACGTCGTAGTGGGAAGCCATGGACCCCAGCCTATTCGTCCCCGCAAACGCGCGGCGATGACGTCGGTGTCTCGTTGCTCACGCTGCCCGACGACGGCACGCCCGGCGCCTGTCGGTGGCGGCGGGTAGCGTCGCTCATCGACGACGGGAGGCGAGATGAAGTTCGGGTTCATCGGCAGCTTCGGTACGGCGACCGAGAACGTGGCACTGGCACGCGAGTGCGAGGCGCACGGGTGGGACGGCTTCTTCAGCTGGGACGCCGTCAGCATGGGCGAGTTCGGTGGCGGCATGGCCGTCTACGACCCGTTCGCCGTGCTGGCGGCCGCGGCGACCGTGACCGAGCGCATCACGCTGGGGGCGATGGTGTTCGCGCTCCCCCGGCACAGGCCGTGGGAGCTCGCGCAGCGCGCACTCACGGTCGACCACCTCTCGGGCGGGCGGCTGGTGCTGCCCGTGGGGGTCGGCGTGCTCGACGATCTCGCGTTCACGTCCGTCCCCGGGCAGGTCACGGGGCTCAAGGACCGGGCCGCGCAGCTCGACGAGGTGCTCGCGTGGCTCGAGCGGTCCTGGTCGGGCGAGCGATTCGAGTTCGCGGGCGACCACGTCCGCACGGGGCCGTTCCGGTTTCCCGAGCCACCGGTGCACGGGCGCATCCCCGTGTGGCCCGTCGGTGTGTGGGACGCCGAGCGCCCGCCCGTGAAGAACCTGCGGCGCGCGCTCCGCTGGGACGGCATCGTCCCCCAGCTGCGCGGCACCGCGGACGAGGCGCCGGCCGACGCCATCGCCGACCTCGTGGCGTGGCTCGGAGCGCAGCGGACAGCGGCCGGGAAGACCGGCCCGTTCGAGGTCGTCGCGCAGGGCAAGCTCTCGTCAGACCGGTCCGCGGCCGCCGAGCAGGCCAAGGCGATGGCCGCCGCGGGCGCGACGTGGTGGATCGACTCGTGGTGGGACCCGGACGCCGACACTCCCGAGTCGCTGCTCGCGAAGGTGCGGCAGGGCCCGCCCGCGCTCTAGTACGCAACGAGCGTGCTGGTTTTCGTCCTCAAACCACGGGTTTGGGGAAGAAGCCAGCACACTCGTTGGGAAGGAAGACCGGATCAGGAGACGGGGCGCGCCGGCTCGACGGGGACGCTCGGCAGGTGCTTGGCCGGCAGCGTCTTGGGCCGCCACGCCTCGCGGGTCGCCTCGAACGCCGTGATGTCGGCCTCGTTCTGCAGCGTCAGACCGATGTCGTCGAGGCCCTCCATGAGGCGCCAGCGCGTGTAGTCGTCGATCTGGAACGGCACGGTCACGTCGTCGGCGTGCACGGTGCGGGCCTCGAGGTCGACGGTCACCTCGGTGCCCGGCTTGGTCTCGAGGATCTTCCAGAGCAGCTCGATGTCTTCCTGCGCGACGACGCCGGCCACGAGACCCTGCTTGCCCGAGTTGCCGCGGAAGATGTCCGCGAACCGGGAGGCCAGCACTACGCGGAAGCCGTAGTCCTTGAGCGCCCACACCGCGTGCTCGCGCGACGAACCCGTGCCGAAGTCGGGCCCGGCGACCAGCACCGAGCCGTTCGAGTAGGCCTCCTGGTTGAGCACGAACGACGGGTCGCCGCGCCACGCGGCGAACAGCGCGTCCTCGAACCCGGTGCGCGTCACGCGCTTGAGGTAGACGGCGGGGATGATCTGGTCGGTGTCGACGTTGCTGCGGCGCAGCGGCACCCCGACGCCCGTGTGGGTGGTGAACTTCTCCATGGCGATTGCTCCTCGCAGGTGGCTCAGACGAAGGACGGGGCCTCGAGCGGCGTCAGCGGCGTGCCGTCGAACGTGGTGAGGTCGACGTGGCCAGGCAGGTCGAGGTCGGAGACCGACGACAGCGTGCCGCGCACCGCGGTGGCCGCCGCGACGAGCGGCGAGACCAGGTGCGTACGGCCGCCCTTGCCCTGTCGGCCCTCGAAGTTGCGGTTCGACGTCGAGGCCGACCGCTCCCCCGGCGCCAGCTGGTCCGGGTTCATGCCCAGGCACATCGAGCAACCCGCGTTGCGCCACTCGGCGCCGAACTCCTTGAAGATCACGTCGAGGCCCTCGGCCTCGGCCTGGATCCGAACGCGGGCCGACGCCGGCACGACCAGGACGCGGACGTCGTCGGCCTTCTTGCGGCCCTGGATGACCTTGGCGACCGAGCGCAGGTCCTCGATGCGCCCGTTGGTGCACGAGCCGATGAAGACCGTGTCGACCTTGACGTCGCGCAGCGGCGTGCCACCCTCGAGACCCATGTACTCCAGGGCGCGTTCGGCGGCGACGCGCTCGTTCGCGTCGGCGATCTCCTCAGGGACCGGGACGCTAGCGGACAGCGGCAGGCCCTGGCCGGGGTTGGTGCCCCACGTGACGAACGGCTCGAGGTCGGACGCCTCGAGGACGACCTCGGCGTCGAACTCCGCGTCGTCGTCGCTGCGCAGGGTCTTCCAGTACTCGACGGCGGCGTCCCAGTCAGCACCCTCGGGCGCGTGCGGGCGGCCCTTGAGGTACTCGAACGTCGTCTCGTCCGGAGCGATCATGCCCGCGCGGGCGCCGGCCTCGATCGACATGTTGCACACGGTCATCCGCGCCTCCATCGAGAGGTTGCGGATGGCCTCGCCGCGGTACTCGAGCACGTAGCCCTGGCCGCCCCCGGTCCCGATCTTGGCGATGACCGCGAGGATGATGTCCTTGCTCGTGGTGCCGGGCGGAAGCTGGCCGTTGACCGTGATCGCCATGGTCTTGAACGGCGAGAGCGGCAGCGTCTGGGTCGCGAGCACGTGCTCGACCTCGGACGTGCCGATGCCGAACGCGAGTGCACCGAACGCGCCGTGCGTCGAGGTGTGCGAGTCGCCGCACACGACCGTCAGGCCCGGCATCGTCAGGCCCAGCTGCGGTCCCACCTGGTGGACGATGCCCTGGTCGGCGTCGCCCAGGGAGTGGATGCGGACACCGAACTCGCGCGCGTTGTTGCGCAGCGTGTCGATCTGGGTGCGGCTGGTGAGATCCGCGATCGGCAGGTCGATGTCGAGCGTCGGCGTGTTGTGGTCCTCGGTCGCGATCGTGAGGTCCGGGCGACGGACCTGACGGCCGGCGAGACGAAGCCCTTCGAACGCCTGCGGGCTGGTCACCTCGTGCACGAGGTGCAGGTCGATGTAGAGCAGGTCGGGTGAACCGTCGGCTCCCCGGCGCACCAGGTGCGCCTCCCAGACCTTCTCTGCCAGCGTGCCGGCCATCTCGAGCTCCTCGTCCGCCGCCCCGACGGGCGGCTGTCGCGTCTGCAGTTTCCATTCGATCTGACGTTCGCAGTTGGTTCGCTGAGCGAACCGGACTTGCAATCTCAGTACGCGAGACGTCAGTATCGTTCTATGGACGATACTAGCGGAGTCGGCGTACTGGACAAGGCCGCGTCCGTATTGGGCGCTCTGGAGGCCGGTCCGGCCACCCTGGCGCAGCTGGTCTCCTCGACCGGCCTCGCACGCCCGACGGCACACCGCCTGGCGGTGGCCCTCGAGCACCACCGGCTCGTCGCCCGCGACATGCAGGGCCGATTCGTGCTGGGCCCGCGGCTCAACGAGCTCGCGACCGCAGCGGGCGAGGACCGCCTGCTGGCCGCGGCGAACCCCGTGCTCACGGCCCTGCGCGACCACACCGGGGAGAGCGCCCAGCTCTACCGGCGCCAGGGCGACCACCGTGTGTGCGTGGCGGCCGCCGAGCGCCCGGTGGGCCTGCGCGACTCGATCCCCGTGGGCGCGACCCTGACCATGGGGGCCGGCTCCGCGGCCCAGATCCTCCTCGCCTGGGAGGAGCCCGACCGCCTGCACCGCGGCCTGCGCGACGCCGTCTTCACCGCGACGATCCTGTCCGGCGTCCGACGCCGAGGGTGGGCCCAGTCCGTGAGCGAGCGCGAGCTCGGCGTCGCCTCGGTGTCCGCGCCCGTGCGCGGCCCGTCGGGCCGCGTCGTCGCGGCGGTGTCGGTGTCCGGCCCCGTGGAGCGCCTCACCCGCCAGCCGGGTCGTCTGCACTCGGCCGCCGTCGTCGCCGCAGCGAACCGTCTCACCGAGGTCCTGCGCCGATCCGGCGAGTGACGTCCCGCCTCAGCGCGCGACGGCGCGCCGAGGCGGGTACTGGTCCAGCAGGTGCGCTGGTCAGTAGGCTGCCGACGAGCGCGGACCGCCCGGCCGCGCGATCCCAGGGAGGCGTGAGGACCTGATGCCGGCCAAGGCCAAGACCATCCTGATCTGGCTCGTCGTGATCTTCGTGGTCTACGCGATCTACAACAGTCCCGACCGCGCGTCCGAGGTCGTCAAGGCGCTGTGGGAGATCGTCGTCAACGCCGTGGCGAGCTTCGGCGCGTTCCTCGGCGGCCTGGTGTCCTGAGCCGTGGTGTCCTGAGCCGTGGTGTCCTGAGCCGTGGTGTCCTGAGCCGTGGTGTCCTGAGCCGTGGTGTCCTGAGCCCGGCCGGGTCGACAAGGAGGTCGCCGTGACGGATCCGCGCAACGCCGTCGCCGCGCACGGCCACCTGCGCCGCTATGTGCTCGCGAACGAGCGCGTCGTCGTCGCGACCCGCCGCCACTGGGCGCGCCTGCTCGAGCCGATCGCCACGACATCGCTCGCGTTCCTGCTGGTCGGCACGGTCGCGCAGTCGTCCGGGCTCCAGTGGTTGTGGCTCGCCTGGCTGTTGGCGCTCGGTCGCCTCCTGTGGAAGTGGCTGCAGTGGTACAACGAGTGGTTCGTCGCCACGGACAAGCGACTGATCCTCGCCTACGGCCTGCTGGTCCACAAGGTCGCGATGATGCCGCTGCTGAAGGTCACTGACATGGGCTACTCGCGCACGCCCGTTGGCCAGGTCCTGGGCTACGGACGGTTCGTCATGGAGTCCGCAGGTCAGGACCAGGCGCTGCGCCAGGTCGACTGGGTCCCCGAGCCCGACGACACCTACCGCAAGCTGTGCGCCACGATCTTCCTGCCCGGCCAGGCTCCCGGCGGCCGCCCCCCTGCCCAGCAGGCCGACTCCCGCCGGCCGCCGGCCCTCGTGCCGGGCAACGCCGAGCCCCGCCCGACCACGCAACCGATCCCCGTCGTCGGGCGTCCTGACGGGAGCCCCACTGGCGGTGCGGACACGGCGCCTGCGCCGAGGCCCGGTGGTGAGGCCCGCGTCCCCGAGCCGTGGATGCCCGGCGATCGCGCGCGCTACCCGCAACACCCGAAGAGCGGCGGCGGCGGACCCACGATTCCGGAGCCCTTCCTTTGACGTCGTGGGTGCACTCGTGGCCCACTTCACAGCGCAGGACCGGGCCACGAGCACACCCGCTACGGAAACGTGCGAACGACGAAGGCCCGGTCCTGATGGACCGGGCCTTGCGCGGTACCCCCAGCGGGATTTGAACCCGCGTTACCGCCGTGAGAGGGCGGCGTCCTAGGCCACTAGACGATAGGGGCCGGCCACGAGCTCCGCGGAGCCCGTGCGAGATGTCCACCGAGATGAACCTCCTGCGTACCCCCAGCGGGATTTGAACCCGCGTTACCGCCGTGAGAGGGCGGCGTCCTAGGCCACTAGACGATAGGGGCCGGCCACGAGCTCCGCGGAGCCCGTGCGAGATGTCCACCGAGATGAACCTCCTGCGTACCCCCAGCGGGATTTGAACCCGCGTTACCGCCGTGAGAGGGCGGCGTCCTAGGCCACTAGACGATAGGGGCCGGCCACGAGCTCCGCGGAGCCCGTGCGAGATGTCCACCGAGATGAACCTCCTGCGTACCCCCAGCGGGATTTGAACCCGCGTTACCGCCGTGAGAGGGCGGCGTCCTAGGCCACTAGACGATGGGGGCCTATGACTCGTCGGTCCTCAAGGACCGCCGTGCCGGTGAGAACTCTAGCGCACCCGATCGCGTCCTCCGGACGCGAAAGCGCGTGAAGCTGGAGCGCTCCGCTGGGGTACCAGGACTCGAACCTAGACTAAGTGAACCAGAATCACTCGTGCTGCCAATTACACCATACCCCATGGTGCGGACCTATCAGGACAATTCCGACTTTTGTCGGCACGGCCCGATCGGCCCAACGACGGAGAACATTACCGGACGACCTGCCCAGGATCCAAAACGCGAGCGAGGTGCCGTGCGTCACTCGGCGCACGCACGGCGAGAGGCGGCCAGCCATGTCCACCACCCCCTCCTACGAGGCCGACGCGGCGGCCGGCGCGGGGGCCGAAGCGGCAGCTGACCCAGCGGCCGACCCGGCGTCGCGCACGGCTCGCGCCGCCTCGTTCTCGCGCGGCGCCGACCTCTACGCGCGCGTGCGACCGACCTACCCCGCCGACGCGATCTCCTGGATGCTGCCGCGCGGCGCGCAGCGCGTGCTCGACCTCGCCGCGGGCACCGGCCTCCTGACTCGCCGGCTGAGCGAGCGCGGGCTCGACGTCGTCGCCGTCGACCGCTCTCCCGCGATGCTCCGACAGCTCCGTGCCGCGTTGCCCGACGTCGAGACCCATGTCGGCAGCGCGGAGGCCGTTCCGCTGCCGGACGGCTCCGTCGACGCCGTGCTCGTCGCGCAGGCGTGGCACTGGTTCGACGCGTCGCGCGCCGCGGCCGAGATCGCACGGGTGCTGCGCCCGGACGGGCACGTCGGGATCGTGTGGAACGACCGCGACGAGTCGTTCGACTGGACGGCTCGGTTCGGCGAGATCGTGCACCGCGGCGACCGGCTCGAGCCCGACACGCTGCACAGCGTCGCGACGCCGGTGGTCGGCGACGCGTTCGGTCCCGTCGAGAAGGCGTCGTTCCCCTGGACGCACCGCATGCGCACGGCCGAACTCCGGCCGCTCGCGGCGTCGCGCAGCTACCTCCTGACGCTGTCCGACGCCGAGCGGGAGCCGCTGCTCGCCGCCGTCGACGAGCTCGTCGCGACCCACGCCGACCTCGCCGGGCGCGAGGAGATCGACATGCCGTACGTCACCGTGGCGTACCGCGCGCGTCGCCGCTGACCTCCCCCGCCCCGGCGACCGCGGCCAGGCGCCGTGCGGTCGCCGTGAGGGTGGCCCCGTCGCGCCACACGACACGCAGCCGCCGGGAGAGGTCGAGGCCGGCGACCGGGACGGCGACGAGCCGCCCGGCCTCGACGTCGTCGGCCACGGTGAGCCCGGACAGCACCCCGACGCCGTCGCCGTGCTGCACCGCGGCCTTGATCACCGCCGTCGACCCGAGGGCGAGCACATGGTCCGGCAGTCGCACCCCTGCCTCTGCGAGCGCCTCGGTGAGGATCTCGCGCGTGCCCGACCCGGCCTCACGCAGGACGAGCCGCGCGTCGGCGAGGTCCGCGGGCCCGACCGAGCGTCGTCGCGCCCAGGGGTGCCGCGGAGCGACGACCGCCACGAGCCTGTCGTGCGCGACCGTGCGGCTGCGTAGCCCGCGCCGCACCGCCCGGCTCTCGACGAACCCCAGCTCGGCGTCGCCGTCGAGCACGAGCGCCATGACATCGGTCGAGTTGCGGACGGTGAGCTCGACGTCGGGCGCCTGCCCGTCGCGATCGGTCGCGGCCAGCGTCGCGAGCCACCGCGGCGCCAGGTATTCGGCGATCGTCAGGCTCGCGGCGACGCGCAGCGCCGTACGTGACCCGGCACGGAGCCCACCGGTCGCCGCCTCGAACCGGTCGACGGCCACGACGACGTCGCGTGCCCAGCCCGCCGCCGCCTGGCCGGCGGGCGTGAGCGAGGTCCCGCGCGGGCCGCGGGCGAGCAGCTCGAGGTGCAGCCGCCTCTCGAGCCGCCGAAGGCCCGCCGAGGCGGTGGGCTGCGAGATCCCGAGCGCCCGCGCCGCGGCGCTGATGGAGCCGTGCGTGTCGACGGCCACGAGCAGCTCGAGCGCGGCGAGCGTCGGTCGGTCAGACATAGTGCGAGTCTATGGATAGATCAGCACCTCGGCCTTCCGGGCGCAGTCGGTCACGGCGAGGCTGGTCCGCGTGACCCGACTCGCGCCCGGCCTGGGCCTCGCCGCCCTCGCGACCGCCACCCTGCTCGCCGTCGCGTCCGCCGTCGGCCGCGCGGGCGGTCCACCGGTCTCCCCGGTTGTGCTCGCGATGGTCACCGGCGCGGTGGTCGGGTCGGTGCTCGGCCGGCCCGCCCGTCGGCCGGGGCGCGCCCGCGCCGTCCTCGTCGCGACCGCACCCGGTACCGAGGCAGCAGCCCGGCACCTCCTGCGCGCGGGCGTCGTTCTGCTCGGGCTGCAGCTCTCGGTGACCGACGTGCTCGCGCTGGGGTGGCGCGGTCTGGTCGTCGTCGGGGTCACCGTGGCTGTCACGTTCGGCGCCACGCTTCGGCTCGGGCGGTCGTTCGGCGTGTCGCGCGACGCGTCGTTGCTGGTCGCCACCGGGTTCTCGATCTGCGGCGCCGCGGCCGTGTCGGCGATGGCGTGCGTCCTCGAGCGCCGGCCGGGTACCCCGGCCGGCGACCGCCTGCGGGACGACGTCGCGACCGCGCTCGCGCTCGTGACCGTCTACGGGTCGCTCGCCGTCGTGACGCTGCCGTGGCTCGCGGACCTCCTCGGCATCACCGAGCGCGAGGCGGGCATCTGGGTCGGCGCGAGCGTGCAGGAGGTCGCCCAGGTCGTAGCGGCGGCAGGCGTCGTGTCGACGGCGGCGCTCGCCACCGCGACGGTGGCCAAGCTCGCCCGGGTGATCCTGCTCGCCCCGCTCGTCGCCGTGACCGGCGCCGTGCTCGCGCGCCGGAGCGCGCCCGTCGCCGACGTGGCCGAGGTGCCCGACGGCGTCACGCGGCGTCCTGCGCCCGTGCCGGCCTTCGTCCTGGGGTTCCTGGGCGCGGTCGTGCTCCGGAGCCTGGGCGTCGTGCCGGAGGCAGTGCTCGACGCGACCGCCCACGTCACCACCGCCCTGTTCGTGGCGGCGATGTTCGCCCTCGGCCTCGGCGTCGACGTGCCCCGCCTCGTGCGGACCGGCCAGCGGCCGCTCCTGCTCGGCGCGGCGTCCGCCGTCGTCGTGACCACGACCGCGCTGGCCGCGGTGCTCGTGCTGCGCCCGTGAGGCGTCAGAGACCGAGCATCCAGGCGTAGATGTCGTGCCCTGCGCTGAGGTCGTAGGTCCGCGACCACGAGTCGTGGTCGACGCCCGGATAGACCGTGAGCCGCACGCCTTGGCGCGGTGGCGACGGGCACTGCTCGAGATTCACGATCGGCTCGGTCCCGCCGAGCGGGGACATGGTGCGGTCGGCGTCGCCGTGGAATGCCCAGATCGCCGTTCCCCCGAGCGCACATCCCTCGGCATCCCACGCTGGCCGTCCGTCCGTCGCGACGGGTACCGCTCCGAGCAGGGGCGGTCCGTCGCCCGCGGCCAGGTACCCCCAGAGCCCGACGCCTCCACAGCTGAGGCCGGTGACCAGGATGCGCGACGGGTCGACGTCGTACGCGTCGACCGCGTACGCCAGGAAGTCGCGCACCTCCCCTGCGGTCATGCAGGGCGACGCGTCCTGGGGGTGCCCGAGCCCGTGCTGCATCTCGGCGAAGCAGGACCCGAGGTGCTCCGCGTCCGCGCACGCCTCGACGATCGAGTCGTCGACTGGCACGTCGTGCTGGGGCGCGAGGACGACGAACGGGCGGTCCGTGGGCCAGGCGTCCTCCGCGATGAGCCGCGGGACGCCGGTCCGGAGCAGGTTCTCCAGCCCGGAGGCCGAGCCGTCCCCGCTCGCGCGGACACCGTGCAGGAACACGAGCAGGGGGCGGGGCTCCTCGCCGTACCCAGGCGGCAGGTACTCCTGGTATCCGAGGGGCGACGCCGTCGTACCGGACGGGCGGGCGGTGAGCCGCTCGGCGGATCCCGCCCCGACGACGTGGGCCGCCGCCGGTGCCCACGTTGCCCCGACCTGCGTGGCCGCCGGTGCCACCGCGGCCCCGACGAGGACCGCGGCCACGATCGCTCCGGCGGCCCGGCTCCGGCGTCGCGCCGACACGCGGCCGGGGAACGGACGGGTGCGCACGGCCATGATCCCGCCTCTCGTCGGACGGACTGACACGCTAGGTCTGGCGGCCGGCCGCGACAAGGATGAAGTTGCCGGGCGCGACGGCAGCGACCTTACCGCCGTACGGCAAGCGCCTCCGGCAGCTCGTCGAGACCCGCGATCACCCGCAGACCGTCGGCACGCATCGCGTCGGCGTCGACCGGCCGCTCGTGCGTGCGCCGCGTCCCCGGCCGGTCGAGCCACACGCCCACGAGCCCGGCGTCGTGCGCGGCCCGCGCGTCGACGTCGGGCTCGTCGCCCACGTACGCCGTGCGGGCCGGGTCGGTGCCGAGCAGCCGCGCGCCCTGGACGAAGACCTCGGGAGCGGGCTTGCCGAAGCCGAGCGTGTCGACGCCGACCAGCACGGGCAGCCCGCCCAGACGGGCCGAGCGGAGCTTGCGCTCCTGGAGCGTGACCGCGGCGTTCGTCACCACACCCACGGCGACGCCGGCCGCCCGCAGGGTCGACAGCGCGCGAAGCGCGTCGTCGAACGCGTGCCACGACCGCTCGAACGTGCCCCAGAACAGCCCGTCCCATGCCACGAACGAGTCCTCGGTGACGGGCTCGCCGCCGAAGGTGCGGTGCAGCAGGTCGGCGCGCAGGCGCCGCTGGGTGAGGTGGTCGGTCTCACCGCGCGTGTACCGGCGGTAGTGGCCGCCCGGGTCGGACCGCCAGTGGTCGAGCAGCTCGCCGTAGCGGTCGACGGGAACGTGCGGCAGGTACTCGACCGCGACGGCGGTCAGGGCCTTCGCGAAGGCGCCCCGGGTGTCGACCAGCGTGTCGTCGACGTCGAACAGGACGCCGTCGACAAGCCCGACCGCCACTCCGGTCGTCACCGCGCCGGCGCCTCGGCGGGCGCCTGGGTCGCCTCGGACGCGAGCCGGCCGATCGCCGCGTCGATGCGCGCCATCGTGCGTGCGCGCCCGAGCACCTCGAGCGACTCGAACAGCGGCAGGCCGACGGTCCGGCCGGTCACGGCCACCCGGACGGGCGCCTGCGCCTTGCCGAGCTTGAGCCCGTGCTTCTCCCCCACAGCGGTCACGACGTCCTTGAGCGGCTCGGCTTCCCACGGCTCGATGCTCGCGAGCGCCGTCCGCGCGTCGGCGAGCAGCTCGGCAGCGGGCTCCTTCATCGCCTTGGCCCACGACCGCTCGTCGAAGACCGGCACGTCGAGGAACAGGAAGTCGACGTTGTCGGCGATGTCGGCCAGCAGCGCGACCCGCGACTGCGCGAGCGGCGCGACGCGCGCGAACGCCTCGGCGTCGAACTGCTCCTCGGTCCACGGCGCACGGGGCGCGTGCAGCCACGGGTCGACGGCGGCGACGAACGCCTCGAGCGGCATCGCCCTGATGTACTCGCCGTTGAACGCCGTGAGCTTCTTGACGTCGAAGAACGCCGAGGCGCTGTTCACGTCCTCGATCCGGAACCGCGAGACCATCTCGTCGAACGGCAGGATCTCCTCGTCGTTGCCGGGAGACCAGCCGAGCAGCATGAGGTAGTTGACCATCGCCGCGGGCAGGTAGCCCTCGGCCAGGTAGTCCTCGAGCGCGACCTTGTCACGCCGCTTGGACAGCTTCTGCCGCTTCTCGTTGACGATGACGGGCAGGTGGGCCCAGACCGGCGGCGGCGCACCCAGCGCCTCCCACAGCAGCTGCTGCTTGGGCGTGTTGGGCAGGTGCTCCTCGCCGCGGATCACGTGCGTGATGCCCTCGTCGAGGTCGTCCACGACGTTGGCGAGCAGGAAGACGGGCGAGCCGTCGCCGCGCGCGACGACGAAGTCCTCCATCGCCCCGTTGGGGAACACCGGGTTGCCACGGATGAGGTCGACGACCGGGGTCTCGCCCTCGTCGGGGGTGCGGAAGCGCAGCGCCCGGCCGGCCTCGTAGGTCAGGCCGCGGTCGCGGCAGAAGCCGTCGTAGCCGGTCTGCGCATTGCCCGTGCGCGCGGCGACGACGTCGCGCGTGCAGTCGCAGAAGTAGGCGCGGCCGGCCTCGAACAGTCGCGTCGCGGCCTCGCGGTGCTTGCCGACGTTGGCCGACTGGTAGTACGGGCCCTCGAACGTCGGGTCGTCCTCGTGGATGCCGAGCGCCGCCATCGCCGACAGGATGCCCGCGACCCACTCGGGCTGGTTGCGCGAGGCGTCGGTGTCCTCGATGCGCAGCACGAACCGCCCGCCCGTCTGCTTGGCCACGGCCCAGTTGAACAGTGCCGAGCGACCGCCGCCCACGTGGAACATACCGGTCGGGGACGGGGCGAAGCGGACACGGACGTCGGAGGAACCTGCTGCGGGGATCACGGGATCAGCGTAGTTGGCGCTACGGACGTGCGAAGACCGCGTGGACGTCGAAGCGCAGGTGCTCGGTGCGCACCAGCACGAGCCCGGCATCCGTCACGGCCCGCACGATCGTCGCGGCCGGGTGCACGAAGAACCGCCAGTCGCTGCCACGCAGCCGCGGGTACACGTTCAGCAGCGGCGCGGCGGTCCGGATCCACCAGGCATCACGCGGGAACGACACGACGAGGAATCGGCGCGCACGCGCGGCGGCCGCCGAGAGCAGGCGCCGGGCGTCCGGGTAGCAGCACACGACGCTGTGCATCGCGACGAGGTCGGCGGGACCGGCGAGGTCGGGGTGCGCCGCGAAGTCGCCCACGCGACGCTCGGCACGCGTGGTCAGTCCGGTCTCGGCCAGGAGCTCGCGCGCCACGGCGTCGTAGGCGGGCGACATGTCGACGCACACGGCACGCCGGACGCCGGCGCACAGCATCTCGACCTCGAAGTCGCCCACGCCGCCGCCGATCTCGAGCAGCGTCTCGCCCTGGATCGTGCCGTCGCGGTAGAGCTCGACGGTGCGGCGCGGCAGGGTGGTCAGGCCGGACCGGCGGTACCGTGCGGCGGCGCGCCTCGCCTCACGGTCGTTGAAGACGAGGTCGTAGCCCTGTGGCTCGCAACAGGCGGACATACTCCTATTCGAGCACGTCGCGCCCGGTTCGTCCGGTCAGACCTGGCGCGTGCCTCGCCGGCCGGGCGCTTGCCGGCGCCGCGCGAAGCACACCAGACCACGACGAGATCCGAGCCGAGAACAGCCAGCCACGCCGGAGCGACGATCACGAACAGGAAGCCGGCCAGGGCCGGCGGTGAGACGCCCCATGTGGCGCCGCCGGCCCACATGCCCCACGTCCCGAGGACGACGAGTCCCACGAGTACGAGTCCGCTCATGACAACGATTCCACCCAGACGTGCCCTCCGCTTCGCCGACCACCTGCCGACAGCGACAGCGATCCATGCCAGGACGACGCTGGCGAGCCCTACGAGAGCTGCCATGGCCACACTGAGCACACCAGCGAGCGGACCGCCGGGATCTGCACCCGTCACGAGTGCAGCGAGCAGGAGCGCCAGATAGGTCAGCACGCCCAGCGAGACGTACCCGATCCAAGCAACGGCCCCGGCTCCCAGGGCTGTCGAGATCCGGAGCGCACGCACGCCGTCGGTCAGATCGCGCGGCGAACGACGGGGTTGGCCAGAACGCCGATCCCCTCGACCTCGCACTCGACGCGGTCGCCCGCATCGATACGCCCGACGCCTGCGGGCGTACCCGTGAGAATGACGTCGCCCGGCAGGAGCGTCATCGCCTCCGACACGAAGGAAACGATGAACGGCACGTCGAAGATCATCTCGGCCGTGCGGCCGTCCTGCCGCGGCTCGCCGTTGACGCGCGAACGGACCGCGACGTCCTCGGGGTCGAGGTCGGTGTCGATCCACGGGCCGATCGGGCACGAGGAGTCGAAGCCCTTGGCGCGGCCCCACTGGCCGTCGGTGCGCTGCGCGTCGCGCGCGGTGACGTCGTTGGCGACGGTGTAGCCGAGGATGTAGCTGCGCGCGTTCTCGGGGGTGACGTCCTTGCACACCTTGGAGATCACGACGGCGAGCTCGGCCTCGTAGCTCACCTCCTGCGTCCAGTCGGGCAGCACGATCGGGTCGTCCGGGCCCACCACGGACGTGTTGGGCTTGAGGAAGAGCATCGGCGACGTCGGCGGCTCGTTCCCCATCTCGCGCACGTGGTCCATGTAGTTGCGGCCCACAGCCACGACCTTGGACCGCGGGATCACCGGCGACAGGAGGCGCACGCCGTCGCCGAGCTCGATGCGCTCGCCGGTCGGCATCGCCGGCATGTACAGCGGGTCGCCACCGAGCACAGCCAAGTACGTGGTGTCGCCCTCCTGCTGGACGAGGGCGAAACGGGGGTCGTCTCCGGTGGTGAATCTCGCGATGCGCACGCGCTCAGGTTACGCGTCAGGCGCGAGCGAGCACCTCGCCGTGCAGGATCGCGAACCAGCCGTCGGGGGCCTGAGCCCAGGCGAGCCAGTCCTGCGCGAGCTGCTCGAGCGCGACGTCGTCGGCCAGGCCCGACTCCTGGGCCTGGATCGCGAAGTTCGACTCGACGCACCGCTCGGCCCACACCTGGCCCCACCACTGGCGGTCGTTCGGCGTGGCGTAGCACCACGACGACGCCGAGGGGACCATGTGCGCGACGTCGAACCCGGCCGACTGCACCCACGAGAAGAGGCGGCGACCGGCGTCGGGCTCGAACCCGTAGGCGTGGGTGACCTCGTGGTAGAGCGTGTTCCACTCCGTCAGGCCCGCCGACTCGGGGTACCAGGCCATGGCCGCGTAGTCGGCGTCGCGCACCGCGACGAGCCCGCCCGCCTTCGCGACGCGCTTCATCTCGCGCAGGGCCGCGACCGGGTCGGACAGGTGCTGCAACAGCTGGTGCGCGTACACGACGTCGAACGTGTCGTCGTCGAACGGCAGCTCGTAGGCGTTGGCCTGCTCGAACCGGACGTTCCCGTACCCGAGCGCCTTTGCGTGGGTGCGTGCGGCGTCGAGCACCGTCGACGACGCGTCGACGCCCACGACCTCGCCGCCGCCGACGATGCGCGCGAGGTCGGCGGTCACAGTGCCCGGGCCGCAGCCGACGTCGAGCAGCGACATGTCGTCGCGCAGGTGCGGCAGGAGGAAGCCCGCCGAGTTCTGCGCGGTGCGGGAACGGTGCGCGCGAAGCACGGACTCGTGGTGGCCGTGCGTGTAGGACTCCGACTCCTTGCTCGGCACGGTGTGGTGCGTGCTGGGCGCATCGATGGCGTCGGTCAGGTCGGCGCCGGCCGGGTCGGCCGCGATGCCGTCGGGCTCGTTGCGCAGGTCGCTCATGCCTTCACCGTAGTGATCCTGACACGCCGTCTCACGCCGCTTCTCACGGTGCGGACCTTCCTGGGATCATCAACACATGCGGACCGAGCCGAGGGTGACGGCGGTGGGCTGGTTCCGGCGAGGTGGCGCCCGGCTGCTCGGTGGACCGGGCCGGGTCACGGGCGTCGACGTCGCGCGCGGGCTCGCGGTGCTGGGGATGTTCACGGCGCACGTCGGCGTGACGAACGCGGACCTCGGGTCGATCACGGGGTGGTTGTCGATCGCGCACGGCCGCTCGTCGATCCTCTTCGCGCTCGTGGCGGGCGTGTCGCTCGCGCTCGTCACCGGGCGCGAACGGTCCCTCGACGGCGAGGCGCTGGTCCACGCGCGGGCGCGGCTCCTCGTGCGGGCCGTGCTGCTGCTCGCGCTCGTCGCGCTGCTCGACCTGCTCGGCACGCGAGTGCTGCTCATCCTCGGCTTCTATGCCGCGTACTTCGTGCTGGCGCTGCCGTTCCTGCGGTGGTCGCCGCGGCGGCTGATGGCGGCCGCGGCGGTGGTGGCCGTCGTCGGGCCCCCGATCGTGCTGTGGTTGCCGGCCGTGCTCGCCCGTGCCGGGCTGCGGCTGCCAGAGGACGGGTCCGGTGCGCTGACCGACTTCCTGGTCACAGGCGCCTACCCCGCAGCGGTCTGGATGGCCTACGTGTTCGCCGGCATGGCGATCGGGCGCAGCGACCTGAGCTCGGAGCGGCTGCGGTCGTTCATGGTGGTGGGTGGACTGACCGCGGCCGTGGTGTGCGGGCTGATCTCGGACCGGTTGGTCGCGGGCGCTGGCGGACGGCTGGCGATCGAGGACCAGGTGGAGGCGACGTCCGAGGCCTTCACACGGCTCGCCGACCCGTGGTCGGCACCGTGGCCCACGGGTGCCCACCTGTTCCTCGCCGGGCCCCACGACGACACGACGCTCGAGGTCGTCGGCTCCGGCGGGTTCGCCGTCGCGGTGCTGGGGATGTGCCTCTTCGCGGGCACGGTGGGCTCACGCGTGCTGGCCCCGCTGGCCGCGGTGGGCGCAATGGCCCTGACGGTGTACTCGCTGCAGGTCGTGGCGATCTGGCACTGGGACCTGCTGGGCTCGGACACGAACCGGCCGCTCACCGTCATGGTGATCGTCACGCTCGTCGCCGCGACCGTGTGGCGGTTCTGCTTCGGACGCGGCCCGCTCGAGCGGCTGTTCGCGCGTGTCGCCGTCCGCACGATCCCCGCCCCCGCCCAGCGGCCACCGGCGAGGTAGCGGTTCATCACCGGCGCGCGGTCACCAGCCAGACCGAGCTCTCCATCACGACGCCGGCGGGACCCACATGGGGGACGAGGGCCTCGCGCAGCGAGGCGACCGCCTCGGGACGCCGCGCCTCGGCCTGGTCCAGGACCACCTCGATCTCCGGCTCGTCCTGCAGGTAGGCGACGACGTCGTCCACGTCGCTGCCGACGCGGACCGCGAGAGTGACAGCGCGGCGGTCGACCTCCAGGAAGCCCGCCTCGTCCAGGACCTGGTCGAGCTGCTCCCCGACGCCCAGCGAGAAGGACCCGTAGTCCTCGACCCGGTCGAGCCCGTCCCCGCCCACGAACGGTGCGACGGCGTCCAGCACGGTCGCCAGCCACGGATCGTCCTGCGGCTCCCTGACCACGACCATCGACAGCCGGCCGCCTG
Organism: Isoptericola halalbus; assembly: GCA_009663185.1. GTDB lineage: Bacteria > Actinomycetota > Actinomycetes > Actinomycetales > Cellulomonadaceae > Isoptericola > Isoptericola halalbus. The sequence goes on from VJZX01000017.1 coordinate 48,150, forward strand.
GGCGCAGGCTTCGGGCCAGGTTGGCGAACCCGGCGACCGGGTCGCCGAAGAACATCGTCCCGAACCGGCTGATGACGGCGTCGAAGGATCCCCGCCCGACATCGTGAGTCTGGGCGTCCGCCACCACCAGCGAGACGTTGTGCAACGACGCCGCATGCGCCCTCGCCCGAGCGAGCTCGATCATCGGTGCCGAAACGTCGACCCCGACGACCTCCCCCGTCGGCCCGACACGACGTGCCGCCTCGACGGTAGAGCTGCCCGCGCCGCATCCGACGTCGAGCACCTTCTCGCCGGTCCGCAGCGCGGCGGCGCGCAGCATCGCCTCGCCCGCAGGATCGTCCATGGCCTCGATCCGGTCACCGTGCCGGTGCCAGAGCTCCGGCCAGAGCTCGTTCCAGACGGCCGGGTCTGTCGGATCTGGGACGCTCATGGGCCCTCACCTCGCTCCTCCACGGTATCGCTGACGCGCCGACGTAGCTGCTGGTCGGCCACGGGGCGCGGATCACCGACCACCGGCTACGTCCCGCGCCGGGCAACCAACCGCGAGACTCGCCTATCGTGCGAGCATGACCACCGACGACGCCGCAACGCCTCCCCTGCGCCGTCTTGGCCGCTCTGGGCTCGCCGTCTCCGCCGTCGGGCTCGGCTGCAACAACCTCGGCCGCCCCGGCACGGCGAGCGAGACGCAGCAGGGGGCGGCCGCCGTCGTGCACGCGGCGATCGACGCGGGCGTGACGTTCTTCGACACCGCCGACCGCTACGGCGCGCGCCCAGGCCTGAGCGAGGAGCTCCTCGGGCAGGCGCTGCGCGCCCGGCGGGAGGACGTCGTCGTCGCGACCAAGTTCGGCATGTCGATGCTGGGCGCCAATGGCGCCGACTTCGACGCCCGCGGCTCGCGCCGGTACGTCGTCCGCGCGGCCGAGGCGTCGCTGCGCCGGCTCGGGACGGACTGGATCGACCTCTACCAGCTCCATCGTCCCGACCCGAAGACCCCGATCGACGAGACGCTCGCAGCCCTCGACGACCTCGTGCGCGCGGGCAAGGTGCGCTACGTCGGGCACTCGAACCTCGCGGGGTGGCAGGTCGCCGACGCCGAGCACACGGCCCGCGCGATGGCGACCGGCACGCGGTTCGTCGCGGCGCAGAACGAGTACTCGCTCATCCGCCGCGGCATCGAGCAGGAGGTGCTGCCCGCAGCCCAGGCGTACGGTCTCGGCGTGCTGCCGTACTTCCCGCTCGCGAGCGGCCTGCTCACGGGCAAGTACCGGGGCGGCGCGCGGCCGAAGGGTTCGCGCCTCGCCATGCGCGACGACTGGCTCTCGGCCGCGCCATGGGAGGCGCTCGACCGGCTGCACGCGTACTGCGAGGTGCGCGGCATCGCGGAGATCGACGTCGCGTTCTCCTGGCTGCTGACCCGCCCGCAGGTCGCGTCCGTCATCGCGGGCGCGACGACGCCCGAGCAGGTGCGCCGCAACGCGCGCGCCTGGTCGTGGAAGCCGACGGCGGAGGACCTCGCAGAGCTCGACGAGATCTTCCCGGCCTGAGCCGTCGGCCACGCCGGCGGCTCACGGCCGGTAGCGGCAGAGGGCTCAGAACGCGATCACTGAGCGGCTCGTGGCTGAGGCGAGGGTGCAGGGCTGACGCGGCCGGCTCGTACCCTGGAGGCGTGCCCTCCCTCGCCGCCTGCGCACCGACGGCACCCGGCGCACCCGAGCCGGGTGCCGTCGTCGTGCCCGCGCGCGCGTGGGCGGAGCACGGCCGCGCGCACGCCGAGCGCGCCGACGCGCTGACCGCCGTCTGGCGCGAGGCGCACGAGCGCGGGGCGAAGCACGCGATCGAGGACTTCCTGTTCACCTACTACCCCACGCGCGCCGGTCAGCTGCGGCGGTGGCACCCCGGCCCGGGCGTCGTGCTCGAGGCCACGGCCGACGACGAGCAGCACGGCTGGCGCTGGTACCGGACGGTCGGGCTGCCCGACGGCGGCACGGGCGTCACGCTCGACGTCGCGGCCTTCCTCGCCGAGCGCGGGGACGCGGTGCGGTACGTACGAGGGCTCGTCGGCGCGACGGCGGGGCGGCCGGGAGCGTTCGGCTGCTTCGGCCTGCACGAGTGGGCCATGGTCTACCGCGACGCCGCCGTGGCGCGCGACCACCGGCACCCGCTGCCGCTGCGGCTCGGGCACGCCGGGACCGACGCTGTCGTCGAGGGCCACCGCATCACGTGCTCGCACTTCGACGCGTACCGGTTCTTCACGCCCGAGGCGCGCGAGGCGAACCAGCTGCGGCCCACCCGCGAGCGTCAGCCGGCGATGGAGCAGCCCGGCTGTCTGCACGCCAACATGGACCTGTACAAGTGGGCGCTCAAGCTGGGCCCTGCCGTGCCCGGTGAGCTGCTGCTCGACTGCTTCGAGCTTGCCCGCGAGATCCGGTACACCGACATGGCGGCCTCGCCCTACGAGGTGTCCGCGTACGGCGTCGAGGCCGTGGCGATCGAGACGGCGGAGGGCAAGGCCGAGTACGTGCGGCGTCAGCGTGTCTTCGCCGAGCGGGCGCAGGCGCTGCGGCACCGGCTGACGGCGGTCTGCGACGTTCTGGTCGGCGTCGCGGGCGGCGCCGAGCCCGTCAGCGCACCCGGAACCCGCTGAGGACGGCCCGGGGCTGGCGCGCGAGCACGGGCTCGAGCGCCTCGGCCAGCTCGTGCGGCAGCGGCCGCTTCTCCGGGTCCTTTGCGAGACCCGCCCGCACGATCTCGACCACCTCGGCCGGCACCGAGCGCGGCAGCTCCTCCGGCTCGTCGACGAGCTGCGGGAACCGTGCCGTGACGTCGTCGGACACTGGGTCCCCCGACCGGAACGGCCGGTACCCGCAGATCGCGTGGAACAGCGTGGCGCACACGCCCCAGACGTCGCTCTCGAAGCCAGGGCGCCCGGTGGCCGGCGGGTCGCACTGCTCGGGGGCCATGTAGTCGTCGGTGCCGATGGGGTACCCGAGCTCCCGGGCCCGATCGATGCGCCGCGCGACGGACAGGTCGATGAGCCGGGCCGGCGAGCCCATGATGACGTTGCTGGGCTTGACGTCCAGGTGGGTCCAGCCCACGCGCCGCAGGTAGTGCAGCGCACCCGCGAGCTGGAGCCCCAGGGGCAGGTACTGGTGCTCCGGGAGCGGCCCGTACCGGCGGACCAGCGTCGAGAGCCGCGGCCCGTCGATCTGCTCCAGGACCAGGTGCGGCCGGTCGCCGTCGAGCTCGTGACGCAGCGCTCGCACGACGACCGGGTGCGTGATCGCCGCGAGCGCCTCGACCTCGCGCACCAGGCCGCGCAGGCTCGTGCGGTCGGCGACCTGGCTCGGCCTCAGGACCTTGACGACGACCGGGCCGTACGTGACGTCGTCGAAGGCCAGGTACGCCTCGTAGGACGACCCGCCGCCGAGCAGCCGCATCGCGGTCAGCTCGGCGGTGATCGGGTCGCCCTGCGAGAACGCCCAGGACTCACTGGGCTCCGGGCTCGGCGCCTGGAGCGCCGTCGGGACCGTCATCGCCGGGTGTCGTTGAGCGAACGGTCGTTGGTGAAGTTCGCGCTCCAGTCGCGGACCGAACCGTCGCGCGGGCCGTCCTGGGTCCAGTCCTTCGTCCTGTCGCCACGCGAACGGTCCCGGTCGCGGCTCACGGCGGAGTAGCGGCTGTTGGTGGCGTCGGCGCGAGAGCGGCTGGACCCCGTTCCGACCGTCGACTTGCTGACCCGGCTGCGGGTCGTCGGGTCGTCATCGTCGTCGTCCATCGTCACCACGACGCCGGCGAGCGCCTCGGGCCGCTTCGCGTAGGCGTCGTCCGCGACGACCGGTGCCGTCACGCCGACGAGCCCGGCCGCCATGACCCCTGTCAGACCCACCATCATGGACTTCTTCATGGTCGTTCACCCCTGTCGTGTCTCGTGCCGACGTTTGCCGACGAGGTCCACGAAACACGCAGGCGGTGAGGCACCGATGAGACGGGTATGAGAGACCTCTCATACCGGCGAAGCGACGGCTACGGCGTCAGGGGCGGGCGCGGAGGCGCGCGCGGTGCGCGATCTGCGCGTTGCGGTTGGTGCACGCGGCGGAGCAGTAGCGCCGCGAGCGGTTGCGCGACAGGTCGAGCACGACGCCGCGACAGTCGTCGTCGGCGCACACGTCCAGGCGCGAGTGCTCGTCCTCGCGGATGACGTCGATCATGGCCATCGCCGTCTCCGCGAGGATGCGCGTGGCGAGCGGCGCGTCGTCGGGCACGGCGTGGATGTGCCAGTCCTCGCCGGTGTGCCGGACGAGGCGGGGCACCGCACCCGCCTCGGCGAGCATCTCGGTCACCATGCCGGCCGCGGTGTCACGGTCGGCGAGCAGAAGCGCGCGCAGCCGCGGGGCGAGCGCGCGCACCTCGTCGAGCTCGGCCTGCGTGCGGTCGTGACGCCCGGTGTACCCGAAGCGGGTGAAGAACGCGTCGAGGTCCGCGACCGTCTCGAGCGTGCGCGGCGGCTCCTCGGCGTTGACGAGCGCGACGGCGGCGCGCAGCGCCTCGACCGTGTCATGAGCAAAAAGCATATTGACAGATTACCGCATCCGGTCTAATGTCATGAGTCATGGCAATCATGACACATGACACCAGGCGCGCGGGGGGATCGGTGCTGAGTGTGGGACTCGCCCTGGCCCTCGTGTCGGCGGTGAGCTTCAGCCTCTCGGGGCCGCTGGCAGCGGGCCTCCTGGCGACCGGCTGGAGCCCGGGCGCCATCGTGCTGGTCCGCGTCACGATCGGCGCGCTCGTCGTGCTGCCGTTCGGCATCGCGTCGCTGCGCGGCGACTGGTCACCTGTTCGCCGCAATGCGCGGCTCGTCGTCGCGTACGGCGCCCTCGGCGTCGCCGCCACCCAGTTCAGCTACTTCGCTGCGGTGCAGCACATGCAGGTCGGACCGGCGCTGCTCATCGAGTACACGGCGCCTGCGGCGGTGGTGGCGTGGCTCTGGGCCCGGCACGGGCAGCGGCCCGGGCGGCTCACGCTCGGTGGCGTCGGACTGGCGGCCGCCGGACTTGTCCTCGTGCTCGACCTCGCCGGCGCGAGCATCAACCCTGTGGGCGTCGCGTGGGCGCTCGCCGCGATGGTCGGAGTCTCGGCGTACTTCGTCATCAACGCCCGCACCGACACGGGGCTGCCACCGCTCGCGCTGGCGGCAGGAGGTCTCACCGTCGGCGCCGCGGTGCTCGGCCTGCTCGCCGCCACCGGCCTCATGCCCGTGGCGGCGTCGAGCGCCCCCGCCGCGCTCGGCGGCGCGGCCGTGCCGTGGTGGGCCGTGCTCGCGGTTCTCGGTCTCGTCACCGCCGGGCTCGCCTACGTCTTGGGCGTTGCGGCCGGACGGCGCCTCGGCGCGCGGCTGTCGTCGTTCGTCGGCCTGTCCGAGGTCGTCAGCGCGATCCTGCTGGCCTGGCTCCTGCTGGGCGAGCTGCCGCGCCCGGTCCAGCTGCTCGGCGGTGTGCTCGTGCTCGCCGGCGTCGTCGCTGTCCAGCAGGGGGAGGCCACGACCGCGCGCCGAGCGGCTGGGCGCAGCAGCACGGACGAGCCGATCGGCACGCTCACGGACATCGGTCGATCTGCCTGACCGCTCCCGCGGCGTCGCACGAGAGTCCGGGCACGGACCCCAGGGCGTCAGCTCACCGCTTTCCGCACGAGGGCCTCGATGCTCTCCTGCACCTCGGCGGTCACCTCGGTGAGGGCGAAGGAGGTCGGCCACATCGTGCCCTCGTCGAGCTTCGCCGGGTCGCTGAAGCCGAGCGTGGCGTAACGGGATCCGAACTTCGCCGCACCCTGGAAGAAGCAGACGATCTTGCCGTCGCGGGCATAGGCAGGCATCCCATACCAGAGCTTCGGGGCGAGCACCGGAGCGGCGGCCGTGACGATGGCATGGACCCGCTCGGCCAGGATGCGGTCGGAGTCCGGCATCTCGGCGATCTTGGCCATGACGTCCTGTTCCGCCTGCGCCGCTTTTTCCGCACGCGAGCTGCGCCGCACCTCCTTCTTCATCTCCTGGGCGCGGTCCTTCATCGCGGCCCGTTCCTCGGCCGTGAATCCCTCGTACGACGTCGTGCGGCTCATGTCAGGTTCCCTTCGAAGCTCGCGGAGCGGGGTCTTGCGGCCGGGACCGCGGAGGTGTTCGCCCCAGCGGACCCGTGGCTCGAACGCTACGTACCACGCGGTCCTGGTGCTTCTCGATTCCTGACCGGTCGTGAGGGAGGAGAAAATGCGGGCACGAGGGAGGAACAAAGTGCGGGCACCCGCGCCCGGGCACGTGCCACGATGCGGGCATGACCCTGGACCGCGAGCTCGCCGCCGTCCCCGACGGACCCGTCCCCGTGCCCGACGCCGTCGCGGCGCTCGCCGGCGACGACACGGTTGAGCCCGTCTGGCGCAACATCCTCGGGGGGCTGACGTTCCGCCTGCGCGGCGCCGATCGGGGTGCCGGCGGCGACCGGTACGTGAAGTGGGTCGCGCACGGCACGCCCGAGCTCGACCTCGGCGCCGAGGCGGCAAGGCTGCTCTGGGCGGCCCGTTGGACGCCCGTGCCGCGCGTGCTCGACGCCGGCAGCGACGCGGCGGGGTCGTGGCTCATGACCGCGGCCCTGCCGGGCCGGTCCGCCGTCGACCCCGTCTGGGCGGCCCGGCCCGAGGCGACCGCCCGCGAGCTCGGCGCCGCCCTGCGCGCGCTGCACGACGCGCTGCCGGTCGACGACTGCCCCTTCAGCTGGAGCGCGGCCGGGCGCGTCGCCCGCCTCGACCCGAGCGTGCGGGACCGCGTCGCGAGCACTCCCGGCGTCGACCGGCTCGTCGTGTGCCACGGCGACGCGTGCGTGCCGAACACGCTGCTCGACGACGACGGCCGCTGGACCGCGCACGTCGACCTCGACACGCTCGGCGTCGCCGACCGCTGGGCCGACCTCGCCGTGGCGAGCGCGAGCCTCGGGTGGAACTTCGGCGACGGGTACGAGGCGGCGTTCTTCGAGGCCTACGGCGTCGAGCCCGACGACGAGCGCATCGCGTACTACCGCCTGCTGTGGGACCTCGGCTGACAGGCGGCCGAGGCCCGGACGCCGGCCTGGAAGAATGGCGGGCACGATGACGACCACCGCGCCGACCACGAGCCCCTCGACCCCGACCACGCGCCCCGCCGGAACCCTCCTGCCCCACCTGCCCGCTCCCACGGGCAAGGCCCCGGACCCGGACGAGTTGTTCGAGGGCTTCGGCGAGTGGGCGTCGTCGACCGGCCGTGACCTGTACCCGCACCAGCAGGAGGCGCTGCTCGAGCTCGTCACCGGCTCGCACGTCATCCTGGCCACGCCCACGGGCTCGGGGAAGTCGATGGTCGCGATGGGCGCGCAGTTCGCCGCGCTGGCCGCGCGCCGCTCGGGGCTGGGCGGGCGCACCTTCTACACCGCGCCGCTCAAGGCGCTCGTGAGCGAGAAGTTCTTCGACCTCGTCGCGGCGTTCGGCTCGCGCAACGTCGGCATGATGACGGGCGACTCTGCGGTCAACCCCGACGCCCCGATCATCTGCTGCACCGCCGAGATCCTCGCCAACGTCGCGCTGCGCCGCGGTGGCGGGTCTGTGGATGCAGAGGGGGCCGACGACGACCGGATCGCCCAGGTCGTCATGGACGAGTTCCACTTCTACGGCGACCCGCAGCGCGGCTGGGCGTGGCAGGTGCCGCTGCTCGAGCTGCCCGACACGCAGTTCCTGCTGATGTCCGCCACCCTCGGGGACACGACCCGCCTGCGCGAGGACCTCGAGCGGCGCTCCGGCCGGCCCGTCGCGGAGGTGGCCGGCGCCGAACGACCGGTGCCGCTGACGTTCTCCTACGTCGTCGAGCCGCTCACTGAGGTCATCGAGGAGCTGGTCACGACGCACCGGGCGCCGGTGTACGTCGTGCACTTCACGCAGAAGGAGGCCGTCGAGCGCGCCCAGTCGCTGCTCAGCATGAACCTCGCGTCCAAGGCCGAGAAGGCCGAGATCGCGGCCGAGATCGGCGCGTTCCGGTTCGGCACGGGCTTCGGCAAGACGCTGAGCAAGTTTCTTCGCTCCGGCATCGGCGTGCACCACGCGGGCATGCTGCCCAAGTACCGCCGTCTGGTCGAGCGCCTCACGCAGCGCGGCCTGCTCAAGGTCGTGTGCGGCACCGACACGCTCGGGGTCGGCATCAACGTGCCGATCCGCACCGTCCTCATGACGTCGCTCGTGAAGTTCGACGGCGAGCGCATGCGTCACCTGACCGCGCGCGAGTTCCACCAGATCGCCGGCCGCGCCGGCCGCGCCGGGTTCGACACGGTCGGCGAGGTGCTCGTCATGGCGCCCGACCACGTCGTCGAGAACCGCAAGGCGCTCGCGAAGGCCGGTGACGACCCCAAGAAGCTCAAGAAGATCGTGCGCAAGAAGGCACCCGCCGGGGCCGTCAACTGGACCGACTCGACGTTCGAGCGCCTGCGCGACGCCGCGCCCGAGCCGCTGGTCAGCCAGTTCCGCGTCAACCACGCGATGGTGCTCAACGTCCTCGCGCGCACGCGCGAGACGGGTTCGAGCACCGCCGTCGACCCGATCGACGCCATGCGGCACCTGCTCGCCGCGAACCACGACACCGAGGCGCAGCAGGCGGGCCACGTGCGCCAGGCGCTGCGCATCTACCGGTCGCTGCGCACCGCGGGCGTCGTGGAGAAGGTGCGCGTGCCCGACCCGTCGCGCCCCGCCGGCTACCGGCCGAGCGTGCGGCTCGTCGTCGACCTGCCGCGCGACTTCGCGCTCAACGCTCCCCTGTCACCGTTCGCGCTCGCGGCCATGGACCTGCTCGACGTCGAGGCCCCGACCCACGCCCTCGACGTCGTCTCGGTCATCGAGGCGACGCTCGACGACCCACGCCAGATCCTGTACGCGCAGCAGAACAAGGCCCGCGGCGAGGCCGTCGCAGCGATGAAGGCCGACGGACTGGAGTACGAGGAGCGCATGGAGGCGCTCGAAGACGTCACGTGGCCGCGCCCGCTCGCCGACCTGCTCGAGCCCGCGTTCACCATGTACAAGCGGTCCAACCCGTGGGTCGCCGACGCCGAGCTGTCGCCCAAGTCCGTCGTGCGCCACATGCTCGAGCAGGCGATGACGTTCGCCGAGCTCGTCAGCGTGTACGGGCTCGAGCGCACCGAGGGCGTCGTGCTGCGCTACCTCGCCGACGCCTACCGCGCCGTGCGGCAGGTCGTGCCCGAGGAGCACCGCACCGAGGAGGTGCACGAGGTCGTCGAGTGGCTCGGCGAGCTCGTGCGCGGCGTCGACTCGTCGCTCCTGGACGAGTGGGAGCGGCTGCAGAACCCGACCATGGACGATGCCGACGACTCCGTCCGCGTCGAGGGCGAGCTCGCCGAGGTGGGCGCGGAGGCACCGGCTCGCCCGGTGACAGGCAACCCGCGCGCGTTCCGGCGCCTGGTGCGCAACGCGATGTTCCGCCGCGTCGAGCTCGCGGCCCGCGAGCACTACGACGCGCTCGGTGCCCTCGACGGCGGCTCGGGATGGCGGGGGGACGCCTGGGCCGACGCGCTCGACGAGCTGTTCGAGGCCCAGGGCGACGACGCGATCGGCATCGGCCCGGCAGCCCGGTCCTCCGCCCTGATGACGATCCTCGAGCCGGGCGCCGAGCTGCCCGCGGGGGCGTCGACGTCGGGCGGCTCGGGCGACGTGCACACCACCGTGCAGCCCGGTACGTGGTGGGTGCGGCAGGTGCTCGACGACGCCGACGGCGACCACGACTGGGCGATCACCGCGCTCGTGGACCTCGCGGGCAGCGACGAGGCCGGCACGGTCGTCTTGACGGTCGTCGAGGTCGGGCGGATCTAGCTCGCGGTTGCGGACAGCGCTCACCGGCAGTCCAATCGGGTCAGGTGATCATCCTCGACACCGTCTGACGAGGTAGGAGCCCTGAGATGGATACGACCACCACCGTCTGGATCATCGTCGCGATCGTCGCGCTGCTGCTTCTGGCACTGCTCGCATGGTTCCTCGTACGCCGGTCGAGCGCCGCCAAGGAGAAGCGGCTCGAGGCCCAGCGCGAGGAGGCCGCCGAGCTGCGCCGCAAGGCCGAGCACGACCGCATCACGATGCAGGAGCGCGAGGCGTCGGCCGCCACGCTCGACGCCGAGGCGCGGATGGCGCAGGCCGAGGCGGACCGGAAGGCCGCCGAGGCATCCCGGCTCCAGCAGGAGGCGCAGGAGCTCAACGAGCAGGTCGGCGAGAGCAGAGCCGAGGTCGAGGCGCGCCGGCGGCGCGCCGACGTGCTGGACCCCGACCGCGGCACGAAGCCGGGCACGGCCGGCGACACGGCGTCAGGGACCGTCCACATCCACGAGGACACGGCCGGAACCTCCGAGTCCGGCCGAGCGCCGCTGCATCGCGCGGACGTCCCGCCGGACGCGCCGGACGACCGCCGGCGCGCCGACGACGCGGCCGACCCGGGCGGTCGCCACCGGAGCTGACGTCCCGCAACGAGCGTGCTGAGTTCTTCCTCAAACCGCCGGTTTGGGGAAGAAGTCAGCACGCTCGTTGCGTAAGTCCCACCGTCACAGCTCCGCGAGGCCGCGCCAGAGCGTGGCGGCTCCGCCGACGTAGGCGAGGAGGACGAGCACCCGGCGCACGGCCGAGGCGGAGACGCGCGGGGCGAGCAGGTCGCCGACGACGAGCCCCGCGACGATAGAGAGCAGCACGGTCGCCCACTGCAAACCGTCGAAGGGCGGGAAGGACGCGTCGGCGAGCACGAGCTTGGCGACGAGCGCCGCGACGGCGTTGGTCGCGAAGAACGGCTGCGCGGTGGCGGCGAACCGGCGCGGGTCCCACCCGGTGAGCACCGCGTACACCGCGACGGGTGGGCCACCGATGCCGGCAGCGACGCTGCCGAACCCGCTCGCGGCACCGGTCACCGCGAGCGGCCAGCGCGAGTCTGGTCGCACCGCGTGCGTGTCCTCCCGGCGGAGCCGGGTCGTGACCACGGCGAGTGTCATCGCGGCGATGACGACGGCACCGACGGTGACCTTGAGCGCGGCGGAGCTCGCGTCGCGCAGCAGCAGCGCGGCCGGAACCGTCACGAGCGTCGACGTCAGGGTGAGCCAGCCGTAGCGCCGCCACTCGACCAGGCGGACCACGCGGCCGAGGATGAGCGTCGAGGCGATGGCGCCCGCGAGGTTCACGAACAGCACGCCCTCGAGCGGGCCCACGATCAGGACGATGAACGGCCCGGCGACGAGACCGAAGCCCATGCCCGACACCCGCTGGAGGACCCCTCCCGCCAGGATCGCGAGGACGAGGAGGGCGAGCACGGGGTCCACCGTACGTGACGGGCACCCACGGACCGGAAATCCCCCGCCGCCGCGGCCGTCGTCGGGCAGAATCGCCCGCGTGGCGAAGAAGAAGGCGCACGCGTCGCACGGCACCCCGGCCGTCCTCGCGCTCGAGCGGGCGGGCGTGCCCCACTCGCTGCACGCGTACGAGCACGACCCGGCGAGCGACCTGAGCTACGGGCTCGAGGCGGCACACGCCATGGGCGTCGACCCGGCGCAGGTGTTCAAGACACTCCTGGCCGACGTCGACGGCGCGCTCGTGGTCGGGATCGTGCCCGTCGCCGGGACCCTCGACCTCAAGGCGCTCGCACGCGCCGTCGGGGGCAAGCGCGCGGCCATGGCCGACCCGGCCCTGGCGCAGCGCGCGACGGGCTACGTCGTCGGCGGGATCTCGCCGATCGGGCAGAAGGCCCGCCACACGACCGTGCTCGACGCATCGGCAGAGGCCTTCGACGTCGTGTACGTCTCGGGCGGGCGGCGGGGGCTCGACGTCGGGATCGCGCCCGCGGACCTGCTGCGGCTCACCGGCGGGCGGTTCGCGGCGATCGGACGCCCCTGAGCGCTCAGGCCGAGCGCTGGTACGTCGGGTAGCGCGCGTCGCTCGGGACGATGTCCTTGCCCAGCGGCAGCAGGGAGATCGGGATCATCTTGAGGTTCGCGATGCCGAGCGGGATGCCGATGATGGACAGGAACTGCGGGATCGCCGTCACGACGTGACCGAGAGCGAGCCACCAGCCCGCCACGACCAGCCAGATCACGTTGCCGAGCACTGACCACGCTCCGGCGCGCGGCTTGTCGACGACGGTGCGGCCGAACGGCCACAGCGCGTAGCCGGCGACCCGGAACGACGCGATGCCCCAGGGGATCGTCACGACGAGCAGGAAGCAGAGGATCCCGGCCACCACGTAGCCGATCGCGAGCCAGAGGCCGGACAGCACGAGCCAGATCACGTTGAGCAGCGTCTTCACGGCTCCATCGTGGCAGCCGGTGCGTGCCGGCGAACCCGGGAAGGCCCTGAGATCGACCCTGATCTTCTGCGAAGCTCCCGCCGAGGTAGCACCGATCCCGCCGAGGTAGAACCGTCGCCTACCGGGCGACGGGACGGGCGCCGAAGACGGCCGTACCGACGCGCACGATCGTCGCTCCCTCGGCGACGGCGAGCTGGAGGTCGCCGGTCATACCCATCGACAGCTCGCGCGCGCCGTCGGTCCCGGGCGCCCCGCTCGCCAGCACCTTGTCGCGGATCTCCCGCAACCGCGCGAACCCGGCCCGCACGACCGCCTCGTCGTCCGAGCGAGCGCCGATCGTCATGAATCCCGCCAGCCGCAGGCCGTCGAGCGCCGCGACGTCGGCCGCGAGCGCCGGTGCGGCACCGGGTTCGACGCCGGACTTGCTCTCCTCGCCCGAGACGTTGACCTGCACCATGACGTCGAGCGTCCGGCCGTCGCGCACGCATCGCGTGGACAGTGCCTCGGCCACGGCCAGGCCGTCGACCGTCTCGACGCACGACGCCGTCGCGAGCGTCTGGTTGATCTTGTTGCGCTGCAGGTGACCGATCATGTGGACCTCGAGCATCCCGGTGGCGACGAGGTCGGCAAGATCGTGCGCCTTGGCGACGAGCTCCTGCACGCGGTTCTCGCCGACGAGCACCGGTCGGTCGTCCCCGGCTAGCTCCGCCGCCGCGGCGACCGCCTCGCGCACGGTCGCGACGTCCTGCGTCTTGGTCGCGAGCAGGATGCGGACGTCCGCCGGGTCGCGGCCGGCGGCGGTGGCGGCGGCGTCGACCCGCTCGCGCGCGGCGGCGAGCCGGGAGGCGATCCCCGTGCTGGTGGGCATGGGCGTCAGTCTACGGAGCGACCCGATCAGCCGACGCTGCCCGACGTCGCGGTCAGGTTCTACCTCGGCGAGATCCGTTCTACCTCGGCGGGACTCCGCCGAGGCGCTCGACGGCGGCCCGCACGCCCCGGCCGTCGCCGAGCGCGGTACGCGCGTCCACCACATCGACGCCGGCCAGGAGCATGACGAGCGCGACCTGCACCTCGCCCCCTGCCTCGGCGAGCACACCGGCGCACGCGTCCGCGTCGAGCCCGGTCGCCTGGGTCAGCAACCGCACGAGCCGTGCACGCAGCTTCGCGTTGGTGGCCCGCACGTCGACCATGAGGTTGGAGTACGTCTTCCCGAGGCGCACCATGACGGACGTCGAGAACGTGTTGAGCACGATCTTCTGGGCGCTCGCGGCCTTCATGCGGGTCGAGCCGGTGATGACCTCGGGCCCGGTGTCGAGCAGGATGGCGACGTCGACGCCGGCCGCGAGCGGCGCCGACGGGTTCGCGCTGACGAGCACCGTCCGCGCGTCGCGCTCGCGCGCGAGGTCGAGCGCCCCCCGCACGTACGGCGTGCGCCCGCTCGCGGCGAGGCCCACGACCACGTCGCGCGGACCGACGTCGTCCAGGTCCCGACGCCCAGCCTCGACGTCGTCCTCGGCACCCTCGATCGACCGCACCATCGCGCTCGTGCCGCCGGCGAGGTGCGCGTCCAACCACTCCTCGCCCACCCCGTACGTCGGCAGCAGCTCGACGGCGTCGAGCATCCCGAGCCGGCCCGACGTGCCGGCGCCCGCGTAGTGGACGCGTCCGCCGGCGTGGATCGCGTCGACCGCGAGCTCAACGGCGCGCGTGATCCGGAACCGCTCGCCGCGCACCACGCTCGCCACGCCCGCATCCTCGTCGAGGATGAGCCGCACGACGTCGCCGGTCGGCAGCAGGTCGATGTCGGCGGTGCGCGGGTTGCGCTCCTCGGTCGGCGAGACGAGCTGCACGACGGCCCGCCAGTCGTCCTGACCGGCACTCTGACCGGCACTCTGACCGGCACTCTGACCGGCATCCTGGCCGGCGGAGTATCGCCGGCCCGCCGGAACGTGGGAGGTCCTGCTCATGAGCTGTTCCCTCTCGATGACGGTACGACGGCGTACGGCGTGTTCGCGAGCACGAGGCGTCGCACAGTGGTCCCGGCCTCGGGCAGATCCAGCGCGGTGGGCGGGGTCAGCGACCCGAGGACGACGGGACGGCGCGCGCCCGTCGCCCGCCGACGGTGCGGACCCGGCGCCGTCCCGGCGATGCCGTGCACGCCGAGGAAGCCGAGCAGCGCGAAGAGGTACGCCTCCTTGGCGTCGGCGGGGAGGCCGAGGTCGTCGGCCGGCACGACGTCGGTGCCCGCCGGCAGGTGTGCCCGAAGCCTTCCCAGCAGCACCGGGTTGCGGGCGCCGCCGCCGGAGACCACGACGCGCCCGACGCCACCGGCGGGCCCGTGGTCGGCGAGCGAGCCTGCGATCGTGACGGCCGTGAGCTCGGTGAGCGTCGCGACCAGGTCCGCGCCGTCGGGCGTCAGCCCGCGCGCGGCGAGCCGCGCGGCCACGTACCCGCCGTCGAACAGCTCGCGCCCGGTCGACTTCGGCGGCGGCTGCGCGTAGTACGACTCGTCGAGCAGCGCGTCGAGCGCCTTCTCGTCGACCGCGCCCGACGCCGCGAGCGCCCCGTCGCGGTCGAAGCCGTCGCGCCCGTCGCTCAGCCGCTGGACCGCACCGTCGACCAGGCAGCTGCCGGGTCCGGTGTCCCAGCCCAGCACCGGCTCTCCGGCGCGTCCGACGATCGTGACGTTCGCGATCCCGCCGATGTTGAGCGCCGCGGTGGGGCGCGCGTCCGGGTCCGCGTCGTCGGTCGCGAGCCACAGCGCGTCGAGGATGCTCACGAGGGGCGCACCCTGTCCGCCCGCCGCGACGTCGGCCACCCGGAAGTCGCTCACGACGGGCCGGCGCGCGCGCTCGGCGATCCACGCCGCGTTGCCGAGCTGCAGCGTGCCACGCGCGCGGCCCGCCACGACCCAGTGGTGCAGCGTCTGCCCGTGCGATGCGACGAGGTCGGCATCTCCGCCTGCGAGGTCGTCGAGGGCACGCCGCGCGGCCGCGCCAAGCTCCTGGCCGACGAGCGTGTCGAGCTCGCACACCTCGCCCAGGTCGACCGCCGCTGGCGGCAGCGCGGCCAGGATGCGGCGCCGCAGCCCGTCGGGCCACGGGTACTCGGTGTGACCGAGCGGGCGCAGGTGCAGCGTCCCGTCGCGGCGCAGCGCGAGGTCGGCGGCTGCGGCGTCGATCGCGTCGACGCTCGTGCCCGAGGAGACCCCGATGACGATCACGCGGCACCCCCAGAGCCCTGGGCGAGAAGCTCGACGGCAGCGGTCGCGTTGGCGCGTCCGGTCCCGCACGCGAGCACGACGGCGGGCATGCCGCCGGGCAGGTCCGCGAACCAGTGCTCGGCCTCGGTCGGCGCGCCGGTGTGCACGACGACGAGGTCGGGACGCACCTCGGCGAGCACGACCAGCCGGGCCCGCTCGTGCGTGCCCGGCAGCGGCTCGCGCGTGACGACGACGAGCGGCCGCTCGCCCGGGTCGACCTCGGCGAGCCGGACGAGCAGCCCGGCGAACGCGTCGTCGTCGAGCGCCGGGTGCACGGTGGCGCCCTCGAAACGAGCGGCCAGCGCGGTCTGGACGTGCTGCGCGGTCCGCCCGGCCGCGTGGTCGAGCCGCAGCCGCAGGTCGACGACGTCGGGCTGCC
>VJZX01000018.1 GCA_009663185.1 Isoptericola halalbus
CCCCGGTGCGGGGCCTTCGCTGTATTCCGCTTCACCCATCGCTGTTCGCCGCGCGCTGGCGCGTGACGACGAGTGTGCCCCGATGCGGCACCGATCGTTAGGCTGCGTGCGTGACTAGCGACCAGGCTCCTGCGCCCATGGCCCCGCTCGGCTCCGCGTGGCGCCGGAAGCACTTCTGCTCTCTCGTGGACTTCGGTCGCGCATCGCTGCGCGACGGCGGCGGCGCCTATTGGCTGGACGACGACGGCCGGCCCGAGACCGGCCGACCGGTCGAGTCGTGGATCACGTCGCGGATGGCGCACGTCTTCGGGTTCGCGCACGTGCTCGGGGTCCCCGGTGCGGGCGAGGCGGCGGACAGGGCTCTCGAGGGCCTGACGCACTACCTTGGCGATGAGGCGCACGGCGGCTGGTTCGCCGCGCGCGGTCCGGGTGACCACGACGTCGTCGGCACGAAGCAGGCGTACGCGCACGCGTTCGTCGTCCTGGCTGCGGCGACCGGCACGGTTGCGGGGCGGGTGGGTGCCGCCACGCTCCTGGACCAGGCGCTCACGACGCTCGACGAGCGGTTCTGGGAGAGCGAGCACCGACTTCACCTCGACGAGCGTTCCGCAGACTGGTCCGTCGTCGACCCGTATCGCGGGGTCAACGCCAACATGCACGGTGTCGAGGCGTTGCTCGCCGCGTTCGACGCCACCGGTGTGCGCGAGTGGCTTTCCCGTGCGGAGTCGATCGCGGACCGGGTCGCGGGCTGGGCCGAGAGCAACTCGTGGCGCATCCCGGAGCACTACGACAGCCGGTGGCACGTCGAGCTCGAGCTCAACGCCGACCGTCCGAACGACCCGTTCAAGCCGTACGGCGCGACGCCCGGCCACGGCCTCGAGTGGGCGCGCCTCCTGCTGCAGCTCGACGTCGCCGCGGAGACGCCCGGCCGGCGTAGCGGCGCGGCGACGGCTCTCTTCGACCGCGCCGCGACGGACGGGTGGGACGGGGACGGGTTCGTCTACACCACCGACTGGGACGGCCGCCCCGTCGAGCCCCGTCGCTTCCACTGGGTCGCTGCCGAGGCCGTGGCCGCGGCGGACGTGCTCCACCGCGTCACCGGCGAAGAGCGGTTCGCCGCGTCGGCGGACGAGTGGTGGCGCTGGATCGACACACACCTCGTCGACCACGAGCGTGGCTCCTGGCACCACGAGCTCGACACGGACAACCGGCCGTCGGGCCGGACGTGGATCGGCAAGCCGGACGTCTATCACGCGGCGCAGGCGGCGATCCTGCCCGAGCTGCCGCTCGCGGGGTCGTTCGGCGGCGCGGCGCGCGCCGCCGGTCCGATCCTCGCGCCGTCGGAAGCCCGGTGAGCGCATGAGGATCTCCGCCAAGGCGGACTACGCGGTCCGGGCGGCGGCGGAGCTCGCCGCCACCCGCGACGGTGCCCCCGTTCCCGCCGAGACGCTCGCGCGTGCCCAGGGGGTGCCGTACCGGTTTCTCGAGGCGATCCTGAGCGACCTGCGCCGTGAGGGGATCGTCACCAGCCGCCGCGGTGCGCGCGGGGGGTACGTGCTGGCGCGCCCGGCCGACCGGGTCACGGTGGCCGACGTCGTGCGCGCGGTCGACGGCCCGCTCGTGTACGTCCGCGACGAGCGCCCGGCCGATCTCGAGTACGCCGGCGCAGCGTCGTCGCTGCTGCATGTCTGGGTGGCGCTGCGCGCCAACGTGCGGGCCGTGCTCGAGCACGTGACGCTCGCCGATCTCGCCACCGGCACGGTCCCCGACGCCGTGCGGCGCCTCACGGAGGACGACGAGGCCTGGCGCAACCCGTGAGGTGCGCGCGCCGGAATCCGCGTCGCTGACGCGGACGGCCTCGGCAGAACTGAGCGCGGATGGGTCCACATCTCAAGAAGGTGCTTGAATCCGACCGGACAGGTCGGATAACTTGGGAATCGGATCGGCGACCCGGCGCCGGACAGCCAGGAAGGAACTCCCGTGCAGACCCTCGTGCTCCTCGCCCTCGTGGGCCTCGGCGCTCAGCTCGTCGACGGCAGCCTCGGCATGGCCTACGGCGTCACGTCGACGACGCTCCTCCTCGCGGTCGGCACCAACCCGGCGGCGGCGTCGGCAACCGTGCACCTCGCGGAGATCGGCACCACTCTTGCCTCGGGTGCCGCGCACTGGCGGTTCGGGAACGTCGACTGGCGCGTCGTGGTGCGCATCGGCGTCCCGGGCGCGATCGGTGCGTTCGCCGGTGCCACGTTCCTCTCCTGGCTCTCGACCGAGCTCGCGAAGCCCGTCATGTCGCTGCTGCT
Organism: Isoptericola halalbus; assembly: GCA_009663185.1. Classification (GTDB taxonomy): domain Bacteria; phylum Actinomycetota; class Actinomycetes; order Actinomycetales; family Cellulomonadaceae; genus Isoptericola; species Isoptericola halalbus. The sequence continues at coordinate 2,301 of VJZX01000018.1, forward strand.
GCTCGGCCTCGGTCTGTACGTCCTGCTGCGCTTCACGTTCCAGGGCCTGCGCACCGACCAGCTCGGCAAGCCGCTGCGCCGGCGGTTCCTCACGCCGCTCGGACTCGTCGCGGGCTTCATGGACGCCACGGGCGGTGGCGGCTGGGGTCCCGTCGGCACCCCTGCGATCCTCGCGAGCGGGCGCCTGGAGCCGCGCAAGGTCGTCGGCTCCATCGACACGAGCGAGTTCTTCGTGGCCGTGGCGGCAAGCCTCGGCTTCCTCCTCGGGCTCGGGACCGCGGGGATCAACGCCGCGTGGGCGGTCGCGCTGCTCATCGGTGGCCTCGTCGCGGCGCCGATCGCGGCGTGGCTGGTGCGCCTCGTCCCGCCGCGGGTCCTCGGCTCCGCCGTCGGCGGGGTCATCGTCCTGACCAACGTACGCACGCTGGTCGGCTCGGACCTCGTCGCGCTCGAGGGCCCGGCCCGTGCCACGGTGTACGCCCTGGTGGTCGCGGGTTGGGTCGCCGCCGTCGCACACTCGGTCCGCGCCCACCGACGGCTCCAGGCCGCGGCGTCGACGACCGAGGAGTTGGCGGCGCCCGTCCACGCCTGAGGCGGGTCAGCGCGCCGCGGGCAGCGGCCCGCCGAGCCGCGCGTCGACGCCCGGCGACCAGTGCACGAGCGGCAGGTCGTCGGGCGGCGGCAGCCCGACGTCGGCCAGGATGTCGGTGGTCAGGCGGTCCAGCCGCGCACGGTGCAGCGGCCACGGCGGGTGCTCGACCGGGACGCGCCAGAGCCGGCCGAGGTGCGAAGTGAACGCCGACCAGCGGCCCGTGAGCGATGTGACGAGCGCATCGGGCTCCTGCCAGGCCCCGACGACGACGTGCGCGCGTGTGCCCGTCGCCTCGTACGACGTCGCGTCCCCGCTCGTCTCGACCCGGCCGGGCGTGTGCACGTACGGCAGGCCGAGGCCGAGCCGGAACGCCGCGACGACCAGGCGCCGGGCGCACAGCACCCGCAGGAACAGCACGCCGTCGTGCTCGCCGTCCGACACGTAGGTGCGGAGGTTGAGCTCGGCGAACGTCGACCACCCCGGGAGGGCCGGCAACCCAGGCGCGCGCAGCCGCGCGAGACGGAACGGCACGAACCCGATCCAGGCCGACCCGTCCAGCTCCTGCACCTCGAGTCCCGCGGGTACGAGCGGCCGAAGCGTGGCGGCCGGGTACCGCCAGTGCACGAACGCGACGTTCTCCCATCGCTGCAGGCTCAGCGGGCGGTGCACGGGCGCCTCAGGCAGGCGGCCGCTCATGTCCACAGGCTCCCCTCAGACGCGTCGGCTCGCGCGCCGGGCCTGCGCCCAGGTGCGAGCGGGCGCGCGGTCTCGGATCGTGGAAACCGTCCGAAGGAGTGAGGACCATGACGACGACACCTCCCCCCGGGTACGACCCGGAGCGCCGCGACCCGGCATACCGCGACCCTGCCTACGACGAGCAAGTCCCGCAGAGCACGCCCGGCCCCGCGCGTCGGCGTCGTGGCGCGCACCAGTGGCTCGCGCTCGTGGTGGGGATCATCTTCGTGCTGATCGGCCTGGCCGGCTTTGCCGTCACCGGGTTCGACGAGCCCGCACGGCTCGAGTGGTGGACGGAGCACGACGAGTCCTGGATGCTCCTGGTCTTCTTGATCAACCCGCTGCACAACGTGGTCCACCTCCTCCTCGGCCTGCTCGGGGTGCTGCTGTGGCCCACCTCGGGCGGAGCACGAACGTACGGCTGGATCCTCGCCATCGGCTACGGCGCAGCGTTCGTCTACGGGCTCCTGGTCCGCGGCGACGAACAGCTCGACCTGCTCAACCTCAACTGGGCGGACAACTGGCTGCACCTCGCGGGCGCCGTCGTGGGGCTCGTGATCGCCCTGTGGCCACGAGCCAAGGTGCCGCCTGCGGGCTCGCCGACGTACTGAGTCGGCATGCCGAGCCGGTCCACCGAGCAGGCATGAGCCGCGCACCCGTCGACCTGACCGCGCAGGATTCGCTCGACGTGCTGCGCGGCGTGCTCGGCCCGATCGTCGCGCAGGGGCCGATCGTCCGTCGCCCGAGCATGACCGCCCGCGCCGAGCGTCGGCAGTCGGACCGCAGGAGCGCCGTGGTGCTCGACGCGCTGCGCGAGCGGTGCGACGGCGCGCCGCTGGTCCTGCGCCTCGGTCCGCGGCGCCTGGTGATCCTCACCGAGCCCGACGACGTCGCACGCGTCCTCGACGGCTCTCCTGAGCCGTTCACGCCGGCGAGCCGTGAGAAGGTGGCCGCGCTGCGGCAGTTCCAGCCCGACGGCGTGATCGTCTCGTCGGCCGCCGAGCGCCGGCGCCGCCGCCCGCTCAACGAGCGCACGCTCGCGAGCGGCCAGACGGTGCACCCCGCGGGCGAGTCCGTCGTCGAGCAGGTGGCCCGCATCGCGGCCGAGATCACCGGGACGGTCCGCATGAGCGGCCTGCTCGACGCGGACATGTTCGCCGCGGCGCACTGGCGGCTCGTCCGGACCGTCACTCTCGGGGAGGCAGCCCACAACGACGAACGCCTCACCGCACGGCTGAACGCACTGCGACGGGCGGGGAACTGGTCGTACCTGCGGCCCGTGCGGCGGCGGTTGCGCGCCGCGTTCGCCGAGCAGGTGCGTGAGCACGTCGAGCGGGCCGAGCCGGGCACCCTCGCCGCGGCGGGGCGCGAGGCAGCCGCCGCGCTCGCAGCCCAGGAGCCCGACGCCGAGGGTCTGTTCGACGTCGCGAGCCAGGTTCCGCACTGGCTGTTCGCGTTCGACGCCGCCGGGATCGCGACGCTGCGTGCGCTCGCGGTCGTCGCGGCCCGGCCCCGGGTGAGCGAGCGCGTCCTCGACGAGCTCGCGTCCGCAGGCCACGGCGCGACCGTCCTGCCCTACGCGCGGGCGTGCGTGCTCGAGAGCGTGCGGCTGTGGCCCACGACGCTGGTCGTCCTGCGCGACTCGACCGAGCCCACGAGCTGGGACGGGCGCACCCTGCCCGCGGGCACCGGGTTCGCCGTGGTGTCCTCGTACTCCCATCGCGACCGGTCGCGCCACGACCTCGGCGACCGGTTCGTGCCTGAGGCATGGCTCGACGGGCGGGCCGACGCCGACCGTGCGCTCGTGCCGTTCAGCGCCGGCCCGGCCGCCTGCGCGGGTCGCGACGTCGTGCTCCTCACCGCGTCGCACCTGCTCGCGCGGATCGCCGGGCTCGGGCTCGACGTGGACCGCGGCGAGCACCTCGCGCACGACCCGCTGCCGCGGACCGTGGACCACCACGGGCTGCGGTTCCGGCTCGGCGCGCGAGCGGACCGGTCCCTCGGCACGGCGGTGTGAGTCGCGGACGCGGGCGTCAGTGCTCGTCGTCGATCGTCGAGCGCGGGTTGAGGTTGTCCGGGTCGGCGTCGGGGTCGCCCTCGTACGGCTCCGACGAGCGTGCCTGGCCGCCCGCGCGCGGGTTGAGCGACTCCGGCTGGGCGTCCGGGTCCTCGTCCGGGTCGTAAGGGGTGGAGCCCTCGGGCTGCTCGGTCATGGTTCCTCCTGGGTAGCGCGCAGTGCCGACGGTCCGCCTGTGCAGGCCTGAGCCCGCCGCGTCCACGCTGGCACGGCCCGGAGGTCCTCGCAGCCAGGCACGGTTCGAGTGGCGGTTCGGTCACGCGTAGGTACGGTGATTGACATCAGGAGTCATGAAGCGGCCCCAGAGAATCTCTGTTCTGGGAGGAAGCATGGCTGTCACCACCCTTCCGACATTCGACGCCCACCAGGGCGTCGGAACCATGTCAGACGACGCCCACGCCGAGGCACCGATCGACCTCGCGGATCTCACCCCGGCGCTCGCCGCCGGGACCTCGTTGCTGGTCGGCCAGTACCTGGTCGACCTGCCGACCGGCCGCTGGTGGTGGTCGGACGAGATCTATGTGATGCACGGTCGTCGCCCTGGCGAGATCGACCCCAGCGTCGAGCTCATGCGCTCGCGCAAGCACCCCGACGACCGGGGTCGGCTCACGCGGACGGCGTCGGCTGCGCTGCGCGCCGGTCGCTCGTTCGCGTGCTCGCACCGCATCGTCGACAAGCAGGGCCGAGCGCGCACCGTCGTCGTGACGGGCCACGGCCGCCGGGGACCCGACGGCCGGGTGTCCCAGGTCGCCGGCTACGTGATGGACGTCAGCCCGGTGCTGCGCGAGGCGCTCGATCGCGAGGCGTCGAGCGCAGTCGCCCGCGCCTTCGTCACCGAGGCCGCGGTCGAGCAGGCCAAGGGCGTGATCATGGCGGTGCGTGGCGTCGACGACGTCAACGCTCAGCACGTCCTGGCGGAGGCGGCGTCGGCCGTGGGCGTCCCCGCCCACGTCGCCGGGGCGCAGGTCATGAAGCACCTCGCGAAGCACGGCACCGGCGCGGCCTCGGCCGCCGCGCTCGACGCCGCGCTCGCCGCGGTGCACCCCGTGGACAGGCCGCGGGGGCACGAGGCGCAGCTAGCGCGTCGACGTTCGCACTGAGCGTCGCGCGGCACGAGCGGTGGGCCCGGGCCGGTTCTCACGGACCGGCCCNGGGGCACGAGGCGCAGCTAGCGCGTCGACGTTCGCACTGAGCGTCGCGCGGCACGAGCGGTGGGCCCGGGCCGGTTCTCACGGACCGGCCCGGGCGCTCGTCGTCCGAGAGGGTTCGTGGTGATCCTGACTGACACCGACGGCGCCGGGAAATGTTGGCCAGGCTGAGCGGCTGGCCTACGCTGTCGCGGATGCTTCGAAGCGAACCCCGGCTCGCGCGCGCTTCGGTGCCCGATGTGACGTCATGGCGCCCGAGCGGCGGGCGTACCGAGTCCCGGACGGACGTCCAGGGCCTGCGCGCGATCGCCGTCGCGGCGGTGGTGGCGTTCCACCTGTGGCCCGACGGACCGACCGGCGGCTACGTGGGCGTGGACGTCTTCTTCGTCATCTCCGGATACCTCATCACGAGCCACCTGCTGCGTCGGCCCGTGATCAGCGGCAGGGGTCTGCTGGACTTCTGGGCGCGACGGATCCGCCGCCTCATCCCGGCCGCGAGCATCGTGCTGCTGGTGACGCTCGTCGCATCCGTCGTGTGGTTGCCCGTGACCGTCCTGGGCGCGGTGGCGAGCGACGTGCTCGCCGCCGTCCTCTACGTGGAGAACTGGCAGCTCGCGATCTCGGAGACCGACTACCTCGCCACCGAGCAGCTGCACTCCCCGGTGCAGCACTACTGGTCCCTGTCGATCGAGGAGCAGTTCTACCTCGTGTGGCCGGTGCTGCTCGGTGCGGCGACGTGGGTCGCGTCGCTGCGGCGGCGCGGCCGGCCCGGTTCCGAGGGCGCGACGGCGTGGGCGGTCGCGACGGCCGTCGCTGCGGTGTTCGCCGTGTCCCTGGCGTGGTCGGTGTACCGGACGTCGACCGATCCGGCGGCCGCGTACTTCGTCTCGACGACCCGCGTGTGGGAGCTGGCTCTCGGTGGCGTTCTCGCCGCGGTGCTGGCCGTGCGACCCGCCTTGGTCCCCGCGGCCGGCCCGATGTCACCCGCGGCCGGCGGCCTCCGTGCTGGGCTCGCGTGGGTCGGCCTGGGCCTGATCGGGTGGGCCGTCGTGCGGTTCGACGCCGAGACGGCGTTCCCCGGCGCCGCGGCCCTGATCCCGACGGCGGGGACGGCCTTGGTGATCGCCGCCGCGGCCGACGGCCTGCGCGGTGGCCCGGGACGGGCGCTCGCCTGGCGGCCCGTGCAGTGGCTCGGGAACACCTCCTACGCGGTGTACCTGTGGCACTGGCCGCTGATCGTCATCGTCCCGTTCGCCCTCGGGCGGCCGCTCACGGTGCCCGACACCCTGGCGGTGCTCGTCGCGATGCTCGTGCTCGCCGCACTGTCGCAGCGCTTCGTCGAGGACCGGTTCCGTTGGCATCCGTCCCTGACCCGGCGCCTGCGCGCGACCTTCGCGATGCTCGCCGTGTGCGTCGTCGCGGTGGGCGGTACCGCCGCCGGCGTCGCGGCACACGTCGGCGCGGTCGAGCGTGCGGCCGACGCGAGCTTCCGGTCCGCCGTCGCGCAGGCCGCTCCCTGCGTGGGAGCGGGCGTGGTGCGCGACCCGGCATGCCAGGACCCGGGAATGCTCACGCCTGCGCAGGTCGCGGCCGAGGACAAGCCCGCGGTGTACGCGGACGGGTGCTGGAACAACACGCCGTTCACGACGCGAACGACGTGCACCTACGGCGGCGAGGCGACCGGCGGCCCGCAGGCACGCATCGCGCTGGTCGGGAACTCTCACGCCGGACACTGGCTCCCGGCCCTCGAGGACGCATTGCAGACCGAGAGCTGGCAGCTCACCACCTACCTGCAGTCCGTGTGCTATCCCGTCGACCGGCGGATCGCCCTGGACGGAGCGGGGATCTCCGAGAACTGCCGGGCGACCAACCGCTGGGCCGCCGAGTCGGTCACGGGCGGCGGCTACGACCTCGTGATCCTGTCCGCCCGCACGCACCAGCCGCTCGCCGACGTCGCGCCGGCGGACCAGGAGGCGGCCGCCGAGTCGGCCTATCGCGAGACGCTCCGGACCTTCACCGAAGCCGGCATCCCCGTGCTCGTGCTGCGCGACACCCCGGCCATGCCGAGCAACGTCCCGGACTGCATCGCCGAGCACCCGGTCGACGTCGATGCCTGCGGCGCGCCACGCGAGGTTGCGCTCGAACCAGATCCCCTGGCCGCGGCAGCCCGCGCCGACACCACCGGGCTCGTCTCCGTGGCGAGCGTCGAGGACCTGATGTGCGACGCCGAACGGTGCCACCCGGTCGTCGGCGGCCTGATCGCGTACTTCGACCACGGGCACCTGACCGCGACGTTCGCCCGCACCCTGGCGCCCGAGGTCACCGACGCGGTGCGCGACTCGCTCCGGTAGCTCCCGGTCAGTGCGTGAAGCGCGCGAACGCGCGCGCGGCGCCCCGGCGCGCGAAGCGGCGGGCGAACACGGCCACGCCTCCGGAGACCGCGGCGAACGTGACCGCCTGGACGACGCCGATCTCCTCGTCGTCGAGGTCGAGCGGCGTGTCCTTGCCGGTGGTCTTCTTCCAGATCACGCCGACGAGCTTCTGCGCCGTCCAGCCGGCGGCGAGCGTCAGCGCGAGCGTTCCGACCTTCAAGGCGAGCGGCTGCTCGTTGTTGGCCACGGGACCTCCCTCTCGATGCGGCTGCGCGCCACGGCGCGCGCGGCGTACACGTCCGGGCGTCGGACGACCACCACCGTAACGCCGCGCGGGTGTGTAGGCTCGGGCTGATACGACAGGGGAGCGCCGCGGGCGCTGAGAGTGCGGGCCACCGCAGACCCTCGAACCTGATCCGGCTAGCACCGGTGGAGGAAGTCGGGCTTCTCGATCCCTGCGTGCGCCCGGCCCGGGCGCCGTGACGCCGGGACGGGCGCGCGCAGGGGACCCCTTCTCGAGGAGTTGAGGAGGATCCGCATGACCAGGAGCACCAGCCGCCGCCGCGCCGTCGCGACGAGCGCCGCCGTCGGGCTGCTCGCGACCACGCTCGCCACCCTGCTCGCCGCCTGTGCCGGCGGTGAGGAGGCGGGGGAGACCGGGACGACCGGGTCGCCACAGGCACAGGCGGGCGGCGCCGTCACGCTCGTCACGCACGACTCGTTCGCCGTGTCCGACGGCGTCCTCGAGGCGTTCGAGGAGGCCAGCGGCTACACCGTCGAGCAGGTAGCGCCCGGCGACGCCGGCACGCTCGTCAACCAGCTCGTACTGACCAAGGACTCGCCGCTGGGCGACGTGGTCTACGGCGTCGACAACACGTTCGCGTCCCGCGCGATCGAGGCCGGGGTCTTCGAGCCCTACCAGCCGGAGGACCTCGACCCGTCGGTCGCGCAGTACGCGACGGGGGAGTACGACGTCGACGGCGCGCTCACGCCGATCGACGTCGGCGACGTGTGCATGAACGTCGACACCGGGTGGTTCGCCGAGTCGGGCGTGCCCGAGCCCACCACGCTCGAGGACCTCACGAAGCCCGAGTACGCGGACCTCACCGTCGTGACCAACCCCGCGACGTCGTCGCCGGGCCTGGCATTCCTGCTCGCCACGATCGGCGCGTTCGGCGAGGACGGCTGGCAGGCGTACTGGGAGCAGCTGCGCGACAACGGCCTCAAGGTCGTCGACAGCTGGGAGGACGCGTACTACGTCGACTTCTCCGGTGCGGGCGAGGGCGGCCAGCGGCCGATCGCGCTGTCGTACTCGACGTCGCCGGCGTTCACCGTGACCGAGGACGGCTCGGAGTCGACGACGGCCGCGCTGCTCGACACCTGCTTCCGCCAGGTCGAGTACGCGGGCGTCCTGGCCGGCGCCGACAACCCCGAGGGCGCGAAGGCGCTCGTCGACTTCCTCGCCTCGCCCGAGTTCCAGGGCGACATCCCCGGCCAGATGTACATGTACCCCGCCGACGAGACGGTCGAGATCCCGGCCGAGTGGCAGCAGTTCGCCCCGCTCGCGACCGACCCGTTCGAGGTGCCGCCGGCCGACGTCGCCGAGCACCGCGACGAGTGGATCGAGCAGTGGACGGCGACGGTCATCGGGTGACGTCCCCGCCCGTGGCCGCCAGGTCCTGGCGGGCGCCCGGTGGGGCGTCCGCCGGGTCGCTCGGCCGCGGGCTCGGCTGGGGCCTGGCCGCCTCGGTCCCGCTCGTCTTCCTCGGCGTCTTCTTCGCCTGGCCCGTGGTCTCCCTGGTGTTCCAGGGGTTCTTCGCCGACGACGGCGCGGGCGGCCGCGTGCTCGACCTGTCGGGCTTCGCCGAGGTGCTGTCCCAGCAGCGCACCTGGCGCGTGATCGGGCAGACGCTCGCACAGGCGACCGTCGGGACGGCGCTCGCGGTGCTGCTCGGGCTGCCCGGCGCGTACGTGCTGTACCGGTGCCGGTTCCCGGGCCGCACGCTGGTGCGCGGGCTCGTGACCGTGCCGTTCGTGCTGCCGACCGTCGTCGTCGGCGTCGCGTTCCGCGCGCTGTTCGTCCCAGGCGGCCTGCTCGGCTGGGCCGGGCTCGAGGAGACCTTCGTGGCGGTCGTGCTCGCGCTCGTGTTCTTCAACTACGCCGTGGTGGTGCGTACGGTCGGCGGCCTGTGGGAGCGGCTCGACCCGCGCGCCGAGCAGGCCGCGCGTGCGCTTGGCGCGACGCCGTGGCGCGCGTTCCGCACCGTCACCCTGCCCGCGCTCGGGCCCGCGATCGCGTCGGCCGCGGCCGTGGTCTTCCTGTTCTGCGCGACGGCGTTCGGCGTCGTGCTCGTGCTCGGCGGCCTGCGCTACGGGACGATCGAGACCGAGATCTGGATCCGCACGACGCAGTTCCTCGACCTGCGCGCGGCCGCGGTGCTCTCGGTGCTGCAGCTCGTCGTCGTCACGGGCGCCCTGCTTGCGAGCGCCCGGGCGCGCACCCGGCGCGAGCGCGCGCTGCACCTGACGAGCGAGCGGACGTCGGCGCACCCGCTGCGCGTGTCGTTCGCGTCCGACGCCGTGCCGGTGGGCGTGACGCTCGTCGTGGTGCTCGGGCTGCTCGTGCTGCCCGTGGCAGGGCTCGTTGCGCGCTCGTTCCGCGGGCCCGACGGGGCGTGGTCGCTGCACAACTACGTCGCGCTGGGGACCACGGGCGGGCGCAACGCGCTCTCGGTCACGGTCTGGGAGGCGACAGCGAACTCGTTGCGCACGGCCGCCGTCGCGACGGTGCTCGCCGTCGTCGTCGGCGGGCTCGTGGCACTGGTCGCGTCGCGGCGCCCGCGCTCGCCCGGGGCGCGGCGGGGCGTGGGTGTGCTTGACGGGTTGTTCATGCTGCCGCTCGGCGTGTCCGCAGTGACGGTCGGCTTCGGGTTCCTCATCACGCTCGATCGTCCGCTCGGGCTCGACGTCGACCTGCGCACGTCGGGGCTGCTGGTGCCGATAGCCCAGGCCGTGGTGGCGATCCCGCTCGTGGTGCGCACGATGCTGCCCGTGCTGCGCGCGATCGACCCGCGGCTGCGCGAGGCCGCCGCGGTGCTCGGGGCTGCGCCCGGTCGCGTGCTGCGCACCGTCGACGGGCCGATCGGGCTGCGTTCTCTCGGGCTCGCCGTCGGGTTCGCGTTCGCGGTGTCGCTCGGCGAGTTCGGCGCGACGTCGTTCCTCGCCCGGCCCGACGCCGCGACGCTGCCCGTGGTCATCTTCCGGCTGATCGGGCGCCCGGGGGCGGAGAACTACGGCATGGCGCTCGCGGCGTCGGTCGTGCTGGCGGCGCTGACCGCGACCGTCATGATGGTGGCGGAGCGCCTGCGCGGCGACCGGCCGGGAGGGGAGTTCTGATGGGGACGCACGAGCGGGGCCGTGGGCTGGAGGTGCGCGACGTCGTCGTGCGCTACGGTCCGGCGCGAACCCGTGCGGGCCGGGCGGGGACCGTCGCGGTCGACCATGTGTCGCTCGACGTGGCTTCGGGCGAGGTCGTCGCGCTGCTCGGCCCCAGCGGGTGCGGCAAGTCGTCGCTGCTGCGCGCCGTCGCCGGGCTCGAGCCGCTCGCGTCAGGGAGCGTCGCGTTCGACGGCGAGGACCTCGCGGGCGTGCCCGTGCACGGGCGGCGCTTCGGGCTGATGTTCCAGGACGGCCAGCTCTTCCCGCACCGCGACGTCGGGCGCAACGTTGCCTACGGGCTCGAGACGCAGCGTGTGCCCCGTGCCGAGCGCGACGCTCGCGTGCGGGAGCTGCTCGACGCCGTCGGGCTCGCCGGGTACGAGCAGCGGTCGGTCGCGACGCTGTCGGGCGGCGAGCAGCAGCGCGTAGCGCTGGCGCGCTCGCTCGCGCCGCGGCCGCGGCTGCTGCTGCTCGACGAGCCGCTCTCGGCGCTCGACCGCCGGCTGCGAGAGCGGCTCGCCGTCGACGTGCGCGACGCGCTGCGCTCGACCGGGACCACGTCCGTCTTCGTCACGCACGACCACGACGAGGCATTCACCGTCGCCGACCGCGTGGCGGTGATGGACCGTGGCCGCATCCTGCAGGTCGACGCGCCCGATGTGCTGCTGCGTGCGCCTGCGTCCGCGCGGGTCGCCGAGTTCCTCGGGCTCGCGCCCGACGCCGTGGACGAGCTCATCGACGAGCCCACGGGGCGGTAGGCGGCATCAGTCGTCGAAGGCGTTCCAGCAGATCGCGCTTCGGCGGCGCTGGTATCGAAGACCAGTTCTCGAACCTCCGCAGGAACTCTCTCTCTCGCTGCCAGTCTCGCTCCCGAACGCGTGCTGACTCTGCCTCGTCGGCAGAAGCGCAAGCGGCGGCTGCCCTGATCGCGTAGGCCGCAGCTCCCAGGTCGCGTGGGCTGCGACGTGAGCGACCGCCACTGCTTGCCCGGCCGGAAGAGCGGCCTTGTGCGCATCCCGCATGTGTACCTCGCCGCGCACCCAGGCACGACCGATCTCGATGGCGTCACGCGGGCGGGTGTCGCCCGACTGCTCCTGCTCGAAGAGGGGCAGGACGTGCTCGGCGCACAGGGCGGCCCACTCCGCGAGCAGCCGGTGGTGCTCGTCTGTCAGGGTTCCGCCGCGGTGCACGGTGATCAGTCGGGGGTCACGCTCGGCTGGCAGGATCGGCATGAGTCCATTCTCGTCAGGCTCGACGCGCGAGCAGGCTGAACGCGTTGGGGACGCGTCCGTCCCAGGCGGCGGCGTTGATGCCTTCCGGGAGCCAGAACGGCTCGGGATGCTCGTCGAGGTGCTCGACCTCGAAGCCCGCACGGCGACAGGTCATGACGATCGTCGAGAGCGTGTGCTGATGCTCCACGGCGCCGTTCCCGGGGAACGTGTCGTTGACGTGCGAGGTCGCGAAGTAGCCGCGATCGGGGCGCACTCGGATCTCGTCAGCGTCCCACGTCCACAAGGGGACGAGCGGGTGCGCCTCGTAGACGTAGAACCACCCATCCGGCCGAAGGAGTCGGTGCACCTCCGCGAAGAACGCGCGCAGGTCGGAGAGCCAGATGAGCCCACCCTTGCCGGTGTAGACAAGATCGGCGCACGCACCCTCCAGCCCGCTCGTGGGCATGACCGCCCGCGTGTACCGGCAGGGTATCCCCAGCTCGTCGGCTCGGCGCTGCGCGCTCGAGACGGCCGCCTCGCTGTAGTCGAGACCGTGCACGGAACGCGCCCCAGACGCGCCAGCGCGACGTCGTCCAGACCGTGGCCGCTCATCGGATGCACCACGTCGGCGCCGACGACGAGCTCGCCGAGAGCGTCGACCTCAGCCGGGAAGAGCTCAGCCGTCCGTGCCAGCGCCAGATGTTCGTCGTACTCGTGCTCGTACTTGCGCGACGCGATCGCCCACACAGCCCGTGTCTCGTCCCCGGTGACGTCCATCCCACCACCCTGCCATCACCGCCACCCACGCCACAGGCTTTTGGGCGCGAGGGTGTGTCGGCGTCGTGCAGTTCAATGTCCGCATGACGTCGACCGAACACGGGCGGGACAACGCCGATATCACCGCCTCCGTGGAACTGCACCTGCCGCTGGTCTCGACCGGGGCAGTGGATACGTCGGGGTACCAGTTCCCATGGATCGAGCAGCTGGTCGAGTGGTTTCACGAGCGCACCGAGGGCGAACACCGGCTCGAGTTCGACGACAGCGAGTCGACCCCGCTTTCGGCGGACATCGAGAACCCTGCCGAGTGGGAAGAGGTCTACGAGTTGTGGGACGTCACCGACGTGGACGCGGCGGTCGAGCTCGCGCGAGAGGCTGCTCATCTGCCGTGGGTGCCCGACGGCGGGTACATCACCGTCCGGGAGGGCCCCCAGGCTGATCTCGGCAGCGGTCGGCGGGTGGAGATCGATGACTGATCCCTCCGCCGGTCAGCGGCCGTAGACACTCAGCGCAGGAACACCTGCCGTGCCACGTGCATGAGCAGCAGGAGGTCCTGGCGGCGGCGCTCGAACTCCGCCTGCTCGACGAGCCCGCGCTCGTAGCGGCGGTGCAGCATCGCGAGCTCGGTCGCTGCCTGCTGGTAGTCGCGCATCGCGCGCTCGGGACCGCGCCCGAGCCTGTCGCGCGCCCACGCGCGCGCCTGCCTCCGACCGGGCAGCGTCGAGAGCATGCGCAGGTCGGCGTCGGTCACGACGCCGGTGCCGGCATAGGTCGGCAGGTGCCGTCCGATGAGCGCGACGAGGCGGCGCCGGTCGCTGTGCACGACGCCGAGCAGGGCGAGCAGCACGACGAGGCCGATGCCGTACGCGAACGCGACACCGTCGAGTCCGAACAACGCCATCCCGTTCCACACCGCGTGCAGCGCGATCGCGCCGAACAGGCCGAGCACGACCGGGCGCACGCGACCGCGACCCGGCTCCCGCAGCGCCGCCGTCGCAACGCCGATGCCCGTGAGCGACGAGCACAGCGGGTGGATGAGCGGGGTCAGGATGCCGCGGAGCACGAACGTGCTCGCGACCGCGTCGGGACCGGCGGCCATGTAGTAGCTGATGTTCTCGATCGTCGCAAAGCCGAGCCCGACCATCGAGCCGTAGATGATGCCGTCGGTCGGTCCGTTGAGCTCGTGGCGGCGGAACCACAGGAAGCCGAGGAGCACGACGCCCTTGAGCGTCTCCTCGACGACCGGCGCGACGACGGTCGCGGTCACGAAGAATCCCTGGTCGTCGCCCAGCAGCGGCGCCCAGATCAGCATCAGCCCCGCGGTGTTGAGCACCATCGCGAGCAGCACCGAGATGCCCGCGCCCCACAGGAACGCGAGCAGCAGGGCGTCGGGCGGCTCGGGCTCGAGCCGGTCGAGCGCGAGCACGCCCGCGAGCAGCAGGGGCAGCGGCAGCAGGGCCAGGACCAGGCCGACGGCGAACGTCGGGCCGCCGTCGAGCGCCAGGTACCCGAGCACCACGAGGAGCGCGAGAGACGACACCGCGATGGCCACGATGGCCCCCACCGACGGGCGGCCGGGCGTGCGTCCGGCCAGAATCGCCTTCGGGTCGAGTGACGCCATGGCCCCGATCCTAGGGATCAGGGCGTCCACCGGCCCGTCGGTGCCCACACCGGCCGACAAGTTCTCGGCGCGACGGCGGTCTACCCGATCGACGTCCCACAGCGAAGGAGCCCACCATGGCCCGGATCATCTCGACCCTCTTCATGGCCCTCGACGGCGTGGTCGAGCCCGACGAGACCTGGCACTTCCCGTACTTCGACGACAACATGGGCGCCGCGGTGTCCGAGGACTACGACGCGGCGGACACGCTGCTGCTGGGGCGCGTCACGTACGACAGCTTCGCGGGCGCCTGGCCGGACCGCGAGACCGCCGGGGGCGAGGACGCCCAGTTCGCCAAGCTCATCGGCGACCTGCGCAAGATCGTCGTCTCGCGCCAGCCGCTCGAGCTCGGGTGGCGCAACACCGAGCTGGTCTCGGGCGACCTGCTCGACGCAGTGGCTGCGCTCCGCGCCGACCCGGCGACCAAGGGCGTGCTCATCCCGGGCTCGATCTCCGTCGTCCGCCAGCTCCTCGCCGCCGGGCTGCTCGACGAGCTGCGCCTGCTCGTGCACCCCGTCGCCGCGCGGCGCGGCCTGCGGCTGTTCGACGAGGGCGACTCGGTCTACGCGCTCAAGCTGATGCGCTCCGAGACGTATCCGACCGGCGTCGTGCGGCTGGTGTACGCGCCGGAGGCACCGCCGTCGGGCACGACGGCGTACGAGGACGTGCGCGAGCGCGTCCCGCAGGCCCGCTGACCTCACAGCCGGCCGGTGGCTACGGGTTGTCCCCGATATCGACCGAGAACGGGGACAAACGGTAGCCACCGGCGGCCAACCGGCCATCTCGAGCTTGGGCAGGTAGCGTCACGGCCGTGATCGGGAACGAGGGCACGCGGCTGATGATCGTCCGCGGCCCGTCCGGCGCGGGCAAGAGCACGGTGGCGCGGATGCTGCGCGAGCGGATGGGACGTGGGACGGCGCTGGTGCAGCAGGACTACCTGCGTCGGGTGGTGATGTGGGAGAAGGACACCGCCGGGGCCGCGAACATCTCTCTGATCGACGCCGTGGTGCGGCACGCGCTCGGCGTGGGCTATGACGTCGTTCTGGAGGGCATCCTCGCCGTGGACCACTACGGCGGCATGCTCAGCGGCCTCGTCACCGAGCACGCCGGGGTGAGCGTGTGCGCGTACCTGGACGTCCCGTTCGACGAGACGGTCCGCCGGCACGCGGCCCGCCCTCAGGCCGCGGAGTTCACTCCGGACGACATGGCTGGCTGGTTCGACCCGGACGACCGTCTCGGCGTGACGGGCGAGATCGTGGTCCCGGAATCGTCGACGGCTGACGACACCGTGCGGACGCTGCTCGCTGCCATGAGCGGTCGTCAGGCGCGGTGGGTGCGGTAGTAGCGGATCAGCGCTGCAGTGGACGCGTCCTGGTCCGACAGCGCCGCGTCGTCGCCCGAGACGGCCGGTGCGATCTCGAGCGCGAGCTTCTTGCCGAGCTCGACGCCCCACTGGTCGAACGAGTCGATGCCCCACACGACGCCCTGGACGAATGTGATGTGCTCGTACAGCGCGACGAGCTGGCCGACGACCGACGGCGTGAGCGCCGGCGCCATGATCGACGTCGTCGGCCGGTTCCCGGAGAACACGCGAGCGGGCACGATCTCCTCGGCCGTGCCCTCGGCGCGCACCTCCGCGGCCGTCTTGCCGAACGCGAGCGCCCTGGTCTGCGCGAAGAAGTTGGCGAGGAACAGCTCGTGGACGTCGGCGCCGGGCTGCACGGCCCCGCCGTCGCCCTCGACGTCGGCGAGCGGGTAGGCCGGCGTCGCGACGGCGATGAAGTCCGCCGGGATCAGGCGTGTCCCCTGGTGGATCAGCTGGTAGAACGCGTGCTGGCCGTTGGTACCGGGCTCGCCCCAGAACACCTCGCCGGTCTGCGTCGTCACGGGCGAGCCGTCCCAGCGCACCGACTTGCCGTTGGACTCCATCGTGAGCTGCTGCAGGTACGCCGGGAACCTGTGCAGCTGCTGGGCGTACGGCAGCACGGCGTGCGTGTGGGCCCCGAGAAAGTTCGTGTACCAGACGTTGAGCAGGCCCATGAGCGCCGGCACGTTGGCTTCGAGCGGCGTGGAGCGGAAGTGCTCGTCCATCGCGCGGAAGCCGGCGAGCAGGTCGCGGAACGCCTCGGGCCCGAACGCGATCGCGAGCGACGTGCCGATCGTCGAGTCGACGGAGTACCGGCCGCCGACCCAGTCCCAGAACCCGAACGCGTTGGCCGGGTCGATCCCGAACGCGGCGACCTTGTCGAGCGCTGTCGACACCGCCACGAAGTGCTTGCCGACGGCGTCCTCGCGCGCGGCGTCGGTGTCCTCGATCGCGCCCGCGGCGACGAGCCGCTCCCACAGCCACGCGCGCGCGAGGCGCGCGTTGGTCAGCGTCTCCAGCGTCCCGAACGTCTTGGACGCGACGATGAACAGCGTCGTCTCGGGGTCGAGGTCCGCCGTGGACTGCGCGACGTCGGTCGGGTCGATGTTGGAGACGAAGCGCGCCTCGAGGCCCTGCTTCAGGTAGGGCTTGAGCGCCTCGTAGACCATGACCGGCCCGAGGTCGGAGCCGCCGATGCCGATGTTGACCACCGTCCGCACGGGCTTGCCCGTGACGCCCGTCCACTCCCCCGAGCGCACCTTCTCGGCGAACGCCGACATCTTCTCGAGCTCCGCGGCGACATCGGCGTCGACGTCCTGGCCGTCGACGACGAGCGCCGGCTGCGTGCCCGGCGCGCGGCGCAGCGCGGTGTGCAGCACGGCCCGGTCCTCGGTCACGTTGATGTGCTCGCCCGTGAACATCGCCTCGATGCGCTCAGGCAGGTGCACCTCGTGCGCGAGCCGGACCAGCAGCTCGACCGTCTCGTCGGTGACGAGGTTCTTCGACAGGTCCACGAACAGTTCGCCCGCGGTGTGGCTCAGCCGCTCCGCGCGGGCCGGGTCGGCGCCGAACCAGCCGCGCAGATCCCCCTGGAACTCCTGGTAGTGCGTGTGGAGCTCGCCCCAGGCCGGGGTGGTGGTGGCGTCGACGGGGGAGGTGGTCATGCCTGCTCTTCCTTCGGTGCGGGACGGGTCGCCGGGGTGCGACGGCGGTCCCTACCGTAGTGACCTCGGCCGCCGGCCGCCCGTGCGTCCGAGGTGGTGTGCCGTGGGGCGTCGGCGAGCGGCGAGGCGGTCCTGAGAGAAGACTCTCAGGACCGCCGCCTCATCTAGGTGGGCGACCGGCTAGATGGCACCTCCGGTCACGCCGTGGACCCTCAGGCGCCGGGCGGCCATCAGAGCACCAGCGCCGAGCGTGAGCAGAGACAGGGCCAGTCCGATCAGCCACGGCGAGAGCAGCGCTCCCGTCCTCGGCAGGTCAGGCGTGTCAGGGCTCACCGGCGCTGCTGCGGAGGGATCGTCCAGCGTGCCGCACGCGTCGTCGACGGACTCCTCGCCGTTGACCGTCATGGCCGAGACGTTGAGCAGGCCCGTGCCGCTCTCTCCACCGGCGAGCTGGCAGTCAGCGCCGGCGGGCGTCTGGTCGTCGGCGTTCACCCGGAACTGCACGGTCACCACGTACCGGTGGCTGGCCGGGCCCTGGGCCGTTGCGGCACCGATCAGCTGGTCGGTCACCAGGCGGGTGTCGTCCCGGCCGTCCCAGCTCGCGTCAGTAGCGATCGATCCCGGCCGGGCCGCCACGGCCGTGTCGACCACTCGCACCGCCGACCCGAACCTGAGCTCGTCGTCGAGCAGGTACTCGCTCGGGGCAGCTCCGTGGTTCTCCACCGTGATGGTGTATTCGATCTCGAAGAGCCCTTCGCCTACCTGGCTCGGTCCGGCAGTGACCTCCTTGGTGTGGACCGGCTCGGAGAGCGTCGCGCAGGTGTCGTCGGTGTGGTCCTGCCCATTGACGGTCAGGATCGCCTCGTTGGTCAGGCCGGTACCGGCCTCGCCACCACCCAGCGTGCAGTCGCTGTCGTCGAACGTGACGTCTTCAGCGTCCACCGAGACTACGACCTGCACGATGTAGTCGTGCGTCGCAGGGCCGGCTGCCGTACCCGCGTCGATGTCCTGGGCCTCGACGATGCTCAGCGAGGTCGTCGCCCCGTCCCACGTGTTCTGCGGTGTGATGCCGTCGGGCGCCGAGACCACCTGCGGCGGCTCGACCACGGTCATGGCGTCCCCGTACCGCAGCTGGTCGACCAGGTCGTACTCGCCCGAGCTCGCACTCGCGTTGGACACGCGAACCCGGTACGTCAGCTCGTACGTGCCGTCTCCCAACGGTGTGGGACCGGACTCGACGGACTTCTCATGGACCGGAGCCCCTGGAAGCTGCGGGCACGCATCGTCGGTCGTCTCCTGCTCGTCGACGGTGAGCCGTGCCTCGTTGAGCAGACCGGTACCGGACTCACTGCCCGTGAGCGAGCAGTCGCTGTTGTCGAACGTAACCTCGTCGAGCGCCACGGTGAAGCGCACCGTCACGCTGTAGGTGTGCACGGTCGGCTCGCCCGGTCCGGCAGCGGCCGCGATCGGCTCATCGGTCTGGACACGGAGAGTGCTCGTTCCCGCGCTCCACACGCTCTCAAGCTCGGTCAGACCACTGGTGACCGCCTGCGCCTGAGGCTGTCCGACGATCGTGACCGCCTCGCCGTACCGCATGATGTCGTCCAGGTCGTACACCGCGGTACCGGCGTACGGGTTGGTGGTCTCGACCTGGTAGACGACCTCGTACTCACCGTCACCCATGGGCTCCGGCCCGGACGACACGGTCTTGTCGATCAGCAGAACCGTCGCCTCGACGCAGGCGTCGTCCTGTGCCGACGCCCCGCCCGCGGAGATCTCCGCGGTGTTGAGGAACCCGGTGCCGGTCTCACCGGCGTCCAGCGAACAGTCCGAGTCCTCGAACGTCATCTCCTCACCATCGATCGTGACGTTGAGCGTGACGAGGTACTCGTGCGTGGCCCCGGACGCGATGGCCTGGTCCTCCACGATGCTCAGGACCCCGGCGTCAGCGTCCCAGTCGTCCAGCGAGACGATCCCGCCGGGGACCGTGTTGCTCGCTGACGCCGTGTTGATGGCGATGCCGTCACCCACCGTGAAGGTGTCGCTCAGGTCGTAGCCCGGGCCCGAACCGTCGCGGGCCACGCTGATGCTGAACTGCACGGTGTGCGTGCCGTCCGCGTTCGCGGTCGGCGGGCCCGCCGGCTCCTTGACGATGTCCTGGCCGTACAGCGAGACGAGGTAGTCCTCGACCTCTCCGGAGGCCCAGCCACCGGTCGGCAGGATGTCGTCCGGCGTGCCGCCGAAGAGGCGGAACCGCGCATAAGACTCGCCCGTCGCCGTCGCGCCGGGGAAGGTGAGCTGGTACTCGGCAGTGCCGGAGCTCGCCGGAACGGTGACCGTCACCAGCTCGCCCGGGTCGAACGTGCCACTTCCGTCCAGGTCGACCCAAGCCGCGAGGGTTGCCGCGAGGTCCGTGGTGTTCGTCGCGCTCACGGTGATCGTCGTGTCAGCCCCGACCGCGAACTGCAGTGGACCGCTCACGCCGTCCTCGTCCGCGGCGTCGCCGTCGGCGTCCGCACCAGGGGTTCCATCGCTCTCGGCGTCGTACTCGGTACCGAGCGTCAGTCCGTCGAGGAACGAGTGGTACGGCCCGTCGTCGGCCGCCGTGGTGCCGTACGTGTCCGGTGCATCGCCGAAGTCGGCCGTACCGGCAATCGTCGTCTCCACGTCCAGCTCGACCTGGTGGTACGTCCAGTCGTCGATGGCGCGCGCGTCACCCCATGCGCCGTTCACCCCATCGTTGGCGTTTGCGGCGACGGGATCACAGGTCCAGTCGTGAACACCACCCGAGCTGTCGACGCCCGCACGGCCATCGAGCTCGGGAGTGAGGCAGGCGCGATCCTCCGTACGAAGGTTCGTGTCGTTCCAGTAGAGCGTCGTCGAGCCGGCTGCGGGTCCGTTGAGGGCTTCGACGACGATGCCGCCGGCTCGTCGCTCGACGTCCTGGTTGACGAAGTGGATCTCACCTATCCGGTCGATCAGCACACGAGCACCGATGGTGTCCAGGAGCGAGATCGTGTTCCCCTGTCCGTCCAGACCGTCGAACTCGATGGTGTAGGTGCCGTCGTCATCCACGGCGAACGGGATGGCCCGGTCCTGGGGGTCGGCATAGTCGCCGTCGTCATTCGCATCGATCTGCAGGGAAGCGCTCCCGACGAAGTCCGACACCCCGACGCTGAACTCCCCGCGCCTGATGTCGGCGGCAGGATCCTGGACGAAGTCGAGGTCGGTGAGCGTCGGCAAGGTGAGCGGCGGGTTCAGCCACGTGATGCCGCCGGACCAGGTCGCCGCTGTCGCGGGCATCGAGGAGTCCGGTTGCTCGAAGAAGATCCGATAGGCGGGCCCGCACTCGTCGGTCGAGACGTAGAACTGCGGATCGGCGTACGGGCCGATCGTGTCGAAGCTCTCGTACGCCGAGACACAGCCGCCGACGAGGGCGTTCCCCGTCGCGTTCGCGGTAAAGATGGAGTCGATGCCGTGGTAGTCCCCGTAGGAGCCTGCGTAGACGAAGCCTTGTTCGTTGAGGTACCAGAAATCAACGGCTGCGCCGGCGGTGCCGCCCTGCTGGACCATCCGGTAATCCTCCGACCACACCCGTCCTGGAACGTCCGCAGCGCCGGTCTGGACCGCGATGTCCCAGGAATACCGGTCCAACGCGACAGAGGTGCCCCCGGTGCCGAACTCGATCGCCCAGACTCCCGGTGTTCCAGCCGTGAGATCGGACCACACGCAGCTGCTGGCCTCCGGATCGGCGGTGGGTATGGTGCACGTGCGGACGGAACCGTCCGGACCGCGAACCGTGATGGCCGCGTCCACACCGAGGGCGGAGTTGATCTCCTTGATGAAGGAGATGTCGAGATTCTCCCCTGCAGCCACATAGGCGTAGAAGACCTGTGAGACTCGGATGAGCGTGTTCGGAGGGTTGGTCGAGAGCACGGTGACGGGATCGGCGCCCTCCGGCTCCGCAGGTTCCGACTTGGTCTGTGCGTCGGTGACCGGCTCGGATTCTTCGCGCTCGGTCGACCCTGGTGCGCTGGGCTCCTTGGTGCCCGGATCTGGGCGCTCAGGGTCGACCCCCTCGTCTGAGGGCGGCTCGGAGCCGGTCGGTGCCGGCTCGGGACTTTCCTCGTCGGTCGCCTCCTGCTCCGCAGGTTCGCTCGACTCGGTGCTCGCTGACTCTGCACTCTGCTCGTCGGTCGGGTCTTGCTCTGCGGGCTCGCTCGACTCGGGGACTGCCGGCTCTTGGTGGGTCGTCGCCGTGGTGCTCTCCGGCTGGGGATCGTCCTGCTGCGCGCCATGGGCGGGGTTCAGGGCACCGGTGGCTCCGCTGAGCAGCAGCGCGACCGTGAGGGCGAGGGCTTTGCGAGAGGTGTCACGCCTGCCCGGCGCACTGGCACCCAAGGCGACTGATCTGGCCCCGCGTCCGCCTCCCCGTCTCGAATGGAACGATCGGGGTCCCCCGGTCGACTTCGTTGTGGACCACGGTTGAGGCATGTGGTGTCCCCCTGTTGTCACGCGAGCGTTGATACCTCGCTCCTGTACGCCGGTTCCCAGTACGGGTGCCGGAGGCGACAATTGCCAGCCCAAATCGAAAATTTCACCAACAGATCATCAATCTGAGGTACCTTTTGCCGCTCCGATGGGCGTCTTGCGGCGTTCTGCCTGCCCGCCGGGCCCTGCCGGGCGAGTGTCAGCCGCGCGGAAGGATGTGCAGCTTGCGAGCGCGCGCCAGCGCGGCAGAGCGATTGCTCGCCCCGAGCTTGCGGTACAAGGCCCTCACCTGAGAGCGCACGGTGTTGATCGAGACACCGCGTTCGTGCGCGATGCGGGTGGGACTTGCCCCGGTCGCGAGGGCATCGAGGACGCTCTGTTCCGTACGGGTCAGCGCGAGGACGGAGACCCGCGCAGGTTCGCGAGCCGCCAGAGCGGGCGCGAGGACGGCTGGGTCGGTACCGGTCATGCGACACAGGTCCTGCAGGTCCCCGGCGGGCACCTGGGCGAAGGGGCGCAGCAGGCCTTGCTCGCGCAGCCCGAGCGCGATCGTGAAGGCTTGGCGCGCGTCCTCGGGTTCCCCCCGGCGCAGGTGCGCGA
This sequence comes from Isoptericola halalbus, assembly GCA_009663185.1. Taxonomy (GTDB): domain Bacteria; phylum Actinomycetota; class Actinomycetes; order Actinomycetales; family Cellulomonadaceae; genus Isoptericola; species Isoptericola halalbus. The sequence goes on from VJZX01000018.1 coordinate 24,432, forward strand.
TGGCGGACAGGAGCTGGAGATCGGCAGTGTCACGCAGTGTGACGGCCGGGTCGCCCAGGGCCCGCTCCGCCACTGTGAGGGCGCGGTCCGGGTCGGCGGCGAGCAGGAAGACGCGCGCTACCGGTGAGGCTAGTGATGTCGGGTTCCCGCGGTCCTGCAGGGCCAGGACGGGGTTGCCATCCCCGCCGATCGCGACGAGCAGGTCGGCTCGAGCGCGCAACAGGAGGCCTGCGAGATCCGGGCCGGGACGTGAGTCGATCCCGTGAGCGAGGTTGGCCGCGTCCAGATCGACCAGGCCCTCGACTGGACTGCCGAAAGTCGTGGCGAACGCGGCACGCGCCGCAGCGATGAACGGCCAGAGCTCGCTCGCGTCGCTGCCGGTGCCCGCGCGAGCCAGTGCCTGTTCAGCGGACGGGCGGTCGAGGCGGTCGATCGCCAGGTGTGCTTCGGCAAGCCAGGCCCCGAGCAGCAGGTAGTGCTCGAGCCAGTCGGGGACCCGCCCGGCCTTCGCCGATCGGTCGAGCCACTGGAGGGCCAGACCGTGATGACCGCGTGTTGCGGCGACGAGGGCGAGATTCGCGCACGCGGCAACGCCGGCGAAGTGCTGAAACGGCGAAGGGCCCGCCTGAGCGTACGCGCGCGCGAAGTGGTCGGTGGCTCGACCCGACTCGCCGGCCAGCAGGCTGGTGATACCGCGCTGCAGCGCGACCAGACCCGGGCGCACAGAGACGCGGTCCGCGCTCCACGGCAGCGGAGACCCGTCGTCAGCGCGGATTGTTCGTCGTTCGACCCAGTCGCCGATCCTGTCAGCCAACGTGTATGCACCACGCATGCGGGCCGAGATCAGCGTCAGCAGCCCCGCGGCGATCACGTCGCTCGGTTGGTCGAACTTTGCCAGCTTGGCCTGCAGTCGGGATCCGTGTTCGGCGAACGCCTGGAGCGTGCCCCGCATCTCCATGTCCTCCCGCTCCACGACGAACCGATAAGCCAGCAGGCCGGCTACCAGCAGCCGCGGGCGGTCGGCCACGGCTGCATGCGGCAGCCCGGCGAGAAGGTCGAGGAGCTCCCGCCCGAATCTCGCCGGCAGCTCGTACCACCATTCGTCGGCCAGATCCTCGAGCGTGTCCAGATCGGCTGCTGCGATGGCTCGCAGCACCGCTACTTCGCCGGCTGCGCCCGAGTGCGACCCAGACGTGCCTCTTGCCCCCATACCCGATCCATGCCACACGGAGCCCAGATCTGCACCCTGAACCGGACTGGGGAGATTCTCGCCGCCCGCAGCGATGAGAGAGGTCTCATCGGGATCACCTCGGCATCTCATGTGCGCCCCAGAGGCTGGTTCGTACCAGGCCGGTGGAGAACCGTCGGCGACGAACGAGCAGGGGAGTACCCATGAAGCCGTCCCTCACCAAGCGCTGGGTCGTCGTGGGCACGGCCACCGCCCTCGGGATCGGTGCCGTCGGCGCGTCCGCGATGAGCCTCAACGGCCGAGGGCCGACGGAGCAGACGGCCGCGGCGGTGACGCTCGCGCAGCCGTCGGAGGCCGCCCCGGGCGAGGGCGTGCCGGCGCAGACCGCCGACCCGAGCCCCGAGTCGGCGGACTCGCCGAACGAGTCGGCCAACGACTCCGCGGGCTCGGCCAACGGCTCGCCCAACAGGTCGGACGTCCGCGCTGCGGACTCGCCGAACTCGTCGCCGGCCCCCGTGCGGCAGCGAGCCCTCCAGGTGGAAACGGCCAACAGTGCCGACGCGGTGTCCGCGGCCTCGGCGAGCTCGCCGGCTCCGGCTCCCGCCCCCGCCCCGACCTCGGCGGACTCGGGAGCGTCGGCCGCCTCGGGGTCGTCCGCAGACAGCGCGTGAGCATGCTCGCCGCCGACCGCAGGACGGCGACGCGCCTCGCGAGGGGCGCTCGTCGCCGTCGTTCGGGAGGATGGACCCGTGACCTCGGATCTGAATCTCCTGACCGGCGACGACGCCGGCGAGCTCCTCGCGGCCGCCGTGACCACCGCAGGGGGTGAGCTCGTCGACTGGTCGGTCAAGCAGGTCGACCACCGGCCCGGGCGCTCGACCACGGTCGCCTACCGGGCCGACGTCCGCCTGCCCGACGGCGTCCGGCGTCTCACGCTCGGCGCGAGCGTCGGCCGGCCCGACGACGCCCGCGCGCCCGGAGTGCTTGAGCTCGCCGACGGCGAGCGGACGGCCGCCGTCTGGATGTTCCCCTCCGACCCGGAGCTGCCCGCGCTGTCCCAGGCGTACGACCCCGAGAGCGTGTCGGCGCTCCTTGCCGACCTCGGTGTGCCTGAGGCCTCGCGGGGTCCGGTCAGGCTCGACGTCCGCGCGTATCGGCCCACGCGCCGTGCCGTGATCGAGGCGTCGACGCCGGGTGCGCGGGTGTTCCTCAAGGTCGTGCGCCCGTCGAGGGTCGCCGACCTGCACGCGCGCCACACCCTCCTGTGCGACTCCGGGCTGCCCGTCCCGCGCCCGCTCGGCTGGTCCGACCAGGGGCTTCTCGTCCTGACCCCGCTCACGGGCGACTCGATGCGGGCCGCACTCCAGCGCGGCGACACCGTGCCCTCGGCCCTGGAGATCCTCACGCTGCTCGACCGGCTGCCGGCGGCCGTGACGGAGCTGCCGCGACGCACGGCGTGGAGCGAGCACGCCATGCACTACGCCTCCGTCGTCGGCGCGGCGCTGCCCGCGGAGGCCGAGCGAGCCGCGTGGCTCGCCGACGCCATCGAGCGCCGGATCGCCGGCACGCAGGGCGACGAGCCGACGCACGGCGACCTCTACGAGTCGCAGATCCTGCTGCAGGAGGGCCGCGTGACCGGCCTGCTCGACGTCGACACCGCGGGTCCCGGACGCCGCGCCGACGACCTCGCGTGCCTCGTCGCGCACCTCGAGACGTTGGCGCTGCTGCGCGGCTGGGCCTCCGAGCGGCTCCACCCGCTCGCGCTGGAGTACGCGCGGACGTTCGCGACCGGCGTCGACCCCGACGAGCTGTGCGCCCGCACGGCCGGCGTGCTCCTCTCGCTGGCCACCGGACCCCACCGCGTCCAGGAGGACGGCTGGGAGGAGGCCACAGGCCGGCGGCTCGACGCCGTCGAGCGGTGGCTCACGGGGGACCCGCTCCGGTGAACGACCGGGTACGCAACCCTCTCTCGCGGTGGTCCGTCCGCACCAAGGTCGTCGTCGCGGTCCTCGCGATGTCGACGCTCGGCCTGCTCGCCACGGGCCTGCTGACGAACGCCATCCAGCGCCGGATCGTCGTCGAGCAGGTCGACGCCGACCTGGCGCAGGAGATCGAGGAGTTCCGGCGCCTGGCCAGGCTCGGCGTCGACCCTCGAACGGGCGAGCCGTTCACGGGCGTCGAGGAGCTGCTACGCGTGGCGATCGAGCGCAACGTGCCGAGCGACCACGAGATGCTCGTGACGTACCTTGCGGGGGAGCCGCAGCTGTACTCGCCCCGCTCCGCACGCACACTGATCGAGGACGCGGGGCTGCGGGAGCTCGTCGACGCGGTGCCCGACGACTCGGCCGTCGTGGCCGAGGACTGGCTCGACACCGCGACCGGTCGGGTGCACGTCGTCGTGGTACCGGTGCGGGTCGAGGGCGCAGACGACGCGGGCGCGTACGTCGTTGCGGCCGCCCTGGACGAGGCGCTCGATGCCCAGCGCGAGACGATGCGCACGTTCGCGATCGTCGCGGTGGTCGTGCTCGTCCTCGTCGGAATCGTCGCGTGGCTCGTCATGGGCCAGGTCCTGCGCCCGCTCGAGCTGCTCGCGGCCACCGCCCGGCAGGTCGGGGAGGACGACCTGCGCCGGCGGGCGCCCGTGCGCGGTGACGACGACGTGACCGCGCTCGCCCGGACGTTCAACACCATGCTCGACCGGCTCGCGGACGCGATCGAGGGTCAGCGCCAGTTCCTCGACGACGCCGGGCACGAGCTGCGCACGCCCTTGACGGTGCTGCGCGGCCACCTCGAGGTCATCGACCCTGACGACCCGCGCGACGTCGTCGAGACGCGCGACCTGCTGCTCGACGAGACTGAGCGCATGAGCCGGATCGTCGAGGACCTGGTGCTGCTCGCCAAGTCCGAGCGGCCCGGGTTCCTCGCACTCGAGCCGGTCGACCTCGGCCGGCTGACGGACGACCTGCTCGACAAGGCTCGGGCGCTCGGCGACCGGAGCTGGCGCGTCGACGCGCGCGCCGACGCGGTCGTGGACGCGGACGCCCAGCGGCTCACGCAGGCCGGCCTGCAGCTCGCCGACAACGCGGTGAAGTTCACGCGTCCGGGCAGCCTGGTCGCGGTCGGGACCGAGGTGGCGGACGGCGTCGCTCGACTCTGGGTGCGCGACGAGGGGCCCGGCGTCGCACCCGAGGACCGCGAGCGCATCTTCGACCGGTTCGCGCGCACCGACGGCGCGGCCGGGATCCACGGGTCCGGGCTCGGTCTCGCGATCGTGCGCGCGATCGCGCAGGGGCACGGCGGTGACGTGACGGCTGCGGACGGGCGCCCGGACGCCCACGACGGCGCCCGCGGGCTGCGCGTGACTCTCGAGTGGCCGCGGGAGGTCGGCCGGGACGGGCCCTGCGACACCGGCCAGGGCACCGTCGCGCCGGGCCGGGAGGGAGAGGGATGAACCGCATCCTGGTGGCCGAGGACGAGACCCGGATCGCCCAGTTCGTGCAGAAGGGGCTGCGTGCGCACGGGTTCGTGCCGACCGTGGTGCCCGACGGCGAGTCGGCGCTCCAGCACGCGATCAGTGATGAGTTCGACCTCATGGTGCTCGACATCGGGCTGCCCGGGATCGACGGCCTCGAGGTGCTGTCGCGGCTGCGCGACGTCGGCTCGACCCTGCCCGTGATCATCCTGACGGCGCGCGACTCGATCGCCGACCGCGTGACCGGGCTGGAGGGCGGCGCCGACGACTACATGTCCAAGCCCTTCGGGTTCGAGGAGCTGCTCGTCCGCATCCGCCTGCGGCTCCGTGACCCGGCACGCGCGACGGACGGCGGGGTGCTCGAGCGCGGCGGCCTGCGGCTGGACACCGCCGCTCACCGGGTGACCGTCGACGGGCGCGACGTCGACCTCTCGGCGCGCGAGTTCGCGCTCGCCGAGGTGTTCCTGCGCCACCCGGGACAGGTGCTCTCGCGCGAGCAGCTCTTGTCGCGCGTGTGGGGCTATGACTTCGACCCGGGCTCGAACGTCGTCGACGTGTATGTGCGCTACCTGCGCAAGAAGGTCGGCGGGCAGCGGATCGAGACCGTGCGCGGCTCGGGGTACCGCCTGCCCTGACAGCCTCGCCGCGGCTTGCGGCGGTGGTCCTACCTCGCCGGGGGAGGGGCCGTGCTCGCACGCACCACGAGCGACGTCGGCAGCTGCAGGTGCCGCGCGCGCGGCGTGCCGTCGAGCAGGTCGAGCACCAGGCGCAGCGCTTCGGCGCCCATGCGCTGCAGGGGCTGGTCCACGGTCGTCAGCGGCGGGCTGCTCGTCGCCGCCTCGGGGATGTTGTCGAATCCGACGACGGACAGGTCGTCGGGCACGCGCAGCCCCAGCTCGCGGGCGACCTCGATGAGGTGGATGGCCGACTGGTCGTTGGCGGCGAAGACGGCCGTGGGGCGCTCGCCGAACGCCGGCTCGAGCAGCTCGCGCGCGGGGGTGTCGGCCGTGTCGGGGCGGTACCCGCCGACGCGGATCAGGTTCGGGTCGACGTCGATCCCGATAGTCTCGAGCGCCTGGCGGTAGCCGAGCTCGCGCAGCCGCGCCGACTCGAGGTCGGTACGGCCACCGAGGTGGGCGATGCGGCGGTGCCCCAACCCGATGAGGTGCTCGACCGCCTCGCGTGCGCCGGTCGCGTTGTCGGAGTCGACGGTGTGAATGCCCTCGGGCCCGGTGTGCGGGTCCACGGCGACGACGGGGATGCCAGCCGCCTCGGACATGACCATGGTGGGCGTGACGACGATCGCTGCGTCGATCAGCGTGCCCCCGAGGCGGGAGAGCGACCTGCGCTCCCAGCCAACCTTGACGCCGCCGTCGCTGCCGCCCGAGTAGGCGAGCAGCTCGTAGCCCGTGCCGTCCATCGCCGCCGAGATGCCCTTGAGCAGCTCGGTCGAGTAGGGCTCGAACTCGGCGACGAGGACGCCGATGACGTTCGTGCTCTGGCGCCGCAGGCTGCGGGCGACCAGGGACGACTCGTAGCCCAGCTCGGCGACGACCGAGAGCACGTGCTCCGCCGTCGACGCCGCCACTCCGTACCGGTTGTTCACGACCTTGGACACGGTGGCCACGGACACCCCGGCGGCGAGCGCGACGTCGGAGATCGTCACGCGGCCCGCGGTACTTCCCACGGGCTGGGGCTGGGCAGCGGTGCTCACGGGTCGAGAGTATGCGCTAACCGACACGCCGAACGACTACGCGACGTCCGGACCTCGGCGCATGTCGAAATCGTTATCGACAACGATTGACGAATCGGGGCTCGCGCTGCCACCCTCGTCCAGGAGGTCGCAGCGCCTGCGTGGTCGCGGCCCGGTTGCCAGACCTGTCGACGACGACCGAGGATCCACGATGACGAGGACTGCGCGAGGCGCGACGGCCGTCGCGATCGGTGCGACCGTCTCCCTGCTCGCCGCCGCCTGCGCGGGGCAGGGTACCGGCGGTCAGGGCGGCGGCGGTGGCGTCTTCGCTTTCACCACGCGGGCCATGATCCCGGCGCTGGTGTCCTTCCTGGCGATGCAGGAACGCATCGTCGACGGGCTGCAGGGCGCGGTCAAGGGATGACCGCGCCGAGGAAGGGACCGATGGACCCCGTGACCGACGCCGCCCGCGCACCCGCGGCGGCGCCGCCCGCGATGCCGCACGTCTCCGACCGCGTCGTCGCGCTGCACGCACGGATGACCCTCGACGAGAAGCTCGCGCAGCTCGTCGGGTACTGGCTCGACCAGGGCGGCGAGGTCGTCGCGCCCTGGCAGGGAGAGATGGCCTCGGGCTCGGGCGCGCTGTCTCAGATCACGCGCCACGGCATCGGCCACTACACGCGCGTCTACGGCACACGCCCGGTCGAGCCGGCCGAGCGCGCCGGGTGGCTGTGGTCCGAGCAACGCCGGCTCAAGGCCGAGACGCGGCTCGGGATCCCGGCCCTGGTCCACGAGGAGTGCCTCACCGGGCTCGCCGCGTGGAAGGCGGCGACCTTCCCGACGCCGCTCGCATGGGGCGCGTCGTTCGACCCGGCGCTCGTCGAGGAGATGGGCCGCCTCATCGGCGAGTCGATGCGCACGCTCGGAATCCACCAGGGCCTCGCGCCCGTGCTCGACGTCATCCGCGACCCGCGCTGGGGACGCGCCGACGAGTGCATCGCCGAGGACCCGTACGTGGTCGGCACGGTGGGGACGGCGTACGTGCGCGGGCTGCAGGACGCCGGGGTGCACGCGACGCTCAAGCACTTCGTCACGTACTCCGCCTCTCGCGCGGGGCGCAACCACGCGCCCGTCTCGGCGGGGCCGCGCGAGGTAGCCGACGTGTTCCTGCCGCCGTTCGAGATGGCCCTGCGCGACGGCGGTGTCCGCTCGGTCATGGCGTCCTACAACGAGCTCGACGGCGTGCCGGTGCACTCGAGCCCCGAGCACCTCACGGGCGTGCTGCGCGAGCAGTGGGGGTTCGACGGCGTCGTGGTCTCCGACTACTTCGGCGTCGCGTTCCTCGAGGTCATGCACGGGGTGGCTGCCTCTAGCGGAGAGGCCGCGGGCCGGGCGCTCGCAGCGGGCGTCGACGTCGAGCTGCCGACCGGGAACGCCTACCTCGAGCCGCTCGCGGTGGCGGTCCGCTCGGGCCAGGTCGACGAGGTGCTCGTGGACCGGGCGGTGCTGCGCGCGCTCGCGCAGAAGGAGGAGCTGGGCCTGCTCGACGACGACGCGTTCGCGGACGAGCCGCCCGCCGTCGTCGACCTCGACACGCCGCGGCACCGTGAGGTGGCGCGACGCCTCGCCGAGGAGTCCGTGGTGCTGCTGAGCAACGACGGCCTGCTGCCGCTGCGTTCGTGGCGGGACGCGCCGTCGCGCGTGGCGGTCGTCGGGCCGGGCGCACACCGTGCCGACGCACTGATGGGGTGCTACTCGTTCGCGAACCACGTGCTGGTGCACCACCCGGACCAGCCGCTCGGCTTCGAGATCCCGACAGTGTTCGAGGCGGTCGGCGCCGCGTTCGCCGAGCTGTTCGGAGAGGCCGGGCCGCCGCAGCCCAAGCTCGTGTACGCACGCGGCTGCGACGTCGAGGGCGAGGACACCTCGGCGTTCGCCGAAGCTCGCGCTGCGGCTTCGGCCGCCGACGTGGCGGTCGTCGTCGTGGGCGACCAGGCCGGCCTTTTCGGGCGCGGCACGGTGGGCGAGGGCAACGACTCCGAGTCCCTCGAGCTGCCGGGCGTGCAGCGCCGGCTCGTCGAGGAGGTTCTCGCCACGGGGACGCCGGTGGTCATGGTCGTGCTCTCCGGCCGGCCGTACGCGATCGGATGGGCGCTCGACGGCCACCAGCGGCCCGGTGCGGTGCTGCAGGCGTTCTTCCCGGGCGAGGAGGGCGGCACGGCGATCGCGCGGGTCATCACGGGCGCGGTCAACCCGTCCGGGCGGCTCCCGGTGTCGCTCCCGCGATCGGCCGGAGCGCAGCCGTACTCGTACCTGCACCCGATGCTCGGCGGGCGGTCGGACGTCACGTCGACCGACTCGACGCCGGCACGGCCCTTCGGGTTCGGGCTGTCGTACACGGCGTTCTCCCACTCGGAGCTCGCGGTGGACGCCGAGGTTCAGGCCGGAGGGGTGTTCTCCGCGGCGGTCCGCGTGGCCAACTCCGGGAACGTCACGGGGGCCGACGTCGTGCAGCTCTACGGGCGCGACGTCGTCGGGTCGGTCACGCGGCCCGTGGCGCAGCTGCTCGCCTACGAGCGCGTCGAGCTCGGGCCGGGCGAGTCCGCCGTCGTGCGGTTCACCGTGCCGACGTCGCGGCTGGCGTTCAGCGACCGGCGCCTGGTGCGCATCGTCGAGCCCGGCGACGTCGAGGTGTGGGTCGGGTCCCACGCCGCGGCCGCCACGACCGGCGTGACCGAGGACGCCAGTCAGGCGGCGAGCGGTGTCTTCACCAACGAGAAGGCCGTCGCGAGGCGCGACCTGCCGGGGACCGCGACGCCGCGCGTGACGCTGTCGATCACCGGCGCCGTGCACGAGGTGACCGCTGCCGATCCCCGCCTCGCCACCGCCGAGGTAGAACGGATTCCCGCGGGGTAGAACGTTCCGCACCGAGGTAGAACGCTTCCCTTGGAGGTCGCCATCCTGTCCGCTTTCCACCGGTTTTCCAGAAGGGATGGCGACCTCGAAGGGAAGCGGCAGGCCTGCTCGGCGGGCGTGAGAAGGTGGGCGCATGCGGGTCGATGTCTGGCTGTGGGCGGTGCGGCTCTTCAAGAGCCGGTCGGCGTCCGCGTCCCTGCTGCGCGCCGGGCGGGTGCGGGTCAACGGGGTCGTGGCGAAGCCGTCGACCCACGTCCAGGTCGGCGACCGCGTGACGTGGCGCGACCCGCTGCGCGACCGCATCGTCGTCGTCAAGGAGCTCCTGCCGAAGCGCGTCGGCGCGCCGCTCGCCGTCAAGGCGTACGAGGACCAGAGCCCGCCGGTGCCGACGCGGGAGGAGCGTGCCGTCGTCGGGCTGCGCGAGCGCGGTGCCGGCCGGCCGACCAAGCGTGAGCGGCGGGAGATCGACCGCCTGCGCGGCGATCGGCGAGGGTAGACCCGCGCTACCTCGGCGAGAAACGTTCTACCTCGGCGAAAGAGCTTCTACCTCGGCGGTCAGAGAGCGCGAAGGAGCGCGATGAGCTCGTCGGCCATGTCGAGCTTGCGCGCCAGGTCGGCCCGCCGCTCCTCGGCCGCGGCCACGTACGCGTCCAGCCGCCCGCGCAGCTGCCCGACGTCGGACCCCGCGTCGTCGTCCGAGATGCGGCCGGCGACGTCGAGCAGGTCGGCCATCTCCTCGAGCGAGAAACCGAGCGGCTTCATGCGGCGGACGAGCAGCAGGCGCTCGACGTCGTCCTCCGTGTACAGGCGGAAGCCGCCCTCGGTGCGTCCCGACGGGCGCAGCAGCCCGACGTCGTCGTAGTGCCGCAGCGTGCGCAGCGACAGCCCGGTGCGCTCGGCGACGGCGCCGATGTGCATGGTGGGCACGTGCCGGGTCCGCTCGCTCATGGCGCCGATTCTCTCGCGTCGTGAGACGCCGATGTGAACTCTACCCTCACGTGAGGGTAGAGTTCGGTCCTGTTGCGGACGCCGTGCGCCTCGGCCGGTGACCGAACCTCCTCGACTCACCAGCGCGACGTCGCGTGCCCAGACCTTGCCCATCGGGCCGGCCGCGCCGTCGGACGGTCGCCCGGTCCAGGGCGCGCCCCGCGCCCGCGAACCGAACGGAGACCCGGCGTGTCGGACGACCTGCGAACCGCCCTTGCCGATCCCGCCCCCGCACCCCAGCCGATGACGGGCGCCCCGGAGGCCGACGCGTCCGGCTCGTTCCGGGCCGCCTTCCGGTCGGTGACGACGCTGCGCACGGAGGTCCTGGCCGGCATCGTCGTCGCGCTGGCGCTGATCCCCGAGGCCATCGCGTTCTCGATCATCGCGGGCGTCGACCCCCGGGTCGGTCTGTTCGCGTCGTTCACGATGGCGGTCACCATCGCGTTCGTCGGTGGCCGGCCGGCGATGATCTCGGCGGCCACGGGCGCGATCGCGCTCGTCATCGCGCCCGTCGTGCGCGAGCACGGCCTCGACTACCTCATCGCGACGGTCATCCTCGGCGGCCTCATCCAGGTGGTGCTCGGCCTCCTCGGCGTCGCCAGGCTCATGCGCTTCATCCCGCGCTCGGTCATGGTGGGCTTCGTCAACGCGCTCGCGATCCTCATCTTCCTCTCCCAGGTGCCGCACCTGGCGGGTGTGCCGTTCGCCGTCTACCCGCTGGTGATCACCGGCCTGGCGATCATGGTGTTCTTCCCCCGCCTGACCAAGGTCGTCCCGGCACCGCTCGTGGCCATCGTGCTCCTCACGCTCGTCACGGTCACGGCTGCCATCGCCGTGCCGACCGTTGGCGACGAGGGCGAGCTGCCCGAGTCGCTGCCGCAGCTGCTCCTGCCGCAGGTCCCGTTCACGTTCGAGACGCTGCGGATCATCGCCCCGTTCGCGCTCGCGATGGCCCTGGTCGGTCTGATCGAGTCGCTGCTCACGGCCAAGCTGGTCGACGACGTCACGGACACCCACTCCAACAAGACTCGCGAGTCGTGGGGCCAGGGCGTGGCGAACCTCGTGACGGGATTCTTCGGCGGCATGGGCGGCTGCGCCATGATCGGTCAGACGATGATCAACGTGAAGGTCTCGGGCGCCCGCACCCGCCTGTCGACGTTGCTGGCGGGCGTGTTCCTGCTCGTCCTCGTAGTCGGGCTCGGCGACATCGTGGGGATCATCCCGATGGCCGCGCTCGTGGCCGTGATGATCATGGTCTCGGTCGCGACGTTCGACTGGCACTCGGTGCGGCTCTCGACGCTGCGCCGCATGCCTCGGTCGGAGACCGCCGTCATGCTCGCGACCGTCGTCGTGACCGTGTGGACCCACAACCTCGCGTACGGCGTCATCGTGGGGGTGCTCGTCGCGGCCGTGCTCTTCGCGCAGCGCGTCGCGCACCTGACCAACGTGACCCGGCTCGACGCGTCCGACGACGACGGCGAGCGCGTCTACGCCGTCGACGGCGAGCTGTTCTTCGCCTCGTCCAACGATCTCGTCTACCAGTTCGACTACTCGGGCGACCCGCGGCGTGTGGTCATCGACATGTCGAACGCACACGTGTGGGACGCCTCGACGGTCGCTGCGCTCGACGCCGTGCAGCACAAGTACGCCACCCGGGGTAAGGAGGTCGTCTTCCGCGGCCTCAACGAGGACAGCCGCCGCCGTCTCGACCGTCTCGCGGGGAACCTCGGCGCGGAGCACTGACCTCGGCGCGGAACCTTCTACTTCGCGGACGGAAGGCCCGGCGCGGTCGGGACCAAGGTCCCGGCCGGCAGGACCGATCCACCCTCCCGCCTGCACCCTCGCACGAACGAGGCTGGCGGCAGAGGGTCGGGGAGAGCCCCGATCCATGGAGGGCCGGATGGCCGGCCGGACTTGGAGATCACCATGACTACCGCCACCGAGCGCCGGGACACCGCACCTGTCGCCCCGCGCGGCAAGCTGTCCCCCGTCGCCGCGTACACGTTCGCGGTGGTGCGGATCCTGCTCGCGTTCCAGTTCCTGTGGGCCTTCGGCGACAAGACGTTCGGCTGGGGCCGGGCGACGCCCGCCGAGAACGCCTGGCTCGACGGCGGCTCGCCGACCACCGGCTACCTGAGCAGCATCGAGGGCCCGTTCGCCGGGTTCTTCAACTCGCTCGCAGGCAACGTCGTCATCGACTGGCTGTTCATGCTGGCCCTGCTCGGCATCGGCCTGGCGCTGGCTCTCGGAATCGGCATGCGCGTCGCCGCCGGGGCTGGCGTGCTGCTGCTGCTGCTCATGTGGCTTGCGTCGATGCCCGTCCCGGTCAACCCGTTCGTCGACTCGCACCTCGTCGACGCCGTCCTTCTGATCGGCCTGGCCGCCATCGCTGCCGGCGACACGCTCGGCCTCGGACGCCGGTGGGCCGCCACGGAGATCGTCCAGCGGTACCCCGTCCTGCGGTGAGGCGTAGCCTGGCGTCATGAGCGCCGCGCCCGTGCGGATCTTCCTCGTGGACGACCACGAGGTGGTCCGCCGTGGCGTGGCCGATCTTCTCGAGGCCGAGCCCGACCTCGAGATCGTCGGCGAAGCGGGCACGTGCGCGGAGGCTCTCGCGCGCGTGCCCGCGCTGCGGCCGGACGTCGTCGTGCTGGACGTCCGGCTGCCCGACGGCGACGGCGTCAGCGTGTGCCGCGAGCTGAAGTCCCGGATCGACGTCGCGTGCCTCATGCTCACGTCGTTCGACGACGACGAGGCGCTGTTCGACGCGATCCTCGCCGGGGCCGCGGGCTACGTCCTCAAGCAGGTGCGCGGCACCGACCTGGTCGCCGCGATCCGCACGGTCGCCGCCGGTGGCTCGACGCTCGACCCGCGTGCCGCGAGCCGGGTCATGGAGCGCATGCGCGCGCAGGATCGTCCCGCGGACGACCCGCTCGCGCAGCTCACCGCGCAGGAGCAGCGCATCCTCTTGCTCATCGGCAAGGGCCTGACCAACCGGCAGATCGGCGCCGAGCTGTTCCTCGCCGAGAAGACCGTCAAGAACTACGTGTCCAGCCTGCTCGCCAAGCTCGGTCTCGAGCGCCGCGTGCAGGCGGCCGTGCTCGCGACCCGGCTCGAGCAGCGGCACTAGCAGCGGCACTGACGGCCGGCGCCACTCACCCGGCACTCACTGCTCGAGCGGGACCTGCCACCGGACGGTCGTGCCGGGATCGCCGCGCTCGAGCTCGAACGAGCCGCCCAGATCTTCGGCCCGACGCTCGAGGTTCGCCAGACCGCTGAGGTGAGCGTCGTCGGGCACGCCCGTCCCGTCGTCGGACACGGTCATGACGACGTCGTCGCGCACCCGCAGCGTGACGTCGACACGCGTGGCGCGCGCGTGCCGCGCGACGTTGGACAGCGTCTCGCGCAGGACCGCGACGAGGTGGTCGGCGGTGGCCGGCGGGACGAGGGTGTCGATCGGGCCGTCGAGCCGGACCGCCGGCGAGAAGCCGAGCGTGCGCGTCGCGGCCTCGACCTCGGCGATGAACCGCGAGCGCAGGCCCACGCGCCGCGGGTCGTCGGCCGACCGAAGACCGCGGATCGTCGTGCGGATGAGGCTGATCGTCTCGTCGACGTCGTCGACGGCGCGGGTCACTCGCTCGGCGTCGGGCTCCGCGTCGGGCCGCTGCTCCAGTCGGCGGCTCACGCCCTGCAGGCTCAGGCCCGTCGCGTACAGGCGCTGGATCGCGAGGTCGTGCAGGTCGCGCGCGATGCGGTCCCGGTCGCGCACCACGGCGAGCCGCTCGGCGTCGCGGCGCCGCTCCGCGAGCTCGAGCGCGACCGCGGCCTGGTCCGCGAATGCCCCCAGCGCCTCGACCACGACGGCGGGGAACGGCGGCGTCCCGCGGCGTCGCCCCACCGTGAGCACGCCGACGGTACGACCCGGCCCGCCCAGCGGCAGCGCCGCGAGCGGTCCGACGGTCCCGGCGGGCTGCGTCGCCACCGTGATGCCCTCGTCGGCCCCGGCGTCGGCGGTCACCGTGGGCTGGCCCGACAGATAGGTCTCGGCCGCGAACGTCGCGCCGATCGGCACGGTCGTGCCCAGCAGCCGCCCGGCTCCGACGCCGACGGCGGCACGCACCCGCAGGTGGCGGGGCAGGTCGTCGTCGGGCGTGAGGAGGGCCGCCAGGTCGGCCTCGGCGACCGCCATCGCCTGCGCGGCGACGGCGTCGAGCACGTCCTCGGGCGCGTCGCCCGCCAGCACCCGGCGGGAGATCTCGTCGTTGCCGTGCGCCCACCGCTCGCGCAGCTGCGCCTCGGAGTACAGGCGGGCGTTCTCGACGGCGACGCTCGCCGCGGAGGCGAGGCCTTCGACGAGACGCTGGTCCTCCGCGGTGAACTCGCCGCCGCCGCGCTTGTCGGTCAGGTAGAGGTTGCCGAAAGGGCTGCCGTGGGCCTGCAGCGGCACCCCGAGGAAAGTGCGCATCGGCGGGTGGTTCGGCGGGAAGCCGACCGAGCCCGGGTGGGCCGCGAGATCGGGCAGCCGCAGCGGCGCCGGGTGCCGGATGAGCTCGCCGAGGATTCCCTTCCCGCGCGGGTAGGGGCCGATCGCGCGGATCTCTGAGTCGGTGAGCCCGACTGTGAGGAACTGAGAGATCTGACCGTCGTCGCCGAGGATGCCGAGCGCCGCGTACCGGGCGTCGACGAGGTCCGCGGCGGCGCGCACGAGGCGTCGTAGCGTCGTGGAGAGCTCGAGGCCGCGCCCGACGGACACCACGGCGCCGAGCAGGACGTCGACGTCGTCGGCTGGCACGGGTCCACCGTAACCGCGCCGGGGGTGACCGGCTCGGGACTTTCGTCCCGGCGAGCAGAGGCGGGCGGCACTGCCGAGGTCATGCCTGCGCGTGGCGCACTGGTTCCGAGGACGCATCGGTCCGCAGGAAGAGGGAGGGCCCCATGAACAGGTGGCGCAGGGGAGTGGTCGTCGGGGTCGACGGGTCGGACGCAGGTGACCGCGCGCTCGACTGGGCGGCCAGCGAGGCGGTTCGCCACGGGGCACGGCTCACCGTGCTCAGCGCCTACGTCGTGCCGGTGACGCCCGCGGCCGTGGGCTTCGGGCTCGGGCCGGAGGAGATGCGCGCACAGGCGGAGGACGTCGTCGGACGGGCGCTGCGGCGCCTGGCGGACGCACGCATCCGGCGACCGGGGTCGGTGCCGGACGCGGCCGACGTCGATGGTCAGGTCCTGCGCAGCTCGCCCGCGGCGGCCCTCGTCCAGCGGTCGAGCACGACCGACCTGGTGGTAGTCGGGCGGCGAGGCCTCAACACGTTCGACCGGGTCGTGCTCGGTTCGGTGTCGTCGGCGGTCTCCGCGATGGCGAACGGGCCGGTTGCCGTCGTGCCGGGCGACGTCGAGATCGGGCCGGTGTGGCGGGTCGTGGCCGGCGTCGACTCCGACGACCGGGCCGCCAGCGTCCTCGGCATCGCGTACGAGGAGGCCGAGCGTGCCGTCGCGCCGCTCACCGTGGTGCACGCGATCGAGCAGGACCGCGTCGCCGGGATCACGAACGACGAGCTGGCGTGGGCGCTCCGCTACCGCGAGGACGTGACCGCGAACCTGCACGAGGAGGCAATGCGCTGGTCCGAGAAGCACCCGGGCGTGCCGTGGTCCCTCGAGGTGCGCTCCGGCGGAGCCGCAGACGTGCTGCGGCACCACGTCGACCGGAACACCGTGCTCGTGGTCGGCGGGCGCCGGCACACGCCGCTCGCCGGCCGGATCCTCGGCTCCGTGCCCGACCGGCTCGTGCGGCACGCGCCGTGCCCCGTGATCGTGGCGCACGAGCAGCGCTGACCGGTCGCGGCGTGCCCGCAGGAGCGTCAGACCTCCAGGGTGCGCTGCGACCAGCTCGCGCCGAGCGTCTGCAGCACCTCCTGCGGGCTGCGGTGCGTCGCGCGTGTGTAGGCCTCGAGCGACAGCACCGACGCCGTGAGAAGGGTCGTGAGAACCTGACGCGCCTCGTGCGGGTCGGCGCTCGCCTCGTCAAGCATCTCCTGGACCACGTGCGACCGGATGCCGAGCTCCGGTTCGGAACATGCCGTGAGCAGCGCGATCGTCAATGAGCCAGCGTCCGTACCCATGAGGCCCCCTTCCTCGTACGTACTCCCGGGTCTATCGCACGCAGGGTCGGCTCGCGAGCCGAGACGCGCCGGCGAGGGCGATCCGTGGTCGGCCCTCACCCTCGCGTCACCACGTTGACGACGCGCGGCGGCCGCACGACGACGCGCACCACCTCGCGACCCGTCGTCGCGCGCACGGCGCCGGCCGTCGCCAGGGCGGCCTCGCGCAGCGTGTCCGCGTCGACGTCGGCGGGCAGCGTGAGGCGGTCGCGGACCCGGCCGTCGACCTGGACGACCGCCTCGACCGTGTCCTCGACCAGCAGGGCGGCGTCGACCTCGGGCCATGCGGCCTCCGCCACGGACGGCTCGTGACCCAGCCGCGCCCACATCTCCTCGGCCGTGTACGGGGCGAACAGGCTCAGGAGCACGGCGACGACCTCGACGGTCTCGCGCACGGCGGCCGCGTGCGCGTCCTCGCCCGGCACGGGACCGGCGTCGATCGTGCCGCGCGCGGCCGTGACGAGCTCCATGACCCGCGCCACGACGACGTTGAACCGGTCACGCTCGAGCAGGTCCGCGGCGTCGCGCACCGTGCGGTGCGTGGTGCGGCGCAGCTCGTGCGCGCGGCTGCCCGGTGCGGCGTCGCCCGGCACGGCCGACGTCCCCGGCGCGCCCGGGCCGACGTCGTCGGCCAGCCGCCGCGCGCGGGACAGGAACCGCCGCATCGAGCCGGGGGCCACGTCGGCCCAGTCGACGTCGTCCTCAGGCGGCCCGGCGAACACCATCGCCAGGCGGACGGCGTCGACGCCGTAGCGGTCGAGCTGCTCGCCCAGGTCGACGCCGTTGCCCAGCGACTTGCTCATGGCCCGGCCCCGGTTGACGACCTGCCCCTGCGCGAGCAGCGAGGCGAAGGGCTCGACGGCGTCGACCCACCCCAGGTCGTGCAGCACCTTGGTCACGAACCGGCTGTACAGCAGGTGCAGCACCGCGTGCTCGCCGCCGCCCACGTACCGCGCGGCGGGCATCCAGCGGCGGGCGTCGGCGGGCCGGAATGGCACGTCCTCGGCCCCCGGCGAGCAGTAGCGCAGGAAGTACCAGGAGGAGTCGACGAACGTGTCGAGCGTGTCGGGGTCGCGCTCGGCGTCGCCGCCGCAGCGCGGGCACGCGACCCGGCGCCACGCGTCCGCCGCCGGCGAGGCCAGCGGGGACCGTCCGCGCGGCAGCAGGTCCTCGCCGGCCAGGTCGGGCAGCCGGACGGGCAGCTCGTCGTCGGGCACGGGCACGACGCCGCACGCCGCACAGTGGACGACGGGGACGGGCGCGCCCCAGTAGCGCTGCCGCGAGACCAGCCAGTCGCGCAGCCGGTACGACGTCGCGCGCTCGCCGGCGCCCGAGCGCTCCAGCCGCGCGACGGCGTCGTCGACCGACGCCCAGGTCTCGCCAGACCCGGCCGGCAGGCCGTGCGCCGCGGCGAACCGTGCGTCGCGCTCGTCGTGGGCGGGCACACCCATGACGACGCCCGTGCCGTAGGCGGGCAGGACGTGGTCGGCCGCCCAGACGGGCAGGGGTTCGCCCGTCGTCGGGTGGGTGACCCAGCGACCCAGGAAGACGCCCACCGGCGGGCGGCCCGCCGTCGTGCGGGCGATCTCGCCGGCGTCGAGCGCCGCCTGCCGGTACGCGGCCAGCGCGTCGGAGCGGTCGGGAGCGCACAACGCGGCGGCGACCGGGCTCTCGGGCGCGACCGCCAGGAACGTCGCGCCGGGGAGCGTGTCCGGGCGGGTCGTGAAGGCCTCGACGGTCCCGCCAACGACGACGTCGAAGCGCACGCGGGCGCCCTCGCTGCGGCCGATCCAGTTCCGCTGCATGGCCAGGATGCGGGCCGGCCAGGTGCCGTCGAGCAGGGCCGTGTCGTCGAGCAGCCGGTCCGCGTACGCGGTGGTGCGGACGAACCACTGCGTGAGCTCGCGCTGGACCACCCGGGTGCCGCAGCGCTCGCACCTTCCGGCCACGACCTGCTCGTTGGCCAGGACGGTCCGGTCCTGCGGGCACCAGTTGACCGGAGCCGTCGCGCGGTAGGCCAGGTCGTTCTCGAGCAGCCGCAGGAACAGCCACTGGGTCCAGCGGTAGTACTCGGGCCGGTGCGTCTCCAGGCGTCGCGACCAGTCGAACGAGACTCCGTAGCGCCGCATGGTCGCGGCCTGGGTCTCGATGTTGGCCTCGGTGAACACGGCCGGGTTCTCGCCGCGGCGGATCGCCGCGTTCTCCGCCGGCAGCCCGAACGAGTCCCAGCCGACCGGGTTCATGACGTCGTAGCCGCGCAGCCGCCAGTAGCGGGCGACGACGTCCTCGAGCGCGAGGACCTCGGCGTGACCCATGTGCAGGTCGCCCGACGGGTAGGGGAACATCGTCAGCAGGTAGCGGCGCGGGCGTGCGCCGTCGTCGCGGGCGCGGAACGGGTCGCGCTCGGCCCAGACGCGCGGCCACTTCTCCTCGGGCGCGGTCGTCGGCATGGCTCCTCCAGGGCTCGGCTCGTCGTCGGGCACGAAAAAACCCCTCGCACACCGAGGGGTCGCCGCGCTGAGTGTGCCCGAGTGAGCCGAGTCAGCGCGGCCTGATAAGGAGAAGTCGCACCGCGTGCATGCCTCGAGTCTTCATACTGGTGGCGGAGGTGTCAACGGGTGACGCGTGCGTCGGTACAGTGTGCCCCGGACGCGGCGACTGGGACGTCGCCGCGGCGTGCGGACACCACGGGGCAGGGGAGACGGGCATGGGCGGCGTGCGCCGACAGGGGCTTGCGGTGCGACGGTCGCTCACCGGGCTGGTAGGGCTCGGCCTGCTGAGCGCGACGCTGGTCGCCGGGCCGACGGCTGCGGCCGACGAGGGGCTCGCCGAGGCCTCGCGCAGCCGGTTCGTGCTCGACACCGAGGACGACGTGGTCGAGGCCACCGTGACGGTGACCCTCCGCAACGTGACTCCCAACCAGCACACCGCCGACGGCACCTACTTCTACTACTACGACGCCTACGGGATCCCGGTCCCCGCGGGCGCGAAGGACCTGCGGGCGTACAGCGGCGGCGCGTCGTTGCCGGTCCGGGTCGAAGCGACGGACGACCCGAGCACCCGGATCGCGACGGCGTCCTTCTCGCAGCTCCACTACGGGCAGTCGCGGACCATCGAGTGGACCTACGACATCCCGGGCGCGCCGATCCGCTCCGAGGACTACACGCGCGTCGGCCCCGGTTACGCGACGTTCGCCGCGCAGGGCGTCGGCGACCCGGGGCAGGTCACGGTGGAGGTCGTCCTGCCGGCGAAGATGTCCTTCGACGCGACCGCGGACGTGTTCACGTCCTCGCGCGACCGCGACACGATCACCTACACGGCGACCGAGAACACCGACGAGGGAGGCATCTGGGCAGCCGTGTCGGCCCGGGACGCCGACCAGGCCGACGAGAAGAAGGTCGAGGTCGGCGACGTCACGCTCACCCTGCAGAGCTTCCCCGGCGACCGTGAGTGGTTGCGCTTCGTCACCAAGCAGGTCACGACCGGGCTGCCCGTGCTCGAGGAGACCGTGGGCCAGCCGTGGCCCGGCGGCCTGGAGACCATCCGTGAGGACGTGTCGCCCACGGTCCACGGGTACGCCTGGTTCGACCACAAGGCCGACGAGATCGTGATCGCCGAGGACCTCGACGAGGTGGTCCTCTTCCACGAGCTGACGCACGCCTGGCTCAATCCCGATCGCTTCACCGGCCGATGGCTGTACGAGGGCCTGACGGAGGTCGTGGCCCACCGCGTCGCAGACGCGACCGGTGGGTCCGGGACACCACGCAAGACGCCGGACCGGGATGCTCCCGGGGCCTTGCCGCTGACGACGTGGCGGGCGTTTGGCAGGGAGACCTCGCCCGAGGTCGAGCAGTACGCATACGCCGCCTCGTACGCCGCGGTCAACAAGCTCGTGGGTGACCTCGACGACGAGACGTTCGCCGCGCTCGTCTCCGCCGCGTACGCGGGGGAGAGTGCGTACGAGGTCCCCGGGTCGACGCGGGTGAACCGCGGACGCACGGACTGGCGACGGTTCCTCGACCTGGTCCAGGTCCGCGCCGGCGTCGACGGAGCGCCGAAGGTCTACCGGACGTGGGTCGTCGACCGCGACGGCCGCGCCGAGCTCGCCGCGCGCGCCGACGCCCGCGATGCGTACACCGCGCTCGACGCGGCCGACGGCGAGTGGCAGCCGCCGCTGGGCCTGCGCATCGCGATGTCGGACTGGGACTTCGACAAGGCCACGACCATCGTGGGCGGGCCGCTCGACGCGGCGCCCGCGGGCGCGGCCACGGTGCAGCGCGCGGCCGAGGCCGCCGGTCTGCCGGTGCCCGTGCCGGTCCGCGAGGCTTACGAGGGGGCCGCGGGCGACGAGGAGTATGCCGAGCTCACGACCCTGCTCCCGCGGGCCACCGAGGCGATCGGAGCCGTCGGCGAGGCGTCGGACGCCGCAGCCGCGGACGAGGACCTGGTGTCCCAGCTCGGTGCTCGCCTGCTCGCCGTCGAGCAGGTGACCGACGACGCGCGGTCCGAGCTCACGGACGGGGATCTCGACGAGGCGGTGGCTCTCGCGGACACCGCGACCGAGCGCGCCGGGTGGGCGCTGTGGCTCGGGCTCGGTGTCGTCGTGCTCGCGCTGCTGCTCGTGGCCGGGGCGATCCTCGGCGTCGTCGGGATCCGGCGTCGTCGCCGCCGTGCCCGGGTGGCCGAGCCTGCCGCGGAGCAGGTCGACGAAGCGAGCGACCTCCCGGTCGTGTGATCGTCTGATCGGCAGTTCGGTGTCTGATCGGCAGCTCGAGCTGCCGATCAGACACCGAACTGCCGAACTGACGAACGTCCGGGAGCGCGAGGAGTCAGACGCGAGGTCTCGCTGCCACCCACCGAACCGTCGTCGAGGTACCAGGTGGCCGTGTACTCGCCGGAGGCCGCTGCCCCGTGCGTGGACCACGCGACCCAGAAGCCGTCAGCCGGCACGGCCTGAGCCCGGGCGCCCGCACCGTTCTCGACGACGATCCTGGCGACGTCGGCTCCCGCGGTGCCGAGGAAGACGACTCCCGAGTCGCTCAGCGAGGCCGAGATGGGCCGCGCCTCGTGCGGACCCGGTGCCTCGTCCGCGTCGAGCGCGCCCGACACGGTCGAGCGCACGTCGTACGGGGCACCCGCCTCCTGGACGCATGCGGTGAAGCGCCGGTTCGGCGCCTCTCCCACCACCAGGACCGTCAGCGCCACGTCGCCCCGGAGGTCCTCGATCAGGGGACGGTGCTCGTCCGTGCGTCCGGGGAGGCACGCGTCGCGCCGCGCCTGGATCGCCGCCCGGTACCGGATGTCCGCCTCGTACCGCGCCTCGTGGAACGTCACCGGGCCTCCGAGGCTGCCGTCGTCGAGGTGCCACGTGATCGAGGCGATCTCCTCGGCCGGCTCGTCGCGCAGCCACCACGCGACCCAGTAGCCGCCCGCCACGGTCGCCCGGACGTTGTCGTCGTGAGTGGTCCTCACGGTTACCCGCTCGACGAGGCGACCGACGTAGCCCCAGCCTCCGGACCAGTCGCCGTCGCCGCCACCGCCGAACCCGTGCAGGGAGAGAGTGTCGTCGGCGGGGCGCGGCGTGTCGACGCCTCCCCAGCTCGTGAGACCGCCACGGTACGGGTCCTCGACAGGAGCCTGGCAGAAGACCACGTAGTCGGCCGCGGTGCCGGCGCCGAGGAGCGTAAGCGCAGACTCGCCCCGCTGCTCGGCCGCGACGACATGGAGCGTGCCCGGCGCTGCGGGCAGTGCCGACGCCTGCCGGGCCGCCTGGAAGCGGCACGCCTCGATCTGCAGGGAGGTCGCCGGGGCGAGGTCTGGAGCGGAGGGCCCCACAAGCAGGGCGACGCCCATGACGGCGACGGCGGTCGCGGCGGCCACCGACCACCTGCCCCGCCGCGCGCGCTCCCGCCCGTTGTCGCCCCGTTCCGCGACATCGCCCCGTTCCGCGACATCGCCCCGTTCCGCGACATCGCCCCGCACGGTGACGTCGCGCGGCGCGTCGAGGTCGAGCGGAACGACGTCGAGGCGTGCGCGGCGCTCGTGGCCCGGCGTCGGGCCACCGGTGCGTCGGCGGCTCATACGAGCAAGTGTCCGCCGACGAGCCCGGCGTCGACGGGTCAGTCGTGCAGGATCCGCTGGAAGAGCACGTGGTCCTGCCACTGGCCGGCGATCTGCAGGTACTTGGGTGCCATGCCGACACGCTCGAACCCGGTCCGCTCGAGCACGCGCTGCGACGCGGCGTTGTGCGGCAGCGTCGCTGCCTGGATGCGGTGCAGACCCAGGTCGTCGCGTGCGTTGGTGACCGCGGCCTCGACCGCCGCGGTCATGATGCCTCGGCCCGCGAGCCGGGCGTCGAGCCAGTAGCCGAGGTGGGCGTTGCAGAACGCGCCGCGCACGATGTCGCTCAGGTTGACCCGACCCACGATCTCGCCGTCGCGCTCGAGCACGAGCGGTACTGCCCGGCCGTTCAGGTGCTCGAGCAGCTGCACCGGGATGCGCTGGGCGTGGTAGCCCGGCTCGTAGAACGCGGTGGGGCGGGCCGGCTCCCACGGCTCGAGGTGCTCGCGGTTGCGCTCGTACGCCGCGGCGAGCGCCGCGCCGTCGTCGCGCCGCAGCAGGCGGAGTGTGACGTCGTCGGGCAGCACCGCCGGGAGGGTGTCAGGCACACCGCGACCCTAGCGCCGCGGCGAGCGGCCGGGCCGCGTGCGAGCGTGGCGCTGTGACCACACGGGGATTGACGGCGGCGGGGGAGGCGATCGCGCGACCGGTCGGGGCCGTTCTCGCGGCCCTTGTCGTCGTGACAGCTCGCGTCCGACGGTGGCGGCGCCCCCTGCACCCGCACGGAGTGCTGCTCGACGGCGTTCTCGTCGCCGCGGACGAACGGGCTGCGTCCGTGCTGCCGGGGCGGCGGACCGAGGTCCTCGTCAGGCTCTCGCTCGCGGTGGGGCTGCCGCGCGGATTGCCCGACGTCGTCGGCGTCGCCGTCCGCTGGACCGATGACGGCGCTGCGCAGGACGTGCTGTTCGCCTCGACGGGTCAGGGTCGCCTGACGCGCTACCTCCTCGCGCCCCGGCGCACCCTCACGGGCGGCTGGCTGACGACTCTCATGCCTCTGCGCGCCCCGTGGGGGCCGGTCGTCCTGGCGCTGCGTCCCGCGAGCGCGTCACCCGCGCAGAGCGTGACGTTCGAGGTGCTGCACGCGTCGCCGACCGGGCCTTGGGAACCGTTCGGCACGCTCGAGCTGCACGGACGCCGCGAACCGAGTGCCCCGCGTGCCGGCGCCGGCCCCGGGGTGCGGTTCGACCCCACGCTCAACGCGCCCCGAAGACTGGGCACCTACCGCTGGGAGGACCTCCTGCGCGCGCGGGCCTACGCCGTCGCGCGGCGCGAGGCGTGAGGACGGCCCGCGGGCTCGTTCACGCGGCGTCGTCGCCCTCGGAGCGCAGCCGTGGCTCGGTGCGCAGCGCCGGGTTGACGCCAGCCTTGTCGGCGTAGAACGCGCGGATCGCGTCCATGTCAGCACGTACGCCGCCCGTGAGGCGCAGGGTCGGGCCGAGTCCCGTCGTCATCGTGGTGCGGTCGACGTAGCCGAGCGTCACGGGAAGGTCTGCCTCGCGCGCGATGCGGTAGAAGCCCGACTTCCAGCCCGAGCCCGAACGTGTGCCCTCGGGGGTGACGACGAGGTGGAAGACCTCGCCCCGCCGGGCACGCTCCACGACGTCGGCGACGACGCCGCTCGGGTCGCGCCGGTCGACAGGAAAGCCGCCGAGCGCGCGCATCACGGGAGCGCGCCAGCCACGGAACAGGGTGTGCTTGCCGAGCCACCGCACGTCCATCCCCTGGTCCCACGCGATCGCGAGCATGAGCACGAAGTCCCAGTTGGACGTGTGCGGCGCACCGATGAGGATGCCCGCCTCCTGCGGCGCCGGTTCGGTGCGCAGCCTCCAGCGGCTGAGCCGCCAGAACAGGCGCGCGACCGCGCGGCGGAGCGTTCTCGACATCGGATCACCGTAACCCCGCCCGCGTGCGGTCGTGGCGTCGGAAGTTCAGGATCGAGGGCATGGACACCTCCGAGCAGGCATGGAGCGACGTCGACGCGTACCTGGTCGACGAGCTGGTGAAACAGGACGACGCGCTTCTCGCGGCCCGGTCCTCGGCCCGCGAGCACGGCTTGCCGCCCATCGAGGTCGCGCCGAACCAGGGCGCGTTCCTCGCTCTCGTCACGCGGATCGCCCACGCCCGGCGGGTCCTCGAGGTCGGGACCCTGGCAGGGTACAGCGCGATCTGGTTCGCCCGGGCGGTCGGGGCCGGGGGACGTGTGACGACGGTCGAGCTGGATCCCCGGCACGCCGCGGTCGCCCGGGAGAACTTCGAGCGAGCCGGTGTCGCCGACCTGGTCGACGTCGAGGTCGGCCCGGCGCTCGACGTCCTCGCACGCCTGGCCGAGCAGGGCGTCGAGCCCTACGACGTCGTCTTCATCGACGCCGACAAGGCGAACATGCCGGCCTACCTGGAGCTCACCTTGCGCCTCGTGCGGGCGGGCAGCGTGATCGTGGGCGACAACATGGTCCGCAGCGGCGCGGTCATCGACCAGTCGAACAACGACCCGGAGGTCCAGGGCGTCCGGGACTTCCTGCACGCGATCGGCACCGACCCGCGGCTCGACGGGACGGCGCTGCAGACCGTCGGCTCGAAGGGATGGGACGGCTTCGCGATCGCCGTCGTGCGCTGACCCGTTCGCCCTCGCCCTCCGGCCACTCTCCCCAGCGCGTACTTCCAGGCGGCGCGTCACGCACCGGTGCGCCAGGAGCTCGCTACGTTTGCGCAGGCCGTTGCGACCTCGTCGCTCCCCGGCGCAGGCGTGGCTGACGGTAACGAGCCGGCGTCGCTCACCGCGGCTCTTCGACTCCTGGCTGCGACGCTCCCCACGGATTCTCCAGCCGTCGTCGTGATCGACGAGCTGCCCTGGCTGCTCGAAAGGATCGAGTTCCCCGAGACGACTCACGCCCGCGCGGTGCTGTCCGCAATCGGCGGCCGGGGCGAGCGAACGTACACCGGGATCTTGCAGACCTTGAACGGTGCGATCTCACCGGCAACGCTGGACCGTGCTCTGTCGCTGCTCTCGCAGAAGCGAGTACTCGCGGCCGACGAGCCGCTCTCCACCAAGAGAGCCACGAGAGACCGCCGATGGCGGGTGTCCGATCCCGCCCTACGGTTCTGGCTCGCGATCGTCGAGCCGGCGCTGGC
Organism: Isoptericola halalbus; assembly: GCA_009663185.1. Lineage (GTDB taxonomy): Bacteria > Actinomycetota > Actinomycetes > Actinomycetales > Cellulomonadaceae > Isoptericola > Isoptericola halalbus. The sequence continues at coordinate 50,093 of VJZX01000018.1, forward strand.
CGACGTCGACCGTGGCCGCCCCGACCTCGCGTCGGCGCGATTCGACACCGGGTAGCCTCCTGGCGCGGACGGGCGATCGAACCGGTCATCCGCGACGCTCTCGCGCGAATCCTGCCCGACGACCGATGGCCGCATGCCAGTGAGATCGGCGGCTGGTGGCCACGGACGAACACCCCGGAGATCGACCTCGTCGCGGGGAACGGTCGACCTGCGGAGCGGATCGCCTTCGTTGGGACGATCAAGTGGCACGCCACCGGCAAGGTCACGACGGCCGAGGTGGACGAGCTGGCGGCCGCGGCGGTCCGGGTGCCCGGCGTCGGCGCGGGCACGCCGCTCGTCGCAGTGTGCCCGGGCGGTGCAGTCGACGACGCGCGGCTCGCGCAGACCTGGACCGCCGACGTCCTGCTCCGGGCGTGGTCCTAGGACGCAGCACCTGACCGGTCCCGCATACGGCACCTGCGGTCCGGCCGTCCTGGTCCTCACGCCGTCAAGAGAGCCGCGTTCAGGAAGTCGGCGCCGAACGTGCCAGGAACGTCGTCGCGAACAGGGCGCACGTCGAGGGGGTGCAGCGGCGCGAAGATCCGTTCCAGGTCCTCGAGCAGGAACGACATCCCTCCGCCCAGATCGCCGCTGGCCAGCACGTCGCGGTCGGACGGACTCGGCTGGCGCTCCTGCGAGAACGCGACGATCGCGTACCTTCCGCCGGGAGCGAGCAGCGGCAGGATCCGCTCCCGGTAGGTGATCCGCCGATGCGGTGCCAGGTGGTGGAAGCATCCGGAGTCGTAGACGATGTCGAACGGCCCGGTGGGCAGCGGGTCACGCAGCACGTCGAGCGCGGTCACGGTCATCGCCTCCGGGAGCTCGGGCCGGACGGAGTCGAGCAGCGGAGCGGCCAGGTCCACGCCCACGACGTCGGCACCCCGCTCCGCCAGCCACGCGCCGTTGCGCCCGTTGCCGCACCCGACGTCGAGCACCCGGGCGCCGTCGAGATCGCCGAGCAGGCCGCGGTCGTACCAGTCGACGAGCGGCTCGTCCGGGAGACGCATGTTGAGGGGGTGCCCCTCGCGCGTGAGCATGCCCGTCCAGAAGTCCGCCGCGTCCGTGCTGGTCGGGTCACCGCGCCGGCTCTCGGCGACGACGCGGTCCAGCTCCTCGAACAGCTCGTCGACGTTTCCGATCCTCATCCATGAATCCAACCCGATCTGGCCGATCTCGTGGGCACCTGTGCTGGTGTGTCGCCGCGCCTTCTCGGCGTCGCTCGGTGGAGGAGGCTCTGGGCAGTTCTCCCCATGGTCCACCCCTCCACCGCGGTCTACCGTCGCCGTGGCACGGCGGGCGCCGTGTCATGCGAGAGCGACACGCGACGAGGGAGACGACATGAGCGCACGGACGCGGCTGAGGGCCGCCACGATGATCGTGGCCACGGGCCTTCTTGCAAGCCTCGGGGTGGGCACGACGGCGCCGTCCGCGGTGGCCGACGTCGACGGCGACGGCGGCGGTGACGCCCTGTGCTACACGACGTCGACGAACGCCGACACCTGGTACGACGGCCCCTCGGCGAGCAAGCGCTACGACAACAAGTTCTGGCGGTTCAACAACGCGACCGACAGGGCCGTGATCGACATCCCCGCGGGCCTGCTCCAAGACCGGTACATCCCCCAGGGCCTGGCCGCGGTCAGCAACTGGAACGGCACCGCCGAGGATATCCTGCTGATCTCCGCCTACCGGGAGAACGTCGACGGCGACGACCACGAGGACGGCCCGAGCCGCGTCTACGGGGTCGTGGCGAGCGGTGGCCGCACCGGCACGGGGCTCGGCTACGTCACGCTCGGCAAGAACACGGACGACAACGCCGCGCTGTGGGGTCACGCCGGCGGACTGGCGGTCTACAAGGGCTACGTCCACGTGGGCAGCGAGAACGCCATCTACGCCTATCCGTGGTCCCGGATCAAGAACGGCCTGCAGGGCGCGAGCTCCGGCACGCCGGTGCGGCCGAGCGCCGTCGAGGGCACCAGCTACACGGTCGGCTTCATGGGTTCGGGCGGCGGCTACCTGTGGGCCGGCAGGTTCGAGAAGGACACCACAGCGCACCTCAACCGCTACGTGCACACCAGCGGCACCAACGGCCGGCTGACGTACAAGAGCCAGCTCTTCGCGCCGAAGAAGACGCAGGGGGTCGCGGTCACGGACCAGGGCGTCATCTTCACGACGTCATGGACGCGCGGCGACCGCAGCAACGTCTGGGTGTTCAAGCGGGGGATCTCCACGCGGACGGACGCGAACAACTCGTGCTTCCGTGCGCCGTCGATGATCGAGGGCGTCACGACGCTCAACGGCCGCGCCTACGTGATCTATGAGGGCGCCGCGTACAAGTACCTCAACGACGGCAACGGCCGCCCGCGCAACGTGGTGTCGCGGATTCACAGCGCTGACCTGGGCGACCTGTTCGGCCTCCTGGCGAACGCCGAGACGAACGACTGATCCCATCCTCGGGGCGAAGCTCGCCATCCGGAACCGCGCGCCCCTCGGCCGATGGCTACAGCTTGTCCCCGGATTCCGCGGAAAACGGGGACAAACTGTAGCCGTCGAGCCGGTGGGGTCGGGGGTGTCAGTCGATGAACTGGCCCAGCCAGGCGAGGTCGTCCGCGGTGTCGATGCGATAGAGGCCGCTCGTGCCGGCGCAGGTCGTGTTCACTCCGAACGACGTCACCGTCACCACCGTGTCGGTGCCCGCGATGAACGTGGGACCGCCGGAGTCACCGGAGCACGTGCCGCCGGTGTGGGCGTTGCTGGTCAGGACGACGTATGCGTCGTTGGCCGTGCCGCCGCCGAACTGGCGGTAGCCGATGAGCTCGCCGCCGGCCTTGAGCCTCGTCCAGTCGCCCTGGCTCAGACGGCCCTGGCCCTGGCTGTCCGGCATGGACCACTGGAGGCCGTAGCCGACCGTGGTGTAGGAGTCGCGGGCGTTCTTGCGGGTCGCGAGCTGCGCGTCCCAGTAGCCCAGGTCGGGCAGCTGCCCGTAGGTCTCGAAGGTGACCCCGGGGGCCAGCGTGACGTCGTCGACGATCCCGACGTCGTGCAGGTAGAACAGGGCGTCGTCGTACTCCGGGTGGCTCACCGCCTCGTAGCTCCAGGCGTCGGCCGCGAGCTCGCTGTCCTGGTCGATGGCGTCGGCGAAGACGACGAACTCCCGGGCGGCCTGCACGTCGCGAAGGTCCTCGCCGAACCAGATGGCGACGGCGTCGGCGCCGTAGGTGCAGTGCCCCGCGGTGAGGAAGGTGTCCTCGTCCATCTGGGTCCCAGAGCACCGCCAGGATGCACGCAGCTCGTCGTCGATCTGCACGTCGTCGCCGTTCGCGTCGGTCCACGTGTAGGCGATCATGAGGCCGACGTGGGGGTGCTCGCCCGCGTCGGGCTCGCCGTACTTGACTGCGGCGGCGGGGCCCGCGGTGAGGGCCACCGCGGCGATACCGGCCACTGCGGCGAGGGGGGTTCGCATACGCATCGTTGCGTCGTCCTTTCGGTCGGTTGGTGCTTCATGGCACCGTCGAACACGGTAGCCCGTGGCATCGGTCGCCGCCGTGCATCGCTGGAGGTTCCTGCGGGGCCTGACGCTGGACGACCCGTGATGCGTGAAGAAGACCTTCCCGACCTTCCATGCGGTGCTGGGCGACGTCGCCCGCTCGTTCACGAACAGCCAGGTGTGAAGTGACCCTCAACCCTGTGGTGTGCTGACAGCCAGTCAGTCCTGTGCCGACCGGAGGAGGCGAGCGCGCTGGCACCGGTGGTTCTCGTACACGGCCTGTATCACTGCCCCGCGCACTTCGAGATGGTGGCAGGACGCCTGCGAACCGCAGGCGCCGAGGTTGTCGTTCCCGAGCTCCACCGGGGCTCGCTGCCCGCGGACACGGCAGCGGTCCAGTCGGCCGTCGACGCACTGCGGGAGCCGCCGCTCGTGCTCGGCCACTCCTATGGCGGCTCGGTGATCACCGGGGTGCGCGGAGCGGGACACTTGGTCTACCTGGCGGCCTTCGTGCTGGATGACGGTGAGAGCGCCGCCGGTTTGGGCGGGACGTCCCCGCAGCTTCAGGATGCGATCAGTCCTGGAACGGACGGCTCGACGAGCCTGGATCCCGGTCGTGCTGCTGAAGTCCTCTACGGCGACTGTCCCAAGCCTCTCGCGGCCTGGGCCGTTGACCTCTTGCGTGCGCAATCTCCTGGTTGTGGACGAGGGATCCCAGAGCGCCACAGCTGGAAGCACACGCCGTCCACCTACGTCGTCTGCGCGGACGACCGGGCGATCGATCCGGGTCTGCAGCGGATGATGGCCGCACGCTGCACCAACATGCGCGAGTGGCAGACGGGCCACTCCCCATTCGTGGGACGGGCGGACCTCGTCGTCGGGCTCGTGCAAGAGCTTCTCGCGACCACCAGCACGTTGCGCGAGGCGAGACGTAGGGCGTCGACGCCCTGCCTCCCCCGTCCTGATCGAACAGACGCTGCGTCAACGCTGCCTTGCCTGGGGGCTGGGAATCTCGGACGTCGTGCCAAGGTTGAGTGAGATGGACTCAAGTTTGGCGCTCGCGGCTTGCCTACTTCGCCGTCGCGACCTAAGTTGAGCGAAGACGACTCAATCTGAAGTCCATCGCACGGAGGAACGCACCATGGCACGAGCAGTCGGCATCGACCTCGGCACCACCAACTCGGTGGTCGCCGTCCTGGAGGGCGGCGAGCCCACCGTCATCGCGAACGCGGAGGGCTCGCGCACGACGCCGTCCGTCGTCGCCTTCTCCAAGACGGGCGAGGTCCTGGTCGGCGAGGTCGCCAAGCGCCAGGCCGTCACCAACGTCGACCGCACCATCTCCTCGGTCAAGCGCCACATGGGCACCGAGTGGAGCAAGGAGATCGACGCCAAGACGTACACGCCGCAGGAGATCTCCGCCCGCATCCTGGGCAAGCTCAAGCGCGACGCCGAGGAGTACCTGGGCGAGCCCGTCACCGACGCCGTCATCACCGTCCCCGCGTACTTCAACGACGCCGAGCGTCAGGCCACGAAGGACGCCGGCCAGATCGCCGGCCTCAACGTCCAGCGCATCGTCAACGAGCCCACCGCCGCAGCCCTCGCGTACGGCCTCGACAAGGGCAAGGAGGACGAGCTCATCCTGGTGTTCGACCTCGGCGGCGGCACGTTCGACGTCTCGCTGCTGGAGGTGGGCAAGGACGAGGACGGCTTCTCCACGATCCAGGTCCGCGCGACGTCGGGCGACAACCGCCTCGGTGGCGACGACTGGGACCAGCGCATCGTCGAGTACCTCATCAAGCAGGTGAAGAACACCGCGGGCGTCGACCTGTCGAAGGACCGCATCGCCCTGCAGCGCCTGCGCGAGGCGGCCGAGCAGGCCAAGAAGGAGCTGTCGTCCGCGACGAGCACCAACATCTCGATGCAGTACCTCTCGATGAGCGAGAACGGGCCCGTCCACCTGGACGAGAAGCTGACCCGCGCGCAGTTCCAGCAGATGACGCAGGACCTCATCGACCGCACCAAGGAGCCCTTCCACGCGGTCATCCGCGACGCGGGCATCTCGCTCCCGGAAATCGATCACGTCGTGCTCGTCGGCGGCTCGACCCGCATGCCGGCCGTCTCCGAGCTCGTGCGCGAGCTGACCGGCGGCAAGGAGCCGAACAAGGGCGTGAACCCGGACGAGGTGGTCGCTGTCGGCGCGGCCCTGCAGGCCGGCGTCATCGGCGGTGAGCGCAAGGACGTCCTGCTCATCGACGTCACCCCGCTGTCCCTCGGCATCGAGACCAAGGGTGGCGTGATGACCAAGCTCATCGACCGCAACACGGCCATCCCGACCAAGCGCAGCGAGATATTCTCGACGGCGGAGGACAACCAGCCGTCCGTCGCGATCCAGGTGTTCCAGGGCGAGCGCGAGTTCACCCGGGACAACAAGCCGCTGGGCACGTTCGAGCTGACGGGCATCGCGCCGGCGCCGCGCGGCGTCCCGCAGATCGAGGTCACGTTCGACATCGACGCGAACGGCATCGTGCACGTGTCCGCCAAGGACCGTGGCACGGGCAAGGAGCAGTCGATGAAGATCACGGGCGGCTCGGCCCTCCCCAAGGAGGACATCGACCGCATGGTCAAGGACGCCGAGGAGCACGCCGCCGAGGACAAGAAGCGCCGCGAGGAGGCGGAGACCCGCAACCAGGCCGAGGCCTTCGCGTACTCGATGGAGAAGCAGATCGCGGACAACCGCGACAAGCTCCCCGCCGACGTCGTCTCCGAGGTCGAGGCCGACATCGCCGGCGTGAAGACCGCTCTCGAGGGTGAGGACGCCGACGCCGTCAAGGCGGCCTACGAGAAGCTGGGCGCCTCCTCGCAGAAGATCGGGCAGGCGCTGTACGCCTCCGAGCAGCAGCCCGGCGACGCCGGTGCCTCGGCCGGTGCAGGTGACCAGAGCACGTCAGGGTCGACGACGGGCTCCTCGGACGAGGACGTCGTCGACGCCGAGATCGTCGACGACGAGGACGAGCGCAAGTGACCGACAAGAACCCGCAGGGTGCCCCCGAGCCCGCCGAGGGCTCGGGGGACGCCCCCTTCCAGTTCACCGACAAGCGCAAGGTCGACCCCACCTCGGGCGCGCCGCGCGAGACGGCCGCGCCGTCGTCGAAGGAGGCGGCGCAGGATGCCGCCGAGGCCGAGGCCCTCGAGGCGGTGGGCGACGGCCGGGACCCGCTCGAGGCGCTCGACTTCGAGCCCGAGGGCGAGGCGGCCGAGAACGCCGACCTGCTCAGGGCCAAGATCGAGGCGGCCGAGCATCTCGACGCCCTTCAGCGCGAGCGCGCGGCGTTCACGAACTACCGCAACCGCTCGCTGCGCGACCAGGACGCGGCCCGGACGCGCGGCACGCAGGACGTGCTCACCGCCCTGCTGCCCGTGCTCGACGACATCGAGCGGGCCAAGCAGCACGCGGAGCTGAGCGGCCCGATGGCGGCGATCGCCGAGAAGCTCGACGTCACGCTCGCCAAGTTCGGCATCGAGCGCTTCGGCGCGGTGGGGGAGGAGTTCGACCCCACCGTCCACGAGGCGCTCATGCACTCGACGGACGCCGGGGCCGACTCCACCACGGTCAACCTGGTGGTCGAGCCCGGCTACCGCATCGGGGAGAAGGTGGTCCGCGCCGCCCGTGTCGGCGTCGTCGGACCGGAGTAGTCCCCTGGTGAGGTGGGATCCTAGAACACCCACAGCATCACGAAGGGAGGCGTCGTGACCGGCCAGGACTGGATCGAGAAGGACTTCTACGCGGCTCTCGGCGTCCCCAAGGACGCCGACGACGCGGCGATCAAGAAGGCCTACCGCAAGCTCGCGCGCCAGTACCACCCCGACCAGAACGCGGGCGACGCCGCGGCCGAGGCGCGGTTCAAGGAGATCGGCGAGGCGTACGCCGTGCTCTCCGACCCCGAGCACCGCAAGCAGTACGACGCGCTGCGTGCGATGGCCGGCGGCGGCGCCCGCTTCGCCCCTGGCCCGGGCGGCGGCGCGGGCGGCGGGTTCGAGGACATCTTCGGAGCCATGTTCGGAGGCGGTCAGCCGGCCGGCGCGGGCGGGCCGCGCGTCCGGTACTCGCAGACGACGTCGGGCGGGGGATTCGAGGACATCCTCGGGTCGATGTTCGGCGGCATGGGCGGGCAGCGCACCGGGTTCGGCGCGCCGCCGGCGACCCGGGGCGCCGACGTCGAGACCTCCACGACGCTGCCGTTCCGTGCCGCGGTCGAGGGGGCCACGGTCGAGCTCGTCGTGGACGGGCGCAAGATCACGGCGCGCATCCCCGCCGGTGTCAACGACGGACGCAAGATCCGCCTGCGCGGCAAGGGCCGGCCGGGGGTCGCGGGCGGCCCTGCGGGTGACCTGCTCATCGCTGTGCACGTCGCCGGGCACCCCGTGTTCTCGCTCGACGGGACGAGCCTGCGCGTGACTGTGCCGGTCACGTTCGCCGAGGCGACCCTGGGCACCACGGTCGAGGTGCCGACCCTGTCCGGCGACGCCGTGCGCGTCAAGATCCCGGCCGGCACGCCGTCGGGCCGTGTGCTGCGGGTCAAGGGCCGGGGGGTGACGACGGCGAAGGGCACCGGCGACCTGCTCGTCACCGTCCAGGTCGTGGTCCCGCAGAAGCTGAGCCGCAAGGCGAAGGAAGCGCTCGAGGAGTTCGCCGCCGAGAGCGACCACGAAGACGTGCGCGCCGAGCTGCGGCGCCAGGCCGCGGCGCGGTAGCCCCGATAGGGTCGCCGCACGAGGGCGTGCACCAGACCATGGCGGAGGAGGGCTGACGTGACGATCGACGACGCACCCGTGCTCACCGTCTCCCAGGCCGCCCAGCTCGCGGGCATGCACCCCCAGACGCTGCGCCAGTACGACCGGCTCGGCCTCGTCGTGCCGCGCCGCACGCCGGGACGCGGCCGGCGCTACTCGCGCCTCGACGTCGCGCGGCTGCTGCAGGTGCAGCGGCTCGCGCAGGGCGAGGGCATCAACCTCGCGGGCATCAAGCGCATCCTCGACCTCGAGCATCACGTCACGGTGCTGGAGCACCAGCTCGCCGAGCTGCTGCGCCTTCAGGCGGAGCGGGACCAGGCCGACGGCCGGGTGTTCGCCGCCGGCAGCGGCGGGGAGGTCGTCGCGGTTCCGCTCGGCCGACGCGTGCGGCGCAGCGAGCTGCGTGTCGAGCGGCAGAGCCGCGGCGGCGCGCTCGTGCTCTGGCGGCCGCAACGACGCGGGTGACGCCCGCATTTTTCGAAACGTAATTCTTGCGTTAATCCGAATGGGCGGATCCTTCGGCAAAGGCATTCCCGTCCCCTGACAGGTTAGCCATTCCTTCCTATGCAGGACGTCGATATCGGTCATATCCTCGGTCTGTACGAGGCCAGACAGACCGACGTCGCCGCCACGGCGGCCGGCAGCGAGGAGTGACGATGAGCACCTTGATGGAGATGCCCGAGGTCGCCGACTGTTCGATGGAGGGCTGCGGCTACAACCACGACCACGGCTGTCACGCCGGCGCAATCACGGTCGCCGGGCACACCGGTGACGCATCCTGCGCCACGTTCATCCCGCTGAGCACCAAGGGCGGGCTCGAGAAGGTCATCGCGCACGTCGGCGCCTGCCAGCGCGGCGAGTGCACGCACAACCACGACCTCGAGTGCGGCGCGCCGTCGATCCGTGTCGGGGCCGGGCCGGACGACCCGAGGCACGCGGACTGCCTGACGTTCGCCCCCCGCTGACCCCGCCCCCGATCCCACACTGACCCCGTACCGCCGCCGGGCGCCGTGCCCGGTGGCGGTCGGCGTGCGAGCGCAGTCAGAAGTGCGCCGCAGTCACAAGCGCGCGGCAGGCACGGTCAGCCCTGTCTCAGGGCCGTCAGCGGCCGAGGGCCTGCAGCAGCTGGACGGCGCCCTCGTGCGTGGCCGGCAGCCGCTCCACCCAGACCCGGGTCGGTCGGCGCACGGCCTCGATGAGCCCGAGGATCTCGGCGTTGCGCTCGACGACGCGGCGCACGGCCCGCGTGACGCGGCTCATCGCGTCGCCGCGCTCGCCCAGCACCGCGAAGACGCCGTCGGAGACCGCCGCCATCGGGTGCCCCTCACCGAAGACCTGGTCGAGCGTGCGGCCGACCGCGGCCGAGCGGGTCATGCGCTGCCACGCGTCGAGACCGTCGACAGCGACGTCGACGACGAGCAGGCAGTGGGTCTGCGTGACGTCGGCACCCGACCGGGCCGCCACGCCGTACGTCTCACGGAGCCGCTCGCCGAGGTACTGGCTCGTGGGCAGGCCCGTCGCCGGGTCGTGGACGCTGGAGATCTCCGGCAGGCTCTCGCGCCCGTGGACCCAGCCGATCGCAGTCGCGCGCAGCACCGCCCCGTCGAGCGGGCGTCCCGTGGCGCGGAACAGGCAGGTCACGTCGTCAAGCGCTTCCCCGATGCCCACGCCGGCAGCGCCCCGGGCGCTGCCGAGCCGCTGTGCCGCGGCGTCGGGCGAGCGCCCCTCGTCGACGGCCTCGACGAGCGCGTCCACCGCAGGGTGGTACCAGTCCCCGGGACGCAGCCAGACCTCGGCGAGGCTCGTGGCGCGCCAGAGCTCCCGCACGTCGTCCGACTGTCGGGGCGGGCCATCCAGGGGCAGGCTCATGCTGATGGGACCTCCATGGGACACCATCATGACGCCAGACGTCGACGATTGCCAGAGGCGAGGGTCGATCGGGCCCTGGCGATGATTGCCAGGGGCGAGTGCCTGAATGGTGTACTTCGCCATCTAAACCCAAAGAACCTCAAGGCTTCCCAAGCTTAATCCAGAGATTTCACCCATTCCCAAAGGGTGATCTTCCCGTAGAGTTTGTTCGTCCCGTGCGGCTGGCAGGGGTTTGGGACGTCAGGAGTTGAGGGGCTATGACGGACGTCTATGTGGGATCTGGGGACTCGGCTCCGAGTGACGCAGAGCTCATTCTCGAGGTGCGCGGCGGCGACCTCGAGGCATATGGCGCCCTTTATGCGCGTCATGCGGCAGCCGCGCGCAGGCTCGCCCGCGAGTACACCCGCACCACCGCCGACGCCGAAGACATCGTCTCCGAGGCATTCGACCGCGTGCTGCGGGTTCTCCAGCACGGCGGCGGTCCCGACCTGACCTTCCGTGCCTATCTCTTCACCGTGGTGCGACGGCTCGCCAGCGACGTCGCCAAGAGGGCGCGCCGGACCCGACCCACCGACGACGACGGCACGTTCGAGTCTGCGCTCGGCCTCGAGGAGTCGAGCGAGGACCCGACGCTCCTCGGCTTCGAGCGCTCCGTCGTCGCGCGCGCCTACCGGTCGCTGCCCGAACGCTGGCAGGCCGTCCTCTGGTACACGGAGGTCGAGAACCTCTCGCCCGCCGAGATCGCGCCCGTCCTCGGGCTCACGCCCAACGGCGTCTCGGCGCTGGCCTACCGCGCCCGTGAAGGGCTGCGGGTGGGCTACCTCCAGGAGCACCTCACCCACGAGCCGGCCGACTCCTGCCAGGCGGTCAACCCGTTGCTGGGCGCCTACGTGCGGGGCGGGCTCGCCAAGCGCGAGGTCGCCAAGGTCGACGTGCACCTCGAGGGCTGCGGGGGCTGCCGCACGCTCGTGCTCGAGCTGACCGACGTCTCCCACGGGATGCGCACCGTCATCGCGCCGCTCGTGCTCGGCCTCGTCGGCCTGGGTGCGCTCGGCTCGCTGACCGTCGGCGGCGTCGCCGCGGGCGCCGCGGCAACCGCCGGCGCCGCGGCGACCGCCGGCACCGCGAC
>VJZX01000019.1 GCA_009663185.1 Isoptericola halalbus
CGATCCTCTTCATCGACGACACCACCGCCAACGTGGACGGGGCACGAACCGCCGGTCTCGAGGCGGTGCAGTGGGACGTCGAGCACAGTCCAACGACTCTTGTCGAGCTGCTCGCGCAGCACGGAGTAGACGCGCGCCTGACCGTTGAGTGAGCCCGGTGGCGGCACGCATCCCTTACTATCTGCGTATGCGCGAAGATACGAAGAGATGCGGGTTAGACGTCGACAGCCCGTACGTCGAGCTCGCGGCCGAGGTCTTCTCGCTGCTCGCCGACGCGACGCGCGTGCGCATCGTCCTCGCCCTGCGTGACGAAGAGCTCTCGGTCAACCACCTCGCCGACATCGTCGACAAGTCGCCGACCGCGGTGTCGCAGCATCTCGCCAAGCTGCGGTGGGGGCGCATCGTCAAGACGCGGCAGGAGGGCACCCGCGTCTTCTACTCGCTCGTCGACGAGCACGCCCGCAACCTCGTGACCCAGGCCGTCTTCCAGGCGCAGCACGCCGTGGACGAACGGCCCGCGCACCACCACGGACACCCGGGGACGGACTCATGACCGGCGTCGAGCGCACCCACCCGGATGCGCCACACCCGCACCCGCACGAGCACACGCACCAATCCGGCCTCAAGGGCTGGCTGCACGAGGTCTTCGTGCCGCACTCGCACGACGCGGCCGACTCGGTCGACGACGCCCTCGAGGCCAGCGTGCAGGGCGTCCGCGCCGTGAAGGTCAGCCTCGTCGTGCTCGGCCTGACGGCGCTCGCGCAGCTCGTCATCGTCGCGGTGAGCGGGTCGGTCGCGCTCCTGGCCGACACGATCCACAACTTCTCGGACGCGCTCACGGCCGTACCGCTGTGGATCGCGTTCGTCCTCGGCCGGCGCGCCGCCACGCGCCGCTACACGCACGGCTACGGCCGCGCGGAGGACCTCGCCGGGCTCTTCATCGTCGCCATGATCGCGCTGTCGGCCGTGGTCGCGGGCGTGGAGTCGGTCCGGCGGCTGCTCGACCCGCCGCCCCTCGAGCACCTCGGCTGGGTCGCCGCCGCGGGTGTCGTCGGCTTCGCGGGCAACGAGGCCGTGGCGACCTACCGCATCCGGGTCGGGCGCAGGATCGGGTCGGCCGCGCTCGTCGCCGACGGCGTCCATGCGCGGACGGACGGCTTCACCTCGCTCGCCGTCGTGCTCGGAGTCATCGGCGTGTGGCTCGGGTTCCGGCAGGCCGACCCGGTCGTCGGCCTGGCCATCACGGCCGCGATCGTCGTCCTGCTGTGGGGTACGGCGCGCGACGTCGGGCGGCGGCTGCTCGACGGCGTCGACCCCGACCTCGTCGATCGCGCCGGGTGCGCGCTCGCGCACGTGCCCGACGTCGAGCGGGTCGAGGACGTTCGCCTGCGCTGGACGGGCCATCGGCTCGTCGCGCAGGCGCGGCTCGCCGTCCCGCCCCAGCTGACGGTGTCCGACGGTGGTCGGGTCGTCGCCGACGCCGAGGCCCGGCTGCGTGCGGCGCTGCCGTCGGTCGGGCGCATCGACCTGGCACTCGTCTCCGCTTGGCGGGAATACTCGAAGAGAGGCTCCGGTTCACTGGCGATATACCCCTAGGGGGTATAGCCTGCGGACGAAGGGAGAGTGCGATGAAGAGCGACCAGCATGCTGACGGGGTACACGGCGCGCACGCCGGCCACGAGCTCCACACGCACGCCGAGCACGCGCAGCACGGCGGCGACGAGGTGACCACGACCAACGCAGGCCACGCAGGCCACGAGCACGCAGGCCACGAGCACCACGCCGGGCACACGGCCACGATGACAGCCCGCGAGGAGCACGCGGCGCACGGCGCCCACGCGGCCTCGGGCCACACGGGGCACGGCGACCACGTGGAGCAGTTCCGCCGGCTGTTCTGGATCATGCTCGCCCTGGCCGTGCCGGTCGTCGCGTTCTCCGGCATGTTCGCCATGATCCTGGGCTACGAGCTGCCCGACGCCGCGTGGGCGCGGTGGGTCTCTCCGGTCCTCGGCACGATCATCTTCGCCTGGGGCGGTCGGCCGTTCCTCGTCGGAGCGGTCTCGGAGATCCGCGCGCAGCGGCCAGGGATGATGCTCCTCGTCGGCCTCGCGATCACCGTCGCGTTCGTCGCGTCCGCGGGCGCGAGCCTGGGCCTGCTCGACCACCAGCTCGAGTTCTGGTGGGAGCTCTCCCTCCTGGTCGTCATCATGCTGCTCGGCCACTGGATCGAGATGCGCTCGCTGGCGCGCACGACGTCGGCGCTCGACTCGCTCGCCGAGCTCCTGCCGGACACCGCCGAGCGTGTCGAGGGCGACCAGCTCGTCGTGGTGGCGCCGTCGGAGCTCGCGGTCGGCGACCTCGTTCTCGTCCGGCCCGGCGGCAGCGTGCCTGCCGACGGCCGCGTCGTCGACGGCCAGGCCGAGATGGACGAGTCGATGATCACGGGAGAGTCGCGCACGGTCGCGCGCGGCGCCGGCGACCAGGTCACGGCCGGCACGGTCGCGACCGACTCGGGCCTGCGGGTCGAGGTCACCGCGACGGGCGACGACACCGCGCTCGCCGGCATCCGCAAGCTCGTCGCCGACGCGCAGGCATCGTCGTCGCGGGCGCAGCGCCTCGCGGACGTCGCGGCCGGCCTGCTGTTCTGGTTCGCACTCGGAGCGGCCGCGGTCACCGCGGTCGCGTGGTCGTTGCTCGGGCTGCCCGGTGCCGCGGTCGTGCGGACCGTGACCGTCCTGGTCATCGCCTGCCCCCACGCGCTCGGCCTGGCGATCCCGCTCGTCGTCTCGATCGCGACGGAGCGCGCGGCCCGCGCCGGCGTGCTCGTCAAGGACCGCCTCGCGCTCGAGAGCATGCGCACGGTCGACGTCGTCCTCTTCGACAAGACCGGCACGCTCACCCGCGGCGAGCCCGCGGTGATCGACATCGCGACCGCGGACGAGCTCGACGCCGACGGCGTCCTGGCGCTCGCGGCCGCCGCCGAGTCGGACAGCGAGCACCCGCTCGCCCGCGCGATCGTCGCCGAGGCCGCCGCGCGCGGTGTGCCGGTGCCGCGGGCCGGCGGCTTCACGTCGGCACCGGCCGTGGGTGTCACCGCCAAGGTGGACGGGTCCGAGGTCCGCGTGGGCGGTCCGCGCCTTCTCGAGGAGCGGTCGCTCGACGAGGTGCCGGAGGCGGAGGCGTGGCGCGGCGAGGGCGCGATCGTCCTGCACGTCGTCCGCGACGGAACCGTCGTCGGCGCGCTGCGGCTCGCCGACCAGGTGCGGCCTGAGTCGGCCGACGCCGTCGCCCAGCTGCACGAGCGCGGCGTCCAGGTCGTCATGATCACCGGCGACGCGGAGGCCGTGGCGCGCTCGGTCGCCACCGAGATCGGCGTCGACCGCTGGTTCGCCGGCGTTCGGCCCGAGGACAAGGCGGCGACGGTCGCCGGCCTGCAGGCCGAGGGGCGGCGCGTGGCGATGGTCGGGGACGGCGTCAACGACGCCCCGGCGCTCGCCCAGGCCGACGTCGGGATCGCCATCGGTGCAGGCACCGACGTCGCGATCGGGTCGGCCGGGGTCATCCTGGCCGGCGACGACCCGCGCGCGGTGCTGTCCGTCGTCGACCTGTCCCACGCGAGCTACCGCAAGATGAAGCAGAACCTGTGGTGGGCGGCGGGGTACAACCTGCTGGCCGTGCCGCTCGCGGCGGGCGTGCTGGCCCCGGTCGGGTTCGTCCTGCCGATGTCGGTCGGTGCGCTGCTCATGTCGCTGTCGACCGTCGTCGTCGCGCTCAACGCCCAGCTCCTGCGCCGGCTGGACCTGCGCCCGTCCCGCTGACTGTCGAGGCGCGCTCGACGCGACCGCTTGGTAGGTTCATGGTGCCCAGCGCGGGGCGGCGCTGGGCACCACTGATCTCAGGGGGCTTCGATGAGGAGTCGCAGCTTCGCCGCTGTTCTGGCTGCCACGACGATGACGACGATGATGGCCGCCGGGCTCGCCGTACCGAGCACCGCCGCACCGCGCGACGAGCCGCCGGGCAGGGTCGCCGGGGCGACGTTCACCCTGGGCGCCGAGGTGCTCGACGGCGGGGAGCAGGTGACGTCGCTGACCATCGACGGCAGCCGTCTGCGCGGCGTGCGCGCCGAGTCGGTGCGACCGGAGTCCTTCGCCGTCCACGCCACGGGCCGGTACCCGGACGGCGTCGACCTTGGCGGCGCGGGACAGGTGGTCTTCGACGCCGGCCGTACCGTCACGTCGGCGAGCCGCACGCCGTCGGGGGACATCCGGCTCGAGCTCGAGCGTGGCGCCGCCGGGGCGACCCTGGCGTACCTCGGCCCGAGGTCGCGCAACGTCATGCCCGAGCTGACGTACACGGTGGAGCAGATCGCGCCGCTCGAGCTGCGCAACGGCGCGCGCGTCACGATCGACGAGCTGCGCCAGGGCAGCCTCGTCGACCCCGAGGTCGACGCGTTCGCCTCCCGCACCTCCGCGGACGGCATGCGGTACCGGCTGTACGCCCCGCACGGCGCGGCCGGCGCACGGCCCCTCGTGGTGTGGCTGCACGGCAACGGCGAAGGCGGGCTGCCCGGCTACTACGACGGCGAGTCGCCGCTGCGGGCCAACCGGGGCGCGCTCGGCCCGGCGACGGCCGAGGCGCAGGCGGTGTTCGGCGGCGCCTACGTCGTCGCGCCGCAGGTGCCCGACGAGTGGTACCGGGCCGACGAGGCCGGGTACCAGGCACGACTGCGTTCCCTCATCGAGGAGGTCGCCGAGCGCCACCCGGTCGACACGTCCCGCATCCACGTGATGGGCGCCTCCGCGGGCGGCCTCATGGCGACGCGCCTGGTGGCGGCCTACCCCGACGACTTCGCCTCCGTCGTCGTGTCCGCCCCCGCCTACTACCTGAACCGGACGGGCACGTACATGATCGACGCCGCCGAGGTCCGGCGGCTCGCGGGCACGCCGACCTGGTTCGTCCACGCGAAGGACGACGCGACCGTCCCGCACGACCTGACCAGCGTGTGGGCGCACGACCTCGTGCCGGGCTCGCTCCTGTCCTCGTACGACGGCGTGACCTGGGAAGGCGTCTCCTACCCGGGTCACTTCGCCTGGGTCTACACGGCGCGGAACGCCCCGACGACGCCCGACGGCCAGCACCTGTGGGACTGGATGGCAGGGCAGTCCCGCTGACGTCGCGCCGCCTGTGTCCAGGAGCCCTAGCCTGACCGGGGGAGGGGGAGTCGATGGCTGAGGTGAAAGGCGCGAGCGGCACGGTCGTGGGCGTGGTCGGCGCCGGGATCGTCGGACTCGCGGTCGCGCGTGAGCTCCAGCGGCGCAGCCCCGGCACACAGGTGCTCGTCCTCGAGAAGGAGGACCGGGTCGGGATGCATCAGACCGGCCACAACTCCGGCGTCGTGCACGCGGGCCTCTACTACCGGCCGGGCAGCCTCAAGGCCGGCCTGTGCACCCGCGGGCGCGCGATGCTGCGTGAGTACTGCGCCGACAAGGGCGTGCCGTACGTCGAGCGCGGCAAGCTCGTCGTCGCGGTCGACGACGCCGAGCTGTCGCGGTTCGAGGCACTCGAGCGCACCGCCCGCGAGAACGGCGTCCCCGGCCTGCGGCGGCTCGACCGGCAGCAGATCCGCGAGGTCGAGCCCCACGTCGCCGGCATTGCGGCGCTCCACTCGCCGCACACCGCGGTGACCGACTTCGGGGCGGTCGCCGCGGCGCTCGCGGCCGACGTCGAGACGGGCGGCGGCCGGATCCTGCTCGGCGCCGAGGTGACCGGCATCGAGCGGCGCGAGGGCCGCATCGACGTCGCCGCCGGGCACGACCGGTTCGCCGTCGACCGGCTGGTGCTGTGCGCGGGCGCCCAGTCGGACCGGCTCGCCCTCCGCACCGGCGGCGACCGCTCGCCCGCGATCGTGCCGTTCCGCGGCGAGTACCTCACGGTGCGCGAGGACGCGGGGCGTGAGCTCGTGCGCGGCCTCGTGTACCCCGTCCCGGACCCGCGCTACCCGTTCCTCGGGGTCCACCTCACGCGCGGCATCGACGGGACGCTCCAGCTCGGACCGAACGCGCTGCTCGCCCTGCACCGGGAGTCGGAGAGCCGGCTCGCGGTCCGCCCGGCCGACGTCGCCGCGGTCGTGCGCTGGCCGGGGACGTGGCGCATGGCGGCGCGCCACTGGCGCACAGGCCTGGCCGAGCTGCGCGACTCGGCGTGGATCGGCGCCGCGGTCGGCGCCGCGCAGCGGTACGTGCCCGAGCTGCGCCGGACCGACGTCGAGCGCGGCCGTACCGGCGTGCGCGCGCAGGCCGTCGCGCGCGACGGCACGCTCGTCGACGACTTCGTCGTCGAGGAGTCCGACGGCGTCACGAGCCTCCGCAACGCGCCGTCACCGGCCGCGACGTCGAGCCTGGCGATCGCCGAGCACGTCGTCGACCGGGTGCTCGAGCGCCTGTGACCACCCTCAGACCATGCCCGACATGCCCAGCAGCGACCCGATCGCGAACGTCGCACCGAGCGCGAGGCCGCCGCCGACGACAACCCGGGCGATCGCCCGCAGGCGCGGGGCGTCGCCGAGCCACGCGGCCAGGCCGCCGGTCAGCGCGAGCGCGGCGAGCACGGCGAGGAACGTGGCGACGATCTTGGCCGGCTCGGGGATGAGCAGGACCGCGGCGAGCGGCAGGATGCCGCCCACGGTGAAGGCCGCGAAGGACGCGAACGCCGCGTGCCACGGGCTGACGACGTCGTCGGCGTCGATGTTGAGCTCCGCGGACAGGTGCGCGGCGAGCGCGTCGTGCTCGGTGAGCTCGACCGCGACCTGGCGCGCGGTCGCGTCCGAGAGGCCCTTGGAGCGGTAGATCTCGGTGAGCTCGGCGAGCTCCTCGGCCGGCATGGTCGCGAGCTCGTGCTTCTCGAGCGCGATGAGCGCCTTCTCGGAGTCGGACTGGCTCGAGACCGAGACGTACTCGCCGAGCGACATCGAGACCGCGCCGCCCACGAGGGCAGCCAGGCCGGCGGTGAGGATCGCGGCGTGCGACGGCGTGGCCGCGGCGACGCCGACGACGACCGCCGCCACGGACACGATGCCGTCGTTCGCACCGAGGACGCCGGCGCGGAGCCAGTTGAGACGCTGGGCGAGCCCGCCGCCGGCGTGCGGCTCGTCGGGGTGATGCTCCTGCCGGCGCACGCCTTCACCGATCGACATGGTCCCAGGAGACCACCGCCGTCGTCGGGCCGCCAGCAAGGCAAGGCTGGCCGTAGCGGGCCCGCCGGAGACGGAGGCCGGCGGGTGAGAGCGCTCTCTCTGGTAGTTTCCACAGGTGTGATGGGCCATGCGTGACTCGACGGTGACGATCCACGACGTCGCGCGCCACGCCGGCGTCTCCGCGGCGTCGGTGTCCAACTACCTCAACTGGCCCGACCGCCTCTCGGCCCGCATGAAGCGCCGCGTCGAGGCGTCGATCGCCGAGCTGGGCTTCGTCCCCAGCATGCCCGCCCGCCAGCTGCGCCGCGGGCGCAGCGGCATCGTGGGCCTGTCCGTGGTCAACGCGTCCAACCCGTACTTCGCGGGCATCGCGACCGCCGTCGAGCAGGTCGCCGCCGACGCCGGCCTCGCCGTCGTGACCGGCAGCTCGCACGAGTCGGCGAGCCAGCAGGAGCAGTTCCTCACCCTGTTCGAGCAGCTCCGGTTCGACGGCGTGGTCGTCGCCCCTTCCGACGACGAGCTCGAGGCGCTGCGCCGCAGGCGGGAACGGGGCACTCCCGTCGTGCTGGTCGACCACGACGACCCGGAGGGCCGGCTCTCGTCCGTGTCGGTCGACCACCGCGAGGGCGGCCGGCTCGCGGCCCGGCACCTGCTCGACTCCGGCCGACGGCACCTGCTCTTCGCGGCCGGTCCGGAAGGCGTACGGCAGATCGACAGCCGCATCGACGGGTGCCACGACGTGGTGGCCGAGGTACCCGGGGCCACGCTCGACGTCGTCCGCTCGCCCGACCTCGACCTCGAGGTGGGGCAGGAGGTCGGCCGCCGGGTCGCCGACCTGCCCGCCGGTCGCCGCCCCGACGCGATCTTCGCCGGCAACGACCTGCACGCCATCGGCATCGTCAACGCGCTGACCGGTGCGGGGATCCGCGTGCCCGACGACGTCGCCGTCGTCGGGTACGACGACATCCCGTTCGCGGCCATGGCGTCCGTGCCGCTCACGACCGTGCGGCAGCCGATCGCCGAGATCGGCACCGCCGCCGCACGGCTGTTGCTCGACGAGATCGCCGAGCCCGGTCGCGAGCCCCGCGACGTCGTCTTCCCGCCCGAGCTGGTGATCCGCGCGAGCGGCTGAAGCGGAACCTGCCTGGCCCAGGTGGACCTCAACCGACCTCTTGGAGGCGGACCAGAGCGCACACGCCACGCCTGGCGAGGCCGTGCGGTCACCATTGACGTTGACAACACCCTGGCCTTCCAGGCGTGCCCCCGGCGTCATCCTGGAAGACGAACCCGGAGGGAAACTCGCCCGAAGGAACTATTGCCCGTCGCTGCTTGGTGACCCTAGCCTCGTACTTAAGACACATTCCCGCCGCGCAACGACGCGCCTGGTGACGCCCTCCGACGCCCCTCTCACGCGTGCGTGACAGGACTCGGCCGAGGGAGGGAACCCATGGACAACGCCACGACGACCGCCCTGCGTGAGGAGATCAGGGGAGCGGTCACGACGCCCGACGACGCGGAGTACGACGAAGCCCGCAAGGTCCGCAACGGGATGATCGACAAGCGGCCGGCGGTGATCGTACGCCCCGCCAACGCCGGCGACGTGATGACGGCGGTCCGCTTCGCCGCCGACAACGACCTGAGCGTCGCCGTGCGTGGCGGCGGCCACAGCGTCCCGGGCTTCGGCACCTGCGACGACGGCGTCGTCATCGACCTGTCGTCCATGCGCGAGGTGCGGGTCGATCCACGCACCCGCACTGCCCACGTCTCCGGCGGCGCGACCTGGGGCGACCTGAACGCCGCGACGTACCCGTTCGGGCTCGCAACGACCGGCGGGATCATCTCCACCACCGGCGTCGGTGGCCTGACCCTGGGCGGCGGCATCGGCTACCTCGCCAGAGGACTCGGGTTGGCGCTCGACAACCTGCTCGCGGCGGACGTGGTCACCGGCGACGGAACCTTCCACGTCGCGAGCGAGGAGGACGACGCAGACCTCTTCTGGGCGATCCGCGGTGGCGGCGGGAACTTCGGCGTCGTGACGTCCTTCGAGTTCCGGCTCAGCCCGGTCAAGGACATCTACGGCGGGCCGATGTTCTACGAGCTCGACGAGGCCGGCGATCTGTTCAGGTTCTACCGCGAGTTCATCGCCGACGCTCCGGAGGAGTTCGGCGGCTTCCCGGCTTACCAGATCGCGCCGCCGCTGCCGTTCATCCCCGAAGAGCGCCACGGCAAGCCTCATGCGCTCATGGTCACCTGCTGGAGCGGCGACCTGGACAAGGGCGAGCAGATGCTCAAGCCGTTCCACGACCTCGCCCCGGTCGTCGCGGAGATGGTGGGCCCGATGCCGTACCCGGCCCTCAACAGCGCCTTCGACGCGCTCTACCCGCCGGGACTGCGGCACTACTGGAAGACGAACTTCGTCAGGGAGCTCACCGACGACGCGGTCGCCGCACACATCGAGCACGGCTCCAAGGTGCCCGAGCTCACGTCGACGATGCACATCTACCCGATCAACGGCGCCTGCAACCGCGTGGCGCCCGAGGCGACGGCCTTCGCATACCGTGACGCCACCTTCGCGACGGTGATCGCCGGCATGTGGCCCGATGCCAAGGACGACGAGGCAAACATCGCCTGGGTCCGCGACTACTACGAGGCAACGGCGCCGCACTCGGAGGAGGGGGGCTACATCAACTTCATGGCCGAGGACGACCAGGGCAGGATCCGGGCCAACTACAAGAGCAACTACGACAGGTTGTCCGAGCTCAAGCGCCGCTACGATCCGGGCAACCTGTTCCGGCACAACCAGAACATCGCCCCGGCCGGCACCGCATAGCCAGAGTGCCCGCTCGGTCCCCCCGGCGCAGGCTCAGTCGTGTGTCGGGTGCTCGTGCTCCGGGTGCGTGTGCGGCTCGACCTGGAACGTCGAGTGCTCGACCGACACCGCGAAGTGCGTCGCCACGCACTCCTGCAGCTCGTCGAGGATGCGCCCGGCGTGGCCGTCGGTGAAGCAGTCGGCGTCGACGACGACGTGCGCGCTGAGCGTGGGCAGCCCCGTGGCGATGAGCGAGGCGTGGACGTCGTGCACCGACCGCACGTGCTCGACGCCCATCAGGTGCGCCCGCACCTCCTCGAGGTCGAGCCCGGGCGGCGTCGACTCGAGCAGGACGCTCGACGTCTCGTGCAGCAGCCGCAGCGCCCGCGGCACGATGAGCGCGCCGATCGCGAGCGCCGCCACGGTGTCGGCGCGCTGCCAGCCGGTCGTCGCGATGACGACCGCGGCGACGATGACCGCCAACGAGCCCAGCGCGTCGTTGAGCACCTCGAGGAACGCCGCGCGCAGGTTGAAGCTCGCCGACCTTCGCCCCGCGAGCACGAGCAACGCGGCGATGTTCCCGGTCAGGCCGACGGCGCCGAAGACGACGAGCGCCGTCGACGGGATCTCGGGCGGGTCGGCGAACCGACGCACGGCCTCCACGACGACGAAGATCCCCACCGCGAGCAGCACCGCCGCCTGGGCGAGTGCCGCCAGCACCTCGGCCCGGCGGAACCCCCAGGTGCGTCGCGGCGACGGTGGCCGCAGCGACAGGTGCGCCGCGAACAGCGCGAGGCCGAGCCCGCCGGCGTCGGTCAGCAGGTGCGCGGTGTCGACGAGCAGCGCAAGGCTGCCCGTGACGATCGCGCCGACGACCTGCGCGACGACGATCGCGGCGGTGATGGCGAACGCGGCCGTCAGCCGCCGGCGGTCCTCCGCGATCCCCGCGTGGCTGTGGTCGTGAGCGTGCCCCATGGGTCCAGTCTCACCGTTGCTTCGCCGCGGAGACACCTCGGTGAGTCGTGAGGTCGGTGGTCTGGGGCGAGGTCGGTGACCCGGGCCGCCGATCTCACGACGGATCACCGACCTCACGTCGGACCGCCTACGGGTGCGGGTCCTCAGCCGCCCATCACGTGGCCGTCGACCCACTGCTCGAGGGACGGCACCAGCAGCAGCACGAAGATCCCGGCCAGCATGAACACGTGGACCGCGGCATTCCACGTCGCCGTCCCCGTCGTCTCACCGCCGCTGATGGCCGCGAGAAGGTACGGGACGAGCGCGATCAACCCGACGGCCGCCGAGCCGAGCGCGACGGTCTCCCACCAGGTCTGACGCGCGAACAGCCCCCAGGTCGCCACCAAGAAGCCGGCCACCGTGAGCAGGGAGAGCACGCGGGTGATCGCCCACGCCGCCCCGGACGTCGAGACTCCCCGGGTGGCGAACGCCGGCGTGAGCCACAACCACGTGCTGCCGGCGAGGAGCAGTGCCACCCCGCCGAGATTGCGAATCGTGAACATGACCTTCACCTCCGGTACCAGGCTCTGCCCGCCACGGGCGGCGGGTGTAGGGACCAAGGTCGCAGGATGTCCAGGCCGTTCGGGCTCAGTCGTCGTGCTCGACGAGCTCGCCCTCCCACGCCTCGCGGCCCTCGTGGATCGCGAACGCGGCGATGACGAACCCCGCGACCGGGTCGAGCCAGGCCGCGCCCGTGAGCTGGAACGCGACCAGACCGGCGAGCGTCGAGACCGACAGCAGCACGCAGATCCGCGTCTCCGCGGCGTCGGCCAGGATGAGCGGGTCGTTCCCGAGCGCCCGGCCGACGCGCGTCTTGGCTGCGGCGAGCAGCGGCATGACGACCAGCGACGCCACGAGCACGCCGACGCCGAGGGGTGAGGAGTCGGGGGTCTCGCCGGCCGCGAGCGACCGGATTCCCTCGACCGTGACCCAGGCCGCGAGCAGGAAGAACGTGACGGCGACGAGGCGCAGGGCACGGCGCTCGCGGCGCTCGTCGCGCTCGCTCGGCTCGGTGCGGCCGTCGCGCAGGCGGGCCGCCAGGCGCAGCGCGACGAGCACGCCCGCGATCGACTCGATCCCCGAGTCGATGCCGAAACCGACGACCGAGACTAGACCGGCGGCTAGGCCGGCGGCGATGGCGACGGCGCCCTCGACCACGTTGTAGGCGACGGTGAACTGGGCCAGGCGAAGCCCGCGGCGCGTGAGGGCGTGCGTCGTCGCGACGGCCCGGGTGTCGCTCACGCGGCCGCCTCCGTCCCGGTGTCGCTGCCCGTGCCCGACGCCGGTGCACCGGCCGCGCACGTGCAGTCCGGTCCGCAGCAGTCCGGGTCGACGACGAGCGCGAGCCGGAGCAGGTCCCCGAGGGCGTGCGCCAGGTGAGGATCGGCGAGGCGGTACTCGGTGCGGCGGCCGTCGGGCCGGGTCGCGACGAGCCCGCAGCCGCGCAGGCACGCGAGCTGGTTCGACATGACCTGGCGCGAGACGCCGATCGCCGCGGCGAGGTCGGAGGGATAGCCGGGCGCCTCGCGCAGCGCGAGCAGGATCCGCGCGCGGGTCGGGTCCCCGAGCGCGTGGCCGAGCCGCGCCAGGGCGGCAGTGTGCGTCAACGTCACCGTCTCCATGGGCGCAACAGTACACGGATCCCTGAATTCAGGGAACCGTGTGCTCGGCCTCCACCCAAGCCACCTCGCGCACGACGGTGTCCACGAGCAGGGGATGACCGAGCGGCCGGAAGTGGCCTGACAGCGGGAGCTCGATGTTGCGCGCGCCGGGGAGCTCGCCGGACTCCGGGATGTGCGGGTCGAAGTGTGGGTACACGGCCGTGATGCGCTCGTTGACGAGGAGCTCGCCCGCGAGCGCCAGCAGCACCGGGTCGCGCGGGTGGAACGACCGCAGCGGCCGAGAGAGCATGTACCGCGCCCAGCGTGAGCCGGCGAAGGGTGTCGCGATCGCGACCATGCCCAGCACCCGCTCGCCCGCGTGCGACAGCATCACGCGCTTGCCGATCAGGCCGCCCTTGCTGTGCGCCACGAGCACGACGCCGGTCAGCCCGGCCCGTTCGAGGTGGTCGACCACGACGTCGGCCGACTCGGGGACGGGCCGGGCGTTGTGCTTCAGGCCCGGGACCGCATGGACCGGGTGGCCCGCGCGGGCGAGCGCGGTCGCCACGGGGGCCAGGAACGCCCACGTCTCGTAGATGCCGGGCAGGAGCACGATGGGCGCACGGTCGCCCGCACCGGTGGGCACCGGCGAGCGGCGCAGGAGGGCGCGCAGCTGCCGGTCGGTGGCCCAGGCGTAGTCGGCGCCCCACGCACCGAGCCGCGCGAGGATCCCGCCGGGGGAGCGGTGCCGCTCGGTCACCCGACGCCCCGCTCGGCCGACTGCCATGCCTCGAGGACGATCTCGGCCACGCCGTCGGGGTCGGCGTCCATGGCGTGGTGGCGGCCCCGCACGGTGCGGTGCTCCCCGAACGGGGCGCGGGCCGCGAGCAGCTCGATCCACGGTCCGGACGTCACGGCGTCGCGCGCGCCGCGAACCACGACGACCGGGACGGTGGTGCGGGGCAGGACGTCCTCCAGCCGGTGCCCGACGACGTGACGCAGCTGGGCGAGGTAGTACGGGATGCGGCAGCGCAGCAGGGCGTCGACGAGCAGCACCCCGACGGTGCGCGGCGGCTCGCCCAGCGCGTCCATCGCGAGGCGTGCCCCCTGGTGCCCGATGGTGCGCGTGTCGGGTACCGCCGTCGGGCCGACGAGGACGCCGGCGCACGCGGTGTCGGGATGGTCGGCGAGCAGCTGACCCACGACCTGCGCGCCCATCGAGTGGCCGACGACGACGGGCGCCGGCCGACCGGCGTCGAGCACGTGCTCCTGGACGTACCGCGCGACGACGGCCGCGTGATCGGCGATCGTGACCTCCCGGCTCACGTGCGGGGACGATCCGAAACCGGGCAGGTCGACCGCGTGCACCGCGCCGTGCGCCACGAGGCGGTCGCCGAGCTTGCGGTAGGCACGCGCCGACGAGCCCACGCCGTGCACGAGCACGACCGCCCGGCTCGCGTCGAGCGGTGCGCGCACGTGCCCGACGACGGTGAGGTCGCCGACGCTGGACCGGTTCTTGTGGCGCGCGGTGGTGCCGGGCATGCGGCCAGCATGGGCGAACGCGCCCCCGCGCGCCTGGCGAGGTTGAACCCCGCTCCGCGAGGTGGAAGCGAATCCGACGACGTGGACGCGCAACGCTTCTACCCGCGGGGTTTCGTTCTACCTCGGCGGCGTGCCGCAGTCCGTGTTCCCGGGATTTCTCAGCCGCCGGGGCGCACCAGGCCCGTCTCGTACGCGAGCACGACGAGCGCGGCCCGGTCGCGCGCGTCGAGCTTGGTCAGCAGCCGGCTCACATAGGTGCGCGCCGTGGCCGGGCTCAGGTAGAGCTCGCGCGCGATCTCGTCGTTGGTCAGCCCGCGCCCGACCTGCTCGAGCACGTCGCGCTCGCGCTCGGTCAGTTCGCCCAGCCGACCGTCGTCGGACGTCCGCGGCCCGGTGGCGGCCGCGCGCATGACCGTCGCGGTGACCGACGGCGACAGGAGCGAGTCACCCGCCGCGACCGTACGGATCGCGGCGCGCAGGTCGGCCGGCGAGAGGTCCTTCAGCAGGTACCCCGACGCCCCCGCGCGGATCGCGGCGAACACGTGCTCGTCCTCGTCGAACGTCGTCAGGACGAGCACGCGGACGTCCGACAAGGCCGGGTCCGCGACGATCGCGCGCGTCGCCTCCAGCCCGTCCATCCGCGGCATCCGCACGTCCATGAGCACGACGTCGGGGCGCAGCTCGCGCACGAGTGCCAGGCCCGCGCGGCCGTCGCCCGCCTCCCCGACGACCTCGATGTCGCCGTCGTGCTGGGCCAGCGGGCGCAGGCCGGCGCGGACGAGCTCCTGGTCGTCGACCAGCACGATCCGGATCATGCGCCCAGTCTCGCGGGAAGGTCGGCGACGACGGTGAACCCGCCGTCCGGTGCGTCGCCCACGGTGAGCGTTCCACCGAGCAGGGCGGCACGCTCTCGCATGCCCGGGATCCCGGACCCGTGAGCGCCGTCGGGCGAGGTGGCGCCGGTCCCGCGTCCGTCGTCGGCCACCTCGACACGTAGCTGCCCGTCGTCGACGGCAGCCAACACCCGGACGCGGCGGGCGTCGGCGTGCCGCAGCACATTGGTGAGGGACTCCTGCACGATCCGGAACGCGGCGGCGTCGACCGTGGCGTCGAGGGTGCCGGGCGGCACGTCGACGTCCACCTCGACGTCGAGGCCAGTCGCGCGCGCCGGGCCGACGAGCGCGTCGAGCCCCGCGAGCCCGGTCGACGCGGCGGGTGGTGCGTCGCGCCGGTTCGCGGGTCCCGAGGCGGTGCTGTCGACCGGCCGCCGCAGCAGCTTCACGGTGGCGCGCAGCTCGTGCAGCGTGCCCGACGTCGCGGTCCGCACGTGCTCGAGCGCGGCGCGCGCCGCGGCGTCGTCGCGGCCGACGGCCTCCGACGCGACCCCGGCGTGCAGCGCCACGACGGAGAGGTTGTGCCCGACGACGTCGTGCAGGTCGCGGGCGAGGTGCATGCGCTCGGCCTGGATCCGCTGCTCGGCCGCGAGCGACTGCTCGGCGGCGGCCAGGACGCGCACCCGCTCGGCATCCGCGCGGGCCTGGCGCGTCAACCTGACCGCGACCCCGAGCGCGATCGCCGCCGCGACCAGCGCGACGTTGGTCACCAGCTCGTAGCCGTACAGATATGCCGTCGGCTGGCCGTCGACGATGCGGAAGTACCCGGAGACGGCCACGAGCACGGTCCCGGCACCGGCGGCCCACCACGTGAAGCCGAGCTCGGCCGCGGAGTAGAGGGCCGCGACCGCCGGCAGCGCGATGCCGATCACGGGGAAGCCCAGCGCGTAGTACGCGAAGATGCCCAGCAGCGTCAGGACGAGCATGGTCCGCGGTGCGCGCCGCCGGACCGCGACGAGCACGCCGAAGCCGACGGCGAAGAGGTACGCGGCCGGGCTGGAGCTGCGCGCGCCCTCGAAGTTCGCCGCGATGACGACGCCGATCGCGAGCGTCATCGCGATCGCCAGCACCAGGTCGACGACGCGCGGGTCCGCGCCACCCGGGGCTCTTGTCACGTCCGTGACCACGTGGCCAGCCTAGGTGACGCTGATAACGTAGTCACCGCGACTGACTACCGAAACGTAGTCGAGGTACGAGGTGACCGCGATGCACTACACCGGGAAGGTCACGAGCCCTGAGTCCCTGGGCCGGATCCTCCAGCAAGCGCGCCTGCTCAACGGGTGGAGCCAGCGTGAGCTCGCAGCGCGCATCGGCACGACGCAGCGTTACATCTGGGAGATCGAGTCGGGCAAGCCCTCGATCTTCGTGGACCGGCTCTTCGCGGTGCTGCGCGAGACCGGCACGGAGCTATCGGCGACGATCCGGGCCGAGGACTCCGATGGGTGACCTCGTCGTCGAGCTCTACGACATCCGGGTGGGGAACCTTGCGGGACGCGGTCAGGACCTCGACTTCGTCGTGGTGTGGAAGAGCTGGCTGTGTGTAGCATCCGGGGCATGAACCCGCATTCGACCAGCTGGCGGCCCGCCCCGTAGGCGGCCCCTGCCTGATCGAGACTTCACCTGGCCGCCTCGTCGAGGCGGCCTTCTCTCTTCCTGCGCCGGCTCGTCGGGTCTGGCTCCTACCCAAGGACAGCCGTGACTCATACCAGCCTTTGGAACACGATCCTGCAGCTCCTCATCGAGGGTCAAGACCTCACGACGCGTGACGCTGTCTGGGCGATGAGCCAGATCGTGAGCGGGGAGGCGACGGACGCTCAGACCGCTGCCTTTCTGACGGGACTTCGGATCAAGGGTGAGTCCGCCGTCGAAGTCGCCGGCTTCGTCGCAGCCCTGCGATCCCACGGCGTCGACGTGGATATCCCCGGGGCGATCGTCGACATTGCGGGAACTGGCGGTGATGGCACCGGTGCGGTGAACATCTCGACGATGGCTGCCGTCGTCGCCGCTGCAGCGGGGGTCACCGTCGTGAAGCACGGTGGACGCTCGGCGTCCTCGTCCACCGCAGGATCCGCCGACCTCCTCGAGCATCTGGGTGTGACTCTGGATCTCACCCCGGAGCAGGTGGTGCGAGTCGCAGGAGACGCCGGCATGGCCTATGTGTTCGCACCCAGGTTCAACCCCGGGCTGCGCCACGCGGCGCCTGTGCGACGGCAGCTGGGGATCGCAACCGTGTTCAACGCTGTCGCGCCCCTTCTCAACCCCGCGGATCCACAGCATCAAGTGGTCGGAGTCGCAGACCGACGTCTGGCTCCGGTGCTCGCGGATGCCATGGCAGCGATGGGGCGCACCGGTCTGGTCGTCCGGGGCCGCGACGGCCTGGACAATCTCACCACCGTCAGCGTGTCGGACGTTCTGGTTGTGCGCGACGGGAGCGTCACCGGGACAACGCTGGATCCGCGTGACCTCGGCATCCCGCTCGCCGACCCAAGGCTGTTGCGAGGCGGGGCACCCGAGCACAACGCCACCATCTTCCACTCCGTGCTCGATGGCGTGCACGGACCGGTCCGTGATGCTGTACTGCTCAACGCCGCCGCGGTCTTGGTGGCGGCGCATCCGTTGATGGGATCTCTCGTCGAGGAGATCGACCTCGCCCGAACCCGGTGCGCCGAAGCGATTGACAGCGGCGCGGCCAAGGCGAAGCTCAACCGCTTCGTCAGGGCCAGCCGCAGCGCTGTCGAGTCCTAGACAGAATGGGATCGAACAGATCCCCGACCTGCGGTGACGAGGGTTTGCCCAGGGTCGACGTCGCCCCGAGGCGACACCGACCATCGCCCGCTGACGCACCCAGAAGACGCCCCCGGGCCGATGTCGCACCGGGGTCCGGACCGGCATCGTCGAGGCATGACCTCACCCCGGTACTCGCCCACCACGACGCCGGCCGTCCAGTGGCCGCTCGTTCTCGGCCTCGGCTCGATGGCCCTGCTGTGGCCGCTCACGGCCCTCACCGGCGTCGGCGGCACCGGCGCACCTCGCGCCCTGGGCATCGTCGGCCTGACCGCGCTCGTGTGGATCGGCGTCGTCGGGTTCGGACGCGTCGCCCGCCCGGTCCTGACCCTGACCCTCGCCGGACTGGTCTTCGGTCTGGTCGCGACGGCGATGTCATTCGCCTTCGGCGGCGTCGGCCTGCCCGGCGAGAACGCCGCCGCGTGGACGGTGATCCCCGCGCTCGCGGTGGACTCCCTCTGGGGCTTCGTCGCGGGCCTGATCGCCCTCGCCGTCCAGAACGCCCGGGGGGAGGCACGATGAGGCGCAAGAGGGCGGTCCTCGTCTCGGCGCTCGCGGGCGCGGTCGCGCTCGCCGCGGGCGGGTGCGCGATCATCCCGGGCTCGGTCACGCCGGTCGACGAGGTGGAGTTCACGAACGAGCTCGCGATCCCGCCGCTCGCGGAGTCGCGCGTCGTCGACGGCGTGCGGACGTTCTCGCTCACCGCGCAGGAGGGCACGACGTCGTTCGCGCCCGCGACGGCCGACGGCACCCGGACCCGCACCTGGGGCTTCGACGGCGCCCACCTCGGCCCGACGCTGCGCGCCGAGCGCGGAGAGCGCGTCGCCGTCGAGGTCACGAACGACCTCGACGAGCCCACGAGCGTGCACTGGCACGGCATGCACCTGCCCGCGGCGATGGACGGCGGGCCGCACCAGGAGGTCGCGCCCGGCGAGACGTGGCGGCCCACCTGGGAGATCGACCAGCCAGCCGCGACGCTCTGGTACCACCCGCACCCGCACGGGGCGACCGAAGAGCACGTGTACCGCGGGCTCGCGGGCCTGTTCCTGCTCGACGACGACGCCTCGCGGAAGGCAGACCTGCCGCAGGAGTACGGCGTCGACGACGTGCCCGTCGTCGTGCAGGACAAGGTGTTCGACGACGACGGTCAGCTCGAGCTCCAGGACAACGGCAGCGAGCCGGGCACTCTCGGGGAGACCGTCCTGACCAACGGCACCGTCGGCGCGTATCACGAGGTCACGACCGAGCGCGTGCGGCTGCGGCTGCTCAACGGGTCGACCGCGCGCACCTACCAGCTCGGGTTCACCGACCGGGAGATGGACCTGGTCGCGACCGACGGCGGGCTGCTCGACGGGCCGGTCCGGCTCGAGCAGGTGCGGCTCGCGCCGGGCGAGCGCGCCGAGGTCGTCGTCGAGCTCGGGCCGGGGGAGACCACGCGCCTGCACTCGTTCGAGGCCGAACTGGGCGGCGTCGTCGTCCCGTTCGCGATGGGCGGCAACGATGCGTTCGACGTGCTCGAGCTGCGGGCCGCCGACGAGCTGGCACCGTCGCCCGAGCCCGCCTGGGAGCCGTCGGTCCATGCGGCTGCGGACGCGCTGCACTCCGGCGACGCGACCGTCACCCGCACGTTCGAGCTCGACGACCGCCAGATCAACGGGCGGCGCATGGACATGTCCCGCATCGACGAGGTCGTCAGCGTGGGCAGCACCGAGGCGTGGGAGGTTCGCAGCATCGTGCCCATGCCGCACAGCTTCCACGTGCACGACGTCCAGTTCCGCATCCTGTCCGTCGACGGCGACCCGCCGCCGCCCGAGCTCGCCGGGCCCAAGGACACGGTGTACCTCGAGCCGGAGCGCACGTACCGGCTGCTCCTGCGGTTCGACGACTACACCGACCCGGCGGTGCCGTACATGTTCCACTGCCACATGCTGCTGCACGAGGACGAGGGGATGATGGGCCAGCTCGTCGTCGTCGAGCCGGGGCAGGAGGACGCCGTCGGGAGGGTCCCGCACTCCGGGCACGCAAGCGACCATGACGACCACGCCGGGCCGGAGGTGCCGTCCGGGTCGGGGCCCGACGCGACCGCCGTGCTCGGCCACGGCAGCCACCACTGACGTGTGGCGCCGCCACCGGAAGGAATTCATCGATGTGATTTAACGGCGCCGGTCCCGAACCGTCGGACGTCCTATGGCCCCCAGGGTGCACGTGTTATTCACCGATAGCCACCTGTCCCTCCACAAGTAGCGAGTCAGAGGAAGGTGGGTAACGTCCAATTCATGCGGCGGGGGGCAGCGCATCGATGCCTGAGCGGGCACCGAGATCCGTCCAGGGAGGACGTCGAAGATGGACATCGCGGAAGATTATGACTGGGCCGGGATCCTAGGGACGGTACTCATCGTCGTCGTGATCCTCGTCGTCACGTGGATCGTCGCCCGGCTTGTCAGGTGGGCCGTCGCCAAGCTGGTGGGGCGCATCGGATTCCTGCAGCACGAGGGTGCGGACGGCCGGGACGTCGGCACGTCGATCGGGCAGATCGCCGCGCTCCTCGTCTGGCTGTTCGGCCTCATCGCCGTGCTCCAGGTGCTGGAGCTCGAACAGGTGCTGGCGCCGCTCCAGGGCATGCTCGACACGATCCTGGCGTACCTGCCGAACATCATCGGTGCGGCGATCGTGTTCTTCATCGGCTATCTCATCGCCAAGATTGTCAAGCAGATCCTCCTGGCGGCCCTCGGGGCGGTCAACTTCGCCGGTG
Source organism: Isoptericola halalbus (assembly GCA_009663185.1). GTDB lineage: Bacteria > Actinomycetota > Actinomycetes > Actinomycetales > Cellulomonadaceae > Isoptericola > Isoptericola halalbus. The sequence continues at coordinate 20,588 of VJZX01000019.1, forward strand.
TCTTCGGTCGGGCCAAGTCCGCGGCCGTCCGGACGACCGGGACCGAGACATCCGAGTCCGGCAGCACCTACGACCCGGTGACGGGTGAATACACCACCACGACGGACGACACCGAGAACCAGGACCGGGAGACCAACGCCCGTATCGCGTCGGTCCTCGCCAACCTGGTCTTTGCCGTGATCATCATCGTCGTCGCGATCGCGGCGCTGCAGATTCTCGGCATCTCGGCGATCTCCGACCCGGCCCAGGAGATGCTGAGCCTGATCCTGGGTGCGATCCCGGCAATCATCGCGGCGCTCATCCTCCTGGGTATCGGCTATCTCATCGCTCGGTTCGTCGCCGATCTCCTGGAGAGCACTCTCGTGGGCATCGGCACCGACCGTGCGGTCCGGAACGTCGGGGTCTCGACCGGCCAGGTCAGCCCGTCGACGATCATCGCGAAGATCGTCCAGGTCGCAATCCTGATCTTCTTCGCGATCATGGCCGCGCAGCTTCTGGGCTTCGCCGCGATCACCGACATCCTCAACGAGGTGCTGGCACTGGCCGGCCGCGTCCTGTTCGGCGGCGCGATCATCGCCGTCGGCTTCTTCGTGGCCAACCTGATCGGCCGTGCGGTCGGGCGGAGCACCGCCGGCACGGTCTTCCGGTACGCGACGATCATCTTGTTCGTGGCCATCGGCCTGCAGTACATGGGGCTGGCGGACGCGATCATCAACCTGGCCTTCGGCGCGATCGTCGTCGGTGCCGCGCTGGCCGCTGCCCTGGCCTACGGCCTTGGCGGTCGCGACGTCGCGCACCGTTCGCTCGAGCGGCTGGAGCGCCGGATGGAGGCATCGCCGACGTCGCCGTCGTTGACGACGCCGCCTTCGACGACGCCGCCTCCCACCACGCCGCCGGGCGGTTCCGCCTACTGACGCACGTCGGCACACAGGGCGCTCGCGGACCCCGACCGCGGGCGCCCTGTCACGTTCTCGGGTGACCATGGGACGCGTTCTGGTGACGGGCGGCACGGGCACGCTGGGCTCGCGCGTGGTGCCACAGCTGGTCGCGGCGGGCAGGACGTGCGCGTGCTGAGCCGCCGGGCCGGCGCGACGGTGGCCGACGTTGGCGTCGAGCTCTTGGGGGCGACCTCGCCACAGGCGAGGGCATCGCCGCGGCGGTGGCCGGTGCCGACGTCGTCCTGCATCTGGCGGGCGGCAGCTCCGGCGACGACGTCACCACGGCGACCTCGTCGACGCGGCACGCAGGGCCGGGACGGCGCACCTGGTCTACATCTCCGTGGTCGGCGCCGGCGAGGTGCCCTTGCGGTCTCGGTTCGAGCGGGCGGCGTTCGGCTACTTCGCCGACAAGCGGGCCGCCGAGCTCGTCGTCGAGAGGTCTGGTCTGCCGTGGACCACGCTCCGGGCCACGCAGTTCCGCGACTTCGTGCAGTTCCTCGCCGAGCGGTACCCAGGCGGTAAGTGTCAGAAGTCGATCCGCATGACGGAGCGGCGGGCGGTGGGCCGGCTGACCTCGTGGAAGCCGGCGTCGAGGAACACCGACGGCGCCCCGACGTACAGCTCGCCCCAGGTGCTCGGTGTGCCGGGCGGCAGGTGGAGGGGGTACCCCTCGAGCGCTCGCGCCCCGCGCGAGCGCGCGAAGTCGACCGCCGCCACGGCGAGCGCCGCGCTGACGCCGCGCCGCCGGTAGCCGGTGCGGGTCACGAAGCACACGACCGACCAGACGCCGTCGTCCTCGGGGTCCTCGTCACGACCCGCCCACGGCACGCGCATGGTGCGCAGGTGCCGGTACACAGGACGCGGCTCGACGGCGCACCAGCCGACCGGGGTGCCGTCGAGGTAGGCGACGAGCCCGCTCGTGCTCGCGGCGCCGGGCTCGCCGCACCGGGTCTGCGTGCGCAGCCGTTCGGCCCGGTCTTCGAGGGACTCCGACTTCCACTCGGAGGCCGGCGTCTGGAACCACTGGCACTGGCACCGGTGCGGCTCGCCGGACGTCCCGAAGACCGCCTGGAGGTCCTCCCACGAGGCCTCGTTCGCGGGCACGACGACGAGGTGCCCGGCCTGTGGGCCGGTCCCCTCCGTCGTCGCGCGGGTCATGGCGTCATCCACTCCTCGTCGAGCATCCCGTACACCAGGGTGTCGGTCCACTCGCCCTTGGACCACCAGTCCCGGCGCAGATGACCCTCGTGCCGCATCCCGACGCGCTCGCACAAGCGCGCCGACCGATCGTTGCGGGCGTCGAGCTGCGCGACCACGCGGTGCATGCCGTAGAAGTCGAAGGCGAGCCCCAGCAGTGCGCGCACCGCCTCGGTCGCGAAGCCCTGTCCCGTGTGCCCGGGGTGGAAGACCCAGCCCACCTCGCCGCGCGAGGCGGTGTCGCCCGTCGTCCACAGCGCGACGTCGCCGACGACGGCGCCCTCGTGCTCGACGACGAGCGCGACGCCCGAGCCCGGCCCGTCGATGCCGGAACGCGCGATCCGCTTCGCGATCTTGTGCTCGGCGTCCTCGGGCGTCCACGGCTCTTCGAGCAGGAAGCGCGCGACCTCGGGGTCGGCGTAGTACTCGAGGCTGGCCTTGAGGTCCTCGAGGCGGTAGGGGCGCAGGGTCAGCCGCCCGGTCGTCAGGGGCACGGGCGTGGCGTCGGCGCCGGGTGGGGAGTCGTTCGTCACGAGTGAAGACGGTAGTCGCCCGAGCAGACATTCGGGGACGTGGGCCACACTCGACCCATGACCGTCACCCCGCGGGAGCTCAACCGCGCCACGCTGGTGCGTCAGCTCCTGCTGACCCGCGTGCCCGCCCAGGGACCCGACGCCGTCGCGGAGACAGTTCGCCGCGTCGTCGCGCTCCAGGCCCAGCACGTGGCCTCGCCGTACGTCGCGCTGTGGAACCGGGTCGACGATCTCGATCCTGCCGACGTCGACGCCGCGTTCGTCAAGGGGCGGCTCGTGCGCTCCACGCTGCTGCGGATCACGCTCCACACCGTGCACGCGGCCGACCACCGCCCGTTCCGTGCCGCGATGCAGCCGACGCTGCGCGGTGCGCGGCTGAACGACCGGCGCTTCACGAGCACCGGCTTCACGGCGGAGCGGGCCGACGCGCTCGTGCCAGGCCTCCTGGAGTACCTCGGCGAGCCGCACGGCGGGCCCGAGGTCGAGGCATGGATCGAGGAGCGCCACCCCGGGCACGGCAGGATCGCGTGGTGGGCGCTGCGGCACTACGGCCCGTTCGTGCACGCGCCGAGGGACGCGCCGTGGTCGTTCGGCCCGCGAGCGTGGTGGCTGCCCGCACCGGGCCACGACGGCGAGCTGGACCCCGACGCCGCGCTGCCCGGGCTCGTGCGCCGGTACCTCGAGGGGTTCGGCCCCGCGACGGTGGCCGACCTCTGGCAGTTCCTCATGGTCCACCGGCCGCGGGTGCGCGCCGCGCTCGCTGCGTTGGGGGACGAGGTCGAGGTGCTCGAGGGTCCGGACGGCGCGGTGCTGCTCGACGTCGTCGGCGCGCCCCGACCCGCCGAGGAGACGCCGGCGCCGCCCCGGCTCCTGGGCATGTGGGAGCAGGTGCTGCTCGCCTACGCCGACCGCGGCCGCGTCGTCCCGGAGGCCTACCGGAAGGAGGTGACGCGGGTCAACGGCGACGTGCTGCCGGCCATCCTCGTGGACGGGTACGTGGCCGGGGTGTGGCGCACCGTCGACGGGCCCGACGGCGACCCGCGCGTCGAGGTGCACGCCTTCGAGCCGCTGACCGACGACGTGTGGTCGGCGCTCGCGGCCGAGGCGGCGTCGCTGCTGACGATGCTCGCCGATCGCGATCCGCACCCGTACCGGCGGTACGACCGGTGGTGGGAACGCCTGCCGGAGCCCGCCCAGCGGCAACTGCTTCCGGAGTGAGGCGAAATTCCGTGGCGCGCGGGGACGCGCAGGTGCAGCGTGAGGCTATGACCTCACCAGCACGGCAGGCGGAGGCGGGCACGAGGACGTGGCGGGTGATCCCCGCGCCGCATGCGACCTCCCTCGACGAGGCCGACGCGTGGGCGTACCGCGGCATCGCAGAGGTGGAGAGCGCGGCGGCGATCGAGGAGTTCGGCGACGACGACATCGCGCCGCGCGCGATCGACGTCCTGGTCGGCATGAACCACCAGGACTACATCCGGCGCGAACGGCTCGTTGCCGTGGTGGCCGATCCCGACAGGGCGCCGCGGGTGGTCGGGCACGGCGTGCTGTTCTTGCCGATGGCCGACAACCGGCACCGCGCGGACGTCCGCGTCGTCGTGTCGCCGAAGCACCGCCGCCGCGGCATCGGGACCGCCCTGTACGAGCCGCTGCGCCGTCGCGCACAGGAGGAGGGCCGGACCACGCTGCTCGGCGACGTCGACTTCGCCGCCGAGCCCGACGCCGGTGCACCCGACGCGCTGCGACCGCCGTCGGGCAACGGCAGCGTGTCCGCGGCGCTGCCCGGCGTCGCATTCGCGCGGCGCGCGGGCCTGGACCTCGAGCTCGTGGGGCGACGCTCGGTCCTCGACCTGCCGCTTCCCGACGGTGCGGCCGAGCGCTTCGAGGCGGAGGCGCGCGGCGCCGCGGGTGAGGCGTACCGGACGCACACCTGGGTCGACGAGATTCCCGACGCGTGGATCGACCAGTACGCGGCGCTCGAGGAGCGCCTGAGCATGGACGAGCCGAACGGAGGCCTCGACCTCGAGCCCGAGCACTGGGACGCCACGCGGACGCGCGAGGTGCTCGCGCGCATCGCGGAGCGCGGCCAGGGCTTCGTCGTCACCGTCGCCGAGCACGTGCCGACGGGCGAGCTCGCGGGCATGACGCAGCTCGTCTACGTGCGTGACAGGCTCGCCTTCACCGACCAGGAGAGCACTGTCGTCCTGCCGGCCCACCGCGGGCACCGGCTCGGGATGCTCGTCAAGGCCGTCAACCTCCAGGCGCACGCGCGCCTGCGCCCGGCCACGCGACGCATCTACACCTGGAACAACGAGGACAATGCCCACATGCTTGCGATCAATGTGGCGCTAGGGTTCCGGCCCGCGGGCGGGTCCGCGGAGATGCAGGCCAAGCTGGCGGACCTCCCCGCGAGGTAGCGCGTTCGCGGCCGACCGGGCCGACGGGGGCTTACCTGGCTGCTGCAGGGGCCCGTCGCGCCTGCAGGCGCAGCAGGCCGCCGTGGGGGCTGAGGAGGTGCGCCAGGGCGAAGACGCTGCCTTGGACCACGACGACGAGCCCGCCCGGGGCGGCGTCGAGCCAGTAGCTGAGGTAGATGCCCGCGACCGAGCAGGTGGCCGAGAGGATCGGTGCGATCACGAGCATGCGGCCGAACCGGTCGGTCAGGAGCCTGGCGGTCGCTCCGGGAATGATGAGCATGGCGACGACGAGGATGACGCCGACGACCTGGAGCGCGACCACGGCGGTCAGGGCGAGCAGGCCGAGGAGCAGCGCGCCCAGCCGCCGGGGCGACAGGCCGATGGCGTGGGCGTGGGCGGGGTCGAAGGCGTACAGCGTCAGGTCGCGGCGCTTGAGGACCAGCACGGTGAACGCGATCCCGGCCAGGACGGCGACCTGGGCCAGCTCTGCCGGTGACACGCCCAGGATGTTGCCGAAGATGATGTGGTTGAGGTCGGTCTGGCTCGGGGTGACGGAGATGAGGACGAGGCCCAACGCGAACAGCGTGGTGAACACGATTCCGATCGCGGCGTCCTCCCTGATCCGTCCGCTGTCCCGCACGACGCCGATGAGAATGACGGCCAGGACGCCGAACACGAGCGCGCCGAGCGCGAACGGTGCGCCCACGACGTAGGCCAGGACCACGCCGGGCAGCACGGCGTGCGAGACGGCGTCGCCCATGAGGGACCAGCCGACGAGGATGAGCCAGCACGACAGCAGTGCGCACACCACGGAAGCGAGCACCGTCGTGGCCAGGGCCCGGACCATGAAGTCGTACTGCAAGGGCTCCAGGAGCAGGTCGAGCAGGGTCACGCGACCACCACCTTCCCGCCCAGGTCGAGGCCCGTGTCGAGGCCGAAGGCGCGCGCGAGGCGCTCCGGGCGCAACGCGTCGGTGGTGGGCCCGTGGAAGAGGACCCGGTGCAGCAGCAGGATCGACTCGTCGGCGAGCTGCGGCAGGGCGTGCAGGTCGTGCGTGGAGACCAGGATCGTGCGTCCGTCGTCGGCGAGCTCCCGCAGCAGCCGCACGATCGTCGCCTCGGTGCGCTTGTCCACCCCGGCGAACGGTTCGTCGAGCAGCAGGACCGGCGCCTCCTGTGCGATGCCGCGGGCGACGAATGCGCGTTTGCGCTGCCCGCCGGAGAGCTGCCCGATCTGTCGACCGGCGAGCTCGCTCAGCTCGACCCGGTCGAGGGCCTCGTCCACGGCCGTGTGGTCGGCGAGCCGGGGGCGCCGGGTGAGGCCCTGGTGGCCGTAGCGACCCATCATCACCACCTCGCGGACCGAGACCGGAAACCCCCAGTCGATCCCGTCGCTCTGTGGGACGTACCCGACGACGCCGCGCCTGCGCGCTGCGTCAGGATCGGTGCCGAGGACGCGCACCCGGCCCTGGTCGGGGCGGACCAACCCCATGATCGTCTTGAAGAGGGTCGACTTGCCCGAGCCGTTCATGCCGACCAGGCCGGTCACCCGCCCTGGCCGCACGGTCAGCGACGCGCCGTCGAGCGCGAGCACGTCCCCGTACCGGACCACGACGTCGTCGACTTCGACGGCGGCCGTCACGACGCCCGCCCGGCAAGCGCGTCGAGAATGGTGCGGGCGTCGTACCGGATCAGGTCGAGGTAGGTCGGCACGGGGCCGTCGGCAGCAGAGAGCGAGTCGACGTACAGCACGCCACCGAACGGCACGCCGGCGGCGTCCACGACCTGCCGCATCGGCCGGTCGGACACCGTGGACTCGCAGAACACGGCCGGAACGTCGTTCTCCTTCACGAACTCGATCACCGAGGCGATCTGCTGCGGCGTGGCCTGTTGCTCGGCGTTCACCGGCCAGATGTACACCTCCGTCAACCCCGCGTCCCGTGCCAGGTAGGAGAACGCCCCCTCGCAGGTGACCAGGGCCCGCTGGTCCTCCGGGAGCGCCGAGAGCCCCGCGGCCAGCTCGTCGTGCACCGTCTGCAGCTCAGCCTTGTAGGCCTCGCCGTTGGCGGCGAAGTCTGCCGCGTGCGCCGGGTCCAGGTCGCTGAACGCCTCCACCAGGTTGTCGACATACCTCTGGACGTTGAGCGGGCTCATCCATGCGTGCGGGTTGGGGGTGCCCGCGTAGGCGTCCGCCGTGATGTCCATGACCTCCACCCCGTCGGAGACGACGACGTGCGGCGCGTCCAGCCCCTCCACGAACTGCGCGAACCACGCCTCCAGGTTCAGCCCGTTGTCCACGACCAGGTCGGCCGCTGCGGCTTTGCGGATGTCGCCCGGCGTCGGCTCGTACCCGTGGATCTCCGCCCCCGGCTTCGTGATCGACTCCACCACGAGGTGCTCGCCGCCCACGTTCCGTGCGATGTCTGCCAGCACCGTGAACGTCGTCAGGACCACGGGCCGATCGTCCTCGACCGCAGGAGCAGACCCCGCTGCGCACGACCCGGCACCCAGGAGCACCAGAGGCACTACCAGGGCGGTCGCGAGCAGACGTCCGAGGCGGGGCAGTCGACGAAGAGGCACCGATGTCATGTCCACGAGACTAAAAGTTCGGTGACCCGAAAACAAGGATGCGTCGAGGGAAAGAGCGCGCCCATGGCTCCGAGGTGCTCCTGGTTGTCCGTGGGTACCGCGGTCGGCTAGCGTGAAGGTTCACGGACGACTCAGCAGGAGACCTCTTGCCACACGAACCCCAGCACGACGACCGGGCGATCACTCTGCATCGACCGGCCGAGGCGTTCCATGACGCGTTCCTGCTCGGCAACGGCTCGCTCGGCGCGACGGTCTACGGACGACCGGGCATCGAGGAGTTCGACCTGAACCTCGACACCGTCTGGTCCGGCGGTCCAGGTCGAGCGCCGCTGAACGAGGTGCGTCCTGGGACCCTCGACGACCTGCGCACGGCGATCGCGGCCGGCGATCACCGGAGAGCCGACAAGCTGGCCCGAGAGCTCCAAGCCCAGGGCTGGAGCGAGTCGTACCAGCCGCTCGGGCGGCTGTCCTGGCGGTGGGGTTCGGACGGCGAGTCGGGTCCTTGTCGGCGGCGACTCGATCTGGCCTCGGCCACCGCCCGGGTCGACACCGGATCAGGGTCGATGGAGACGTATGTCAGCGCCCCGGACGGCGTGATGGTCGCCGAGGCCCGCGGCGCCGAGGGTCCGCCCGGCGCCACGATCGACTTCCGCTCGCCCCACCCAGGTGTCGACGTCACCGTGTCCACGTCGGACGGCGTCACATGGCTCGTGGCCGTCGGACGCGCGCCGAGCCGGGCGCTGCCGAACTACGTCGCGACCGACGACGCACTGATGTACGACCGGGGCGCGCCGACCGCGGACGGCACCGTCGACGCCGGCATGGGCTGGGCGGTCGCCGCCGCCCTCACCGACGAGCGGCGGCTGGTCGCGAGCGCCGTGAGCGGCTTCCGCGGTCCGCGCGAACGCCCGAGCGCCGACCTCGCGGCCCTCGCGGGAGAGGCGACCGTGCGAGTCCGCGCCGCGTTGGCGCTGGAGCCCGCCGACCTGCGACGGCGCCACGTCGAGGACTACTCCGCACTCTTCGACCGCGTGCGGCTCGACCTGTCGGCATCGGAAGATCCCCAGGCCACCGCCGCGGAGCGGTACTTCGACTTCGGCCGGTACCTGCTCATCTCCAGCAGCCGCCCCGGGACTCAGGCGGCGAACCTCCAAGGCATCTGGAACGCGGATGTCCGTCCCGGCTGGAGCTCGAACTACACGGCCAACATCAACGTCGAGATGAACTACTGGGGCGCCGAGGTGATCGGGCTCCCAGAGCTCCACGGGCCGCTGTTCGACCTGGCCCGCGACCTGGCCGAGACCGGCCGCGCCACCGCCCAGGCGGTCTATGGCGCCGCCGGAGCGACGACGCACCACAACACCGACCTGTGGCGGTTCACCGAAGCCGTCTCCGGCGAACCGCAGTGGGCCAACTGGCAGCTCGGGCTGGCGTGGATCGCTGCGCACCTCGGCGATCACCTCGACCATCGCTGGGACGAGGACTTCGCCCGCGCCACCGCGCTGCCGGTCATCCGAGCGGTCGTGGAGTTCGCGCTCGACCAGCTCGTGGAGACACCGGACGGGCGTCTCGTGGTCAGTCCTTCGACCTCTCCGGAGCACAGGTTCGTCGCCGGGACCGAACTCGGGACCGTCACCCGGGGCGCGACCCTCGACCAGGAGCTCACCGCGCAAGCGCTCGGACGCTACGTCGCGCTCGCGGACGCGCTCGGTGACGACGGCGGGCTCGCCGCCCGCTGCCGGGAGGCCCTCGCGCGGCTCCATCTGCCCGACCCCGACGAGCACGGGCGCCTGCGTGAATGGGCGGACGCATGGGAGCCGAGCGAGCTCGACCACCGGCACCTGTCCCACCTGTATGGCGTCTTCCCCGGTGACCGCATCACGGAGACAACCGAACCCGAGGCGTTCGTAGCGGCGAAGCGGGCACTGGACTTCCGTCTGGAACACGGCAGCGGCTACACGGGCTGGAGCCAGGCCTGGGTGCTGTGCCTCGCCGCGAGGTTTCGCGACGCGGCCCTCGCCGAACGCGCGATCGAGACGTTGGTCGACGACCTCAGCTCCGTGTCGCTGCTCGACCTGCACCCGCTCGACGGGTGGCCCGGCGGTGCGATCTTCCAGATCGACGGGAACCTCGGCGCCGTCGCCGGCATCGCAGAGCTCCTCGTGCAGAGCCACGCCGGCGCGGTCTCGCTGCTGCCGACACTGCCGCCGTCGTGGCCGCGCGGCAGCGTCCGGGGCGTGCGCGCCCGGGGGGAGCGCACGGTCGATCTCGACTGGGACGCCGGCAGGCTGGTGAGCGCCCGCCTGCACTGCCGGACCACCGGGCGGCTCGTCGTCGAGACCGATGGTTCCGTCCGGTTCTCGGTCACGGACGAGGCAGGCACTCGTGTGGTTCCCGAGCCGGCGACGGCGGCCCCGCCCGACAGGGCCCGCTGGGCCTGGGAGGCGGAGTCAGGGCGAACGTACGTCCTCCAGGCCGTTCCCAACGCAAGTCAATAGCATGAGCGGATGCGCAGAGAGGGTGACCGAGTGGGCAGCCGCGTGACGATCCTGGACGTCGCGTCCGAGGCAGGGGTGTCGCGCCAGACGGTCACCCGGGCGATGAACGACATGGCGGACATCAGCGAGGCCACCCGCAAGCGGGTCCTCGAGGCCGCCGAGCGTCTGGGGTACCGGCCGAGCCGTTTCGCGCGGAACCTGGTGAACCGTCAGAAGACGCACGCTCTCGGCCTCGTGGTGGCCTCGTTCCGCAACCCGTACTACACCGACATCGCTGCCGACATGCTGTCGGGCGCGGCCAAACGCGGCTGGCAGGTGATGATTGCGGCCCCGGACGGCGAGCTCGAGGACGTCCTGGGCGTTCTGTCTGCACAGGTCGACGTGCTGGTCGGGCACTTCGGCGGGCCCGAGGCCGACCTCCGCGAGGCAGGCCGTGGCCTCCCGGTCGTGAACCTCGAGCTGGTGAGCACCCTGCCAGGCGTCCACTCGGTCCACGTCGACCTCGAGTCGGGGATCGTGGAGGCGGTCGGAGCGTTGCGCGAGCGCGGGGCACGTCGGTTCGGCATGGTGGACTCGGCGTACACGCAGCGATTCTCCCGTGCCTACGAACCCTCGCCCCGGAGGGAATGGTTCGAGCGGGCGGCGGGGAGTCAGCTGACCGGCGTCGTCGTCGGCGAGGAGACGATCTCCGGGGGCGGCCAGGCGTTCGCAGAGCTCCTACGCAGGCACCCGGACACTGACGCCGTCCTGATGTTCAACGACCTCATGGCCCTCGGCGCGGTGCAGAACGCACACGCCTTGGGCATCGACGTCCCGGGCCGCGTCCGCATCGTCGGCGTCGACGGCCTCTCCCTGGGCGAGGCCGTCGACCCGCAACTCACGACGATCTCCCTCGACCGGCAGGGGATCGCGTCGAACACGCTGGACATCGCCGAAATCCTTGCGAAGGCCGATTTCGCCCCGATCGCCCCGATTCATCGCAGCGTCCGCACCCAGATGCTCTGGCGCGGCTCGGCCTGATCTCCGGCACCCGCCGGTCTTGACACGCCTGGCGACCCGTCCCTACCGTGAACCTTCACGGTCCCGTGAAGGTTCACGGAACGATCGCAAGGGAGCGATGATGACGATGAAGGCGACGGCCCGATGACCGCCGTGCTTGACCGCGAGGCGGCGGCACGGCCGGGCGGGCAAGACCTCCGCAGGACGAGCCGCAGGCGGTCCCTGCGACACCGCCTGCGGCGCCACTGGCAGCTCTACGCGCTGCTCATCCTCCCCGTGGCCTGGTTCGTCACCTTCAGCTACATCCCGATGGCGAACAACGTGATCGCGTTCAAGGACTACAACGTGGTCGACGGGATCTGGGGCAGCCCCTGGGTCGGGTTCGAGCACTTCGAGCGGTTCTTCGCCAACCCGGTCGCGTGGGACCTCATCCGCAACACGCTGTTCCTGAGCCTGTACGGCTTCGTGGCCGGGTTTCCCATCCCGGTCATCCTGGCCCTGGCCCTCAACGAGGTGCGTCTGCGGTTCTTCAAGCGGACCGTCCAGCTGGTTACCTATGCGCCCCACTTCCTCTCGACGGTCATCGTCGTGTCGATGATCATCCTGATCTTCTCGCCGCGGATCGGGTTCATGGCCGACGTCCTCGGTTTCTTCGGCATGTCCACGAACCTCCTCGCCGACCCGGACTCCTTCAGGCACGTCTACGTCTGGAGCGACATCTGGCAGACCGCCGGGTACTCGGCGATCATCTTCATGGCCGCGCTCGCCGGCATCGACCCGAGCCTGTACGAGGCCGCCCGCCTCGACGGAGCCAACCGCCTGCAGAAGATCTGGCACATCGACCTGCCAGGGATCGCGCCGACAGTCGTGGTCGTGATGATCCTGAGCGTCGGAAGCATCATGGCGATCGGCTTCGAGAAGGCGTTCCTGCTGCAGAACCCTCTCAATCTCTCGCAGTCGGAGATCATCGCGACCTACACCTACAAGATCGGCCTGCTCAGCGCCGACTTCAGCCTCGCGACGGCGATCGGGCTGTTCAACTCCGTCATCAATCTCATCCTGCTCCTTGCCGTCAACACCGTTTCCAAGCGCGTGACCGGTAACGGGCTGTGGTGAAGGGAGAGCATGCAATGACCTTCGCGACCGCGACCCGACCGGACTTTGCGGCCGAGCCGGAGTCCGAACGCCGCAAGGCGCGCCGCCGCCCCATCCAGATGCGCGACACCGGCTTCGACCGCGTCTTCATGGTGGGGGTCTACCTCCTCCTGACGACCTTCCTGCTCATCGTGCTCGTGCCGCTGATCAACATCGTGGCCAGCTCCTTCTCGAGCCCGGCGGCGGTGTCGGGCGGACGGGTGTTCCTGCGGCCCGTCGACTTCACGTTCAACGGATACCGAGCGGTGCTGAGCAACTCCGCCATCCTCACCGGCTTTGGCAACTCGCTGTTCTACGTCGTCGTCGGGACCCTGATCAGCCTCGCCCTGACCGTCATGATCGCCTACCCGCTCTCGCGCTCTGACCTCGTAGGGCGGCGTGCGCTGATCGGGGGCGTCCTGTTCACGATGCTGTTCAGCGGGGGGCTGATCCCGACCTACATGGTCGTGCGGTCGCTCGGGATGCTGGACACCCGGTGGGCGATGACCATCCCCGCCGCGCTCGGGGCCTGGCAGGTGCTGATCGCGATGACGTACTTCCGGTCCTCGATTCCCGGCGAGCTCTACGAGGCCGCCCAGCTCGACGGCGCCAGCGATCTGCGGTTCCTGTGGTCGGTGGTGCTGCCGCTGTCGAAGCCGCTGCTGGCAGTCATCGCGCTCATGTACGGCATCGGGCAGTGGAACCAGTACTTCAGCGCACTGATCTACCTGCGCAGCGAGGACCTGTATCCGTTGCAGCTTGTGCTGCGGAACATCTTGATCCTCAACAACAACAGCGGCGGGATGGACCTCGCGAACCAGCTGCAGCGAGAGCAGCTCGCCGACCTCATGAAGTTCTCGCTCATCGTCGTCTCCACCGTGCCGGTCATGCTCGTGTACCCGTTCGTGGCCCGCCACTTCACCAAGGGCGTGATGATCGGCTCGGTCAAGGGCTGAATCACCCTTTCAATCCCCTCGGCACGTCAAGGAAAGGCAGTCAAAGATGACCAGCAGATTCACCCGGGCGGCAGCGGCCGGAGCGGCGTTGGCCGTATCGGCGGGCGCGCTCGCCGCCTGCTCGCCCGCGGGGCCCGAGACCTCACCCGACGACGTGATCACCCTCTTCGCCCCCCAGGGCGATCACGATCTGGACGAGAACGCGTTCACCAAGGTGATCGAAGAGAAGTTCGACGTCGACCTCCAGTTCGAGACGACGACGTATGACGGGACCGCGGCCGGCGAAAAGCGGCAGGTCTCTCTCGCCAGCGGCGACTATCCCGATGCCTACCTACTGATCCCGTGGGTCAACCAGTTCTCCAACGACGAGCTGGTCAAGCTCGGCAAGCAGGGCGTCATCGTCCCGCTCGACGACCTGATCGGCGAGGAAACGCCGAACATCACCGCCGCGTTCGAGGACGAGCCCGACTACAAGCGGGCGGCGACGGCCTCGGACGGGACCATCTGGGGTCTTCCGCAGTGGAACGAGTGCTACCACTGCTCGTACGGCCAGAAGCTGTGGATGAACTCGACCTGGCTCGAGACGCTCGGACTCGAGCAGCCGACCACGCCTGACGAGCTGCGGACCGTGCTGGAGGCCTTCAAGACGAAGGACCCCAACGGCAACGGGAAGGCCGACGAGATCCCCCTCTCGGGGTCGACCGGCAACCCGATCCTCCCGTACCTGCTGAACCCGTTCGTCTACACGGCGGGCGCGAATGCCGGGACCACCATCCCCAACTCGCTCGGAGCCGGCGGCGACGAGGTCGTCCTGCAGCCCACCCTGGACGAGTGGCGGGAGGGGATCTCCTACGTCGCCTCCCTGTACGAGGACGGCCTGATCGACGAGGGCGCCTTCACCCAGGACGGCGATGCGCTCAATGCCAAGGGCAACAGCGCGGACGGCGTGATCCTCGGATCGGTCACCTCCCTGCACCCTGCACCCTTCGTCGCCCTCGACAGCAAGGACGGGCGCGCCAAGCAGTACGACGCCGTCCCGCCGCTGACCGGCCCGAACGGCAGCGACACGACCTGGGCCGGCCCTGCCGCCGCGGGAGGTGCGACGTTCGTGATCACGAACCGGGCCAGCGAGGCCAAGCAGCGCAAGCTCATGCAGATCATGGACTTCATCTTCACGTCCGAGGGGCACCTCCAGGGCGAGTTCGGCGTCGAAGGCGTCAACTGGGCCGGGCCCGAGGAAGGCGACGTGGCCCTCGACGAGACCGTGGAGCCGCTGTTCAAGACGCTCACGCCGCCCGAGGGCGAGGGTGTGAACAACGCCTGGGGCGCAACGACGCAATACTTCAGCGACGAGACCTTCCGCGGCGGCCAGATCGTGCCGACCGACATCTACGACCCTGCCGGCTACGAGCGGCGCCTGTTCGAGGCCACGAAGCTCTACGAGGGCAACGAGTCCGACGAGGCGTTCCCGTTCTGGGAGGCCTCGGTGGCCGGCGACACCGCCACGGAGCTGGCGACGGTCCAGACCAACGTGGAGAACTTCATCGTCCAGGCGAGCGCCGAGTTCGTCACGGGCGTCCGCGACATCGAGAGCGACAAGGACTGGGCCGAGTTCCAGCAGAACCTCACCGATCTGGGCGCAGACCGCTACGTCGAGATCTACCAGGAAGCCTGGGACGCCTCCAAGTAGTCGCACCCAAGTCAACGGAGGCGGGCTGTCCACGCGTTGGCGCGGCCCGCCTGTCGCACCGACAGCCTGAGAGGCCCGACCGCATGATCCGCGAGCAACGCTTCATCAACGACGACTGGACGTTCGACTATGGCGAGCACCCCGGCGCCGAGCTCGAGCCCCTGAACCCCGAGTGGTACGACGTCGGCCTGCCGCACTCGTTCGACCTGCCGGACTTCCGCGAGCCCCGGTTCTACGTCGGGCACGGCTGCTACCGCAGGCGCATCGAGGTGCCCGAGACGTGGGCCGGAAAGTGGATCGCCCTGGAGTTTCTCGGCGTGTTCCAGGTCGCCGAGGTGTTCGTCAACGGCCACCTCGTCGGGCGCCACGAGGGCGGTTACACGCCGTTCGTCGTCGACATCTCCGAGGCGGTCGCCGCCGGGCCCAACGACGTCTTCGTGCGCGTGGACAACCACTGGAACCCGCGCCTCGCACCGCGCGCCGGGGACTACAGCTTCGCCGGGGGCATCTACCGCGACGTCAGCCTGATCGTCGCCGACCGGGTCCGCATCGACTGGCACGGCATCGGGGTGACCACCCCGGTCGTCGACCCCCAGCGGGCCGAGGTGAACGCCACGATCGAGATCGTCAACGACGAGCCCCGGCCGGTCGAGGTCGCCGTCGCGGCCGTCGTCTCCAACGAGGACCGTCCGGTCGCGCCGTTCGCCCACGTTCGCCGCACGATCCCGGCCGGCACGACGGCGGTGGTCGAGCTCGCGGGGGCTGTCGACCAGCCGCTGCTGTGGCACCCGGACCATCCACACCGCTACACGCTGAGCGCGTCGGTCGTCGTCGACGGCAGGATGCGCGACCTGCAGACGACCACGTTCGGCATCCGCCGGTTCGAGTTCACCGCCGACCGCGGGTTCTTCCTCAACGGCGAGCACCTCGACCTGCACGGCGCCAACGTGCACCAGAACCGGGGCGGCTGGGGCGACGCGGGCACCCGCTCAGCGATCCGCCGGGACATCGCCATGGTCAAGGACCTGGGCATGAACATCATCCGCGGCTCTCACTACCCCCACCACCCCTACTTCGCCGAGGAGTGCGACCGTCAAGGGCTCCTCTTCTGGTCCGAGCTGCACTTCTGGGGCATCGGTGGCGAGAACGTCGAGGGCTACTGGTTCGCCAGCGCCTACCCGGTGAACCCGGAGGACGAGCCCGAGTTCGAGGAGAGCTTGCGCCGGGCGCTACGCGAGATGATTCGGACCCACCGCAACCACCCCAGCATCGTCACCTGGAGCATCGGCAACGAGGCGTTCTTCAGCGACGACCACGTGATCGGCAAGGCGAAGGCGTTGACGACCGAGCTGGTGGACCTCGCGCACCAGCTCGACCCGACCCGTCCGGCCGCGGTCGGTGGCGCACAACGCAAGGGCTTCGACGTCCTGGGAGACATCGCCGGCTACAACGGCGACGGGGCCGAGATCTTCCACGACCCCGGCGTGCCGAACCTCGTCTCGGAGTACCACGGCGTCCGCGGTCGTGGCCCAGGGGAGTACGAGGTCACCTGGGAGCACGGCGTCGAGGTCGACCATCCGTGGCGCTCGGGCAAGATCCTGTGGTGCGCCTTCCACTACAAGTCGATCGCCGAGGGCGCCGGCCTCCAGGGCCTCGTCGACTACTTCCGCATGCCGCGGCGACCGTACTACTGGTACCGCGAGAAGCTGCGCGGCATCGCCCCGCCGGTATTCTCCGAACCAGGGACGGCGGTCGCACTGCGCCTGAGCTCCGACTCCGAGACGATGCCGACGGACGGCACGGGCGACGTGCGGCTCCTGGTGGAGCTGGTCGACTCCCGCGGTGTCCGCGTCGCCGACGACCGGGCGGTGACCCTCACCGTCGTCGACGGCGATGGGCTGTTCCCCTCGGGTCGCAGCATCACGCTGTCCCCTGAGACCGACAGCCTGTGGGGCGGGGCAGGAGCGATCGAGCTCCGCACGTACGCACCCGGAACACAACGCATCCGTGCGACGTCAGACGGCGTCACGTCCGCCGAGCTGGCCGTGGTCGCAACGGGGCCGGCCAAGCCGCAGCGAGCGTGGCGGCTCGCACCGCCCGCTCCGTGGGTCACCGAACCTCCCGCGGGCACGGGCGAGGTCTCGTTGACCGCGTACCGGCCCGTCGCCGTGAGCAGTGCGGCGCCCCGATTCGAGGGCGGCAACGTGACCGCCCTGGGTAGCGGCACGTACTGGAGGGCGGCCTCGCAGAAACCGGGGGAGTGGATAGCGGCGAGTCTGGAGTTCCCCTACGAGATCCGCCGGATCGTGATCGTGTTCGCCGAGATCCCGAAGCAGCCGTGGCTGATCGAGACCAGCACGGACGGCCGGGCGTTCGAGCCGCTCCATGAGGTCGGCCCGGGTGGTGAGGAGCTGGCGGTCCGGCTCGAGTTCGAGCCGCGCCCAGCCTCGACCGTGCGCCTGACCTTCCCCGAGGCTCCGGTGGACGTGGAGGAGATCCGCGTCTACTGACCGCGAACCGACCCCCATCGCCGCAGCATCTGTCGAACGATCCCGAGAGGCTGGATCTCCCCGATGAACCCTGATGGAGCACGCCCACAGCCCGAGTACGCGGGCTACCTCTATGCGCACTTCAAGCGCGAGTTCTGGGCATGAGGGAGCCGCCGGCGCTTGGGGGCGCTTCCTGGTCCAGGGTCGCGGCACTCACACGTGGAGCCCGCTCCGCACTGGATCGTGGGATATCGATATCACCGCACTCTGGGCCGCCCCGGCCGCGGCGGTGTCCCACGAGAGTGCGTCTTGCCAGCAAATGCCCCCACCGACTATCATCCCAGGTGGGATAACGATATCCCGCCTGCTCTGTGAGGACTGTGCAATGACGCAAGTCAGACACCGCGGACGATTCACGGACTACCGGCTCCCCGAAGACCCCTGCCACGGCGTCGTGCTGCCGGTTACCGCCGCCTGACCATCCAACGAAGAAGGGTCCGAACATTCATGCGTTCTCTACCAGCCGCCACCGGCGGTGATATCGGTATGCCCGGGAGGCTCAGGGCCGTCGCGCTCGCCGTGACGCTCGCCCTCGTCCTCGGAGTCCTTCAGCTGGCCCCGGCCGTCGTCGAACCGGCCCGCGCCGCTGAGGGGGCCGGCTCCTGCGACGTCCAGTTCCACAGGACCGTCAGCGAGCAGGGCTTCACCCATCCCGGCGTCGGCCTGACCGAGCCGATCATCCAGAACGTGCGCGAGCAGATCGCTGCCGGAGCCGAGCCGTGGACGTCCTCGTTCGAGGCGATGAAGAGCCACCCTGCCGCAGGCGAGAGCGTGCGCTCGTCCAACGCGGGATCCGACCCGACCAAGCCGGCCTCGGACGCGTTCAACAGCCAGGGCTTCAACGGGCGCTTCAGGGCTGACGGCCAGAAGGCCTACACGCAGGCGGTCATGTACGCGCTCACCGGGAAGGAGGTCCACCGCAAGAACGCGCTGGACATCGTCCGCATCTGGGCGCAGATGGACCCCGCGAAGTACGAGTACTTCACCGACTCGCACATCCACACCGGGGTCCCGCTCTTCCGCATCGTCTCCGCTGCCGAGCTGCTGCGGTACACCAGCTGCGGCGAGGACGAGGCCTACCCGTGGACCGACGCCGACACCCAGGCCCTCACCGAGAACCTGATCAAGCCCACGATCGCGACGTTCATGTCCTCCCCGGACCACTTCATGAACCAGCACAACTACCCGCTGATGGGCTCGATGGCCGGGGCGATCTTCATGGACGACACGGCCCTGTACGAGGAGAAGGTCGAGTGGTTCACCGTCAACTCGACCGCCAAGGACCGGGGCTTCAACGGTTCCATCAAGTGGCTCCTGAGGTGGGTCGACAAGAACGACAAGACCGGTGAGCCCATCGACGACCCGCACGTGCAGCACGTCGAGATGGGGCGCGACCAGGCTCACGGCGGCGGCGACATCACGAACTTCGCGGTCCTGTCCCGCATGCTGCTCGCCCAGGGCACCACGGTGGACCCGGTCGACGGCACGGTCTCGACCGCCGAGGACGCAGTAGGGCCGTATGAGTTCCTGGACGACCGGATCCTGCACGCCGCCGACTACTTCTGGCAGTTCATGCTCGGCCACGACCCCGAGTGGACGCCGGTCGCCTACGCGATCTCGCCTGACGGCACGATCCGCGACACCTACAACCACATCTCCGGCGCCTACCGCGGCCGGTACGCGACCGCGAGCTTCTGGGAGATCTACTACCACTACAGGTTCGCTCGGGGCGAGAACCTCGAGCAGGTCGCTCCCTTCCTCGCCGAGGCCTACGCCAAGCGCCCCGGCCCGCTGTACTACCGCGGTGGCGGAGTGAACAACTCCTGGGGAGGCATGGACGGCGAGGGCGACTCGTGGCTGTTCGCACCGGCCGAGGCAGCCGGCGACTCGACTCCGCCGCTGGGTGACGACCCCAACATCCACGAGGTCGAGGAGCGGTACACCCACCTGGCCGGTGACGTCGAGGTGGGCGACGGCTATGTGCGCATGGCCGACGGGTCGAAGATCGCCTACCTCAGCGGCGCGACCAACCGCCCGCAGCTCGGATTCCGGGTCCGCACCGACGGCGAGGCCCTGATCCACCTGGGCGGCGGCAGCCGCGGCAACACCGTCAAGCGTGACAGCACCGTGATCGTCCCGGACACCGGTGGCGAATGGCGCTACGTCACGGCCGAACGGTCCATGGGCGACATCCTGTTCATCGAGACCGAGGGCGCGGCCGTCGACATCGACCACATCACCATCGACGCCGAGCTCACCGGGCCGGCCTTCGGAGAGGACGCCGCCGACCGGACCGTCGGCTGGACCGGCTCCGCCGTCGCCGTCGACCTCGCGGCGACCGCCGGCGAGGGCACGACCTACACCGCCACCGAGCTTCCCCAGGGTGCGGCGCTCGACCGGAACACGGGCACGTTGACCTGGACC
This sequence comes from Isoptericola halalbus, assembly GCA_009663185.1. GTDB lineage: Bacteria > Actinomycetota > Actinomycetes > Actinomycetales > Cellulomonadaceae > Isoptericola > Isoptericola halalbus. The sequence continues at coordinate 40,511 of VJZX01000019.1, forward strand.
CCGGGCAAGGCCGGCTCCTGGACGGTCACCGTCGCGGCCGACGACGGCACTACCGTCGCCGCCCGCCGCGTCACCCTCGCCGCAGCGAAGGACCGAAAGGGCGCCATCGCCCTCGCGTCGGACGGGTACGACCCCAATGCCAGGTACGAGTCCGCGACCAAGGCCGCCTTCATCGATGCCCGCGAGGCCGCGCTGGCACTGCACACGAAGGGAACCGACTCCCAGTTCGCGGCCGCGCTGACCGGCCTCGTCGCGGCGGTCGACGGCCTGCGTCTGCTGTCGCCGAAGACCAACGTGGACGGCAGCCTCGACTACTCGGTCGTCGTGGTCTCCTCGACGGGCGGCGGGAACATCGGGAACTGGGTCGACGGCGACAACCAGACCGGCATCTGGTTCGGCGCGGCCGTCAATAGGTCGCACACCTTCGACTTCGGCCCCGACTACCGGGTCTCGGCGAAGAAGTTCGGGTTCCAGAGCAACATCTTCGCCGACCGCCTCGCCAACTCGACCATGTTCGGCTCCGACGACGGCACCACCTGGACCCGGATCACCCCCGGGGTCACGGCTTTCACCCAGGACTTCAACACCCTGGACGTCGCCGAGGAGTTCGAGGACGTCCAGTTCCGTTACCTGAAGGTCCAGATGCTCGAGCCGCTACCGGACGTCCTCTACGGGAAGGTGCGGGACCTGTTCGAGATGAACGAGTTCCACATCTGGGGCGAACGCCATGAGATCGGCAACCTGATCGAGTCGGCCTCGATCGCGTCCGGCGACGCGATCGCGGGCAAGGTCGCCAACGGCGACACCGTGGACGTGACGGTCACCGCGAAGCAGCCCATCAGCGCCGTCTCGGTGAACGTGATGGGCAAGGCCGCGGAGGCCACCTCGACCGACGGCGTCACCTGGACGGCAGCCGTGCTGCTCGACGGCGTCGAGACCGGCCCGGTCACCCTCACGGTCGACTACACCGGTGCCGACGGCACGGCCGGACCGACCCTCTACGGCGTCACCGACGGGTCCGGCCTGTACGTCGGCGGCAACCGTGCCCAGCGGATCGACGTCGCCGGCTGGGCCGACGTCGTCGCCTCCGACAAGCAGTGGCCCGGCAACGGACTCAGCGCCGAGGAGGTCGGCTACCTGCTGTTCGACGGCGACGCCGACACGGCCGGCGACCTCAACTCGGGGGGCGCGTACTACACGCTGGACTTCGGCGAAGGCGCGTCCGTCGATCTCGACGAGACATTCCTCCTGCCGCGCTCCTGCTGCGTCAGCCGGGCCAACGGCGTCGTCGTCCAAGGCTCGAACGACAAGCAGTCCTGGACGACCCTGACCGATCCGGTGAGCGGCGCCAGCGCCGGCACCTGGACGCGTCGGACCGTCGCCGACGACACGCACTACCGCTACTTCCGGATCTACAACCCGAACACCTGGAACGGCAACCTCGCCGAGGTCGAGCTCTACGGCGAGTTCACGTTCGACGACGCCTACTTCGAGTCGAGGGTGCGCGACACCAGCACCTCCACCAGAGCCAGCGCCTACCTGTACGAGGAGGAGGTCGCCCGCATCCGGGAGGTCCTCGGAAACGAGGACGCCGACCGGGCCGCGCTCCTGCAAGACCTGATCGCGGCCGCGGACCTGCTCGTGCCGCAGGCGACGCTGTTCCCCGAGCTCGAGGTCCGGCCGTCGCAGGTGGTCGCGTCCAGCGTCTCGTGGGACGGCACGGCCGACGCTGCGGCCAACGGCTGGCGGGCTTTCGACGGCGACCCCACCACGTCGACCGACACGAAGACCGCCACAGGCTGGGTGCAGGTCGACCTCGGGTCCGGCCGCGCCGTCGAGCTCTCGGGGGTGAAGTACCTGCCGCGCGCCAGCCACCCCCTGCGCGCCAACGGAGCGCAGATCCAGGGCTCCAACGACGGCCAGAGCTGGGAGACGCTCGCGACGATCTCGGGCGTGACGAAGGCCGAGTGGGGCAGCGTGCCCGTCACGAGCACGAGCACGTTCCGCTACCTGCGGTACTACACGAGCAACTCGAACGCCAACATCGCGGAGCTCGTGTTCGTCGAGCGGGCGGTCGACCGTACCCTGCTCGACCTCCTGCTCGGCCGCGCCGCGCTCCTCGACGAGGCCGACTGGACCCCGGAGTCGTGGGGCACGCTCGCGGATGCCGTCACCGAGGGCGAAGCGCTCCTCGCGGACACCGAGGCGAGGCAGGGCACGGTGGACTCCGCGACCGACGCGATCGACGCCGCGATCGCCGGCCTGGTGGGACGTGCCTGACCGGGACGCCTCGACGAGATTCACCGCCTGACCGGCTCGCGGGCCGAGGTCACTCCTCGGCCCGCGGCCGCGGTCGGCGCTACACCTGGCCGCGTGCGGCGACCAGCTCGTCCTCCGGGGCGCGGCTCGTCCAGAAGGTGGCGCCGACGATACCCAGCGGCACCGGGTCGAAGACCGGGTCGAGCCCGAGCTTCTTCTGGCGCTCGTAGTCGTCCAGGGCCTTCAGTGCCGGCCGCTGCAGGATCAGGATCCCGATGATGTTGAGCCAGGCCATGAGCCCCACCCCGATGTCTCCGGCCGTCCAGGCCTCGTCGGCCGTGGTGACCGCGCCGATCACGACCGCCACGAGGATGAGCACCTGGAGCGCCATCGTCGTGAGTCGTCCGACGCTCGTGCGCAGCACCGGCAGGCGAAGCGTGGAGGTACGGCCGAGAACGAACCGCAGGTTCGTCTCGGCCATGTAGTAGTACGCGATGATCGTCGTCAGGCAGAAGAACGCCAGCGACACGGCGATGAACGAGGCGCCCACCCCGGGGAACAGGGTGTCGAAGCCGCTCTGCGCGTAGAGCGGACCGACCTCGGCCGAGGCCGCGAGCACGCCGCCGTCGGCGATCACCTCGCCGTCCGCCGAGCCGCCGGAGAATACCCGGTAGGCACCCGTCGAGAGGATGAGGAAGCCCGTCGTGGAGCAGATGAACAGCGTGTCGATGTACACGGCGAACGCCTGCACGAGTCCTTGCTTCGCCGGGTGCGAGACCTCGGCCGCGGCCGCAGCGTGCGGGCCGGTGCCCTGGCCGGCCTCGTTCGAGTAGATGCCACGCTTGACGCCCCACATCACCGCGAGTCCCACGATCGCGCCGAACGTCGAGTCAAGGCCGAACGCGCTCGAGACCACCTGCGCGATGACCCCCGGGATCTGCCCCGCGTTCGCGAAGACGATGACGAGGGAGACCAGGATGTACGCGACGGCCATGAACGGGACGACGACGGAAGCGAAGCCGGCGATGCGCTTCACGCCGCCGATGATGACGAAGGCGAGCACGATCACCATTCCGACTGCCACCGTCCACTTCGGGACGTCCCAGGCGTTGCTCATCGCGACTGCCATCGAGTTCGACTGCACGCCGGGCATCAGCAGGCCGCAGGCGAGCACCGTGACGGCGGCGAAGACGGCCGCGTAGACCTTGAAGAGCGTGGCTCTACGTGTGTGCGCCATCGCGCGGCTGAGGTAGTAGGCAGGTCCGCCGCGGTACTCGCCGGTGAGCGGATCGCGGGTCTTGTAGATCTGGCCGAGCGTGCACTCGATGAAGGAGGTGGATGCCCCGAGGAAGGCGACCGCCCACATCCAGAACATCGCGCCCGGTCCGCCAAACGCGATCGCCGTCGCGACGCCGGCGATGTTGCCCGTGCCCACACGGCCGGAGAGCGACATCGCGAGGGCCTGGAATGACGAGACCCCCGCGTCCGACTTCTTTCCGTGCGTGAGGAGCCGGATCATCTCCGGCACGTGCCTGACCTGCACGAAGCGTGAGCGCAGCGAGAAGTACACGCCTGCGGCGAGGCAGAGATAGACGAGCCAGTCGCTCCAGACGAACTCGTTGACGGTCTCGAGGAAGACACGCATCGATCAGGCCTCCGTGGACAGGCGGGCGCTCCCGCGCGGGATGGGTACGACCCCGCGATCCTGCCAGGTCGGTGTTTCGCCGTGAAAAATCCGGGGTTTCGCGGCGTGGCGCGGCGCACGGACGCCGAGGACTACGGCATGCGCTCCGGCTCGTCGCCGGGGTCGACGTCGTAGGCAGGCAGCCCGTCGATGCTCGCCAGGTTCTTGCGACGCCGGTACTCGCGCGAGCCGACCGCGCCCTTGCGCTCGAAGTACGGCCCGAGCAGGTCACGCTCGCCCTCGTACGACATGAGCGGCACACCCCAGCCGCAGCTGTCGGAGATGCGCTCGACGTCGACCACGATCACCGCGCGGGCGCCGGGCACCTCGGCGAACCGGCTCGCCAGCTCGGGGTACTCCTCGTCGTACAGCGTCACGACGCGGCCGGTCCCGTGGAGCCGGACGATGTTCGGCGGGCCCTCGAAGGCGCAGAACATCACGGTGATCCGGCCGTTCTCCCGCAGGTGCGCGATGGTCTCGCTGCCGCTGCCCGTGCCGTCGAGCCAGGCGAACGTGCGCTCGTCGAGCACCGCGAAGGTCCCCGGGAGCCCACGCGGCGAGACGTTGACGTGCCCGTCCGCCGCGAGCGGCGCCGTCGCGACGAAGAACATCCGCTGCCGCTCGACGAACTCGCGCAGCCGGCCGTCGATCCGTTCGTAGACCTTCCCCATGGACGGATGCTGTCACTCACGCCTCTCGGCCCGCCAGGTGCGCCCGGAGCGCGGGCAGGAGCGCGGGCCAGCACGCGGGCGGCGGCGCCTGGTGGCCCATCCCGTCGAGCTCGAGGAGCCGCGTCTGCGAGATCTCGGCTGCGAGCGCCGCGCCGTGCCCGGGGAACAGGGGGTCGTCCGAGCCGTGGACGACGAGCCTCGGCGCCGTGACGTCGGCGAGGCTCCCGCGCACCGGAGGACCGTCGTCGGCGAGGAGGTGGTTGCCGGCGGCGGCCGGGTCGAGCGTCCGACCGACCGCACGGGTCGCGACGGCGCGTGTGCGAGCCTCGACGAATCCGCGTTCCCTGCTCAGCGCGCGGTCCTCGGCGACGAGCGCCTCGACGACGGCGGACCGGTCGGCCGGGTCGGGTCCTGGCCGCGTCCAGAGCCCGTCCAGGGCCGGGGACGCCGGCGGCAGCGGGGTGGCGGGCGACGCGACGGCGCGGGTCGTCGCGATCAGCGTGAGCGTCGCGACCCGGCGCGGGTGCTCGACGGCGAGCCGCTGCGCGAGGGCGCCGCCCATGGAGACTCCCATCAGGTGCGCGGCCCGGACGTCGAGCGAGTCGAGCACGCGCAGCGCGTCCTGCGCGAGGTCGGCACCGGTGTACGGCGGTTTGCCCGGAGGGTAGGTGGTGGACCGGCCGGTGTCCCGGTGGTCGTAGCGCACGACGGAGAACCCGAGCGAGGCGATCGCCGCGCACAGGTCGGCGGGCCACCAGTCCATCGACGCCGCCAGTCCGCCGACGAGCAGCACCGTCGGGTCCGCCGGGTCGCCGACGGTCTGGAAGCACAGCCGCACGTCGCCGTCGTCGGCGAACCTGTCGGGGCCGAGCGCGTCGTCCGGTCGAATGTCCATGCGTACGAGACGCCGGGAGCCATGCGGACTCATCGCCTGTGCCTCGATCAGCCGGGCGGCAGCCGGTCTCCGATGAGCGCCAGGTTCTGGATCGTCGCGAGCCCGCACTGCGCGGCGTCGTTGGTCGACAGCGTGCGCGCCTCGTCCACCGGGCTCAGCACCTCGGGCGGGGAGATCCGCACCGCGGTGAACGCATCGTCGCCCATGAACTCGCCCCCGCGGAAGTAGGCGCGCCAGGCCCGGTCGGCCAGCGCGTCGTCGCCGAGCCGGTGCGCCGCGTACGCGGCGAGGCGTGAGTGCGCCTGCTCGAGGTTGGTGCCGGTGAGCACGGTGCCGAGCTCGGCCTCCTGCTCCGCGGGCTCCGCCAGGTAGAGCCGGCAGTACTGCAGCCAGGCGTCCCGGAACCCGGGAGCCTCGACGTCGCCGTCGTCGACGAGGTCCACGAGCTCGCTGCAGATCTCCACGAGGCCGAACACCGCCGACAGGTGCGACACGGTCACGCGGTCGCGCGTGGTGTCGAGGCGCCCGGTGTCGAGGTCGTAGAGCGCCTCGCCCGTGAAGAACCCCTGGGGCAGTGCCCCGATGTCGGCCATCGTGCCGAGCAGCCGGTCGCGCGAGCGCTCGTCGCCCGTGAGCTCCCAGTCGGCCAGCCAGGTGGCCGCCAGCGCGCTCCAGTCGGTGCCGAGCCCGACGGCGAGCGCGCCGCGCTGCGGCGCGTACGTGGCGGCGTCGGGCCGGACCTTGCGCGTGGGGTCGAGCGCCAGGAACGTCGCGTCGGAGTCGCGCAGCTCGAGCATGAGGTCGCGCGTGTGCTCGTCGCCCGTGAGGAAGTAGCAGGGCCGCCGGTACGCGGGGGTCGAGATGCGCAGCTGCTTGGCGCTGCACCCCCAGTGCTGCACGTTGTGCCGGCTGCCGAGCCCCTTCCACGGGCCGAGGTGGTAGACGTCGACGTCGCCCGTGTGCCGTGTCATCCGCTCCGCGAGCCGGAAGACGTCGGCCCGACCGGTCCGCATGAACGACGTCCACAGCCACAGGTCGGGCGAGAGCTCGGAGTTGTCCCAGGCGTAGCCGCCGACGTCGTACCGCCACGTGTGCCGGTCGCGGTCGTAGGCGTGCATGACGTCGCCGAAGTGCCAGAAGCCGTACCAGGACCGCTGGTCGACCTGACCGACGTAGAAGTCGAGCAGGAAGTCGAGCCGGTCCTCGAGCTCGGCCCGCTCGGGCGTGCTGCGGTCCGGCAGGTCCCAGTCGCCGAGCACGCGCGCGGCGTGCAGCGCCTCGGGGGTCGGGACCAGCTGCGGGCGCGTGGCGGTGCCGCGGGCCAGCCGGGCCAGCTCCGCCACGGGCGGCGTGGCCGGGTACGGCGTCACCGTGAGCTCGTGCGTGCGCCCGATGCCGTGCGCCGAGCCGAAGCCGGGCTCGTAGTCCTCGTAGGTGATGTCGAGTGCGTCGAGCTGGTCGGCGTGGTCCTGCTGCCCGAGCCCGCCGTGGTAGAACCGCAGGTCCATCGGCGCGGCGTCGGGCGACCACAACCAGACCGTGAGCGTCGCGACGTCGGACGCGGCATCGCTGACGTCGATCCCGGTGGGGTGGGACTGCCAGAAGCCCGTCAGCCCGACGGCGAGCCCGCCGCCGACATCGCCTATGTACGCGAGGCCGTCGGCGCGCGTGCCCTGCGCGACGTCGATCCACGGCCGGTCGGGAGACGTGCGCTTGTGGATGGTGAACCCGTTCGCGCCTGGCTGGCGCAGCGAGTAGTCCGGCCAGCTGGGCACCCACCGCACGAGCCGCCCGACGTCGTGCCGCCAGGTCTCGGGAGGCGGCGTCGGGCGCCCGGCGAGCTGCGCGGTACGGACCTCGGCGCCCGGGTCGCGGCGCAGGCCTGTCAGGCCCTGGACGGCCTCGCGCAGGAACCCGCCGTCCGCGCCCGCGAGGCGTACATGCCGGTCGTACGGCGCGGCCCGCAGGGGCACGGTGAATCGCAGGCCGAGCGAGCAGAGGAAGTCACGGTCGGGGTCGCCGTCCCAGACGAACGAGTGCACGACGCGGAACGTCGGCGCACCCGCGGCGAAGACGAGCCGGAGCGTGAACGGCAGCCACTCGCGCCCGCCGTCGTCCTCGCGGTGCGCTCCCGTCACGCGCACGACGGCACGGACCGGGCCCGCCTGCTCGACGACGCACCCCGTGACGATGCCGACGGCGTCCCGGCGGTCACGGTGGGATTGCTCGGGGTGGTCCTGGCGGCTCGAGACGAGCCGCCCGGCGCACGCCACCTCGGCGTCCCCCACGTGGACCGAGCGCACGACGTCCTGCCCGGACCGGCCGACCACGACGCGCGCCGCGCCGGTGTCGACCGTGACACCGGCGCGGTCCTCTGTGACCCGCACCGCGAGACCCTGCGCGGGGGCCGGTGACCCGGCGTGCACCACCCGGTACCCTGGCTCGGGCACGCGGCTGGCTCCCAGCGCGACGCCCGACCACTTCACGCTGCCGTCCGGCCACGTCGCGAGCGGCCAGCACTGCGCCGGAACGGGCGAGCCTGCGGCGTCGAGCACCCGTAGCCCCGCGGCGTCGGGCACGACGCCGCGGAGGAGCGGGACGCCGCACGTGACGCCCGCGATACCGAGGTCGGCGGGGACGTCGTCGAGCCAGCGCAGGGGGACGTCTACCTCCGATGCCGTCATCCTGGCCATCTCCCCCTTCGGTGCTCAGTCGCGGGCTCGTTCAGTCCCGGGCTCGGGCCGCCGGAATCGCGTGCCGACGGCGGTAGGAGTCGAAGGCCTGCCGCACCGTCTCGTACGCCAGCTTGGGGCGCCTGTACTCGTCGACGACGCCCTTGTTGTTCCGGGTGCGCGGGCGCTCCCGGAACAAGCCCTCGGTCACGCGGCAGTCGGCGAACTGCCAGATGTAGACGCCGGTGACCTCCTCGAGCCCGCACACGTGCCCGAGCTGCTCGGAGAGGATGTCGGCCTGGCGCTCCTCGCTCCACTTCGGGCGGCGGGTGTCCCGGAACCCCGGGATCGCGCCCGCACCGATCTCGCTCACGATGAGCGGCTTCCCGCCGCCGGGGGAGGAGCGCACGAAGTCGAGAACCTCGCCCATGTACTCGGCCACGCCGGCGGCCCTGTACCACAGCGGGTAGACGTTCACCGAGACGATGTCGGGCAGGTCGAGACAGATGTCGGTCGGGAAGTTGCAGGTGGCCGACGTCGTCGGACGGCTCGGGTCCAGCTCGCGCAGCCGCTCGTACATCGATACGTAGATGGACCGCCCGTACTCGGTGTTGCTCTCGTACTCGTTGAGGATGCCCCACGTGTAGATCGACGGGTGGTTGAAGTGCTGAGTGACCATTTCCGTCAGGCTGGTCAGCGACTGACCGAGGAAGCGCGGGTTGTGCTCGTCCTCCGGTCCGCGTGCGTGCGCCTCCTCCCAGACCAGCAGCCCGAGCTCGTCGCACAGGTCGAGGAAGCGCTCGTCGTTCGGGTAGTGCGAGGTGCGCACGCTCGTCGCCCCGAGGTCCCGGAGGATGTTGAGGTCACGCATCATGGCCTCGACCGGCAGGGCGCACCCGAACACCGGGTCGTCCTCGTGCCGGTTGAAGCCGACGAACCGGATCGGCTCGTCGTTCAGGAGCACCGTGTCGCCCTCGACCCGGACGTCGCGGAAGCCGAACCGGTCGATCAGGTCGTCGACCTCGCTGCCGTCCTGGACGAGCACGGCCTGGACGTACGTCAGGTGCGGGGCGTCGGGGGTCCACGGGACGGCGTCGGGGACGTCGAGGACGCACCGGTAGACGAGCGGGTCCTCGGTCGCGTCGGCGGCGGTCAGCGTGCGGACGTCACGGCCGTCGAGACGCAGGACGATCCCGTCCACCGTTCCCGGCTCGCCCGTGCCGAGGCGCTCGCGGCAGCTCGCGACGCGGACCTCGACGCGCGCCCGCCAGGCGCCGTCCTGCCGGATCGGCGTCACGTGGATCCAGTCGACGTACCGCTCGGGCACGAGCTCGGCGAGAACCGGCCGGGTGACACCCCCGTAGCTGTAGTAGTCGTTCTCGCGGTGCAGCGCGGACCGTTCCGAGAACCGGTTGTCGGCGTCGATCGTGATCGTCCGCGGACCTGGGCGGTGCTCGATCAGCCCGTCGAACGCGGTGAAGGCGTCCTCGTGGTGCGCCACGGGCGTGCCGTCGACGGACACGTCGGCCATGTGGCTCACGCCCTTGCACGCCACCCTGAGGTAGCGCTCGTCGTCGTGCGAGCCCTCGAGCGATCCCGCGTCGAAGGTCCGCTCGTACCGCGCGACGCCACGGAACGTCTCCGCCCCGGGGATCGACTCCACGCAGCTCGGGACGAGCACGCGCACGGTACGCCCGCCGGCGAGCGTGTCCACGGGTGGGTCGCCCGCACCGTCACCGGCACCGTCCAGCGTGACCGTCCATAGCCCGTCCAGCTCCTGGAGGGGCCGGATGTCGTGCGTGCTGAAGAGCCGTTCCATCACCGGGCCCCCTGCGTGGTCAGGGTTTCGTACATGGGGCGGGGTGTGTCGGTCATGAGAGCGGAGTCACCTCGAGGTTGCGGTAGTGGGCCACGAGCGGGGACATCTGGCGGAAGCCGATCCGTCCGCCGCCGAGCGGTTCCGGGTCGTGATACGTGAAGAGCGCCAGGTCGTCGATCGCGAACGCGACGTCGTGCCCGTGTTTGGTCACCCGCACACGGTAGTGGCCGTCGGCGTTCTCGGGGGCGGGCAGCGGGTCGGCGCCCTGCGCCACGAGCTGGAAGCCGGGGCTCTTGCGCAGGTTGCACGTGCGGAAGCGGCGTTCGGTCGGCCACTTACGTCGCAGGTAGGACACGTGCAGCGTCGAGACGTCGCCCGAGTGGTACTGCGGGTAGTGGCCGGTGCGCGGCGCGAGCGACGGGTCGAAGAGGTCCTCGCCGCCCACCCCGGTCGCGGCGAAGAAGAGCATGGCGAGCCCCTCGCCGGCCAGCGGCCGGAAGTCCCACGCGATCTCGATGTCGGCGCCGAACACCTCGGGGCACCAGAACGTGAAGTGGGCGTGCTCGCCGCGACCCTCGGCGTCGAGCGCGGCCTCGTCCGCGGTGCTGGACAGCATGAGCCCGCCGTCGCGGTGCTCGATCCCGACGGGACCCTCGGCGACCCACCCGGTGAGGTCCGTCGGCGCGGCGAGGGGGTTGCGGTAGGTCACGGCTGGACCAGCCACGCCCCGAGCGGCTCGTGGTCGGCGCCGACGCCGTCGAGCGCCCGCAGGCTCTCGGCGACGAAGCGCGCGACGGCGCGGGCCCCGGCCGTCGTGTAGTGCGTGTTGTCCCTGGCCAGCTCCGGGCTGACCTCGACGCCGGCCGCAGCGGCCGCCCCGTGCACGAAGAGCTCGGCGGACGCGGCCTGGCCCATCCAGGTGTAGAGCCACCGGGTGAAGACGTTCAGGTCGATGATGGGCACGTCGAGCTCGTGGCCAAGCGCCCGTACGACGGCGGGGTACGGCCCGTGCGAGTACCGCAGCGCGCCGTCGTCGAACAGGCGGCGCTCGACGCTCGTCGCGAGCACGGGGCGCGCGCCCGCCGCGCGCACCTCGCCGATGAACTCGCCGAGCCGGCGCCGGTACCCGCCGTCGGGGGAAAGCTCGTCCGGGCGCTTCTGGTCGTTGTGCCCGAACTGGATGATGACGGTGTCGCCCGGGCGCAGGGCCGCGGTCACCTTCTCCCAGTGGCCCTCGTCGCGGAACGACATCGTCGTCGCGCCGCCGATCGCGCAGTTGTGCACGTCGTCGTCGACGAGCTCGGCGAGCAGGTCGCCCCAGCCGAGCAGCGGCAGGTCCGGGCGGCCGGAGGTGGCGCCGTGGTCGGTGGGGGCGACCGTGGAGTCGCCCGCGAGATGGATCGTCATCAGCCCTTCACGCTTCCTATCAGCATTCCTTTGGCGAAGTGTTTCTGGAGGAACGGGTACGCCAGGAGCACGGGGATCGTCGCGATGACCACGACGGCGAACTTGATGCCCTGTGCGGGCGGCGGCACGTCGGTGCCCAGGTCCTCGGCCGTCAGGCTTGCCGACGCGGTCACCTGGCGCAGGATCATCTGCAGCGTCCACATGCTCTGATCATTCAGGTAGAGCAGCGGCGACATGTAGTCGTTCCAGATACCGACCGCGTAGAACAGCGCGAACGTCGCGAGCACGGGCTTCGACAGGGGGACGACGACGTGGCGCAGGACCTGGAGCTCGTTCGCGCCGTCGATCCTGGCCGACTCCTCCAGCTCGTGCGGGAGCTGCTCGAAGAAGTTCTTGATGATGATGAGGCTGAACGGGTTGATCGCCATCGGCAGCACCAGCGCCCAGTAGCTGTCGAGCAGACCGAGCTCCTTGACGATGAGGAACGTCGGGATCATGCCCGCGCTGAACACCATGGTGAAGATGACCAGGCTCAGGATCGTCCGCCGCCCGGGCAGGTCGACCTTGGACAGCGGGTACGCCATGAGCGCCGTCAGGGTGAGCTGGATGGTCGTGCCCACCAGTGTCACGAGCACGGTCGTGACGAACGCGCGCACGAACGCGCCCGACGACAGGATCGACGCGTACGACGCGGTCGTGACCTCCGACGGCCAGAGGAAGAACGGGCGCGTGGTGATCTCGAGCTCGGTGGCGAACGAGCCGGCGAGGACGTAGACGAAGGGCAGGACGGCGAGCAGGCCGACGCCGACGAGCAGCAGGACGTTGACGACGTCGAAAACGCGCCCCGCGGGGGTGTTGAACCGCTTGTGGGCAGCCGCAGACATCAGAAGATCCCTTGCTGGTTGAATCGCTTGGCGAGCCAGTTGGTCCCGAAGATGAGGATCAGGCCCACGATGGCCTTGGCGAGGCCGACCGCCGTGGAGTAGCTGTAGGCGCCCTGCTGGATGCCCACGAAGTACACGTAGGTGTCGAACACGTCCGCGACCGTGCGGTTCAGGGCGTTCGACATGAGGTAGATCTGCTCGAACCCGGTGTTGAGGATCTGCCCGGTCTGCAGGATGAGCATGATGATGATCGTCGGCCGGATCGACGGCAGCGTGATGTGCCAGACGCGGTCCCAGCGCCCCGCGCCGTCGATGATCGCGGCCTCATACTGCTCCTGGTCCACGCCGGCGAGCGCGGCCAGGAAGATGATCGTTCCCCAGCCCGTGTTCTTCCAGACGTCCTGCAGCAGGATGAGTGGCCGGAACCACGTCGGGTCGGTCAGGAAGTTCGCGTCGCTGCCCAGGACGCCGTTGAGGAGTGTCCACAACGGACCGGACCCGACGGCGAACAGCAGGCCCGTGAGCGAGACGACGACGGTCCACGACAGGAAGTGCGGGATGTAGACGAGGGTCTGCACCGTGCGCTTGAGGATCTGCAGGCGCAGCTCGTTGAGCACCAACGCAAGCACGATCGTGAGCGGGAACGCGATGAACAGGCTCAGTGCCGCGAGGATGAGGGTGTTGGCCAGCAGCCGCGGGAAGTCCGGGTTGGTGAAGAAGTCCTCGAAGTGCTGCATCCCGACCCACTCGCTGCCCTCGATGCCGAGGAACGGGATGTAGTTGCGGAACGCGATCTGCGCTCCGTACATGGGCCAGAACCGGAACAGCGCGAAGTACACGATGCCCGGCAGCAGGAGGAGGAACATCCACCGGTAGCGCGAGACCGTGGCGGCCAGCCGGTGCCGCCGGCGTCGCGGGGGCCGTGCGGCGTCCGTGACCGCGGCCGGGGCGGCCGCGGCGTCCGTGAGGGTCGTCACCGTGAGTCTCCTTCCGCGTCGGTGCGGGTGCGGGAGGAGTCCGGCACCCGCACCGTTGCTCAGTCGAGCTGGGCGTACAGCTCGTTGATCTCCGCGGTGACCTGGTCGCCACCGGTGTCGCGCCAGCGCTGGATCGCGGCGTCGACGCCGGCCTCGTCGATCTGTCCGGCGATGTACTGGATGCGGGCGTCACCGATGATGTTGTCGAGCTGGGTGCCCGTCGACATGTAGGTCTCGGACACCAGCGACGCGGCCGGGTTGAACACGGCGTTCTCGAGGTCCTCGGCCTGCAGGTCGAGGCGGAGCTGGGCGAGCTGCTCGTCGTACTCCGTCTGCGGCTTGGGCGAGTAGCCCTCGTACCCGGCGACGTTCATGCCGAGCTGCGCCCACGCGCCGGTGACCTGGTCGGTGAAGTCCTGCTTCGACTCGTCGTAGACGGCGAACCCGTCCTCGACCGTGAAGTTGTCGCCCTCGATCCCGTTGTTCATGAGGATCTGTGCCTCGGTGCTGTTGAGCTTGTCGAGGATCGCGAGCACCTGGTGCAGCTGCTCCTCGGTCTGGACGTTCGAGCGCGGGATCGCCAGGAAGCCGGCGTAGCCGGCCGTCGGCAGCGCGTATGTGCCGTTCGGGCCCTCGAGCTGGCCGGCGAGGGCGACGTACTGGTCGTAGTTCTCCGGGTCCTGCTCGCGGAACAGCTCGGCGAGCTGGGCGGCGCGGGACTGGACGTCGATGATGATGCCGCCCTCGCCGTTGAGGAACGGCTCGTTCCACGTGGCGGGGTCCATGGTCGCGAAGTCGGGGTTGATGTACCCGCTCTGGACGAGGTCGCGCTCGTACTCGAGTGCCTGGCGCCACTCGTCGGTCGTGAAGGCCGGGACGAGCTCACCGCCCTCGTCGCGCCAGACGTTGCCCGCGCCGTGCCAGACCTCGATCGCGTCGTAGGGGCTGGCCGTGCCGATGCCGCCCGGCCACTGGGGCGCGATGAGGCCGTAGGTGTCGTTCTTGCCGTTGCCGTCCGGGTCGTCCTCGGTGAAGGCCCGCGCGATCTCGCGCAGGTCGTCGGTGGTCTCGGGCAGGTCGAGACCCAGGTTCTCGAGCCAGTCCGCACGCAGGATGACGCACGTGCGGATCACGTCCCGCGCCCGGTAGACCCCGTAGACGCGGCCGTTGACGCTCGCGGCCTCCTGGACCTCGGGGTTCTCGGCCACGAGGTTGGGGTACTCGCCCGAGGCGAGGTGGTCGGTGAGGTCCCAGAACCCGCCCGCCTCGGCGGTCGAGACGAAGCTCTGGTCCTTGCCGGAGATCACCATGACGTCGGGGATGTCGTCGCCGGCGAGGACCACGTTGGTGCGCTCGCCGTAGTCCGAGTTCGGCACCCAGCGGACGTCGATCGGGACGCCCGCGAGCTCGCTCAGGGCGGTGCCGACCGGGTCGTCGGACTCGGGTGGCACGGCGGCGAAGTACGGCGCCATGATGGTCAGCGAGTCGAGGGCCTCGCCCTCGCCGCCGGCGCCTCCGTCGCCGTCTCCGTTACCGCCGCCGCACGCGGCGAGCGCGAGGCTGCCGGCGGCGAGCATGGCCAGAGGGGCCAGCCGTCGTGTCTTCATGGTCGTCCTTTCACCAGTGGGCTTCGTCGGTCACTCGGTCGAGGTCGGTCCGGTCGGGGTGGTCGGCGGTGGTCGAAGGTTGCGGTCGTTGGCGGCGTAGAAGGACAGGCACAGGGCAGTGCACAGATACGTCCACGCACCGATCGACACCACGGGCAGCAGCCCGGGCACGAACGCGGTGGCGGTCACGACGAGCGCGGTGATGGCCGCCAGGAGCAGGGGCGCGCCGGGGAAGCGCACCATGAACGTCCACGCCAGCCGTATGGTCCGGGCCGGGCGGACGTCGTAGTGGGCGTCCATCGTGAGCACGAGGACGAGGTGGGCCAGGCACACGCCGCCGGCGGCGGTGAGCCCTGCCGTGAGCCAGCCGGCGCCTGGCCGGCCCCCGAACGCGACGAGGCTCGTCGCGAGGAGGGCGAGCCCGGCGGCAGGCGGTGCTGCTAGCACGTTCGCGCGGACGAGCTGCCGCCGCCACGCGCCGGCGAAGGTGCGGATGAGGCGCTGGGTGTCGCCGCGCAGGCGCGTCCGGCTGCACGACGTCGCGGCGGCGAGCGCGGGTGCCCAGCCTGCGACGATCCCGCCGGCGAGCGTGAACGCCAGGATCAGCAGGTTGAGCAGACCGATGAAGGCGATCGTGTCGACGACGGAGAACCAGCGTTCGGTCCGGTTGACCGCTCCCGCGAGGGGCGGGGACGAGGCCATCGGGCCGTCCGGTCTCGTGCGCGCCGAGGTGTGCACGGTCGTCACGTCTGGTCCCCCTCACATCTTCGTCGATGCGGCCGCCTCATCGTTGAATCGGTTCACAGAGTGTGAATGGATTCACCGTAGGTGGTGAGGTCGACCGAGTCAACCGTTCCCGGTGCTGACGGACCGTCGGGCGTCGTGGGTAGCCGGCGCGGGCTGCGCGTGGCGCCGGATCGGCGGGGGAGTGCGTCCGGGTGACGTCTGGGCCAGACTTTTCGGGGGGCCGCGAACGCACCGAGCGCCGACGGGGGTTCACATGGCTGACGAGTCCGACCGCGTCGCGATCGTGACCGGGGCGAGCAGCGGGCTCGGGCGGGACACCGCCGTCCGGCTCGCGGCCGACGGGTTCGGCGTGGCGCTCGTCGCCCGCGGCGCCGAGATGCTGGCCGAGGTGGCGGACCAGATCCGTGGCATGGGCGCCGAGGCGCTGGCCGTCCCGACCGACCTGGCCGACGGCGCGGCGACGCACGACGCGGTCAAGGTCGTCACTGAGGCGTGGGGCCGTGTGGATGCCGTCGTCAACGCGGCCGCGACGGACGCCCCAGGCCCGGTCACCGCCACCGGGGACGAGGCATGGAACCGCGTGCTCGCCGTGAACCTCACGGCACCGTTCGTCCTGGCGCGAGCGGCGTTCCCGCTCATGCGGGCCCAGGGCGGCGGGACGATCGTCAACGTCTCGTCCGTCGCCGGGCGGCGAGGGTGGGCGAACGCCGCCGCCTACTGCTCCACCAAGTTCGCCCTGACCGGGCTGACGCAGGCGCTCGCCGCCGAGGGGCGGCCGCACCACATCCGCGCGTGCGTGCTCTACCCAGGCGCGATGGCGACGTCGTGGGGTGTGTGGACGCCGGACGAGCGGCAGAGCCAGGACCGGTCCACGCCGCCCCCGGAGGACGCGCTTCCTGCCGCTGACGTGGCCGAGCTCATCGCCTGGCTGGTGAACAGCCCGAAGCACCTGGTGCTGAACGAGGTCACGATCACCCCGCTGCACGAGCAGGGATGGCCGTGAACCGCCTGGCGAGCGCGACAAGCCCCTACCTGCTCCAGCACGCGGACAACCCCGTCGACTGGTGGGAGTGGGGCGAGGCCGCCTTCGCCGAGGCGCGGCAGCGTGACGTGCCGGTGCTCCTCTCGGTCGGGTACGCGGCGTGCCACTGGTGCCACGTCATGGCGCACGAGTCATTCGAGGACGACGACGTCGCCGCGGCGATGAATGCCCGCTTCGTCGCGGTCAAGGTCGACCGCGAGGAGCGACCCGACGTCGACGCCGTCTACATGACCGCGACCACCGCGCTGACGGGGCAGGGCGGCTGGCCCATGACCTGCTTCCTGACCCCGGACGGCGAGCCGTTCTACTGCGGCACGTACTACCCGCGCGAGCACTTCCTCGCGCTGCTCGACGCCATCACCGAGACGTGGACAGAGCGTCGTGACGCCGTCGCGCAACAGGGCGCGGCGATCACCGCGGCGGTCGCGCGCACCTCCTCGCGGCTGATGCCCGAGATGCTCGACGACGCCGCGCTCGACCGCGCGGTGCGTCTCGTGGCCCGCGACGCCGACCCGGCCCGCGGGGGGTTCGGCGGCGCACCCAAGTTCCCGCCGTCGATGACGCTCGAGCACCTCCTGCGCCACCATGCGCGCACCGGCGACACGGGAGACACAGGGGCGCTGCGCCTCGTCGAGCGCACGTGCGAGGGCATGGCCCGCGGCGGCATCTACGACCAGGTCGCCGGCGGGTTCGCGCGCTACGCGGTCGACGCCGCGTGGGTCGTGCCGCACTTCGAGAAGATGCTGTACGACAACGCGCAGCTCCTGCGCGTCTACCTGCACCTGCACCGCGCGACAGGGTCGGAGCTCGCCGAGCGCGTCGCCCGCGAGACCGCCGACTTCCTCCGCGCGGACCTGCGCACGCCCGAGGGCGGGTTCGCCTCCGCGCTCGACGCCGACACCGACGGCGTCGAGGGGCTCACCTACGTCTGGACGCCCGAGCAGCTCGCGGACGTCCTTGGGCCCGCCGACGGCGCACGCGCCGCGGAAGCCCTGTCCGTCACGCTCGAGGGCACGTTCGAGCAGGGCACCTCCACGCTCCAGCTGCGCGAGGACCCCGACCCGGACTGGTGGACCGGGGTGCGAGCGAGGCTTGCCGAGGCCCGCGCCGCGCGGCGCCAGCCTGCCCGCGACGACAAGGTCGTCACCGCGTGGAACGGGCTGGCGATCGCGGCGCTCGCGGAGGCGGGCGCGCTGCTCGGCGTCCCCGGCTACGTCGACGCCGCACGGGACTGCGCCGACCTTGTCCTGCGCCTCCACCGCGTCGACGGGCGGCTGCGGCGCGCGTCGCGCGACGGCGTCGTGGGAACGGCGCCCGGCGTCGCGGCCGACCACGGCGACCTCGCCGAGGGTCTGCTCGCGCTGCACCAGGCGACGGGCGAGACGCGCTGGCTCGAGGCCGCGAGCGAGCTGCTCGACGTCGCGCTCGCGCGCTTCGGCGACGGCGCCGGCGGCTTCTTCGACGTCGCCGACGACGCCGAGCGGCTCGTGAGCCGGCCCAAGGACCCCACCGACGGGCCCGAGCCGTCCGGGCAGTCGTCGCTCGCGGGCGCGCTCGCGACCTACGCAGCGCTCACGGGGTCGCCTCGGCATCGCCAGGCCGCGGAGACGGCGGTCGCCGCGGCGGGCGGGCTCG